>NZ_AXAL01000001.1 GCF_000472785.1 Mesorhizobium loti CJ3sym
CAAGCGCGGCATAGTCGCCTGTATCCCGTCCAAAGCCAACCGCAATCTGCCGATCCCGCACGACACCTTGCTCTACAAAAGCCGCCATAAGATCGAGAACATGTTTGGCAGGCTCAAGGACTGGCGGCGCATCCACACACGCTATGACCGCTGCGCCCACACCTTCATGTCCGCGATCTGCATCGCTGCAACCGTAATCTTCTGGCTCTGATCAATGAGTCCTGAGCCTAAGTTACGAGAAGTTTCCTCCCGTCAGCCCGCCGGTTCATACCGGCGGGTTTTTTCTTAGCCCGTCACACCGCAGGCAACAAAAAAGCGGAGCCAAAGCCCCGCTTCCTCGATATCGAGATTGCCGCCGGTTCATCCGCGGTCGGCCAATCGATCGACAATCGCTTTTTATCGTATCTATGCGACGGGAGTACGACAGAACTCCTGTCGACAACCTTTGCCCCTATGCGCGCTCGATACGGCATTGATAACAATTGTTGCGCGCCGAGCGGACATGCAGGTAGGCAATATCGTCGCGTTCGAACAGCGCCTCGGCCCGCGCAGCAATCGCCTCAGTCGGGATGACACCGCCGCTGCCGTAGACGATGCGGTTATCCCTGCCATAGCCGCGCACAATGTAGTCCGGGCTTTCGAGAATCTCGGGAAGCGCCCCGGTCACGTTGGCGCGGCCGCATTCCTCGGCATGCAGAAAAATCGGCCCGGTTTCAGCATAGGGCTGAAGGTCCGGAAATGGCCGGTAAGCCAAAATGAGATAGGCGTCGCCCGCGGCGATGTTCTTCAGACAGTGCCGGCAAGGCATGCCGTCACCGTCGGAAATCTTTCGCTCGGGCGTGTGGCCGTAGGCATCCGGGCCGCCAAACTGCAGGGCTCTAACATCCTGGGTCGGCAGGGCTTTGAACTGAATGGTCATGGTGAAATCTCCGTGTCGTTGCCGGAAATTATCCACTCAGGCCGAAACTTCCCACCCGATTCCTGCCAAGTGACGAAGGACCGATCGAGATCCTACGATCAGTCCTGGCCCGCTCAGTTCGAATTGGCGACCTCCCAATTCAAATAAATAAAGCCGGCTAATAAATTGGAATGAACGCTCGCAGGTCAACGGATAAAATCGTCAAAGCGGCGAAGCGTCACCCGGCGATTCTGCCAATTTTCGTTCTGCGTCTGGACGAGCAAAAACTCCTCACCATAGCCGACCGTCTCGAGTGCGTAGCCGGGCACGCCGAATTCGCGCACCAGCGTGCGCTTCAGCGAAGCGGCGCGCTGTTCGGACAGCGCCTGGTTCGACTGGGAGGAGCCGACGGCGTCGGTATGCCCCTCGATCAGCACACGGGCGCCGGGATCGCGGCGCAGGATGCGCTGCAGCGCGTCAGCGATATTCTCGATCTTGTCGTATTGCGAACTGGAGATGGCGGCCGAGCCGAAGGCGAAATTGATCGACTGGATATCGATGGAGCGCGCCATGCGGCGCAAATCCGGCCGGCGCTTGAATTCACGGATGGTGACGCGCTCGTTCGGCCGCAGCTTCACCCGGGGCGCGGCCTCGAGCTTTCGCTCGATCGTCGCGGCCGAAGGCGTTGTCGCTTGGGCTGCAGCAAGGCTCGGCAGGGCAATCGCTGCGATCGGCGCTGCGGCAAGTGTACGGCGGGTCAGCATGTCGTTTTCTCCTTCGGCGTCAGCCGCATTGATGGTGCGGGCAACATGCCAAAGGCAGGCTGAAGCGGCGATGAACGACGGGTTCAAGATCCGGCTGACGTCGGATTCCGGTTGAAATCAGGGCCGCATGACGCTGGCCGAGCGTTCGAGGAACGGCAGCGGATGCACAGTCTCTTTCTTTTGCGCCACCGGTGCAAAACCGAGCTTCTGGTAGAGCGGCAGAGCCGCGGGATGATCGAGCGTGCAGGTCTGCACCGTCACCCGCTTCGGCCCATACGACCATGCGGCGGCAATCGCAGAGCCCAGGAACCAGCGGCCGAGGCCCAGGCCGGTGGCATGTTCCATCATGCCGAAATAGGCAAGCTCCACTTCTTCGGGCAAATGCGGCTTGAGATCGAAGAACCCTGCCGGCGCGCCGTCGAGATAGAGCACCCTGATGTCGCGATCCTCACGGTGGATCCCGGCCGAAAGCTCGTCGTCGTCCAGCCTCAGAACATTCACCCAATGCCATTTGCGGCCGACCCGATCCATCAAATAACGGTAGAAATGCAAGGGAATGTCCTTGGTCTTCAGCAGTGCGACCTGCCTGTTATAGGGCACCGGCGGCGTATAGGTCGGCGGCACATGCATCTCGAGAAATGTAACGGTCACTTCTATGTCTTCCAGCACGCCATTTTGCATCGTCTTTATTCCTTGCCGGTCACCACAGGCGTGTCGGAGAGCCCGCCCCACTCGGTCCATGAGCCGTCATAGAGCCTGTTGTCTGTGTGGCCAAGCGTCTCCAGCGCCAGAGTGATCACCGCGGCGGTGACTCCGGAGCCGCAAGATGTGACGACGGGCTTCGAGAGGTCAATGCCGGCCTCCTCGATCACTTTGCGCAAACGGTCATTCGACAACAACACGCCGTTTTCCGACAGTGCGGAGTACGGCACATTGCGCGCGCCTGGCATGTGGCCGGAGCGGATACCCGCACGGGGCTCTGGCTCAGCCCCAGTGAACCGGCCCGGTCCACGGGCATCGGCGATCTGGCTCTCCCTGGTGTCGACGATCCGGCGCATGTCAGCGAGACTGGCAACGCGACCGGCGTCGCAATCAGCATGAAAGACGCTTGGCGCGATCTTCGTCGGTTCCGTCGTCACCGGTCGGCCGGCCGCTTTCCAGCCGTCGAAGCCGCCGTCCAGGATAAAGGTCTGGAAGACGCCCATAATCCGGAACATCCACCATGCCCGCGGCGCCGAGAAGAAGCCCGGACCATCATAGACGACGATGGTGTCATCCGCCGAAACGCCCATCGCACCGACATACTGGGCAAAATGCTGCGGTGACGGCAGCGTATGTGGCAAAGCAGAGTCCGGATCCGACACCGCGTCCTGATCGAGGAACCGGGCACCTGGTATGTGTGCCGCCTCGTATTCGGCGCGAGCGTCGCGTTTCTGCGCCGGAAGGTACCAGGACGTATCGACAATCGTCAGGCCCGGCTCGCCGAGGCGCGTCTGCAGCCAGTCCGCGTCGACGGTGAAAGGGCTGTCTTCGGCCATTCTTGTTCTCCTGCTTCGTCTTCGGCAAAACTTTGTTTAGCTTGACAATTTGGATGCGTTCCGGCCAGGCGACATTCTGTTTTGATACGCGACACAGTCAGCCGCAGCAGTCCATTGATTCCGATTGTTTTCATGTTTCGTGGCGAGTACGGATTGATCGTTATGATCTGGGGTGGGCGGGGTCAACAATCTCGGCATGAGCAATCTTCTGTTTTCGCGTATTCCCAGCAATCCGGTTTCGCTGGGACTCGTTTGCAACTTCATCGCGCATTATCCGCCGTTCGACGGTTACGAGTTCGGCCTGATGGTGAAGACGCTGCGCTACCAGTTGGATCAGCAGACACACATGATCGGCTCGATCGACGACGCCATCGTCGCCTATGTCGGCTGGATCCAGACCAGCCGCGAGATAGCCGAGGCCTGGGCGACGAATGGCGGGCCACTCAATCCCTTTCCCGGCGGCGACGCCACCGCGGTGACCGTTCTGGCAACGCGGTCCTCGTCCCACATGCTGCCGATGATCAAGGAAGCCAAGCGCATCAACCTGGACAGATCGGTATTCTGGAAACGCGACTTCATCGACAATCGCGGCTCGGTCAAGCGTGCCGTCCGCAAGCGCGACCTCTGATGCACCCGACCGGTACCGCCGAGGCACTGACGCAAGAGATCCTCATCCGGCTAGATGACCGCTACGCCGCGATGTTCGTGCGCATCCGGCGGCCGGCCGGCACGCCGCGCGCAACAGTGTTCTGCCTGCACGGTTTCACCGGTAACGGTGCCGACTTTGATTACCTCGCCACCTTCCTGTGCCGCAACGGCTTCCTGGTCGTCTGCCCCGATATGTTGGGGCGCGGGCGCAGCGCCTATCTGGGGTCCGGCTACGACATCAATGTCTATTCCAAATGCCTGCGTGCGCTGGGCGAGTTCGCCGGCACGGAAAACCACTTTATCGGCACTTCATGGGGCGGCACGATCTTGCTGTTGTTTCTGCACATGACCCGCTCCAAGGCCTCGAAGATCGTTCTCAACAATGTGCCCATGCTCGGCGGACCTAAGGTTGACGAGATGAGAAACGAGGTTCTGAAAGAGAGCGTGCTTGTATTTCCAACCCGCGCGGCGGCCAAGGAATATCTAAGCTCCACCAGAGACGTTATGGGGCGGGTCGAGGACACGGTGTTCAACCGCTATGTCGAGAATAGGATAACCGCCGGTCCGGATGGCTTCCGACTTGCCTTTGATCCGGCCACCACGGGAAAGTTCGGCGCCATGGCCAGCCGCGAATACGATCTGTTCCCGATCGCCGGCAAGATCGACGCCCACATCCTGCTGATGTACGGCCGCAACAGCCAGATCATTGCCCGGCAGGCCATCGAGCGCTCACGGCTGGCGCGCCCTGATCTGTGGCTTGTCGACAACATTGATGCGGGCGATCCACCATCGCTGATGTCGCTGGACCAGGCCCTGCTTATCCTGGGGTTCCTGTCCGCAGTCTGAAATTTGGATTCTAGTCGTGGCGGAGTTGGTTCCAAAAATGCATTTCGACGATTTGTACAGTGAATATGTCGCCGCGACCTATGATCGCCAAAGCTCAATCGAAAATCCCGCCAAGATCCTGATTTGCACGACCCCGCGAACGGCGGGGCATTCCTATTGTCAGGTGTTGCAGCAGTTTGGCCTAGGAATACCTACCGAGTATTTTCAGTGGCTGTATGCCTTGCCGTTGATGAGACGCTGGTCGGCTGACAACACCATGGACCTTGAAACACTCAATGAGCAGGGGCCGGCATACGGTCGCCATCTCATGGAGAAAAGAACCGAGAACGGCGTCTTCAGCGCAAAGATATTTTATGAGAACCTGCCATTCGCGCGCAGTTCAATCGGCGTCGACGACGACTACTCGTTCTACGTTTTCCTCTCCAGGAGAAACAAGGTCGATCAAACCATAAGCTTGCTCTCGGTGCTTCAAACGGGCCAGCCATTCGACAGCCAGGAGACACTGCCTGGAATTCCAAGGGTGACAGTTTTGAACGAGAGGGTGGTCCGAGATGCCGCGCAACACATTTTGAATGGCGAGATCAGGTGGAAGAATTATCTGAACACCGTTGATAAAAACAGAGTGGCTCACGTCTTCTATGAGGACTTTATCGCGAACCAACAGGAAAACGTATCCGCCACAATGAGCAACTGGCTCCCGGGCTTCGAGCTGAAGTCAAATGACACGTCGACAAGCAGACGCTATGCGCAAGGTGTCGACTTCAAGGACATGATCGGAAGGCAATTCGGCGCCTTGATCCGACGGTTTTGGCGAGACCATGCCTGATCTAACCTGTCATCTCATCGACACGAAACACCAACCGAAGATTCCTGCGCGGGCCGCAACGCCAGCGCATAGTCGAACCGGATTATATCGTCGGCACGACTGAATGCGAACTGCCGCACAACGGCCAGAATCGCCTCCTTGACTTCCAGCCGGCCCAGACGGGCACCACCACACATGCGCGGTCCGGTGAGAAATGGAATAAAAGCCCGTCGGTCGAAGCTGTTCTCCATGAATTCCTTGCGGCTGGCGTCGAAGACACGCGGGTTTGACCAGAAAGCCGGATGCTGGTGCACGCCGACGATCGATACCATGATCAGTTGCCCGGCGGAGAGGTCCCGGCCGTCGAGAACTGTATCGGCGCCGACTTCCCGGGTCAGGAACGGTATCGGAGGGAAATAGCGCATCGTCTCGTTGATGATGCAATCGGTGTACGGCGTTTGCGCCTCGCCCGAGAGAACCTCGGCATGGATGCGCTCCTGCACCTGCTGGTTGGCCCCCAGCCGATCGATCACCCAAAGTGCGGTCGTGACCGTTGTCTCGACGCCGGCGAAGAAATTCATGACGAACTCTTCCACCGGCGAAAAGCCTTCTACATCAGTGGCTTCGCTTCTGAAGCGGTCCATCTCCGCAGCGGCCCGGGGATCTACCATTAGCAGCGATGCGAAATCGGCGACCACCGCGCGAGCATCCTGGATGGCGTTCGCACGTTCGGCGGTCGTCGGCGTCACCCAGGAATAGTATTGGAGACGCCTCAGCACGTCGCGGGCCCTGTTGAGCAGCAACAGCGTCGCCGCCATGTCGGGAACAAGGCCGAAGGCCCGGTAAAATATCGTCATCGACGCGGCGAACAAAGCTTGCTGGATGGCTGGTAGCGTGGAGGCGCTACTGGACAGACAGGCGGTGAAGATTTCCGCCACGGCATGCTGCTGCGCTGGCCTGGCGGCCGCCAGATAAATATCCTGGGTGACGGCGCGCCGGACCGACCAGTCCTCATCATTGGTGTTGAAGCGGCTGAAACCCAGGGCCGAGATCAGGGAGAAGTTCTTTCGGAAGAGCTCCGGCGCCTTGACGATGACGTCGACGGTCTCGGGATTGTCGAAGACAGTCAGATTGCCGAGATCTCGGGCTTTCCCGTTCGGCCCCACCTGCCCGCTCTGGCCGAAAAGCACATAGACGAGGTTGTTGAGCACGCTTTCGATTTGCGCTGGATTGTCCACCAAACCCCCTGTCAGTCGCGGCTCGGTCAGCCCCAGCGCGACGCTTATCACATCTGTCCAACGGCGCTACCGAGCACCGTGGCAAAGCAGCAACATCACCTGGTAAAATTTCTGGCCAGACTTGCTGCAATGTGCCGTTAGGATATGTCTGTAATGTTAGATTCTGGGGCAGAATTTGGGCGGGGTTAAGTAATGCGCGCTAGGGCATCAAGTAAACTGTTGGCGACGGTCGCGGCATCCGCCGCTTCGGTGACTTCTGCGGGCGTGGTCGCGGCGCATGCAGAGGATGCGAAGGTCACGGACCCTTCGGTCATCGATTCGCGCGTCAAGATCGCCTTCGAGGGTGCGTTCTTTCAAAACAACGTCCACAGCGACGACAAGACCGGCGGCAGCGACAAGCTTGGAAACAGCAATGGTGACTTCTCAGGTTCGATCGCGCTAACCAAACAGATTTCTTCGGACATGGACTGGCGCCTTGCAGGTGCGTTTCACTTGGGCAAGAACCGGTCGTTCGATCGCAGCGGCCCGACAACCGGGTTCGGCAATCCGGGCACATTGACTATTGGCTACGGCGACGACTACAGCTTCCAGGCGTTCGATTTCGATGTCGGCAAGCACGTCAAGGTTCAGGCCGCCGATATCCGCTTCTTTGGCGGTCTACGCCTGGTGCATTCGGATGAAACAGGTGTTGTCTCCGAAAGCTTCGCCCCGGACAATCCGACCGACAAGGGGGGCTCAGCCGACAAGGTAGGATCGTCGGAATATTGGGGCATTGGGCCGCGTGTCGGTGCCGAGGCATACTACCCGCTGAGCGAAACCTGGGGGCTGACAGGCGCGGTTTCCGGCTCCGTCATGTGGGGCCGCCGCAACGACCGTGTCGGCGTGAATGTCACGAGTACCAATCCGGATAATCACGCATCCGTTACACTGTTCAGCCAGTCCTCCAGCCAGACAGTCACCAATCTCGACGCCTCGGCCGGCCTGAGCTGGACCCCCCTTGCCGGCGCCACCTTTACGGCTGGCTACAAGGTCGAGCAGTGGCACAATCTGCTTATCAATGCGGACAGCACCACCCAGACCTTCCACGGACCGTTCCTTCGTCTCGAAGTCAAAATGTGACCATAGCAACCGGCATACGGTGAGCTTGGGCGCGATGTTCGAATCCAGGATCGCGGTCAACGGCAACGTCAAATTGCACTACACGGCGGCGGGCTCTGGCCCGCCGATCGTCTTTCTACACGGCTTTCCGGATCATGGAATGGGCTGGCGCCGGCAGATGCAAGCGCTTTGCGACCGCTATCGCGTGATCGCTCCGGACCTGCGTGGCTTCGGACAAAGCGATGCGCCGCAAGGCTACGGCAACTATGTGCTGACCAATCTGGTCAACGACGTGCTGGCCGTTCTGGCCGCTGAAAAGCTGACCCAGGCCGCCATTGTAGGCCACGATTGGGGCGGTATCATCGCATGGTGGCTGGCCATACGAGTGCCGCAGGTCGTGCGCCATCTCGTCCTGTTGTCGACGCCGCACCCGCGCAATCATCTGCGTGCCCTTGCCGACCCGGCCAATGCCGAGATCACCGGCTATATACGCCGCTTCCAGGTACCGGGCGCAGCCCAGATGCTGGACATCAACGAACTCTGCGCCTGGGTCACCGATCCGGAGGACAGGCAAGCTCTGGTGGACTCCCTCGGTCGATCCGATCCGGAGGCGATGTTGGGCTACTATAGAGCCAATATACCGCTTGGCAGAGTGCCTGACTTAGGGCAGTTGCCTCTCGTCAAGGCGCCGACCCTGGTGCTGTTCGGCACCGATGATCCCTATGTCCCAGCCAGCGCCTTCGATGGCACGTTTCGCGAGGTCGACAATGTAACCGCGCTGGTGGCGCTACCCGGCGCCGGTCATTTCATCCACCATCAGGCAGCCAAGTTCGTCACCGAGCAGATCGAAGCGTGGGTGGAGCGACCACTTTCCAGTTTCCGACACCTTGGGTAGGCAAGGAGTCTCCGGACAGCCTGAGCAATTATAGACGGCTACACGATTTTAGTTCGCCGGCGCCGGACCAAAGCGTATCCGGAAGCGCCTGTTCTCGCGGCCCTTCTTTTCGATCTTGCCGATGTGGATTTCGCCGATTTCGCCGGTGCTTTTCACATGCGTGCCACCGCAGGGCTGGCTGTCCACCGTGCCGTTCTCACCGATGCAGACCAGGCGGATCTTGCCGGTGCCGACCGGCGGCCGGACATTCTTCGACTTCACCAGGCCAGGGTTCGCGGCGAGTTCCTCGTCGCTGATCAGCCTGGTGAAGATCGGATGATCGGCCCGCACCAGCTCCATCAGGCTCGCGGTTACATCTTCCCTGGTGAAGCCGGCGTCAGGAATATCGAAATCGACACGGCTGTCGTCCTCAGAAACGGAAGCGCCGGTGATCGGAAACGGGCAGACGACGGTGAGAAGATGGCAAGCCGCGTGCATACGCATCAGCAGATGCCGCCGCTCCCACAGAACCGCCAGTTTAACCTTCTCGCCGACCGTCAGGGCCGCCTGCGCCGGTGCCGGCACATGGATGATCTCATCCTTGGTCTCACCGGTGATGGTGGCGGCAATCTCGATGCGATTTCCGTCATCGCACTCCAATAGCCCGGAGTCACCCGGTTGGCCGCCCGAGGTGGCATAAAAGATCGTCCGGTCGAGGATGATGCCACCACGGTCGTTGATGGCGACAACCGTGGCGTCCGCTGTCTTCAGGTAGGCATCGTCGCGAAACAGTGTTTCGGTCTTGTACGCCATCAAGCGACCTTTTCGAATGGCACCGAAATGGTGCTCTTCAGCTCCATCCAATCCGGCACCGGCAGGTTCTTCTCGCGCAGGAATTCAGGGTTGAACAGCTTCGACTGGTAACGTGTGCCGTAGTCGCAAAGAATGGTCACGATGGTGTGGCCGGGACCCAATTCCCTGGCCAGCCGGATCGCGCCGGCGATGTTGATGCCGGTCGAGCCGCCGACGCAAAGGCCTTCTTCCTGGATCAGGTCGAAGACGATCGGCAATGCGTCCTCGTCCGTGATCTGGAAGGAGAAATCCGGGGTGAATCCTTCGAGGTTTGCGGTGATGCGCCCCTGCCCGATGCCTTCGGTGATCGAACTGCCTTCGGCCTTCAATTCGCCGCTGGTGTAGAAACTGTAGAGTGACGCACCCAGCGGATCGGCGAGCGCGATCTTGACGTTCTTGCTCCTGGCCTTCAGTCCGAAAGCGACACCGGCAAGCGTGCCACCCGACCCAACCGCCGAGACGAAACCGTCGACCTTGCCACCCGTCTGGTTCCAGATTTCCTCGGCGGTGGTGCGGACATGGCCGTCGCGATTGGCGACATTGTCGAACTGGTTGGCCCAGATGGCACCGTTCGGTTCGGTCCGCGCCAGTTGCGTAGCGAGCCTTCCCGACAGCTTCACATAATTGTTGGGATTCTTGTACGCCACAGCCGGCACCTCGATCAGCTCGGCGCCAAGCAGCCTGATCGTGTCCTTCTTCTCCTGGCTCTGAGTATCGGGAATGACGATGACGGTGCGGTATCCCAGCGCCTTGGCGACCAGCGTCAGCCCGATGCCGGTGTTGCCGGCCGTGCCCTCGACAATGACGCCGCCTGGCTGCAACAGGCCACGCTGTTCGGCGTCGCGGATGATGAACAGGCCGGCGCGATCCTTGACCGACTGTCCCGGATTCATGAACTCGGCCTTGCCCAGTATCTCGCAGCCGGTTTCTTCGGACGCTTTGTTGAGGCGGATCAGAGGCGTGTTGCCGATCGCGTCGATCACAGAACGAGGCATTCAGGATTCCTTGTGTGCATGCGCCGAAACCCTAGAAACCCGACGCTTCGGTTTCAAGGCAAGAATTTGTCTGGTCCAGTCGCATTTCCAGCACAGCCGAGCATGGACACCCCCAAGACCGGGTGGATATCGCACAGTTCATTTACACCTGGCGTCGAAAAGCACTCTTTTCATTCGATTCCTTCGTCGCTAGAGCAAGACACCAACAAGTGGCAGGGCACAGCATGACACTCTATAGGGCCGATCCGAAACACGGCGTCGCCTGGGTCACGGGCGGCTCAAGCGGCATTGGCCGCTCGCTGGCCAGGGATCTGGCGTCCCAGGGCTATGCTGTGGCGGTGACCGCGCTGGACGACGATCCGATCGACACGCTCATCGTCGAGACCGCGCAGATGCCAGGCAGCGTCACGGCTTTTCCCTGCGACGTCAGCGACGAGCCGCGCATGGAAAAGACGGTGGCCGCGATCGAGAAGGAACTCGGCCCCATCGTGCTCGCCGTCTTCAACGCCGGAAACTACATTTCCACGCCTGGAGAGGCTCTCGTCGTCAAGGATTTTCGCCGCTCCTTCGAGGTCAATTATTTCGGCATCATCAACGGGTTGGTACCGGTCGTGGACTATATGCGCGTTCGGTCGCGCGGCCATGTCGTGCTGGTTGGATCGGTCACCGCCTATTTCGGCTGGCCGACCACGGCCGCCTATGGCGGGACCAAGGCGGCGATCAACATCCTGGCCGAGTCGCTGAAATACGATTTCGACAAGATGAACATCCGCGTCCAGGTGATAAACCCCGGTTTTGTCGACACGCCGCTGACCGAGAAGAACATGCTGCCGATGCCCGGCCTGATGCCGGTTAGCCGTGCGACGCGCCGCATGATGAAGGGCATCAAATCCGGTGGCTTCGAAGTCACTTTTCCATACAGGACAAGCTGGCCGCTGAAATTTCTCAGCCTGTTGCCCAGGCCGGTGTGCAGAGGAGTGATCAGCCTGATGACCAGTTGGAAGGCAAGGCCGCTGAACTACGACCGCAAGCCACCAGGCGAATAGTACGCTGCCGAAATTGTTGTGTGCCGCGCTCCGGCCGGCCGTTGCCTGATTGTGGCCGCCGCCATACGTTGAGATCATCTTGCGTGGAGTTTGCCATGGGGCGACAGATCGTGCTGGCTGTGCTGGGTCTCGTCGCCATCCTTTCACTGGCCTTCCTGCTTGGCCCACGCGTTCCCGTCGACACCACGATCCGCTTCGATCCCTCCGTCATCGGTGACGATCCGCAGGCTTATGTGGCCAAGGTGGAGGCCGCCGTGCCCGGTATCCGCGACGGGCTGGAGAAGGAGATCGTCTGGGCCGATCCGATGGTGCATGCCAGGACGCCGCTGTCGATCGTCTATATCCACGGCTTTTCCGCATCGAAGGGCGAAGTCCGCCCCTTGCCCGACGATGTGGCCGACCAACTCGCCGCCAATCTGTTCTACACCCGGCTTACCGGTCATGGGCAGGACGGCGCGGCGATGACGCAAGGCAGCGTCAACGCCTGGATCAACGACTATGAGGAGGCGCTCGCCATCGGCCGGGCAATCGGCGACAAGGTGATCGTCATCTCGACCTCGACCGGCGGTTCGCTGGCGGCATGGGCGGCAACGCGGCCGGGCGCTTCGGATGGGGTGGCAGCCATTGCGTTCATCTCGCCCAATTTCGGAGTGAAGGCGTCCGGCGCCGAAATCCTCACCATGCCATGGGGCAAACAGATCGCCGAACTCGTTGCCGGCAAGGAACACAGCTTCGTCCCGCGCAATGCGCTGCACGAGAAATTCTGGACCACCAGATATCCGATCGCCGCGACCATGCCGATGCAGGCATTGACGGAACTTGCCTATGGCGCGCCGGTGGAGAAGGCTGATATCCCGGCGCTGTTTATTTTCTCGGATATGGACAAAGTCGTGCGGCCCGACCGCACGCGTGAGATCGCCGCCCGCTGGGGCGGCGCGCACGAACTGGTCCCTATCGAAAGCTCTGGCGATCCCGACAATCACGTCATTGCCGGCGACGCGCTGTCGCCATCGACCACGGCCTTCCTTGCGCAGCGGATTGCCGTCTGGATCGAGGCCGTGGCGAAGTAAGGGTTGGAGACGAAAAAGGGCGGCTGAAGCATCACTTCAGCCGCCCTTTCTTTCAGTCACAGTCAGTTAAGCCGGACCGACTGGTCCGCCCCAACAGATGATGGGTCAAGCAGCCCGGGCCGCCGGACGCTTGCCGCCGAAGCGGCGCTTGTTGTTGCCCTTGAAGGCCGGCTTGGCGCCTTCCGGCTTGCGCTCACCGGCAAAGGCCGGCTTGTCGCCGAAGCGCTTCTTGCCAAAACCGTTGCCCTTGTTCTCGCCGCCGGGACGCCTGCCATCGCGGCGACCGTTGCGGTCGTTGCGGTCATTGGCAGGCTCGAAGCGCTCGTTCTTTTCAGCCGGATTGCGCACAGGATCGGGGCTGCCGAGATGGTCGGCAACGATCGGCAGCTTGGTGCGGATGATGCGCTCGACCTGGCGCAGCTTGCTGTTCTCGGAAGGATCGCAAAGCGTGATCGCAATGCCGTCCATGCCGTTGCGGCCGGTACGACCGATGCGGTGGACGTAGCTTTCGGCTTCGTCCGGCAGATCGAAATTCACGACATGGCTGATGCCGGGGACGTCGATGCCGCGTGCGGCAATGTCGGTCGCGACCAGAATGCGAACCGAGCCTTCGCGGAAGTCGTTGAGTGCCTTCTGACGGGCATTCTGCGACTTGTTGCCGTGAATGACGGCGGCCTTGAAGCCGTCGCGCTCTAGGTCCTTGGTCACCCGGTCGGCACCATGCTTGGTACGCGAAAAGATGATGACGGACTTCATCGCCTCGTCGGCGAGCATCGTCGACAGAACCTGGCGCTTCTGCTTGGTGCGGGCGAAGACGACGCCCTGCACGATCTCGGCGGCTGCGGTGCTCTGCGGCGAGACTTCGATGCGCACGGGGTTCTTCAGGAGGCCCTTGGCCAGCTCGGCGATCTCGTCGGGCATGGTTGCCGAGAACAGCGCCGTCTGGCGATCAGGCGCGGTCGCCTTGGCGATGCGCTTGACGTCGTTGATGAAACCCATGTCGAGCATGCGGTCGCCCTCGTCCAGCACCAGCCATTTGGTGTCGGAGAGGATGAGGTCGCCCTCGCGCACCAGGTCGGTCAACCGGCCGGGCGTGGCAATGAGGATGTCGACGCCGGGAGCAACCTTCTTCACCTGGCTGAAGCGCGAGACGCCGCCCAGCACCAGTGCGGTCGAGACATGCTGGCCTTTTGCGAGGATCTTAATGGTGTCCTCGATCTGCACGGCGAGTTCGCGCGTCGGCGCCAGGATCAGCGCGCGGGTCGTCTTGGCGCGACGCTTGGTGCCAAGCGCGGTGATCTTCGAGAGAATCGGCAGTGCAAAGGCCGCAGTCTTGCCGGAGCCCGTCTGTGCAATGCCGAAAATGTCACGGCCTTCCAGCTGCGGCGGGATGGCCTGCGTCTGGATCGGCTTCGGCTCGGTGAAGCCGGCGTTATGGGTCGCCTTGAGCAGCGTACCTGTAATTCCCAATGCGGCGAAACCGGAGAGTTCCCCAGAGTCCGTACCGGGCAAAGTGTTTTCGTTGGTCAAAATAATCTTCTTTCATACGGCTTCTTGGCCGCAAACATCGATGGCGGCAGGGCGCAACCTGCCGTCGAAAAATTTGATATGAAACGACAAGGCGGGCGGACGGTAACGTCCACTCGGCTGCGCTGTCGTGCCCGCAGGCATCATGCCACGGGGCTTTTTCACCGCCTTGCCAACCAATCGGGGGCCGATTTGCCGGAAAGAGGGAAAACAGACGCAACCAGTCTCATTTGTCGAGAAGGCCGGAATCTCCCGGCCCAAGCGCCTATGGGCTGCATATGGCTGAGTTCGCCCCGGAATGCAAGGGGCGTCATGTTGCAACGCAGCAAAAACGGACCAAAAGCCAACGCTTGCGCTCCCCGGCGGGCATCATTACCACAAATGCAGCTTTCATGTGGGGACCGGGCGATGAAGGATGTGCTGAAGGAACTCGAGCGCCGGCGCGAGATCGCCCGCATGGGTGGCGGCCAGGCGCGCATCGACGCCCAGCACAAGAAGGGCAAGCTTACCGCGCGCGAGCGCGTCGAGGTGTTTCTCGACGAGGGTTCGTTCGAGGAGTTCGACATGTATGTCGAACATCGCTCGACCGATTTCGGCATGGAAAAGACCAAGATCCCCGGCGATGGCGTCGTCACCGGCTGGGGCACGGTCAACGGCCGCCCGGTCTACCTCTTCGCCAAGGATTTCACCGTGTTCGGCGGCTCGCTGTCGGAGGCGCACGCCGAAAAGGTCATCAAGGTTCAAGAAATGGCGCTGCGCAACCGCGCACCGATCATCGGCCTCTACGATGCCGGCGGTGCACGCATCCAGGAGGGCGTGGCAGCTCTTGGCGGTTATGCCGAGATCTTTCAACGCAATGTGCTGGCGTCCGGCGTCATTCCGCAGATTTCCGTAATCATGGGCCCGTGCGCTGGCGGCGACGTCTATTCGCCTGCCATGACCGACTTCATCTTCATGGTGCGTGACACCTCCTACATGTTCGTCACCGGGCCGGATGTGGTGAAGACCGTTACCAACGAGACGGTCACGGCCGAGAGCCTCGGCGGCGCCTCGGTGCACACGACGAAATCCTCGATCGCCGATGGCGCCTATGACAATGATGTCGAGACGCTCTTGCAGATGCGCCGGCTGGTCGATCTGCTGCCTGCTTCGAACACGTCGGAGATTCCCGAGATCGAATGCTACCAGTCGGTGACCGACCACGACCTGTCGCTCGACCGGCTGATCCCCGACAACGCCAACAAACCCTATGACATCCAGGAACTGATCCTGAAGGTTGCCGATGAAGGCGACTTCTTCGAGATCCAGCAGAATTTCGCCAAGAACATCGTCACCGGCTTCGGGCGCGTCGAGGGCCGCACGGTCGGCTTCGTCGCCAACCAGCCGATGGTGCTGGCCGGTGTTCTCGATTCCGACGCCAGCCGCAAGGCGGCCCGTTTCGTGCGCTTCTGCGACTGTTTTTCGATCCCTATCGTCACCTTCGTCGATGTTCCAGGCTTCCTGCCCGGCACCGCGCAGGAATATGGCGGGCTGATCAAGCACGGCGCGAAATTGTTGTTCGCCTATGCCGAGGCAACCGTGCCGAAGATCACCGTCATCACCCGCAAAGCCTATGGCGGCGCCTATGACGTCATGGCGTCAAAACACCTTCGCGGCGACATGAACTATGCCTGGCCGACGGCGCAGATCGCGGTGATGGGCGCCAGGGGCGCGGTCGAGATCATCTACCGCAAGGACATTGGTGACGCGAAAAAGATCGCAGCCCATACAAAGGCTTACGAGGATCGCTTCCTGTCGCCTTTTGTCGCCGCCGAGCGCGGCTATGTCGATGAGGTGATCATGCCGCACTCGACCCGCCGCCGTATCGCGCGCGCGCTGCGCATGCTGCGCAAAAAGGACATGCAGAACCCCTGGAAGAAGCACGATAACATTCCGCTATGAGGCGAGAGATGGGCGTCTGTCAGAGATAGCTGTCGAGCACTCACTCATCCTCAGCCGCCCCGAACCCCGCGCCCGTGGCGGTGGTGCTGGTAGGGCTCGCCCATGGTGTTGCGTGATTGTCGATGCGCATCTGGAAGATGAAATAGGTCGGTGAGCAGAAGCCGATGCCTTTCACTTTTGAAATGCCCGGCGTGTCGGGCGGCATTGATTGGCACATATAATCCTCGCGGCAGAAATGCTCGGCATCGCAGGCTGGCCGGTTGCCGCGATTGACCGCGCCGCCGAGGCACTGATCGAAATTGTTGGTGGCCACGCAGATGTCGAATTTCTTGCCGCCGACCAAGCCACAGATCTCGTTCGGCAACGGCTTGCCGGCTTTGAAGGCTGCGAAGGAACGGTCCTTGTCGTCGCAGCCGCGATAGGCGATGCCGGCCGGCACGCCGATCTTCGGCGGGCGGCACGTATAGGCGGTGCGCGAGACATCCGGCGCGAAGGCCGCGAACTGACCCGTGATGCTGTAGCGGTCGTTGAAGGGTTGCGCCGCGTTGCTGGCAATCGACCCGGTCAGGCAGGGATGGCCCGAGAACATTTTGGGGCTGTCCTTGGGCAACAGGCACTGCGCCAGAGTGGTGCGCACGCCTGATGCGGTTGCCAGCGGCGTACACACGGTGCCGCCGCCGCATTGCCAGGTCGCACCGAAGCGGGCGGCATCTTCCGGCATCAGGCATGGCATCGCCATCCCGGCTGGTGCGTAGTTGATGTCGCCGTTATCAATCCATGTGGCGGGTGGCGCGAAGGACAGCGGCCGGTAGCGGTTCGGCTCCTTGCCCTCTTGCGTTGCGCGCAGCCAGGCTACGCGTCGCGGGATTTCGGCGTGAAGATGCGGCGAGATGCCGACCTCTACGCGGTTCAAAGGCGACGTGGTCTTGTCGTCGAGGCCGATGAAATGAAAACCAGCGGTGGAGCCTGCCTGATGGCAACCCTGGCAGGCGCCATTGTCCAGCCGCTCGACCAGCGCCTCCGGCGTGCGCACCAGTTTCAGCGCCGTATAGTCCAGACCGGCGAAATCCGCTGGCTGGAACAACGGCGCGAACGGATGGTTGGCTTGTCTGGCGCTGCCGAAGGTCGACCACGAGATCACCTTCTTCGCCAGGAATTCGTCGGGGATTTCATAGACGCCGAGATCGACCGCTGTGACATTGGCGCTGACATAGTCGGCGAGCCTTTTCTTCAGCGCCGCATCGTCCGAGAGCCGCGCGACGTCAGGCGTGTTCTCCAGCGGCTTCTCGCTGATAGTCGCGCCATCGATGCCGAGTATCCGCATGAGGTAGGCGGCCTGCCCGCCGAATTCGGTCTCCTGGCCCGAGGGAAAGCGCACGACCTGCGCGTTGAGTTCAAGTTGCTTGAAGGTGAGCCCGGCTTTCTCCAGCGGTCCGCCGGTCAGCCAGCCGGCATCGACGGTCTCGTCCAGTTGCGGCGTCCAGCGCCCGGCGATGCCGACGCAGCCGCCATCGGCATCGGGTGCCACGCTGTAGACCGCATTGAAATTGAACGGCAGACGCGACGCCAGTTGCTTGCCGTTCTTCCGGAAACTGTAGGCCAGGCGGTAGATGAAACGGACCTCGCCGCAGCTCTTCTCACCCAGCACGACAGCAAAGTCGCGACGGTCGAGCCGGTTGACGACGCCGACCAGCCGGAAGCGCGCCACTTCGGTCTTCAGCCAGCGCATATCCATGATGCGACCGACATTGCCGTCGGTCACCTCGTAGAGCGGCCGTCCGCCGGCCTTCATCTCGGCGCGCAGCGTGGCAATATCTGATGCCACGGTATCGACGATCGCATGATAGGCTGGCGCCTTGTCGTAGAGGGTTTTCAAATCGCCCTCGCCCACCGCGCCAAAAAGTGCGGCGAAGCCGTAGTCCTTGGCATCGGGGGTGGCGAGCACCGCTGGGTCATCGACGATCGTCACCGGCTGCCCAGCTCGCACGCCATTCGACGCGAACAGCGCGATGATGGCCGCAACGGCGAGCGCGAACCAATTCACCCGACAGGCACTTTCTGCCTTGCTTCGACCAGTTCATGCAGCACCGGCAGCAGCGCCAGCGGCAGGTCCTCGGCAATCAGCCCCGGGCCGGACCGGCTGCCGGCTTCGGCATGGATCCATACCGCAGCGCAGGCCGCCTCGAACGCCGGCATGCCTTGCGCCAGCAGCCCGGCGGTGATGCCGGACAACACGTCACCTGATCCTGCGGTCGCAAGCCAGGCTGCGCCGTTGGCATTGACCGCCGCCCAGCCATCGGGAGCGGCGATCACCGTGTCGGCGCCCTTGTAGACAATAATGGTATTGGCACGTGCGGCCGCCGCACGCGCCTTGTCCAGCTTGGACGAGGTGATGTCGCCAGCGATGTCAGGAAACAGCCTGGCGAATTCTCCGTCATGCGGCGTCATCACCAGGGCGGGCGCGTCTTGCCGATGCGCGGCTTCGAACAAGACATCTGGCGCCTCGCGAAACGAGGTGATCGCGTCGGCGTCGAATACAAGGCCATCGATCCGTGCGGAAGCATCCTGTGGCTGGCCGGAGGCAAGGAGCGCGAGCCCGAAGGTCCGCGTTCTTTCACCAACACCAAAGCCAGGCCCGAGGACAAAGGCAGAAGGCCGGCGTTCGCCGACAAACGCCACTATGTCCGCGACGTCATCGGTCTTGCGCAGCATGATCGAGGTCAGGTGGGCGGCATTGACCTGCATGGCGTTGCCGGGAGACAGCACGGTCACCGCCCCTGCTCCGCTGCGAGCTGCCGCGAGCGCCGACAGCCGTGCCGCCCCGGTGGCGCTCGGCCCGCCGGAAAAGACCCCGACATGGCCACGCTTGTATTTGTGCGCGTCGACTGCCGGCACTGGGAAACGGCGCAGCCAGTTTGCCGGCTTGTTCTCTGACGTCCTGGGTTGGAGGCGTGCAATGATGTCGTCGCCAATGCCGATATCGGCGAGCACGATCTCGCCGCATCGCTCCCGACCCGGCAACAGCAGATGGCCGTGCTTCTTGCGAGCGAAGGTCACGGTGACGTCGGCGTCAAGTGCCTTGCCGAGCACTTTGCCACTGTCACCGGAAACACCGGAAGGCAGGTCGATCGCGACAACCGGCAAATGCAGATCCGTGGCAATATCGACCGCCCTGGCGGCATCGCCGGACAGCGGCTTGGACAGCCCTGCCCCGTAAAGCGCGTCGACGACGATAGAGCCGGCTTCGGCGGCAAATTCCGACAATGGCCGCGGTTTGATCGGGCATTCCGCCGCGGCGAGGGCCGCATCGCTTTCCCGCCTCGGCATGCCGCTTGCCCACACCGTCGTGGCAACGCTGCTGCCGGCCAGAATGAGGGCCACGACATAGCCATCGCCGCCATTGTTGCCGGGGCCACACAATACGTGGACGCGCATCGCTGTGGGATAGCGCGCCAGCACCACGGCCGCGACCGCCTCGCCGGCACGGCGCATCAGGCCGATACCGTCGATTGCGCCGGCGGCAATCGTCAGCCGGTCCGCCTCACTCATTTGGGCGGGAGAAAGAAGTTCGTTGCTCATGGATTGCCGATCCGCATTCGATCAAGCATTGTCCAGTTTGTGGTTCGAAGCAAACAGGAGGAGTTGCAACGATCTGCCGCCATACCGTTCAGATGGATGTCGCAGGCGCAGAGTTGCCCGCAATATGGGCGATACGCCTAATTTTTGTGCGGACAGCAGGGCGGCAACCGATCGGGCTTCAGCAGCCATGCCGCATCCGGTGCAGCGAATGACGCGAAAGTGCATCCCGGCGTGGCGCGGCTTTGAAATCATATGATACCGCTTCGAATCCGTCTATCTGGCACAGTTCGTGCTTGAAAGAGGCGCAAGCGGGGGGTCAAAACCCGTTTTTTGGCAGTGGAGGCCACTTTTTACATGAAAAAGATCGAAGCGATCATCAAGCCATTCAAGCTCGACGAAGTGAAGGAAGCGCTTCAGGAGGCCGGACTGCAAGGCATCACCGTGACCGAGGCAAAGGGTTTCGGGCGCCAGAAGGGCCACACCGAACTCTATCGTGGCGCCGAATATGTCGTCGATTTCCTGCCCAAGGTGAAAATCGAGGTCGTGCTCGGCGACGATGCTGTCGAAGGCGCGATCGAAGCCATCCGCAAGGCGGCCCAGACCGGCCGCATCGGCGACGGCAAGATCTTCGTCTCCAACATTGAGGAAGTGGTGCGCATCCGCACCGGCGAAACCGGAATGGACGCGGTCTGACCCGGCCATCTCCGAAGAAACGTCATCCATCAAAAAAAACGTCATCAAACAGGGATACATGACATGACGACAGCCAAAGACATCATGAAGCAGATCAAGGACAACGACGTGAAATTCGTCGACCTGCGCTTCACCGACCCGAAGGGCAAGTTGCAGCACGTGACGATGGATGTCGTCGAGGTCGAGGAAGACATGTTTGCCGACGGCGTCATGTTCGACGGCTCCTCGATTGCCGGCTGGAAGGCCATCAACGAGTCCGACATGGTGCTGATGCCCGATCCGGACACGGTCCACATGGACCCGTTCTTCGCGCAGTCGACCATGGTCATCCTGTGCGACATTCTCGACCCGGTCTCGGGCGAATCCTACAACCGCGATCCGCGCGGCACGGCCAAGAAGGCCGAGGCCTACATGAAGGCCGAAGGCATCGGCGACACCATCTATGTCGGCCCGGAAGCCGAATTCTTCGTCTTCGATGACGTCAAGTACAAGGCCGATCCCTACAACACCGGCTTCCAGCTCGATTCCACCGAATTGCCGTCGAATGACGACACCGACTACGAGACCGGCAATCTCGGCCACCGCCCGCGCGTCAAGGGCGGCTATTTCCCGGTGCCGCCGATCGATTCCGCGCAGGACATGCGTTCGGAGATGCTGACCGTGCTCGCCGAAATGGGCGTGCGCGTCGAAAAGCATCATCACGAAGTCGCTGCCGCCCAGCACGAGCTTGGCATCAAGTTCGACGCGCTGGTGCGCAATGCCGACAAGATGCTGATCTACAAATATGTCGTGCACCAGGTCGCCAACGCCTATGGCAAGACGGCAACCTTCATGCCGAAGCCGATCTTCGGCGACAACGGTTCGGGCATGCATGTCCACATGTCGATCTGGAAGGGTGGCAAGCCGACCTTCGCCGGCAATGAATATGCCGGCCTGTCGGAGAATTGCCTGTTCTTCATTGGCGGCGTCATCAAGCACGCCAAGGCGGTCAACGCCTTCACCAACCCGCTGACCAACTCCTACAAGCGGCTGGTGCCCGGCTACGAAGCGCCGGTGCTGCTCGCCTATTCGGCACGCAACCGCTCGGCCTCCTGCCGCATCCCGTTCGGCTCGTCGCCGAAGGCCAAGCGTGTTGAGGTCCGCTTCCCCGATCCCGGCGCGAACCCTTACCTCGCCTTCTCCGCGTTGCTGATGGCCGGTCTCGATGGCATCAAGAACAAGATCCATCCGGGACAGCCGATGGACAAGGATCTCTACGACCTGCCGCCGAAGGAGCTGAAGAAGATCCCGACCGTCTGCGGCTCGCTGCGTGAAGCACTACAGAGCCTCGACAAGGACCGCGGCTTCCTGAAGGCCGGCGGCGTCTTCGACGACGACCAGATCGACAGCTACATCGAGCTGAAGATGGCCGAGGTGATGCGCTTCGAAATGACCCCGCATCCAGTCGAGTACGACATGTACTATTCGGTCTAAGATCCTGCTGGGATAACAATGCAAAGCCCTTGAAGGTTTTCCGCCTTCAAGGGCTTTTTGCTGTCACCCAATGGCTATAGATCGCGCGGCCGGCCGCGCAACAACGGGCACTCTCTTCTGGTTTCTGGGATCGTTAGATAGCTGGACTTGCCTGGGCCTGTGGCCACCAGCAGAAGCCGCAAATGAGGCTGGCCGGCGTCTATCGAGCGCAATCGATCGCCAGGAGCGAGCGGCGCACTGCCTCAGGCTGCAATGCCCGCTCGTCCGGCGCCCCCGCCAATGCTGTCGTTCAAGAAACCCCGCCCCGTTCGAACAGCACCGCTTTGGCGTAACCCCGGCCACGAATACGCATGCCGCGGCGTGATCTGTCAACGCCGCCGGCCAGAGGTGTCGAACGTGGATTTCGGTGTTTGATCAGAGGCTTATATAACTGATCATTGGTGTACGGACGACCTGAAACAGGCTGTTTTCCGGGCTTTTTCAGGGAACACGGAAACGCACAGCACCAATGGTGGCCAGGAGCGTCAGCCAAAAGCCTCTCCATCAGGTGAATTTGCCCGATCCTTTTCAACCTGACTTTTTTTGGGGGAATTCGCTCCGCCGGGCCAGCACGGCAAAAAGAACCCCGGCCGAAGCCGAAGTTCTTGCAGGGACAGACCGTCGGAGGGTGACGCCTATCCGGCAAGTTCGTCGGGGCCGTGCAGGTTCCAGTCCGTTCGCCTGGCCAGCACCAGCACATAGTAGATCGCCGCCACGACCATGATCAGAAGCGTTGCAATCAGGCTCGGGCGCCCGAAGGCGGCGTCGAGCAGGTTCTGGTAGGCGACATAGACCAGCGCCACGAAGGCAAGGATGGCCGGAACCGGAAACAAGGGCATGCGGTAGTGCCCGCCAGCCGTGGTGCCGTTGCGGCGCCCGGCAAACACCGCCACGCACAGAAGCGCGTAGATCACCACCAGCGAGGTGCCGCTGACCACCAGCAGCAGGTTGATGTCGATGAAGCAGGCGATCGCCGCCAGTACCGACACGACAATGGTGGCAATCCATGGCGATGCGTAGCTGCCATGAACGGACGCGACCGCGGCATTGATCGGGCCGAACCAGGTCTTGTCGCGGCCGGAACTGAACAGCAGCCGCGCCGCCTGCAGGATGATGGCGATGACCGCGTTGAAGATGGCAACCGCGATGGCAAGGCTGATCAGCACCGTCAGCGCGTGACCGCCACGCGCCTCGAGGAAATATTCTATCTTCTGGGGCGCGGCGAGCAATGCTGCAACATCCGGCGACCCCAGCAACACGGCCGTCAGCGGAATGAGTTCCGCCGCGACGGTGATCAAAAGCGCCCAGACCACGACCTTGCCGATGTTGCGCTTGGCGTCCTGTGTCTCCTCGCCGAAATACGCGGCCGCGCCGTAGCCATTATAGGCGAATAGCGAAACGGCAGTGGCTGCCAGAATGATCCCGGCCGACGCCGGCACCAGCGTGTTGGTGGCATCGAGAAGTTGTGGCGACGTGAACAGGCTCGACAGCGGCCGCTCGACATGAGCGAAGCCGAGCCCGGTCAGGACCAACAGAGCCAGCATTTCGATGCCGAGGAAGATGCCGGTGACAAAGGCATTGAGCTTGATGCGCATGGCCGCGACCGTACCGGCTAGCCCGATCGTCACCACGCCGACCCATTGCGGGCTGAGGTTGGGAACAAGCACACCGAGATAGGTGCCGACACCAAGCGCGATGACGGCAACGATCAGCACGATCGAGACGAACACCAGCACCAGCGTGACAAAGCCCCAGAAGCGGCCGAGCGTGCGGCCGATCATGGTGTATTCGCCGCCGGCCATCGGATAGGCCGACGACAGTTCGGCATAGACGAAGGCCATGAACAGCCCGATGATCGCGGCAATGACGAAACTCAGGAATGAGCCGGTGCCGGCGAGCGCGATGACGCCGGGCACGATGATGAACACCGAGGATGCCGGCGTCACGGCCGACAGCACGATCATCAGCGTGCCGAGCGCATTGAGCGCCCGGTCCAGACCCTTGGCCGCTGGCGCGGCCTTGTCAGTCGCCCTTGTTGTTGCTTCGTTTGTAGACATCGTCCTCCCCTTTTTTTAATTAGATAAAAATTATCCTCCGCAGCGGAACCTATCGATGGAGTCAGATATCGTCAACAAATATGGTGCATTTGCGCTTGCAAAATTTCGCACGCTTGTTTTAAACTGAATCCTGTTCAGGAAACAAAAAATGGGACGACCCAAAACCCAGACCGATCGCCGCCTGACGCTGGTCGCGGCAGCAGAATCGATGATTGCCAGGCGCGGCCTTGCCGGCGTCACGCTGCGCGACGTTGCCAGTGAGGCAGGGATGAGTTCGAGCGCCCTGCTCTATTACTATCCCGGCCTGAAGGACCTGCTGGACGATGTGCAGCGCAAGGCTGTCGAGCGGTTCTGCACGATACGTGCGGCGTCGGTCACCGAGATCGCCGATCCCAGGCTGCGCCTGAAGACGATGATCGAGAACGGGCTGCCTACCGACGCGGATGATCAGCTCTGCCGGCTGCTGCTCGAGCTCGGCGCCTATTCACGCTCGGATGCGAGCTATGCAGCACGTCACATCACTTTGTTCGAGCGGCAGGTGTCGATCTATGTCGGCATTCTGGAGGCTGGTGCCGCGACCGGCATCTTCAAACTGCAGGCCACCAGCGAGACGATCGCGCGCAGCCTTGTAGTGCTCGAGGACGGGCTGGGGCTGCATCTCGTCAACGTCGTGCCGGCGGTCGACCAGGCTTCGGCGCTGGCGATCCTGACAAGCTATGCCGAGCTTGCGACCGGCTGCAGCCTTCGCTGAGCCGGCTTATATCAACGGAGCGAAACCCAAGCATGGACCAATTGCCGACCCAGACCACCAAGCCAGCCGGCAAAGCGCGGGCACGCGCGCTCGGCATCCCCTTGCAAGGCACGCCCGGCCCCGCCAATGCCATCACCGATGTCCGCAGCGTCCTGGTCGGTTATTCCACAATCATCAAGGGCGAAGGCAAGCTCAATGGACAAGGACCGGTGCGCACCGGGGTGACGGCCATCCTGCCTCTCGGCCATGACGGCGTCGGCGTCGCCTGCGCCGCCGGCTATCATTCCTTCAACGGCAATGGCGAAATGACCGGCGCATCGTGGATCGAGGAGGCCGGCAGCATCAGCCTGCCGATCCTGATCACCAACACCCATGCCGTCGGCCCCTGCCATCGCGGTACCATCGACTGGGTGGCCCGCAACAAGCCCGATGTCGCAAACCAGTGGCTGCTGCCGGTGGTGGCCGAAACCTGGGACGGCTATCTCAACGACATCAACGGCTCGCATGTCACGGTCGATCATGCGATTGCCGCGATCGACAACGCCGCGAGCGGGCGCATTGAGGAAGGCTCGGTCGGCGGCGGCACAGGCATGAACTGCTATGCCTTCAAGGGCGGCTCGGGTACGGCCTCACGGATCGTCGACTACGGCCATCGCTCCTACACGGTCGGCGTCTTCCTGCAGGCCAATTTCGGGTCGCGGCGCGAACTCACCATCGCCGGCGTACCGCTTGGTGAACAGCTGACCGACGACAACCCGATGGAGGCGTACTTCCGGGGTGGCCCGACGGGCGCTGGCTCCTGCATCGGCATCATTGCCACCGACGCGCCACTCTTGCCGGGCCAATGCAAGGCGCTGGCCCGGCGCGTGCCGCTCGGCCTGGCGCGGACCGGCACCACAGGCTCGCATTTCTCCGGCGATATTTTCCTCGGCTTCTCAACCGCCAACCGCGATGCGCTCAACGGCCGCTTTCCCAAAGGCCCGGCCAGCGAAGAGAGCTATAGCCGCATGGATTTCATTCCGTGGGGGCGCATGGACGATTTCTATGCCGCCGTCGTGCAGGCGACCGAGGAGGCAGTGCTCAACGCGCTCGTCGCCAACAGCGAGATGGTCGGCCGCGACGGCAACCGCAGCCCTGCCTTGCCGCATGCGAAGGTGCTGGCGGCATTGAAAGCACGCAGAGCTGTCGTCGCTTGAAGGCGGCAAGCTAGACGCCTTGCGCGAGCATCACGAAAAAGGCCCCGGCGTTTTGCGCCGGGGCCTTTCTTAATCGGTTGTCTCTCCTCGGCGAAGACCTTTGCGATCCCCGCCGCGAAAACAATCAGGCAGCGGCCGAAACCTTCGCGTCGGTCGCAACTTCCGAGATCGTCTTCAGGATCTGCGAGGCGATCTGGTAGGGGTCGCCTTGCGAATTCGGGCGACGGTCTTCCAGATAGCCCTTGTAGTCATTCTTGATAAAGGAATGCGGCACGCGGATCGACGCACCACGGTCGGCGATGCCGTAGCTGAACTTGTTCCACGGCGCGGTCTCATGCTTGCCGGTCAGACGCTTGTCGTTGTCCGGGCCGTAGACGGCGATGTGGTCCATCAGGTTCTTGTCGAACTGCGCCATCAGCGATTCGAAATACGCCTTGCCGCCGACTTCGCGCATATAGGAAGTCGAGAAGTTGGCATGCATGCCCGAGCCGTTCCAGTCGGTGTCACCGAGCGGCTTGCAGTGGAACTCGATGTCGATGCGGTATTTTTCGGTGAGGCGCAGAAGCAGATAGCGGGCGATCCACATCTGGTCGGCGGCCTTCTTGGAGCCCTTGCCAAAGATCTGGAATTCCCACTGGCCCTTGGCCACTTCGGCGTTGATGCCTTCATGGTTGATGCCTGCGGCAAGGCAGAGGTCGAGATGGTCTTCGACGATCTGGCGCGCGACATCGCCAACGTTCTTGTAGCCGACGCCGGTGTAGTACGGACCCTGCGGCGCGGGATAGCCGGTCTCCGGGAAGCCAAGCGGGCGGCCGTCCTTGTAGAAGAAATACTCCTGTTCGAAGCCGAACCAGGCGCCTTCGTCGTCAAGGATGGTGGCGCGCTTGTTGGAGGCATGCGGCGTCACACCGTCGGGCATCATGACTTCGCACATGACCAGCACGCCATTTGTGCGGGTCGGGTCCGGATAGGCCGCGACTGGCTTAAGCACGCAGTCGGAGCTGTGGCCCTCGGCCTGCATGGTGGAGGAACCATCGAAGCCCCACAGCGGCAGCTCTTCGAGGGTGGGGAATTCGGCGAATTCCTTGACCTGCGTCTTGCCGCGAAGGTTGGGGACCGGGGTGTACCCATCGAGCCAAATATACTCGAGCTTGTATTTCGTCATTCTAGCCTCTCGTTGCTTGTTCACCGAACACCAAACGGCGTCGACATGCGTCGTCCGTCAGCAGCCGGCGCTGCCGATTCCTAAAATGCAAATCGTGTGCCACTCCGGCATTAGCGGGTGCGGCAAAATGGCCGTGATATCGCGCTGAATTTGCTGAGCCGCCTCATCACTGGATCGAGATCGATCAGAGACACAAAATGCACAAATCATAGGCAAATGATGATCTTTTCCTAGGCATATTGCCTAAAGGAATCGCAGGACCTATCTTCTTGGAAAGTTGAATCGACAATCTCCTGAAGAAGAAAGGAGACCGACCATGGAAGTCGCTCTCTCCCGTCCGTCGGCAAAAATTCTGATGTTCCCTCTGGCAGCGCGCAAATCTGCCTCAAATTTAGGCGCCAAGGCGAAATTCGCGGCAGAGGTCGCTTCGCTGCATAACACGCACGCCGATTTTGACGGTTGGTATCACGAAGCGGCAGTCGAGGAAGAAAATCAGCGCAAGAGCTGATCGGCTTCTTCAGGTCTCAGACATGAAAAGCCCGGCGTGATTGCTCACGCCGGGCTTTTCATTGACCGATGATCCGTAGGCTACTCCTTGGAGTGCAGGTCGGTGCCAAGCGTATCCTTGACGAAGATCATGCCGATGACGAGCGTGAACGCCGCGATCACCACCGGGTACCAAAGGCCGTAGTAAATGTCGCCCTTATAGGCACTGAGCGCGAACACCGTCGCCGGCAGCAAACCACCGAACCAACCGTTCCCGATGTGATAGGGCAGAGACATACCGGTATAGCGGATACGGGTCGGGAACATTTCGACCAGAATCGCCGCGATCGGCCCATAGACCATGGTCACGAAAAGGATCAGGACGAACAGGATGCCGATCGTCATCGGCCAGTTGATCCCGGCCGGGTCAGCGAACATGGCAAAGGCGCCGCCACCCGGTATGTTGTAGACGGTGACCTCGGGCGCGCCCGCTGCCTCGTCAGCGGTCAAGAGCTTGTCCTTGACCGCCTGGTCGGTCGGCACCGCTGCCTTTTCGCCACTGCGGATCGCGGCTGCGTCGAGCTTGAGTTCAGGATTGGCAGCGACAAAGGCATCGAGTTTCTGATCCGCAACCTTGATCGCCGCGCGCTTCAGCGGATAACCGCCGTCCTGCAGGGACATGTTGACGGCCTTGACGAAGGCCGCGTCCTTGGCCTTGGCCTGATCACCGGCGGCGACCGCATCGTAGGATGCCACCGTCTCTGTACCGATCTTGACCGACGCAGCCGTCCCGGCCGGAGCCGTCGACAACACGTCGTACGGCACCGAGTTCTTGGTCAGGAATGAGGTCGCAATGTCGCAGGACGTCGTGAACTTGGCGGTGCCGACCGGGTTGAACTGGAACTTGCAGTCACCTGGCGCGGCGGTCACAGTCGCACGCGTGTTCTTCTGGGCGTTGGCGAGCGCTGGGTTGGCGGCCCAGGTCAGCGCCTTGAACAGCGGAAAGGTGCAGACGATCGCCAAGGCGAGACCCGCCATAATGATCGGCTTGCGGCCGATCTTGTCGGAAAGCCAACCGAAGACGACGAAGAAGATCGAACCGAGGGCGAGCGCGATGGCGATCATGATGTTGACCGACTGCGCGTCGACCTTGAGCACGTTCTGCAGAAAGAACAGCGCGTAGAACTGGCCATTGTACCAGACCACGGCCTGACCTGCGGTGAGACCGAGGAGCGCCAGGATCGCGATCTTGGCATTCTTCCACTGGCCAAAGGCTTCCGAGAGCGGCGCCTTCGAACCCTTGCCTTCGTCCTTCATCTTCTGAAACGTCGGAGACTCGGAGAGAGACAGGCGGATCCAGACTGACACGGCGAGCAGCAAGAAGGAAACGATGAAGGGAATGCGCCAACCCCAGGCGGCGTAGGTTTCCTTGCTCAGCGACGCCTGCACGATCAAGATGACGATCAGCGACAGGAAAAGGCCGAGTGTCGCCGTCGTCTGGATCCATGATGTATAGAACCCGCGGCGATCGTTAGGTGCATGCTCGGCCACATAGGTCGCAGCACCGCCATATTCACCGCCGAGCGCCAACCCCTGCAGCATGCGCAAGATGATCAGGATCACTGGAGCGGCAATACCCCAGCTTGCATAACCAGGCAGCAGGCCGACCAGGAAGGTCGACAGGCCCATGATCGACATGGTGACGAGGAACGTATATTTGCGACCGACAAGGTCGCCGATACGGCCGAACAGCAGCGCGCCGAACGGGCGCACCAGGAAGCCGGCGGCGAAAGCCAGCAGGGCGAAGATGTTTCGCGTCGCTTCGGGAATGGTCGGACTGAAGAAGGTCGAACCAATGAATACTGCCAGCGAGCCGTAGAGATAGAAGTCGTACCATTCGAAAACGGTGCCGAGCGAGGAAGCGAAGATGACCTTCTTCTCCTCTCGCGTCATGCCGCGGCTTGCTCCGCCGGCGGTTGATGCAATTGCCATTGAGTTGTCCTCCCGTGAGACCCTGTCCTCGATGCCAGGCAAAATCCGCGCTCTCCTCCGAACGCGGACTCGAAATGCCGAGCCATCACGGAAAAAATGACAGAAAGCGCCCGCCAACGGCAGAGCGACAATGGGATTATGACTTTGGTATTAGGTGCAGTGCGGCAAGGGCCTGAGGTCAGACCTTGAGCGCTTCCAGAAGGCCAACTGCAGCCATCATGTCGCGCTTGCGGTATGCACGGCGCGCGACGGCTTCGGCGTCCTGCCCCCACTGCTCGATCTGCCAGTCCTCGTCGACATGACCGGCGGCCCAGGCCGCTTCCGCGTCCAGCTCGCCCGTATCGACGGCGAGTGCCAGCAGTGCCGAACCGGTCAGCGACGTCATGACGTGGATGGCGGCCAGACGCAGCGGCTCGGCGCGCTGGCTGAGATGGACGCCCAGCACCGCAATGGTTTCGCGCGGCTGCTCGACATGAATGACCCCCTCGGCAAGGTTGAAGCGCGCCCCGAGTGCGGCACGCGCCCAATCGATGACCGGATCCCAGTGCTCGTTCTGCCGCTCAACCAGCCCTTGCGGCGCATCCGTGCGGTAACAGAGCAGATCGGACGAGGCAAAGCGCAGTATGTCTTCCAGCACCGCCTGCGGATCGCTGGCGACGCCATCGATGGCGGTATTGACCAGGCGCATCACCGGCATCGACACCGGATTGATCGTCTCGCCCTGCTCGGCGAACTCGTTTGCAACCAGCGTTGCAGCCGCTTCGGTCGGCAGCGCCAGCAGCGCCTTGCCCGGCGTGCGCACAGGCTTGCCGTCGAGATGCACGGCAAAACCGCCTTCCACCGGCGCAACCGAAACGGTCTTGTAGAAGCGCTTGGGCAGCGGTGTCTTCATCTGGATCTGGGCGCGACGCACCGGATCCGGATCGGAAAGATACTTGCCCGCTTCGAGGTCTTGGAGGATGTCACGCATGAAGAACCTCACTCACACCGGGGTCAGCTTGCGAGCCGACCGGTTGACGATGATCAGGCCCGCCGCAATCAAGCCAAGTGCCAGGAAAATGCGAATGGTCAGCGGCTCGTTCAAGATGATCGCGCCGCACAAAACACCGAAAACCGGCGACAGGAACGTGAAGCTGGACAGGCCGGAGGCCGGATAGCGGCGCAGCAGCCAGAACCACAGGACATAGGTGAAGGCAACGATAAAGATCGCCTGGAACAGCAGGGCCGACGTAGCCAACAGCGTGGGATCGCGAACTGGCGGACCGGCAAGAGGCATCACCAGCATACCAACGACCGCCGCGCCCGCGAGCTGGTAGAGCAGCAGTTTTTCGGCACTCGCCTCAACCAGTTTCGATCGCTTGATGAGGATATTGGTCAGCGCCCAGAAAAACCCGGAGCCAAGGCTCAGCAAGTCGCCAAACAGCATGTCGCCGCTGTCGCCGAGCTTATCCGAAAAGACGGCCGCAAGGCCGGCGAAGGCCAGCAGCAGGCCAAGGAACTTGCGCAAGGTGATCTGTTCGCCAAGCAGGAAGTGACCGCCAACCAGCATCCAGAACGGCATTGTGTTGACCAGCAGCGTGTTGCGGGCAACGGTCGTGTGCTCCAGGCCGACATAGAGGCAAAGGAACTCGATGCCGAAAAGCACGCCAACCAGGATGCCGGCCAGCAATGTGCCATCGCGCGTGAACAGCGCGATGCCGCGCCAGCGGCACCAGAGGAAGACGCAGAAGCCGCCGATGACCGAGCGCGCGATCGACAGGAAGACCGGGTCGTAGCCGATGTAGGAGATTTTCGCGGCGACGTAGTTCAGGCCCCAGGAAAAGGTCAGGCCGACCATGATGGCGGCGGCGGCCATGTCGACTGTGTCGCGCCGATCGAGCGCGTCGGCGGCGCCGCTCAAGATCAATCCTCCGCGCTGGCGTCGTCGAAGCCGATCAGGTTCCAGCTCTGGCGCATATGCGGCGGCATCGGCGCGGTGACATCGATGACGCCCTTGTCGGGATGCGGAATGATGATGCGGCGCGCATGCAGATGCAGGCGGTTCTGAATGCCACCAGGGAAATCCCAGTTGGTGTCGGCCTCGAAATATTTCGGGTCGCCGAGGATCGGACAACCAATATAGGCGGCATGAACGCGAAGCTGGTGGGTGCGGCCCGTATAAGGCTCCATTTCCAGCCAAGTCATGGTCTGCGCCGCCTGCTCGATGATGCGGTAGTAGGACACGGCATGGTCGGCGCCTTTTTCACCATGCGCGGCCACACGCACGCGATCGCCGTCCTCGGTCGGCTCCTTGATCAACCAGGTCGAAATCTTGTCCTCGCGCTTGGGCGGCACGCCTTTGACCAAGGCCCAGTAGGTCTTCTTGGTCTCGCGGGCGCGAAATGACTCGGAAAGCTTCATGGCGGCAAGCCGGGTGCGCGCGACGACCAGCACGCCCGACGTGTCGCGATCGAGCCGGTGGACCAGCCGCGGCTTCTCGCCCTTCGGGCTGCGCCAGGCTTCCAGCATGTCGTCGACATTGCGGGTGACGCCGGAACCGCCCTGCACCGCAAGGCCTGCCGGCTTGTTGAAGACGAAAACCTTCGGGTCTTCATGAATCAGCATTTTCGCCAGAACGTCGGCATCGCCCTGATTGCGGATCGAGTGGCCGGTCAGCGCGCTCTCGCCCTTCTTGTCCACCTCGAGCGGCGGAACACGGACCACCTGGCCAGGCTCGACGCGGCTGTCGGCCTTGACCCGGCCGCCATCGACGCGGATCTGGCCGGAGCGCAGCAGCTTCTGCAGGTGTCCGAAGCCGAGGCCCGGGAAATGGGTCTTGAACCAGCGATCGAGCCGCATGCCCGCCTCGCCGGCTTCCACCGTGATCTGTTCAACGCCTGCCATTTTGTCTTCGCGTATCCGTTTCCGAGCACGGTTTTGCCCGCACTTTGCGCGGCAATAGCACTAAGGCAGGCTTCTTGCGAGCCAAAGTCCCAGAAACAGGGCGATAATGGCGCCAATAACACTGGCCAGCGCGTATCCAAATGCCGGCAGCGTGGCTCCCCTCTCCCACAGCGTCGCGAAATCGAGCGAAAAGGCCGAAAACGTGGTGAAGCCGCCAAGGATGCCGGTGGCGACGAACAACCTGAGCTCGTTCGAACCGCCACGGCGCATCAGCGTGGCGATGAACAGGCCCATGGCAAAGGAGCCGACGATATTGATGGCGATCGTGCCCCAGGGATAATTGGGGCCGAAAAGGCGCAGTGCACCCATATTGGTGAGATGACGAATGCCGGCGCCGATGCCGCCGCCGACGACCACGAGAAGCAGATTGAACATTGTCGTTTTCTGCCCCTGCCGGGGCAGTGGCGTCAATCCCCTGACGGCGCTCCCGGAATTGCACAGACGGTCGAGCGCGTCAGGAATCGCCGCTCACGACCGTTGTCGAGCGAGAACATGCCGCCCCTGCCCGGCACCACGTCGATGATGAGGTCGGTGTGCTTCCAAACCTCAAACTGCGAAGAACTGATATAGACCGGCGTCTCGCCGATCTCACCCAGCATCACATCATTGTCGCCGACGATAAAATCGTTCTGGGGACAGCACATCGGCGAGGAGCCGTCGCAGCAACCACCCGACTGGTGGAACAGCACCGGACCGTGATCGGCGATGATTTCTGCCAGAAAAGCCCTGGCCTCCGGCGTCGCCGAGACTTTTCCGAGGGAAGCCTTGTCGAGCATGCCGTCCTCCTTCGTGAATGGATCAAGTCGAGGCCCGTGAGCCTCGCCTTCCAAGTGGAGCGCGCATGATCCCTCGGAAAGGATCATGCGCTGCCTCGGGAGGCTCTCAGAAGAGGCCGAGCTTCTTCGGGCTGTAGCTGACCAGCATGTTCTTGGTCTGCTGATAGTGGTCGAGCATCATCTTGTGGTTCTCGCGGCCGATGCCGGATTGCTTGTAGCCGCCAAACGCCGCGTGTGCAGGATAGGCGTGGTAGCAATTGGTCCACACACGGCCAGCCTGGATGGCGCGGCCGAAGCGGTAGCAGCGGTTCGCATCGCGGCTCCAGATGCCGGCGCCGAGGCCGTAGAGCGTGTCATTGGCGATCGACAGTGCCTCGTCGTCATCCTTGAAGGTGGTGACGGACACCACCGGCCCAAAAATCTCCTCCTGGAAGACGCGCATCTTGTTGTGGCCCTTGAACACGGTCGGCTTCACGTAATAGCCGCCGGCAAGATCGCCGGGCAGATGGTTCTGCTCGCCACCGATCAGCACCTGGGCGCCTTCCTGCTTGCCGATGTCGAAGTAGCTCAGGATCTTCTCCAGCTGTTCGCTCGATGCCTGTGCACCGACCATGGTCGCCGGGTCGAGCGGATCGCCCTGGACGATCGCCTCAACGCGCTTCAGCGCCTTCTCCATGAACTTGTCGTAGATCTTCTCATGCACCAGCGCCCGGCTGGGGCACGTGCAGACCTCGCCCTGGTTGAGCGCGAACATGACGAAGCCTTCGATCGCCTTGTCGAAGAAGTCGTCATCCTGCGATGTCACGTCCTGGAAGAAGATGTTGGGCGACTTGCCACCGAGTTCCAGCGTCACCGGGATCAGGTTCTGGCTGGCATATTGCGAGATCAGCCGGCCGGTCGTGGTCTCGCCGGTGAAGGCGATCTTGGCGATGCGGTTCGACGAAGCGAGCGGCTTGCCGGCCTCCAGGCCAAAGCCATTGACGATGTTGAGCACGCCGTCCGGCAACAGGTCGCCGATAAGGTCCGCCCACAGCATGATGGTGGCGGGCGTCTGCTCGGCCGGCTTGAGGACAACGCAATTGCCGGCGGCAAGTGCCGGCGCCAGTTTCCACACGGCCATCAGCAGCGGGAAATTCCAGGGAATGATCTGGCCGACGACGCCCAGCGGCTCATGGAAATGATAGGCGACGGTGTCCTCGTCGATTTGCGACAGGCTGCCTTCCTGAGCGCGCAAAGCACCGGCGAAATAGCGGAAGTGATCGACGGCGAGCGGCAGATCGGCGGCGGTCGTCTCGCGGATCGGCTTGCCATTGTCCCAGGTCTCGGCCAGCGCCAGCAGATCGAGATTGTCTTCCATGCGGTCGGCGATCCGGTTGAGGATCAACGCGCGCGCGGCCGGGCTGGTCCTGCCCCAGGCGTCTTTGGCCTTATGGGCGGCATCAAGTGCCAGTTCGATATCCGCCGCATTGCCGCGAGCGATCTCGCCCAGCGGGCGGCCGTTTACCGGGGATATGTTCTCAAAATACTGTCCCGATGACGGGGCGACCCATTTGCCGCCGATATAGTTGTCGTATCGCTTGGCGAAGGGAATCTTGGCCGTGCGGGAAAATTCAACTTTGTTCATCGTCTTCCTCCCAAGAAGCAGCGCCACGGAATGTGACGCGTCTTCTGTGAACAGTTGCCGATGGTATCCGGCTTGTCAGCCTGGCCGGCCACTCGCCGTGGCCGACTGTCGCAGATCTGCGACAGTCGTGAACCGGAAAGCTCAGTGCGGTCGGCGAATGCCGAAACGGGCAAGCTTGCGGTGCAAGGTCGCCCGCGAAATTCCGAGACTGCCGGCCGCCGCCGAGACATTGCCTTCGGCGCGCGCCATGGCGCGCTGCACCACGCCACGCTCGGCTTCATCCAGGTCTTCAGTTGCCTTGGCCGAGCCGCCGAGGATGTCGACGGCAGGCAGGCCCTTGGCCAAGGCCTGCTGTGTGATCCCAAGACCAAGGCGCGCCGAACGCGTTGCGCCGACCACCAGATCGTCGGCATCGACGGCGATCAATGCGCTGGCGCTGCGTTCGGCGACTGGCGCCAGCAATATCCTGGCATTGGAATATGTCAGCCGAAAATTCTCGGCCTCGATGCGACGCGCGGCATCGCCCACGGCCATGGCGATCAGGTTGACGAAGCCCTCGGTCAGGTCCGACCGGCAGGATGAAACATCGAGCGCAGCGGCCAGATTGCCTTCGTGATCGTAAATCGGCGCGGTGGTGCAACTGAGCAGTGTGTTGCGCGAGAAAAAATGCTGGTCGCGATGGATGGTGAGCGCGCGCTGGTCGGCAAGACAGGTGCCGATGCCGTTGGTGCCTTCGGAATCTTCACTCCAGACCGTGCCCGTATGCCGCTACTCACCGGTTCCCGGGTGAGGAATTCTGGTTTCCAGAGATAGTAGGTCGCGGCGGCGAGCGCGAGGCAACCGGCAATGTCCGGCAGCCCACGCAGCGTCGGCGCCCAGAACGGCGTATAGAGAAAGGCCGCGATCCAGACGGCAAGCAAAGTTCGCGATGAAGGAGCCTCGGAAACCGCCTCCATATGGCTCATTCTTCCCATGAAAAGAGCCGTGGGAATGAGGTAAACCGTGACGATCCCGGCGATGTATGAAAGCCTTGAACCGCCGAAACCGAGGTGAAACGGCATCAGCGGCGCCAGGATCAAATCTTCCGTCGCGATGGAAGTTTTCAATTGGCCGAGCCACAGAACGGGACTCGCGGCCAGGAGCGCGCCCTGTTCGTTGAACCTGTCGAAATAGCCGGCGAAATCCCAATAATAAACGGCGTCTTCGAGATTGAGGTAGATCGCAGTCAACGCTGCGCCAAGCAGCGCGCTGACGATGTAAATTCCCGACCAGAACCCGAAGACCTTGTTCTTTGTCACTCGAGGCCGCCACCCGCTCGAACCGTCACCATTGCGGCGTTGTCCAATCTGGATATTTCTTCCTGAATTCGCTGTAGAGCGCATCGATCTCGGCTTTGCTGACCGGGCGCATCTGCTCATAGAGATAACCGTTCACGCCGCCGGACAATTGGTACTGTGCAATGCGCTTGTATGCGGCACCGATGCCCTTGCCCTCGAAGATATACTGGTTGGGAATCGTGACGCAGATCTGTGCGCCCGGCTGCAGATGCGTAACAGGGCGGTCCGTCACGACGACATACCTGGATTTCAATGCGTCCGGCTGGAATCGATCACGACTGTCCACCTGGCAAATCCACCCGACATACGTAAACAGGTCCGGTTTCATGCCGAACAACAGCGCATCGCTCATGACAGGACCCGAGGCAAACACCGAAAAACGGTCCTCCGGTCCCATCCTGCCGACAAGGTCGTCGATCAGGCGCCTGTATTCGGGGAGATTGTCGAGGTGCAGTGGAAGTGTGGCCTCCCTGGCGAAGACGAAGCCAACCGGCGACAATAATTGACGACCGGCTGGAAAAAACGTGCCCAGAAAAGCCAACCCGGCGACAGCGGCCATGGCGGCGCTCGACCATCGTGATTTCAGGGCCGGCGCCGAGACGATGGAGACGATTGCCTGGGCATAGGCGGGAAAGAGCCAAAGAAACATCGGCAGCGAGTGATGTCGTTCCGGGTCCTGGGTCCGGATAAAGATCAAGAAGGTGATCACCGAGGCCATGGCGCAGAACAGGGCAAATCCATTGCGGCGCGCAACGGAGATGTAGAGGCCCGCAATGATCAGCGCCCAGTTCACATAGCCGAGCCGGGATCCGATTTCACCGAGTTGGGTGACAAAGTTTGTCCTGTATCCGCTGTAGAGGTCGGCGTAGCTGACTTGCAGGATCTTGGCGATCAGCGGCAGCTGGAAGTTCAACGCTGTCGCGGCAATGAGGAAAACCACACACACGCCGCCCAGAGCCGCGTTGCGGAAGGCCGGCAAATCCCGGTCCCTTGCGATCTGCAGCAAACCCAGCAATGCCGCCGAAACGGTGATCCCGATGGCGGCATAGGCGTACCAGCGGCGCAGCATGAATGCCAACCACAGGCATGCGCCAACGGATATTGCGCTCAACACGGGTTCGCGGGTCAGGAACTTCGATTTCCAGAGAAAATAGGTTGCCGCGGTCAAAGCGAGACAGCCCGCAACATCAGGCATCCCGCGAAGCGTCGGCGCCCAGAACGGAGTGTATAGAAAGGCCGCAATCCAGACCGCCACCCAACTTCGGGAAAGTGTCTCGGCGGTCGCCTCCAGATAACTTATTCGGCCGATGGAAAGAACCGCCGGGACCAGGTAAACCGCAACTATCCCGGCGACGAAGGAGAGCCTTGAACCGCCAAAGACGATGTGAAACGGCATCAAGGGCACCAGGATCGCCACGCCGTAATCTTCGGTCGCGATAGAGATGCTCAATTGGCTCAGCCACTTGAAGGGGCTCTCGACCATGAGAGTGCCCTGCTGGTTGAACATGTTGAAATAGGCAGCGTAATCCCAATAGTAGACGGACTCTTCGAGATTGACGTACACAGCGCTGAGGGCGACCCCAATCAACACTGTGCATAGGTAGGTACCCGTCCAGAATCCGAAGATCTTGTTCTTTGTCACTCGAAGCCGCCAAGGAGGGGAAGAGAACTGCCGGGACCGAACCGAAGCCATCCCATGACACCGCCAGGGGCCGCTCCAGCGAATCTTCTGACTAGATTCATATAGTGAATTGTTGAGAGCCCAAATGGGCCGATGCTTGAAACGCGCGCGTCGCAAGCATGGAGCACGCCCATAAAGGGCCCACGAAGCAGCCGGCAGCGGTGCTTGCTTGCAAACCGCTGCCGGCAGCGTTGACGGGTTCTCAGTTCAGGTGGTTTCGACCTTCTTCGGCTTGGTCGAGCCGATCATCTTCCAGTTCTTGTAGAACATCGAATTGATGCGCTCGACGCTGACCGAGACCACCGCGAGCATGCCTGCGATCAGCCCCGGGAACGGGGACGGCCGGATAATGTCCATGAACACGCAGTAGCGGCGGCCGTCAAATTCATTGACCGAACGATGCAGCAGCGTGTCGTCGAAAATGAACAGCGGATTGTCGTACCAGTAATTCTTGACGCTGCCGCATTCGACGAAGATTTCCGACTTCACCGGGACCAGATTGTAGAGGATGCGCAGGCTGAGCCGCAGCGGTCCGAAATGCCAGGAGGTCGATTCGCGCTTGCTGAAAACGGAAACGGCGATCGTCTTGATGTATTTGAAATCCTTGTTGAACTCGGCGACGTTGTCGATTTTGTGCTTGCCGTACCACTGGTAGACATACATGCCGCGTCGGCCGGCGCCGAAATTGGCGTCGATGTCGGCGATGATCTCGTCCTTGCGCGCTTTGAAGATGTCCAGGACCTCATTGACCTCGCGCTGATAGTCAGCGGGAAACTGCTCCAGCTTCCACACGCCGGGATTTCTGTAGCAGAAGAGATCGACCAGCAGATTGAACGGCGACAGCAGCCAGGTGAACAGGCCGTTGCCAAGGAAGTAGCCTGAGAACAGCGACAGGTCCTTCCTGTCGTTGCGCAGCACGTCGATCAGGCCGCAAACGATGAAGATCGTCGTCAGGATGGGGATGAAATAGAAGCCAAGGGCGAGAAGCGGGATGGCAATGGCGAATTTGCGAAGCGATTTGCGAAGGGTTTTTGTCATTTTTCCACGCGCGGAGCGCGATCCTGTTGCGAATGAGGTGCCAAAGTCTCGGCAACGACCACCGCCCGGTCGTGCGCTTTGATAAGGTTTTTTGGGTCACCACACAACGGCCACGGCATTGTGGCCAGGCGGCTGCCTGGTGGAGCCCGCCGGCATCAGGTCAATGCACCGCCGGCAAGCCAAGCTCGTCCCATTTTTCCCTGGCCACGGGATCGCCGACCAGGAACTCAAAGCCGATGACGCTTTCGCCGTCCTGTGCGAGCTGGCATTTGAATTTCAGACCATACCAGTTTCTGCTACTGCGGAAAGCCGCACCATTTGCTGCAATCGTGGTTCCTGCGATTTTTTCCTCAGCTGTCGCATAGGGCACGACGCGTTCCGGCTGAAAATCCGCGCGCCAGCGGCGAATCTGGTCCATGGCCTCGAGATTGCACAATTGCACCATGCGTTCGTCCGAAGCGAAGGTCGCGAGATCAGCGCGCGCCTGCCGGCTGCGCGGATCGGCAAGCGTCTTGGCCGACAGCATTTCGGTCGGATGGATCATGGCCGGAGCATAGGGCAGTTGAGTTTGAGGGGCATTCGGCGGTGGCGTTGGTGTTGGTGCTCGCGCCTCTGGCGCCGGAAGCGGTGCTGGCGCTGGCCGCGGCCTTGTCGAAGCCTCGAACTGCTGCGGTGTCAGAATGTCGACCGATACCCGCTCCTCCTCCAGCCGTTTCGGCCGCTTCGGCAGCGGCATCAGGGCCAGCGTGGCGGCCAGCAGCGTGTGGAGAACGACCGAGGCGGAGATGCCCCAGGGAGAAGCCTCGTTTCGCAGCGTGACGACCACCGGGCCGCGCAAGCCTGTTATTCCCGCTCTTTGCGCAACTTCGCCCAATAATCGAGCCGTTTTCGGATGTCGCGCTCGAAACCGCGCTCTGGCGGGTCATAGAAGGTCTGGCGGCCCATTTTCTCCGGAAAATAGTCCTGGCCCGAAAAGGCGTCCGGCTCATCGTGATCATAGCGATAGCCAGCGCCATAATCCTCTTCCTTCATCAGCTTGGTCGGCGCGTTGAGGATATGCTTCGGCGGCAGCAGCGAGCCATGCTCCTTCGCGGCCCGCGTGGCCGCCTTGAAGGCGTTGTAGACGGCATTGGATTTGGGCGCAGTGGCGAGATAGACGGTGGCCTCGGCAAAGGCGAGTTCGCCCTCCGGCGAGCCGAGATAATCGTAGGCGTCCTTGGCGGCATTGGCGATGACCAGCGCCTGCGGATCGGCAAGGCCGATATCCTCCATCGCCATGCGCACCAGCCGGCGGCCGAGATAGAGCGGATCCTCGCCAGCGTCGAACATGCGGGCGAGATAGTAGAGCGCGGCATCAGGATCGGAGCCGCGCACCGACTTGTGCAGCGCCGAGATCAGATTGTAGTGCCCGTCCTGGCCCTTGTCGTAGATCGGCGCGCGGCGCTGGACGATGCGCTGCAGCCCCTCGGGATCGAAGATCTCGCCAGGCTTGGCGGCACGCCAGACTTCCTCGGCGAGCGTCAGCGATGCGCGGCCGTCGCCGTCGCTCATGCGAATCAGCATCGTGCGCGCCTCGTCGTCGAGCGGCAGCGCCCTGCCCTCCGTCTCCTCCGCCCTTGTCATCAGCTTGGCGATGCTCTCCTCGCCCAGCGAATGAAAGACCATGACGCGCGCACGAGACAACAGAGCAGCGTTGAGTTCGAAGGACGGGTTTTCGGTTGTGGCGCCAACCAGGACGACCGTCCCATCCTCCATGACAGGGAGAAAGGAATCCTGCTGGGCGCGGTTGAAGCGATGGATCTCGTCAACGAAAAGCAGGGTCTGGCGGCCGTTGGCACGACGCAACTTTGCCCCCTCGAAGACTTTCTTCAGGTCGGCAACACCGGAAAAGACCGCCGATATCTGCTCGAAGGCCAGGCTGGTCTCGCCGGCAAGCAGCCTTGCCACCGTGGTCTTGCCGGTGCCGGGCGGACCCCAGAAAATCATCGAGCCGAGCGAGCCCGAACCGATCAGCCGCGTCAGTGCGCCATCGGGGCCTGTCAGATGCTCCTGGCCGACAACTTCGTCGAGGTTTTTCGGTCGCAGCCTGTCGGCCAGCGGCCGCCCGGGCGGCACCTTCTCCGGTTCGTCAACGCTGAACAGATCGGCCATTTATGTCTTCAGGTTGGGGCATATCTTCAGGTTGGAGCCCGGCCCTTCCGGATCGAGCTCAGTAACGCAATACCTGGCGCAGTATCTGCCCGCCGCGCTCGACGGTAAAGCGCCACCAGCGCGTATCCTGCTGGGCTACTTGCGCCAGCGTTGCGGCGGTGTCGATGGTGGTGCCGTTGACCTCGCGCACGATATCGCCCGGCAGGAAGCCGAAATCGGCGGCCGGCGAATCGCGATTGATGTCGATCACCGTCACCCCCTTGAGATCGGTGCGAAGGCCGAGCTTCTGGGCAAGTCGCGGCGACAATTCCGCGACCTTGGCGCCCGAGAACGGGCTGCGGCCATGCAGCGTCACTTCCGCGGCTTTCGCCCCCTCCGGCGCGCGCTCCAGGGCGATGTCCATCGCCGCCTGCTGGCCCTTGGTCAGGATCGCGAAATTCGCCTTAGTGCCGATCGACAACGTCGCCATGCGATAGTCCAGCGCCTCGATGCTCTCGACCGGCTTGCCGTTGATCTGCAGTACGACGTCACCCGGCTTCAACCCGGCCTTGCCGGCGGGTCCCGTGGCTTCGACAGAAGAGACAAGAGCCCCGGTCGGCTTTTCCATGGCAAGCGATTCGGCGATCTGCGGTGTCACCGCTTCGAACTCGGCGCCGATATAGGGCCGCTCGAAGAAATCGAGGCCGGCCTTGGCGGCATCGGCGAAAGCGCGCACCATGTTGGCGGGGATGGCAAAGCCGATGCCGATCGAGCCGCCGCTGCGGCTGTAGATGGCGGTATTGATGCCAACCAGCTGCCCGCCCATGTTGATCAGAGCGCCGCCGGAATTACCGGGATTGATGGCGGCGTCGGTCTGGATGAAGTAGCCCGAATCCGAGACGCCGATATGGCTGCGGGCGAGTGCTGAAACAATGCCGCTGGTGGTAGTCTGGCCGACGCCGAAGGGATTGCCGATGGCCAGCACCAGATCGCCGACCTCGAGCGCGTCGGAATCACCGATGGCGATAACCGGGAACGGCTTGTCGGACTCGATCTTGAGCACGGCAAGATCGAGCGTTTCGTCCTTGAGCATCACCTTGCTGGTGAATTCGCGGCCGTCGGCGGTCGCGACCTTGACCTCATCGGCATCCTTGATGACGTGGAAGTTGGTGACGACGACGCCGCTTGGGTCGACGAGCACGCCCGAGCCCAGCGACGACTGCGCCCGGGGCTGCGCACGGCCGAAGAACTCCTCGAAGAACGGATCGCCTTCAAAAGGCGATGTGACTTTGGCTGTCTGCGATGCATAGACGTTGACCACGGCGGGCGCGGTTTGCTTGACCAGAGGGGCAAACGAGAGCTGCACCTCCTCGCGGCCGAACGGCACGCGCTTGTCGGGCCCCGAGGTGCCATTCTCGCCCTCAACGCCATGCAACAGATCGGTTAGCACGTCCGACAAGCCCGGATCGGCAGGCTTTGCCGCGTCCTCGGCAAGCGCTTGCCTCACTGCCGGCGCGGCTGCGAACGCCATGAAGGCGCAGAGCAGAACAAGGGACAGTCTTTTGGCGCGCATTCGCGAATCCTCCAAGGCAAGTTCGGGCGCATTGTCCCGACGATTGTGCAAAATGAAAGGCTAAGCCGCTGAAATCCGATTATTTTTAGCAGCAAAAGAGCTACAGCTGAACTTGAAACCGAAACCTCGTCGGCCCTCATGAAAAAACAACTGGTGTCATTCCGTGACTTTTTGAAGACCGGCAGCTTGGGGCCGATCTCCCCCGACATGACAATGGCCGAGATTGTCGAAGTGCTCGGCATGCCTGAGCATGCCGATCCAGACTATTGGACGTTCGGAAAGCTCGAAATTTCCTTTGATGTCGAGCCGCCTAGCCAGATGAACTGGTTTCAAATCGAGGAAGCCGGTTACCTCAAAGGCGAGTTGGAGGTGATCACCGATCGCCTTGCACTTTCGCTGGATGGGTTCAGCGGAAAGACGAAGCCATCGCAATTCCTGGATGCCAGCCTATGGGCTCCAGATCAGGTCAAAATTTTCTACGCAGCTAGCGGCGATGACATCTTGCTGAACATCTGCGCCGGATCGATCCAGATCCACTTCCGCGTTGACACCGACTTCATCGGCGACCAGGACGCCGAAAGATATTTGAACAGTTCCGCCATTTCGCAATTGGTCGCGGAGATTGATTCTCACGCCGTCCTCGACAGTATCTATTCATATCCCTACCCGAAGGCTGAAGAGGTACCTGGAGCGTTCAACTGGACGCCGCTAAGCGGAACCGACTACCTGAATCTGCCCAATAGGCAAAAAAACACAGACAAGTAAAAAGGGGCCCGCAGGCCCCTTCAATTCACTCCGGAAAGACCGAGCCTTATGCGGCCGCAGCGTCCGCGTCGGTGCCTTCGGCTTCGATGCGGGCTCGGTCGCCGGCGCCCTTGGCCGAGGTGTCACGATCGACGAACTCGATGACGGCCATCGCGGCATTGTCGCCGTGACGGAAGCCCGCCTTCATGATGCGCAGGTAGCCGCCATTGCGGTTGGCGTAGCGCGGCGCGATGGTGTCGAACAGACGCTTGACGACGCCTTCATTGCCGATCTGGGCAATGACCTGGCGGCGGGCGTGCAGGTCGCCGCGCTTGCCGAGCGTCACCAGCTTCTCAACGATCGGACGCAGGTCCTTCGCCTTCGGCAAGGTGGTGACGATCTGCTCGTGCTCGAGCAGCGACACGGCGAGGTTGGCGAACATCGACTTGCGATGGCTAATGCTTCTGGCGAAGCGGCGGCCTTTGAAACCGTGGCGCATGGCTCTTTTCCTTCTTCAGTTGTTCAAGAGGCCGCGGCCTCTGATGGTTTTCCGCATGACCGTCGGATCGAGCGGCTTACGCCGCCGATCCTTGGAATTCATGCTCAATATTGGTCTTCGTAACGCTTAGCGAGGTCTTCGATGTTTTCCGGCGGCCAGTCCGGCACTTCCATGCCGAGGTGGAGGCCCATCGCCGCCAGCACTTCCTTGATCTCGTTCAACGACTTGCGGCCGAAGTTCGGGGTACGCAGCATCTCGGCTTCGGTCTTCTGGATGAGATCGCCGATGTAGACGATGTTGTCGTTCTTCAGGCAGTTGGCCGAACGCACCGAAAGCTCGAGCTCGTCGACCTTCTTGAGCAGCGCCGGGTTGAAGGCGAGCTCGGTGACGGCTTCGGCAGCGACTTCCTTCTGCGGCTCGTCGAAGTTGACGAACAGTCCGAGCTGGTCCTGCAGGATGCGGGCGGCGAATGCAACCGCGTCCTCGCCGGTGATCGAGCCATCGGTCTCGATGGTCATGGTCAGCTTGTCGTAGTCGAGAACCTGGCCCTCGCGGGTGTTTTCGACCTTGTAGGAGACCTTCTTGACCGGCGAATACAGGCTGTCGACCGGGATTAGACCGATCGGCGCGTCTTCGGCCCGGTTGCGTTCTGCCGGCACGTAGCCCTTGCCGGTGTCGACGGTGAATTCCATGCGGATTTCAGCGCCTTCGTCCAGCGTGCAGATGACGTGGTCGGGATTGAGGATTTCGACATCGCCAACCGTCTGGATGTCGCCAGCCAGAACCGCACCCGGTCCCTGCTTGCGAACGACCATGCGCTTGGGGCCATCGCCTTCCATGCGGATGGCGATTTCCTTGATGTTGAGGACGATGTCGGTCACGTCCTCGCGCACACCGGCGATGGACGAGAATTCATGCAGAACACCGTCGATCTGCACGGCGGTAACAGCCGCACCGCGCAGAGAAGACAGAAGCACGCGGCGCAGCGCGTTGCCCAGCGTAAGGCCAAAGCCACGCTCAAGCGGCTCGGCGACCAGCGTGGTCAGCGTCTTCTTCTTCGACGAGAACTCGATCTTGTTCGGCTTGATCAGTTCTTGCCAATTTTTCTGGATCATGATGCTTTCCTTCCGTTGACCCGCCACCATCCAATCGTGGCGGGCGACCTGGAATGCCGTGGAGGAGCGCCCCTAGGGCGCTCACGCGGCGTTCGATAAATTGCTTAGACGCGGCGCTTCTTGCGCGGGCGGCAGCCATTGTGCGGGATCGGCGTCACATCACGGATCGAGGTGATGGTGAAGCCGGCCGCCTGCAGGGCGCGCAGAGCAGACTCACGACCCGAGCCAGGTCCGCAGACCTCGACTTCGAGCATGCGCATGCCGTGTTCCTGGGCCTTCTTGGCAACGTCCTCGGCAGCCATCTGGGCAGCGAACGGGGTCGACTTGCGCGAACCCTTGAAGCCCTGGGCACCGGCCGACGACCAGGCAATCGAATTGCCCTGCGCGTCGGTGATGGTGATCATCGTGTTGTTGAAGGTCGAATTGACGTGGGCAACGCCCGACGAGATATTCTTGCGTTCGCGACGGCGAACACGAGCGGCTTCCTTGGCCATGATAGTCCTTTCAGTTGATCTCTACACCGCCGTAATGCCAGCGGCTCCACCTTTGAAAGCGAGTAGTGAGTAGGGAATAGCGAATAGGAGACCCCTACTCGCCAATGGCTACTCGCTATTCGCTCACTTACTTCTTCTTGCCGGCGATCGACTTGGCCGGGCCCTTGCGGGTACGCGCATTGGTATGCGTGCGCTGGCCGCGAACCGGCAGCGAGCGGCGGTGACGCAGGCCGCGGTAGCAGCCGAGGTCCATGAGACGCTTGATGTTCATCGACACTTCGCGGCGCAGGTCGCCCTCAACCTGATAGTCGCGGTCGATAGCCTCGCGGATCTGCAGCACTTCCGCGTCGGTCAGCTGGTTGACGCGACGCTCGGCCGGGATGCCGACCTTGTCGACGATCTCCTGGGCGAACTTCTTGCCAATGCCGTGAATGTACTGAAGCGCAATGACGACGCGCTTGTTGGTCGGAATGTTGACGCCGGCTATGCGAGCCATGTTCTTCTCTTCTCCATTTGGGCGGACCAACCCTCAAAAACGAGGTAGGCCCGGCGCTGTCAAAGTTGCCCCGCGTCCGGTGGAGGCCGGCCCTTGCGGGAGTTTCCAGTTCAAAGCGACCGCCTTGCCCTTGCGGACAAGCAAAGTGCGCATCTGATAGGAAGACGGGCCGCCATACCGCAGCGAACCGCCTTCGTCAAGTGCAATCTTTATTTTCCCCTAACGCGCCTTGGCGGCCGCAGCGAGAACGGCTTCGATCTCGGCGGTCACCGCGTCGATGCTGGCCATGCCGTCGACAGTCTTGAGCCTGCCCTTGGCGTAGTAGTAGCCGGTCAGCGGCGCGGTCTTCTTGTAGTACTCGCGCAGGCGCTCTTCGAACACCGCGGGGTTGTCATCCTTGCGAACTGGCTGGCCAGCGGCTTTGGCATCCTCGGCGCGCTTGACGATCCGGCCGACCAGGGCCCTGTCGTCGACGACCAGCTCGATGACCGTATCGAGGCTGATGCCACGATCCGAAAGCATCGATTCAACCGCATCAGCCTGGACCAGCGTACGCGGATAACCGTCAAGGATAAATCCCTTGGCGCAGTCGGCCTGGTCGATCCGCTCGGCAACAATGGCGTTGACGATGGCGTCAGATACCAGCTCACCGGCATCCATCACCGCCTTGGCGCGCTTGCCGACTTCGGTATCGGCCTGAACGGCGGCACGCAGCATGTCGCCCGTCGAAAGCTGGGGTATGCCGTATTTGTCTACCAGTCTTTGTGCTTGTGTCCCCTTGCCCGCCCCTGGCGGCCCAAGCAAAATCAACCTCATCTGGCTTTCTTCCCCCCGCGCAGCTTCGACTTCTTGATCAGGCCTTCATACTGGTGCGCAATCAGGTGGCCCTGAATCTGCGCAACCGTATCGAGCGTGACACTGACCACGATCAGAAGCGATGTGCCACCAAGGTAGAATGGTACGCCAGTCGCCGAGATCAGGAACTCCGGCAGCAGGCAGACCAGCACCAGATAGATGGCGCCGACGACGGTGATGCGGGTGAGAACGTAATCGATGTAATCGGCGGTGCGCTCGCCCGGACGATAGCCCGGGATGAAGCCCGAATGCTTCTTGAGCTGGTCGGCGGTGTCCTTCGGGTTGAAGACAATCGCTGTGTAGAAGAAGGCGAAGAACACGATCATCGCCGCATAAAACAGCATGTAGAGCGGCTGGCCGTGGCCAAGCGAGGCCAGAATGGTGCTAGCCCAGGCAGGCATGTTGGTCGTCTGCGAGAAGCCCGCAACGGTGGCAGGCAGCAGCAGCAGCGACGAAGCGAAGATCGGCGGAATGACGCCTGACGTGTTGAGCTTGAGCGGCAGGTGCGAGGTGTCGCCCTGGAACATGCGGTTGCCGACTTGCCGCTTCGGATACTGGATCAGCAGGCGGCGCTGGGCGCGCTCGAAGAACACGATGAGCGCGATGACGACAATGGCCAGAACGATGATCGCCAGGATCAGGCCAGTGGACAAGGCGCCGGTGCGGCCGAGTTCCAGCGTACCGGAGATGGCATGCGGCAGGCCGGCGACGATGCCGGAGAAGATGATCAGCGAAATGCCGTTGCCGATGCCACGCGCGGTGATCTGCTCGCCGAGCCACATCAGGAACATGGTGCCGCCAACCAGCGTGACGACGGTGGAGATGCGGAAAAACATGCCGGGATCGCTGACGATGCCGGCGCCGTTCTCAAGCCCCACTGAAATGCCGTAGGCCTGCACGAGCGCCAGCAGCACGGTGCCATAGCGCGTGTACTGGTTGATGACCTTGCGGCCCTGCTCGCCTTCCTTCTTCAGCGCTTCCAGCGAGGGAATGACCGATGTCATCAGCTGCATGATGATGGAGGCGGAGATGTAAGGCATGATGCCGAGCGCAAAGATCGCCATGCGCTGCACGGCACCGCCGGCGAACATGTTGAACATGCCGAGCACGCCCTTGCTCTGCGAGGAGAAGGCCTGGGCGAAGGCGTCGGGATTGATGCCGGGAAGCGGGATATAGGTGCCGAGGCGATAGACGAGCAGCGCGCCGATGGTGAACCAGATGCGCTTCTTCAGGTCCTCCGCCTTGGCGAAGGCCGAGAAATTCAGATTCGAGGCTAGTTGTTCAGCAGCCGAAGCCATGCCTGATTCTCCGCTTGGTAACGCTTGATGGCCCGTGAGGTCAGGCGGTGCGTTTCACCGAAGCTCACGAGATAAGCTCCGGGCCCTAAACATGCAAGCGGCCGCGTTGACGCGGCCGCCTAATTGAGCACATCAAAGCGCAATCGTGAGCAAAAACGGGATCCCATTCCTGCCGATCGCGCCTCAAATTGCCGTTACTCGGCAGTTGCCTTTTCCGGCAACTTGACCGAACCGCCAGCCTTTTCGATCTTCTCGATCGCGGCCTTGGAGGCACCAGCGACGTCGAAGGCGAGCTTCGCCTTGATCTCGCCGTCCGAGAGGATGCGCACGCCATCCTTGACGCGGCGGATGACGCCGGCGGCAACGAGCGATTCAGCCGTCACGGTAGCCTTGGCATCGAGCTTCTTGGCATCGATGGCGACCTGGATGCGGGCCAGCGAGACGACGGTGAAGCTTTTGGCGAAGATGTTGTTGAAGCCACGCTTCGGCAGGCGCCGGTAGAGCGGCATCTGGCCACCCTCGAAGCCGTTGATGGCGACGCCGGAGCGCGCCTTCTGGCCCTTGACGCCGCGACCGGCGGTCTTGCCCGAGCCGGAACCGATGCCGCGGCCGAGACGCTTCTTGGAGTGCGTCGCGCCGTCCTTGTCACGCAGATCGTTGAGTTTCATCTGGGTTCTCCTGCGCTTTGGCTCAGCCCTCGTCCACAACGCGGACGAGATGCTGAACGGCGGCGATCATGCCGCGCACGGAAGGCGTATCTTCCAGGGTGCGCTGCTTGTGCATCTTGTTGAGGCCGAGGCCGACCAGCGTCGCGCGCTGTTCCTTCGGACGGCGGATCGGTGAACCGATCTGCTCAACGGTGATGGTCTTGGTTGCTTTCTTGGCCATGGTCAAAATCCCTGGTCAGATCGACTATTCTTCAGCCGCAACGGCGGTGCCGCGGCGGGCCTGAAGGGTCGAATACTTGATGCCGCGAGCAGCAGCCACATCCTTGGGATGCATCTGGCTCTTCAGCGCGTCGAAGGTGGCGCGAACCATGTTGTAGGGGTTCGACGAACCCATCGACTTGGCAACCACGTCATGCATGCCGAGCGTCTCGAAGACAGCGCGCATCGGGCCGCCGGCGATGATGCCGGTACCCTGCTTGGCAGCGCGCAGCAGCACGCGTCCAGCACCCCAGCGTCCTTCGACGTCATGATGCAGCGTACGGCCCGAACGCAGCGGCACGAAGATCATGTCGCGCTTGGCCGATTCGGTTGCCTTGCGGATAGCCTCAGGCACTTCGCGCGCCTTGCCGTGACCAAAGCCGACACGGCCCTTCTGGTCGCCGACGACGACGAGTGCCGCAAAACCGAAGCGACGGCCGCCCTTGACGACCTTGGCGACGCGGTTGATGTGGACAAGCTTGTCCACCATCCCGTCATCGCGTTCTTCACGATCGCGGCCGCGGCCGCCATCCCTACGTTCCTGTGCCATATCCTGTTCCTTGTTTTTTTCCGGAAGCACGGTTGCTGATAAGATCCGGTGCCTCGCCCCGAAAAAATCGGGAAACGGTCACCGGGGGCGAAGCTATTTTTTCCTTCGCATAATCCTTATCCGAAAAGTCTGCAACTTTTCGGGATCATGCTTAGAAGCTCAAGCCACCTTCGCGGGCGGCTTCGGCCAGCGCCTTGACGCGGCCGTGATAGATGTAGGCGCCGCGATCGAAGACGACTTCCTTGACGCCGGCCTTGGTGGCGCGCTCGGCGATCAGCTTGCCGATCGCAGCAGCTGCTGCGGTGTCGGCGCCAGTCTTGAGCGAACCCTTGAGGTCCTTCTCGAGCGTCGAAGCAGCAGCGATGGTGTGACCCTTGGCGTCGTCGATGACCTGAACGTAGATGTTCTTCGACGTGCGGTGGACCGAGAGACGCGGACGCTCGCCGGCGACCTTCTTGATCTGACGGCGGACGCGCTGCGCGCGACGCTGGATGGATTCCTTGGTAGCCATGATAGTTCCTTGCCTTCAAAAAACGGGGGCCGCCATATGCGGTAGGCGAAAGCGCCTCCCGCGACCGCTCCCCGCGGCGTTACGTTTCCTTGGCTTGGCCCCTTCCGAAAAGTCTGCAACTTTTCGGGGCCAAGCCCATTACTTCTTCTTGCCTTCCTTGCGGACGATCTTCTCGCCAGCGTAACGGACGCCCTTGCCCTTGTAAGGCTCGGGGCCGCGGTATTCGCGGATCTCGGCAGCCACCTGGCCAACCTGCTGCTTGTCGATGCCGGCGATGGTGATTTCGGTCGGCTTCGGCACGGTGATGGTGATGCCTGCCGGCGTCTCGTAGACGACGTCATGGCTGAAGCCAAGAGCCAGCTGCAGGTTCTTGCCCTGAAGTGCGGCGCGATAGCCGACGCCGGTGATCTCGAGCTTCTTTTCGAAGCCGTCCTTCACACCCTGCAGGATGTTGACGATCTGCGTGCGCGACATGCCCCACTTGGAGCGAGCCGTCTTGGTCTGGTCGCGCGGCTGCACAGCAATCTCGCTGCCTTCCAGCTTGACCAGGACTTCGTCGTTCACCACGAACTTCAGCTCGCCCTTGGGGCCCTTCGCCGTCACGGTCTGGCCGTTGACGGTCGCGGTCACGCCCTGCGGCAGCGAAACGGGTTTCTTTCCAATACGAGACATTTTGTTGTCCTCGTCACTTCTCTTGTTTCAGGTCTCTGTCTTCGGAAACGATCCGAAGACCGGATTCCACTTTGCGGGTCAACTGCCAGATCAGAAGATCTGGCAGAGGATCTCGCCACCGACGTTCTGTTCGCGTGCTTCGTGATCGGCCATCACGCCCTTCGGCGTCGAAAGGATGGCGATGCCGAGGCCGTTGGCGACGTGCGGGATCGACTTGGCCGAGACGTAAACGCGGCGGCCCGGCTTCGAAACGCGCGCGATTTCACGCACGACCGGCGCGCCGTCGAAATACTTCAGCTCGATTTCGATTTCGGACTTGCCGTTATCGAAGTCGGTCTGGCTGTAGTCGCGGATGTAGCCTTCAGCCTTCAGCACGTCGAGGACGCGGGTGCGCAGACGCGAAGCCGGGGTCGAGACACTCGACTTCTTGCGGCCGTAGGCGTTGCGGATGCGGGTCAGCATATCGCCGAGAGGATCGCTCAATGACATGTTATGTGCTCCTTACCAGCTCGACTTGACCAGGCCCGGGATCTGGCCGTTGTTGCCGAGATCACGAAGCGCGATGCGCGATACTTTGAGCTTACGATAGTAGGCACGCGGACGGCCGGTGACTTCGCAGCGGTTGCGGATGCGGATCTTGGCCGAGTTGCGCGGCATGGCGGCAAGCTTGAGCTGAGCGCGGAAGCGCTCTTCCATCGGCTTGGACTGATCCATGATGATCGCCTTGAGCGCAGCGCGCTTGGGACCGTACTGGTCGGCAAGCTTGCGGCGCCTGTTGTTCTTCTCGACTGAGCTGGTCTTTGCCATTTCAGATTTTTCCTTTTCTCGCTGCCGTTACTGGCGGAAGGGGAAGTTGAAAGCCTTGAGCAATGCCCTGGCTTCGTCGTCCGTCTTCGCAGTCGTACAAACGATGACGTCCATGCCCCAGATCTGATCAACCTTGTCGTAGTTGATCTCCGGGAACACGATGTGTTCCTTGATGCCCATGGCATAGTTGCCACGGCCATCGAAGCTCTTCGGATTCAGTCCGCGAAAGTCGCGGACGCGTGGCAGCGCGATGTTCACCAGGCGGTCGAGGAACTCGTACATGCGTTCCTTGCGCAGTGTGACCTTGGCGCCGATCGGCATGTTCTCGCGGACCTTGAAGCCAGCGATCGAATTGCGGGCGCGGGTGACGACGGCCTTCTGGCCGGCGATCATCGCCAGGTCCTCGGCGGCAACCGAAGGCTTCTTCGAATCGGCGGTCGCTTCGCCAACGCCCATGTTCAGCACGATCTTGTCGAGGCGCGGAACCTGCATTTCGTTGTCGTAGCCGAACTGCTCCTGCAGCGCCTTGCGAATGGTCTCGTTATAGACCTGCTTGAGGCGCGGCGTGTTGGCGGCAGTCGCCTGCTTGGTTTGAGCCTTAGCCATTGATGACTTCTCCCGAGCGCTTGGCGACGCGCACCTTCTTGCCGTCCTTCTGGAAGATGAAACCGACGCGGGTCGGCTTGCCATCCTTGGGATCAGCCAGCGCGATGTTCGACAGCTGGATCGGCGCTTCCTTGGTGATAATCCCGCCCTCTTGGGACTGGGACTGCTTCTGGTGACGACGGATCATGTTGACGCCGCGCACCAGCGCGGTGTCTTCCTTCGGCTGAACCGAGAGGACTTCGCCCGAACGGCCCTTGTCCTTGCCGGCCAGCACGACGACCTTGTCGCCTTTTCTAATCTTTTGCATTGGTCCGGCTCCTTACAGCACTTCAGGCGCGAGCGAGATGATCTTCATGTGGTTCTTGGCGCGGAGTTCGCGCGGAACCGGTCCGAAGATACGCGTGCCGATCGGCTCTTTCTTGTTGTCGACGAGAACGGCCGCGTTCTTGTCGAAACGGATCACGCTGCCGTCCGGGCGGCGGATGTCCTTGGCCGTGCGAACCACGACCGCCTTCATCACATCGCCCTTCTTAACGCGGCCGCGCGGAATGGCTTCCTTGATCGACACCACGATGATGTCGCCCACGGAAGCGTATTTCCGCTTCGAGCCGCCCAGCACCTTGATGCACATGACACGACGCGCGCCGGAATTATCCGCCACGTCGAGGTTTGTTTGCATCTGAATCATGACTGGCCGCCTTCTTCTTTTCTAACGGGACGAGCTCGAAGCCCCTCCCCGGTCTGTCCAAAATTCGTTTGTTTACGCCTGGTCCGAAGACACAACGATCCAGCGCTTATCCTTGGAAATCGGCTTCGATTCCTGGATGAACACCTGATCGCCAACCTTGTGGGCGTTGTTCTCGTCGTGCGCCTTGTACTTCTTGGTCATGCGCACGGTCTTCTTCATCACGGGATGCGTGAAGCGCCGTTCGACCTTGACGACAACCGTCTTCTCGTTCTTGTCGCTGACGACGGTGCCCTGCAGAATGCGCTTTGGCATGGTTTTCGTCCTTAAGCCTTCTTAGCCGCGGACTTTTCCGCAGCGATGGTCTTGATGCGCGCAATGTCCTTACGGACCTGTCTCACGCGTGCGGTCTTCTCGAGCTGGCCGGTGGCCTTCTGGAAGCGCAGGTTGAACTGCTCCTTCTTCAGGCTGGCCAGATCGTCGGTCAGCTGATCCTGGGTCTTGGTCCGGATGTCTTCGGCTTTCATGATCAGCCCGTCCTTATTCTGCGATGCGCTGTACGAAGCGCGTCTTGACCGAGAGCTTGGCCGCGCCGAGACGCAGCGCCTCACGGGCGGTTTCTTCATTGACGCCGTCGATCTCGAACATGATGCGGCCCGGCTTGACGCGCGCCGCCCAGTAGTCGACCGCGCCCTTGCCCTTACCCATGCGGACTTCGGTAGGCTTCGAAGTGACCGGCACGTCCGGGAAAATACGGATCCAGACGCGACCAGCGCGCTTCATTTCACGCGTGATCGCGCGGCGGGCCGCCTCGATCTCACGTGCAGTGACGCGGTTCGGCTCAAGCGCCTTCAGCCCGAAACCACCGAAATCCAGATTGGTGCCGCCCTTTGCGGTACCATGGATACGGCCCTTGAACTGCTTGCGGAACTTTGTGCGCTTTGGCTGCAGCATCGTTCTAACTCCAAATTCCTAAATGTCTCAGGCGTTTTCGCGACGACGACCGCGTTCGCGATCACCACCACCGCCATGCGCAGCATCACCCTCGGTCGCGCGGCGCTCCGAAGCCATCGGATCGTGCTCGAGGATCTCGCCCTTGAATACCCAGACCTTGACGCCGCAGATGCCGTACGCCGTATGCGCTTCAGCCGTGCCGTAGTCGACATCGGCGCGCAGCGTGTGCAGCGGAACGCGACCTTCGCGGTACCATTCCATGCGCGCGATCTCGGCGCCGCCGAGACGGCCGGAGCAGTTGATGCGGATGCCTTCGGCACCGAGGCGCATCGCGGACTGAACGGCGCGCTTCATGGCACGACGGAAAGCGATACGGCGCTCGAGCTGCTGGGCGATCGACTGGGCGACCAGGGTCGCGTCGATTTCCGGCTTGCGCACTTCGACGATGTTGAGGTGCGTCTCGGACTTCGTCATCTCCATCAGCTTCTTGCGAAGCTTCTCGATGTCGGCGCCCTTCTTGCCGATGATCAGACCCGGGCGCGCGGCATGAATGGTGACGCGGCACTTCTTGTGCGGGCGCTCGATCACGACCTTCGAGATCGCGGCCTGCTTGAGTTCCTTCTCAAGATACTTGCGGATCTTGATGTCCTCATGCAGCAGCTTGCCGTACTCGCCCGTGTTCGCGAACCAGCGCGAATCCCAGGTGCGGTTGATGCCGAGGCGCAGACCGATCGGATTGACTTTCTGGCCCATTATGCGGCCTCCCCTTTTTCTTCGACTTCACGAACGACGATCGTGAGGTGCGAGAACGGCTTCTCGATGCGGCTGGCGCGACCACGGCCACGGGCGTGGAAACGCTTCATGACGATCGACTTGCCGACATAGGCTTCCGCCACCACCAGCGCATCGACATCGAGGTCGTGGTTGTTTTCCGCGTTGGCGATCGCCGATTCCAGCGTCTTCTTGACCGTGCCGGAAATCCGCTTGGCCGAGAATTCGAGGTCGGAAAGCGCTGTCGCGACCTTCTTGCCGCGGATGAGCGCGGCAACGAGGTTCAGCTTCTGCGGGCTGATACGGATCGTGCGCAATACGGCGCGCGCTTCGTTATCAGCAAGCCTGCGCGGAGCTTTGGCCTTGCCCATGATTATTTCCTCTTCGCCTTCTTATCCGCGCCGTGACCGTAATAGGTCCGCGTCGGAGCGAATTCACCGAACTTATGACCGACCATGTCCTCGTTCACCGAGACGGGAACGTGCTTCTGGCCGTTGTAGACACCGAAGGTGAAGCCGACGAACTGCGGCAGGATGGTGGAGCGACGGCTCCACATCTTGATCACCTCATTGCGACCACCTTCACGAACCTTGTCCACCTTCTTGAGAAGGTAGCCGTCGATGAAGGGGCCTTTCCAAATAGAACGAGTCACTTGGCGTTACCTCTTCTTAGCTCTTGCGCTGATGGCGCGAGCGCAGGATGAACTTGTCGGTCGCCTTGTTGGACCGCGTCTTCTTGCCCTTGGTCGGCTTGCCCCACGGGCTGACCGGATGACGGCCACCGGAGGTGCGGCCTTCACCACCGCCATGCGGATGGTCGACCGGGTTCATGGTCACGCCGCGATTGTGCGGGCGCTTGCCACGCCAAACCGTGCGGCCGGCCTTGCCGTCGTTGATGTTGCCGTGGTCCGGGTTGGACACGGCACCGACAGTGGCCATGCAGGAGCCGTGAACGACACGCTGCTCGCCCGAATTGAGGCGCAGGATCGCCATGCCCTGGTCGCGGCCGACCAACTGGCCGTAGCCACCGGCCGAACGAGCGACCTGGGCACCCTTGCCCGGCTTCAGCTCGATGTTGTGGACGATGGTGCCGACCGGCATCGAGGCCAGCGGCATCGCATTGCCCGGCTTCACGTCGACCGCTTCGCCGGCCACGATCTTGTCGCCGGGAGCCAGACGCTGCGGAGCAATGATGTAGGACAACTCGCCATCATCATACTTGATCAGCGCGATGAAAGCGGTGCGGTTCGGATCGTATTCGATACGCTCGACCGTGCCGACGACGTCGAACTTGCGGCGCTTGAAGTCGATGATGCGGTACGAACGCTTGTGACCACCGCCGATAAAGCGAGCCGTGATGCGACCGTGATTGTTGCGGCCGCCCGACTTGGTTAGGCCTTCAGTCAGACCCTTGACGGGCTTGCCCTTGTAGAGGCCCGAGCGGTCGACGATGACCAGCTGGCGGGTGCTCGGCGTTACCGGGTTGAATTTTTTCAGTGCCATGTTTCTGTCCTCGCGGCCTTGCTCAGAGACCCGTCGCGACGTCGATCGACTGACCGTCGGCCAGTGTCACAATCGCCTTCTTGACGTCGCTCTGGCGGCCAACCGTGCCACGGAAGCGCTTGATCTTGCCCTTGCGGACAAGCGTGTTCACGGCCATCACCTTGACGCCAAACAGCGCTTCGACGGCAGCCTTGATTTCCGGCTTCGACGCCTTCTTGGCGACGTTGAAGACGACCTGGTTGTTCTCGGAGGCCATGGTCGACTTTTCGGTGATCGCCGGCGAGACGATCACGTCATAATGACGAAGGTCGGTCATTTAAAGCGCTCCTCGAGAGCCTCGACGGCGGCCTTCGAAAGGACCAGCGTGCCGCGGCGCAGAATGTCGTAGACGTTGATGCCCTGGATGGGCAGCACGTCGATGTTTGGAATGTTGGTCGCGGCCAGCTTGAAGTTCTTGTCAAGCTCGGCGCCGCCAATCAACAGGGCGTTGGTCAGGCCCAGCGTCGCGAAATTCGCGATCAGCGCCTTGGTCTTGGCCTCGGTCAGCTTCAGCTCGTCGATGATGATGATCGACGCGCTCTTGGCCTTGGCCGAGAGAGCATGCTTGAGGCCAAGCGCACGAACCTTCTTGGGCAATTCATGCTCGTGGCTGCGAACGACCGGGCCGTGGGCCTTGCCGCCGCCGCGGAACTGCGGAGCGCGTGCCGAATGGTGACGGGCGCGGCCCGTACCCTTCTGCTTGTACATCTTGGCACCGGTGCGCGCGATTTCGGCGCGACCCTTGGCCTTGTGCGTGCCCTGCTGCTTCTTGGCGAGCTGCCAGCGCACTACGCGCTGCAGAATATCCTCGCGCGGATCAAGGCCGAAAATCTCCTCGGAGAGTTCCACCTTGCCGGCGTCTTTACCGCCGAGCGTTGTGATCTTGAGATCCATTATTCTGCTCCCTCTGCGGCCGGAGCCTCGTTCTTGGCGACGACACGGATCGCGGCGGGCTTCGGCGCATTGGCCGGCAGTGCCACCTTGGCCGCATCGCGGACCAGGATCCAGGCGCCCTTCGATCCGGGAACCGCACCGCGGATCAGGATCAGGCCGCGATCGGCGTCGGTCGAAACGATCTCGACATTCTGTGTGGTGACGCGGGTGTCGCCCATGTGGCCAGCCATATGCTTGCCCTTGAACACCTTGCCCGGGTCCTGACGCTGGCCGGTCGAACCGTGTGTACGGTGCGAGACCGAATTACCGTGCGTCGCGCGGCCACCACCCATGTGGTGGCGCTTGATGACGCCCTGGAAACCCTTGCCGATCGTCGTGCCCGTCACATCGACCTTCTGGCCGGCGACGAAGTGCTCGACGGTGATCTCGGCGCCAACATCGATCATGTTGTCGGCGGAGACGCGGAACTCGGCGACTTTCGCTTTCGGCTCGACGGAAGCGGTCGCGAAATGGCCGCGCAGCGCCTTCGACGTGTTCTTCACCTTGGCGAGGCCAACGCCGAGCTGAACGGCGGTGTAGCCATTCTTCTCCTGCGTGCGCTGCGCCACGACCTGGCAGTTCTCCATCTGGAGAACGGTGACGGGAACATGTTCCCCGGCATCGTTATAGATGCGGGTCATTCCCACCTTCTTTGCAATCACACCTGAACGCATCGGTTCAATTCCTTTAGAGTTCCGGGCCAGGGGCACCGCCCCTTACCGCGCTCTCATTCCCTTAGAGCTTGATCTCGACGTCAACGCCGGCGGCCAAATCGAGCTTCATCAAAGCATCGACGGTCTGCGGGGTCGGGTCGACGATGTCGAGCAGACGCTTGTGCGTGCGCATCTCGAACTGCTCGCGGCTCTTCTTGTCGACGTGAGGCGACCGGTTAACCGTGAACTTTTCGATCCGCGTCGGCAGCGGAATGGGGCCGCGGACGTTTGCCCCGGTGCGCTTGGCCGTCGACACGATTTCCTTCGTCGAGGCGTCAAGCACGCGGTGATCAAACGCCTTCAGGCGGATGCGGATATTCTGTCCGTTCATGCGTCAATTCCTTGTTCTGGCGCGGCGCGGGCAACTTCCGCGCCCGCGACAGATCGGTTTAAGTCCAAATTACTCTTTGATGGTGACGACGATGCCGGCACCGACGGTGCGGCCGCCTTCACGGATGGCGAAGCGCAGCTTCTCTTCCATGGCGATCGGCACGATCAGCTCGACGTCGACCGTGATGTTGTCGCCAGGCATAACCATCTCGGTGCCTTCCGGCAGCGACACGATGCCGGTCACATCCGTCGTGCGGAAGTAGAACTGCGGACGGTAGTTGGTGAAGAACGGCGTGTGACGGCCACCTTCGTCCTTGGTCAGGATGTAGGCTTCGGCCACGAACTTCTTGTGCGGCTTCACCGTACCGGGCTTCGCCAGAACCTGGCCGCGCTCGACACCTTCACGATCAACGCCACGCAGCAGCGCGCCGATGTTGTCGCCAGCCTGGCCCTGATCGAGCAGCTTGCGGAACATTTCAACGCCCGTGCAGGTCGTCTTGGTCGTCGGACGAATGCCGATGATCTCGAGTTCCTCGCCAACCTTGACAATGCCGCGCTCGACGCGGCCGGTCACGACCGTGCCACGGCCCGAGATCGAGAACACGTCTTCGATCGGCATCAGGAACGGCTTGTCCAGCGGACGAACCGGGGTCGGGATGTAGGCGTCGACCGCAGCCATCAGCTCGCGGATCGCGTCTTCGCCGATCGTCTTGTTGGAATCTTCAAGAGCAGCCAGCGCCGAACCCTTGACGATCGGAATGTCGTCGCCGGGGAATTCGTTCTTCGACAAAAGCTCGCGAACCTCGAGCTCGACCAGTTCGAGCAACTCGGCGTCGTCGACCTGGTCGACCTTGTTNANNAACACCACGATCGACGGCACGCCGACCTGACGGGCNAGCAGGATGTGCTCGCGGGTCTGCGGCATCGGGCCGTCGGCGGCCGAAACGACCAGGATCGCGCCGTCCATCTGCGCGGCACCGGTGATCATGTTCTTCACATAGTCGGCGTGGCCGGGGCAGTCGACGTGGGCGTAGTGGCGGGCAGCCGTCTCGTATTCGACGTGAGCCGTCGAGATGGTGATGCCGCGTGCCTTTTCCTCAGGCGCCGCATCGATCTGGTCATAGCGCTTGTATTCGCCAAAATACTTCGTGATCGCCGCCGTCAGCGACGTCTTGCCGTGATCGACGTGACCAATCGTGCCGATGTTCACATGAGGCTTGTTACGCTCGAATTTACCTTTTGCCATAGTCTCTTTCCTTGGACGGCCTTGACCTTCAGTTCAGTCGAATGCGGGGCGATTAGCGACAAAGGCCAAAAAACACAAGCGTCTTTTGGCCGGGTGCCGTCTCACTCAGTCCGAACCTGGGATCCGATTGCGGGGATGTGGCGCTGATATAGGAAGGCGAAGCGTGAAATGAAATGGGCGACAGGCCGATCGACAGAGGCCCGCATCAAGTGCTCCCATCGGCCAATCCCTGTCTGAGTTCACGGCCAGTTGATGGCCCATTGCGGTCGTTATCGAGGTCTGATCTCCTGATCCGATGCATTTCATCCCTGCCTCGATCCGTGGCCCCCTGTTCATGATCGTTTCGACCGGGTCGTACCTGGTCAACGATACGATGATGAAACTCGCGACCGCAGGCCTGCCGTCCTACGAAGTGCTGTTCCTGCGCGGGGTCGCGGCAACGCTCTGGGGCTTCCCGCTGCTGTTCCTGCTCGGCTACGGCAAACAGATCCCGCTGATCTTCGACAAACGCGTGCTGCGCCGGAACCTGCTCGAACTGGCGGCGATCCTTTGCTATGTCGTGGCGCTCGCCAATATGCAGATCGCCGATTCCACGGCGCTCGGACAAATCACGCCGCTGCTGATGCTGGTCGGCTCCTCGATCCTGTTTGGCGAACGCGTCGGCGGCCAGCGCATGGCGCTGATAGGGCTTGGCTTCATCGGCGCGCTGATGGTGGCGCAGCCGACCATGCAAGGCATTTCGATCTATGCGTTGCTGGCGCTGGGCAATGCCGCGCTTGCAGCCGCGCGCGATCTCGCCGGCAGACGGGTTTCGGCCGAGGTACCGGGCATGATCGTGGCGATTTCGGCCGTCGTGGTGGTGCTGATCGGCGCCGGCGCCGCGCATCTGGTTTCCGAGCGCTGGGTGATCCCAGAGGCACGCCACCTGCTGCTGATAGCCGGCGCCGGGTTTTTCCTGATCTTCGGCCATTTCTTCATCTTCATGGCCTACCGCGTCGGACCGACCAGCGCCGTGGCGCCGTTCTATTACTGCTTCACCGTCTGGGCGGTCATTTCGGGCCTGCTGGTGTTCGGGCAGTTCCCCAACACGCTGGCCGTCTGCGGCATCCTGCTGGTGGTGGGCAGCGGGCTGACCATCGTATCGCTGGATCAGCGCAAGCGCAGGCTGACCGTCGTCGCATAGCATCGACACCCGAGCGCTTGTTTCCGATGCTGCAGAGGCCAGATTGATCGTCTATCCGGCGGAGCCATGATCAATCAGCCAAGCGAGCTTCCCATGACCGATTTTGACCAGAACAGGAACTCCGACGCCGAGCATAAGGCCGCCATTCGCAAGTCGCTGGTCGGCTGGGCGGTGTTCATCGCCGGAACGCTGATCTTCTTCGCCGCGGCCGATGCCGTGCTGATGCCATAGGCAAGCCCGAAGCCGGTCTTGCCTCAGCAAAAATCCGAAACTTCAGATCATCCGGCTGACGCTTAGAGCGTCCGGCGTCCGCTGAACTGGTGGTAGGCCCACAGCACAACTATCGCGCCAACCACTGAGACGATCAGGCTGGAGATGTTGAGCCCGGTGACACCCACGCCAAAGATTTGGCTGCAGATCACGCCGCCGACGATGGCGCCGACAATGCCGAGCACGATATCCATGAGCAGGCCCTGGCCGGTCTTGTTGACGATCTTGCTGCCGATGAAGCCGGCGATGGCGCCGAGAATGATCCAGCTGATGATACCCATTTTTTCCTCTCCATCCCTCGCCAGCCCGACATTTTCATATGATTGTCAAAACCACAAGCGAGCTTGAAATCCCGCCCGAATGCGCCATTGTTGGAGATGGGCTGGGCTTGGTTGAGATGGAGGATCCACCTATGGGACTTTTTGACAATGCCGTTCCTGGCGGCAACATCACCAAACCACTGATGATCGCGCTCGGCGCGCTGCTGGTGGGAAAGATGCTGAGCGGCAGAAGTGCCGATCAGCCGGATCAAGCGCCTGCGCCAACCGACCCAACGCCTGCCGGAACCACCGCCAGCGACGGCGGCCTGCTCGGCGGTCTGGGCGGCCTGCTCGACAAGCTCAGGGATGCCGGTCACGGCAACGCCGCCGACTCCTGGGTCGGCACCGGGCAGAACCAGTCGATCAACGCCAATGATCTCGGAGCAGCGCTTGGGCCGCAGGTCATCCGCGAGATCGCGCAACGCACCGGCATGGATGAGGGGGAACTGCTCAAGCAGTTGTCCACGGCTTTGCCAGGCATCGTCGACAAGCTGACGCCGAACGGCCAAGTGCCACAACAGCACCAGGTGGCTTCCGCGTTCAACAGCTGACGTTGCGCTGAAACGTTGAAGCGCTGCGCATCGGTCGCGCAGCGCTTGGCTTGCGGTTTCTGCCTGCGTGGAAATCTGAGGCTGGGTGAAGGTCTGGAGCGGGTAGCGGGAATCGAACCCGCATATTCAGCTTGGAAGGCTGCTGCTCTACCACTGAGCTATACCCGCGCCTTGCACTGAAGTACCGGATTCAATGGAAAAGCGCCATGCGCTTTTCGTCTCCGATGCTTTTCGTGTTTTTACGTTTCAGGGCTTCCGGGCCGGCAGTGGTGGAGAGGGTTGGATTCGAACCAACGTAAGCTAAGCTAACGGATTTACAGTCCGTCCCCTTTAACCACTCGGGCACCTCTCCAGTCTGCCGCCGGAGCCATGCAACGAGGCATTCGCGCCAATTCGGACCCGAGTTGTGTCTTCTCCGAAACCAGCGAAGCGCCTTATGGCGGCAAGGCCATTGGGTGTCAACCGCGCAGGAAGGGTTTTTCGATGTTGTTCGCCGACTGCGGCGACTGGGCATATCCTTGGCGGGAGGAGACAGCTATAGAAGCCGGCCATGAGCAACAATTCCAACACCCCAAAAGACACCCATTACGCCAAGCTGCGCCGCGCTTTTCGCGACGAGAAAAGCGGTGGCGCGCCGGCGTTCAAGCCGCGCCAGCCCGTGCCGCCGGGCGAAACCGCAGCCGACGGTGTGGTGCGACTTTATGGCTTGCACACGGTGCGGGCGGCGCTCGACAATCCGAGGCGCAAGATCCGGAAAATGCTGGTGACGCGCAATGCGGCCGAGCGCCTTGAGATCGCCGATCTCGCCGCCCTGCCCTTCAAGACCGAACTGGTCGAACCCAGGGATATCGACAAGATCACCGGTTCGGACGCCGTGCATCAGGGCGTGCTGATCGAGGCGGAGCCGCTGAAGCCCAAGCGGCTCGATGCGCTCGGCGACGCAAAGCTGGTGCTGGTGCTCGACCAGGTGACCGATCCGCACAATGTCGGCGCCATCCTGCGCTCGGCGGTCGCCTTTGGCGCCGGGGCGCTGATCACCACGGCCCGCCATAGCCCGCAGGAATCGGGCGTGCTGGCGAAAGCCGCTTCCGGGGCGCTCGAGCATATCGACCAGATCGAGGTGAAGAACCTTGCCGACGCGCTCGATCAACTGCACGAGGCCGGCTTCCGCACCATCGGGCTTGATTCGGAAGGCCCGGCCGAGCTCGAAAAGAGCTTTGCCGGAGAGAAGATCGCGCTGGTGCTGGGCGCCGAAGGCAAGGGCCTGCGCCAAAAGACGCGCGAGACGGTGACGACGCTGGCGCGGCTCGACATGCCTGGCGCGATCCATTCGCTCAATGTGTCGAACGCGGCGGCGATCGGCCTTTATGTCGCGCAGACATTCTTGAAGCGCGGTTAGAGCGGTTCTCCGTTTCACGGAAACGGTGAACCGCTCTAACCCTTTGTTTTGACGCAATTTCGGACGGAAAACCGTTCACACTTTTCCTGAAATTGCTCTAAGCCTGAAAACGGCAGGCCGTTTGCCGAAAACCACCCCGGACGAGAAACGGGTTCCAGCTTCAAACACCGGAACCCGTTCTTCGACAGGGAAGAGTTGGCGGCTTGGGAACGTTGCGCCGCCCTCTCCTGACCTATGCCGCTTTACCTTTGACGTCGGCTGGCTCGCTGCCGACCTCGAAATTGGCCATCCGCTCCAGCGCGCGGACCAGCGCCGAATGATCCTCCCTCGCTCCGCCATTGGCCGCGCAGGAATTGAACAGCTGCTGGGTGGTCGAGGTGTTGGGCAGCGAAACGCCGAGCGCCTTGGCGCCCTCCAGCGCCAGGTTGAGATCCTTCTGGTGCAGTTCGATGCGGAAGCCGGGCGCGAAGGTGCGCTTGACCATGCGCTCGCCATGCACTTCGAGAATCCGCGAGGCCGCCAGCCCGCCCATCAGCGCCTGCCTGACCTTGGCAGGGTCAGCGCCGGCTTTCGAAGCAAAAACAAGCGCTTCGGCGACGGCTTCAATGGTCAGCGCGACGACGATCTGGTTGGCGACCTTGGTGGTCTGGCCGACGCCGTTCGGCCCGACCAGGGTGATGTTCTTGCCCATCTTCTCGAAAATGGGTTTAGCGCGTTCAAAAGCCTTTTCCTCGCCGCCGACCATGATGGTGAGCGACGCCGTCTTGGCGCCGACCTCGCCGCCCGAGACCGGCGCGTCGAGATAGTCGCAGCCGAGATCGTTGATTTTCTTCGCAAACACTTTGGTCTCGATCGGCGAGATCGAGCTCATATCGATGACCAGCTTGCCCCTGGTCAGGCCCGATACGACGCCGTTGTCGCCGAACAGCACCTCGGCGACTTGCGGCGTATCCGGCACCATCATGATGATGATGTCGGCGGCTTTTGCCACGGCGGCATGGCCGGTAACGGTCTTCAGCCCCTTGGCGATGAGATCGGCCGGTGGCTTCGAGCGATGATCGCTGGCGATGACCTTGTAGCCGGCATCCAGCAGATGCCCCGCCATGGGCGCACCCATGATGCCGAGGCCGATGAAGCCTATGGTTTCCATTGTGGTTCTCCTGATATTTGTGCGAACGCCCCCTCATCCGGCCCTTCGGGCCACCTTCTCCCCGAGGGGAGAAGAGGTTGCAGAGGTTGGTGCGCGTCTCTTCTCCCCACCGGGGAGAAGGTGGCCGCGTTAGCGGCCGGATGAGGGGGCCTTAGCCGCTACGGCGCTGCCCTGCCCGGCCAGGTCCCGGAACCAGCCCAGCCCGGCCTCGGTCCCGGCCTTCGGCTTGTATTCGGCCCCGATCCAGCCGGAATAGCCGATCCGGTCGATGTGATCGTAGAGGAAGGGATAATTGATCTCGCCCGTCCCCGGCTCGTGACGGCCGGGATTGTCCGCAAGCTGGATATGCGCGATGCGGCCGAGGTTTGCCTCGATCTTACGGGCGAGATCCCCCTCCATGATCTGCATGTGATAGATGTCATATTGCAGGAACAGGTTCTTCGAGCCGACGCGGTCGATCAGCGCCAGCGCCTGGTCCGAATAGTTGAGGAAGAAGCCCGGAATGTCGCGGGTGTTGATCGGCTCGATCAAAAGCCGGATGCCGGCCTGCTCCAGTTTCTCCGCCGCGAAGGCGAGGTTTTCGGCAAACACATCCTCGAGCACCTTGCGGTCGGCGCCGGCGGGCGCGATGCCGGCCAGGCAATTGACCTGCGGGCAGCCGAGCGCCTGTGCGTAGGCGATCGCCTTGGCGATGCCCTGACGAAATTCCGGCACGCGGTCCGGCAGCACGGCGATGCCGCGCTCGCCCTTGCCCCAGTCGCCGGCCGGCAGGTTGAACAGCACCTGGGTCAGGCCGTTCTTCTTCAGCCGGGCAGCGACGACATCGGGAGCATGGTCGTAAGGGCCGATGTATTCGACGCCCTTGAAGCCGGCGCGGGCAGCGGCGTCGAAGCGGTCGAGGAAATCATGCTCGCCAAAGAGCATCGACAGATTGGCTGAAAAACGCGGCATCTCTTTTCTCCTAATCCAGCATCACGATCGCGGTCGGTGCATCCTCATGGCTTTCGGCAAGGTCCTCGAATTCGGTGATCTTGTCGATCTCGGTGCCCATCGAGATATTGGTGACGCGCTCCAGGATGAATTCGAGCACCACCGGAACCCGGTGTTCTTTCATCAGTTGCTGCGCCTGCTTGAAGGCGCAGGCAAACTCCTCGGGCTTGCGCACCCTGACCGCCTTGCAGCCCATCGCCTCGGCAACGGCGACATGGTCGACGCCATAGCCGGCCTCGGGATCGCCTGATCGGTTGATGTTCTCGAAGGCGAGGCTGACCTCATAGTCCATCGCAAAACCGCGCTGCGCCTGGCGGATCAGGCCGAGATAGGCGTTGTTCACGACGACATGGATGTAGGGCAGCTTGTGCTGTGCGCCGACCGCCAGTTCCTCGATCATGAACTGGAAATCATAGTCGCCCGACAGCGCCACGATGGTGCGGTCCGGATCGGCGGCACGCACGCCGAGCGCTGCCGGCAGCGTCCAACCGAGCGGGCCGGCCTGGCCGCAATTGATCCAGTTGCGCGGCTTGTAGACATGCAGAAACTGCGCGCCGGCGATCTGCGAGAGTCCGATGGTGGTGACATAGGTGACGTCGCGGCCAAACGCCTTGTTCATCTCCTCATAGACGCGCTGCGGCTTCAGCGGCACCTGGTCGAAATGCGTCTTGCGCTTCATCGTCTTCTTGCGGGCCTGGCATTCCTTCGCCCAGGCCGACCAGTTGCGCAGTTTACCTGATGTCTTCCACTCGGTGGCGACGTCGAGCAGCATCTTCAGCGCCGCGCCCGCATCCGAGACGACGCCGAGATCCGGCGCGAAGACACGACCGATCTGCGTCGGCTCGATGTCGACATGGATGAATTTTTTGCCCTTGGTGTAGACATCGACCGAACCGGTGTGGCGGTTGGCCCAGCGGTTGCCGATGCCGAAGGCGAAGTCGGCTTCGAGCATCGTGGCGTTCCCATAGCGGTGCGAGGTCTGCAGCCCGCACATGCCGGCCATCAGCCGGTGATCGTCGGGAATCGCGCCCCAGCCCATCAGCGTCGGGATGACCGGCACGCCGGAGATTTCGGCGAACTCGATCAGCAGATCCGACGCATCGGCATTGATGATGCCGCCGCCAGCGACGATCAGCGGCCTTTCGGCCGCGTTCAGCATCGCCAGTGCCTTTTCGGCCTGGGCACGCGTCATCGCCGGTTTGAACGGCACCAGTGGCTCATAGGCATCGATATCGAACTCGATCTCGGCCAGTTGGACGTCGACCGGCAAATCAATCAGCACCGGCCCAGGACGCGACGAGCGCATGAGATGGAATGCCTTCTGCAGCGCCATCGGCACGAGATAGGGCTCCATGACGGTGACCGCCCATTTGGCGACCGGTGCTGCGATGGCGGCGATGTCGACAGCCTGGAAATCCTCCTTGTTTAGCCGAGCACGCGGCGCCTGGCCGGTGATGCAGAGGATCGGGATGGAATCGGCCGCCGCCGAATAGAGCCCGGTGATCATGTCGGTGCCGGCCGGTCCGGAAGTGCCGATGCACAGACCGATATTGCCTGCCTTGGCCCGCGTATAGCCTTCGGCCATGTGCGAGGCGCCCTCGACGTGACGGGCGAGTACATGGCGGATCGTGCCCCTTGCCTTCAGCGCCGAATAGAACGGATTGATCGCCGCGCCCGGCACGCCGAAGGCGCAGGAAATACCTTCCTTTTCGAGAACAAGAACCGCCGCATCGACAGCGCGCATCCTGGCCATTTTTCCGGCCCTCCACAGGGTTTGTCATTATTGGATGGCCAAGAATGTCAGCACGTCGGCTATTTTTCAATTTTTTCAGAATATTTTTTCATTTCTAGAAAACGGCTGCTGAGTGCTGATTTTATTGACTTTTCGGTTTTCCAAGAATTTGCCTTCCCGCCCGAGTGAAAAACTTTTTCATTGCTTGTTTGGTGAAATCAGCAAGGATGGCGCCATGGATACGACCGAAAAACGCCAGCGCGGCCGGCCGCGCGCTTTCAACGGGCCTGCCGAGGCCAGTTCGGTGCAGTCGCTCGACCGGGCCTTGCGCATCTTGGCCATTGTCGCTGAGGGCAGCGGCCTGTCGCTGAGCGAAATATCAGCGCAGAGCGGCCTTGCCGCCTCCACCGCCTACCGCATGCTGACGACACTGCAAAACCACGGCATGGTCGAGTTCGATACGTCAGACCAGTTGTGGTCGATCGGCGTCGAGACCTACCGCATGGGCGCGGCCTTTCTGCGCCGCCGCAAGCTGGTCGACCGTGCCCGCATCGTCATGCAGGAGTTGATGGAAAAGACCGGCGAGACCGCCAATCTCGGCGTCGCCGAGGATGATTGCGTGGTGTTTGTCAGCCAGGTCGAGACACATCAGGCGATCCGCGCCTTCTTCCGGCCGGGGACGCGCAGCCCGTTCCACGCGTCGGGCATCGGCAAGGCGGTGCTGGCGCATCTCGAACCGGAGCGCGTAGGCGCCATCTTGCGCAAGGCCGGACTGCAGCGTTTCACCGACAAGACGCTGTCCGAGATCCCTGCCCTTGCCCACGATCTGGCTGTCATCAAGCAGCGTGGCTGGTCTGTCGATGACGAGGAACGGCATCCCGGCATGCGTTGCGTGGCGGCCGCCATCTTCAATGAATTCGGCGAGCCGATCGGCGGCGTCTCGGTGTCGGGGCCAACCGTACGGGTGACGCCGGAGCGGCTGGCCGAGATCGGACCGATGGTGCGCAGTGCCGCGGCCGAAGTGACCAGGATGATCGGCGGCGTGCAAGCCGGCTGATCAGCTTGCCCCGGGCAGCGCACTCCTCGTCGCAATATCGAAGAAATCGAGCAGGATAGCCATGCCGACACCACAGGCGGTGAAGATGAGGCCGGCGATGAAGATGCGGTTGGCGCGTTCATAGACACGCCGCTGCAGGGACTTGATGTCGAGCAGCAGCGACAGCGCCCGCATCTGCAAGGCGATCCCGGCCAGGATCGGCAGAACGGCGACAAGATGGTAGGCCCGCCAAGGGATCGGGTTGGCGGCCCAATGAGTGATGAACCCAAGCGAAAATGCCAGCAGGATGCCGACAGTGGTGACTGTGCCGTTGCGGAAAACCGTCTCGATCAGGTCTTCCCTGGGATCCTGCTCGTCCAAGCCACCCTCCCTCAACCGGCCATCGGGATAGACTAGACGCCGCTAAAATCGCTGTATAGCGCCGCCAGATCGGATTTCACCGCCTTGCCGTGGCGTTCGAATGCATGCGAAAGGGCGCGGATGAGGAAAACGCTTCAGCTTTTGCTTGTCGCTTCGCTGTACGGATGCGTAGCGACGACACCTCAACCCGATGCCGGCGATCAACGCGTCGACCCTATTCCGTTCTCGCTCGCGCTTGAGGAGATCGTCACCACCGGCATTCGTCAGCGCTTGCCAGATCCTGCTTCCGCCAGGTTCGGCAGGACGCTTGCCGGCGAGCGGACGCTGAACGGCCGCAGGGAGATTGTGGTCTGCGGCTTCGTCAACGGCAAGAATCCGCCCGACGGCTCTGGCGGCGACCAAGCCTTCATTGCCAAGATCTACCCGGATTCGGGAAGCAGCTTCGAACTCGTCACCATGGGCAGCGTTTCGGAAACGCGGCGGCTCGTCGGCAGGACCTGCAGCGCTGCCGGATTGCCGATCGCCGATTCCGACCTGCAACGGTAACTATCTATGAGACGAACGAAAGAGGGGCTCGCGCGAGCCCCTCTTCTGTTGCGGAAATGGTCCTCCTCTCAGAGCCGGCAGTAGTGGCTGTAGCCGTCATGGCCGATGTAGGTGTCGGAGTCCGGATCGTAGCTCGAATAACGGTCGAAGCAGCGGCGGACGTGCCAGGAACCGCCGTCTTCGTCGACATAGACGGTGCGCGGCGGCTGCTGAGCGAGCAGGCTGCCCAGGACAAACCCGCCAACGCCGGCGGCGATGCCGATGCCGAGGTCGTGGTGATGCGAATGGGCCGCCGAAGGCTGGACGGTGCCGACCAATGCGGTGGCGGCGACGGTGGAGGCGATGAGGCCAGAAACGAGTGTGCGCTTGAACATGACGATCTCCTTGGTTTGGTTACCGAGGCGATCCATCCGCCTCTTGATCATCTGTCGCTGCGGCAACGAAAAAGGTTCGAATATTTTTTCGAACAGATGGTGATCGCCCAATTCGAAGCGGCATGTGACGCCAATCATCAACGATGGTCGCGCATGACGACACGCAGACGCGAAAAAGGGCGGTCGAAGCCGCCCTTCTCCAATCGCGTCGCCAGATAGGTTCAGTAGATGATGATGTGATGATGATGGTGGTGATGATGATGATGGTGCCACCAATAGTCCGGATAATCCGGATAGTCCGAATAGTCCGAGTAATCCTCGTAATAACCGTGGTGGTGATGATGGTGCATGCCATGGGCCGACGACGTCTGAACCGTGGCGGCTAGCGCGCCCGTGGCGACGAAAATAGCTACGAGAGCGGAAGTGAGCGTGCGCTTGAACATGATGATCTCCTGGATCCTTGACCGAGGCGACCATTCGCCTCTGGAGATCAGTCGGCGTGGCCGGCCAAAAGGTTCGAGAGGTCGAGGAGATTTTCGGCTGAGCCGGAGGAAAGGCGAGTAGCGAGTGGCAACAGCGAAAAGCAGGGGACACCAGAGTGCCCCTCGTTTCCGACTATTCGCTATTTCGCTCTCTCACCCCATGCCCGTGACATGGCGAAGCCAGAAGGCGAGCGCAATGAAGCCTATGATCGTGGTGACGCCGGCCCAGTCGACATTGGCCTTCTTCACATCGCTGATGATCTTCACCACCAGCATCCAGGCGATGACGACGATGGGGAGAATGATGACGAGCCGGATCATGCGACACTCCAGTCCGAAGCGATTGCACCTCACAGATATGTAGGAAATGGCTTTGCGGATTTCAGCACCCCGCCTGCACCGCGTCATCCACCGCTGCGGGTAGCCGAAAACGGAGTTTTGTCTTTACTGGCGCAACAAATATGCTAACCGGAGCGCCGTGCCCTTGTAGCTCAGCTGGTAGAGCAGCGGTTTTGTAAACCGAAGGTCGGCGGTTCGATTCCGTCCGGGGGCACCAGTTTCCACCCGACAATCCCCAGAAATCAAGGAACTCAAGGGTTTCAACGTCCCCCGAGGTACACCAAAAGGTACACCGAGGATGAAAATGGCACTGGAACATGTCCAGCCGCGCGGCAATCGGAAGGTCTATCGTCGGAAGGTGCCAAAGCCCCTTCAAGGCATTCTAGGCAAGACAGAAATGGTCCTTCGCCTCGGTAAGACCGATGCCGAGGTACGCAAGCAGTATGACGCCACCCACGCCGAGGCAGAGCAAATCTTCGCCAAAGCATGGGACGAGTTGCATGGGGTGAAGGCGCCGGCTACGAAGCTCACAGCGCGCGAACTGTTCGACCATGCGACCAAGCGACTTCGGGACCTTGGCTTCAACCCGTATCGTGCCGGCAGCGGCGATCCAGATGATCCTGAGGAACTGTCCGAATGGATTGCTCGCGATGTCGTCGCCGAGGGGATCGTCAAAGGCTATCCAAGGGATGAACAGACCGACCACCCCATTGGCGTCTCCAGCGAGGACCGGGCACTGCTGACGCTGCTTACCTCACCAAGCACCCCTCAGGGTCCCTCACCCACTCTAGAGGACGCCAAGCGGCTTTATCTGAAGGCCCGGTTCACCAAGACCAATCCCTCTGAGAAATCGAAGAAACGGGATGAGCAGCAAGCCGACCGCGTCGTTGGACATGTCATATCAGCTCTCGGCTACGACCCAGTGTTGGCGGACATGAAGCGCGCCGATGCCAGAACCGTTGCTGACGCCATGTTGAAAGAAATCCCGACTGCCGCGACCGTGGACCGATACCTCAACGTCGTGCGCGCAATTGTTGCCCATGGCATTCGCGAGTTCGACCTAACCGGCACAAAAAACCAATTTGAGAAGCTTGATGTTGCCGACAGCAGTCGAGAGCCGGACAAGCGAAAGAGGCTACCCTTCACGTCCGAGCAACTAGCCGCGACGCGAGAGCGGGTGCTTGACCGCGCCGCTAGCGATCTCCAGCAGATTTGGCGGCTCCTAGAAGGCACCGGCTGCCGTCTATCAGAGATTACCGGGCTGCGTGTCAGCGACGTTATGCTGGACGCCCAATATCCGCACATCGACGTTGAGTGGCATGACGAGCGTCGCGTCAAAACCGAAGTGTCTCGTCGGAAGGTCCCCCTCATTGGCGACGCCCTCCAGGCAGCACATGAGGCCGTTGAGGCGGCAGGCGAAAGCAAGATGCTGTTTGCCCGCTATGGCCATGAAGGCGGCGGCGACAAAGCCTCGGCAGCGCTTGGAAAGCATGTCAGGGCCGCTGTGGCCGACAGGAAGGTGACCACGCACTCATTGCGCCACCGCATGGAGGACTTGTTGGTGATCGCTTGGGTCCCCGAGAAGCTCAAACGGTCAATCATGGGCCACTCAGGGGGCGGCGCCGGGGACAACTACGGTGGCGAAGAAGCGCGGCTGAAGGTGGCGACTGAAGCGCTGGTGAAGGCGCTGCTTCTTGAAGAGACGGCCACTTAGACGGGATAGGTCTCGGGAAGAACGCATTGCAGATGTCGGCGCATTATCCTAAGCCTGGCCCCAACTTAATCCATCAAACGCTGACAAGATTCGCAATTGGCTAAGTCATCTGCCTTGTGAAAAAAGGTTTCGGCCCTTGTCGTCAGCGGACATCTTAAACCTTTGTTGACTATAACCGGCCAAAGCTAAGCGCGTGAATGACATCGTACAGCCCACTTTCGCCGAGCTAGATGCCAACGCCGAGGCGGCGCTGATCGCTGGCGCGCGCTTTGCCCAACCTGTCAAGGGTTTGACTCACGGCTTCTACAAATATCCTGCTAGATTCTCCCCTGCATTCGTCCGAGCTACAATTGAAGTTTTTACAAAGCCCGGAGACCTAGTGCTCGACAATCACGTCGGCGGCGGCACGACGATGGTCGAGGCAATCGCTTCTGGACGGCATGCCGTTGGCGTTGACATTTCAAGCCTTGCAGAGTTCGTGTCGTCGGTTAAGGCTACCGTGTTCTCGGACGTTGAACTCGACGAACTTTCAGTTTGGGCGACGAAGCTTCCTCATTCGATTGACCTTCGTAAACAGAGCATTCACTTCGGACACTACGCAGAGCTTGGATATTATAAGCACCTAGAGCACAAGTCTCGGTGGCGTCTCAGAAAGGCCATCGAACAAGGAATGGGAGCCGCCATATCGCTGGGCGAACCCCGCCTTGAAGCGTTTGGGCGGTGTGTTGTGCTACGCACGGCTCAGTGGGCTCTTGACGGGAGGAAGTCTCTTCCATCCATCAGCGAATTTCGGACGTTCCTTGGCGAAGCAGCGACAGCAATGGTTGGTGGCGCCAGGGCCTTGCGGGCCGCTTCGGTCGCAAATGGCGTCCCGACTAGCGCGATAATCCTCAATCGATCCGCCGCAGGCTTCGAAGTCGACGAGCGCGTCACAAATATTCGACCGAAACTGGTCCTGACCTCGCCGCCCTATCCTGGAGTGCACGTCCTCTATCACAGGTGGCAGGTGGACGGCCGCAAGGAATCAGCGCTGCCCTTCATGATCGCCAAGCGGCTGGATGGTAGCGGCGGTGCCTTTTACACCATGGGCGACCGCAAGGGATCGGAGTACTTCGCGAACATAAAGGCCAGCATGGGATCTGCGGCGGCAGTCGCTGACGACAACACCATTATCGTTCAAATGGTGGCGTTTGGCGACGCACAGCACCAGCTGCCTCGGTATCTGGAGACAATGTCCGAGATCGGCCTTGAGGAACTCCTCCTATCCTCCCTGCATGGAGAAGGGGATGGACGCTTGTGGCGCACCGTCCCAGGACGTCGCTGGTACAGCCGTCAAAAGGGGGATACGCCAGGCTCCCAAGAGGTGGTTTTGATCCATCGGAAGCGCGCGCATGGGATTAGGCCGCTTCCCCCGCAATCGCTGACAGCGGCTCAAGTTCACCCGTAATCTGCGATAAAGTGTCGACCAGCGGTAGGAGGAAAGGCGCAATAGCACTTGTCACGTCCTCTACCGTGTCATGCAGATCAGGGCGTTTTGTCTCCTCGCCCTCTTCCTGGCTTTGCGGTTCGCGCTTACGGCTTTCGAGATCATGCCGAATTAGGGCAAGGGTGATGAGGGTCATCCCGAATTTGTATCGATCTCTGTATTCATTCATTCGCTTAGGCCGCGCCTTCACCGCCTGATCGATGAAAATGTTGTTCATGTTGATTGTATAGTCAAAGAGAGCGGTCCCTTCCTCAGCGCCGGGCTGACGCTTGATCCGCATTGCGGTGAATTTGGTGAACGGCGGGTCCTGGTTTCCCCAGCCTGTCTCCCAAACATCAACTGGGTTCGGGACATTGAGCTTCGTGTCGTTCTGAGCGCTTTTACCGGGTTTCTCGCCCGGCACGTCAGGCTTCGGCTTGGGTGGGGTGGGCCGCTCCGGTGTTTCTCCCCTTTCCGCTTGGATAGTCAATACGAAACGATTTCGGAATGGTTCGACGCGGCTCGGGTCCATGATCTGAGCCTCAAATGTTAGCTGTTCGCCAATCGCCGCATCGGGCGGAAGAGACAAAGACAGGGTTGCGTTGCCCTCAAATAAATGCGGTGTCCGCCAATTCTTGGCCGGGACCAGCCCCACTCCCGTGACTTGGAAGAGCTTGAACTCACCAGGGTCCTCATCGCGCCGAAAGTAATCATTCTCGACGTCGGTCACAAAGGCGATACGAGTCTGGGAATTGATGTTGGAGTCGCGCTGCAACTCAACCTCCGGAATGCGGTCCTTGAAGTGAAACTTCGTTGGAAACCGCAAACCCTGCCAGGGCTTCTCAACAACTTCGACGGAATGAGGTTTGAAGGGGTTTGCGATACGGAAGCCTGTTCCGAGAATTTGTTCAAGCAGGGGGTGCTTCTTGACCATATCCTCAATGAACTTCTCGAATGTCGCCGACACCTCCGGATTGTCTGACAGCTCACTCTTCCGGCGGGCATTTGCAATCTGCAGGAGTTCCTTGTGATTTTTAAGCTTCTCCTCCAGTTCCTGTTCCAACCGAAATTTTAAGTCTCCGTGCCGAAGATTCTCACGTGTCGGCATGAATAGCTTCTCGTGGGCGCGCACGCTGATGGCACTTGCGTCGACGAAGACGAGTAGTGAGTCCCACAGATAGTCTTGTTTCACCGCCCTGCGCCGGAAAAAGTCCTTGCTGAAGAAGGCATGACACTGGCCGTTGAACGTGAAGACGACCCCTTCATCCTTCCGGTAGTTGTCGGCGGGATTTTTCTTCTCGTCCTTGGCGCGCTTGCGGAAAAGATAGATGCGACCTGTAAATGTTTCCCCGTCGAGGTTGATGTCGAACTTATCAAACCATTCAACGTTCTGGCGCTTCGGACTTTTACGATCCTCTTCCAAAGTGTGGATCAGGCCGGCCATGGTCGTACTATAACTTCCAGAATGCCCGGAATAGTTGCGACATTCATGGAAATGGACCGGTAGCGCAGGCTCAGGCAGCAGGATGCGGACCCGTCCCAGAAGACCGCCCTCCAACATCATATTAGTGCTCGCCCTTACTGCGTATTCATACAGCTTGAACAAAGTTCCCCAGATGGCCTCTCGGGCATACGGCTCGTTCTTTATCGGGAAAATCGCCAGGGCTGGTGCCTGGAAAGTCAGCAGGCCCCGATTGCCCAGCGCGTCTGGCTCGCCGGCCGGCGCTAAATAGGTAAATCGACTGGCGCGAGGCGAGGCCGGGCTTGGGTCTTCGCGGCGTATGATCGTGAAGCTCCAGAGCGAATCTTCTGGGTCCGCGTCTGCGGGCAGTAGCTTTGGATTTCGCTTGCTCAGCACCAATTCGACATTGTGTTCTACGCCACAGAACTCCAGAACACCGCTGCCACCCATGTTGAATTTTCCCTGGACGAACGGGATCGAGTTCTTATTTCCCTTGTGCAGAGATAGAATAGTCTTCGGCATGCCCTTGGGCGTCTGTCCCTCGCCGTCATCGACGATAGTTATGGAAGGCCGTCCGCGCTTCCCTGTCGCGGCGACAGTGATCGATTGAGAGAGCTTCTCGACGTTCTTAAGTTCCTCTCCGAATAGGAGGTTGCGGGCGTCGAACACGGATTGTGGAGCAGCGGCCCCGTTGATCGGCAGTCCCGCCATCCGAGCTGACGCGATGAGCTTGGTGTCGATCGAGTTCATGAGCTTCTCAATCAGGGCTTGTTCCGCACGGCTTTGCTGTCCGCCAACAGTGGCCCAGTTCTCGGGCTGATCCCCATAGAACCGCCAAGCGGTGGGCTCGTCCCAATACCCCGCGTCCTTCAGCAAGGTAACGACCTCAGCCTCTGTATCCGCCTTGAGCAGGCTGTCGAACAACTTCCGCGCTTCCATGCCCTTAGGCATACGTCACCTCCTATGTCTGTTGCCTTAGAGCTTGAAGTCGACCTCGTCTTTTCCACCGGTCGACATCATGCGAGCCTCCAGCGCGTCCACCTCTTTTGTCAGCGCCTTCACGATCTTTTTGACATCTGTTTCGGTGTATTCGTAGGCATTCTTGTTCGCCAATTTGGCGATAACCTTTATCATTTTAATCGCGTTCTTCGTGCGATTTTCAGCCAATTCAACGAACTTGAGGCGCTTCGCATTGCCGGTTTTCACTTTCGAATTTTCCGCCGGTTTGTCCAGCATCTGTGCAGTCCTTTCGCTGATTTTATATTCGGTAATTGATTTGATAATTTCTCTCCTAAATTAGACGATATCCGGAGTCAAGGAATGAATCTCGGCGCGCCTACGCTGTGCACTCTTTTTCGTTCAAATTGGATGATTTTGGGTGCCGGCGGCAGTGAACACCGGTCGTTCTGGTACGGTAACCACCGTGCTCATGAAACGTTGAAAGGCTCAATTTTGCTAGAATGCATAGAGCAATTGGTCTCTAATCGACCTCAGAATTTTGTCGCAACGGGCCGCCTTGTCGCAATGTGCGATCTCTACAACCTCACCACGAGCCAAGAGGCCATCCGCCAGTGGACTGGCGCCCTGCGGGACATCTTGGGCAATCTTGAGCCATCGACCGACATCTATCCCAACCGACCCGGCCCAGTGGTCCGTAACGCATTGGATGGGGAGCGTGAGGTTGCCAACCTGCTTTGGGGGATGCCGACCCCATCCGAGCGGGTGAAGGGCAAAGCAGACTACGGCACGACCAACATCCGCAAGCCGCAATACACCCACTGGCAGCAGTATCTCGGCGTCGAGCATCGCTGCGTCGTGCCGGTTACAAGCTTCGCGGAACCAAGCCCTAAGGACGAAGATAAGGACCCCGAGACGGGCATTCAAAGGAACTTCTGGTTCGCCTTGAATGAGGATCGCCCGCTGTTCTTCTTCGCCGGCCTGTGGACGCCTTGGCAGGGCGTACGAAAGGTCAAGGACGGCCCAGGCGATCACGAGGTCTACGGCTTCATGACGACAGACCCCAATGCCCTGATCAAGCCAATTCACGAGAAGGCCATGCCGGTCATTCTCACGACACAAGAGGAGACTGAGGTCTGGCTTACAGCGCCTTGGTCAGAAGCGAGGGGGCTTCAGCGGCCCGCACCAGACGACGCCCTCGTGATCGTCGACAAACCCGCCACCCAGGTCAAATTCCCGTTGGGATCGACGCCCGGCGACCAACTGCGGTTGCTGTAGGTATCGTCCCAGGCGAGACGAGCGCTGTCAGACCGTGTATTTTCCCTTGGTGTCAGTCAATTTCTTGACAAGCCCCTTCATCTTTTCGCCGTGTTTGCCAACATAGTTTTTCAACCAATCTTCATAAACCTCATAGGCATCCAGGAGCGCTTCGCGGGTAACATCTCCGTCATGGCTGCCGAGATTGCCGACCACCCTTAGTGCGGTGAGCGTATCTTTGTATTCCGGAGATTTCTCACCGAAGAGGTCTATTCGAGCGGCAAGAGTAATGAAGGCACCCTTTTCTGTCGTAGCCGGGATGCCCTCGCTGTCCAAAATGCGTTCGACGCTGATCCGTAGCCGGTTGGCGGCGGAACCACGGTCTCCCCAGAAAGCGCTGAAAGACTGCTTAATGGCATTTTGGGCCGCGCTCGGCGTCGCCGGTGGAATGTTCATCAAAGGGGCGCCTGGTATCATGCTTTTGGGGACTAGAGACTCGGCAATAAACTGCTCGCTATCGTCGTCCGAACGGAACTCATTTGTCACCGTTTCGCCTATCATCGAAACGATATCGCCACACTTTGGCTGATCACAAACGAGCAAGCAGGAGAACCTACCCCTCTCCCATTCTGGTTCCCAGTCAGGATTGTCACGTTCGGCGATCACATCGGCCGAATAGCCGATCCTCAAGCTTTCTTTGTCAAGCGCGAGGTTGCCGCGACCGCACGTCGGGCACTGCCAGGGCGGCAGATGCTCTTGCATGAAATATTCGTCCCAAAAATAGCGAACGTTTGCCACGGCAACCCCACTGACAGCCAACGCCAATCGTCATTTCGCGTTGGGTATCGTATTTCGCTTCAAATGTCGTGAGCCGTTGTGAGCTACGACGTCATAGGGATGACTGCTTTTGACTCTGAGCGTCCCTCAATCCTCATCCCGCCAAACGACGCGCCGCACCGTCCTGATTTCAGCGAGCCGCCTGACTCGAATGCCATGCCGCTCTCGTGCCGATGGGTTTTGCGTCTCGGCGTGCATGAACTCGTTCTTGCCGCACCGTTTGCAACTCATTCTGCTCCCGACCAGCTCAGCCTCGATATCACCGAAGATTTCCCTGAGGTCAGCCGGCAGATACCAATGCTTGACGTTGCACAGCCCGCAACGGACTAGCACCAACTGCCCAATCTCATGGGCATTGCTAAGCCTCCATGCGCCGCCGCGCTTTCGTCTTCCGCCGGTGTCAGGCATGACCCAAAATAGGAACTCATTCCTCTCGGGGTCAATCGGCTCTTGACATTTACGTTCTCTTTTTGTTCACTGCAGGCAATGGAGCGTTTGGAGTTACCGCAATGGACCGCATCGTCACACTCAGCAGTCGCCAAGAGGCCGCCCTTCAAGCCCACGCCGACGATTTCATTGCCGTCCACAAAGGCGACGTGATGAAGGCGCTCAAGGAAATGATCGTTCTAAACGGGCACCTACAAGAACGCCTTGACGCGCTCACCGCGCCACGCCGCGCGACACGATAGGAGTAAGCACCATGGGCACAATGTACTTCGACGCCGAGGCCAAAGCCGAACTGCACTCTGAAGCGGTGAAGCTGATTGCCCGCTACGACAGCCCCCTTGAGACCGTGAAGGCGCTCATGGCGTACAACTGTGAGCTTGAGACCCAAATCCTCGCCATAGCTCACCGGCATCCGGGGATTGTGGCGATCAGCTACGACCCCACGTCTCCCGTTCTGGGCTGATCTGAATGTCAGCGATCCTGCCTCAACAGAAGGCACCGAAGCTCATCGTCGTCACCGCCTTCGACCGCGATGAGGCCGGCGACCTTCAGCCTATCTTTGGGCCTGCCGAGCAGCAGACCGAGGACCGGGCGATAAGGACCGCGAAGGGCTTGGCAGGGAAACACGCCGGAGTCATTGCGTGGTCTCGCGATGCCAACCCGTCACTGGGTGAATACGGGGAGCCGACTACGCTCTTTGTTGGCGGGGAAGTTCCCGACATGGAGTGAAGATGCGGGGTCAATCCGCTAAGAAGAACCTCCGGCTAGAAAATCCTTCAACTCAGCAATTCGTTGTACGGTCAACCGTTCAAGCTCCGATATGTAGAACACCGGGCGAAGCGTTCCGCCTTCGGCAATTGAGGCAGCCAACGCCGACTGCCCATCTGCATATTGTGCCCATGTGGCCTGCGTGCGAACAACGCTCTCGTAATCCGACGGCGATAGTTTCTGCTCCAGCGCTTCAAAGACGCTCTTCAACACGGCTTGAGCAGAGAACAATTTATTGCTCCACTCTTGGTCAAATTCAGTTTCAATATCGGAGTAAGCTTTAACTTCCAAATTCGGCCTGTGTGCTGAAAGTGCTACAGCACTCTTTACCGCCAAATTTACAATCTGATGATGAGTTTTGGCCGACCTTGGGAGATCGATCTTGACGTCGTCCTCGATCGCACGAAGGCGAGATGGCTTTTGCATTAGGAAATTTTCAATCTCGGCAACTTGATCGAGTGTTAGGCCGTGCTTGTCCATATTGCCGCGCAGCTCGACAATTTTGGTCAGTCTATTTAGCCGCTCATCTGCGTCCGAGCCCTCGATTCTGCGTTTCCCGAGATAACTCAAGGCTCCGGCAAAAAGCCGAACAAGCAACTCGATCATTGCTCGAAGCCCCCCACAATTTCCCTTTCGCCTGTGCCGTGTCCCTGTTGAATGAGACTAAGGGAGGTCGGAAATATTTGGTAGAAATTTCTGCGCGGGTGATCGGATAACTGGCACGCGTGAAGCCCCCCCGTACCCCCCTCGGTTCCACCACACGCGGTTCCCAAGGGTCGCGCTGGATGGCGCAACGGCTGTCGCTGGGGGTTGACTGCGCGCGGACAGGGACAAACCTGACCACTAGCTATGGCAATCGTGCACAAACCTATGCGTTGGTGAACAAAGCCATTGACATGTGCACTAATCGTCCACTAAGTGGTGTACACCAACACTCTTAGAGAAAAGTGCACACCATGATCATCGGCTATGCCCGCGTCTCGACCACAGGCCAGGACCTCGACGTGCAGCTTCAGAAGCTCAAGGCCGCTGGCGTCGATAAGACCTACAGCGAGAAGAAGTCCGGTCTGGACGATGAGCGCAAGGAACTTGCAGCGGCCCTTGAGTATGCCCGCGAGGGTGACGTGTTCGTGGTGACCAAGGTGGACCGTCTGGCCCGTTCAGCGGCTCACCTTCACCAGATCGTCAGGGACCTCGACAAGAAAGGTGTCGGCTTCAAGGTGTTGGATGACGCCTCGCTGGACACGACCACCCGGACAGGCAAGCTGGTGTTCGGCATCCTCGCCAGCATTGCCGAGTTTGAAACGGCGCTGCGGAAGGAACGCCAGATGGAAGGCATCGCCAAGGCCAAGGCCGAGGCGGAGAAGAAGGGTGAGCCGTGGAAGACCGGCAGGCCCGTGACGCTCGACCATGACCTGATCAAGGCCCTGAAGGCCGAGGGACGATCTGTGAGGCAGATTGCCAAGGAAGCCGGGTGTTCTCCCTCGGCGGTCCAGAAGGTCCTCGCAGCGGCGTGACAATTCCCATAGCCATCCCACTAGCACTACGGAGGCGCAAAGGCCCCCACTAGGACCATGAAGGCGGCAAAGGCCTCCACTAGCTTAGGAAGGTAGAATATTAGCGATTGCTGAATAGGCACACTACTAGCACTACTAAGGCGATAAGGCCCCTACTAGCACTACCCAGGCGATTGCCCCAGCTAATAGAACCTACGAAGGCGCCATTGAGGCCACCACTAGCACTGCCCAGGCGACTTCCCCCTCCACGAGCATTACCAAGGCGACAACCCCCTCCACTAGGACTACGGAGGCGATTTGCCCACCTACTAGCACTGGGCAACGGCCATACCCACGTTCAGGCCGCTTGGGCCTAAGCAGGCGACAAGCCCACCCACTAGCACTACCCAACGCTCTTCTCCCGATCGACCATCCTGTGCAGACCTGACAGGCACCCCTGTTGCTCCTTCCGGGGGCGCTTGAAGGTGTCGCCGGGGTGGTCGGTCTTGGTGAGGTGCGAGGCTCAGCGAGCTATCCCGAATGTTCAGACGCGTGTCTGCTCATCTATGCATTTGAGGGTGGACAGCCGCCCGATCGACCATACCCAACAAGGAGCAATGGAATACACGACCGAAGTACTCGACCGAACTACCGGCGACCTCAAGACCGTCTCTCTCGGCAGTTGGATCTCCGTGACTGAATACGGCGCTTCCAAGGGCGTTGGATCTCGGCAAGTCCGAGCGATCCTGTCCCACCTCGGGCTACTCCAAGAACAGCTTGAGGTATCCAAATCAGGCAACTCTAGGGTCACCCGAAGACGCCTCACTAACGAGGCCGTCAAGGCCGGTCTTGGCAAGTGCATCTATCCGAAGAAGGCGGGAAGCTATCCCTTCGATGTCCTGTCGCCCGAGGGCCAATCTTGGGCCGACCTAAGGTGGGACGATGCGGTCAAGACCATGGCGTCTGAGATCGCTTCAAACCCGATTGCCACGACTGCCAAGGAATGCCTCGACCAGTTCAAGCTGTCGCGACTGTCAGACATGACACCTCAGATGGAAGTCTGCTTCCTGTCCGACCACTTCTCCGACCTCCTCCAGGTCGACATCTGCCGGATCACCGGGGCATCACCACGCATGGTTTCCCTGCATGTGAACACCCGAGCGGACCAGATCAGGGCATGGAAGGCTTGGAGGGATAAGACACTTCTCGTCACCGAGCGTGTCACCTTCAATCCCAACTGTGTTGACCTCTAGCGTCCCCCTGAGTTGAACCCGGACTGGGGATTTCCTTCTTTGGTCTCCCCTTGTGTGGTCTCCACCCGAAGGGTTCCCCTAAGTCCCCCAATTAGTTCGCCTTTGGGCGTTCCCTGACTACGTCACCATGATCGTCATCCGACTGGATACCTACATTACACAAGGAGTTACATCGTCGAAAAATGACTACCGATGAGAAGGCGCTGGCGACTCTACGTCAGCCTGGATGGGACCCGAACGGGCTCCATGACCAATACGTTACCGAGCATGCCGTGACGGCTTTCCTTGCGCCCTACCGGGACAGCCACCCCGATGGTCGACCCATTCACGAACATCGCCTTGGAGCGTCGTGGACGGGGCCAAGGAATGCGGCTGGGGATCAGACCTATCTGCCGTCGCTATGGGCCATGCTTGACCATGTGGCCGACGTCAAGGACCTGACTGACAGACAGGTGGTCCATCTCGTCATGACCTCGACCGACAGCGAAAGTTACAAGCCGGAAGAGTGGCAGACTATGGTCGCGGGCAAGATTGCCGAGGCCAAGGTCCGCCATGACGCCGACAGGCGAAGCAAGCGGCACAAGCTCGACCACGACGACAGAGCCGCGCGGGGAGGCCGGGAACGGCTTACGCTCGACCATCTATCGGGCCAACGGGTGATCCCCGACGACTCCTTGTCACAGCGCGCAAAGATGCGCCGAACGAAGTCACTGAAGGACGCGAAGGCGCGGCGAGACCAAAGGCGGAAGACTGCCGAGGGTGTCGTGATCCAACCACGTAAGGAGGAATGGCGGGCGACGAGCCCAGAGCAAGTGAAGCAGTATCATCAGACCATGGACCGGCTGGTTGCGATGGGAACCCTCGACCCGTTCACGGTCGACGACGAGGCGGCGGACCCTGAGGGCTCGCCTATGGCGTACCTCTACCGCATGGGCCGAATGACTTCGAAGGGGGATCGAGCGTGACCCCGGATCAGATCAGGCGGCGCGATTGGGTCGCTACTTATCCGTCGCGGGAGCAGGCTCTGGCCCTGATCGAGTGGTTCAAGAGCGACGACTGGTCGTCCGTCTACTATGACCTCGACAGGCGGCTCGCGGGGATCGGCATCAAATGGACCGACAGTTTCCTTGCGGCTGCAGAGCGATGCTGGGAAGTCTATGGCTACCCGGAACTGGAGCCGGTGGCCCGTGCGCGCAGGGTTGCCGAGGTGACGACGCGGCCCGCCCTCTCAGCGCCACGTGTAGGAGTCGCCAGAGGCAGCGACGACCTTCCCGGTCCATCCGCCCCAACCGCACCTAGCGCTCGTTCTGGAGGCCCTCAGACGATGACCTACGGGTTCTCACCACAGCGCTAACCCAGCCACCACCACCAAGCCTATCTGCACCCGGAGCAATAGCGCACCGGGGCCGATCAACCATGACCAAATCAGACAGGAACTGAAACCATGACCGACTTCACCAACACCACCGCATTCATCTCCGACAGCACCTACGTTGACGCCGACCCGGCAACGGAAGCTGTCGCCAAGGCAGAGGCCGAAGCCCGCGTGGCGTTCGCCCCGCACAGCGCACGGAGGCCAGCCGAGTGGCAGGACCTAACCGGCATCACGACCGTGAAGGACGGCGCTGTCGTCGACATCGTCGAGGAGGATGGTGCCGCAGAGGCCGAGATCGCGGCCGAGACTGAGACCGCCGGCTAAGCCCCAACCGATCATCACCCAGAAGGAACGGACAACATGAACCATTACGACGACAACCCGAACAAGTACCAGGCCGACAACACGCCACTGGCTCAGGCCATGATGCGGGCTCAGGCTGCACAGGTCGAAGCGGACAAGGCCAAACAAGACGCCTTGGCTGCCGAGGGGACAGAGCGGGCCAAGCAGGAAGAGATTGACCGTGCTGTCGAACTCTCGATGTCCCGCATGAACCAGCAACTTCAGGCCCAACGCATGGGCGTGAAGACGCAAGGGGCAATCAGGTCTCAGGACGTTGGGGTGATCCCGCCCATGGCAGAGGTGGAGAAGACCACGGTCAGGGTCCTCGGCGGCATTGAGGTCTCGTACCAGCAGGCCAGGGACATGGCCGAGGTCGGGCAGATCACGCAGGCCGACTTTAACAAGGCCGTGGTCGATGGGCTGGCAGCCCGTGGCTACGCCGCGCCGAAGTCTTTCAGGTAACCGTAGCGGACGCCGAGAAGCCTCTGGCCCCTGTCGAGGGGTCGGAGGTTCCGACTGCGGAAGAGAAGACCGACCAGACCGACAACGAACTGACCGACCACGAGAAGGAGGAGAAGCAGCATGCCGAGTTTGTGCGCATGGCCGACCAGAGCCTTGACCGCTTCAGGGACACCCACAGCGAACCCCAGCAGCAGTTCATCGTGGACGCCTACGTGGAGACCGGAGAAATCCCGACAGGGGAGGCCTTCGGGATCGAAGAGGTTGAGGCGGCTGTGGTCGAGACTGCGTTCAGCCAGCATCTGGACCGCAATGTCCTTCGGCAGCATGGGCTGACGCTGGCGACATACTTCGAGCATGTCGACGCGGCTGACTACCCGGCGCTCCGCAGGGCTGCGGCTAAGGGCGACTGGCACGTCTTCCACGGGCATGCTCAGGCCATAGCGACGGCCCGGAAGGCCGGCACAGCCTTCGCCGACTGACGCCCTTCCCCTTCCCCCCGATGCATCGCCCCAAGAGGTGCGTCGGGGCTGGGGTTCTAACCGATGCTCGGTTCCGCAGCGGGTGCAACTCCGCTTCAAGCCGACGTCTCGTCACATCAGACTTCAACACAACAAAAAGGAACCAACTTTGGACCACTTCACCACCACCTCCACGATTAACTCGGTCAACGAAATCCAAGACGTCTTCAACTGGTCTATCAGGACAACGCACGGCATTTTCAAAGCGCAAAGTTACCGGGCCCAAGACCGAACCTTTCTCTGGGCGCGGGTCGAGGCAGAGGAGGAACTGACGGCGCCAGCTTACGAAGCCTGATCAACCAAATCCGCGCGGCGTCAATCTGAGCCCCAAGCTCACGGGGCCGCGCGGGTCTTCCCGGGTCGTGAAGTACCGCCCCACCGCAGGGATGGTTCCGGTAAGGGAACTGTTCCGTTAACGCATTGAATTTATTTGATTTGACGAGTTTGACGACTACCCGATATCCGATGGCCGGCCACGCCAGCAGGGTGAGGCGACGACAGGAGCAAGTCCCAAAATGCAGATCGACTACAGCACCCTTGAAGTTGACGTGGCCGAGTGGATGAAGGGCCACGTTGAGCGCGTCAAGGAATGCTACGGAGAGGGTGAGGCCTATGCCGAGGCCGTAAGGTTGGTCGACGAGGACCCGTGGCAGGCCCTCCAGTGGTACGTCGAAGACATCCGGCAGGGCCTAAGCGCGGCGTGAGAACGCCTTCATGAGATGGGTCTTTTGTCCACGGCATGAGAAGATTGTGGCCGCCTGCCCCACCACCTCCAGCGCATGCTTGGCATTCCTGGCCCTCAACCGGGCTCTGGACCTTCGGCGAACGGTTCTTCCGAGCGGTCGATAGGTTCCAGCACGTTGACCGGGACCCCTTTCGCTTTGGTGTAATCTACAAGCTTCTGCACGACGTGTTCTGCGACCAAGGTGACGCCCATACACATTTCGCTCAGCTCATGTCTGGACAGGCGTATGGCGGTGCCGACCGGAAATGCACGTTCTTTCCAATGCATCCCGATCCTGACCGCCCCCCCTCGCGCTACGAACGACTGATCAGTTCCCATCGTTGCGTTGTCCATCAAAAGGTTCTGACCGTCATCGCCAACGACAGAAACACCAATCAGGCACCACCGAATGCGAAGCTCACCGCTTGGAGCATCCTCGGAAGTCACATTGCCCATTCGATGTGAGAGGCAGTTTCGAGCGAGCCGAAAGGTCTCGAACATTTCCCCCAAATCAGGATCAAGCTGCAGGTCAGGCGCCAGAACCTTGTACTGTGCGCCCACGTTCAGCTTCTCAAACTTGCGTTTCGCCTTCAGGTCTTCGATTTCGGAGTAGGTCATGGTTTGAAGGATGCGGTGGATGAAAAACGCTTCCGTCAAAAACATCGAAAAATTGTCTGCCAAATCCCTTAGACAGTTACCAATCGTCCAGCTTTCAAACTCGTCGACGTAGTGGCGCTTCGTTTCATCCGATGGGTCTGAGGGAACGAAATGGAACTGCACATTGTCAGAGAGAACGTGGGAGATTGGCGGGCTCACCATTGCGGCGTTCGTGCCCAGTCCCATGAATACGGACGCTCGCATTACCCCAAGTTCGGCTACTGCCTTCAACTTGGTGAAGTCAATTTTGAAGTTTAGCTTCGGGCGTAGTGCTTCGGCATCGTTCATGAGGGCAGACTACCAGAAAAAAGCGAACAGGACTTTGTATCTCCGTTGACAGAAGGTACACCATTCGGGCACAAAGAGGTACACCGAGCTTAACCGCTTCGGGGGAAGACACCCTCCTACCCCATTGATTTTTCACGGTAAGTTCGGGTGGAACGCCCTAGTTGGATTTGGCCATTAGCGCCGTCCGGGGGCACCAGCTTCCTCCAGACTTAGGCCACGCGACACGGCTGGCGCTAGTCCATTCTCATGCTCGGTTTGGTCGGTGATAAAGGTGCAAGGCACATCATTCGCCGATGAGATAATCGATGTCTTGGAGCTTTCGGCATCATCCTCTAGTTAGGGCATTTCTCAAAAAAAACTGATCGCTGGATTTCCGGCAGGCCTTCGAACTGAATCCGAACCACCTCGATCCTTACTCCAACCTTTTGAAAGACAAGATGCATGTTGTCGTAGTCGTGTTGGGATGTTTTGCCATCTGATCGGGTGACCGTGACGGGGTGGAGGCCTATCCCGATCTCGTCGCTGGCAACGAGTGCCGATTCAGTGACTTGATCGACCGTGGTAATCAACACTCCGCCGTGCTTGTCCAGGATGGTCGCCGTCGCCTCTCCGCCAGACGGTGCCGCAAAAGTAACTCTATCCATCGTCGGCTGAGAAAGTTCCCTGCTGCAATTCGACGACCACGCGCCCATGAGGCCAAATTGCTTCATAGGCCCTTCGATGTCACCGCCAAAGGCTGGTGCGGAAAACACCCCAGATGCCAAGAGAGCCCCGAAAAAGATGCGCATTGCCCTCCTGCACGCGTTCCCATGCCGCACGCGCAAGTTGGGCACTGAACTTAGGCACGTCTATGACCGACTCTCGAATGGTTCGCGCAGGCTGCGCCAAGGGTCGGCGGTTCGATCGCCAGCCCCAGCCCGCTACGAGGCGCGGGCAACTTGCCCAGATGCGCCCGTCCTGTTGAACGTGTTCCTCACCCTGATCGACTTATAGACATAAGCTACCCAGATGCCGATCCCAACAAACGAGGCTATTGGTGCAACCAGCGCATTGTCTGCGAGCACCCGGTTCACCGGAACGCCCAGAATTAACGCGATCCAGATCGTGTCCAGGACGAAAACGACAGGGATCGCAAGCCACTGAAGCAGAAACAATTGCGGGAACCGGTGGCTTCGCCGCAGCATCGAAACGAGCACAACGAGTTGAAGCGCCAGAAATGCCAGATTGAGAGCGACCTCGCCATACACCGCCAGCGGCCCATTTGAGAGGGTCATGAGTTGCTGGTAGGCGTCGGCCGAATTGGCGAAGTCAGCGAGTGTACGCAGCGGTGACAATGCCTGGCCGATAGCCAGCAGCATCAGCCAGCCGCCGAAGCCCACGAGAGCTTCAGGATTCTGTGACGGCTTCGCGGCGGATCGAATCGCAAAGAAAACAGGCACGCCGATTAAAAGCAGCACGATTGCCCAATGCCAGATTGAAAACGCCCCCATTTACCTCTCCCTCTTTTATACCCCTATAAGTTGTATCGGATTTCAAAACTCAACTCAAGAGGCGAACCCCGCCTGAAACCACATCTTATGCCGAAGCGACGATTTCTCCTGCCTGCTGCTGACTCCCTCACACCCCGATCGCCGCCACCAAAATCCGGTTCTGCCTGCGTATCGCGGCGCGCAGCTCCGGTATCCTTGCCTCGTCGCGCTTCACGAATTCGATGAACATCATGTTCATGTTGTTGAAGATCAGTTCGCCCAGCGCGGCACCGTCTATATCCTGCCGCACCAGGCCAATCTCCTGCAGCCGGCCGATCAATGCGCGGATCTGTTCGGTCAGCGAGTGGTCCAACTCTGTATAGGCCTGGCCGAACGGGCTGTCGGGGAGTTGGGTCGAGATAGCCATCGCCTGCCGCCACATCTCCTTGCTGAGGTAGTGCAGCGAGTGCTCGATGTAGATGCCGATCAGCGTGTCGAGCGCGTCGCCGACATTGGCCGGCGGCCTGGCGACGACGCCGCGCCCGGCATTGAGCACCTCGTTGACTTCCAACGAGACGATGGCGCCGAGGATGTCGCCCTTGTTCTCATAGTAATTGTAGATCGTGCCGATCGACACTTCCGCCTGCGCCGCGATCGCCTCGATCTTGGCGCCCTCATAGCCGGCCTCGCGGAAAAGCTCCGCGGCCGCCTCGATGATGCGCCTGTGCCGATCTGCCTTTTGCCTGGCCCGCAATCCGCTCATATCAGCCTCTTGCCACAAAAACAGAATTGACTCAATTTTAGAATTGGTTCAATTTTTTGCAAGAAGCCACAAAGGCAAGGGAGAACATTCGATGTCCGTCACATCCGCATCCGGGAATCCGCTTTCCGTCCTGAAGCGCCATCTGCACGCCGCTTGCGCCGCGACCGCACTGCTGCTTGGCGCGGGCAGCGTCGCCGAGGCCGCCGATCTCAACGCGCTGATCTGGTGCGATCATTCCGATCCCGCACTTCTGCAGCCCTTCGAGGAAGCCAACAACGTCAAGGTCAACGTCAAGGAGTTCGAGGGCACCGGCGCCGGCCTGGCTATTGTCGAACAGTCGCAGCCCGGCGACTGGGACGTGATGGTGATCGACAGCATCGACGTGCCGCGTGGCGTCGAAAAAGGACTGTTCGAGCCTTTGCCGGAAGACAAGCTGCCCTTTGCCGACCTGTTTGCGCAGGTGAAGATGGACGGCTCGACCGTCGTCGGCGGCAAGCGCTACGGCATCACCGAAAAGTTCGGCTACAACACGATCGGCTTCAACAAGACCAAGGTCGATCCGGCCGACATGCAGTCCTTGGCGTCGCTGACGTCAGACAAATACAAGGGCAAGGTCGCCATCTACGACTATTACCTGCCGGTCATCGGCATGGCGGCGCTTGCCATCGGCAAGAAGACGGCGGATCTGACCGAAGCCGATCTGCCTGCTCTCAAGGCAGAGCTTCTCAAGATGAAGGCCAACGCCAAGCTGGTCGGTGAAGTGACCGCCAGCCAGACGGCGCTGGCCACCGGCGAAGTCGACATCCTTGTCGGCGGCGGCGAATGGGTGACGGCGGGGCTGGCCAAGGAAAACCCGGCGCTGGACTTTTCCATCCCCAAGGAGGGCGCAGTGCTGTGGTCGCAGTCGCTGGCCATGTTCAAAGACTCCAAGAACAAGGACATGGCGCTGAAATTCATCCAGTACATTATGAGCCCGGAAGGCCAGGCGCGGCTTGCAACCTCCTCCTGCTACTGGGGCATGCCATCCAACACCAAGGCCGCGCTCACCGACGACCAGAAGAAGGTGCTGCGCTTCGACGAGCAGCCCGGCTTCCTCGCCCGTGCGCAAGCCTATCCGGCGCCGAACGCCGATCTCGACAAGAAGATGCAGGACATGTGGACCGAAATGCTGCAGGCGAAGTGAGCTGATACCGCTGATGAGCGCTTCGGCAAACAACCCCCAGGCAGGCCGTGCCCTGCCCTGGGCGCTGGTCACGCCGGCGCTCGGCTGGACGCTGCTGTTCTTCGTGCTGCCCTTCATCGCCATGGGGTTTTCCAGCCTGACGGCGCATGAGGGCGGTGGCTTCACGCTCGGCAACTACAGCCAGTTCTTCACCAACCCCTCCTACTGGCAGGCGATGGTGAACTCGTTGCAAGTGACGGCGATCGTCACCGTGGTCTCGGTGCTGCTCGCCTATCCCTTCGCCTGGATCCTCGCCGAACAGGTGCCGGAACGCTGGCAGCGGCTGGCGCTGATGCTGGCCGTGCTGCCGTTCTGGACTTCTTATGTCGTGCGTTCCTACTCCTGGCTGCTGGTGATGGCGCAGAACGGCGTCATCAACCGCGCGCTTACCGGTTCTGGCCTGATCGCCGAGCCGCTGCAACTCGCCAACACTCGGCTAGCCACGGTTACCGGCTTCGTGCATTTCTTCGTCATGCTGCTGACGCTGACCATTTTCGCCAATTTGAAGCAGCTCAGCCCGAGCTACCGCAAGGCGGCCGCCGATCTCGGCGCAGGGCCGGTGCGTACCTTCCTGCATGTCGTCTTGCCGCTGACCTTGCCCGGCATCATGGTCGGCGCCTTCCTGACCTTCGTGCTGTGCATCGGCGACTACATCACGCCGCAAATCCTCGGTGGCAACAACGAGTTGCTGATGCCGCAGCTGGTGATGATGCAGATCGGCAGGCGAGGCGATTTTCCGCTGGCCTCGGCGCTGTCGATCATCCTGATGGCGGTCGTAACGATCGCCTACCTTGCCTGCGCGCGCTGGCTGAAGATCGAGCGGGCCTGAGATGCGCTGGTTTGTCCGGATCGCATCCTGGGCCTATGCGCTTGCCGTCTACGGCTTCATTTTCCTGCCGGTGGTTGTGCTGGTGCTGTTTTCGCTGCAGGCGACCTCGTTTCCCATTCCGCCCTTCACCGGCCCGTCGCTGCGCTGGTACGATGCGGTGCTCAGCGATACGCGGCTGACCTCGGCGCTGGTCAATTCGCTGCTGGTGGCGTCAATCTCCTCGGCCACCGCGGTTACGCTCGGCTTCCTTTCGGCCTGGGGTTTCGCGCGCTTCGTGCTGCCGGGCTCGGGCCTGCTGCGCGGACTGATCACGCTGCCGCTGACGGTCAGCTACCTCATCATCGGCATGGGGCTACTGGTGCTGTTCAACTGGGCCGGCGTGCCGAAATCACTGCTTGCCGCCGGCATCGGCCATGTCGTGATCAATCTGCCGCTGTGCTTCGCCATCATCTACAGCCAGATGGGCGACCACCAGATCAACATCGAGCGCGCCGCGCGCGACCTCGGCGCGCCGGAATGGAAGGTGCTGCTGCTGATCACCGTGCCGGTGATGGCGCCGGCCATCTTCGCCGGCTTCTTCCTGTCGATGACCTTCTCCTGGGATGAGTTCGTGATCTCCTTCTTGCTGACGCGCTTCGAAACAACGCTGCCGGTGGAAATCTGGAACCTGCTGCGCTCCGGTCTCAATCCGAAAACCAACGCGGTCGGCTCGCTGGTTTTCGCCGTTTCCATCGTGCTGGTCGTGCTGTTCGAACTGACATTGCTGCGCAGGAGAAAAGCATGACCGCGCCTCTGGTCGATATCCGCGCCGTCTCACACCGTTTCGGGCAGCTGGCGGTGCTGAAGAACGTCTCGCTGCGGATCGAGCCCGGCAGCTACACGATCCTGCTCGGGCCGTCAGGTTCCGGCAAGACGACGCTGCTGTCCATTCTTGGCGGCTTCGTCACGCCCAGCGAAGGCAAGGTTTTCATCCGTGGCGAGGACTGCACCGCGGTGCAGCCGGCCAAACGCCCGACGACGACGGTGTTCCAGGACTATGCGCTGTTTCCGCATATGAGCGTCGGCGGCAATGTCGGCTTCGGGCTGCGCATGCAAGGTGTCGATGGTGCAACGCGGGCCGCGAAAGCGCGCGAGACGCTGGCGCTTGTCGGGTTGGCTGCCGCCTTCGACAAGAAACCACACCAGCTCTCCGGCGGTCAGCGGCAGCGCGTGGCGCTGGCACGGGCGCTGGTGATCGAGCCGGCGGTGCTTCTGCTCGACGAGCCGCTCGGCGCGCTCGACCTCAAACTGCGCCGCCAGATGCAGGACGAGTTGAAGGCAATCCAGAAGCGCGTCGGTACCGCCTTCATCCATGTCACCCACGACCAGGAAGAAGCCATGGCGCTGGCCGACCACTGCGTAGTGATGAATGACGGCCGCATCGAGGATGAGGGACCGCCCGAGCGCGTCTATGCCAGGCCAGCGACGCGCTTTTCGGCGACCTTCATGGGTGAAAGCACCATCCTTGCCGGCAAGGTCACGCAAGCCAGGGACAGGACGAGCACGGTAGAGACGCCGGCCGGAGCGGTTTTTGCGCCCAGCACCTTGCCGGTGGGCTCGGCTGTTGCGCTGGCCATACGACCGGAGCATCTTGCTTTCAATGCAGCGGGAGCCGTGAAGCTGGGAACAGCTCAGGTGCGCGACGTCGTCTTCCAGGGCAGTTTCAAGCGTGTGCTCGCGGTTTCCGCTGAGGACCCCTCGCTGCAGTTCATTGCAAAACTGCCCGCGTCAGCCACCGTCCAGCCCGGCGACACTGTTGCCGTTTCATGCGATACCGACCAGATCATCGTTTTGACGGACTGAAATGGGAAGCCTTCCGGTTATCGACGCGCCAGACTGGTACGAGACCATCCGCATGGCCGATGGCGTGACGCTGATCCACGAGCCGTGGATCAAACCTTTCTTCCGCTGCAACATGTGGCATGTGCGCGGACGCGACCGCGATCTCCTGTTCGACACCGGTCTCGGCCATTTCAGCCTGCGCACGCATGTGCCTTTGGTCAGCGAGCGCAAGCTGACCTGCGTTGCCAGCCACACGCATTTCGATCATATCGGCTGCCATCACGAATTTCCCCACCGTTGCGTGCACAGGGCCGAGGCGGAAATCCTCGCCGATCCGCGCAATGAATGGACGGCCGCCGGCACCTATGCCACCGAGGAGATGTTCGATCGCCAGCCACAGGGCTGGGACACGGCGCGCTACGGCATTTTGGCCGCGCCGGCGGACCGCCTGCTCGAGCATGGCGACATCATCGATCTTGGCGACCGCGCCTTCGAGGTGATCCACACACCTGGCCATTCACCCGGCGGCATCGCGCTCTACGAGCGAAAGACCGGCATCCTTTTGTCCGGCGACGTCATCTATGACGGCCCGCTGATCGACGACGTCTATCACTCCGACATTTCCGACTACGTCGAGACGCTGCTCGCCATGCGCGATCTCGATGTCTGCGTCGTGCATGGCGGCCATTTTCCGAGCTTCGGCAAGGTGCGCTACCGCCAGTTGATCGACGAGTATCTTGCGCAGAAACGCCAGGCCGGCTGCCACCTAAGCCAGCGCCCCTGAGAAACAGCTACGGCATCAATTCGAAATGCCGCGGAAATGCCTGATGCAGCAGCAGCAGCATGGTCTTGCGCAGCACATTGGTGTCACGGCTCGAAGGGTTGAGATGATCCCAGTACCATGCGCCGTGAACCAGATAATTCAGGCTCTCCGACAAGGTGTTGATGTCGACGTCGGAATAGCCGCCGCTGCGTGAAATCTCGATCAGAAACTCGCGCGCTTCGGCGGTGTAGGCGAGATCGCTCGGCAGGCCGATTTCATTGTAGATCTGCATGCTCTTGCGGTCGCTGGAGAAGACGACAAAAACGGAAACCCATTTCGGATGCTGCCTGGCGAAGCGTTGAGCGCATTCGACCGCGCCGAGTAGTCTTTCAACCGGCGACAGGCCCGGCGCTCGCACCAGCGTCACCCACAACTCGTCGTACCGATCGCTGAGATACTGCAGGACAGCCCGGAACAGGTTTTCCTTGCTGCGAAAGTGGAAAACCACAAGCGCATTGGACGAGCCAACATGTTCGGCGATGCGCTGCATGGTGACGCTGGCCAGGCCCTCCTCCGCGATGAGATCGATGGTGGCATCGATGATGCGCTGGACGCTTGCTTCGCCGCGCTCGCGCCGACGGTCTTTCGACACGGCATCGTTCGCCGAGCCCCTGCCCTCAGCCATTGTAGCCCTGCGTTTTTCGGCCGCGGTTGCCTCGCGTTGTGCCATTTTTCATCCGGCCTTTCGAACTGTCGGCGAGAATCCCCGGCTCACCATAGCCGACGCCGGAGATCAAGCACCAGTCGCAGACGCTGCCGTTGATCAAAGCGACGGACGTGTCTCGGCATTCCTGTACCACTGGCCCTGTGCCGTTTCATAGGCGAGTGCCGCCCGGAACACATCGGCGTCGCAATAGGTGCGGCCGACGATCTGGATGCCCGTCGGGACACGGTTCGCGGCCCAGCCCGAGGGCATGGAGAGAACCGGACAACGGCTCATCATGTTGAACGGCGTCGTCATCACCCAACCCAGCGACGGGTTCACTTGCTTGCCATTGATCTCGACGGTGTCCCTGGTGTGGTCGAACTCCGCCGGCACCGACGGCAGGGCGTTCGTCGGGCAGATCAGCACATCGTACTTTTCCAGCAGCGGGCCCAGTGTCTGGTACATTCTGGCGGCGACCTCCAGGGTTCCGACAAAGTCCGTCGCCTTCGACCTCTGACCGTCCTCGGCAAACCGGCGCGCATAGCTCGTCATGTCCTTGCCGTGCTCCTTGAGCAATTGCGCCAGCGAGGCGCCGAAGAGATGCTCAAGATAGGCCATACCGGCCTTGAGCACCTCGTCGCCCCAGCCCAGGTCGACCTCCTCGACCGTGGCGCCGAGTGACCGGAACACATCACACGCGGCAAGCGTGTTCCTGCGAACATCGTCGTCGACCTCAAACGAACCGAGGTTCATCGAGAAGGCAATTTTCCAGCCCTTGATCGGCTTGTAGTCGAGCGGCAGGCGCAGCTTGGGACGCAGCGTGGCGATGTCGAGCGGGCTCGGTCCGGCCATGACGTTCTGCAGCAGGATCGCATCCCTGACGTTTCGCGCCAGCGGTCCTGTGTGGCAATAGAAATCGAGGTTGAAGGGCGGCTCGTCGGGATTGCGGCCGTAAGGCGGCTTGAAGCCGACGAGGCCGCAGGCCGAGGCAGGAATGCGGATCGACCCGGCAATGTCCGAACCGGTGGCGATCGACGATGTGCCGGAAGCCAGCGTTGCCGCCGCGCCGCCCGACGAACCGCCTGGCGTGAAATCGCGATTCCACGGATTGCGGGTGACACCCCATCGCTTCGACCAGGTATAGCCGGCGCAGCTGAATTCCGGCGTCGCCGTGCGCGCATGCACGATGCCGCCCGCCTTGATGACGCGCTCGTTCATCGTCGAGGTATGACTGCCGATGGCGTCCTTGGTCAGCAGCGAGCCATGCGAGGTCGGCTTGCCCTTGATGTAGCTCTCGTCCTTGATGCCGATCGGCAGGCCCTCGAGCGCGCCGGTTTTGGCGCCCTTGGCGTATTTCGCCTCGGCTTTCCTGGCCAGTTCCATCGCCTCGTCAAAATGGGTGAAGGTGAAGCAGTTGATCGTCGGCTTCGTGGCCTCGGCGCGGCTGATGGTGGCCTGCATCAGTTCGACGGGCGAAAGGCTCTTGGCCTTAAACCGCCGCAGCGCTTCGCTCGCCGGCATGTAGCAGAGGTCGAGATCGGTCATGAAAGTCTCCTGCGATCGCCGGATCGCCTTGGCTTGATGGATCGAGAGGTGGCCGCGCCGCATGTCGCGGCGCGGAAAACAACGGATCAGACTATTTCTGCAGGTCGGTCCAGATTTTCGTGTAGAGCGCCTGCACATCCGGCGGACAGGCCGCCATGAACTGGCCCTTGGCGGCGAATTCGGCCGGCACGTTCACCTCCGGCGCGTCCTTCATGTCGGCCGGCATGAAGGCTTCCGAGCCCTTGATGCCGTTCGAATAGCGGGCAAAGGCCGAGATCAGGGCGGCGTTCTGCGGATCCATGATGAAGTTCTGGAACAGCTTGGCGTTGTCGACGTTCTTGGCGTCCTTGAGAACCGCGACGTTGTCCATCCAGATCGGATAGCCCTCCTTGGGATAGCCGTAGACGATCTTGTCATTCTGCAGCCGCTGGCGCAGCGAAATGCCGTTCCAGTTGACGCCGGCGGCGATGTCACCCTTGCCCAGGCCATCGACGGCACCGTAGTCGAAGGACAGCCATTTCGCCTTGGCCTCGACCAGCTTGTCGCGCACCTTCTTCAACAACACCTTGTCGTCGGTGCAATACTGACCACCTTCGTAGGCAATAGCGAGAAACATGATGTCACCCATTTCGGGCACGACATTGATTTTGCCGACCAATTCGGGCGGCGGGTCGAGGAAAATTGCCGACGTGTTCACATCGCCCGAATAGACTGATTTGTTCACCGATATGCCTGTCGTGCCCCACTGCCACGGAACCGTGTATTTGCGGCCCGGGTCGAACGGTACATCGACCCACTTGGGATCGACATTCTTGAAATTCTCCATAGCGTTGGGATCGGTTTCCAGCAGCAGCCCCTCGCTGATCCAGATGGGGACGACGCTGGCCGAGGGCACGACGATGTCGAAACCGGCGCCGCCCTGGCGGATCTTGGCGAGCGCGGTGTCGTTGGAATCGAAGTCGGTGACGGTGACCTTGACCTTGTAGGTCTCCTCGAACTTCTTGATGAGGTCGGGGTTGGTGTAGTTGCCCCAATTGTAGATGTTGAGCTCGCCATCAGCACGCGCCACACCCGTGACAGCCAGCAGCGATAGCCCGACGGCTGTCGCGGTCAGTTTCCAGTTCATGCTCGTTGCTCCCATTGTTGGGACCGGCGGCGATGCGGCCTCAGGTCCGTTTCCTGCTGAAGAAAAAGAAAGCCGTGACAATGCCGATCGACAGGACAAGGAAGACTGTCGAGATCGCATTGATTTCCGGCGTCACGCCGCGACGAATCTGGCCCAGCATGAAGGTCGGCAGCGTGTCCTGGCCGCCGGATTTGACGAATTCGGTGATGACCACGTCATCCAGCGAGACGACGAAAGCGAGCATCAGCCCTGCCAGGATGCCCGGCCAAAGCAGCGGCAGCGTCACATGCCGGAAGGCCTGCCATTTGCCTGCATAGAGGTCGGCCGCCGCCGTTTCGAGCGATAGATCCATGCTTTCGAGCCGCGCACGGATCGGCAAATAGGCGAACGGGATGCAGAAGGCGGTGTGGGCTGCGATCAGGTATCCAAGGCCCGAATAACCGGTCCAGATCTTGATGCGCGAGAACACAATCAGCAGCGCCACCGCGGTGACAATCTCCGGCACCATCAGCGGCTGGTTGATGAAGGCGTATTTGAAGGTCAGCCCGCGATATGGCTTGGTCCGGGTCGTCGCCAGAGCCGCCATCGTTGCCGTGATCGTCGCCAGGATGGCGGCGACGGCTGCGATCTGGAACGAGCGAATCGAGGATTCGATCACCAGCGTGTTGTTCCAGGCGACATGGAACCAGCGCAGCGAAAAGCCCTTCCAGATCGCCAGCGATTCGTTGTCGTTGAAGGCGAAGACGACGAGCGTGCCGATCGGCAGATAGAGGAGGAAGAAACACACCATCGCTATGGTGACGAAGCCGTTCTGCTGGCGGACATCGAAGCGCTTAGCCATGGCTGCCATCCGACCTTGTCATGTTGCGGACGTAGAACAGCAGCGCCACCATCACGATCGCCATCAGCGTGATCGACAGCGCCGCACCGAGCGGCCAGTTGCGCCCTTGGCCGAATTGCAGTTCGATCAGATTGCCGATCATCAGATTGGTGCCGCCGCCCAGCACACGCGGCGTCACATAGGCGCCGAGCGAAGGAATGAAGACTAGGATCGAGCCGGCGACGATGCCCGGCGCGACCAGCGGCACGATGATGCGCCGCAACACCTGGAACCGCGTCGCGTACAGGTCGTAACCCGCCTCGATCAGCCGAAAGTCGATCTTCTCCATGCTGGCGTAGAGCGGCAGCACCATCAGCGGCAGGAACACATAGACCATGCCGAGCAGGACGGCAAAATTCGTATACATCAGCTGGATGGGATGATCAGTGATCCGCAGCAGCTGCAGCAGCCAATTGATGAGGCCGTCATTGCGCAGCACTTCCTGCATGGCGAAGGTTCGGATCAAAAGGTTGGTCCAGAACGGGATGGTGATCAGGAACAGCCAGATATCGCGCCGGTGTTCCGGCCGTGTCGCGATGAAATAGGCGGTCGGAAAGCCGAGGATCAGCGTCAGGATCGTGGTCATGGCGGACAGTGACACCGAGCGCCAGAAGATCGACAGATGCGCACTGGCGAAGGACAGCGTGTCGTCGAAGGCGTCTCGCTGAAGCAGCACGCTCACCCAGGCGTCGGTCGAAAACTGCCATTTCACGTCGCCGTAATTGCCTGGGGTGAGGAAGGAATAGACGACCACGATCAGCAGCGGCCCAAGCGCCGCGAGGAAGACGATCAGCAGCGCTGGCGCGGAGAGCAGCCAGCGCGAGCGGATATCGTTGCGTTCGGCCTTGTCGGCGATCTCTTTCGCGGTCGCCATGACCTAATCCTTCAGCATCTGCGCGGCGGCATCGCCGATCTGAATGCCGACCTTGTCGCCGGCTTCGAAGCCGCAGCCGGCACAACGTGAATTCTGCTGGCGCACGATGAAGGGACCGCCGTCCGCCAGTCGGATATGGATATGCGTGTCGGTGCCGAAATAGACGACGGTCTCGACCGTGCCGCTCAGGTCGCCGGCGGCCTTGACCAGCCTGGCATGCTCGGGCCGCACCATCAGCGTCGCCTGGCTGCCCGGCCGGAAATCGCTGGTGGTGGTCGCGAGGATCCTTGCTCCCGAGCGCAGTGTGACCCGCGCCTTGCCATCAGCGGCGCCTTCGACCGTGCCGTCCAGGAAATTGGTCTCGCCAATGAAGTCGGCGACGAAGCGTTGCGCCGGGTGATCGTAGATGTCCCAGGGGGTACCGACCTGCAGGATCTTGCCTGACGACATCACCGCGATGCGGTCTGACATGGTCAGTGCTTCTTCCTGATCATGGGTGACGAAGATGAAGGTGATGCCGGTTTCGTGCTGCAGCCGCTTCAACTCGATCTGCATCTCCTTGCGCAGCTTGTAGTCGAGCGCCGACAAGGGTTCGTCGAGCAAGAGCACCTTCGGCTGCGGCGCCAGCGCCCGCGCCAGCGCCACCCGCTGCTGCTGGCCGCCGGAAATCTGGCTGGTGCGGCGGCTCTTCAATTTCTGCATGTGGACGAGCGTCAGCATCGCATCAACGCGCGCCTCGATCTCGGCCTTGGGCTTGCCCAGCATCTTCAGGCCGAAGCCGATATTCTCGGCCACCGTCATATGCGGGAACAGCGCATAGGACTGGAAGACGGTGTTGACCGGGCGCTTGAACGGCGGCAGCGGCGCGATGTCCTGGCCGTAGAGCAGGATTTCGCCGGCGCTCGGAAAATCGAAGCCGGCTATCAGCCGAAGCAACGTTGTCTTTCCGCAACCGGATGGGCCGAGCAGCGTGAAGAACTCGTTTTCGCGGATGGAAACTGAAACGTTGTCAAGGGCTCGGACCGCGTCCTGGCCTGTCCCCTGGAAAACCCTAGTGACGCCCTTCGCCTCAACGGCTGGCCGCATGGCTGTCAAGATATTCCCCTCCTTAGTGGCCATTCACGGGCGGATGCCAGCTGGCCAACTTGGTAATCTGCGCCAGGATTAATTATAACTAACCATACAGTCAATATCTTTTTGTCATTGCGCGGATGCCACGACACCGGCGGGGCGGCCGATGCGCTGCCTCCCCAAACGTGCTATGGTCACAGAAGAGGCCATTGATGGATTGGGGCAAGCTCTGGCGTATTCGCAGCGGCTTGTGGGCTTGGGTCAGGATCATGCGCCTTCTTGTGGCGACCGTGCTGCTGATAGCCATGTCGTTCTTTTCCGCCGCGCGCGGCGAAGAGCGGCTCGCCTTGGTTGTGGCCAATCCGGGATATGAGGGCTCGCCGGCGATCGCCAACGCCGAACCTAGTGCCGAACTCGTTGCGACCAGCCTGCGGTCACTCGGCTTCACCGTGCGACAAGTCTCTGATGGCGACCGCGCCGATGTCGCGCACGCCATGTATGATTTCGCCAAATCCCTGGCCGACCCGGATGCCGTCGGCATCTTCTACTATGTCGGCCATACGGCTCAGGCCAATGACAGGAACTATCTGCTGACGCGCGGCTCGCGGACCGATTCCAAGGAAGCGGTAGACCAGACGGCATTGCCTCTCGACCTGTTCACGAAGGCGCTTGAGGCGACACCGACATTCAAGGTGGTTTTGCTGGATAATCTCGGCGACGGAGACTCCTCCGCCCCAGGTGTGGTGCGGGGTCTGGCTGCGGTTGGTCCGCTGCCCAACGGCATCGTCGCCTTTTCCGCTCAACCAGGAAGCGTCGCACTGAATGGCGCTGGACCGGTCACGGTGTTTGCCGATGCGCTGGCAGCCGCACTGGCCAGAAAAGGCGTGAGCATCCAAGCCATGATCGCGTCGGTCAGCCAAGGCGTGGCAGACCAGACGCTCGGCGCCCAGCGGCCATGGACAGGCCCTGGCCTGTCGGCAGACTTCGTGCCAACGCCGGACAATCCGATTGCCGCCGAGCCAGCACCGCCGGAGCCGGCTGGCGCGGCGCCACAAGCGGCTGCCCCGGAAGCAGTTGCTTCCGAACCGGCACCGCCACCGATGCAGAGTGGCGCCAATGAGGGCGGCGACAATAGCCCACCGGCCAGCCCCGATTCCGCAAATGAAGGTTCGAGCGCCGGAAGCAGTGACTATGGCTCCGGCAATTTCGATGGCGGCAGCCAGGAAGTCCCTCCGGCGGATGTTGCACCGGGCTCCGGCAATCCCGACGCCATGACGGGCAACAGCGCCGATGAGGCAGCCCAATACGAGGAATACAAACGCCAGGAGTTGCAGCGCCAGCAAGATGAGGAGCAGGCTCGGCAGCAGTACGAGGAGCAAAGGAAATATCAGGAGGATGCCGCCAAGTCGTCGGCCGCCGCCCAGAACAATCTCGCCGATACTTATCCGAAGGGCGGCGCAGCCGCCGGTGCGGAGCCTGCTCAACCGCCCGATGCGCAGTCAAGCACCGAGCCGCCACCGCCGCCCGTCGACCAGGCGGAGATTGCGCCGGGAGGCGGCGATAACGCGTCATTGCCCGCACCAGCATCGGCTGCAACCGGCGCCGAGAGCCCGCAAGAGGCGGCGGCGCCAGCGGATGTCGAACCACCTCCGCCACCCCTCGATCAGGTGGAAAATGCTCCCGGGGACGCAGGCGGCTCGCCTGCCCCACCTCCGGCAACTGCCCCTTCGCCGTCGGGGAATGGGGCTGAAGTCGAAGTGGTCCGCCATCCGACTATCGACGCACCAGACGAAGTGGTGGCCGGTGAGACGGTGACCGTTTCTATTGCCTTGACCGAAGAGCAACTGACACCGGAGGTGAAGGTGAAAGCGGCGCCGGGATCGTCGGTGACGGCGGATGGCGCGCTGGCCATGGCGATGCCGGCAGGCACCGACCAATGGCCCATCGACATCGACCTCTTCGCTACGGGCTTTGACCTTGCCGACGGCGGCAAATGGAGCCGGCAGACCACCCTCTATCGTGAAGGTGACAGCGACTTCGTCCGCTTCGACCTCAAGGCGCGGCCAATTGCAAAGGACAGCAAGCCAAGCCAGTTCATTGCCCGAATCTACAGTGCGGGAAAATTCCTGGGATCGGCGTCGCGGCCCGTTATCGTGCAACGAGCAGCGCCGGTTGAGGCCGCCGCGCCAAGTGCCACGGCCCAAAGGACGGCCGCACCCGCCATGTTGATGCTCGCCTCCGCTCCGCCCCAACAGGCGCTGACCGGTAGCGTCCAACTCGGCAATGCCGCAGCCGACGAGGTGCCCGACCTCGATGTCACCATCCTCTATGACGATCCAAGCGGATTGGGCCCGGGCCAGATCATCATCCATTCGCCGCATCTGGCTGGACCGGTGACCGATACATTCTCAACACCGCCGCAAATGGCGACCTGGCTTGATTCCGAATATCGCCGCTTGCTGCAACTCGGCCTCGGTCTGCGCAGTGCGGTGTCGCTGCAACAGCCTGCCGCAAGCAGCGACCCCGAAGCGCAAAAGCGCTTCGTCACGCTGGCCGCCGAAGGTTTCGGCGATGCGCTCTACAAGGATTACGTGCCGCAGGCATTCAAGGATGTGTTCTGGTCGCTGCGCGACAAGGGCGAACTGCATTCGATCCAGATCACCTCGAACAGTCCCACCCTGCCCTGGGAGTTGATCCGCCCGCAAAGCGCCGATGGCGCAACCCGCGATGGTTTCCTCGGCATGAATTACCGGCTGGCGCGCTGGGCACCGCGCAGCACCTCCTCGCAGGTCGACAACCCACTGGACCGGATGGCTTTTACCGGCGTTGCCGCGGTCGCTCCTTCCTATGTCGACAAGCAGTCACTGCCGTTCCAGGAAGTCGAGATCGACGCGCTGAGCAAGCTCGCCGGCTACCGCCGCTTCGGTGGCGATTTCGTCTCCTTCGAGAAACTGGTCGGCGAGGTGTCGACCGGCTTCATCCATTTTTCGGGTCACGGCGAGGTCAATCAGCCGAGCAGCGGCCGGCCGGTTTTCGCCATTGACCTCGCCGACCAGTCGCTTGACCCCGACACGTGGGGTGCGCTGGTTGCCGCGGCACACGGCAAGGGCAACCCGTTCTACTTCTTCAATGCCTGCGACACGGGCAAGTCCCAGATGCTCGGTGGCTTCGTGCAGGGATGGGGTCCCGCAGTGCTGGCGGGCGGCGCGTCCGGCTTCATCGGCGGCATGTGGCCTTTGACCGATCGCGCCGCCGCTGCCTTTTCAAGCGATTTTTACGGCGGCATCAGCACCCGGCTCAAGGATGGGCCGGTTTACCTCGCCGAGGTCCTGAAAGGTGTTCGCAAGCGCTTCTATGAAACCGGCGACCCGACCTATCTTGCCTACACTTTCTACGGCAACGCCAACCTTCAGGTGGTGACACAGTAGGCGGCAGCTTGCGCCCCGACAGGGCCGAAATCCAATCATCAGTCGGAAATGATTGTCGGAAGCGAGATCACATAGCGCGGTGACACCGATCCCCTCCGGCGTCTCCTCCACAGCCTCAGCCGCTCTCTCCAACTGACTGGAAGCTTCTCGTAGACCGGGGGAGCCAGGCCGGCGAGCTCATAGTAGCCGTCGAGAATGTTGGTGCGCAGCAATTCGCGCTCCTGGGTGTAGAAGCTGAAATGGGCAATGATCAGGTCGCCAAAAATCTTGCCCGGCCGGTCCAGTTTTGCCGGCAGCGTCGCCGACAGCCACTCTTCCTCATCGCTGCCTGACGGCGGATGGAAACCCTCTCCAAGACCGACAATATCCGATCCGAAGAAACCGATTGCGTTGATCGAGAAGCGCGACAGCCTGATCTCCCGGTCAGGCACACGGAAGTCATCAAGCCGGTTGGAGCGGACAGCTTCGATGAAGAAGGGATGAAGCGCCTGCGGAAAGCTGGCATAGGCCCAGGAAAATTCGCAACAAGCCTGGCATGTCAGCGGCCCGTCTACCACCACCCTGGAAAGCTGTTTGATCAGCGAATTGCAGATTGCGTTGTTGATGATCAACGGCGCGTACCAGATAGCCGATCCTCTTTCGGCCATGACCCTTGCCATGAATTTTTGAAAGAAGCCGTCCTCGACAAAAACCACGTCATCGTCGAGGCGAAGGTAGAAGGCATCGGGGTCGTCGCAAAAACGGTAGAAGTCGCCGATGACATTGACCCCGCCATTGGCATGCGGAAGTTTTTTTATCCGGCAACGTGGGTCGGAAGCGGCCAGTCGTTGCAGGTAGGCCCGATCGGCCTCGTTGCGGCAGTTGTCCCACAGGTGCCATTCGTACACCTCAGGACTTTTAAGGACATGGTGGCTGAGCAGGCGAAGATATTTCTCGCGGCCGGCCGGGGTCACAACAATCAATTTCATAACGTCCCGTCCCGAAATGGTTGCGTGTTTTGGTCAGCGCGGCAGCCGTGTTGCGACTCCAGGTTCGCGTTGTATTGCAAATCGCAGCGCCCGACATCTGCCTGATAATGCCAGACGAACAATTCGCTCTCACCCGTGGCTCTTCGCATTGATCCGGCTTTGGTGTAGGGGCTCGCCATGACGGCCTTGGACCAAGACATCGGTGGCGAAAGCAAAACCTTGACGGGGGCCAGCCGCAATCTCGTCATCGTCAGGGCCGGCGACAACTCTCTCCATCGCGGATGGGGTGCGGGCGATCCAGAATGCGTGTTTGATCTGATCGTCAGTTACTACGGGTCCGATCCCCTGGCATTTCGGCAGCCCCATGAAAACAGGGTCGACTACATCGGAGGCAAGTGGGATGGCCTCCACGCCTTGCTCGTTCAGAAGCCGGAACTCCTTGATCGCTACCAGTATATCTGGTTTCCGGATGATGACCTGGAAGCAGACCGGACAACGATCGAGGCGATGTTCGCCAACATGAGACGGCTCGACCTCCACATTGCCCAGCCGGCGCTGACGCCGGACAGCTACTATAGCCATCTGCCGTTTTTGCGCTCCAAAAGTTTCGAATTTCGTCTGATCGACAAGGTCGAGATCATGGCCCCGTGTATGAGATCGGACGTGGCAGGCAAGATGCTACCTCTTTTCAAGGGATCCATGAGTGGGTTCGGTCTCGATCACCTGTGGACGAGGCTTGCCGAGCAGAATCTCGGGAAATCGGCTGTCTTCGACGCCTTGACCGTCCGCCACACGCGGCCGGTTGGAATTCATCTGGCGACAACAATACTCAAGTCCGGCCGGTCGGCCGAGGCGGAATACCGCCAGTTGGCGATGCGATACGGCTTAGGCGAGTTCTTTCCGCTGTCTTATGGCGCCGTCGACCACGCAGGCAGGTGCTGGCGATCACGATCCATGATCGGCCTGCGCATGATGGCCGACTATTTTGTCGAGCGAAAGGATTTCCGGCGGGCGTTTCGGCCGAAGAAGCTGTTGTGGCGCTTTCTGCGCAGACAATGCGCCGAACCGATCGACCTGTCGCAGATCGTGCTCGACGCATGAGGACGACAGAGCCGCGAATAGACAAGGATTTTATCGGGGAAGCCGACATCCTCATAGTCGGCGCGGGTTTTTATGGCGCAACGCTTGCCGAGCGCATCGCCACGAAACTCGGCCGGCGCGTGCTGGTGATCGACCGGCGCCGGCACATCGGCGGCAATGCCTATACCGAACAAGATCCCGCCACCGGCGTCGAGGTTCATTGCTATGGACCGCATCTGTTTCACACATCCAACGAGGACGTCTGGAACTACCTGCGCGGCTTCACCGATTTTACGGCCTATCGCCATCGTGCGTTCTCGACCTATCGCGACAAGGTCTATCCGCTGCCGATCAACCTCGCCACGATCTGCCAGTTCTTCGGCAAGCGGCTGAGCCCGGACGAGGCACGTAGCCTGATTGCCGGGCAAGCGGCCGAGCTTGGCGACCGCCAGCCGGCCAATCTCGAGGAGAAGGCGATCTCGCTCGTTGGCCGTCCCCTCTACGAGGCTTTCATAAAGGGCTACACCGCCAAGCAATGGCAGACTGACCCACGCGAACTTCCGGCGCAGATCATCGCCCGCTTGCCGGTCCGCTACACATTCGAAGACGGCTATTTCAACGACCGCTTCCAAGGTCAGCCTGTCGACGGCTATACGGCGATCTTCGAAAAGATGCTCGCGCACGAGCTCATCGAAGCACGGCTTGGCGTCGATTTCTTCGATATCAAGCCCTTGCTGCCGAAGGACCTGCCGGTTGTCTACACCGGTCCAATCGACCGCTATTTCGACCACTCAGAGGGCGAACTCGGCTGGCGAACCATCGATATCGATCTCCAGGTCATGGACACGCCGGACCATCAGGGCGCGGCGATCATGAACTATGCCGACGAAGCCGTGCCCTACACCCGCGTCGTCGAATTCAGGCATTTCAATCCGGAACGCCAGCACAAGAGCGACAAGACCCTCATCGGCCGCGAGTATTCCCGTTTTGCCGGCCGCACCGACGAACCCTATTATCCGATCGACACACGCCGGGATCAGGCGATTTACCGTCGCTATCTGGAACGGGCCGCAGCGGAGCGAAACCTGCATCTCGGAGGACGGCTGGGCACCTATCGGTACCTCGACATGCATCAGGCGATCGGCGCGGCGCTGAAGGCTTTCGAAACCGTGTTCGAACCCTATTTCACCGGCAGGCTTGATTCTCTTTCGCGGTTGCCATGACGGGCCGGGCCGCAAGATTTTGGATCCTCAGGCTGACGCCGCCGAGCTGCCGTCAGTCACAATCTGCCGCCGGAACCATTCGAAGGTGCGCTGGATCCCTTGCTGATAGCCGATCGTTGCCTCCCATCCGGGAAGAACCTGCCTTGCCAGGGTCAGGTCCGGGCACCGGTTTGTCGGATCCTGCGGGACAGGCGCATGGTGTTCGATGCGGCTGCCCGGAACCAGCGAGCAGACGAATTTCGCGGTCTCGAGAACCGAGATCTCGCGGTTGTTGCCGATGTTCAGGGGACCCCGGTGCGAGATCAAGTCGCGCCAGAAGAACCGCTCCAGGCCATCGACGATATCGTCGACATAACCCCAGCTGCGCGACTGGGAGCCGTCGCCATAGACGGTGAGGATTCCCGTCGTCAGAGCCTGACTGATAAAATTCGAAACGGCGCGGCCGTCATCGACGCGCGTTCGCGGGCCATAGGTGTTGAACAGCCTGACGACGCGGACATCGAGCCCGCTGACGCGCTGTTCTTCGAACAGCAACGCCTCGGTGCAGCGCTTGCTCTCGTCATAGGAGGCCCTTGGCCCGGTGCAGTCCACGGACCCCCGGTAGCTTTCCGGTTGCGGCGACACCACGGGATCGCCATAGACTTCCGAGGTCGAGGCAAAGCAGAAGCGACCGCCGGGCTTTAGCAGCGACAGAAGATTGAGCGCGCCGCCTATGTTGGCCCTGATCGTGCGGGCCGGCTCGCGCATGTACCATACGGGCGAAGCCGGTGACGCAAGATGGATGATCTCATCGAAATGCTGGCCGGACGTGAAGCTCTCGGCATCGGCGATCTGCAGGGTGAACCGCGGATCCGCGACATGGGCAATGTTGTCGCGCAATCCGGTCCATAGATTGTCGACAACGACCAGTTTTTCCAGATCATTGCGCCGCAGCAGGCGATCGACGAGATGAGAGCCGATGAAGCCGCAGCCACCAGAAATCAACACGCTGCGCCGCATGTGCACTCCCCTCCAGAAACACGGCCGACCAACGCGCCGCAAGGTTGTTTCCCAAGGGTGATGGGAACAGGGTCCTGTCCAGATCCGACAAGTCTTCTAGCAGTGCTTTGATCGATGCCGCAATTGCAACGATCAAACTTGTGTTGCGCCAGCCGGTGTTCGGTCGCCAAGGGATGAACTGCATGCAGCGAAGGACCGGGCGGCGGCAGTGCTTGCATGGCCTTCGGTTAAGGTATTGCGCGATCTACAGCGCCCTTTGCGGGCAAGGCATTCCGATAGCATCGCCGCAGCGTGATGCTGTGGGCAGTGGTCTGATGCTCATCTCTTCCGACTGGCGTACCAGCTCGGCGAAGATCAGCGCGAAGCTGCCCAGCATGACAAAAACGATGATCAGGCGTGTTACCGGCAATATGTCGGCCTCATCTGGCTGGTGCGTGCCCTCCGAACATCAGGATGTTCCCAAGGGTCATGCGCACAGGTCAAAAGTGCCACAGCGCCCATTTGCCGTCCCGAAGGATACGGCGGTACTGCGGGCGCCCCCACGCCATTCATGCCGGCTAACATGATCGATCCGGCTTTACGAGAGTTTAAGCTCCGTCTTAACCATCACATTCGTTCGTGCCCTGTCATGAAAAGCGATCCGCCTGCCCGGGCGTCGCTGTCGCCGCTTTGCCGGCTCGCACAACGGCTCTCTTTGCAGACCCGCCCGCCCCATGCTACCCCGACGCTGGCGCGGCCGGACCTGCCACAGCCAATCGGTCGCGATCGGGGAGCCATGAGCACAGCCGCCAACAGCATCGCCTTCGTTTCGTCCGACACAGCAGACGCCAAGGCGGCGCTGGAAAGCCTGTCGGCACGCTACGGCCAATGTCCGGTCGCGGAGGCCGCGGTCGTGGTCGCCCTGGGCGGCGACGGTTTCCTGCTGCAGACCTTGCGCGACACGATGGGAACAGGAAAGAGGGTCTACGGCATGAACCGTGGCACCATCGGCTTCCTGATGAACGAGTACCGTTCCGGCGGCCTCACCGAACGCATCGCGGCCGCCGTCGCCGAAACGATCCGCCCGCTGGAGATGCAGGCCGTCACCTCGGAGGGTGAAACGGTTTCAGCGCTGGCGATCAACGAGGTGGCGCTTTGGCGCCAGTCCTACCAGACGGCCAAGATTCGCATCAGCATCGATGACCAGATACGGCTCGAAGAGCTGAACTGCGATGGCGTCATGATCGCGACGCCGGCCGGGTCGACCGCCTACAATCTTTCCGCGCACGGGCCGATCCTGCCCCTCGACGCGCCGTTGCTGGCGCTCACACCGGTCAGCCCGTTTCGCCCGCGCCGCTGGCGTGGCGCATTGCTCTCCAACAAGGCGACCGTGCGCTTCGATATTCTGGAGCCGGAAAAGCGGCCGGTGAACGCCGCCGCCGACCATACGGAGGTCAAGGCGGTGACCTCGGTAACGGTACGGGAATCGCCGGCAGCAACAGCGACCTTGCTGTTTGACCCCAATCACTCCTGGAACGAGCGCATCCTGGCCGAACAGTTCCGTTACTGAGCCGGCACAAAGACAGGCGGCCGGATTAAGCATCGCGATTAAGGTTACGACTTCACAATCGTGCCAATCCCGCCCGTTTCTGTTGACAAATCGCGGACTTGCGCCTAATCGCAATGCCAATCTTGCAAGCGCGCGGCGCTTGCCGCGACAAACGCCGTTGCGCTTCCCCGAACCAGCCAAAGACAACAACACTTGTCCTCAGACACCACGATCGCTCAAGAAGCGTTGACCTTTTCAGACCTCGGCCTGTCGCCGAAGGTGCTTTCCGCAGTCACCGATGCCGGCTACACCGTGCCGACACCGATCCAGGCCGGCGCCATTCCGCACGCCCTGCTCGGCAAGGATATTTTGGGCATCGCCCAGACCGGCACCGGCAAAACAGCTTCCTTTGTGCTGCCAATGCTGACCCGCCTCGAAAAAGGCCGGGCTCGCGCCCGCATGCCGCGCACGCTGATCCTGGAGCCGACGCGCGAGCTCGCCGCACAGGTCGAAGAGAATTTCATCAGATATGGCAAGAACCACAAGCTCAACATCGCGCTTTTGATTGGCGGCGTGTCCTTCGATGAACAGGACAAGAAGCTGGAACGCGGCGCCGACGTGCTGATCGCGACCCCTGGCCGCCTGCTCGATCACCGCGAGCGCGGCAAGCTTTTGCTCAACGGTGTCGAGATCCTCGTCATCGACGAGGCCGACCGTATGCTCGACATGGGCTTCATCCCCGATATCGAGCGCATCTGCGAGATGATCCCGTTCACCCGGCAGACGTTGTTCTTCTCGGCGACGATGCCGCCGGAAATCACCAAGCTCACCGAAAAATTCCTCCACGCGCCGGTGCGCGTCGAAGTCTCCAAGGCAGCTTCCGCCGCCACCAACATCATCCAGCGGCTGGTCAAATCCGGTTCGAAGCCTTGGGACAAGCGCGAGACGCTGCGCAACCTGATCAAGGCCGAAGACGCGGAACTGAAGAACGCCATCATCTTCTGCAACCGCAAGATCGAGGTGGCGGAGCTGTTCCGCTCGCTGCTGAAGCATGATTTCGATGCCGGTGCGCTGCATGGCGACATGGACCAGCGCGCGCGCATGCAAATGCTGGCCAATTTCCGTGATGGCAAACTTCGCTATCTCGTGGCGTCCGACGTCGCCGCGCGCGGCCTCGATATCCCCGATGTCAGCCACGTCTTCAATTATGACGTGCCGATCCATGCCGAGGACTATGTCCACCGCATCGGCCGCACCGGCCGCGCCGGGCGCTCAGGCAAGTCCTTCACCATCGCGACCAAGTCCGACACGAAGTACATCGACGCCATCGAACGGCTGATCGGCAACAAGATCGAGTGGCATGACGGCGACCTGTCGACCGTGGTCGCCAGCGAGGGTGGCGAAGACGATGCTCCGCGCCGGGGCAAAGGCGCGCCGCGTCGCGCCGGCCGCAAGGACGAGGACCGCAAGGACCGGGGCGAGCGCAAGAGCGGCGGCGAACGCCGCGCAAAGCCTAGCGAAGAGACGGTCCCGGCCATCGTCCAGCAGGATCAGCAGCCGGATGTGACCGAGCCGGCTGTCGCCGATATCGGCGAGCGGCGGGCGCGCAAGGAAGCAATCCGTTCGGAAAACGGCGAGCGCAAGACGTCCGATCGCAACGAGCAGCGCGCACCGGAGCGTGGCGACACCAGGCCGCAGCGCACCAACGCCCGCCCTGCCCGCCATCACCAGGAAGACAACGACACCACCGTCGGCTTCGGCGACGACATGCCGGCCTTCATGCGCATCGTCGCCAAGGTCTGACCGGTACCCGTCCGACCCCACCAATTCTTCCGGAAAACCAAATGAAAACGGCCCCGCAAGGGGCCGTTTTCGATTCAGATGAACCTCGACTTAGACCATGATCTTTTCCGAAAACCGGATTCCACTTTTCGGGATCATGATCCCGTTCAGGTCAGCGGCGAAAGCTGGATCTCGACACGACGGTTCTGCTCGCGGCCGGCGGCCGTCGCATTGGATGCGATGGGCCGTGTCTTGCCGAAGCCGGTGACGGCGAAGCGGCGCTGATCGACGCCCTGGCCGGAAAGGTAGTTGGCGACCGCCAATGCACGACGCTGCGACAGATCGAAATTGTGCTGTTCGCCACCGGTCGAATCGGTATGACCGAACACGTCGACAGTCGTCTGGCGGAACTTCTTCAGCACCAGCGCGACGGAATTCAGCACCGGATAAAAGCCGGGCTTCACCGCATCCTGATCGATATTGAAGGTGATATCCGACGGCATGTTGAGGATGATCTGATCGCCACTACGGGTGACGCTGACGCCGGTGCCCTGGAGCTGCCGGCGCAGTTCAGCCTCGTTCTGATCCATGGTGGCGCCGATAGCCCCGCCGGCCAGCGCACCGATGCCGGCGCCGATCAGCGCGTTGCGGCGGTCATTGCCACCGGCAAGCAGGCCAAGGCTGGCACCCGCCAGGGCACCAAGGCCGGCACCCGCGGCCGTGTTGGAAATCTTCTGATCGCCCGTATACGGATCGGTGGTGGTGCAAGCGCTCACGAGCAGAGCCGTCGCCACGACGACGAGCACGGTCTTCTTCATAGATGGTCCCTCTCCAAGTCGCGCCTTTTCGACGCCAAATCAGCCCTTCCCGCGACTTGTACCATGAATTGCGGCGAAAAGCGGAACGGGAAAGGCGCCTGCAACGGCTTTTCCCGGGGTTGGCTGCGTGACGAACGGCCTTGGCCAGGCTACCAAAGATTCTTGCCGTCGATGACCACCACTTCCACCTCGTCGAGATCGAAATCATCGAACAGCCGCGAATTGACGCTGATCTTTGGATTGTCGAAATCCGGCTCGCCGGTCGACCAGTCCGGTGTTTCGGTGAAGGTGCCGCAGCCGCAGGTGGCGCAAAAACCATGCTTTACGGTTTTCGAGCCCCATTGATAGAAGGAAACATTCTTCAGTGGCGTGATGAGCTTGAACTGCGACGGGATGTAATAGGCCCAGAGCGAGCCGCGCTTCGAGCAGAACGAACAAGTGCATTGCGTCACCGTCCGCGGCGCCTCAGAAACCTCGAATGTCGTCGCCTTGCAATGGCAGCTTCCCTTGATGGTCATCAACATCACCTCTCCATTGTCCGCCGCCCAGGCGGCAAGGCACCATAAAGAGCCGATCCTGACAACTGTCCGTCAGCAGGCTTTGTTCCTCAAACAGCGACTCCAGGTCAGACGGTCCAGGTCCAGTCGATCGGGTAGTTGAAAATCGGGGTAAACGTCACGCCGACCGCCTCCATATCCCTTCGGCCGTCGACGACCATCTCCTTCAGTCGGTCCAATTGTGCCGCATGCTCGTCGGTGTCCCAGACACTGACTTGCACGATCGAGCCCTTCGGCGAGACGCCCGCATAAAAATGAAGGAGCCCCGGCAGCCGTCTGATGGCCGGGATTATGTACTGCGCGGTCTTCTTGCTCGCCGCGTCGACCTCTGCGAACCGGCTCGGATCGTAGCTGGCACGCGAGACGCGGACGACGGCGGTTGCCGGTAATGACTCGGCCATGGTGATTCTTTCAGTCATAGGGATCCTGTCTCCTGGCAATTCCGTTACGATCTACCATCCGTTTGTAACAACCAAAGCGCCGTGGTCGTCCTCGCTGCGGTCGGCATCGCAGCCGCGGCCCCCTCCTGATTATGAGTCCGGACCTTAGTAGGACTGTGGCGGCACGAACAGGCAAATGGTCTTGCCGGCATCGAGCCCGGCCTCGTGCGCGCACCAATGGAACTCACCGTCGGGCGAATCCTTGATCCGTCGGTCGCTGTAGGCCAGCACCTCGCCGGTGTCCTTGATGACATAGCCTTCGGGGCGTTCGCTGATCGAGGTCTGCGACACCTCATGGCAATCGTAATTGGCGCAACAGGCAAATGGATAGCTCCAGCCTTGCGGCTTGGCCGCGGTCGGCTTGGCGTCATGCGCCAATGCCGGCGTCGTCAGAGCCGTGATTGCACAGGCAGAAAATAGCGGCAGGAGAAGCTGGCCAACCGTCTGAACGGCGATGGCCGATCTGGAACTGGCAGCAAACATGGGAACGTTCCTTTCAAACGAGGTTCAAGCGTTTTTGCTTGCCCGTTCCCGGAACGTGTCTTCCCAGTGGCCGGATCGTCAGCAGATATGCCGCGACCGGCCATAAATGCTTTTGTCTCCTCCTCTTTCGATGGTGAGCCGATTTATGAGTCGGCGCAAGAAGAGATCCCGGTCACCACGCCTGCCGGTCGATCGATCAGGCTAGGTTGCGTGTCCTTCAAATTGCGGGAGATCGTCGTTGATTGTGTACCACGGTGCCTTGGAGCCGACAAAGATGTGCATTGTCGGTCGGATCGTCGGAGCATCGACGAGCGTTCCCATGGTGACGTGGGCGAACACACCCTCGCGCACGGCCGAATAGAGTAACGATCCGCACAGCTTGCAGTGGGTATCGTGGTTGGCGCGCTCGTCGCCAAAGATCATGAGATCGCGAGCGCCGTTGGTGAGGCTGAGCTTGGCGCGTTCGATGCCGGCGAATGGCTTGAAGGCCGAGCCGGTCGAACGCCGGCAATTCGAACAATGGCAATTGGCGGCATAGACGAACTCGTCAGCCACCGCGTATTGAACCGCACCACACAGGCATTTGCCGGCAAGCTTGTGACCGGTTGTTGTTTGCCGCTTCGTCATCCGCTGATCCTCGCCGCGAGGCATCGGGCCAACCCGCCTGGACCTGATTGTCCTTAGTCCAGGTCGGCCACGGTTTCGCCGGCACCACCCTCGATGCGTTGCGACAGCGAGGCCTCCATGAAATCATCGAGGTCGCCATCGAGCACGCTCGACGGGCTGGTGCTTTCGACGCCGGTGCGCAGATCCTTCACCAGCTGATAGGGCTGCAGCACATAGGAGCGGATCTGGTGACCCCAGCCAATGTCGCTCTTCGACGCCTCGGTAGCATTGGCGACGGCCTCGCGCTTCTTCAACTCTTCCTCGTAGAGCCGCGAGCGCAGCATCTCCCAGGCCTTCGCCTTGTTCTTGTGCTGCGAGCGTTCAGCCTGGCAGGCGACCGCAATGCCGGTCGCGATATGGGTGATGCGTACAGCCGAATCGGTCGTGTTGACGTGCTGGCCACCCGAGCCGGACGAGCGATAAGTGTCGATGCGCACATCCGATTCCGAAACATCGATCTCGATCCTGTCATCGACGACTGGATAGACCCAGATGCTGGAGAAGGACGTATGGCGACGCGCATTGCTGTCATAGGGAGAAATGCGCACCAGGCGGTGGACGCCCGATTCCGTCTTCAGCCAGCCATAGGCATTGTGGCCCTTGATCAGCAGCGTGGCGGACTTGATGCCGGCTTCTTCGCCGTCGTGTACTTCCAGCACCTCGACCTTGAAGCGGCGGCGCTCGGCCCAGCGCGTATACATGCGCAACAGCATCGAGGCCCAATCCTGGCTCTCGGTGCCGCCGGCGCCGGCATGAACTTCGAGATAGGTGTCGTTGGCGTCGGCTTCACCCGACAGCAGCGTCTCGACCTGGCGGGCCTTGGCCTCGCCCTGCATCGAGCGGATGGCGGCTTCAGCCTCCGCCACGATACCTTCGTCGCCTTCTTCCTCGCCAAGCTCGATCAGGCCGATATTGTCTTCGAGCGCCTGAGTGAAACCCTTGACCGCTGTGATGCCATCTTCAAGACCCTGGCGTTCGCGCATCAGTTTCTGCGCTTCCAGCGGTTCGTTCCAGAGGCTGGCGTCCTCGGCGCGGACATTGAGGTATTCAAGCCGCTTTATGGCCTGATCCCAGTCAAAGATGCCTCCTCAGCAGGGTTATCGCCTGCCTGATCTCGTCGACAATATTCTGCGTTTCCGCGCGCATGGCCTGGTATTTTGTCCTGTTGCTGAAGTGACACTTCGGTCGGCGCGATACATAGGGACGGCGCCGCCATGTGTAAAGCGAAATGGGCCGGCCCCGAGGCCAGCCCAGTGGTCGTCATCTGGACCCGTCAGTAGAGGCCGCCGCCGCCGTCCTGGATGGCCTGGTTGGCCTGCGGCGACAGCGGGCCGCCCGACGCATTGGAGCCGTCGGCACCCATGCCGATCACCCAATAGCTGTCGGCGGGACCGGTGCCCGGCTTGAAGGCCTCGATGATGGTGCCCGCATCACCCGACGTGGCACGCATGCCGGTCTTGCGGTTGATGGCGATCAGGTTCATGCCGTCGGGAACCTTGAAGTCGACATTGGGCGTACCGTCCAGCGCCACGCGCATGAAATCCTTGAAGATCGGGGCGGCGAGACCGCCGCCGGTGGCGCCATGGCCAAGGCCGCGCGGTGTGTCGTAGCCCATATACAGGCCGACCACGAGGTTCGGCGTGTAGCCGATGAACCAGGCGTCCTTCTCGTCGTTGGTAGTGCCCGTCTTGCCGGCGATGTGACGGCCCAGTTCACCGATGGTGGCGCCGGTGCCGCGCTGCACCACGCCTTCCATCATCGATGTGATCTGGTAGGCGGTCATCGGATCGAGCACCTGCTCGGAATTGTCGACCAGTTCCGGCTCCGGCTGGTTCTTCCATTCCGGCGCGTTGCAGCCTTCGCAGCCGCGCTCATCCTGCTTGAACACGGTCTTGCCGTAGCGGTCCTGGATGCGGTCGATCAGCGATGGTTTGATCGACTTGCCGCCATTGGCCATGATCGAATAGGCCGAAACCATGCGCATGACGGTCGTCTCGCCGGAGCCCAGCGCCATTGGCAAATACGGCGCCAGATGATCGTAGACCCCGAAGCGCTCGGCATATTCGACGACCAGCTTCATGCCCATGTCGTTGGCAAGCCGCACCGTCATCAGGTTGCGCGACTTTTCGATACCGGAGCGCAGTGTTGCCGGTCCGGCGACCGTGCCGTCATAGTTCTTCGGGGTCCAGGTCGTGTTGCCGCTCTGGATGGTGATCGGCCCGTCCATGATCACCGAGGCCGGCGTATAGCCATTGTCCAGTGCGGCCGAATAGACGATCGGCTTGAACGAGGAACCCGGCTGGCGCATCGCCTGGGTGGCGCGATTGAACTCCGACTGCGAATAGGAGAAGCCGCCGACCATGGCCAGCACGCGGCCGGTATGCGGATCCATGGCGATCAGGCCGCCTTCCACTTCGGGAACCTGGCGCAGGCTGTAGGCATTCTCGGAACCTTCGTTCTTCTGCACGAAGATGACGTCGCCAGGCTTGAGCACTTCGGCCGGCGACTTGGCCTTGACGGTCTTGCCGTCGACCAGATGGCGCATGGCGAAACCCATGTCGTCCTTGCTGACGGTGCCTTCGACACGTTCCTTGACGATCTCGCCCGACGCCTGGCGCGCAGGCTGCAAGCCGATCGAGAGGCCGGTCGACGAACTGTCGAGCACGACCGCCAGCGACCATTCGGGAACGTCTTCCAGTCCTTTGACGGCGCCCAGCGGGACGCCCCAGTCGCTCGACACATCAATCGACGTTACCGGCCCGCGATAGCCGCGCAGCGTGTCGTATTTCATCAAGCCATTCTGCATCGCCTTGCGGGCGATGAGCTGAACCTTCGGGTCAAGGGTCGTGCGAATGGAAAGACCGCCCTCATAGAGCGCATTCTCGCCATAGCGTGCGATGATCTGGCGACGGACCTCTTCGGTGAAATACTCGCCCGCGAACAAATACGAGCCGGTGCGGCGTGGGGCGACACCAAGCGGCTCGGCCTTCGCCTTCGCACCCTCTTCGGGGGTCACATAACCGTTCTCGACCATCTGGCCGATGACCCAGTTTCGCCGCTCAATCGCGCGATCGGCATGCTTGAAGGGATTGTAGTTGGCCGGACCTTTCGGCAGCGAAGCCAGATAAGCGGCCTCGGCCACGGTCAGTTCGTTCACCGATTTGTCGAAATAGGTCAGTGCGGCGCCGGCGACGCCATAAGCGTTGAAGCCGAAAAAGATTTCGTTGAGGTAGAGCTCCAGGATACGATCCTTGGAATAGGCCTGTTCGATGCGGAACGAAAGAATGGCTTCCTTGACCTTGCGTTCCAGCGAGCGCTCGTTGGTGAGAAGGAAGTTCTTGGCAACCTGTTGGGTGATCGTCGAACCACCCTGCATCGGCCCACCCGAAACATAGGTCAGCACCGCGCGGCCCAAACCCGTTATATCAACACCGGGATGGCTGTAGAAGTTCTTGTCCTCGGCGGACAGAAAGGCCGCCTTGACGCGATCCGGTATCGCCTGGATCGGCAGATACAGGCGCCGTTCGCGCGCATACTCCGCCATCAGAGAACCATCCGAGGCATGGATGCGGGTGGTCACCGGCGGCTCGTACTTGGCCAGCACTTCGTAGTCAGGCAGATCCTTTGCTACATGGCCGATGTAAAGCGCAACGCCCGCCGCGACCAGCAGGGCCAGCGTCGTGCCTACGCCGAAGAAATAGCCAATGAGACGAATCATACCCGCTCCAGTCCTTGGTTCGGGAGTTTCCTAAACGAAGCCGCCTTCCACGCAAGCTTTCGAGCCGGTCCCAATCCGTAATCGAAAACCCATGTCGCCACCATGTGGACAAAATACGGCAAGGCCTGATTTCGTGACCATGCGCCAGAAATAAAGGCACCGGGTGTTGTCAACGCGCAACGCCGCCCCTGGTTGCAGGCGTCGCCAGCCCATGTCAGCCCCCGGTTGCCGTTCCGACACGGGCCGAAGCGAAAAGCGCGACGGCGTTGGTAATGCTTTGTGCGGCCTTGCCGCGCCATTCGGCGTCGAGCAGTTGCGCCTCGTCCTTGGCATTCGAGAGATAACCGAGTTCGACCAGCACCGACGGAACGTCCGGCGCCTTCAGCACCTTGAAGCCGGCCGAACGCTGCGGATTGTTTATCAGGCCGACGCTGGTCGACAGCTGGCCGACCAGAGTGTGCGCAAAACTCATCGAGAAATTGTGGGTCTCGCGGCGGATCAGGTCGATCAGGATGTCGGTGACTTCCTTGTTGTCGTCCTTGATGACCATGCCGGCGAACTGGTCGGAGAGATTTTCGCGGTCGGCAAGCGCCTGCGCCTGCGGATCCGACGCCTTGTCGGAGACCGTATAGACGGTGGCGCCGCGGATGCCCTTGACGCTGATTGTGTCGGCATGGATCGAAATCAGCAGATCGGCCTCGTGCTGGCGGGCGATGCGCACCCGGTCGTCAAGGCGCAGATACTCATCGGTGTCGCGGGTCATGAAGACATCGTATTTGCCGATAGCCGCGAGCTTGTCGCGCAGCTCGGTGGCGAAGGCCAGCGTGACATTCTTCTCGATGGTGCCGTTCAGGCCCTCGGCGCCGCCGTCGATGCCGCCATGGCCGGGGTCGATGACGACGGTGAAGCGATGGCCCGGATTGGAGACCGGCCCGGTGCCAACGCGCCCGCCTTTGTCGGTCGAAACCGTCGATCCAGTGGTCAGCGCCTGGTTGGCAAGGGCTACGTCGAACTCACGTTCAGAGGCGGCCGACATGTCGATGGCAATGCGGTAGCCGGTTCCGTCCTCATTCTTGAGCACATCGAGCTTGTCGACAGCAAACGGCCCCTTGCCGGTAAGGATCAGCCGCGAAACGCCCTCGCCGAGTTCGCCCAGGCGCACGCCCTTGACCAGGCCGCGCGGCTTCAAATCCTTGGCGTCGATGGCCAGCCTCGTATTCGCCAGGTCGATAACGAGACGATTGGGCCCGCGCAGCAGGAACCATTTGATGTCCGGCTCGCGATCGAAATCCAGGACGATGCGCATCTTGGTGGCATCGCCCGCCATCTTGTAGTCTTTTGCCACCAGCGGCGCGTCGGCGGCATTCGCAGCGGGGGAAAAGGCCTGGGAAAGCGCCACCAGCAGCAGGAGGCAGAAAGCGCCAAGAATCCGGCCGCCAACACGACATCCCTTGTCTGTGAAGTCTGCCAGTCCCATTTCTCTTCCAGTCGCTCCGGTTTGGCGCGAGGCGCCCGAACGTTTCTTCGAAGTGCCGGTTAGGCCGCGAACTCGATTAACGATTGGTATCCAGAGAAGGTTAACCAAGCCTTTTCACAGGGATCAGAACCCAGACTTACGCTGCGGAACTGCTTTTTGCCGGCATCGGAAATCGGGGTTGCCTTCCAACCCGCCAAATCATAAAAGCGATAGTGGATCACTGCAATCCTGGAACCGCCCTCCTCCGCAGCTTCCTGCTACAGGGTCAGATGAACGGCGGCTCCTTTCGCTTCACGCGAAAAGGGTTCAGGTGATTGCGACGAATTTCGCAGGCGTGCTCCCGTGGCGGGGGAATCGCCTGCGTGAGGAAAACGGCCGGGTTTGTCCCGCGCCGGCTCTGTATGAGCAAACAAGCTGGTCCGGTTTCCGGGCTTTGGTTCAAAAGGTTCTGCTGGTGACGATGGCTTCAAGCGCAATTATGGAAAGGTCCGCATCAAACCGCGCCAATATGGCTGCGGGCGGCACCGCCATGGCGCGCAGGCCCCGTCCGGCGGACATTCAGACATCCGGCACCCACACTCCAGACACGCAGCAGCGGGCTTTGTTGCCTTGCAAGCTGCGGCTGACGGCTGCCGGGAGGAAACGAAATAATGCCCAACAAAATGCTGATAGACGCCTCCCACCCGGAGGAAACACGCGTTGTCGTCGTACGCGGTAATCGTATCGAAGAATTCGACTTTGAATCCCAGGACAAGAAGCAGCTCAAAGGAAACATCTACCTCGCTCGCGTAACGCGCGTCGAACCTTCCCTTCAGGCAGCCTTTGTCGAATATGGCGGCAACCGTCACGGTTTCCTCGCCTTCAGTGAAATACACCCCGACTACTACCAGATTCCGGTCGCCGATCGTCAGGCGCTGCTGCGCGCGGAAGCGCAGGAGGCCGAGGACGAAGAGGACGAGGACGGTGAAGGCGATGACCGCCAGAGCCGCGATCGCGGACGGCGCGGGCGCCGGCGCGGCGGCAAGAGCCGCGACCGGGCTGAGCACAAGCGCGATGCGGGCGAGGCAGGTGAAGGCTCCGGCGAGCCAGCCGAAGGCAGCGACAATGGCGACATCGTCGTCGAGGAGATCTCCCACACCTCCGAGATCATCGAACACGCAGCCGATACATCAGACCATCCGGATACCTCCGGGCATGCCGATGCATCCGGCCATGATGAGGGTTCGGCCGAGCAGGACGAAACCGAAACCCGCGAGGGTGGCCCGACATCAATCGCCGCCGCGGTCGAAGGCGATGTGATTTCCGAACCTGTCTCGCAGACGGAACAGGGCACTGAAGCAACCTCCGGCGACAATGATCGCGGCATGCTGGAGGAAGTACAGTCCTCGCATCCCGATGACCACGAGGTCGAATCGGTCGGCGCCGAGGATGCGCTGGAAGAAGTGCGCAACCGCCGCAAGCCGGTGCGCCGCCAGTACAAGATCCAGGAAGTGATCAAGCGCCGGCAGATCCTGCTGGTGCAGGTCGTCAAGGAAGAGCGCGGCAACAAGGGCGCCGCGCTCACCACCTATCTGTCGCTTGCCGGCCGCTATTCGGTGCTGATGCCCAACACGGCGCGCGGTGGCGGCATTTCGCGCAAGATCACCAGCGCGGTCGACCGCAAGCGCCTCAAGGAGGTGGTTGCCGATCTCGAAGTGCCGCAGGGCATGGGCGTCATTCTGCGCACCGCCGGCGAGAGCCGCACCAAAGCCGAGATCAAGCGCGACTACGAATATCTGATGCGGTTGTGGGAAAATGTCCGCAACCTCACGCTTCAGTCCACCGCCCCTGCCCTCGTCTATGAAGAAGGCAGCCTGATCAAGCGTTCGGTGCGCGACCTCTACAACAAGGATATCGACGAGATTCTTGTCTCGGGCGAGGAAGGCTACCGCGAGGCCAAGGACTTCATGCGCATGCTGATGCCGAGCCACGCCAAGGTGGTTCAGCCGTTCCGCGACACGACGCCGATCTTCGTCCGCAACGGCATCGAGGCACAACTCGACCGCATGCTGCAACCGCAAGTGACGCTGAAGAGCGGCGGCTACATCATCATCAACCAGACCGAAGCGCTGGTTGCGATCGACGTCAATTCGGGCCGTTCCACCAAGGAGCACTCGATCGAGGACACCGCGCTCCACACCAATCTGGAAGCAGCGGAAGAAGTCGCGCGTCAGCTAAGGTTGCGCGATCTCGCCGGCCTGATCGTCATCGACTTCATCGACATGGAGGAGAACCGCAACAACCGCTCCGTCGAGAAGCGGCTGAAGGATCACCTCAAGAACGACCGGGCACGCATCCAGGTTGGCCGCATCTCGCATTTCGGCCTGATGGAGATGTCGCGCCAGCGCATCCGCGCCAGCGTGCTGGAATCGACCATGAAGCCGTGCCCGCATTGCGGCGGCACCGGCCATGTCAGGTCCGATTCGTCGGTCGCGCTGATGGTGGTGCGGGCGATCGAGGAATTCCTGCTCAAGGATTCGCGCAGCCACATCACGGTGCGGACCCCGGCAGCGACCGCGCTCTACGTGCTCAACCACAAGCGCGGCACGCTGGTGGAACTCGAAAGCCGCTTCGGCCTGACCATCACGATCGAGGCCGACGACACGGTTGGCGCCCAGCATTACGCCATCTTCCGCGGCGCACTGGCTGAAAAGCCGGAAGGCTTTGTCGAGGCGCGCAGCTTCCCGGCCTATGTCGAGACGGAAGAGCCCGAAGACGAGATTGTCGTCGTCGAGGAAGACGACGAGGCACCGGTGCAAGCCGAGCAGCCACGCCAGCAGCCGCAGCAGCAACAGCCGCGGCCCGCCGCCGGTGGCGAGGACGGCGAAGGCCGTGACCGCAAGCGCCGCAAGCGTCGCAGACGCCGCGGCGGTAAGGATCGCGACCGCGAACATGGCGCCCCGACGGACGGCTCGTCCATCTCCGCTCCGGCCGGCGATTTCGCCGAATCGGCAGACGATGCGGATAATGACGAGACCGAAACGGACGATGCCGCTCCGGTCACGGCCAGCGAGTCCGATGAAGCGGTGCAGGCTTCAGATGATGGCCAGGGCAAGAAGCGTCGTCGCGGCAAGCGCGGCGGCAAGCGCAATCGTCGCGAGGACGGTGAAGGTGAGACCGAGGCAAGTGCCGAGGAAACGACCGAGCCTTCCCAGGCAGATGCTTCCGAAAGCGAACCTGCGTCGATCGAGCCGGTGGTTGCTGCTGCAGTGGAAGAGTCGGTCGTTGCGGTGAGCGAAGAGGTGCCGAGCACCGAGAAGCCCAAGCGGGCGCGCCGCCCGGCCAAGCCGAAGAAGGCAGCCGCCGAAACGGCTGCTGTCGAAGCGGCTGCGGAAACGCCGGTCGAGGCTCCGGTGGCCGTCGCTGAGGAAACAGTGGCTGCAGCCGTTGCGGAAGAGCCTGCGAAGGCCCGGCCGTCACGCCGCAAGCCGGCAGCCATCGACGCACCTGTGGTGCCGGTGGTTTCCTCGACCGTCGCCGATGCGCCGGAAGCCAAGGCCGAAGAAAAGCCGAAGCGCGCCGGCTGGTGGCAGCGGAAAGGCTTTTTCTAAGCTTTTCAGCTGATTGAATTGATTTTCTGACAAAAAGAATCCCGCGCTGATCGAAAAGACGGCGCGGGATTTTTCATATCTGACAGGTGGCGCAGTGCTATGGCGCGAAGATCGACCAGTTCATCATTCTCGCCAGCTTCTCCAGCGCGATCGAACCCAGCTTGGAATTGCCGTTGGCGTTGAGGCCGGGCGACCAGACGGCGAGCGAGGCAACGCCAGGCACGATGCCCAATATACCGCCGCCGACGCCGCTTTTTCCCGGAATGCCGACACGGAAGGCAAAGTCACCGGAGCCATCATAATGACCGCAGGTCAGCATCATGGCGCCGATGCGCCGCGCCCGCTCGGCCGACACCACGGAATGCCCGGTCGCCGGGTTCTTGCCGCCATTGGCAAGGAAGCGGCCGGCCAGCGCCAGTTGCCGGCAACTCATGGCAATGGCGCAGTGGTGGAAATAGACGCCCAGAGCCAGTTCCGGCGCATGATGAAGATTGCCGAAGGATTTCATGTAGTTGGCGAGCGCGAAGTTGCGATAACCGGTGGCCCGCTCGGACGCGGCGACCTCACGGTCGATGATGATTGTGTCGTCGTCGGCGAGGAACTGGATGAAGCGCAGGATTTCGCCGATCGCCTCGCGCGGCTGGTGGCCGGCAAGCAGGATGTCGGAAATAACGATGGCGCCGGCATTGATGAACGGGTTGCGCGGAATGCCGTTCTCGTGCTCGAGCTGGACGATCGAATTGAACGGATTGCCCGATGGCTCGCGCCCGACCCGCTTCCACAACGCGTCGCCGACATTGCCGAGCGCCAGCGTCAAGGTGAACACTTTCGAGATGCTCTGGATGGAGAAGGGCTGGTCGGCATCACCCGCCATCAGCACACGGCCGTCATTGGTGACGGCGGCGATACCGAATTTCCTCGGATCGACCTTGCCCAGCTGCGGAATGTAGGTGGCGACTTCACCGCGATCGGTGCGCTCGGCCATTTCCGCCGCGACTTCGGCCAATGCTTGATCAAGTTTGGGGGCCTGATCAAGTTTGGGGACCTGCTCGAGTTCCGGCATGGTGCTACCTCAACCAGCGTTCGATGCGCGCCATCGCCTCGACCATGTCGTCGTGGCTGCCGGCATAGGAAAACCGCATCGTGCGATGCCCCGCCCGGGTGTCGAAGTCGCGGCCGGGCGTCGCCGCCACATGCGCCTCGGCCAGCATCTTGCGTGCAAAAGCCATGCTGTCATTGGTGTGGCGGGTGACGTCGCAAAAGGCATAGAAGGCACCGTCCATGGGGGCGGCAAGAGGAAATTCCAGCTCCGGCAGACGCTTCATCAGCAGCTCACGATTCCAGGCGTAGCGGCCCTTGACCACCTCCAGTTCCTCTGTGGCGGCGAAGGCCTCGATCGCGGCGATCTGCGACAGCTCCGGCGGTGAGATATAGAGGCTCTGGGCGATGCGCTCTACCGGCCTCACTAGCTCTTCCGGCAACACCATCCAGCCGATGCGCCAGCCGGTCATGCAATAGTATTTCGAGAACGAATTGATCACTGTCACGCTGTTGCCGAAGGCGAGTGCCGTGGTGTCTGGGGCGCCATAGGCCAACCGGTGGTAGATCTCGTCGGAGATGACGGCGACCCCCAGTGTTTCCGCCATATTGACCAGCGCCGACAGTTCACTGGGCGGTATGATCGCCCCGGTCGGATTGGCCGGACTTGCAAACAGGACGCCTTTCAGCGGCTTCTCGCGATGCGCTGCCTCCAGATGACCGGCATGCAGATAGGCCGCGTCGCCGAGTTCGATCTCGACCACCTCGATGCCGAGCGCCGCCATGATGTTGCGATAGGCAGGGTAGCCGGGTGCTGCGATGGCGACCCGGTCGCCTGGATCGAACATCGCCAGGAAAGCAAGATTGAAGGCCGCCGACGAACCGGTGGTCACCGCGATCCGGCCGGGCTCGATTTCAAGCCGGTAGTGATCCGCGTAGTGCTCGGCGATAGCCTTGCGCAGGCCCGCCAGCCCCAGCGTGTCGGTGTAGCCAATGCGGCCATCCTGCAAGGCCTTGGCCGCCGCGGCGCGAACCCGTGCGGGTGCCGGATCGGACGGCTGGCCGACCGCCATCGAGATCACCGGCACCCCTTGAGCTTTCAGCCGGTTCGCTTCGGCCAGCACATCCATGGCGTGGAATGGCTCGACATTGCCACGACGTGAGAGCGAAACGACCATTTTATGCCTATCCCGACAGTTGAGCACGCCATGCCCTTGATGCATGCGCCGCACAAATGCCCGATTGGTGTGAGGATCACAAGTTGAGGAAGTTTCCGGTGCCGACTTTTCATCTTTCGCCCGCTCGTCTACCAGTGGACACGTCATGTTGAGCCGACCCAGATCGACGATTGCCCAGGCAGTGCGCGTTCTCGCGACGCTTTCGCTTGGCGTCGCCGTTGCCGTGGCGAGTTCGGTCACTGCCTTCGCCCAAAACGTGCCGGTGGTACGCGATGCCGAGATCGAGGCCCTGGTGCGCGACTACGCACGGCCGATTTTCAAGGCGGCCGGGCTGGCGAATGACGGCATCGACATCGTGCTGGTCAACGATTCTAGCTTCAATGCCTTCGTCACCGGGCGCCGGCTGTTCATCAACACCGGCGCCCTGATGACGGCCGAAACGCCCAACGAGATCATCGGCGTCATCGCGCATGAGGCCGGTCATATCGCCGGCGGCCACCAGCAGAAACTGCGCGACCAGCTCGAGCGCGCCAAGACCATGGCCATCATCGCCACCTTGCTTGGCGCCGGCGCCATCGTTGCCGGTGCGACCACCAACAGCCGCGGCCTTGCCGGCGCCGGCATGGGCGTGGCGGCCGGTGGCGGCGAGATGGCGCAGCGCAGCATCCTCGCCTATCAGCGCACCGAGGAAATAACCGCCGACCGTTCGGCGATCACCTATCTCAACGCCACCGGCCAGTCCGGAATGGGCATGCTGAAGACGTTTCATCGCTTCCAGACCGCGCTATCGCTGTCGGGCACGCAAATCGATCCCTACCGGATCAGCCATCCGATGCCGCAGGATCGAATCTCCAATCTCGAAGTGCTGGTCAAGCAAAGCCCCGATGTCGACAGGCTCGACCCGCCGGCGCTGCAGCAGCGCCATGACATGATGCGTGTGAAGATCGCCGTCTACATGGAAGGCCAGGCCACCGCGTCGCGGCTGATACGGAAGATGCAAGGGACCCTCGCAGGGCAATATGGCGATGCCCAATCGACCTACCTTTATGGAGATATCGCTGCTGCGCTCGCCAAGACCAACGCGCTTATCAAAGCGCAACCCAGGAATGCCTACTTCCAGGAGTTGCGTGGCGACATCCTGATGAAGGCGAACAAGCCTGGAGATGCGGCCGAAGCCTACGCCAGGGCGGTCAGCCTCGATCCGGCGCGATCTGGCTTGCTGCCGGTCTCGCTTGGTCAGGCGCTGATGGCGGTCGGCACGCCCGAATCGCTGAAGAAGGCCGTGGTGCAGATCAACAGTGGCCTGGGGCGCGACAAGGAAAATTCCGTCGGGTATCGTTACCTGGCGCAGGCTTACGGCGAGTTGGGAGACATACCAGGCGCCGAGCTTGCCACGGCCGAAGGTCATTTCTATTCTGGTAATTACAAGGATGCGAAGATTTTCGCCATGCGTGCGCAGCAACAGATGAAGCGCGGCGAGCCGCGCTGGATACGCGCCCAGGACATCATAAACTACAAATCGTCGAGCAATATCTAATAATTCTCATGAACCCTCCGGCCCCGCGCTGCGACACAGCCAGACCGAAAGACAGGCAAAAGGAACGAGAACGATGAAAAAGGCACTGCTTCTGGGCACCACTGGGATCGCGGTAGCCCTTGCCATGCTGGCATTCGGTTTCGTGGCCGGCAGCCCGCAAATCGCCAAGGCCGGTACGACGCAGCCTGCCCAGGTGGCTCAGCCTGTCCAGACGGTGGCTGATACCAAGATCGATCGCACCGAGGTCGAAGGCATCATCCGCGACTATCTGTTGAAGAACCCGGAAGTGCTGCTCGAAGTGCAGGACGCACTCGAGGCCAAGCAGAAGGAAGAGCAGCGCATTGCCCATCTCGGCGTCATCAAGGACGCCAAGGACCAGATCTTCAACTCCGCCTTCGACGGCGTCGTCGGCAATCCGAACGGCAAGGTGACGATCGTCGAGTTCTATGACTACAATTGCGGCTTCTGCAAACGCGCCATCGAAGACATGCAGGCGCTGACCAAGTCCGACCCCGATCTGCGCTTCGTGCTCAAGGAATTCCCGATCCTCGGCCCTGATTCTCAGAAAGCCAGCGTCGTCTCGATGGCGTTCCACCTGATGATGCCGCAGAAATACGGCGAGTTCCACAATGCGCTGCTCGGCGGCCAGGGGCGCGCCACCGAGGCGACCGCGATCAAGATCGCGCTTTCGCTGGGCGCCGACGAGGCGACGCTGCGCGCGAAGATGAAGGATCCGTCGATCCCCGAGGCCTTCTCCAAGACCTACGATCTTGCCAACAAGCTGGCGATCACCGGGACGCCGTCCTACGTCGTCGGCAACGAGGTCGTGTTCGGGGCTCTCGGGCAGGACGTGCTGGCGGAAAAGATCGAGGCGGCGAAAGCCGCGCTTTGATCAGCCACCGGTTTTCTTCACGGGCGCATTTCGACCTGTTGTGGACAGTGAAAGAACGCACTTGCGCTCTTTTCGCGGACGACTATGCCCGGTATAGAGGCCCAGCGCGCCGGCTTGATGCCGGCGCCGGAAAAGGTCTGGCTTTTTGAAAACGGTTTTCGTCCTGAACGGTCCCAATCTCAACGCGCTTGGCAAGCGCGAGCCGGGCATCTATGGCGGCAAGACGTTGGCCGCGATCGCCGACGACTGCAAGCAGGCAGGCGCATCGCTTGGGCTCGAGATCGATTTCCGCCAGTCGAACCACGAGGGTGACCTCGTCGACTGGATCCAGGAAGCCGGCGACAAGGCAGCCGGCATCGTCATCAATCCGGGCGCCTACAGCCATACCTCGATCGCGATCCACGACGCCATCCGTTCGGTTGCGCCGCTGCCGGTCGCCGAAGTTCACCTTTCCAACATCCACGCGCGGGAATCATTCCGCCACGTCTCCATGGTCGCGCCGGTCGCCGTCGGCATGATCTGTGGCTTTGGGCCGCTCGGCTACACGCTGGCGCTACAGGCGCTGGCCGCACGCCTATGACCGGCCAACAAACAGAAGGCTCGAAAATGTCGATAAAGAAGACCGGTGTTGACCAGCAGCTGATCCGCGATCTGGCGGGCATACTGAACGACACCAACCTGACCGAGATCGAGGTTGAACTGGGCGACCTGAAGGTGCGCGTGTCGCGGCAGGCACCAGCCGTCCACGCAATCGCGGCACCCCAGCCCAGCTATGCGCCGACGGCAGGCGCCCAGCCCGCAGCGGCGGCCGCCCCGGCGGTGGTCGACGTGTCGAAGAACGCGGTCACCTCGCCCATGGTCGGCACCGCCTATCTGGCGCCGTCGCCCGATGCCAAGGCGTTCATCGAGGTCGGCCAGAAGGTCAAGGAAGGCCAGACGCTGCTGATCATCGAAGCGATGAAGACGATGAACCAGATCCCCTCGCCGCGCGCCGGCACGGTGACGGCGATCCTGTTCGAGGATGCTTCACCGGTCGAATACGGCATGCCGCTCGTCGTGGTCGAGTAGAGCGGGCCGGATGTTCCAGAAAATCCTCATCGCCAATCGCGGCGAAATCGCCCTTCGGGTGCTGCGCGCCTGCAAGGAACTCGGCATCCAGACGGTGGTGGTGCATTCAACCGCCGACGCCGACGCCATGCATGTGCGGCTGGCCGACGAGAGCGTATGCATTGGCCCTCCGCCATCGCGCGACAGCTATCTCAACATCCATCAGATCGTCGCGGCCTGCGAGATCACCGGCGCCGACGCCGTGCATCCGGGCTACGGCTTCCTGTCGGAGAACGCCAAGTTCGCCGACATCCTGGCCGCGCACAACATCACCTTCATCGGCCCGTCCGGCGACCACATCCGCATCATGGGCGACAAGATCGAGGCCAAGCGCACCGCCAAGCGTCTCGGTATCCCGGTTGTGCCCGGTTCCGACGGCGCTGTTACCGACCAAAAGGAAGCCAGGCGCATTGCGGCCGAGATCGGCTACCCCGTGATCATCAAGGCATCGGCCGGCGGCGGCGGGCGCGGCATGAAGGTCGCGCTTACCGAGGACGACCTCGAGATCGCCTTGCAGACAGCCAGCACGGAAGCCGGTGCCGCCTTCGGCGACGATGCGGTCTACATCGAGAAGTACCTGGAAAAGCCGCGCCACATCGAGGTGCAGGTGTTCGGCGACGGCTTCGGCCGCGGCGTGCATTTCGGCGAACGCGACTGTTCGCTGCAACGCCGCCATCAAAAAGTCTGGGAAGAGGCGCCCTCGCCGGCCCTCAACGCCGAGGAGCGGGCCCGCATCGGCGGCATCTGCGCCAAGGCCATTGCCGATCTCGGCTATTCCGGCGCCGGCACGATCGAGTTCCTCTACGAGAATGGCGAGTTCTATTTCATCGAGATGAACACGCGTTTGCAGGTCGAGCATCCGGTGACGGAAGCGATCACCGGCATCGATCTCGTGCATGAGCAGATCCGCGTCGCCTCGGGCGGCGGACTTTCTGTCAGGCAGGAAGACATCAAGTTCAATGGCCACGCCATCGAATGCCGCATCAATGCCGAGGATCCACGCACCTTCACCCCCTCGCCCGGCACCATCACGCATTTCCACACGCCAGGCGGCCTCGGCATCCGCGTCGATTCCGGCGTCTATTCCGGCTACAAGATCCCGCCCTATTACGACAGCCTGATCGGCAAGCTGATCGTGCATGGGCGCAACCGCGTCGAATGCATGATGCGGCTGCGCCGGGCGCTCGATGAATTTGTCGTCGACGGCATCAAGACGACACTGCCGCTGTTTCGCGATCTGGTCGGCAACGCCGACATCGCCAATGGCGACTATGACATCCACTGGCTGGAAAAATACCTGGCCAAGGAAGAGTAGTCCGGGGACGCGATGACCCGCCCCTACGCGCCTGGCTATCGCATCCCCACCGACCTTCTGCTCAAGGCCTATGCCTCGGGCGTGTTCCCGATGGCTGAGAGTGCGGCCGACCCGGAGGTGTTCTGGGTGCGGCCGGAGACGCGCGGCATCATCCCGCTTGACGGTTTCCACACGCCCAAAAGCCTGAAGAAGACGATCCGCAAAAGCCCGTTCGACATCCGCTTCGACTTCGATTTCGAGGCGACGATCGATGGCTGCGCGGAAAAACGCGAGGACCGGCGCTCGACCTGGATCAATGGGCCAATCCGCGAGGCCTATGTGCAGTTGCACCGCATGGGCCACTGCCATTCTGTCGAGGCCTGGCGCGAGGACCGGCTGGTCGGCGGCCTCTACGGCGTGTCGCTCGGACGGGTGTTCTTCGGCGAAAGCATGTTTTCCAAAGAGACGGATGCATCGAAAACCTGCCTCGTGCATCTCGTCGAGCGCTTGAAGGCGCGCAGCTTCGCCCTGCTCGATACGCAGTTCACCACCGAGCATCTGAAGCGCTTCGGCGCGGTCGACGTGCCACGTGGTAAATACGAAAAGATGCTGGCCGAAGCCCTGAAAGGCGAGGCGATCTTTTTTCCGTAGGGTCGAGCCCTTACTTGGCCGCAGCCTCGATCGGCGTCTGCGAATGGAACATCATCTTCCAGCCGTTGACGCGATGGACATAGCCGGTGCTGACCAGCGCCGCGTAGGGTTCACCGTTCTCCCGCGTCGCATGCGCCTCGTAGGTCAGCATGACAATGTCGCTGCCCGGTTCGATTATTCCCTTGAGCTCGATGTCGAGGTCGCGCCAGCGATTGGGCTTCGTTGCGGTCTCGGCCAGGTCGGCATTATCCATCGCTTGTGCCATTCCAGGGAAAGCTACCAGGCATTCGGTATCGACATTAGCCGCATAGTAGGCCTCGTCGCCCGTCCAGAAGCCCTTTTCGAGTTCGAGCAGCTCTTTCTTGCTTGCCGTGATCCGCTTGCTGTCTGACATCGGAATATCCTCCGGGCGCATCAATGCGCGGTCGTCCGTGGCCCAACGTGTGATGGCCACGACGGTTCCCAGGGATCAGTTGGTGTCTGACGTATCCGGTTCCGTGGGATCGGACTGTTCCACATCCGGGGTGGTCGCGGGCTTTGGCTTGGCCGAAGCGGGTTTGGGCTTGGCCGTCGCAGGCTTCGAAGCATCCGCCTTGGTGGCGTCAGCCTTGGTGGCGCCAGGCGCCGGCACATCCGACTTCTGCTTGCATTCCTTCAGCCAGACGTCATAGACGGCATGTTCGACGGCGTTGAGGCCGGGGCTTTCGGCGAACATCCAGCCGGTGAAGATGCGGCGGATCTTGCGGTCGAGCGTGATCTCGTCGACCTCGACAAAGGAATCTGTCTTCGGCTCCTCGGTCTGCGGCCGCGAATAGCAGACGCGCGGCGTCACCTGCAGAGCGCCGAACTGCACCGTCTCATCGATATAGACATCGAAGGTGATGATGCGGCCGGTGATCTTGTCGATGCCGGCGAACTCGGCAACCGGGTTGGTGATGCGGTCCGATCCAGCGGATGCTGCAGGCGCTGCCGGCGCGGGCGCAGCGGGTGCGGGCGAAGCCGCAAAGGCCGCGGTGCTGACGGCGAGGCCGGCGGCTAGCGTCAGACCGCCCGTCGATATCAGGTTGAAAAAGCTCATATAGGGGTACCGGTGGTTCGTGCCCGGGTGATTCCGTCGATCGCCAAGGCTAGTCGCCGTTTTCTGATCAGCAAGCAGCTAAACACCAATTGTGGCGATAAAGGACCGGCCTGCAGCTTGTGTTGTTACAAGACGGGGCGCCGTTACAACCTCGGGGCCGTTACGATCCGGGTGTCCAGGCGTCGTAGTCACCCGTGACCTGCGGGCGATGCTGATTGGTCAGCACCGAGCCCTTCGGGCGGTAGGCGGCCGGGCTACCCGTCAGGTTGGGCTGGTGTGGCTTCTGCCAGTCGCGCGGCTTGTAGTCTTCGCTCGGCGGCGCGACATCGACGCGATGATGCATCCAGCCGTGCCAGCCTGGCGGAATGGCCGAAGCTTCGGAATAGTTGCGGTAGATCACCCAGCGGCGCGTGCGGCCTTCCGAATCGATACCACCCTCGTAATAGACGTTGCCGACCTCGTCCTGGCCAACCCGCTTGCCGTACCGCCAGGTGTGCAGGCGCGTCCCTATCGTCTGGCTGTTCCACCAGGTGAAAAACTGCGTCAGGAAAGTCTTCATCGCAAAACCCTCGCGCTGGCGGCGCCTGTTTCCTGCTTATGGCGTCAGGCCCTCGGGAAGGCAAGGGTTTTGCCGCAGGCAGCGCGCAAATGGCGCGCTTGGGATCCGACACGAGCCTGTGATCGCGCGAGGCGGCAGGATGCACGCTTGCCAAGCCTTTCCGCTCTTTCTAAAGCTCAGCGCGCCCATGCGGGTATCAACCGGCCATGGGCCGAAGGAGGTGACGATTGGCCACAAGATTGCCGACCACCGACATTCGCATCGGCACCGAGTTGATTCGCCGCCGCAAGGGCGGCACGCCCCTGGTCTGCCTGACGGCCTACACCTATCCCGTCGCTCGCCTGCTCGATCCCCATGTCGACCTGCTTCTGGTCGGCGACAGCGTCGCGATGGTGCTGCATGGCCATGAGACGACACTGGGCGCCTCGCTCGAGATGATGATTGCGCATGGCCAAGCCGTGATGCGCGGCTCTGCCAGGGCCTGCATTGTTGTCGACATGCCAGCCGGCAGCTACGAGGAATCGGCTGATCAGGCCGTGGCCTCGGCGCGGCGCATCGTAGACGAGACCGGCTGCCAGGCGGTGAAGCTCGAAGGCGGCGTCGACATGGCCGCGCAGATCGCGGCGATCGTGGCCGCCGGCATTCCGGTCATGGGCCATATCGGCCTGCTGCCGCAGTCGGTCGAAAAGGATGGCGGCTACAAGATCAAGGGCCGCACCGACGAGACTATCGCATCGCTGATAGCCGACGCGCTCGCCGTCGAAAAAGCCGGCGCCTTCTCCGTGGTCATCGAAGGCACCATCGAGGCGGTCGCGGCCGATATCACACGCCGCATCGCCATTCCAACCATCGGCATCGGCGCCAGCGGCGAGTGCGATGGCCAGATCCTGGTCATCGACGACATGGTCGGGCTGACCGTCGACCGTGTGCCGAAATTCGTCAAGGAATACGCCGATCTGCGAGGCGTGATCGTGCACGCCGCCGAGCGCTACGCATCGGAAGTGCGAAGCCGGACATTCCCCGGCCCTGACCATGTCTTTGCCGACTCAAAAGTCTTTGCCGACTCAAAAGTCCTTTCGGGCACACATGGCGGAGATGATGCATGAGCCAGCCCGACGTCGTCGACAGCGTCGCAGCACTTCGCGCGCGAATTCGTGACTGGCGGCGCGATGGCCTGCGCGTCGCCATGGTGCCAACCATGGGTGCCTTGCATGAGGGACATCTCTCCCTGATCAGGATCGCATGCGAAAAAGCCGAACGCTGCGTGGTGTCGATCTTCGTCAACCCGACGCAGTTCGCACCGAGCGAGGATCTCGACAAGTATCCGCGCCAGCTCACCCGCGACCTAGACATGCTGGCGACGGTCAAGGCCGATCTCGCCTTCACGCCGACGGTCGGCGCGATGTATCCTGCCGGCTTTGCCACCAAAATCTCGGTCGGCGGCCCGTCCGCGGGGCTCGAATCGGACTTTCGCCCGACCTTCTTCGAGGGCGTCGCCACGGTGGTGGCCAAGCTTTTTCTCCAGGCGACACCCGACTATGCGGTCTTTGGCGAAAAGGACTACCAGCAGCTTTGCGTCGTCAGGCAGCTCTGCCATGACCTCGACCTGCCGGTCGAGATCATCGGCGCGCCGACCATACGCGACGCGCATGGCCTCGCCATGTCGTCACGCAACGCCTATCTCGACGAGGCCGAACTCGCTGTCGCCCGCCAACTCAACGTGATCCTGCGTAAGGCCGCGGCGGCGCTGGCGTCCGGCGCACATCGAGATGACGCGACCGCCGAAGCCCGCCGCGCCCTGACCGCCGCCGGCTTCCAGAAGGTCGACTATGTCGAGGCCCGCGAAAGCCTGACGCTTGCACCATGGCGCCGCGACCGCGCGGGGCGCCTGCTCGCCGCTGCCTGGCTCGGTAAGACACGACTCATCGACAATGTGGAGGTTTCCACAGGCTAAGACGGAATTTGGATCACTGATGCTTGCCCCACCGGTATGCACAAAGCCGCCCGACTTCTGTTTAGCTATAGCTAAAATAAACATTTATTCGCGTATGTATGGCATTCCACCCTGACGTAATAATTCCTAACTACTGCGGCATGATCAAGTTACACAGCGGCGCTAGCGTGCAACCTAGCGCAGTGTTGTTGTGGAACCCGGCACTGCGTTACCCCGGAGGCGGTACGAGAGGGCCCATGTCACTGTCGGCGGACACGATCGACCGCGCCCTGCCTCAGGTCGTCGAGGCCATATACGATTCGGTTGCCGACGTTGACCGCTGGCAGTCGACGCTCGAAGCCATTCGTCGGCTGGCGATTGGCCAGCTTGCCATGCTGGCGGTCGTCGACACAGCGACCAATTCCGCTCGGTTTTCCGTGTCCTGCGGCGATCCTGCGATCCTGGAGCCGCTGCAACGCGACTATCGGTCGGAGGTCCCCTTCTTCACGGCCGTGCCGAAGATGGAAATCGACATGCCCTTCACGGTCGATTCCTTCTATTCGCTGCAAGGACCAGACGCGCGGCAGAATTGGATCGACAGCCGCATCGTGCGCGAATGGGTGGAGCCCAACCGCCTGGACGACTTCTTCTGGGTAGCGCTGATGAAGCGACCAACGCGCATCGGCACGCTGATGGTGGTGACGGACAAGGACAGGCGGCAAATCTCGACGGAAGATCTGGCGCTGGTTTCGTCGCTTGCACCGCATGTACGGCGCGCGGTAACGATCGGCGACCTGTTCGAGGCTGAACGACGCAAGGCCGAGATTTTCCGCTCGATCATCGAAAACCTCACGCACCCGGTGATGATCGTGTCCAACGACATGCAGATCATCTTTGCCAATTCCGCGGCCGAAGCCCTGCTGATGGAAGGCTCGGCCGTCTCATCGGTGCGTGGCCAACTGGCGTTCGCCTATCCACAAGCCAATGCCGCGATCAGCTACGCGGTCGAACTCGGCACGCGCGATGAGTTCGCGCTTGGGCCTTCCGGCATCAACATTCCGCTCGCCAAGGTCGGCGTTCCGGCCGTGGCGCATGTGATGCCGCTGGCCCGGCGCGAGATTTCGGCGCGGATGTCGCAGCGCGCCGCAGCCGCGATCTTCATTGCCGCCGTCGGCGCCACGCCGACCCCGGCACTGGACGCGATCGCGGCGCTGTTTGGCCTGACCGCAGCGGAAAAGCGCGTCACCGGCCATGTCGCCTGCGGCAAGACGCGCAGGGAGATCGCATGCGCCAGCGGCGTTTCCGACGGCACCATCAAATCGCAGCTGGCGACGATCTTCGACAAGACGGGAACAGGCGACCAGCGGGAGCTCGAACTGCTGATACGTGAACTGTCGCCGCCGCTGCGCTCACGCTGACCTGGCCTTCCCAGTGCCTACTCCTCCGTCGGCATGTGCAGGTACATCGACTGGATGCCGACCCGACCCGGGCCGGTGAAGCGGTTGACGATGAAGTTCATGTTGGCGCCGAAGAAGCCGCTCGACAGGCGGTCGATCTTCGTTTCCATCCGGACCGAGGCATCCTTGAACAGCCAGCCGCCCGGCTCGATGTCGATGGTCTCGCCGGCGGCCAACGTTTTCTCGAAGACATTGCCGTAGCCGTGCAGCCAGACGATGCCGTCACCCGCATCGCCGCGAAACCGGTCGATGAAGAAGCCGCTCTGGCCAAACAGCATCGTCGCCAGGCCACGTACCCGCTCGAAGGTGTAGTCGACATTGCCCGTGGCGGCGAGAAACTGGTGTTCGCGCACCTGGATCTCTTCGCCGCGCCTAAGATGGATCGGCACGATGTGGCCGGGCCCGTCGCGGCTGAAGGCGATGATGCCCGCTCCCGACGCTTCGGTGACGAAGATCTGCATACCGGCCATCATGCGCTTCAGCGCGCCCTTCAGCGATTTCAGGCCGATGGTGATGGTGGAGTTCTTCCACAAAAGGATGTGGTGCTCGAAATAGACCGGCATTCGCGTCACATCGACCGAAAGCACCGGCACCAGTTCACCCGCTATGTGATAGGTGACGCCACCAAAAGTCTCATCCGACACTTGTGTCGGCATCAGTTCCGGCAAGCTTGGCATGGTTCCCCCCTCGCCGCCTTGCGCGCCAGCCCATTCCGGCTTCCGCACGGTCAGCTGCAGCAGCTTGGTATGTACCCCCCAGGCCGTCAAACGAAAACAGCCCTCCTCCGCACCGCTCGCGCGAAGGTGATCCGGACAGGTGTGCGCCGAAAGGATCAGCCGGCAAGAGGCCGGCGATAGACCACCGTCGGCTCGCCGGAAGCACCGGTGTGCTCACCGGCATCGCCGGATCGCACGAAGCCGTTGGCTTCGTAGAAGGCGATGGCGCGCGTGTTCCGCGCCTCCACTTCCAGACGGATGGCGTTGGCCTCGGGAAAACTTTCGATGATCTCATCGAGGAGCATGCCGCCGATGCCCCGTCCCTGCAGGCTGGGCAGCACGTAGAGCTGTCTCAGGACAACCAGCTTGCCGCCGTCGATGCTCTCGGCAAAAGCCACGCCGCCTATGCGCTTGCCGTCATCGGCAACGAGGAAGTCGCTGTTGGGTTTGATCAGCCGCGCCTTCAGAGAGGCGATCGAATGCCATTCGTCGGTGATCTCGGTGACCTTGGCGGCACCGTAGATGGCGTCATACGTCGCATGCCAGGTTTCGACCAGCACTGCACGAATTGCATCAAGGTCACGTTCGCCTGCGGTGCGGACGAACATGGCCTTACTCGATGCCGAGCTTGGCTTTGACGAGGTCGTTGACCGCCTGCGGGTTGGCCTTGCCGCCGGTGGCCTTCATCACCTGGCCAACGAACCAGCCGGCCATGGTCGGCTTGGCGCGCGCCTGTTCGACCTTGTCGGGATTGGCCGCGATCACCTCGTCGACCGCCTTCTCGATGGCGCCGGTGTCGGTGACCTGCTTCAAGCCACGGCTTTCGACCAGCTGGCGCGGATCGCCGCCTTCGTTCCAGACGATCTCGAACAGGTCCTTGGCAATCTTGCCGGAGATGGTGCCATCCTTGATCAGGTCGATGACCGCGCCGAGCTGGTCGGGTGAAACCGGAGCATTTTCAATGTCCTTGCCCGCCTTGTTCAATTGGCCGAGCAGATCGTTGATGACCCAGTTGGCGGCGAGCTTGCCGTCACGTCCGGCGGCCACCTTCTCGAAATAGTCGGCGACCGACTTTTCCGACACCAGAATCGAAGCGTCGTAGGTCGAGAGACCCAGCGAGGAGATCAGCCGCGCCTTCTTGTCGTCGGGCAGTTCCGGCAGTCCTGTGGCCAAAGCATCGACATAGGCCTGGTCGAATTCCAGCGGCAGAAGATCGGGATCGGGAAAATAGCGGTAGTCGTGCGCTTCTTCCTTCGAGCGCATGGAGCGCGTCTCGCCCTTGACGGCGTCATATAGCCGCGTTTCCTGGTCGATCTTGCCGCCGTCCTCCAGGATGGCGATCTGGCGGCGCGCCTCATAGTCGATGGCCTGGCCGATGAAGCGGATCGAGTTCATGTTCTTGATCTCGCAGCGTGTGCCGAACTCGCCACCGGGCCGGCGCACCGAGACGTTGACGTCGGCGCGCAGCGAGCCTTCATCCATGTTGCCGTCGCAGGTACCGAGATAGCGCATGATGGTGCGCAGCTTGGTGACATAGGCCTTGGCTTCATCGCCGGAGCGCAGGTCAGGCTTGGAGACGATCTCCATCAGCGCCACGCCAGAGCGGTTGAGGTCGACATAGGACATGGTCGGATGCTGGTCGTGTATCGACTTGCCGGCATCCTGCTCCAGATGCAGCCGCTCGATGCCAACCTCGATGTCCTCGAACTCGCCCTGCCGGTCCGGTCCGACCGAGACAATCACCGTGCCCTCGCCGACGATCGGCTGCTTGAACTGCGAGATCTGGTAGCCCTGCGGCAGGTCGGGATAGAAATAGTTCTTTCGATCGAAGACCGACTTGTGGTTGATCTGCGCCTTCAGGCCGAGACCGGTGCGGATCGCCTGCTTGACGCATTCCTCGTTGATGACGGGCAGCATGCCCGGCATGGCCGCATCGACCAGGCTGACATTGGCATTGGGGGCCGCACCGAAAGCGGTCGAAGCGCCGGAAAACAATTTTGCTTCCGAGATGACCTGCGCGTGAACCTCGAGACCGATGATGATTTCCCAGTCGCCGGTGGCGCCAGGGATCAGGCGTTTTGCGTCGGGCGTGCGGGTATCGATGAGTGTCATGGCCTGCCGTCAAATTCAGAATTGATGCTGAATGCACTGCGCATTCAGGAGGTACAAATCGTACCCGCTTCGCTAGTGCAAACCGCCAAAAGAGACAAGCGCAAAGCCGCGGGCTGGCCTTTTCGGCCGCTTTCGCCTATAGGACGCTCATCCCAATGGAGAGTGGATGTCCACTTACGCTCAGTCCCGGTAGAGCCCTGACCTCGTAGCGAGGCAGGGCAGAAAACCTGAAACCCCGTGCCGCGAAGCTTCGCGGCGGCGGCATTTTTTGTTTTCCCGGAAAAACTCTCACATGGATATTTCGCGCAGCGCATGACCCCGAAAATCGGAATCGATTTTCGGAAAGGATCATGCGCCAAGTTATAAGTGCCACAGCGTCCTTTGCGCGTCCAAGAGGACGCGCGGCGCTGTGGGACAGCGCATCCTGCATTTGCTCGCGCAGGGCGGACGCATTGAAATCGAAAAGAACCAAAAAAACGGATCGCCTCCGTCAAATGTCTGACCCGCGACGGCTGGCACTATCCGGGCGTCGATCTCGACCTGTTTCGAAAGTTGAAACGCAAGAAGGCGGTTTCGTCGCCGGAAGATGGCGGTCCCTACCGCACCACAAGGCGCGGACTAGAACTCGTCCGTTCCGAACTCGACAACAGATAGCCTGTGGTTCCGCCGGTCGGCACTCCGGCCGGCGGTTCCGTTCGCCGCTCAGGCAGTGGCGATGTAGGCCCTGATCTCGTTGGCCTCACGCTCGACATCCTCGATGCGTCGCTTGACCACGTCGCCGATGGAGACGATGCCGTCGAGCAGGCCGTCCTTTTCCACAGGCAGATGGCGGAAGCGGCCCCTGGTCATGATCTCCATGACCTCGTTGACGGTGTGGTTCTCATTGCAGATCTTCACCTTCGGCGTCATTGCCGAACGCACCGCGATATCGAGTGCCGCACCACCTTCCTTGGCGACAACCCGCACGATGTCGCGCTCGGACAGGATGCCGACGATCTTGCGATCGCCATTGGTGATGACCAGCGCACCGATCTTGTGTTCGGCCAGGATGCGGATGGCTTCGCTGAGCTTTTCGTTCGGCCCGAGCGTCATCACGTCGTGGCCTTTTCTCTCGAGAATTGCCTTAACAGTCATGGCTTCCTCCTCCGCTTTGCTTTCCGGTCCCCTGCCCAGACCGGCTTCACATAAGAGTGAACATCGTGCGCCGTGATCGGTTGCATTTCAAGTGCGGTGGTCGCTGCTCTCCCATTCGGACGGCTGCCATCGCCGGTCGAACCACCGCAGGCCGAAGAAGCCGGCGACGAAGCCGCCAATATGGGCCTCCCAGGCGATCTGGCCGTCTATTCCAGGGGCGAAGCCAAGCAAGCCTGTGGCGAGATTGATGATCATCCAGACGGCGAGGAAGATCACGACGCCGCGTAAGCGCAGTACAATGCTGATCGGCAGCACGGGACCTGCGAAGGCAGCCTTGCCGGCCGAGCGGTCGGTGCGGAAACCAAAACGTGCCGCGGCACCCATCATGCCCGATATGGCGCCGGAGGCACCGACCAGCGGCGCCTCGCCATAGGGATGCATGGCCCAGAAGAGCACCACGGAAGCCAGTCCGGTGACGGCGAAGAACAAGGCGAACCAGAGCGCGCCGAGACGGTTGGCCAGCGGCGAGCCGAAGGCGGCGAGCCAGACCATGTTGATGGCGATATGGGCAAAGCCGCCATGCATGAAGGCATAGGTGAAGGGCCGCGTGAACAGGAACCAGTCGAAGCCGTATTGTCCGGTGTAAAGGACAGGGATGAAGGCCCCGTCGTAGAGCAGCGTCATTTGCTGCGCGTCGTTCAGGACATATTGCTGCAGCAGAAAGACGGCCGCGCAAATGCCGATCACCGCCAGCACGACCGGCGGCAGATTGAACACCGGCTCGCGTGTCGGAGGTGGCATGTTTTCGGCCTGTTCGGCCTCGGAAGGATTTTGCGGTTCGCTCATCTGCAGTCGCACTCGGTGGTGGTTCGATCTGGGGCTGGTTCGATCTGGCCAGCATCTAGATCACGGCCAACGGAACCGCAAACGGCGAATCGTCCTGATGCGAATCAAAAAAGAAGCCGTTCAAGGTTTCCCTTGAACGGCCGGTCGAGCCCCCTGCTCCCCTAAAACTCTTGACTGAAGTGCTGCCGATCGTCGCGAAACGACCGCTTCTGGAGTGGTTTTGGTGTGCCACAGGGCCTGCTTCGCCGCAACGTAAACCAGTTGTTAACCTTAACGGCCCCGACCCGTGAACAAGTGTTAACGACGCTGGCACGGTTCCTGCTCCCCAACGCATGTAAGTCATCGGAGGGCGCCCTTCTGTTCACCGATGGGACATCAGACGACAGAATGCGCGGAGCAGCATATTATGAACCAAAACGGATCGATCACGCTGTTCCACTATTGGAACCGCCTGCGTGACGGACGCCCTGCTCCGAAGCGTTCGGAAGTCGAGCCGGCCGACATCAAATCGCTGCTGGCCGATACATTCATCCTGGAAAAGGACACGCGCGGGCAACCCGTGTTCCGCCTCGCTGGCACCAGGCTCTGCGCCTGCTATGGCCGCGAACTCAAGGGGTTCTCGTTCCCGTCGCTGTGGCGCGAGAAGGATCAGCGCCTGGTCTCCCGGCTGATTCATGGTGTCTTCGACCAGAAATCCGTCGTCCTGATCGCTTTCGAGGGCTTCAGCCGCAACGGCCGCTCCAACAAGTTCGAACTGCTTGCCTTGCCGCTTGACGGCGGCATCGAAAATCCGCGCTGCCTGGGCGTAATCAGCGCGGTGGAGAAGCCGTTCTGGCTGGGCGCCGACCCGATCACGGACGCAATGATCGATTCGATCCGGGTCATCGATCCGGAGAAGGAACTCCTTAACAACCGTCCGGCGATCGACGTTCCCTCGCTCGTTCCAGCCGAACTCGATGCGCCCGAAACGATCTCGGCGCTTGGCCGGGCGCGCCGCATCCGCCATCTCGTCGTCTTCGACGGCGGGCGCGAGGAATAGTTGATGATCGCACGGTGTTGCAGGCTCGTTTTTTCCCTTTGTTAACCCGCTTTGTTGTACTTCTCTGATGAAATCCCTCGCATTGACGCGCGGGAATGCCAAACGGGGTGTAGGCAGTCATGAGGTCAGCGGCGGTCGACTACGCGCCGTCCCAAGCTGAAAGGCGTAACTTTCAGCGCGTCCGGGTCAAGATATACGGGCGCTTCATGCTGGAAGATCGCACCGAACACCCTTGCCAGGTTGTCGACATGTCGCCCGGCAACGTCGCGTTCCGCACCGACCGGGTCGGCATGCCCGGCGAAAAAGTCATCGCCTATATCGACCATATCGGGCGCATCGAAGGTGTCGTCACACGCACCTTGCAGGACGGCTTCGCCATGACGGTGATTGCGTCCGACCGCAAGAAGGACAAGCTGGCGGCGCAATTGACCTGGCTTGCCAACAAGCACGAGCTCGACCTGCCGGAAGACCGCCGCCACGAGCGCGTCGCGCCGCGCAACCCGACCAGCGTGCTGCAGCTTACCGACGGCCGTCAGTACCAGTGCCGGATTATCGACCTGTCGCTGTCCGGCGCCGCGGTCGAGATCGACGTCAAGCCGGCGATCGGCATCCAGGTCATGCTTGGCACCATGCGCGGGCAGATCGTTCGTCATTTCGAGGATGGCGTCGCCATCGAATTCGCCGTCATCCAGCGCCCCGAAACGCTCGATTCCGAATTCAACACGCCGCGCGCCTGACCGGATCGGACGGGAAACCCCAATCAAACCGGCCCTTCGCGGCCGGTTTTTTGTTTCTGGGCAACAGCGACTGGTATCCCCTGGAAGCGATCGACGTCGCTTCGGGCAACCCGAGGCGGCTATCTGCAGGATCGGCCGCAAAAGCCGCGCGCCCCAGCAGGCCAGATCCGGCAATCCAAACAATTCAATACTCAAATGATTCAAATTTTATGTTTATTCTACTGGCGTTTTACTTAAAGTCTGCTTCGCGCTTTTGCGTCAAATAAATCCAGCTGTGGCAATGTCTCCTTCGAACGGGGAGACTAAAAATGAAAAAAACGAGGGGCAGGCTGTTGCTGTTGGCAATGGCGATGCAGCTTTCCGCTTGGGGATCAGCATATGCCGCGGGACCGGCCTATATGCACACCGGCGGACGTACCACGCAGCCTGTTGGCCATTATGAATTCTGCCAGCGCATACCGATCGAATGCAACGAGAAGACTCCCAAGGGCGATCCGGTCGACCTGAGCCGCAAGCTCTGGGCGACGATCGTCAACGTCAACAATTCGGTCAACACCCGCATCAAGCCGCGCACCGACATGGAAAACTACGGTGTCGAAGAATACTGGTCCTATCCCGACAATGGCTATGGCGATTGCGAGGACTACGCGCTGGAGAAGCGTCGCGAACTGATGAGCGCGGGCGTGCCGGCCGGTGATCTCCTGATGACGGTTGCGCGCCAGCCAAATGGCGACGGCCACGCCGTGCTGACCGTGCGCACGAGCCTCGGCGAGTTCATTCTCGACAATCTGGAAACCAAGGTGCTGTCCTGGACGGACACCGACTACACCTATCTCAAGCGTCAATCGACGGAGAATTCCGGCGTTTGGGTGACGATCAACGACGGCCGCTCCGACGCGGTCGCCAGCGTCCGCTAGGACGCAACGAGAAACCCGGTCGAGTCCCCACCCTCCCCGTCCCCAACGACCGGGTCAAAGGAGCCGGCCCCGTCCCCGGGCCGGCTCCGCCATTTCTGGTCATGGCTGCTGAAATTGATCCAATTTCGATGGCATAGTGCCTATTCGCGTCACCATATCTCCATAAGATATCAGCCGCAGGAGGTACTATGCCGACCGAAGCTCGATCGCCGCGTCTTGCGGTTCTTATCGATGCCGACAACACCTCCGCCAAGATTGCCGACGGCTTGTTCGAGGAAATCGCAAAGATCGGCGAAGCCAGTGTGCGCCGGATATATGGCGACTTCTCCAGCCCTCGATCCAAGGGCTGGGCAGACATCCTGACGAAGCACGCAATCATTCCGCAGCAGCAGTTCGCCTATACCACCGGGAAGAATGCTTCAGATATCACGCTGGTAATCGACGCGATGGATCTGCTCCATAGCGGTCGTTTCGACGGTTTCTGTCTAGTTTCTTCCGATAGTGATTTCACCCGGCTTGCTGCACGCATACGTGAACAGGGTGTCGATGTGTTCGGGTTTGGAGAGCAGAAGACCCCGGAGAGTTTTCGGCAGGCTTGCCGCCGGTTCATCTACACCGAGAACCTTCTGCGTGGCCCGGCGAACATCCCGGACACCGCGCCCGCATCGAAGCCGCTTCGATCGTCCAGTGCCGCGCTGCCCATACTCAAGAAAGTCATTGGCCAGATGGACAGTGAAGACGGTTGGGTGCTGCTCGGCACATTCGGCAAGCAACTCTCGAACCTCTTCTCCGATTTTGACCCTCGCACCTATGGTTTCGGCAAACTGAGTGACCTAGTGAGGGGCACAGCCCAATTCGAAATCGAGGCTCCCAAAGGGGGAGCCATGCGGATACGAATCAAGCCCCCGGCAGCGAGAAGGGGAAAAAGCAAATCCACCTGATCCACGCGGGGATGCCGTCCCCGTAACTTGCCGGTTGGATGGTGGCTTACACCTTCGTCAGCCCAGCCTTGAAACGTTTGCCGTTGGCGACGTAGTGCGCGGCCGAGCTGCGCAGCCTGGCGACAGCTGCATCGTCCAGCACCCGGATCGCCTTGGCCGGCGAGCCGACGATCAGCGAATTGTCCGGAAATTCCTTGCCCTCCGTGACCAGTGCGCCCGCGCCGACCAGCGAATTCTTGCCGATCTTCGCACCGTTCAGCACGATGGCGCCCATGCCGATCAGGCTGTTGTCGCCGATCGTGCAGCCATGCAGCATGGCCCGATGGCCGATCGTGCAGCCTTCGCCGATGGTCAGCGGAAAGCCGGGATCGGTGTGCATGACCGTATGTTCCTGCACATTGGTGTCGGCGCCGATAGTGATCGGCTCGTTGTCACCGCGAATGACGACGCCGAACCAGAAGCCGGCGTTGCGGCCGATACGCACATCGCCAATCAGCGTCGCGTCGGGAGCGATCCAGTTCGTGTCCGCATCCGCGAAGCTGGGTTCAGTTCCATCGATCGCATAAAGCGGCATTGTCGGCCTCCGATTCGTCTCAGATGCCGGACCCTATGAGACGGATCGTCCATGAGGCAATGGCCAGTATGACGATGCCGAGCGCGAGGGACCAGGCAATCGCGGTGCAGCCGCATGACAGGAGCGCCATTGTCGAAATGCGGTTCTGGCGCCGGGCATCGAGGGCATCGTTGACCAGCATGAACGGGCCGGCGCCCGCCGTCGCCGCCAGCGAGCGCAGCACATGCGAGGGCGACACATAGGGCTCTGCGAAGGCGACCTTGCGGCCCGACACCAGCTCCATCGTCGAGCCCGTCAGCCCGCAAACCGTCAGCCCGACGACAAAAGCGAACAGGAAGAGTTCCATCTGGGGCATCTTAACCTTCCATTTACCATGAAATCGCACAGTCGTTTCAGGAAGGCTGCAAGAGCCGTGCCGCGCGATGTGTGCCGTCGAGGGACACCGGGAATGGCGGTTGGGATGAGGACCGAGATGAAGCAGGCAGCAATCGCCAACGGCGCTGAATTCACCGTGGTTGATTCCATGCTGATGAGGCGGGTGTTCTATGCCTTCGCCGCACTTGCCCTGCTGTCGGTAGCGATCAGCGTTGGCGGCAAATGGTTCGGCCATACCATCGCCATGGCCGGATACACGGACGATCCGACCATCCGCCAGGTCGTGATCGGCAACAATGTCATCGCCGTGCCGGCCAATACCATTCGCTTCGCCCAGGCCCGGCGCGACGGCATTGCCTCGCGTCTCGACCTCTATCTGCGCTATCCGCAGATGGACGGCTACAGCGAGGCGGCTCGCGACGATTTCAATCACTCGGAAGCCAACAGGAACATCATCTTCCTGTCTTTCGAACAGCAGATGATGTCGCGAGACATGAGTGGCCGGTTCGCGCCGATCTACAGCGCGCTGATCGTCCAGCCCGGCATTCCCGGACCTGGCGGCACGACGGTCTACGCTTTCAATGAGAAATCAGGCTATCTGAACGAGGTGCTGGTGGTCGGCAAGCGCGAGGGCAAGGACCCGTTCGTGGCCCGCTGCCTGAGCGGGCCGAGTGCTGGAGAATCGCTGGCGCCCTGCGAGCGGGACATCCATGTTGGCAACGATCTCAGCCTGATCTATCGTTTTTCCAAGGAATTCCTTGGCGACTGGCAGGCGCTCGATGCGGCGATGACCGCCGAGGCCGGGCGTATCCTGAAGACCGGACATTGACAGGGAGAGGCGGCCGCGCTCGGCGCGGCCTGCCGTTGGATCGCGGGCTCAGGCCAGATCGATATCGAGGATCGCCATCGAGAAATTGTAGTCGCCGTCGTCCTCATCCTTGAAGACGATGCCGAGAAACTCGTCACCGACATAGACCTCGGCCGAATCGTCCTTGCGCGGCCGTGCCTTGACCTCGAGCTTGGGGTTCTGGAAGACGCGCTTGAAATAGGCGTCCAGCTTTCTGATTTCGTCCGGCTTCAACAGTCTTCTCCGATCATCGGGCTTGCTGGTTTGAAGGGCGCTTCTGGCACGTCGACAATGGCGATGTAAAGGCAAGCCGGCCGTATTGCACCGGAAGCGTCAGCGCCTCCGGGCAAAATCGCAATCACGCCAGGCAACGCGCCGGCGCGGAAAATCAGATATCGAAGCTGACCACCTGGTCCATCGTCTGCGACGGCAGAAGCTGGTCCATCTGGCGCGAGGGCTGGTCGCAGCCGGTCTCGCCAACGACGCGGGCCGGCACGCCGGCAACGGTCTTGTTGTGCGGCACCGGCGACAAAACAACCGAACCGGCGGCGATCTTGGAGCAATGGCCGATCTCGATGTTGCCGAGAATCTTGGCGCCGGCGCCGATCAGCACGCCACGGCGGATCTTGGGGTGGCGGTCGCCACCGGCCTTGCCGGTGCCGCCCAGCGTCACGCCGTGCAAGATCGACACATCGTCCTCGATGACCGCGGTCTCGCCGACGACGAGGCCGGTGGCATGATCGATGAAGATGCCCTTGCCGATGCGCGCGGCCGGATTGATATCGGTCTGGAAGACCGAGGATGAACGGCTTTGCAGATAGAGCGCGAAATCCTTGCGGCCCTGGTTCCACAGCCAGTGCGCCAGCCTGTGGGTCTGGATGGCATGAAAGCCCTTGAAATAGAGCACCGGCATGATGAAGCGGTCGCAGGCCGGGTCGCGGTCATAATAGGCCTGGATGTCGACGCGCACGGTCGTTGGCCAGTCCTTGTCGTCGGCCAGCATCGATTTGAAGGTCTGGCGGATGAGATCGGAGCCAATGTCCTGGTGGGCAAGCCGCTCGGCGATCCGGTGGATCACGGCCTCTTCCAGGCTCTCCTGGTTCAGGATCGTCGAATAGAGGAACGCGGCAAGAAGCGGATCACGGTTGACCGCGTCCATCGCCTCGTCGCGGATCGAACGCCAGATCGGATCGACCGGCTGCAACACGCTGTGGCGGGAAATGCTGATGCTGTTCATCGACGTCTCGTCCTGGGTCCTGCTAGCTTGCGGGTTATGCATGCCTACTGTCTGGCCGCACATATAAGACAGATCATAGCACGAATGAACTCAATTTTCCTTAGTGCTGTGTCAAATGGATTTGGTTCGCAGGAATTCAAGCAGCCATGGAAAACGAACCCTTGATCGACACCGACCTCAGAACCGAGCTCTCGGTGCTCTACAAGGCCGAGGATCGCCACTACCACAACCTTGCCCATATCGAAGCGATGCTCGCGTTGGCTGGGGAGTATCGAGCGTCGCTCGGCGATCCCGAAGCCGTCGAAGCGGCGATCTGGTTCCACGACGCCATCTACGACAGCAAGGCCAAGGACAATGAGGCCAGAAGTGCTGCCCTTGCCGAGACAAGGCTCGCGGGGAGCACCGACGGCGGGCGCCTGAGCCGCATCAGCGCGATGATCCTCGCCACCGCCACGCACCAGTTGCCCCGGTTCGATGACGCGACGGCCACGCGCGACGCCAGCCTCTTCCTCGACATGGATCTGTCGATCCTGGGTGCCGCGCCGGATGCGTTCGACGCCTTTGAGCGCGCCGTCCGCCGCGAGTATGGCTGGGTGGAGGAACCGATGTGGCGTGCCGGACGGGGTGCTGTGCTGACCGGTTTTCTCGCCCGCCCGCATATCTTCCACACGCAGGAATTTCGCCAACGTTTCGAGCCGCAGGCCAGGCTGAACCTGGCGCGGTCGCTGGCGGCCCTGCAAAAGCCCTCGTGATTTTCCGCCGGAGATCTCCCCCGCGCACTTGCATGTGGCCCTAAAAGGCCATTGGCTGACCGATGACTGCGAGACGCGGATCGCTGAAATCGTACAACGTGGATTCTCCCGAGGTGCCGACATCATGAGCAGCAATTTCTTCCAACCGGTCGACGCTTCGGTCGTTCCCCGCTTTGCCGGGCTCTCGACCTTCATGCGGCTGCCGGCGGTGGCGAGCGCCGAGGGGCTCGACATCGCGCTGGTCGGCATACCCTGGGACGGCGGCACGACCAACCGCGCCGGCGCGCGCCACGGCCCGCGCGATATCCGCAACCAGTCGAGCCTGATGCGGCGTGTCCACCACGTTTCGGGCATCGAGCCGTTCAGCATCGCCAATGTCGCCGATGTCGGCGATCTCTCGGTCAATCCGATCAACCTCATGGACGGATTGAAACGCATCGAGGACGGCATTGCTGCAATCGTGGCGGCAGGCGCCATTCCGCTGGCCGCCGGAGGCGATCATCTGACGACGCTGCCGGTGCTGCGCGCTGTCGCCAGGCACAGACCAGTCGGCATGATCCACTTCGATGCGCATTCCGACACCAATGACCGCTATTTCGGCGACAATCCCTACACCCACGGCACACCCTTCCGCCGGGCCATCGAAGAGGGCCTGCTCGACCCCAGGCGGGTCGTGCAGATCGGCATTCGCGGCTCGATCTACGAGCCCGGCGAGCATGACTGGGCGGTCGCCCAGGGCATTCGGATCATCTACATGGAGGAATTCGTCAGGCGGGGTGCTACCAGCGTCATGGAAGAAGCGCGTACTATTGCCGGAACCGGCCCAACCTATGTGACCTTCGACATCGACTGCATCGACCCGTCAATGGCGCCGGGAACAGGCACGCCCGAGCTCGGCGGCTTCACCACACGCGAGGTGCAGGAAATGGTCCGTCTGCTCGACGGATTGAACATTGTCGGCGCCGATGTCGTCGAAGTGGCGCCGCCCTTCGATCTCGCCGGCATGACGGCGTTGGCGGGCGCGACGATGATGTTCGAATTGCTGTGCGTGCTGGCGAAGTCGGTTCAGGCAGCAAGAGCGTGCAAGATCAGGTAAAGGCGCCTATCGTCGACGCCATTGCCGCGAGAATACCAAGCCCTGCCATCACCGACAGGCCGTTGAGGATGATCCCGAGAAGGCCGAGTCCACGGCTATCGTTTGAGCGGACCAGCGCCATGATCCCGAAGATGAACCCAGTGATATGCATGATCGGCGCGGCTATAAGAAATATGGCCATGAAGACCCATGGCGCGATGTCCTGGACCAACTGAGACGCGTCGCGCGGTATCGCCACCATCGTGATGATGGCGAGCGTTCCAGCCCCGAACGCGCACAGCGCCAGCACGACCGAACGTTTGCCGAACTTGCCTTGCGCCACCACGCCCGGCATGTCGGCCATACCTCTTCCCCATTGCGCCATTGTTGCCCCCCGGCTCACCACTCAAAGCGGATGTTCAGCATAAAACTCCAGCACGCGTTGCTTGAAGGTCTTGTCGCCGACCGCCAGCATATGGTCGCGTCCTTCGATGTGAAAAGCCCTGGCGTTGGGCATCAAGGCCGCAAGCTCGTCGGGCGAGCCGCCGATATCGTCCGTGGTGCCGACGGCGACGAGCGTCGGTTGAGCGATGCGGGCGATGTCGTCCTCATCAAGCAACTCCCGCGATTTTGCAATGCAGGCGGCAAGTGCCCGGCGATCACTGTGGGTCTGATCGGCAAAGGCGCGAAAAGAGCGCCCGCGCGGATGGGTCGTCGTGGCCGGATCGTCGGCAAGGAGGGTCGCCGCGATCGGATCCCAATCGCCGACGCCGTCGATCATGCCGATGCCGAGGCCGCCAAAGACCAGCGTCGCCACCTTGTCGGGATCGGACAGCGCCAGGAACGCCGCAATGCGCGCGCCCATCGAATAGCCCATGACATGGGCGCGCTCGATGCTGAGATGATCTAGCAAGGCGGCCGCGTCCGAAGCCATTTTCGCGGGTGTGTAATCGGCCTCGTCGTAGCTCTTCGACGACGAGCCATGGCCGCGATTGTCGAAGGCGATGGCGCGATAGCCGGCATCGTTGAGCGTCTTGAACCAGCCGGGCGATACCCAGTTGACGTAGTGGCTCGAGGCGAAGCCGTGGATCATGAGTACAGGATCGCCTAAGCCCGATGCCGGCTGGCGGTCGAGGAAGGCTAGATCGAAGCCATCATGGGAAAAGAACTGCATCGGCAGGTTAGTTCGCGCTCAGTTGGAATTGACGTTTGGAGAATCACCTTTGTCCGCTGGTGGCATTCCGGGGCCAGATACCGTGCCGACGGCCGGATGGCGCAGCAGATCGTCATACTCGATGCCATTCTTGGCGGCGGTGCCAGCCTTGAGCTCGAGCACGAAGCGCACCGGTACACCCGGCGAAATGACGGCCTCGGATTGCGGTTCGCCATGCTTGACCGCCCGGATCTTGCCATCCTGACCGATAAAAATAAGATCAAGCGGCATCGGTGTGTTCTTCATCCAGAAACTGACCTGCTGCGGTATCTCAAAGACGAACAGCATGCCGTGGTCATCCGCCATGTCGTCGCGAAACATCAGGCCAGCCTCGCGCTCCGGTTCGGTATCCGCGATCTCAATGGAAAAAGAGCGATTGCCGTTCTTCGTCGCCACGACCAATGGCGTCGGATCGACCGGAAGAATCATTGCCCGGCTGTCGGCCGCGCTTGGAACCTGGAAATAGAAGAAGGCGCTTGCTGCTACGATGACGGCAGCAATGGCGCACATTATGCCCGCCGTCAGCCAATTCCTGTGAGCCATGTAAAATCCTCGACCAAAATCGTCCTAGACCATGATCCCCAAAAGGGGAACCCGGTTCTCACTTGAGATCATGGTCAAACAATGAGGAGGTGGAGGAGCCATCCCGATTTTACCGGGATGGACAAAGCCCTAATGCGAGACCGGCAAGGTGCCCATATCGGGGTGAATTTCGGCGGCCATAAGGCCTTTGTCACCGCGCCCGAACCGAACAAGCACAACCTGCCCCGGCCGAAGCTCGGTGATGCCATAGCGACGCAAGGTCTCCATGTGGACGAAAATGTCCTCGGTGCCCTCGCCGCGCGTCAGGAAGCCGAAGCCCTTTGTGCGGTTGAACCACTTCACCAAAGCGCGCTCGAGCCCGCTTTCCGGCGTCACCGCGACATGGGTGCGCTGTTCCTGCATTTCCGCGGGATGGACGGCGGTGGTGATATCCATCGAAAGCACACGGAAGGCCTGCAGCCCGCGATCGCCCTGCTTGACAAGACAGACCACACGCGCGCCTTCCAGGGCTGTCTGGAAGCCGTCCCGCCGAAGACATGTCACATGGAGGAGGATATCGCCCGAGATACCATCATCGGGAAGAATGAACCCATAGCCCTTGGCTACATCGAACCACTTGATGGCGCCGGCAATTTCTGCAAGGTCGGCATCGCCGCCTTCGTCGCGCGCCAAGGCGTCGCCAAGGGTTCCGGCCCGCCCCGTCAAAGAGGCCTTTTCCCCCATAAGAATGCCCCCTTTTTTCAAGAACACCGCAACTGATTCTTGACACCAGATTAACACCGCGGCTTCCGGTGTGTGCAAGACCTTCCCTGCCTTTTTTCACGGTTCATTGCGCGAATGCCGGATTTGTTCTTTGCCGGCATCGCCTGCCGCCTGAGATTGCCCTTTCGCCAGGCCGACCCTATGTTGCGCCGCAGCCCAACGACCTCAGGAAAATCACATGCGCTATCTGCACACCATGGTCCGCGTCGCCGATGTCGATGCCTCGCTCGATTTCTACTGCAACAAGCTCGGGCTGAAGGAGGTCCGCCGCTACGAAAACGAGCAGGGCCGCTTCACGCTGATCTTCCTCGCGGCTTCTGAAGACGAGCAAAGTGGCATCGCCGACAAGGCACCGCTGATCGAACTGACCTACAACTGGGATCCTGAAGACTACAAGGGCGGCCGCAATTTCGGCCACCTCGCCTATGAGGTCGACGACATCTACGCCACCTGCCAGCATCTGATGGACAAGGGCGTCGTCATCAACCGGCCGCCGCGCGACGGCAATATGGCCTTCGTCAAATCGCCGGACGGCATCTCGTTCGAGCTGCTGCAGAAGGGACCGGCAAAGCCCAAGGCCGAGCCCTGGGCCTCAATGCCGAACACCGGCACCTGGTAGCGATCACGCCATCTTGAGCAAGGCGGCCGCGCGGACAAGCCGGCCGCCTTTGCCGTTCTGATCGACGGCACCTATCTACCTGCCTGACGCGTCAGCCAGGCAAAGCCAGCGCCCCGTCCAGGAGAATTCATTCATGCCGACCAGCCGTGCCGATGTCGCCACCGAACATGCCAGCCGCTATCTGCAGCAGCTGTGCAAGCACTGGGCGCACAAATTTCCCGTCGAATTCGACCCCACCCGTGGCACGATCGATCTTTCGCTCGGCCGCACGGTCATGGATGCCGATGCGAGCACACTGCACATCACGGTGTCGACCGACGAAGCCGGGTCGATCGAGCGACTGGAAAGCGTCGTCGCCGACCACATCAAGCGCTTTGCTTTCCGCGAGGAACTCACCTTCGACTGGAAGCCAGCGGCGTAATCGGCCTATTTCTGATCGGCCTGATCGGCCATCTCCAGCAGCGCCAGCGCCGAGCGCCAGTTTCGTGCAGTGCCAGGCACCTTCAGAACGCGCGGAATGAGGTTAGCAAACACGGATTTGCCGAGCCCGTCCGGCGCATGCAAGTAGAGCACGTCGCCCTTAACCTCGAAGCGCTCGGGGCCGGTGCATTTTTCGGTCAGCCGCGCCACCTCATCGGTGGTCGGTTCACGCTCCAGCGCATAGGCGTGGAGCTTGGTGTGGTCTGCGGCCGCTTCCGGATAGGGATTTTCGCACACCAGCCGTTCGAACCAGGAAAGATCGCGCACCATGATGCGCGAATGAAAACCCCATTTCTTCTCGAAGGCCGCTTCGATCTGTTTGGTCAGCGCGGCCGCGTCGCCCTTGCCGGCCCGGAACACTGCATTGCCGCTCTGCACATAGGTGGCGACATCGGAAAAGCCGAGATCCTCGAAGAACGACCGCAACTCCGCCATCTTGACGATGCGGTTGCCGCCGACATTGATGCCGGAGAACAGGGCGATGAAGACTTTCCCGCTCATATGATGAACCCGGCCAATGTCTCGTTGTCGGTGATATCCTGATACTGGACGCCCTCGGCCTCGAAATTCGCCCTGAGCAAATCGAAATTGCGGCGGTCCTTAGTTTCGATGCCGATCAGCACCGAGCCGAAATTGCGCGCCGATTTCTTCAGATATTCGAAGCGAGCAATGTCGTCGTCCGGGCCCAGCATTTCGAGGAAGTCGCGCAGCGCGCCCGGCCGCTGCGGAAAGCGGATGATGAAGTACTTCTTCAGACCCTCGAAGCGCAGCGCCCGTTCCTTGACATCCGGCAGCCGCTCGAAATCGAAATTGCCGCCTGAAACCACGGCGACAATGGTCTTGCCGCGGATCTCCTTCCTGGAAAAGTCCTTGAGCGCGTCGATGGCCAGCGCGCCGGCCGGCTCGAGCACGACGCCTTCGATGTTGAGCATCTCGATCATCGTCGCGCAGAGCCGGTTTTCCGGGATCAGCCGCACCGTGTCGGCGGCGAATTCCTTGAGGTATCGCAAGGGTTCGCGGCCGATCTCGGCCACCGCCGCGCCGTCGACGAAATTGTCGACCTTGGCGAGCTTCAACCGTTTTCCGGCCGCAAGGCTGTCATGCAGGCTCGGCGCGCCGGCCGGCTCGCAGAAGACGAAACGCGCGTCCCGGCCCTGATCGGCGAAAAAATGGGTGACGCCGGCGGCGAGCCCGCCGCCGCCGACCGGCAGCATGATGATGTCGGGCATGCGCGCGCCCGGCATCTGGTCCGAGATCTCATAGGCGACCGTCGCCTGCCCCTCGATGATGTCCTTGTGGTCGAAGGGCGGCACCATGTGGGCACCGGAGCTTTCGGTGAATTCGAAGGCGGCGCGATAGCAGTCGTCGAAGAAGTCGCCGATCAGCCTGATCTCGACGAACTCGCCGCCGAACAGCCTGGTCTTGTCGATCTTCTGCTGCGGCGTCGTCACCGGCATGAACACCACGCCCTTCTTGCCGAAATGGCGGCAGACGAAGGCAAAACCCTGCGCATGGTTGCCGGCCGAGGCGCAGACGAACAGTTCGGCCTGGTTGCCGGCGGCAAGCGCCTTGCGGAAGAAATTGAAGGCACCGCGAATCTTGTAGGAACGCACCGGGCTCAAATCCTCACGCTTCAACAGCACCCGGGCGCCCGTCTTTTTCGACAGATAGTCGTTTTCCTGCAGCGGCGTTTCCGGAAAGATCTGGCGGATCGCGGCGGCAGCGGTAGCGACGCGCGAGGAAAAATTGGTCATCGGAAAGTCACCTTGTGCCGCATGTCTGCGCGGACCCTGTCATCAACCTTGCGCACAGAGAGTCTGTCAGTTGCATCCTGACCTCGCGCAGCCGATCCTGCCTATTGCATATCTGGCCCCGCAACGCCATTGTCCGGCCATCCATGCCCCTCCCGCAAAGGGCATTCGAAGAATCGTTGCAAGCACTTGGGGGCGTTTGTTCATGCCTGTCGCATCGGTCGGCCTGAAATTCATGGCGCTGCCGGAATTCGGCGAACCGACGGTGATGCCGCTGGTTGCCCGGAATACCCATGAGGCGCGCATCGAGGCGCTGACCGCGCGGGGCGCCAAGGCCGGCTTCGATGGCTTCGCCATCTATGGCGACCGCGAACACGCGGCCAATGTCGCCTATCTCTCAGGCTACGATCCGCGCTTCGAGGAGACATTGCTGGTCATCGTTCCGGGCCGGCAGCCAAGACTTCTCGTCGGCAATGAGGGCTGGGGCTATGCCGAACTCTGCAACGGCCCCTACGAGCGCGTGCTCTACCAGACGTTCTCGTTGCCGGCGCAGCCGCGTGACCGCTCGGACGCACTGCCCGACATCCTTGCCGCCTGCGGCCTGAAGCCCGGCCACAGGATCGGCGCCATCGGCTGGAAGCCCTTTGGCGCCGGCGACGCCGGCTTCGATGAGACGACGCTCGACCTGCCCTCCTTCATTGCCGATACGTTGCGCGCTTTCGTCGGCGACAAGGGCGCGGTCGTCAATGCCGCCAATCTGCTGATGAACCCCACCGACGGCCTGCGCGCCATCAACGAGGCGGACCAACTGGCTGCCTTCGAGTTCGCCGCGACCTTCACCTCGCAAGGGTTGCGCAATGTGCTGCGAGGTATCGAGCCCGGGATGACCGAACTGCAGGCGGCGCGGCTGATGGGCATGAACGGCCTGCCGCATGGCTGTCACCCGATGCTGTCGGCGGGAAAGCGCGCCGCCTATGGCCTGCCCAGTCCTCGCCTCGATGTGATCAAGCGCGGCGACCCGATCACCATGGCCTATGGCATCCAGGGCGCGCTCAATGCCCGTGCCGGCTTCCTGGCCGAGGATGCCTCCGAGCTGCCTCCTGCCATCCGCGACTATGTCGAAAAGCTGGTCGCGCCCTATTTCGCCGCGGTTGTCGACTGGTATGAGGCGATCGGTATCGGCACCACGGGCGGCGCTTTGTGGAAGGCGGTGCATGACCGCATCGGCGACCCGTTCTTTGGCGTCTCGCTCAATCCCGGCCATCTCGTCCATATCGACGAGTGGATGCATTCGCCGGTGTTTTCCGGCTCCGGCATCAAGCTGAAATCCGGCATGGCATTGCAGGTCGACATCATTCCGGCGACCGGCAGCGACTATTTCACCACCAACATCGAGGACGGCATCGCACTCGCCGACGAGGTGCTGCGCGAGGAGATCGCGGCACGCCATCCCGAGGCCTGGAACCGCATCGAAGCGCGCCGCGCATTCATGGCGGACGTGCTCGGCATCCGCCTCAAGCCGGAGATGCTGCCCTTCTCCAACATTCCGGCGTTTCTCCCGCCATTCTGGCTTTCGCGCAACAGTGCGATGGCTGTGACCAGCCGCTGACCACATTTCGACCCGATGTGACTTAGTTCTGCCGCACTCTCCCTGTCCGGGAGGTGTCGCGGGGGTGGATGGGCCATTCGGCCAGAGTTGGAATTTCTAAGTGCCTTTGAAGAAGATTTTTATAGTCGTCCTTGCCTTGCTCGTTGCCGGCTGCGCCGGCCCGCAAACCCAGGAACTGCTTGGCAGCGCTGTCATGTCCGCGCCGGTGACGGAAATCGCTGGCAACCACTCGATCTTCATCGCCACGACGCGCAAGAAGTCCGACGATCCCAACAAGGTTTTCGATGGCGAGCGCTCGGCCACGCTAAACTATGCCCGCGTCAACGTCACCGTGCCGGGCATCCATCAGACCGGCCAGATCGAGCGGCGCTCGCGCGGCAAGTCGAATGATCCGGCCAAATATTTCATGGCTTCCGAGGTCGTCGGCTACGACGCGCAACCGAAATTCTCCAGCGCGCTCAACGCCGATATCGCGGCACGCGGCGGCCGCGTCATGGTCTTCGTGCATGGCTACAACACCGGCTTCGACGATGCCGTCTACCGCCTGACCCAGCTCGTCCATGATTCCGGCTACCCGGGCACGCCGGTGCTGTTTTCCTGGGCCTCGGGCGCCAGGACCACCGACTATGTCTATGACAAGGAAAGTGCGAGTGCCGCGCGCGACCAGCTCGAAGTGACGCTGCGGATGCTGGAGCAGTCCGGCGCGCGACGCATCGACATTGTCGCCCATTCGATGGGAACCTGGGTGACGATGGAAACGCTGCGCCAGATGGCCATCAGCGGCGACCGCGACCTCGGCGGCAAGCTCGGCGATGTGGTGCTGGCCTCGCCCGACATCGATGTCGACGTGTTCAAGAGCCAGATGCGCCGCTATGGCAAGCCCGACAAGCCGTTCATTCTGCTGTTGTCTGACGACGACCGCGCGCTCAGGCTCTCCGGCCTGATCGCCGGTTCGCGGCCACGCGTCGGCGACTATAAGGATGCCGCCGATCTTGCCTCCTACGGCGTGACGGTCGTCGATCTCTCCAAGGTCAAAGGCACCGACAGCTTCAACCATACGAAATTCGCCGACAATCCGGCCCTGGTGAAGATGATCGGCCAACGGCTGCGCGAGGATGACGGCTTTGCCAGCGACCGAGATGTGACCGACCGTATCAGCCAGCTCGGGCAGTAGATGCGGTTTGGTGACAGTCGTCTTAGCCATTCACCCTTGCGGACGCCCCGATTCACTTTGAACTGGACCGCGCCCGGCTCTGGCCTTATCGGAATACCAAGCGACGTCATGTTTTTGACGTCCCCCTTTACGGGAGCCGGCGCGTGACCGTGCGTTTGAAGAGTGTCGTCGCCTTAACCTTCGCTGTGCTGGTCGCCGGCTGCGCCGGAAATACGCACGATCTGCTCAACAAGACGACGGTCGCCGTGCCCGCATCCGCCATCGCTGCCACGCATGAGATTTTCGTCGCCACGACCCGGCAGAAAGCGACGAAGGATCCGCGCCAGGTGTTCGACGGCGATCGTTCGCTGACCACCAGCTTTGCCCGGGTCGATGTCACTGTTCCGAAAAGCCATCAGGTCGGCGCCATCGAGCGCGCCAAGGGCTCAGCCAACAGCAATCCGGCCAAGGATTTCACCGCCAAGGACGTCACCTACTACGAAGGCGCGCCGCAATTCGCCAAGGCGGTCGGTGCCGACATTGCCATGCGCGGCGACCGCGCGCTGGTCTTCGTGCATGGCTTCAACAATGGCTTCGACGACGGTATCTACCGGCTGACGCAGATCGCCCACGACACGAAATATCCGGGCACGCCGGTGCTGTTTTCCTGGGCGTCGAGCGCCAAGACGACCGGCTACATCTACGACAAGGACAGTGCCAACGCCGCGCGCGACGATCTGGAGGCGACGCTCAGAATGCTCGCCAAGACGCGGGTCAAGAGCATCGACATCATCGCTCATTCGATGGGAACCTGGCTGACGATGGAGGCGCTGCGCCAACTCGCCATCACCGGCGACCGCGATCTCGGCGGCAAGCTCGGCTATGTCGTCCTGGCTTCGCCCGACATCGATGTCGACGTGTTCAAAAAGCAGATGATGCGCTACGGCAAGCCGAACAAGCCGTTTGCCGTGCTGCTTTCAAGCGATGACCGGGCGCTCAAGCTGTCGTCCATCATCTCGGGTGACAAACCCCGTGTCGGCGACTACGGCAATGCCGCCGATCTCGCCAGCTATGGCGTCTCCGTGGTCGACCTGTCCAAGATCAAGGGCGGCGACGGTGGCCTCAACCACGCCAAATTCGCCGACAATCCGATCCTGGTGCAGTTGCTCGGCGACCGCCTGCGCACGCCAGCTGGCCTCGCCTCGGACGAACCCGATCCGGCACAGCTCAACAATCTCGGCCAGGGCCTCGGCAAGGCCGTCGGTTCGGTCGCCGAGGTCGTCATCACCACGCCATTCAAGGTGCTGACTATCGTCACTGGGGGGTGAGTACCGGACGCTGGGTCGTTGAGCCTAGACGAACAGATCGACCTTCTGGAACGTCGTCACGTCTATCAGGCCGACATCGGAAATCCTCAGCTCCGGGATGACCACGAGCGCCAGCAGCGAGTGCTGCATGTAGGCGTTGTTCAGCGAACAGCCCATCTTGCGCATCGCCTCGGTCAGCTTTTCGGCTTTGGCGGCGACGATCTCGGCGCGCTCGTCCGACATCAGGCCGGCGATAGGCATTTCGACCAGCGCCAGTTCCTTGCCCTTGGAAAACAGCACGACGCCGCCGCCGACTTCGCCCAGCCGGTTGACCGCCAGCGCCATGTCCTGCTTGTTGGTGCCGACGCAGATGATGTGGTGGGCGTCATGCGCCACGCTCGACGCCATGGCGCAATCGCTCATATAGCCGAAACCGGAGACGAAGGCGTTGGTGACGCCGCCCGTGCCCCTGTGGCGCTCGACCAGCGCGATCTGGCAGACATCGTTGCGGCGGTCCATGGCAACCAGCCCGTCCTCGACCGGCAGATCCGCCTCCAACGCCCGCGTCGGCGCCTGGTTCTCGATGACGCCGATCACCCGCACCCGCACTTCGTTGGCGCCCTTGGGGGCCGTGATGTCGAAATCGCCGGCCTTGAGTTTCTTGCCCAGCTTGACGGTGTTCTTCGCCGTCTCTGGATAGTCATAGGCCGGAATGTCGATGTCGAGCTTGCCGCCCTTGGCCAGCCTGACGCCGCGTGCATAGACCTCATCGATGGTCATTGCGGCGAGATCGGAGACAATCAGCAGGTCGCCCAACCGCCCCGGCGCGATCGAACCGATCTCGCGTTCCAGCCTGAAATGCTGGGCGGTGTTGATCGTCGCCATCTGGATCGCCGTCACCGGCTTCAGCCCCTGTTGGATGACGTGACGCACCACCCGGTCCATATGCCCCTCGTGGACCAGCGTGCCGGAATGGCTGTCGTCGGTGCACAGTATGAAGTTGCGCGGATCGATGCCGCCTTCGGTCACCGCCTTGATCTGCGAGGCAACGTCGTACCAGGCGGAGCCCAGCCGCAGCATCGCCTTCATGCCCTGGCGCACACGGGCAATCGCATCCTCGGCGCGCGTGCCTTCATGGTCGTCCTCGGGTCCGCCGGCGACATAGCCGTGGAACGGCAGGCCGAGATCGCGGGACGCATAGTGACCGCCCACCGTCTTGCCGGCTTTCACAGTGGCGGCGATCTCGCCGGACATGACAGGGTCATTGGCGACGACACCGGGGAAATTCATCACTTCGCCGAGCCCGATGATGTTTTCCCAGGTCATCGCTTCGGCAACATCGGCGACCGTGAGCTCGGCACCGGAATGTTCGAGCCCCGGTGCCGAAGGCACGCAGGACGGCATCTGCACATGCACGTTGATGGGCATGGCAACCGCCTCGTCATGCATCAGGCGAACGCCCGGCAGGCCGAGCACGTTGGCGATCTCATGCGGATCGATGAACATCGACGTGGTACCATGCGGGATAACCGCGCGGCAGAATTCGGTCACCGTCACCATGCCGCTCTCGACATGCATATGCGCATCGCAGAGGCCCGGCACGAGGTAGCGCCCGCCGGCGTCGACCACCTTGGTACCCTGACCAATCGCGTGGCTGGCATTCGGCCCACAATAGGCAAAGCGGCCGTCTGATATGGCGATATCGGTGCCGGCGATGATCTCGCCTGAGTGAACATTCACCCAGCGGCCGTTGCGGATGACGAGATCGGCGGGCTTGCGGCCCATGGCGACGTCGACCAGATGTGTCGCCATCTCGGTCCATGGCTTGGGTTTCGTCGCATGCGCCGCCGGCTTCTTTGCCATCAAGAGACTCCTGTTTACGCGACTGTGCCAAGCCTGCCTGGTTTTGGCCAGCGCCAAACAGACGGTGAGGCCTACCCAGCCTTCACGAGGGCTATTTTGCCGTCACGAAGGCTGCTCGGCCTTAACCTCGACCGTGACTTTCGCACCCCCGGCCGAAATCCGTTCCGCGAGGCGCTGGAGCTCGCCAGCGGCGAAGGTGCCGTTGAGCATCACCTCACCGCCGAGAATGGGTTCGACCAGGCGCGGCGACGCCACCACGGCACCGTCGACGCTGAGATCGACCACCTTGCCGACATTCGCCCTGGTGAAGTCGGCGAACGCCTTTGCACTGTCCGGCGTCATCTTGAGGTTGAGGACATCTGTCCCGACGCTGCATCGGATACGACCGCTGCCTTGGCAATGGTGAGCGCCAATGGCGCGGCCATGGCGAGGCCGCAGGCAAGCAGCACGATGGCCACTCCAGCGACAAGACGAGCCAGGCTGTTCATCAGCATTTTCCTCGCAAGAAGACCATCTTGCACGGTGACGCCAGCAATGTCAGCTGTCCTCTGCTTGCCGCCCGGATAGGCGAGCGATACGGGCCGTGGCGGGGAATTCAGGGGCGGCCGACGCCCGCAGGGGGCGGGGGAATGGGTTGGGCCTGATGGCGCCGGCCTTGGCGGATCAAATCCGCTGCACCGATATTTACCCGTGCCAGCGCCGCGGATAATTCCGTGATCGCACCAGTATCGCCGAGCCCCCTCCTCTGGGTTACGGGTTCGGGCAGGCCCAAGAACACGACTTGACGGCTGGTGTCTGGCATCTGAAAAGGGCTGGCCTGCGGACGTGGCGGAATTGGTAGACGCAAGGGACTTAAAATCCCTCGATCTCTGATCGTACGGGTTCGATTCCCGTCGTCCGCACCACCCTTCGCTCTTCGAGCTTCGGGTGGCGGGCCACCTGGAGCTCGTTAGACGAAGGAGTGTCCGCCGAAGCCTTGGCGAAGGAGGACCGGCGAACTCATCTGTTCATACGCACCGGAAATTCCGCTTCCGCACCCGGCCAACCGTCTCCAATGGCTCGGGTCAAGCCTTCATCGGATTCAGCTTCAGGTGCTGGATCAAAATAATCGTCTTGGCGTCGATGATGCGGCCGTCGGCAATGCCGGCCAGTGCCTCATCGAGCGGCATTTCCAGGACCTCGATGTCCTCGCCCTCCTCCGGCGCGCCGCCACCAGCCGAGATGCGGTCGGCCGGCGAATAGCGAGCAACGAAGAACCAGAGCCGTTCGGTGACGCTGCCTGGGCTCATATACGGCGAAAACAGCCGCTCAATCTTGTTCAGGCGGTAGCCGAGTTCTTCCTCGGCTTCCTTGCGGATGGCGGTCTCGGGATCATTTTCATCGAGCAGCCCGGCACAGGCCTCGATCAGCGGCTCGCGGTGGCCGGTGACATAGGCGGGATAGCGGAACTGGCGCACCAGGAGCACGGTCGAACGCTGGGGGTCATAGGGCAGAATCACCGCGCCGTCGCCGCGATCATAGGTCTGGCGGATCTGCGTCTCCCACTGGCCGTCACGCCGGCGATAGTCGAGGACGGTCTTCTTCAGAACAGCCCAGTCGTCGGACAGAACCTCTTCCGAGCGGATGCGAATGCGATCTTCCATCATGGTCTCCATGCTATTGGTCGAGGCGTAGCCGCCAACAGGTATTTGCGCAATGCAGGGGAATGGTTCAAAAACGCGTTTCACCGTCTCGTGTCTGGCGCGCTCTCGATCCATTGCCTAGACAGCGGTTTACCCTTCCCGGAGCGCCCTTTTCATGACAGCATCGCTTTTCCAGCCGATCACGCTTGACGGCCTGACCTTTACCAATCGCATCGCCGTGGCGCCGATGTGCCAATATTCCGCCGAGGACGGCTCGGCCAGTGATTGGCACCTCTACCACTGGATGAACCTGGCGATGTCCGGCGCCGGCATGGTCACTGTGGAGATGACCGACGTCGAGCGGCGCGGGCGTATCACGCATGGTTGCCTGGGACTTTACTCCGACGACAACGAAGCCGCCGCCCGCCGCACACTGGATGCAGCACGGCGCGTTGCCGCGCCGGGCACGAAGTTCGGCACACAGCTGGCGCACGCCGGCCGCAAGGCCTCGAACCGCAAGCCGTGGGAAGGCGGCGGGCCGCTGCAGCCAAATGAAGATCCCTGGCAGACCGTCTCGGCCTCGGCCATCGCCTACGATAGCGGCTGGAATGTGCCGCACGCGCTGGAGGACGAGGAGATCCCGCAGCTCATCGAGCGGTTCGCCGAGGCCGCAAGGCGGGCCGAACGCGCCGGCTTCGACTTCATCGAGCTGCACGCAGCGCACGGCTATCTGATCTTCCAGTTCCTCTCGCCTCTGTCCAACCAGCGCACCGACCGCTGGGGCGGCTCGCTGGAAAACCGGATGCGTCTTGTCGTCGAGATCGCCAGGGCGGTGAAGAAGGCAGCACCAAAGCTGATGCTTGGTGCGCGACTGTCGGTAAAGGACTGGGTCGATGGCGGCTTTGACGTCGAGGACGCGATCGAGGTGGCGAAAGCACTCAAGTCCGAGGGCGTCGCCTATCTCTGCTGCTCGAGCGGCGGCAATTCGCCCTTGCAGAAATTACCCACCGGCCCCGGCTATCAGGTGCACCTGGCGGAGGCCGTGCGCAAGGGCGCCGGCATCCCGACCCGCGCGGTCGGCCTGATCGACGATCCCCGGCAGGCCGAGGCTGTTATCGCCGAGGGCCGCGCCGACATGGTGGCGTTGGCGCGCGCCTTCCTCGCCGACCCGCGCTGGGGGTGGCGTGCGGCCGCGACTTTCAGTGAAAAGATCCATCCGGCACCGCAGCTCGCCCGTTCGGTCACGACCATGGAACACTGGATGAAGGCCGCAGGCTGATTGGCCGCTCCTCGTGACTTCCGGCGAGGCGCCACTTCTTCTGATGTTAGCCCTGCTTCAATTCTGTCCTCAACCTGTTACCTTAGGTAAGGCTGCGGCGGGCGCGGCCGGGCTTGGGAGGAATTCATGTCGTTCAGGGCATTGTTACCGGCTGCCGCGTTCGCGGCTGTCGCCGGACTTTGGATCGGCGTATCGACGCCGGCGGGAGCGCAATATTGCGAAGGTACGGTGCACGGCCTGTCCGGGCGCTACAATCTGGCGACGGGCAGCGGCTTTCTCGCCGTGCGGACACGGCCGAACTCGTCGTCGCGGATGATCGGGCAGCTGTTCAATGGCGATCACACCGAGATCTTCGACCGGCGCGGCAATTGGTACCAGGTCGAACTCGGCGGCACTACCGGCTGGGCAAACGCGCAGTGGCTCCGCAACGATTGCGGCTACTGAGACGCCCCTGCATGTGGCCCAAAATGAATCCGGTTTTGGGACATCAAACAAAGACCTGAGAGCGCGTCGCAAACGCGACGCGACTTTTGGGCGCAGGCCGAAGGCCACTTTTGCAACCAAATTGGCTGTTTTGCGTTCGGCCATGATGGACAACAAACCTTTTGAAACGCCTGTCGTGGTCGAACTCGGCCATGTCGGCAAATATCGCCATATCCGCAGCACCCAGGAAGCGGCGGAGTGTCTGATGACGGTGTGGCCGCTCAATCGCGGTCCGCGTCATCGTGATGCCCTCGACACTTGCCTCAAAGTGCTGGAAGGTTATCGTTCGACGGCGGATGCACGCCGGGCACTGATCGAGGCCGCCAGGGAATCGGAAGTGCTGGTGCCCGACGACAGGCTGCCCGACGACCGGCTGCATTAGCAGGCGGACCTTTCAACCGGAGGTTTTCATGGCGAAGCTGACTTACAAGATCGTCGAACATGACGGCGGCTGGGCCTACAAGGTCGGCTCGACCTTCTCGGAGACATTTCCCACCCATCAAGATGCGCTGCGCGCCGCCGAAATCGCTTCGGCTGAGCAGCAGGTGGCAGGCGCGACGGACGGCATCCAGTATGAGGATGCCGACGGCAAGTGGCACGAGGAGCTGGCCGACGGCCGGGATCGGCCGCAGACCGAGGTCTCTGACTGATTTTGTCGCCAAGGCCGCAGACCACGGACGTGCGTAGAGAAGACGTCTCGTGGCCAGCTGCAAGCCCTCGCGGCCGATTATTTACCGCAATACTGGTCGTTCATATTTCCCTGGGCATTCGCGTCAGGACCAGCCGTGCTGTAGGCACAAGGGCCGACCGCGCCCGAACTGCCAAGAGTATCCATCCCAGAGCGGACGCCATTGATGCTTCCAATCGTGTTCTGGTCGACGCCTGACGACTCTTCGTTGCCGAACGGCCACCAGTTGTGATGATTTGAATATGCGCCGTCGGACGATTGCGCCATCGCCGATGTGGCGAGGCCGATCGTGAGGACGAAAGCTGCGAGAAATTTCGTGTTATTACGCCGTGTCTTGGTCGCCTTGGGTGCGACACGGGGTAAACCCGGCAATCGGCCGAATGGTTCATTGAAGTTGTCGTGAGGCTAACGCGATGGCCGCCCGGAAAACGCGCGAGCTGCAATACGCTCGATAAAAGCAATGATCCGTTCCGGCTCGACGAATTGCGGCATGTGGCCGAGGCCATCGGCAATTTCGAAATCGAGTCCTGCGATCTTGCCTTGCATTGGTTCGCCGTGGGTTCGGATGTCGATGACGCGGTCGGCCGCTCCAAAGAGGATGCCGGCGGGCATGGCGATCTCGCCGTAGCGCTGCTCGATGCGGCCAAGATCCTCTTCGACCGCAACGATATCGGTCGACGTTGCGTGAAAATGAGCAGGCCGCAGTCCAAGCCACCCTCCACCCTCGACCATATAGTCGGAAGGAAAAGCCTGAGGCGCGAATATGAATTCCATCGTCGGCCGCGCATATCTAAGGCTTGTCGGTATCGCCACCGTGTAAGCCATGATCCAGCGCCAAAGACGTGACCGGATATTGAGCAAACCGGTCTTTTCACGCATGCCGGTTTCCAGATGCGTCAACGGCGCCAGCAAGGCGATGCCCGAAATCGCCTCGGGATGTTCCACGGCCAGGGTCAGCGTGATGGCGCCACCCAGCGAGTGGCCGACCACCAGAGGCCTTTCCAGACCCAGCGCTTCGATGAAGCGGCGCACCAAAGCTGCCTGTTCTGGCAACCGGCCCGTGGCACCGTTGGCGCGCACCGAATAGCCCGATCCAGGACGATCGAGCGCGATCAGCCGGTAGCCCGGGCCGAAATGCGCAAACAGCGCGTGCCGGAAGTGATGGAGTTGAGCACCAAGTCCGTGCACGAAGACGATCGGCCTGCCCTCGCCGATATCAACATAGTGGATGCGGCTGCCGTCGATCTCGACGAATTTTCCGACCGGCGGCACCAATCTTTGCGCCTTCGCCGCGATCCACAGTGTTGCGAGCACGAGACAGGCGATCCCCAGGACCGCCAGCAGAAACAGCGCGGCCAGCAGCCACAACAGAATTGACAGGAGCATTGTTCACCCGGATCAGAACCAGGTCAGCTTAGCCGCATCCGATCGCACTGCAACCTTGCATCGAAACGGGCGGTCCGAGGGACCGCCCGTCGACATCGGAATTTCCGATAGAAACGACGCCAGCCGGCCTGACGCGGCCGGCGTCGGAAATCAGCCGTGGAGCTTCGCGGTGATTTCGGCGACTCGCTTGCCCTGGAATTTCGCGCCTTCGAGTTCCTGAGCCGAAGGCTGGCGCGAGCCGTCGCCATCGCTGGTCGTGGTCATGCCGTAGGGCGCGCCGCCACGCACGACATCGTTGCCCATCTGGCCCTGATAGGCATAGGACAGCGGCACGATGATCATGCCGTGGTGCTGCAGCGTGGCCTGCGTGCTCAACAGTGCGATTTCAGCGCCGCCATGTTGCGTGGCGGTCGAAACCATCACCGAGCCAACCTTGTTGACCAGTGCACCCTTGGCCCACAGCGGGCCGGTCTGATCGAAGAAATTCTTCAGCTGCGCGGCCATTGCGCCAAAACGCGTGGAAGCACCGACGATGATGGCGTCATAGTCGCCGAGTTCGAGCGGATCGGCGATCGCCGCTTCCTGGTCGAGCTTGTAGTAGGCAGCCTTGGCGACCGCCTCGGGCACCAGTTCCGCAACACGCTTGATGGTCACCTCGGCGCCAGCCTCGCGGGCGCCCTCGGCGGCTGCCTTGGCCATCTGCTCCATGTGACCCCAGCTCGAATAGTAGAGAACAAGTACCTTCGCCATTTCCATCTCCTTGATTGCGCAACGGAGGCTGACACTGCCTCGTCGCGCAAGGTGTTACTGGCCCCGGTGTTCACTGGATATCTCGTATATGGGAACAGATTGTTCACCGCCCCGGTGGCATTGCCGCTGGCCTCGCGCCGCGCTATTTCAGGCGACCCCGTCCTGCCGGAGCCTTTCCATGCCTGAAATCGTTACCGCCGCCATGCTCGTCATCGGCGATGAGATACTGTCCGGCCGCACCAAGGACAAGAATATTGGTCACCTCGCCGACATCATGACGGCTGTAGGCATCGACCTGAAGGAAGTGCGTATCGTACCCGACGAGGAAGACGAGATCATAGCTGCCGTGAACGCGGTGCGCGCACGCTACACGTATGTCTTCACCACCGGCGGCATCGGTCCGACGCATGATGACATCACCGCAGATTCGATCTCCAAGGCGTTCGGCGTTCCCTGCGAATACGATGCCAAGGCCTATGCCATGCTGGGCGAGAGCTACGCGGCGCGCGGCATCGAATATACCGAGGCGCGCAAGCGCATGTCACGGATGCCCCGCGGTGCCGACCATATCGACAACCCGGTGTCCGTAGCGCCCGGCTTCCGCATCGGCAATGTCCATGTCATGGCCGGCGTGCCGTCGATCTTCCAGGCCATGCTCGATAATGTCGTGCCGACGCTGAAGACCGGCACGAAAATGCTGTCGGCGACGGTGCATTGCCCGTTCGGCGAGGGCCTTATCGGCGGGCCGCTGGGCGACATCCAGAAGGTTCATCCGGACACCATCATCGGCTCCTATCCGAAATATGGCGACGGCAAGTTCTGGACCGAACTCGTCGTTCGCGCCCGCAGCCAGGAGGCACTCGAGGCCGCGCGTACCGATGTCGAGGCAATGGTGGCGGGTTTCGCCACCAAGGCGAGCTGAGGCCGGAACCAAGCACGGCGCGCCAACGTTTCCCTGCACGCGAGATCGAGGCAGATTGAGGGATCATCATGCGCTTCAAGACCATCGTTGCCATTCTGCAGAACGAGCAGGACGCCGAGCGCGTGCTCGACTGCGCCATTCCGCTCGCCAGCCGCTTCGAGAGCCATCTGGTCGGCATCCATGCCGAGGCGCTTCCGGTGCCCTACACGTCGGCGACCGGCTTTCCCGATACCGAATTCCTGCAGGTTTCGGCCGACATGAACCGGGAGCGGGCCGACAAGCTGCAGGCTGTCTTCCTCAGGCGTATCGAGGATTCCGGCCTCTCCTTCGAGTGGCGCAGCCTGGAGAGTTTTTCCGGCGACAGCGCGCTGACCGGCATTTCAAGCGTGCGCGCCGCCGATCTGATTGTCGCCGCCCAGCGCGATACTGGCGGGGATCCGAGCGCCGATGTCGACACGCTGGTCTATGATGCCGGCCGGCCGGTGCTGGTGGTGCCGAGCGCGGGTCCGCTGGTCACCACCTTCAAACATGTGCTGCTCGCCTGGAACGGCAGCAAGGAAGCCGCGCGCGCCGCCTTCGACGCGCTGCCCTTCATCATCGAGGCCGATAAAACCGACATACTGGTCATCGATCCGCCCGATACGCTCGACGAAAGCCCGGAGGCTGCCGGAGCTGAAATTGCGTCGGCCCTGTCACGCCACGGCGCCACCGTCAGCGTCTCGGTGCAGAAATCGGGCGGCACCTCGGTTGACGACATGATCCAGAACAGGGTCGCCGAGACCGGCGCTGATCTCCTGGTGCTTGGCGCCTACAGCCACTCATGGCTGCGCCAGCTGCTGTTCGGCGGGGTGACGCGCACGGTGCTGCGCACAACCCAGGTGGCGGCCTTCCTGTCGCGGTAAGTCCACAGCCATCGCAGCCGGTCGCCCTTGCCAAGTCCAAGGGTTTCCAGTTAATTCCGCGCGCATTCCCCTGTTTTTGTGCACGCGGTCTTCGCGTGCTGCGGAGTGCGCGAAAAATGTCCCTTCCCGAAAAAGCCTTCCCGGTCTCCTGGGACCAGTTCCATCGTGACGCCCGTGCGCTTTCCTGGCGGCTTTCCGGCGCCAACAAGGGACAATGGCGAGCGATCGTCTGCATCACGCGCGGCGGGCTGGTCCCGGCGGCGATCATCGCGCGCGAACTGGGCATCCGCATCATCGAGACCGTCTGCGTTGCCTCCTACCACGACTACACCAGTCAGGGGCAGATGCAGGTGCTGAAGGAGATTACGCCGGCATTGCTGGTCGACGACGGGGTCGGCGTGCTGATCATCGATGACCTGACCGACACCGGCAAGACGGCGGCGATCGTGCGCGCGATGATGCCCAAGGCGCATTTCGCCACCGTCTACGCCAAGCCCAAAGGCCGGCCGCTGGTCGATACTTTCGTCACCGAGGTGAGCCAGGACACCTGGATTTATTTCCCTTGGGACATGGGCTTCACCTATCAGAAGCCGATCGCCGACGACCACGCCGGCTGATTCGAAACAGGCTGCTTTTCCAGACAAGTCGCCACAGATGGCAATATTTTGCTTCCGCAGAGCGGTCTCGGAGCAGGATATCCTGTAAAATAGACCTTTGGTGACGGGATTCGGCCAGCCTGATCAAAGTTTTTACTTTTATTGGTCACGATTAGCCGTAAGATTCGTGAGGCGGCAAACGATTCTGGAGGCTGGGGCTAGCTTTCTCCGATGTTGACGAGGCCAACGACGCATAACCATCTGGCTGAAAGGGTCCGGCGACTCTTCGGCACCGCGCCGTGCCGTCTGCAGGTTGCCGCCCTGCCCTGGCGCGATGCCGGGAACAGCGTCGAGATCATGCTGATCACCAGCCGTGATACTGGCCGCTGGGTGTTGCCGAAGGGCTGGCCGGAAGCCAGGGAGCCACTGTGCGAGGCAGCCGCGCGCGAGGCCGGCGAGGAAGCCGGATTGCGCGGAAGCATTTCCCATCTCGAAGCCGGTCGCTACTTCTATGCCAAGGTGCTGGCATCGGGCGAAGAAGTGCCTTGCGAGGTGCTGGTATTTCCCCTGCATGTCGACAAGATCGCCGACCGCTGGAAGGAAAAGCGCTCTCGTACCCGCAAATGGGTCAGTTCCAGCGAAGCGGTGCGCATGATCAATGAACCGGACCTTTGCCAGATCATCGCCTATTTCTGCGCCGACCCGCACAGGTTCGCCTGAGAGCACAGGTTTGCCTGAGAGCGTGTATCCGCGCCAGTTTCACAACCATGTGATGTGCCGCGTGAATGGTTTGCTAAGTTTTCTTCGCTAGGAATTGGCCAATCCGGCAGTTTCATGATGGCGAATCCTGTAAACCCACTTCAGCAAGATCCCGACGGCCCCAAGCGCGAACATCGTCCGCGCGTGCTCAAGGGCGGAACTGTCATTACCGGAATTCAAAACTCGGAAGTCGCCGTTATGCTGCGCAACCAGCATGCCGGCGGCGCCGAATTGAAAGTACCGCCCGAATCGCGGGTTCCCGATCATTTCCTTCTTTATGTGCCGCTCGACGGTGTCGCCTATCGCTGCGAGGTCCGCTGGCGCCGCAGCGACCGGGTCGGTGTACGGTTCACCGGCACCGAGCCGAAGCCCAAGTTGCATTACGGCTGATATCAGGCGTATCGGCCTGAGAGGCTTTGCGGCCACCGGATTGCCTCTTGACCATCGGCAGCGCGCAACCCCACTGCCGCAAACGGCAATCGTAGCAGCGCGATCTATCCCCGTTATCCACATATGTGACACACAAGATGTTGGGGTCACAAAAGCTACGCAAACGAATCCTTGACGGCGCAAACCGAGTCGCCTTTTATACGCCATGCGCTCCTGTTGAGAGTGCGACCGGAAAGTTCTGAGCCCGGTCTTTTTCCCGGATTATGTGCGTTTTTGCTCGCATTTCCGCCTGTTTACGAGGCAGGCGGAAGCGTTGGGATTGTGGGTGGTGGGGCGACGAAAGGGAGAATTGTCGGACTGGAATAAATAGTCTGTTAACACTATATTTAGTGTTTGCAGGTAGGTTCGACGCTAGATAGTGTGAATTTCCCTCCAGCGAGGGAATCGAAAAAATCAGATTTGAGGGACCTGCGGGTTTCGTCGGCGTGTTGGGCAGAGGCTTCGCAGGAAGCATCATCAGCAAGGGCCGGGAAAGACCGTGACATGGAGAGCCGGCCGTTTTCGAACGCCGGCAAGCGGCGGACACGCGCGTTTCGCATTTGGGGGCAGAAATCCCCTGACGAAAGCGCTATATATAGACAAAAGGGACCGGACCAATGCGCATCGAGCGTCGTTTCACCAAGGCAGGGCAATCAGCTTATGCGGAGATCGAATTCCGCAAGGCACTTTCCGAGATCAAGAATCCGGATGGCTCGGTGGTGTTCCGCTTGGACAATATCGATGTGCCGGCGCAGTTCTCCCAGGTCGCAGCCGACATCCTGGCGCAGAAGTATTTCCGCAAGGCCGGCGTTCCCGCCCGACTGAAGAAGGTCGAGGAAACCGACGTCCCCTCCTTCCTGTGGCGCTCCGTTGCCGATGAGGCGGAACTTGCCAAGCTGCCGGAAGCCGAGCGCTATGGTTCCGAAATCGACGCCCGCCAGGTCTTCGACCGGCTGGCCGGCACCTGGACTTATTGGGGTTACAAGGGCGGCTACTTCAAGTCGGAGGAAGACGCGCGCACCTTCCGCGACGAGCTGGCCTATATGCTGGCCACCCAGCGCGTCGCGCCGAACTCGCCGCAATGGTTCAACACAGGGTTGCACTGGGCCTATGGCATCGACGGTCCGAGCCAGGGTCATTTCTATGTCGATCCCTTCACCGGCAAGCTGACCAAGTCGAAGTCCTCCTACGAGCATCCGCAGCCGCATGCCTGCTTCATCCAAGGCGTGCAGGACGACCTCGTCAACGAGGGCGGCATCATGGATCTGTGGGTGCGTGAAGCGCGCCTGTTCAAATACGGCTCCGGTACCGGCTCCAACTTCTCGCTGCTGCGCGGCGAAGGCGAAAAGCTGTCGGGTGGCGGCCGCTCGTCCGGCCTGATGAGCTTCCTGAAGATCGGTGACCGCGCCGCGGGCGCCATCAAGTCGGGCGGCACGACGCGCCGCGCCGCGAAAATGGTCATCGTCGACGCCGACCACCCCGATATCGAGGAATTCATCGACTGGAAGGTCAATGAAGAGCAGAAGGTCGCTTCGCTGGTGACCGGCTCGAAGATCGTCAAGAAGCACCTCGAGCTGATCATGAAGGCCTGCGTCAATTGCGAAGGCAATGGCGACGACTGTTTCGATCCGGCGCTGAACACCGCGCTGAAGCGCGAGATCAAGGCGGCCAAGAAGGACGCGGTGCCGGAGAACTACATCTACCGCGTCATCCAGTTCGCCAAGCAGGGCTACACCCAGATGTCGTTCAAGACCTACGACACCGATTGGGATTCGGATGCCTATCTGACCGTTTCGGGCCAGAACTCCAACAATTCGGTGTCGCTGAAGGACAATTTCCTGCGCGCCGTCGAGGACGATGCCGACTGGCACCTGACCGCCCGCAAGGACGGCAAGGTGCTGAAGACGCTGAAGGCACGCGACCTCTGGGAAAAGATCGGTTACGCCGCCTGGGCATCGGCCGATCCCGGCCTGCATTTCAACACGACGATGAATGACTGGCACACCTGCGCTTCGGCTGGTGCGATCCGGGCCTCGAACCCGTGCTCGGAATACATGTTCCTCGACGACACGGCATGCAACCTCGCCTCGATCAATCTGCTGCCCTACCGCAACACCGATGGCACGATCGATATCGCTGCCTACGAGCATACGGTGCGGCTGTGGACCATCGTTCTCGAAATCTCGGTCATGATGGCGCAGTTCCCGTCGAAGGAGATCGCCAAGCAGTCCTACGAATACCGCACGCTCGGCCTCGGCTATGCCAATATCGGCGGCCTGCTGATGACCTCGGGGATTCCCTATGACTCCGACGAGGGCCGCGCGATTTGCGCCGCGCTCACCTCGATCATGACCGGCATGGCCTATGCCACTTCGGCCGAGATGGCCGGTGAACTCGGCGCCTTCGCCGATTACGACCGCAACGCCCAGAACATGCTGCGCGTCATGCGCAACCATCGCCGTGCCGCCTATGGCGAGAAGCAGGGCTATGAGAAGCTCGCCGTCAACCCGGTGCCGCTGGTCGCCTCCGACCTCAAGCAGCAGGCGCTTGTCGAGCATGCGAAAGCCGCCTGGGACCGCGCCATCGAACTTGGCGAAGAGCATGGCTACCGCAACGCGCAGGCGACCGTGATCGCGCCGACCGGCACGATCGGCCTTGTCATGGATTGCGACACCACCGGCATCGAGCCCGACTTCGCCCTGGTGAAGTTCAAGAAGCTCGCCGGCGGCGGCTACTTCAAGATCATCAATCGCGCCGTGCCGGAAGCCCTGCGCACGCTCGGCTACTCCGAAGCCCAGATCGGCGAGATGGAGGCTTATGCGGTCGGCCACGGCAATCTCAACCAGGCCCCGGCGATCAATCCCGGCTCGCTGAAGGCAAAAGGCTTCACCGATGAGAAGATCGCGGCGCTCAATGCGGCGCTGAAGTCGGCCTTCGACATCAAGTTCGTCTTCAACCAGTGGACGCTCGGCGCCGACTGGGTGAAGGAGACGTTTGGCTTCACCGACGAGCAGCTCAACGACTTCTCGTTCGAGATCCTGCCGGCGCTGGGCTTCTCCAGGAAGGACATCGAGGCCGCCAACATCCATGTCTGCGGTGCGATGACGCTGGAAGGCGCGCCCTTCCTCAAGGCCGAACACCTGGCGGTGTTCGACTGCGCCAGCCCGTGCGGCAAGATCGGCAAGCGCTCGCTTTCGATCAACAGCCACATCCAGATGATGGCGGCGGCGCAGCCCTTCATCTCGGGCGCTATCTCCAAGACCATCAACATGCCGAACGATGCGACGGTGGAAGACGCCAAGGGCGCCTACATGCTGTCGTGGAAGCTGGCGCTGAAGGCCAACGCGCTCTATCGCGACGGTTCGAAGCTGTCGCAGCCGCTCAACTCCTCGCTGCTCGCCGATGGTGAGGACGATGAGGACGAAGCCCTCGAGCAGTTGATCCAGGCTCCGGCGGCAGCGCGCGCGGCGCAGATCACCGAACGGATCGTCGAGCGCATCATCGAGCGCGTGTCGCGCGAGCAGGAAAAGTTGCCCGGCCGCCGCAAGGGCTACACGCAGAAGGCCAAGATCGGTGGCAACACCATCTTCCTGCGCACCGGCGAATATGATGATGGCCGCCTCGGCGAGATCTTCATCGACATGAACAAGGAGGGTGCCACGCTGCGTGGCCTTCTCAACAACTTCGCCATCGCGATCTCGCTCGGCCTGCAATATGGCGTGCCGCTCGACGAATATGTGCACGCCTTCACCTTCACCAAATTCGAGCCGGCCGGCATGGTGCAAGGCAACGATGCGATCAAGAGCGCGACGTCGATCCTCGACTACGTGTTCCGCGAGCTCGCCATCTCCTATCTCGGCCGCAACGACCTCGCCCATGTCGACCAGTCGGACTTTTCCAACACCGCGCTTGGCCGCAACATCAGCGAAGGCAAGACCGATGCCGTCTCCAAGGGCCTGACCCGTGGCGCCTCGCCGGTGAAGCTGGTGTCGCGGGCCATCGGCAACGAGCCGAAGGGCTTTGCAGCCTCGTCGGGCGCCCCTGCCCGCTCAGTGCCGACCGCCTTCTCCGGCTCCAATGTGCTGGCGCTGAAGCCGGCCAGCGACGAAGCGGTTGCCTACAAGCGCGACTATGAGGAGCGGGCCAAGGAATTGACCGAGGACATCGCCTTCGAGGAAGCGGCGGGCTCTGCTTCCGACGCGACGGCGGGGTTGTTCACCGACGCGGCAGCGAATGAAGCGGCCGAAGCGAAGAAACTCGCCAACGACCGCCGCGCCAAGTCACTGCTGCAAGGCTACACCGGCAATTCCTGCTCCGAGTGCCAGAATTTCACGATGGTGCGGAACGGGACTTGCGAGAAGTGCGATACGTGTGGCTCGACGAGCGGTTGCAGCTGAGAGTTCCCGACATGTCAGAGCGGGAGCAACCCAAGTTCCGGCTTATTGACGGAGGCAATCAGAAGCCTGCGAGGTGGCTGTCGCCACCTGTGACTACCTTGGGTAGGTCACCGTTCGACAAAAATCGAATTATGGCCTACCGGGTGACCAACGGTGACGTGCAAAAGCACTTGGATGCTCGCAAGCGGCAGCCCATCCTCGATCTTTGGTGGCACGTTCATGGGATAGTGCCACCGATATCGGGCGCGGCTAAATTTGACACGACAGACTCTCGAGGAACTCGTGGACTGCGTGGAGCGCATGCTTGCTTTCGCGGCCTGATGCGCCCTGCTGGTGAGGACGACCGGGGCTTTGATTACGTGGCCTTCGTCACCAAACCTGCCATCGGATTGAAGTATGAACCTTCGATGGCATGCTTGATCAAACAGTTCGATTTGCCTGCCGACCTCGTTTTTGTGATATATGCTCGACTTGATTTTCCGGAGGGCCGGAGGCATAATCAGATTGATGGCAAGCCACCGGTAACGGAGGGTGTGATCGTGCTTTGGCAACTCGTCGAGTGCGATCCGGAAAATCCACTGCTGCCAATCGATCATAAATCGCGTTTCCGTCGGAGACTGTGGTAGAGCAGGACAAGTAGCTATGGGCATGCTAACCGCAACGTTTGGTGAGTATACGCCGAGAGCACTGTACTACGAGGACGCGGACGCCCTTGAATACGTTAGAGTTGATGCACCGGTAGTGTATCGGCGTATCGATGAATTTCTTACTTTAATACTCGACCTCGAAACTCGCGAGCCAGTCGGCTTCAAGATCAAAGGGTTTCGAAATTTTTATTTACGAACGATTAAATCCAGCCCTCGGACTATAGAATCACCTTTTCTTCGCTTAATAACTGTTCTGGAAGATTTGATGACCGAACTTGGCGAGGGCTTTTTTTCAGAAGCTCCGCGTCGTGATGCTTATCAGACAGCTGCCGACATTGCAGCCCAAGATCAAGTTATCGTGTCTGACTTTCCCAAAGCCGCTTGAGCATCAGCTAGCGTCCCAAGATTTGCAGCGTCTGTTCGTCAAACAGCGGCTCATCCTGGCCGATGCGGACAAACAGCACTTTCCGCCCCTCACCCGCAGGCGCCTCGAAATACTGGATGCCATCGGGCATTTCGCCCCAGTCGCCGCAGGGCGGCTCGGGAACGTCGTTGAGGTCAGCAAGCGCGGCCAGTTCTTTCGCGTAGGCAGCGTCGGGGCTGAATGTGTAGCGCTTGACGCCGGCGGGCACGGTGCCCTCAGTGTAGGGCGCCAGCACACAGCGGGCGCTGACGGCCTTGTCGGTCTTTTCCAGGAACAGGCGCTGCACGGCAGCCTCGGCGGTTTCGCCCGGCTTGATCTCGAACACCTCGATCAGCGGGTCGGCCGCGCCGCCATCGCTGTATTTGATGGCGAGCGCGTTGCCGGCGAATTCGAAGTGGATCTGGCGGAAGCCGAAGTCGCAGCGCTGCGCCCAGGCGGCAAGGCCGATCGTCTTGTCGGTCAATTTTTCCCAGACGCATTTGTCGATCGGCGGCCGCGACGGCGCCGGCTCGTCCGCGTGTGCCGTGGCCGAGACCGTCAAAGATGCGAACAGGGCGCTCACCCAGAGAATGGACTTCATAGCGCTATTCATCGCTGCATCCTGTCAAAGTGAAGGCATCCCATGCCGGGGCATCGGGATTGGCATTGGCAAAATCGGACAATTCGGTGAGGGACACGCCGAAATCGGGCAACAGCAGGCCTTTCGGCGCTGGTGCCGTTTCGTGGGAGTCCAACTGCTCGGCGCCGCCTCCGGTCAAGGCATAGACTTGGCCTTCCCATATCCGGCAGAGCCCACTGCCATCCTGCATGCCCGCTTCGCGGTCATCGTCGGTGCAGGTGTGGCGGATGGTGCCGAGCGGGAACGAATTCTTGCCGTTGGTCCAGGTGATGTCGGCCGGCAGGCTTTTGTCGGTGTTGGGCACGCTCAGCGAAAATACCTGCGCCGTCAGCGCCGCGGGTTCGTTGTCCAGCGGCCGGAATTGGAGAACCGCGCCCGAGCGCGGCTCGCGGTAGGTGGCGTGGCTCAGCAGACATTCCTTGGCGCTCGCCGCTTGCATCGGGGCCAGCAGGCCCAGGACAACAAAGGCCAGTTTGCGAATGATCACTGGATGTCTCCGGAAAAACGTTCTCTAAGCCAAAAGCCTGTCCTCACACCAGTCCGACCAGAAAGGCGGCGCCGCCGAGAAATCCAGCCGAACAGACCCACAGCCAGAGACCCCTCACCCGGCATTCGAGCACGGCCGAGCCGGGGTTGGCGGGGTCATAGTGCACATCGACCTTGCTGCCCTCTGCATAGCTTCGCGCCTGACCGCTGACGAGGCCGGGCAGCGAAGCCGTAACCGTGGCGCCGAAGCTGACGCGGTCGGCACTGTAGCGCTGACCGGCGACGCCATAGCTGTAGACGATGCGGGATTTGAAAACGGTGCGCCAGCGCCGATAGCCGCTATAGTTTCGCAGTGCCTGCAGGCCGGAGGACTCGATGCGGCCGGCGGTAACAGGCCATTTTGCCGCCTGCTCGGCAAGCGACTTCTGGGCGAAGCCCATGCGCAGGATCATCAGGCCCATGAACAGCAGCAGCGCCGCAGCGCCAAGGTTCTGCGGCTTGGGCAGATGCGGCCGGATCGCCTCCAGGAGCCCGCCGACTGAAAACACCAGCACCAGCGCACCGATCACCAGCCCCGCCGAGAGCTGGACCATGAATTTGAAGGCGCCGTCCGGCATGGTGCGCTCGATCACGGCTTTGCCCGTATTCGCCGGATCATAGAACACGGTCACCGCAGCGCCCTTGGGAAACCGCGCAAGCGTTTCCGTGACTTCAAAATTTCCCAAATTCTCCTGCACGCTGTAGTGCGAACTCTGAAGTGTCTTGCCGCCCACCTTGTACTCGAAGGTGATGGCCGGAAAATTGCGCATCTCGGTGGTATCGCTGCTGTCCGAGCCTGCGCCCGAGCTTCTGACCTCACGCGCCTCGACGCGCGACGAGATGATCTTTCCCGGCGTCGGCAACCAGTGGCTGAGTGCCCGCACCTCGCGCCATTTCACGATGGTGATGAGCGACAACATGCCCGCGACCGAGCAGGCAAAGCCGACAAGCAGAGTCTTGAGTTCCACCCTGATCCCCCCGGATTGCAGGAACCGGCACTAGACAGCACGGCGGTGGCAATGTCTCGCTTATTCGCAAAGCCGCCAGAGTGAGCGGCCCGGGAAATCCAGATGGATCGACGCTGCCAGCGGCGCTTTACTCATCGATCTCCATGACACGGACATAGCCTTCCAGCAGAAGCGCGCGATCCCGGATGACATTGGTCGCGTCAGCGGCCTGCATGGGCACGTACATCGTGCCTTGCCTTGTTTCGTAGAGCGCGTCCCGCGCCTTCGCTTCGGCATCGCGGAAGGTCAGCCAGGCGCGCTGCGACAGGCGCAGTTGTTGGGCGGCCTCGCGCGGCAATTTGTGCATCAGCGTGGCGTAGGCGGCATTCATGCGGTGGTCATAATCGTCAGTCGCCGTCGTCTCGCATTCGGTTTGGCCTGATGTAGAGCCATGATCTGGGTCATTTAGGCAGCGGTCGAGTGTCTCGGCCGTGGGGTCTTTCAGAGCCGAGGCCACAGGGGCGCCGGCGACAGCGTCAGCAACAGGCAGGCCAGCGCTCCGCTGATGAGCTTTCCCCCAAATTTGTGCATTGCTCCCCCCAAAGATGACCCGACGCGCGGGTGACGTTCGCGCATCAGGATCGTCTTCTGCCATTGTGGAGGCAATATGCCCGCGGCATCAGCGAATGCTGCCTGCGGAAGCGTGTCCGTCGAGCAGCCCGATATCACGCTTGAGATGATCCGACATTGCGCGGTGATCGAGCAGGCCGCGCGACCGGGGCCTGAAGGGCGCAACGAAGAGATCGAGGAGCTGATGACGAAACCCGTTGTGCAGCGTGGTGTTGGTCATTGCCGTGTCCTTCCAGGTCGAGTTGATGACCAGAGAATGCCGTGTTCTGCCCTTGGTTTCCAATCGAACGTCGCGTAGCCTGCATCAGGAGGATTGATGCATCATGAGCTGGGACTTACCGCCGTTGGGTGCTATCCGGGTGTTTGAAGCCGCGGCGCGGCTTGGCAGTTTCACCAAGGCCGCGGAAGAACTCGGGATGACCCAGTCGGCGGCCAGCTATCAGATCAAGGTGCTGGAGGAACGCGCCGGGACGCCGCTTTTCATAAGAAAAACAAGACAAATCGCCTTGACCGAGGCCGGGCAGCAATTGGCGCCACACGCCACAAGCGCGTTCTCGGCCCTGGCGGATGCCTGGGTCGCCACCAAGGGTGGAGCGAGCGGCGTGCTTTCCGTCACGACCATGGCGACATTTGCGTCGAACTGGCTGGCCGTTTGGCTTGGAACATTCCAGCTGATGCATCCAGATCTGGCCGTGAAGGTCGATACATCGTCCCGGCTTGTCGATTTCGGGCGCGAGGGCATGGATATCGGCATCCGCACCGGCACCGGCAAATGGCCCGGCCTGACCGCTCACTATCTGTTCAAGGCTGACTACACGCCGATGCTCAGCCCAAAACTGGCCGAGAGCGTCGGCGGCATCAGCCACCCCGAGGACCTCTACAAGGTGCCGCTCTGCGGCCCTGACGATCCCTGGTGGAAGATCTGGTTCGAAGCCGCCGGCGTGCCCTTCGATCCCGCTCGTGTCATCGCGCGTCCGGCGCTCGGCGGGCAGGCCTATGACGCCATGGCGGCACTGACCGACCAGGGCGCCGCAATCCTCACGCAAAACCTCTACAGCGTGCTGTTGGCGAAGGGACAGCTGATACAGCCTTTCGACATCGTCGGGTCCGACGGCGACGGCTATTGGCTGGTGCACCTGGAAAGCCGCCGCAACACACCCAAGATCAAGGTGTTCCGGGATTGGGTGCTTGCCCAGACGGCCGATATTCGAGAACAGGAAGCGCGCCAGACGTAATTTTCCTGGGTGCAATCGCAACTGAGGACAGAATGATCGATCACATAACCATCGAAGTGGGTAACCTGGAGAAGAGCAAGCTCTTCTATGAACGCGCTTTCGCGCCGCTCGGATATCGCCTGTCCTTCGGCAAGGAAGGCGTGTTCTGGGCCTTCGATGTCGGCAATGGCTGCCTGTTCGAGATCCAGCGAACCGGCGAGACGCCGCCCCTCACCCATCTGCACGTGGCTTTGCGCGTCGGCAGCAAGGCAGAGGTCGATGCATTCCATCAGTCAGCGCTGGAGGCCGGCGCCAAGGACAATGGCGCACCTGGGCCGCGTCCCGACTATGCGCAGAATTACTACGCCTGCTTCGTGGTTGACCCCGATGGCTACAACATCGAGGCGATGATCAACGAGCCTTCGGCCTGATCTCACCTTTACCAGCCTCCGCTATTCATCGGCATGAGGCGGACATAAAGCCTTCCAACCGAATCGCGCAATCGGGCACCGGCGCCCGCATCGACCAGTCAGTTGATCGAGATCAATGCAGACGCGTCGCCAGTCCTGTCTCCTCGGCTATCATTCCAAGGAGAGCGAACATGTCGACTTACGACCTCATGATTATCACCGCGGTCCTGCTTAGTTTCGCGTCATTTTCCGGGGCACTAGCGTTTGCCACCTTCGACGAATCGCGTCGTCGTCGCCGAAGATAGAGTTTGGCGTTCCAACCGTATGGATGGACGGTCCGGCGGCCATCCACACGACGAAGTGATACAGGTGCAATTTGACGATGGAACAGATCGAATGAGAACATCAGGAAGATAGCAACCGGGAACTGGCCATGAACGACGACGCCGACGACGACATCGTGAACCAGCTCGCTTATGTCAGGGCCGATCCAACCCAGCATGACACGCTGACGCTTCTGACCATGATCGATGCGGCGCTTGCCGAGATCATGGGCTTGAGGGCGAGGTTGCGGCTGAGCGAGGAACGCAATGGCGGCAGCCACCAGCTCCAATGAAGGTAAGCCGGTGGCGGTGCCAAGAGACCAGTCCTAATCCACGTCAGCCATCATCTGCCGGCCACCGCCGCCGGCCCAGGCGCGCCATTGCTGCTCATCGCCGTGGAAGACGTTGAGATCGATGCGGCCGGTCACGCCATGCGACAGGCCGGAGCCGGAATACTGCCAGAACAGCCATTTGCGGTCGGGATAGACCTTTGACGGATGCCGCGCCACCGCGCGTACCCAGAATGGGTAGTCCATGAAGGCGCCCTGGAGATTGTCGCGGTAGAAGTCAGGCGATGTATAGATGATGGGCCGTTGGCCGTAGCGACGCTCAAGCTTGTCCATGAACACCTGCATCTTCTCCAGCACCTTTTCGCGTGATGGACGCCGCGTGCAGGAGGAATCGCCGTTCCACTCGACGTCGATCACCGGCGGCAGCGCGCCGTCGACCTTCGGCACGTTGCGGATGAACCAGTCGGCCTGCTCGCTGGCGACGCGGCACCAATAGAAGAAATGGTAAGCGCCGCGCTTCAGCCCGGCGGCGTCGGCGCCGCGCCAGTTTTTCATGAACATCGGGTCGAGGTGGTCGCCGCCATCGGTCGCCTTGATGTAGGCGAAGTTGGCGCCCTGGGCGCGCAGCTTTCCCCAGTTGACGTCGCCTTGCCAGCGCGAGACATCGACCCCGTGCACGGCAAGGTGCCTGGGTGAGGCTTTGCCAAAATTGATCGGCTTGGCGTCGCGAAAGCCGTAACGCATGATCGACCCGGCAAACATGGGCGGCGAATTGCGGCTCAACAGCTTCGACGTCGAGACCAGCGCGGCGGCCCCGACGGGCGGCTCGGCACTGTCGGACGGTTCAGGTGTTGCGAGCATCGCCGTTTCTTCTTCCGCCAGGCCAAAAGGCCGGGCAGGCTCGTCCACGGGCGGTGCCTCGGCCAGCTTGCGCGCCTTGGCCTTGGCTACAGGGACCGATGCGATCGGTGCGCTTGGCCGCACCACCGAACTGGTGGTCTCGTTTGACGGCTTCTGCACATCGAGCGCGTCCATGCCCGATGTCGACGAACAGCCGGCAAGGCACAGCGATGCGATCATGAAACTGACGACGCCTGATAACCGCATCTGGACCTGTACTCAGAACACAACAGACCGAAGGCGACGGGCCGACGGACAACCAGCCCAGTTATGAACGAGAAATTACCAATAAAGTTTGAATCAAGTTTTTTACCATAGCTGTGGCTCGTTTAAGACATCCGTTGCCAACGTTCGGCCAAGCCTTGACAGCGCCATGATGTGGCTGTTGAGACAATCTACGGCCACCGACATTTCCGCGATTTCCGAAAAGGCGCCCGATGACTGCGTTGCAGCGGCTTCTCCTCATCCCCCTGCTCGCCGCCCTCTCCTGGAGCGGCGCGCTCGTGGCCGGGACGGCGCAAGCCAGCGGGCTGGTCGTCGTCCCCCCCGGCAATCGCTCGCAGACGCAACCAACGATCCCGGATGCATCGGCGACGCGAACCCGCGCCTTCAAGACCACCTACGCGGAGAAATACGAGAAGATCATTGCGCTCTTGAAGCGCGAGAAGAAACTGGTGGCGCATATCAAGCAAGTCGCCACGGCTTACGATATCGACCCCATCCATATCGTCGGCGCGCTGGTCGGTGAACATACCTACAATGTGACAGCCGTCGGCTCAGTGCAGACCTACTATGTGAAGGCGCTGTCCTATTCCGGGCTCGATTTTTCCTTCCGCTACAAGGGCATGCCGGTGCAGACCTTTGTCCAGCGGCCGGAATTCGCCGCCTGCACACAGACCGGGGACAGTGCTGCCCTGTGGAGCTGCCGCGACAGGGTCTGGGTCGAGCATTTTCGTGGCAAGACGGTCGACGGCGTCACCTATGAAGCCCAGACCTTCCAGCAGGCGTTCTTCCAGCCCTTCTTCGCCGGCCAGACATTTGGCCTCGGCCAGATCAGCCCGCTGACCGCGCTCGAAGTCACGGACATGGTCAACAAGGTGAGCGGCTACGACAAGCTCACACCGGATCATCCGCAGGCGATCTATCGCGACGTCATGGATCCGGACCGCAGCATCGTCTACATCGCCGCGATCGTGCGCGACGCCATCGACGCCTACAAGGAACAGGGCTTCGACATTTCAGGCAATCCGGGCATCACGGCCACGCTCTACAATGTCGGCCAGCCCCGGCAACGGGCGGCGGCTCTCGCCAGCGGCAAGGGCCGCAAGCTGCCGGTCGAGAACTACTACGGCTGGCTCGTCAACGACAAGCTCGACGACCTCAGAAGCCTGCTCGACAGCGGCAGCTGAGAAACGCTTTTATCAGGAGCCTGCGTGCAGTCGTTCATCGACCAGAGCGTTTGTTTCATCGAGAACCATCAGGCCTGGGCTGGCCTGGTGGTCGGGCTGCTGGCCTTTGGCGAGTCGCTCGTGCTGGTCGGCATCCTCTTGCCCGGCACCACGGTGCTTATCATCGTCGGCGGTCTGGTGGGGGCCGGCATCGTCCAGCCTCTGCCCGTCCTTCTGGCGGCAATGATCGGGGCGGCGCTCGGCGATACCGTCTCCTATTTTCTCGGCAGATGGCTGGGCCGTGGTGTCGTCCACAAATGGCCGCTCAACCGTTACCGCCGCGAGGTCGCCAGGGCGCGGCTATTCTTCCACCGCTACGGTTTCTGGGCCGTTTTCATCGGCCGCTTCTTCGGCCCGGTCCGTGCCACCGTGCCGCTGGTCGCGGGTATGATGGGCATGCACCGGCGCCGCTTCCAGATCGCCAACATCCTGTCGGCGATCATCTGGGCCCCGGTCGTGCTGTCGCCCGGGTGGTTGGTGGCCAAGGGTGCCGGCAGCTTCCCCGAACTCGATGTGACCAGCCTGTTCGGAATAGCGGCGATCGCCGCAATCGCCTTAATCATCATAGCGGTGATTGCTTTCAAGCTGCGGGGCAAGCGAACCGCCCGCGCCTAACCCCTCTTTCGAAACACCCCGATCATCGGGCCCAGGTTCCAGTAATCGTCGTTGCGGCCGATGGCGGGCGCGAGCAGGCTCGAAATCGAGCCGTCGAGAAACAGCGCATTGTCGCAGCCGAGCGCATCCCGGAACAGTCGCGCGAATGAATGGAAATTCACCGTGCCGTTCGAAATGGCGAAAACCGCGACGCCATCCTTGCGCACCCCGACCCCGTCGCGGGTCTTGCGCGACGTGCCGTCGGACTGGAATTTCGGATGCAGCTTGCCGTCGACCACCAGCATCGGCCCGGATTGCGTCGCATACTCGGTGGACGGCCGCTTCCTGACGAAGTCCCTGGTCGCCCGGACCGCCGCCTTACCTTGGCTGATGTAGAAGATGCCATTCGGCTGCAGCGAGAAATTGCCGGTTCCCGATCCCGTCTTCACATTAGCCATTTCCTGGCCACGTTCGACATAGAGGCCGACCGGCCTGAGGTCGGGATGATACATGCCGCCATTGATCGCAAACAGCATGGTGCGGCCGGCCGCGCGCTGGGCGTCGTCGAGATTGTGCAGCGACTGATATGGCTTGCCGGCCGGATCCTTCCAGAACAATTCGATCGAATACAGCTTCGGATCGACCTCGCAGACGAGGTAGCTGGACGACTCGAAGGCGAAGTCGTGGCACGGCGGCACCGACGCGAACCATTGGCCGAATGCCATCGTGGTGGCGACCGCCTGCGGCAGCGCCGACTTGAACAGGCTAAGCAACAGGGGCGCCGCGTTCAGAAGTGTCAGAAGATCCATGCATCCATCCGATTGCCAGCTCCAACGAGCCGCCGTGGATAGCACCGTCGGCCGGCACTATGAAGGCCGGTTCGGGAGTATGGACAGTGTATGTGGGGCCGGCGCGGTAGCACCGACGAGACTATTTGACCGAACTGACCAGTTGTTCGTCGCCACCGAGGATGGAGACCCAGTGCCCGGTGTTGTCGCTCGCCTGTCGTTTCAGGTAGCGATAGCTCGTCTGGTTCCAGAGACGAACCTTGTCGGTCAGATTGTCGAGGATGAAATCGCCCTTGTCGGTGCGCACCGTCAGCACGGCGTGGCCTTCGCCATCGGTCTTGCGAACCACCGTCATCAGCAGATTTGCGACGGGAACACCCAAGCTGCTGAGCTCACGGCGCTTTTCCAGCGCATAGTCCTCACAGTCGCCAAAGCCGTTGTCGGGATAGGCCCACCACTCGTCCTTGCCGTAATTGTCCATGTCGCTCATCGGCTTGACGCGCTTGTTGACCGAGAGATTTACCGCCGAGATATCGTGCAGCAGCTTGCTGCTCATATGTTCCGGCACGTTGTTGGGCGAGCGGATCGAGCATTCGGCGACATGGATCTTGCAAAAATCATAGTGGCCGATCGGTTGGGAGGTCGAGCCGCCGACAACCATGGAAACAGGCGCGGCATAGGCGGAACCCGCCGCCACACAGAACGCGGTCAGGGCAACCGCCAGCCCCAGCCCCTGCGCCTTGCGGCGCCAACCCATCGAGGATGCCATCCGGCCCCACCCATCTGTTTTGTTAACAGAACGTTAAGGGCTGTTACATTCCGAAGTCAATGAATGCGTTTGATCACATCTGCGAGTGCCTACTCATCAGTCGAAGGGGTTGCGCACGCGCAACACTTCGCATGATTAAGCCAGCCATCCCATCGCCACGGCCAGCAGCAAGACGACGCCGAGCAGGCCACGGTAAATGACGAAAGGCCAGGCCGAGAAGCGTTCCAACACGCGCATCAGGCCCCAGATGGCAAAGAATGCGGAAATCGACGCAACGACCAGCCCGGTGGCAAGAACCGACCAGCCATGAGCGTCGAGATGGACCTTGTGCAGTTCCCACAACTCCTTGAGACCGGCAAGCGCGATGGCGGGCAGTCCAAGCAGGAACGAGAAGCGCGCCGCCTCGGCGCGCTTGAAGCCCAGCCCCAACGCCGCCGTCAAGGTCGAGCCTGAGCGCGAGACGCCAGGGATCAGCGCGCCGATCTGAGCGACGCCGACAAGCAGCGCGTCGGCCAGCGAGGCTTCGCCGATCGTGCGCTTGTGGCGGGCGAAAATCTCAGCTAGCGCCAGCAGGATCGCCATGGCGATGCAGGCCCAGCCGATCACGCTCAGGCTGCGCAGCGGCGAATTGCAGGCATTGAGCACGCCCGACAGCGCCACGCCGGCAATGACGATCGGGATCGTCGCCAGCACGATCCAGGACGCCAGCTGGAAATGCCGGTCGGCAAAATCGCGTCGTGTGAGAGCGTCGAGCGAGCCGAACAGGAGATCCCTAACATCGCTCCAGAAATAGCTGACCACGGCGGCAAGGGCGGCAAGCTGCATGGCGGCGGAGAAGGCGGAGCCTGGATCCTGCCAGCCAAGCACCGCCGGCACGATGCGCATATGGGCGGTCGAGGAAATCGGCAGCAATTCGGTGATGCCTTGCACCAGGCCGAGAAAGGCGACCTTGGCATATCCCAGGCCGACAAAGCCGGTGTCCACGCCCTGGGTGCAGATGTCAGCCATGTCGGGTTCCGTGTGTGAGAGATCGAACTTGCGCTGATATGACCGGTGTCGGTCAGTCCCGGGCAAGCCATACCGTCATGGGTTGGATAATCAATTTACGGATTCGTAATCTGGCACAGCCGCGTCGAATGCGCACGCGCCGAAACCGGCCCAAGGGGCCGGCCTGTGTCCTCATGGGGGGAAAACGGCAAAGCGATTACGGGCACAGCCAGAGTTTCTGGCAGGTCCTGGCAATCACATGCGCCGGCGGAACGACAGGCTCCTCGGCCGAAGGGCGGCGAGCCCGTTCGAGCAGCATGCGTACCTGCTCGGGGCGCACGCGATCGCGCTCCATGACAAGCAGAACCATCGGATCGCTCAAAAGCTCGTCCAGGGTGCTGATGCTGTGGTCCATCCGTCGTCTCCTCGAATGCCGGCCCGCGCTGCATAGATAGGAAGACAATGATGGCCCGCCAATGACGATTTGCCGGCTATCGCGTGGTGATTTCGATTAAATTTTGGTCATGGTCGCGCATGACCTTCTCCTTGAGCAGAAGGACAGAACTAGCCTGGCGGCGGGCCGCCCTCATACTGCGGCAGGCCATCATCGAGCACCACCCAGGGCTGCTTCGACGCCGTGAAAATGTGCATCTGCGGCCTGAAGAGTGTGGGGTCGTCGAGCGAACCAGTGGTGACGCCGATGATGCCAGCGGAATCACGACGCGAAAACATCGTCGTGCCGCAGCTGGGGCAAAAGCCGCGCTTAAGATCGGGCGATGTGTTCACCGTCGCCAGCGGCCCTTCGATCGTCACCTCGTCGATGCGAAACAGCACGCGCGCGTTGAAGGCAGCGCCGATCGCCTTCTGGCAAAGCCTGCAGTGGCAGATGCGCTCGTTTATGGGATCGACGTCAGCGCTATAGCGAACCGCCCCACACAAACATCCGCCCTGATATCTGGCCATCGCCCTGATCCAAAAATGGAGACAATAAGTCACACGGTAGTCGCGCGATCGACAGGGTCAATTGAAATGGTTTGATACGATGCCATCGATAACCGTGATGCGGGTGAGGCTCATCATGACGCAAGACATCGAAACCATCGGCATCGCGGATCTGTTCGGGCCACCCTCGGCCGCCCGCGACCGCGCTGACGCCAGGATCATGGCCGCTGCCTCCGGAATAGGCTTCATGGCGGTTCGCGATTTTCCTGGCGACGCCTGGTTGACGCCCGGCAACCGAGCGCAATTGCTGCGTGTCTTCACCCTTCCCGACAGCGAGAAGCAGAAATTGCTGCGCTGGAATTTCGACCGCACCCGGAAGAATGTCTATCGTGGCTGGTTCCCGCTGCAGCCGAAAGCCGTTTCCTACAAGGAAGGCATCGACATGGGGCCGGACCTAGCTGACACAGCAGGTGTTTCGGCCTCCGAAGATCCGCTGTGCGAACCGACGCCGCTGCCAGCCGAAGATACACTGCCCGGCTGGCGCACGGCCGCGGCGGACTATTATCGCGCGATGGAGACGGTCGGCAACGCGCTAATGCGGTCGATCGCACGCGGACTTGGCCTGCCGGAAACGATCTTCGATCCTTATTTCGAGCATGGCATCTCGACGCTGCGCCTGATCCGCTATCCCTTGCGCGACGCGAACGCCGGCGTCGACACCAGCGGTCCGGAGTTCTCGGTGGTTCACAAGGGGGAGAAACGCACCGTCATCGGCCGCGAGCATGCCGATTCCGGTTTCGTCACCTTGCTGGCGCAGGACGGCGTCGAGGGCTTGCAGGCAAAGAACCTTGCCGGCGAATGGATCGACGTGCCGCCCGCCAACGGCACGCTGGCGGTCAATTTCGGCCAATTGCTGGAACGCTGGACCGGCGGGCGTGTCCGGGCAACGCGGCACCGGGTGATCGCGCCGAAGACGGCGCGATTCTCGATCCCGTTTTTCTATGAACCGCGTGTCGATGCCGAGATCGCGCCCTTGCCGTTGAGCGGCACCGAACCTTTCCTGCCATTTCTCTATGGCGACTATCTCTGGGAATCGGCGACGAACTTCGTCGAGATGAGCGGCATCAAGCATTTGCGTCAGCCACACCGCGCTAGGGCTTGCTGAGCCCAGGCGCGGTCGTCGTCGAGCCGTCTCGTATCAGAGCGTCCTGGCGAGTTCCTCGAGCTGGTCGGTGCACTGGCCCCAGCCGACGTGAAAACCCATCGCCTCGTGCTGTTCGCGGTCGGCAACACTCCAGTGCCGGACGCGTGCGATGTAGCGGGTCTTGCCCCCGCCTTCGTCCTCGAAGGTCAGCACGCCGGTCATGAACGGCTTTTCCGATGGCTCCCAAGCCTTTGTATAGGCATCGGTGAAGACGATCTTCTTGCCGGGAATGACTTCCAGGAAAACGCCGGGGTTGGGAAATTCATTGCCGTCCGGGCCAGCCATGATGACAAGGCTCGATCCGCCGGTGCGCACATCCATTTCGGCGCGCGGCGTCGTCCACGGCTTTGGCGCAAACCACTGCGTCAGCAGTTTGGTGTCGCTCCAGCAGCGATAGACGTTCTCGCGCGGCGCATCGATGATGCGGGCGAGAACCAGTTCGCGGTCATTGGCGGGGGCGATGTCGAGCTTGGTGGTCACAGTGGTCTCCTCAGGTTTGATCTTGGCTTCCGTCCCGAGGACGAGCAGATCAAACGCAAGCCGACACTTTCAGTGAAAAATTCTGGCAGTGAAAAATTCTGGAGCCGCCCGCATTGCGACGAGGCGGGCAGAGTCAGTGGCGCTTGGCTTGCACCAGATAAGCGTCGATTTCGGTCTCGCCGAGCCACTTCGCCGCCTCGAGCCGATGCAGGCCCTCGACGAGGACATGGCGCTTGCCGTCGTGGCGGACCTGGATCGGCGTCTTCATGCCATTCTCCAGAATGTCCTCGGCGAGACTCCGCACGGTCTCGGGGTGCAGCGTCTTCTTGCGCGCCGTCGGCACGTAGATATCGTCGAGCTTGACCTTTTGCACTCTGAGCATACTGGCTCCCGAGGCGGAAAATACCGCCTCGCCTGAGATAGTCGCTTTGCCGGGTGCGGCCAAGAGCGGCTAAGCAAATGCTGGCCCGATCGTTTCCATTTGACGCTTGGCGGGCAGATGGCCGAAATGGCGCCTTCGATCCTTTCCGGTGTTCATGACCCATCTGCCTACCGAATTCCCCGATTTCGGGTTGACGCCCGAGCAGCGCCGTCACGCGGTGCGCGGTCACTATTACGAATGGCCAGGCATGGACGGCGAGCGCGGCGAGATCTGGTGCTACAGCGACCGCTTTTCCTATCGCGCCGGTGAGACGGTGACGCTGCATGTCAATTCGACGGCTCCGGCATTCAACATGGCGATCGTTCGAGACGGCGGCACCGAGACGAAAGTGTTCGAGACATCAGGCATTGCGGCGGTCTGGCAGGACTCGCCCGACCAGTGTTCCGCCGAGGGTTGCGGCTGGGAAGCCGCCTTCGAATTCCGTGTCGGCAACGACTGGCCGTCCGGTGCCTACCTGATAACGCTGACTGCCGCTGGCCATGACGGCAAACCGATCCAATCCCGTCATCTCTTCATCGTCAGCCCCCAGCCCGGCAAGAAGCCTGGCCGTGTGCTGCAGGTGGCGGCGACGGGCACCTGGCTTGCCTACAACACATGGGGTGGCTCCAACCACTACCAGGGCATTACCGGGCCGGACCGCAACCAGTACTCGCCCATTGTGTCGACGCAGCGCCCCTGGTGCCGTGGCTTCGTCGTGTTGCCCAAGGATGCGCCGCGCGTGCCGCTGGAAGTGGCCGTACCGCCGAAGACAATCCCGCGCTATCCCCACATGGAATGGGCGCTGGCCACCGGCCATTCGAAGAAATACGCCTCATCGGGCTGGGCGAGCTATGACAGTCACTTCTTCCGTTTCGCCGAGCGGGCCGGCTATGCCGTCGATCTCGCCAGCCAGCACGATCTGCATTTTTCGCCCGACATTCTCGACGGCTACGATTGCGCCGTCTTCGTCGGACACGACGAGTATTGGACCTGGGAAATGCGCGACGCGGTCGACACCTATGTCGAACGCGGCGGCCATGCGGCGCGCTTTGCCGGCAATTTTATGTGGCAGACACGGCTGGAAGACGAGGGCCGCCGGCAGGTCTGCTATAAATACCGCGCGCGCGCCGAGGACCCAGCCTATCTCGGTGGCGGCGACGTTACCCGTGCCACAAATTCCTGGGAAGCGCCGGAAATCGGCAGGCCGGGTTCGGCGACTTTCGGCCTCAACGCGACACGCGGTGTCTATGCCGGTTGGGGCGGCTGCGCGCCGCGCGGCGTGCGGGGTTTCCCGGTCTACCGGCCCGAACACTGGGCCTTTGCCGGCACCGGCATCTATTATGGCGATCTGCTGGGCGCCGACAGCCATGTCTATGGCTATGAGGTCGACGGGCTCGACTTCGAGATCCGCGGCGGCCTGCCCTACCCCACATCAGACAGCGGTGCGCCCGACGGGTTGCAGGTTCTCGCTGTCGGCATGGCCAGCCAGGTTGAAGAAAGCGCCGACATCCCGATCGAAGACCAGTTCCTCACCGACGAGGATGGCCGCTTCACCGCCGAGACTTTGTTTGGCGAGGCGAGCGACGCCAATCTCGAAAAAGTCAAACGCGGCAATGGCATGATCGTCAATTTCCCGCGCGGCAAGGGCGAGGTGTTCCACGCCGGAAGCTGCGAATGGGTGGCCGGCCTGCTACGACAAGATCCGATGGTCGAACGCGTCACCCAGAATGTCCTCGATCACTACCTTGGAAAGTCCTGACATGTCGAAGACCCAGACCGCCGCTGAAGTCACCGAGGCACGCCGAGAATCGCATCTGTTCTACCTGTCCAGCCTGCGCCGGCCGCTGATCGATCGCGCCGAAGGCATCTATATGTGGACGCAGGACGGCCGCCGCTTCATCGATGGCTCGAGCGGCCCGATGGTCGCCAATATCGGCCATTCCAACCGCAATGTGCTTGACGCCATGAAGCGGCAGATGGACCGCGCCACCTTCGCCTACCGCCTGCATTTCGAGAACGAGCCGGCTGAGGAACTGGCGCGTGAACTGGCCGGCAAATTGCCGGAGGGCATGGACCGCATCTTCTTCGTCTCGGGTGGCTCGGAAGCGACGGAATCCTGCATCAAGCTGGCGCGGCAGTGGGCTGTCGCCACCGGCCAGCCCAGCCGTTGGAAGGTGATTGCGCGCTTCCCCTCTTACCATGGCGGCACGTTGGGTTCGCTGTCGATCACCGGCGACGACGCGCTCGCCGAAACCTTTGAGCCGATGATGCGGGTGATGCCGACCGTGCCGGCGCCAACCGCCTGGCGCGACCGCGACAATCTTTCGCTTGAACAGCGCGGCGTGCGCTATGCCGACATGCTGGAGGAGAAAATCCTTTCGGAAGGCCCAGACAGCGTCGTTGCCTTCATCATGGAGCCTATCGGCGGTGCGGCAACAGCCGCCCTGGTGGCGCCGGACAGCTATTATGCGCGCATCCGCGAGATCTGCGACCGCTATGGCATCCTGCTCATCCACGACGAGGTGATGAGCGGCGCCGGACGCACCGGGAAATTCCTCGGAGGCGACCACTGGAACTGCAAGCCCGACATCGTCGCCCTGTCGAAGGGGCTGGGTTCGGGCTACGCGCCGCTTGGCGCGCTGGCAGCTCCCATGCGGCTGGTGCAGCCGCTGCTTGCCTCCGGCGGCTTCCAGCATGGCCACACCTATGCCGGCAATCCGCTGGCCTGTGCCGCCGGCCTTGCCGTGCTCGGCGAAATGGACAGGCTCGACCTGATCGCCAATGCAGCTGCCATGGGCGACGTGCTGATGGACGGGCTGAAAGGGCTGGCCAAGCGCTTTCCATTCATTGCCGATGTGCGTGGCAAGGGCTTGCTTACCGGCGCCGAGATGGTTTCCGATCCCCAGACGCTGCGTCCGATCGACCAAAACAAGAAAGCCACGCAGCGGCTGCTCGATCTCGCCTATGAGCGCGGGCTGATCATCTATGGCCGCAGGGTCAAGGGTGGTGTCGACGGCGATAATTTCATGGTCGCGCCGCCGATGATCGTTACCAGCGAACAGGTCGGCGAGATCGTCTCCATCATCGGCGACTCGTTGGAAGTGCTGGCCGCCGAGCTCGACCTGCCGGTCGAAGGTCAGGGCTAAAAAAATGGCGCCGCGAAAAGTCATCATCACCTGCGCCGTCACCGGCTCCGTGCACACGCCGTCAATGTCGCCCTATCTGCCTGTGACCCCGGACCAGATCGCGGCCGATGCGATCGCGGCGGCGGAAGCCGGCGCCTCGATCCTGCATCTGCACGCCCGCGATCCCAAGGACGGCCGACCGACCGCCGATCCGGACGTGTTCATGCAGTTCCTGCCGCGCATCAAGCAGGCGACCGATGCGGTGATCAACATCACCACCGGCGGCTCCTCGCTGATGACGCTGCACCAGCGGCTGGCGGCACCTTTACGGGCCGAGCCCGAAATGTGTTCGCTCAACATGGGCTCGATGAACTTCGCGTTGTTCCCGATACTGGACAAACCACGCGAGTGGCAGCACGAGTGGGAACCAAAACTGCTCGAGGCCACCCGCGACACCATTTTCAAGAACACCTTCGCCGACATGGAGGGCGTGCTCGAAAGGCTGGGTAAGGGCTGCGGCACGCGCTTCGAATTCGAATGCTACGATGTCGGCCACCTCTATTCGCTGGCGCATTTCCGCGACCGCGGACTGGTGTCGGGGCCGCTCTTCATCCAGTTCGTGCTGGGTATTCTGGGCGGCATCGGCGCCGATCCGGACAATCTCATCCATATGAAGCGCATCGCCGACAAGCTGTTCGGCGACAGTTATCAGTTCTCGGTGCTGGCCGCCGGCCGCCAGCAGATGCCGCTGATCTCGATTGCAGCCGCGATGGGCGGCAGCGTCCGCGTCGGCCTGGAAGACAGCCTCTACGACGGCCGCCAGTTGGCGAAATCCAACGCCGATCAGGTGCGCCGCATCCGTGGCATTCTCGATGGCCTGTCGCTGGAGGTTGCTACGCCGGCCGAGGCGCGTGAGATGCTGGCGCTGAAAGGTGGCGATCGGGTGGCGTTTTGAGGCGATGGTTCTGAGATGACGGCGTTCCTTCACACACCCCTCTGTCCTGCCGGACATCTCCCCCGCAAGGGGAGAGATCGGATGCCGCGAACGGTTTCGCCAATCTCCACCGTTGCAAGATGTGCGACACTGCGGAAGCTGCCCATCTCCTCCCTTGCGGGGGAGATGTCCGGCAGGACAGAGGGGGGTGCCTGGGCACCTTGCCTATCGTGAGCAACTCATCTGAAGTCACCCTCCGTCACGGCACAATCGACGACGTCGACACCATCCACGCCGCGCTTCTCAAACTCGGCACCCATATCGGCGCCCATCAGGAGATCACGTCCACACCCGACGACCTCCGCCGCTACGGCTTTGGCGAAAAGCCGGCCTTCTCGACGCTGATCGCCGAAGTCGGCGGCGAATTCGCCGGCCTGTGTCTTCATTTCCCGATCTTCTCGACCTGGATGGGAAGGCCCGGCGTCTATGTGCAGGACCTCTTTGTCGAGGACCGGTTTCGCGGCCGCAAGATCGGCCAGCGCTTGCTGCGGCGCGTCGCGGCAGAGTGCCGGAAGGACGGGGGCGTCTATCTCAGACTGTCCGTTGATACCGACAATGAGGGCGCCAAGGCCTTTTATGAAAGACTAGGCATTGCCTGGTCGAGCTACGAACAGACGCAAAAAATCCTCGGCGAGGCCTTTTTTGTCTTCGCCGACGCACCGGAAAATGGGGATCAGGAATGAAAGCCCTTTATGCCGAGGAGCAGAAGCGGCACGACCCCAAAGCCTTTCTTTCCAGTGGTGCGCCGCAACCAAATCCGGAAAAACCCGAACGCGTTGAGAGATTGTTAGCCGGCGCAAAATCTGCCGGCTGCACGATCGAGCGGCCACGCAATCACGGGCTCGCCCCTGTCTCAGCGGTGCATACGCCTGAATATCTCGACTTCCTCGAACACATCTTTGAGCGCTGGCAGCGCATCGATGGCGCCTCGGCGGAGGTGATCCCCAACATCCATCCGATCGCGCGCAACGGCTCCTATCCGGCATCAGCCGTCGGCCAGGCCGGCTACCATATGGCCGACACGGCTTGCCCGATCTCGTGCGAGACCTGGCAAAGCGCACTGTGGAGCGCGTGGAGCGCGGTCGACGCCGCCGAAACGGTGATGACCGGCGCGCCAGCCGCCTATGCGCTGTGCCGCCCGCCCGGCCACCATGCCTTTGCCGACGTCGCCGGCGGCTTCTGCTTCATCAACAATTCGGCAGTTGCGGCGCAAGTGCTGCGCAAGCAGGCGGCGCGGGTGGCGATCCTCGATGTCGACCTGCATCACGGCAACGGTACGCAAGGTATCTTCTATGCGCGGCCTGACGTGCTCACCGTCTCACTGCACGCCGATCCGGTGCGTTTCTATCCGTTCTTCTGGGGCCATGCCTACGAACGCGGTGAAGGGCCTGGCCTTGGCTATAATTTCAACCTGCCACTGCCGCGCAAATCCGCCGACGCTACGTTTCTGGAAGCACTCGAGGTGGCGTTCCAGCGCATCCGGTCCTTCTCACCCGACGCACTGGTCGTGGCGCTCGGTCTCGACGCATTCGAGGGCGATCCGTTCGGCGGGCTTTCGGTGACGACGCCAGGTTTTTCCCGTATCGGCGAAGCCATCGCCAAGCTCCAGTTGCCCACGGTCATCGTCCAGGAAGGCGGCTATCTCTGCGACGAACTCGGCGACAACCTCACCGCCTTCCTCACCGGCTTCGGCGGCAAGGCGCGGTAGAGATTCAAGCAGGCGTTAAGAGCGCTGCTGCCTGAGCATGGCGATGACCCGGTGCACGCTCTCCAGCGTCTCGTCGATTTCGCCAGCCGTGTTGTAATGCGCGATGCCGATGCGCACGACGCCTTGTTCGGCCGGAATGCCGAGCTGGTGGACGATCTCCCAGGCGTAGTTGTGACCGGACCACAAGAAGATGTTTTCAGCATTCATCTGCCGGACGACCGTCTCCGGCACGATGCCTTCGACAGTGAAGGAGACCGTCGGAACGCGATCACCGAGCCGCTTCGGATCGGTGATGCCGCGGATGGTCAGGCCTGAAATGTCGGACAGGCCATCGATCAGCCTTTGCGCCAACGGGTTTTCAAAGGCGATCGACACTTCGAACGCCCTGGCAACCTTCTGCCTGCGCGAACCACCCTCTCCTGCGGCAGCGCCCAGTTCCGCGAAATAGTCGACTGCCGCCGTGAGGCCGGCCATCAGTTCGATCTGCGGTGTGCCGAGTTCGAACCGCTCCGGCAAGCCATTGGACGAACAACGACATTTGTAGGGCTTCAGGCCTTCGACAACGTCACGCCGCCCCCACAAAATGCCCATATGCGGGCCGAAGAACTTGTAGGCCGAGCAGATCAGGAAATCGCAGCCGAGATCGCTGACGTCGATCAGGCCATGCGGCGCGAACTGGACGGCATCGACATAGACTAGCGCGCCGGCCTGTTTTGCAATGGCAGTCAGGGACTTAACCCGGTTGATCGAACCGGTCAGGTTCGAGGCATAATTCAACGCGACCAGCCGTGTCTTGTCAGACAAGAGATCAGCCAGCTTCGCCTCCTCGACCTGCCAGCTCTTTTCATCGAATGGCAGCCAGCGCACGACGAGGCCAAGATCCTCGGCCAGTTGCAGCCAGGGCGACACATTGCCCTCATGGTCCATGCGGGTGAGGATGATCTCGTCGCCGGGCTTGAAGCCGCGGCCGAGCGTACGCGACATGTGATAGGTCAGCGTCGTCATGTTGGCGCCGATGATGATTTCCCCGGGGCTCGCTGCCCCAAGGAAATCGGCCATCGCCTGATGCGCGTCGTCGACGACAGCTTGAGCGGCGATCGTCGTTTCGAAATAGCCGCCGAGATTGGCATTGGTGGTCAGCAGGCAGCGCGACACCGCATCGGCGACGGCCTGCGGCACCTGCGTGCCGGCGGGGTTGTCGAGATAGATGCGGCGGCGGCCCTTGTCGGTCAGGGAAAGCGCCGGAAATTTTCCACGCACGGCCTCGATTGGAAAACCCACCATTGTCTCCACCCCTCTGCTATTTCCAATAATTCCGTACCCCGCGCCAATCAAGGACAGGGATTGCCGACCCGCTGATGGATTGCATCCACCGCCTTCTGCATCTCTTCGGTCCAGACGACATCCACCGAGGACAGCGCCATTTCGAGCTGCGGAATGGTCGTCGCGCCGATGATGTTCGAGGTGACGAAGGGCCGGCTCGACACATAGGCGTTGGCAAACAGCGCCGGTTCCAGGCCGAAGGAGCGTGCCAGCTCATTGTATTCGAGCTGCGCTTGCGCCGCATTGGGCGTCTCGTAACGCTGGCCACGATTGAACAGCTGCGAGCGTGACCCCTGCGGGCGCGCGCCATGGTCGTATTTGCCGGTCAAATAGCCCTGCGCCAGCGGCGAATAGGGCAGCAACGACACCTGCTCGCGCTCGCAGACCTCGGCGAGGTTCACCTCGAAGGTGCGGTTGACGAGATTGTAGGCGTTCTGGATCGAAGCGACGCGCGGGCCGATGCCCTTGTCCGCCTCGGCAAGGAACCGCATGACACCCCAGGAACTCTCGTTCGACAGGCCGAAATGACGGATCTTTCCTGCCTTCACCAGTTCCTCGAACACGGCAAGTGTCTCTGCGATCGGCGTTTCGTCGGTCGGCGCGCCTACTGCATCAGCACGGGGCGCAACAGCGCCGACGCGCGTCGGGTTGGCGCCCCAGGGGATATCGCGTTCCGGCCAGTGGATCTGATAGAGATCCAGATAGTCGGTACCCAGCTTGGCCAGTGACTTGTCGATAGCGTCAAAGATATCGGCGCGCACCAGTTGCGATGGTCGGTCGCCGCGAAACCAGGTGTTGGCCGTGCGGCCGACGACCTTGGAGGCAAGGATCACCTTGTCGCGGTTACCCTTGGCCTTCATCCAGCTGCCGATGATCTTTTCGGTCCGCCCTTGCGTCTCCGCCTTGGGCGGAATCGGATAGAGTTCGGCGGTGTCGATGAAATTGACGCCGCGCGAAAAGGCCAGGTCCATCTGCGCATGACCTTCGGCCTCGGTGTTCTGCTGGCCCCAGGTCATGGAGCCCAAGCAGATCTGGGTAACAAGGAGATCGGTCCGACCAAGACGGCGTTTGTGCATGGAATTCAGCTCCGGAGGGATAGGCTGGCGCGGTCGCGCGGGAGGAAGCCGCATCTATAGGGAAAGCGGAGGCGCTCTCCAAGCCTCGCCAGGCCGACTTTTGCGTGAACCAGCGGTGTTTAGCGGCGAACGCCGGCCACAGCGTGGCGCTTGGCCTCGTCGATCAGCATGTTGGCGATCTGCATGCGGATCATGGCGCGCTGGCGCAGATGCGGGGCAACGCGGTCGGGATGATTTGCGAAGGCAAAGCTGCGGCGCATGCGACTGAAATCGGCAACCTGCTTGGACTGATTGAGGCCGAGTTCGGCAGCGATCGAGTCAGGATCGATCGGCGGCAGTTTTTCCTCAGGCTTCAGCTCTTCGCCAGCCAAAGCCAGCTTGGCATGATCGAGCAAGGCCGCGAATTCGCTCGCCAGATCGGTACCTGCCTCGCGGTACTCTGCCGCTGACACCTTGATACGGCCGGAATGGAGTTCATCGGCGACCGAGAGATAGTCGAACGGAATGGACGGACGCGCGCCGGCCTCGTTGCCCTCACTGCCGTCGACCTTGTCGGAGGCAACGAAGAGGTCATCGAGCAACGATGCGAAATCGCGCTTGGCGCTGGTAGCGATGTCAGCCTCCCCCTTGCCCGACTGTTTGGCTTAGAGAGCATAGAACCGGCTCGTTAAAAATACATGGCACCGATCTTAAGGAATTTAGTCGTTGCGAGGATTACCGTCCGAGCATCAATGCCTCTCAAACAAAAAGCCGGACCGCACTTTCATGCAGTCCGGAAATTCGCCAGGAGTGGCGAGGAAAAACTAGCCATGTGCTAGCGTCGAAGCCTACGATCCGTACAGCGCAGAAGTTTCATCGGGTCGCAAAAGAATTTTATGAAAATCATCCGGACATAGCAGGCATGCAAATGCTGCACTGCACAATTGTCACGATTCACCTATATTGGCTGGCGTGGAGGACCAACCAGGAGCCTGAATCATGGGTTTCTTCACTGAAATGTTCGCCCGGCCGCGCCCAAAAGAACATCTGAGATACCGCGCGGCGCTCGCACTGCTTCACTCGATGAGCAATGCCGACCGTGCCGACATCGGCATCAAGCCCGCCGATTTTCCACGCATCGCCCGCGAAATGTCCATTGGCTAGACTCTTTGTTTTGACGCAATTCCCAAGGGAAAGCGCCATGCGCTTTTCCCGGAAAACCGCCGACACTTTTTCTGGAATTGCTCAAAGCCGTTGCGAGATGTCCCGGATCGATCCGGGACATCTCAAAGCCTGATTTCTCAGCGCGCTCCGAGGAATGTCGCCTTGCCCAGCGGCACGCCATTGTGGCGAAGGATGTCGTAGGCTGTCGTGAGATGGAAGTAGAAATTGGGCATGGCCAGATGCAGCAGATATTGCATGCCGCCCATCGAGATTTCGCGTCCGCCGAGTTTCAACTCGATCATCTTGTCGTCGGATCCGTCGATATCAGCGGCCGAAAAAGTCGCCAGAAGCGCGAGTGTCTTGGCGATCCGCGCCTCCAGATCGGCAAAGCTAGCCTCGTTGTCTTCATATTTCGGCACCTCGCGACCGGCCAGCCGCGATGGCGCCCCCTTGGCATGATCGGTCGCGATCTGCACCTGCCGGGTCAAGGCGTACATGTCGGGAGCCAGCCTTGAGGTTAGAAACACCTGTGGGTCGATCTTGCGGTCAAGCGCATTCTGTTCGGCGGCCGCCAGCACACTGGAAAGTGCTTTCAGCCTGGCTGAAAACACGGGCACGGATGCCTCATACATCGATATGGTCACGTCAAATCTCCTGTCCGGCCGAACGCCGGCTGGGGGACGTAGCGCCTGCGCGCACGATTCTTCAAGCGCCGTGAGCTCCGCGTCACCACGTCGCCGCAATCGCCGTGGTAGAATTTCCGTTATCGAGCGGAGATTCCCGATGAGACGCGTCCTTCTCGCAGCGACTGCCTTTCTCTCCCTTGCCACGACAGGCCAGATGGCGCTGGCCGCCGACGACGCGCCCGAAGTACCCTATGTTGACGACCGGTCGAGCGCAGAGGCGGTCATCCGCTCGCTCTACAGCGCCATCAACCGCCACGAATTCACTCGGGCCTGGGGGTATTATGGCGACGCCAAGCCGGCTAAGGATTTTGACACATTCGTCAAAGGCTATGACGGTACCGACAAGGTGGAAGTCGCGACCGGTGCTGTTTCAGACGAGGGTGCAGCCGGCAGCATTTTCTACAACGTGCCTGTCGCCATCCGCGCCACGGACAAGAGCGGCGACGCAAAGGTCTTTGCAGGCTGCTACACGCTGCGCCAGGTGAACGCCCAGATACAGGCGGCGCCGCCCTTTGATCCGATCCACATCGAAAAAGGCGCACTGAAACCTTCGACCGCCGATTTCGAGGAGGCTGTGCCGCCAAGCTGTGGCGACGGACCACCGCCGCCGAAGAAGGATACGGCACTTGAGCAGGCCAAGAAGGCCTTTCTGGCGACCTATGGCGATCAGTGCGACAAGGACCTTGTGGCCAATGAGCCGGAAATCTTTTCGATCAAGTACAAGGACAAGAATGCGCAGCCCGGTGATCCGGACAAGGAAACGCGGCTGTTTCATTTTTCCTGTGCGGCCGCCGCCTACAATGAGAACTCGATCTACTATATGACGGATGAGGTCGACGGCGTGCGGCAATTGCAGTTCGCCGAACCGGAGACCGATATCCGCTACGAAAACAACGACAGTGACGGCAAGCTGTTGAGCGTGACGGTGATCGGCTTCCAGACCACGGGATGGGCCACCAACTCCGACTATGACCCGGACGCCCATACGATCACCACTTTCAACAAATGGCGCGGCATCGGCGATGCCTCCGACTCCGGCACATATTTGTTCCGTAACGGTGATTTTTCGTTGGTTCAGTATGACGTCGACGCGTCCTATGATGGCGAAGAAAATCCGCAGACGATTGTCGACTACAACACCGCACCCTGAAGCGCGATACGGTTCAAGCTTTTGTGCTTTTGTATCAAGGCGCCTTCGACAGCATCCAGTTCAGCGTGCCGCGCCAGTCGATCATGCGGATGGGCGTGCCATGCGTGCCGGTCTCGAAGCGGACGAAACGGGTCGGATATGTCTTCGATCTGGCAAGGATCGAGCGGAAGAAGGCTTCCTGGTTAGCCACGGGAAAGACGACATCATGGCTTCCCTGACCGAAGAAAACCGGTACGCGGCGCTTGAAGGCAGGGCTGGCCAAAAAGCTGTCGTCCCAAAGTGAGCCGAGCAGCAGCAGCCCGTTCATGCGCCGGCCGGTATCGTCGCGAGCGGCAAGCTTCCAGCACAACGCGCCGCCCATCGAGCCGCATGCGACGAAGATTTTCGCGCCCGGCGACTGTTCGGCGTAGTGATCGATCAGAGCGGCGACCTGAGCCGCACCCTTGTCGCCGAAATCGGTAAAGTCCGGAGTGAGATAGAGGCCGCCGTTGCCGGCCATCAAATTCTTGATGCGGTTGAAATTGCCGCCGAAAGTGAAGTCGTCGACACCCTGCTTGCGACTGCCGCCCTGCCCGTGCAGGTAAAGCACAATGATGCCGGCGCCTTGCGTCTTCCCCACAGCGACGTGCCTGACATCACCGGCATCGGTCTTCAGCAGCAAATCCTGCTGTACCTTGCGCACGCCGGTGTCGGTGTATTGGGCATGCACGCGCTTCTCCGGCACCTCATCGCGCTGGTTGATGTCGCGCATCTCGCGGTAGTCGATGACCGTATAGGCGCCATTGGTGTCGGATGAGAGCGTGGCCGGATAGGCAAAGAGATCGTCCTTAAAGGGTTTTAGTTCGAGTGCATTGGCCTGGGCGGCAGAAAATAGGAAAAACAATGAAATCAGAAATGCTTGGAGCGCGACCGCCCCCCTCTGGCCTGCCGGCCATCTCCCCCTCAAGGGGGGAGATCGGATGTCACCACGGTTTTCGCTAATCGCCACCGCTGGAGGAAGAATGCCGGCGCGGAAGCTGCCAATCTCCCCCCTTGAGGGGGAGATGGCCGGCAGGCCAGAGGGGGGTAGAAGCGCAAAGGCTGGTGAACTGGAAACCATCCTTCAGCCATGCGTTTTTCAGCTTCGGTTTGTCAATCCTGCAGCACGCCGCCTGCGCCTTCGAGCGCCTCGCGAGTGTCAACATCGACAGAAGCGCCCTCGCCAATCTCGACATCGATGACATCAAGCCCTTCGGCCTCGACCAGATGGCGCGCGCCGGTGTCACCTTCGAGATGGGCGATGGCCGGGAACAGCGAACGCGGCAGGAGCACCGGGTTGCCGCGCTTGCCCTCATGCGAAGCGCGGACCACCGAATTGCCTCCGGCTTTGCGAAACGCATCGATCAGCCGGTCGAGATCGTCGGACGCAACACCCGGCATGTCTCCCAGAACGATCATCACACCGGCGACGTCCTCAGGCAGATAGGCGATACCGGCTTTCAGCGACGTGGACAGGCCGTCGGCAAAATCGGGATTGTCGGCGAAGGTGACGTCGAGGCCCGACAAAGCCGTGCGCACCCGCTCGCGCTGATGGCCGGTGACGACGATCGTACCCGAAGCCTTAGAGGCGAGTGCACGCTCGGCCGTGCGGCGCACCAGCGATTGACCGTTAAACAGCGCCAGCAGCTTGTTCGGCCCGCCCATGCGGCTCGACCGGCCAGCCGCCAGAAGCACGATCCCGACCTTCAGCTGGCTCTTGGCCGGCAGCGGTTCGCGCGGCTGCGGCCGCGTCGGGATTTCCATCAACAGCCCGCCGACCCCCATGCCGGCGATATCGCTCGCGGTGACATCGAGCCCGGCGACCAGACGGTCGAGCACCCAGTCGAAGCCGTTTTCCTTGGGGCTGCGGGCGCAGCCGGGCGCACCGATGATGCGTTTGCCGGCAAGTGTGCCGAGCACCAGCAGATTGCCGGGATCGACCGGCATGCCCGCGCGGATGACAGTACCCCCCGCCATTTCGATCGCCGCCGGAACAACATCGGCGAAATCGCTCATCGCCGAGGCGCCAAAAATCACCACCATGTCGTTGTCGCGCGCCAGCGACGCGGCAGCCTCCGCAACGGCCGTGATCTCATGCGCCGTGCGGCGCTCGGCCGTCAGCCTGCCGCCCGAGCGCGCCAGCCGCGCTTCAGTGACGCGCAAAGTCTTGTCGAGCACGCCGGGCTTGATGCCCGGCAGAACCGTCTGGATGACGCCGACGCGCACCGGTTGGTAGGCGTTGACGGCAAAGATCTCGCCACCGCCGCAGATTTTCATGGCGGTATCGACCAGCGCGGAACTGACCGCGAAAGGAATGATCTTCACCGTCGCCACCATTTGGCCTCTCTCGACCGGCGCATGTTGCGCCAGCGTGGCGATGGTGATGGCCGGATCGATGGCGTTAATGGCGTCGATCATCCCGGCGTTGACGGTGAAGATGCCCGCCGCGCCAGCATGAAGATTGACCCGTCCGGTCGCAGCCGGCCTGGCCTCGATGCCGCGAAACGCCATGCTCTGCGCGATCTTTTGCGCCGCGGCATCCTCGCTGAGATCGTCCGAGGCCAGCACGGCGGCAACGACCAGCGCAATTCCGGCACTCTTGAGTATGGAGACGTCCTCGGCGCTCAGCCTGTGCGCCTTGCGAAAGCGTTTTTCGCCGGCGGTGGTGGCGTGTGCCAGCACGGCGCCTTCGGCCGTTTCAACCGGAATGGGGCCGAATTTCACGCGGCTACGCCCTTGGCATCGACGCCGCGCGAGCGGAAGGCGTGGACGACTTGCGCCAGCACCGCCACAGCAATCTCGGCGGGGCTCGCGGCACCGATGTCGAGCCCGATCGGCGCATGGATGCGGGCGATCTGGTCCGCACTCGCGCCCAGCGCCAGCAGGCGTTCGACGCGCTTGGCGTGCGTCTTGCGGCTGCCAAGCGCCCCGACATAGAAGCAATTGGCGTCAAGCGCCGCCCTCAGCGCGAAATCGTCGATCTTCGGGTCATGGGTGACGGCGGCGAGCGCCGTATAGCTGTCGAGCGGCAGGCGCTTCAGCACATCTTCCGGCCATTCGGCATGCAGCGCGACATCGGGAAAGCGATCCGGTGTCGCAAAGGCAGTCCGCGGATCGATGATTTCGAGGGGGTAGCCGGCTATTTTCGCCATCGGCGCCAGCGCCTGGCTGATATGGACGGCACCGATCACCACGAGGCGTGGCTGCGGCAGATGCGCGTTGAGAAAGAATGTCCGCCCCTCGGCTTCGACGGAGCCGGAGCTGCCTGATCGAAACGCCCTGGCGATCGCGGCTCCGAGATCGCCGGCGACCTGGTCGCCCTCACGCACGATGCGATCACGGCCGTCACCGAGGTCGGTGACGAGGATCGCGGCGCGGCGGGCGCGGCGCTCGGCGTTGAGCGTTTTCAACGCGTAAGGGTCCATTGGATCAGCCTAATCTCTCAACATAAACCTTGATGCGGCCGCCACAGGACAGGCCGACCTGCCATGCAGTTTCGTCGGCAACGCCGAACTCCAACATTTTCGCTTTGCCCGTATCGATGACGTCGATCGCCTCCGTCACGACAGCCCCTTCGACACAACCGCCTGAGACGGAACCGTGAAAATTGCCGTCGGCGTCGATGACAAGGTGGCTGCCCACCGGGCGTGGCGCCGAACCCCAAGTCTCGACCACGGTCGCGATGGCGACATCCTTGCCGTCCTTCATCCAGCCTTCCGCGATGATCAGCGGATCACGGGCTTCATCGAGATAAATGTTGTCGCTCATTGTTGCTTCTCTCAGGGTCTGTTTTTCCAAGGAGCCGGGAAACATATGGCTATGCGGCGTGCCTCGCGCCAGCGTCCATCCATCGCCGCGGATCGACTGAAAGCGCCGACTTCTTGTCCAGCGAGGCGCAGAGGTCGGCGAGCGCATCGAGATTGTGCACCGAGCGGAATTCGTCGACATGCGGCAACATCGCCTTGACGCCGCGGGCTCGTGCCTGAAAACCGTCGAAGCGCAGCAACGGGTTGAGCCAGATCAGCCGCCGGCAGGATTTGTGCAGCCGTTCCATCTCCTCCGACAGGCCGGCGACATCGTCACGCTCCAGCCCGTCGGTGATCAGAAGCACGACTGCGCCCTGCCCCAGCACGCGCCGCGACCACAGCTTGTTGAACTCGGCCAATGTATCGCCGATGCGCGTCCCGCCGGACCAGTCCTTGACCGCCGCCGAACAGTCGGCAAGGGCGGCATCGGGATCGCGATGGCGCATCTGCCGGGTCAGGTTTGTCAGCCGCGTGCCGAAGACGAAGGTGTGCACGCGGCGGCGCTTTTCCGTCAGCGCATGCAGGAAATGCAAGAAGATGCGCGTGTACTGGCTCATCGAACCGGAAATGTCGGCCAGCACCACCAGCGGCGGGTGGACTTCGCGGGCCGAGCGGAATTTCGGCAGGATCAATTCACCGCCGGTGCGCGCAGCCGAGCGCATCATGGCGCGCGGGTCGATGCGGCGGCCATGCGCATCGGCCTTGAAGCGCCGGGTCCGCACCATGTCGACAGGCAACCGCAACGCTGCGATCGCCTTCCTGGCGTCAGCGATCTCTGCGGCATTCATCTGGGCAAAATCCTTGGCCCGCAGCACCTCGTTGCCGGAAAAGGTGAAACGGGCATCGACCTCGATCTCAGGAACTTCCTGCGCCGGCTGGTTCTTCTGGTGGCCTTCGAACATCGCCTGGCTGACGCGGTTCTCGGCCGCGCGCGGCTTCTGCTTCTCCCTGACGTCAGGCGCCACCGGCGAAAACATCGCCAGCATCTTTTCGATCAGTTCGTGCGACTTCCAGAACAGCCGGAAGGCTTCGTCGAAGATCGGGTGATCCTCGTGCCTGGAGACGAGCACAGCGTGCAGCGTCCAGTAGAAATCGTCGCGCGAGCCGATGCCGGCGGCCAGCACCGCCTCGATCGCATCCTTGACCGAGGCCGGCCCGACCCGCATGCCGGCCTTGCGCAAGGTGCGGGCAAAATAGACGATGTTGTCGGCGATGCGTCCGTCCGCCGTCGCCTCTCTGGGGTCGGCCTCTTTGGGGTAAGCACCCGGCGCCTTCATCGACGCTACTCCGCCGCCGCGAGCTCGGCCTTGACCTCGTCGAGGATACGCCGGCCCTCGCCCGCGCCGATGCGGGCAATGTCGTCCTGGTATTTCAACAGCACGCCGATCGTGTCGGACACGGTCTCTGGATCGAGCGCCACCTTGTCGAGTTCGGTCAGCGCACCGGCCCAGTCTATGGTCTCGGCGACGCCCGGCAGCTTGAACAGTTCGATCTGGCGCAGCTTCTGGATGAAGGAAACGACCTCGGCCGAAAGCCGCTGGTTGGCCCGCGGCACCTTGCGGCGCACGATCTCCAATTCGCGCTCGGCATTGGGATAGTCGACCCAGTGATAGAGGCAGCGCCGCTTGAGCGCGTCGTGGATCTCGCGGGTGCGGTTGGTGGTGATGATCACGATCGGCGGCTCTTCCGCCTTGATGGTGCCGAGCTCAGGCACTGTTACCTGGAAGTCGGACAGGATTTCGAGCAGGAAGGCCTCGAAGGCCTCGTCGGTGCGGTCAAGCTCGTCGATCAGGAAGACCGGCGCCGCACCTGCCTTGCCGGTCAGCGCATCGAGCACCGGGCGGCGGATCAGGTATTTTTCGGAGAAGACGTTGCGCTCCATGGCGGAGCGATCGACCTTGCCGGCCGCCTCCTCCATACGGATTTCGATCATCTGTGCGGCGTAATTCCACTCATAGACGGCCGAGGAGACATCGAGCCCCTCATAGCATTGCAGACGGATCAGCCGGCGGCCGAGCGCCTGCGCCAGCACCTTGGCGATCTCGGTCTTGCCGACGCCGGCCTCACCCTCGAGGAACAATGGCCGGTTCATGCGCAGCGACAAGAAAAGCACGGTCGCCAGCGACCGGTCCGCCACATAGTCCGCGCCGGTCAGGAGATCGAGCGTCTCGTCGATCGTCCGCGGCACGGGGCGCGGTTTCAGCTCGGTCATTCTTTCTCCGTTGACGCCGCCGCTCCGCTTTCCAGCACATGGTAGTCGCGGGCGTGGTAGATCAGCGGCCGCAAATTATCGCCCATGCGCAGGCCTGTCACCTTGCCAAAAAGCACACGATGGGTGGCCAGGTCCTTTGTGTCGATCAATTCGCAGTCGAACACAGCGAGCGCGCCCTTCAGCGTCGGCGCGCCAGTGGAAATCACATCCCATTCGCCGAGCGCGAAACGCTCATCCCCCGACAGGCCGGTGATGCCGGAAAAGCCAACCGACAGCGGCTGTTGATGCGAAGCCAGCGTGTTGAGGGCAAAGCGGCCGTTTTTCACGAACAGCTCGTTCTTGGCATTTTCGCGGTTGAGACAGACCAGAATGGTCGGCGGTGTGTCCGACACCGAACAGGCGGCGATCAACGTCGTGCCGCGCTTGCCGGCGGGCCCATCCGTTGTAACCACATGCACATGACCGGCAAAATGGCTCATCGCGTCGCGATAGGCCTGCGGTCCAATATCGTTCTTCTTCAGCACCGGGAATATTCCATAGCCAGCATCTCCTGACATATATGGCCAGACATGACACGCCACAAGCGAAGTGGCTGAAGCGTATCCCGAAATTCGCGTGTTGCGCCAAAGCCGGGCAGCCTTTAGGTCTTGGCGGCAAATCGTGCCAAAAGCATAAGACCGGCACAAAGGACGCCATCGCTCGAATGCGACCCGGGACAAGAACAATAACGGCGCTGTTCTGGCTGTTTGCGGCCGGCGGTGCGCATGCCGCGACGCTGCTGGTCGGCGTCGCCGCGCCCTTGTCTGGACCTTCAGCCATCCTTGGCAAACAGATCGAGCTTGGCACCGGCCTGGCGGCGCAAGCGAACGGCATCGAACTCAAGACCGTGGACGACGCCTGCACCGCCGATGGGGGTGCTGCCGCGGCCAGGGATTTTGCGGCAGCCAAGGTCAATGTCGTGGTCGGCTTCCTCTGCACCGACGCCATCGAGGCGGCGATGCCGATCCTGAAGGACGCCAATATCCCGGTCATCACCGTCGGCGTGCGCACCGAAAGCCTGACCGACCGCCGCGCCAAGACCGGCTGGCCGGTCTATCGGCTCGGGCCGCGTGGCGACGACGAGCGCAACGCGGTGGCCACCAGCCTCACCCACCTTTGGCAGAACGAACTGTTCGCCATCATCGACGACGGTACCATCTATGGCCGCGAGATGGCCGAGACACTTCGCGCGGCGGCCGAGCAGGCAGCGCTGAAACCGGTCTTCGTCGACACGTTCAGGCCGCAGCTCGACAACCAGATCGGCCTGGTCGGCCGGCTGAAAAAGGCCGGCGCCACACATGTCTTTGCCGGGGGCGACGGCGACGACATCGCCATTATGGGTCGCGATGCCGCGCAGCTCCAGGCCGGCATCGTCTTTGCGGGCGGTGAAAACCTGCGCACCCCGCCGGGCGACGTTCCCTATGCCTTTGGCACGTTGATGATCGCGCCGCCTGAATGGGCCGACATCGCCGATCCAAAAGTGCTGGAAAGCTTCTCCGCGCAGAAGATCGCGCCGGACGGTTACACGCTGCCGGCCTACGCGGCGATCGAGATCGCCGAGGCGGCGACGGCTTTGTCCGAGAGCTCCGGCAAGCCGCTGGCCGAGGCGCTGACCGGGCAAGATTTCACCACCGCGATCGGGCCGATCCGCTTCGATGCCAAGGGCGACCTCAGCCAGAGCCCCTACCGCGTCTTCCGCTTCGACGGCACGCGCTTCGTGCCTTTGGAAAGCAATTGATGTTCCGCACCGGCCCGCGCAACCTGATCACTGACGTTGCCGGCCTGCGCGTTGGCAATGCTTCCGACGCCAAGCTGAAGTCCGGCGTGACATCAGTGCTTTGCGACCAGCCGGCCGTGGCCGGGGTCCAGATCCTGGGTGGCGCGCCGGGCACCCGCGAGACCGACCTGCTCGAACCGCACAATTCCGTCGAGGCTGTGCACGCCATAGTGCTTTCGGGCGGTTCGGCCTTCGGCCTCGATGCTGCATCCGGCGTGCAGGCGGCGCTGCGCGAGCGCGGCATCGGGCTGGAGGTGGGCGGTTTTCGCGTGCCGATCGTGCCGACAGCAATCCTCTTTGACCTGCGCAATGGCGGCGACAAGGATTGGGGCCGCTACCCGCCCTACCGCGACCTCGGCTATGAGGCAGCGCAAGATGCCGGGCTTGATTTCCAGCTCGGCACGATCGGCGCTGGCACGGGTGCGCTGACCTCAGGGCTCAAAGGGGGTCTCGGCTCGGCCTCGACGCTGCTCGACAGTGGCGTCACCATCGGCGCGCTGGCAGCCGTCAATCCGACTGGCTCGGTGACCGTCAGCCGCACCCGACATTTCTGGGCGGCACCTTTCGAGATTGGTGATGAATTTGGCGGGCTCGGCTATCCCTCGCCAATGCCTGACGATGCGAAACGCATTCTGTTGAAGTATCGGGACAAGCGCGTCGCCGCGAAGACGGAGACCGGCGGCAACACAACCATCGCCGTCATCGCCACGGACGCGGTTCTCACCAAGGCTGCGGCCAAACGCCTAGCTATATCGGCGCATGACGGATTCGTTCGCGCCATCTGGCCGACGCATACGCCGGCCGATGGCGATCTGGCGTTTGCACTGGCGACCGGCACGAGTGGCATCGAACTTACGGCCGACGCAGCGATCGACCTCTACGCCGCTGCCGGCGCCACCATGGCGCGCGCCATCAGTCGAGGCGTGTTTGCCGCGACGCCAGCCGACAACGATCTTTTTCCGGTCTGGTCGTCGCGTCGCTAGCCGAACCGCCGATCAGACCGGATCGGATTTTTCTTCTTCGAAGGTCACCGCGACATCGGAATTCGCGGACAGCCACACCTTCTTGCCGTCGACCTCGGCAACCAAGGCCAGGGAAATGTAGTGGTGATGCCCCTTGTGAGCGCCCTCGCCGCTGTCGGCCTTGGTCAGCTTGATGCGCTCACCGTCGACCTTGTCGACAGTGCCGACATGCACGCCATCGGCGCCAACGACTTCCATATGTTCACGAATTTTGCTGGTGTCGGTCATGGTGGTTCTCCATTGGGGACTGCCGACAATAACAAATGACGAGCCGATTGGATGCATCGGCTTCTGACCCGCACGACGTTTTGAATTCGTCGTGCTAGGGATTGAACGATTGCGGCTGCCGGAGTGAAAAATGGTGCGAATGCTTTTCCTGTTTGCCGTTTCCCTGGCCGCTTCCTTGGCCGCACAGTTTGCGGCGTCGATCGGCGCCCGGGCCGGCGATGTCGCCGAGCTTGAAATCCTTGGCTTCACAAAGGACGGCGGCGTTTTCGCCTTTGAGGAATACGGCGTCCAGGACGGGTCGGGTTTTCCCTATGCCAACCGCTATTACATCGACACCAGCAATGACAGCTTTCTCCAGGGCACGCCGATCAGGGTCCGGCTCGACGACGAGAATGCCAAACTGGACGCTGCCCGCCTCCAGGCGCGGCAGAAAGGCGAGGCCGTTGTCAGCCAAGCCGAGCTGAGTGCCAACCGCGGCATCACCGCCGGTTTCAACCCGGTGACCGAGCTTTCGGCCGATCCGCACCGCATAGTGGTCAATCCGCGGCCGATCTTTTCTCCGGTCGACCAGCCACTCGAGTTCCGGCTGGACGAGATCGGCATGAACAACACCGAAGGCTGCGAGAGCCAGGGCGAGATCAATGGCTTCCGGCTGCTGCGCATCGAGGCGCAGGATGGCGGCGCCACCAAATTGCTGCACGAGGACAAGTCGATCCCCAAGAGCCGGGGCTGCCCGAACGGCTACCGGATCGGTGCGGTCCAGACATTCTCCATGGATAGCCTCAGCGCCTATGGGGTGCTGATCGCGGTGCGCCAATATGGCTTCGAGGGGCCGGACTATCGCTGGATCGCCGTGACCGGCCGCCTGTGACACCGCTTGTTCAACCCGCCAGGCGCAATCGTGCCCTGGGCCGCCTGCGCCATGCGATGCCAACGCTGCGCACAACGCTTTTCGGGGCCTTGCTATGGGCCGGCACGATGGGCGCCAGCGCGCTCGTCAACCTGTTGCAGGACAATTGGGTAACGCCGGACAAGATCCGCACCGTATCGCTGCTGTTTGCGGGCGGCGGCGCCCTGGCCTTTCCGGTTGGCCTGTTCGCGGCACGGCTGGTTTCGCTCGGAAGGGGCTGGGAGGTTGCCTTCGCGGCGACATTGGTGGGCCTTGCCGCCGCAACGATCGGCCTGACCGCCGGCCTTTATGCACTGCAATACCGATCCTACTATGCCGAATGGCATGCACCCGCCCTCACTCTCGAATGGGGGTTCCAATTCGTCTTCACGATGGCGGTGGCGTTCTACCAGTTCGTGGTGCTGGGTATCAGGCTTTATGTTCCACTGGGTTTCGTCGCCTTGTTTGCCGCGGGCCTCTGGTTTGCGCGGCAGCAACGTTGAGCATTTGGTTCGCCTCTGTTAGGACGCGGGCTAACCCAGAGCGGTTCAGCGTTTGGCAGAACCGCCGACCCGCTCTAATTCCTTCTTTTCGCAATTCCTGTGGGAAAACCGCTGCGCACTTTTCCAGGAATTGCCCTAGATACATCAGGACTGACCGATGATCCCTCGCTATTCCCGGCCGGAAATGGTCGCCATCTGGTCGCCCGAAACCCGGTTTCGCATCTGGTTCGAAATCGAGGCCCATGCCTGCGATGCGCTGGCAGAACTCGGCGTCATCCCGAAAGCGGCCGCGAAAACCATCTGGGAAAAGGGCAGCGCGGCGAAATTCAACGTCGAGAAGATCGACGAGATCGAGCGCGTCACCAAGCATGACGTCATCGCCTTCCTGACCCATCTTGCCGAATTCGTCGGACCGGACGCGCGCTTCATCCACCAAGGTATGACCTCTTCGGATGTTCTGGACACCTGTTTTGCCGTCCAGCTCACCCGGGCCAGCGACATCCTGCTTGCCGACATCGACGGTCTGCTTGCCGCCCTCAAGCGCCGCGCCTTCGAGCACAAGGACACCGTCACCATCGGCCGCAGCCACGGCATCCACGCCGAGCCGACAACCTTCGGCATCAAGCTGGCGCAGGCCTATGCCGAGTTCTCGCGCTGCCGCGAGCGGTTGGTTCACGCACGCGAGGACATTGCCACCTGCGCGATTTCAGGCGCCGTCGGCACCTTTGCCAACATCGAGCCCTATGTCGAAGAGCATGTCGCGGCAAAGCTAGGGCTGAAGCCGGAGCCGGTGTCGACGCAGGTCATCCCGCGCGATCGCCATGCCATGTTCTTTGCCACGCTCGGCGTCATCGCCTCGTCGATGGAGCGGCTGGCGACCGAGATCCGCCATCTGCAGCGCACCGAGGTGCTGGAAGCGGAAGAGTATTTTTCGCCGGGCCAGAAAGGCTCGTCGGCAATGCCGCACAAGCGCAACCCGGTGCTGACGGAAAACCTCACCGGCCTTGCCCGTATGGTGCGCTCCATGGCGTTGCCGGCGATGGAGGATGTGGCGCTCTGGCACGAGCGCGACATCTCGCACTCGTCAGTCGAGCGCATGATCGGTCCGGACGCCACGGTGACGCTCGATTTCGCACTGTCGCGGCTGACCGGCGTTATCGACAAGCTGGTCGTCTATCCCGAGAACATGCTGAAGAACATGAACAAGTTCCGCGGCCTGGTGCATTCGCAACGCGTGATGCTGGCGCTGACGCAGGCCGGCCTGTCGCGCGAGGACTCCTACCGGCTGGTACAGCGCAACGCCATGAGGGTGTGGGAGCAAGGCGCTGATTTCCTTGAGGAACTTTTGGCCGACAAGGAAGTTACGGCGGCATTGCCCGAGGCAGAGATCCGCGAGAAATTCGACCTGGGCTACCACACCAAGCATGTCGATACGATTTTCAGGCGGGTGTTCGGGGAGGCGTGAGGTAAGGCGCTATATCGTCGCTGGCGTCAAGCTGGACCACCCCTCATCCGACCTCGCTTCGCGAGGCCACCTTCTCCCACAAGGGGAGAAAGGAAAACTGCGGCAACCTTGCCGCCAATCATTAGCGATTGAGGTTTGCTAGTCTAGCCGCGAGCGGCTGACTTTACCTTCTCCCCTCGTGGGAGAAGGTGGATCGGCGCGCAGCGCCGAGACGGATGAGGGGTGCTCCAGCTTGGCGCTGCCCCTCAAATCACGCCTTGCCAGGCACGGTCCTGATCACCGTGCCCCACGGGTCCTCACGGCTGCTCTCGCTGACAACATTGTCCGAACGCATCTCGACCCAGGCAAGTCCCGACCGGCTCGGATCGCGGCGGCCGGCTCCGGGACTCTGCCAGGCGTTCGCGCCGATATGGTGATGATAACCGCCCGACGACAGGAAAACCGCCTGGCCGCCGTATTTGGCGACTGTGTCGAAGCCGAACTCCTTGTTCCACCACGCCTCTGCCTCTTCCGGCCTGCCGACGCGCAGATGGACGTGGCCGACAATGCTGTTTTCCGGCGCACCCTGCCAGCCGGCATCACCGGCCGGCACGCTGCCAACGACCGCGGGAATGTTCATGCGTTCCGTTGCCATCGCCACCTTGTCGCCGTTCCACTTCCAGTCCTGCGGACGGCGGTCGGCATAGATTTCGATGCCATTGCCCTCGGGGTCGGTCAGGTACAGGGCTTCGCTGACCAGATGGTCCGAAGCACCCTCGATGGCGATCTTGTCTGATATGGCATGGCTGATCCAGCGACCGAGATCGGCGCGGCTGGGCAGCAGGAAAGCCGTGTGGAACAGGCCTGCGCTGCGCGGATCGTCCGGCTTGGCCGAAGCATCAGCCTCGATGACCAGCAGTGGGCGGCTGCCGGCGCCGAGCGTGATGGCGCCATCGGCACGGCTCAATTCCTGCAGCCCAACGACTTTGCGGTAATAGGCAGCGAGGCTTTCGGCATCACGCGCCTTCAGCCCGACGCGGGCAACGCTCACCGGCGTGGTGGCGGCAAATGGCAGTTCGCTCATCATTGTCTCCGTTGCGGCAACGCTTGATGAAGCTCCCAAAGTCAGGAGCCCGGCGCCGCCGATCAATGTACGTCGTGTCAGTGCCAAAACCCGGCCCCCACGGCTGTTTCTCTCCTGACGACAGATCGTCTATTGCGATCGTTCACACAAGACAGCGAAAGGCGAACATGGTGTTCACCATTGCGAGCAGGAACGTGGCCATCACCGGTTGCATGAGGCAATCGGGCTCGCTATCTCAGCGCCATGAAAGTCAAAGACGCAGATATCCTGATCGTGCCGGGCTACACCAATTCCGGGCCTGAGCACTGGCAGACCCGTTGGCAATCGAAACTGTCGACGGCGCGTCGTGTCGAACAGGCGGAATGGTCGAAACCGGTGCGCGAGGATTGGACGGCGAGCGTGGCCAAAGCGGTCAGCGAAGCCGAGAGGCCGGTCGTCATCGTCGCCCATTCGCTGGGGGTCGCCGCCGCGGTACAGGCCATTCCGCGATTCGTGAAGCCGGTTGCCGGCGCCTTCTTCGTGGCACCGCCCGATGTCGCCAATCCCAAGATCAAGCCAAAGCACCTTATGACCTTTGGCCCCTATCCGCGCGACCCGCTGCCTTTTCCATCGATCGTGATCGCCAGCCGCAACGACCCGTTCTGCGCCTTCGATGTCGCCGAGGACATTGCCGGGGCCTGGGGCTCGCTGTTCATCGATGCCGGCGAGACCGGCCATCTCAATGCGGATTCGGGCTTCGGTCCGTGGCCCGAAGGATCCATGACCTTCGCCAAGTTCCTCACCGATCTGAAGGCGTAGTTTCTTCGGGCGCCTCGTCAGCCGCCGATCGAATCCTTGATGCCCTTCAGCAGGGTCTTTGCGCCCAGCGAAATCACCGCATGCTCGGACCCGGTGGCCAGCAGGCTGTAACCCATCGCCACGACACGGCCGGCAATTGCTGGTTCGACGACATAGATAGCGGCATGTTTACCGGCCTTGCGGGTGCGCTCGGCGACCGATGCTATCGTCTCCATCATGCTTTCCAGCGTCGAATTGACGGTCGTGCCGTTGCTCCAGGCGATCGAGAAATCCGACGGTCCCAGGAAAATGCCGTCAATGCCCGGCGTGTCGAGAATGCCGTCGAGCGCGTCAAGCGCGGCACGCGTCTCGACCATGGCGAAGGCCATGGTGCGCTGGTTGGTGTCACGCAGCCATTCGGCGTAGTCGCCCTTGCCATGGCGTGGAAAGGCGTATGTGGGACCCCAGGAGCGCTCGCCGAGAGGCGGATATTTCATCGCGGCGGCAAACAGCTTTGCATCGGCGACCGAGTTCACCATCGGCGCGATGACCGCCTCGGCGCCGAAATCGAGCGCCCGGCTTGCCATGTCGAAACGGCCGACGGGAATGCGCACCAGCGCTGGTTTGTTTGCCGCGAGCACGGGCACGAGACCGCGCAGCACGCTGTCCTCATGATGGCCGCCATGCTGCATGTCGAGCGTGACCGCATCGAAGCCCTGCTTGGCGAGGATTTCGACGGTCAGGGCGTCCGGCACGCCCGACCAAGCGGTGATCAGCGTTTCATCGGCGGCAAGGCGGGACTTCAGGGACATCAATCTCTTTCCTCGTTAACTCTGGGGAGTTTCAGCCGGAAACGGCGACAAAGGCAAAGAAAAACCGCCCGGCTTGGCCGAGCGGTCGATTGGTCCAGTCATTCCTGGTCTGTCGCAGGTTCTGGCGCAAAACCGTGGGACACTTTTGCGGAACCTGCTCCGGCCCGGATCAGGTGTTCTTGATCTGCTCGATCGCCTGCGCCATCAGTTCGTCCATGGTGCGGCGGATCTGGTGGTCCGACTGCTCGACGCCAGCGGCATCGAAATCCCGGCGGATCTTGCGGAACACGTCATGGTCGCCAGCCTCCTCAATGTCGGAGACAACCACTTCCTTGGCATAGGCATCAGCGTCCGCCCCCGACTTTCCGAGCTTTTCGGCGGCCCACAGGCCAAGCGCCTTGTTGCGGCGCGCCGAGGCCTTGAACCGAAGCTCCTCGTCGAAAGCGAATTTGCGCTCGAAGCCTTCTTCGCGGTCTTTCATGCTGCTCATGGCGTCCCTCCGGGTCAAATTCGATTCGTTTGCAAAAGGATATGTGTGTTGCCAAAGCACAAACCAAAAGGTCGCGGGCCGGTCAATATGCTTCATCGCATGCTGCGCTGCGGCATTTCAGTCCCGAAAGCGGTTGGTTGAAAGGATTTGCCGATTGAGCAAACGATGTGATTGGGATAGACCCGGCATTGAACCCAACCGTCGCCACAACTAATTTAGGCAGACGGACAGGAACTGGTCTCTTGCCGCCTGCCCGCAAATCCAGAGAAAAATTCAGATGAAAAATCGCCGCCGCATTTATGAAGGCAAGGCCAAGATCCTCTATGAGGGACCGGAACCCGGCACGCTGATCCAGTTCTTCAAGGACGACGCGACCGCGTTCAACAAGAAGAAACACGAGATCATCGACGGCAAGGGTGTGCTCAACAACCGCATTTCCGAGTACATCTTCAACCACTTGAACCGCATGGGCATCCCGACCCACTTCATCCGCCGGCTCAACATGCGTGAGCAGCTGATCAAGGAAGTCGAGATCATCCCGCTTGAAGTGGTGGTGCGCAACGTCGCCGCCGGCTCGCTGTCCAAGCGCCTCGGCATCGAGGAAGGCACCGTTTTGCCGCGCTCGATCATCGAATTCTATTACAAGGCCGACGCGCTCGACGATCCGATGGTGTCGGAAGAACATATCACCGCCTTCGGCTGGGCAAGCCCGCAGGAGATCGACGACGTCATGGCGCTGGCCATACGCGTCAACGACTTCCTCTCCGGCCTCTTCATGGGCGTCGGCATCCAGCTCGTCGACTTCAAGATCGAGTGCGGCCGCCTGTTCGAAGGCGACATGATGCGCATCGTCGTCGCCGACGAGATTTCGCCGGATTCCTGCCGCCTGTGGGACGTGGCAACGCAGGACAAGCTCGACAAGGATCGTTTCCGCCGCGACATGGGCGGCCTCGTCGAGGCCTACCAGGAAGTTGCCCGCCGCCTCGGCATCATGAACGAGAACGAGCCGCCGCGCCCGACCGGCCCGGTGCTTGTCGCGTCGACCGACGGCGTCAAAGGCAAGCCGCACTGATAGCGGCTTGCAACCCGATACTTAGAACAGGAGCATGTCCAGCGTGATCAAGGCCCGCATTACCGTAACCCTCAAGAACGGTGTTCTCGACCCGCAAGGCAAGGCGATCGAACATGCATTGTCAGGCCTGGGCTTCGGCGGGGTCGGCGCGGTGCGGCAAGGCAAGGTGTTCGATGTCGAACTAGCAGAAAGCGACAAGGCCAAGGCCGAGGCCGATCTCAAGGCCATGTGCGACAAGCTGCTGGCGAATACGGTGATCGAGAATTATAGTGTAGCCATCGCCTGACTAAGCTTGGCGCGGGATTCGCGGCTTGCGCAGCCATAAATAGCAGATGGCTGCTGCGCTCGCCAAAGTCACTAGCAGCTTATAGGTCATTCGCTCGACGTCACCGGCATCGAAAATCTTGTCGATCAATCCGTATCTGGTCGGGTCGCGAAGCACTTCGATCTCGGTCCCGATCGATGTCGGCATCCTCATATAAAAATCGTCATCCACGGCGAACGTGAACTCGTTGCCGTCCGGAGCTCGGTAGGCAATTTTCGCGGTCGGAATTTTCGTAACGCGCCAAGCACCGCCGCCGGGCGCTGGAGCCGATGGAATTTCGGTTGAGTCGGCAGAGCAGTCGATGCGGGAACGCTCCACCCAATTCCGCCTGACTTTCACTTCCAACGCGCATTGCAGGCCGGTGTCGACCACATTTGCCTTTTGTCGCTCCCAGGTGAAGGTATGGACGAACCGGGTAACGGCGGGTCCGATCGACCACGCACCGAGGACAAATAGCAGCGCCGCCAGCCCGGTCACGGCAATTTTGATCACCAGACGGATGGCTCCCAGGCCCGTTTTCGCCCGCTCCGTTGCCGCCAATTGGACTGCCCTGATCCGCGGATCGTCAGAAAGCTGGTTCGGGTCGCGGTTTTCGGCAATCATCCACCGGACACTCAGCAGAACAAGGATGTTCACCCAACCCAGCAGAAGCGCAATCAGGAGCTGTATGTGCAATCGGTAGAAGATCGTTTGAAAGCTCGTCGCGCAAGCGGTGGCGAGATCCATGCGCGAAATGCCGCGACGCCCGCCGGTGTACCAGGCGCCATCCCCAGAGATGAGCGGAAACAGCAAGAGCGCGGCAAGGAACATCCCGATCAGCAGTTGCTTCCGGTAGACCCCGAGGCTTCTCTTGTAGCTGAAGATATCCAGCACATTCGACGCCACCAGGCCCACGGAAACAATTCCCAGGCCGACCGACAGAGCCGTGTCCGCCATCAGCAGATTTGCAAACGAGGCGGCGCAGCCAGCCAAATCCACCTCAAAGGAAAGCCAGACGGAAAACGACGATCGCATGGATGCGGGAGCGTCCCAGAACGACATTCCCGCGAAGGCGACAAGCGCCGCCACGATGGTCGTCGCCGTCCACATCGCCCGCTTTTTGTATTCCAGCTCCCTATTCTTGCCGTAATCCATGAAATCCTCATGCTAGTAAAATATATACTCCGTTGTATAGCAATATCGTTAAAAACTTTTATTATACCGCAAATATCCGGCAACCAAACGGGCCGAAGCAAAGCGTATGGCTAACCGTTTACTAAGCAGTCGGGTTGACATTCCGAGGCGGCGGCTTCGCCGGTTCCAAGGCATGTTTGACCGAAGTGTGCGACCTCGCTAAACACGGGCCTGCGCTCTGCATCGGCCGGACCTTCCGCACCGCCGACATTAGAAACTACCGTTGCAATGCCGATCGACACGCAAATTTCCAAATTCGTGAGCCTCGTCCTGCGACACGCGCCACAGGAGGCAGGATTGTCGCTCGACGAAAACGGTTGGGCCGATCTCGGCGCGCTATGCAAGGTTATCCAGGCGAAATTCGGCGCGTCGACCGGCGGCGTCGCGCGTATCGTCGCCGAGAATCCAAAAAGACGATTTGCGATCGAGGGCAATCGCATCCGCGCCGTGCAAGGCCACAGCGTCGATATTGATCTTGGGCTAGCGCCAACTATTCCACCGGATACGCTTTACCACGGCACCAAGGAAGGGTTCCTGCCTGCCATACTGCGCGAAGGCGTGACCAGACAGTCCCGCCAGCATGTGCATTTGTCGAAGAACATGGAAACAGCGCTCGTCGTCGCGCGGCGCCGTGCCGGGAAAAGTGTTATCCTGCAAATCGACTCAGCATCCATGAACAAGGATGGGGTGTCATTCTTTCTCTCCGATAACGGTGTCTGGTTGACCAACCACGTTTCACCCCGGTATCTCACTCAGATGCCCGAACGGGAATTGCCATGAAATCCGCCGTCGTCCTCCTGCCTGGCCTCAACCGCGACCGCGACATGATCGCGGCGCTGACCAAGATTTCAGGAAAACCGCCGATCACGGTCTGGCAGACTGACACGGAAATCCCCGATGTCGACCTGATCGCCATTCCGGGCGGCTTTTCCTTCGGCGACTATCTGCGCTGCGGCGCTATTGCTGCGCGCATGCCAGTGATGCGGGCCGTCGCTGAAAAGGCGGCCAAGGGCGTCACGGTCATCGGCGTCTGCAACGGGTTCCAGATCCTGGTCGAGGCGGGGCTGCTGCCCGGCGCCTTGATGCGCAACACGTCGCTAAAGTTCGTCTGCCGGCAGGTGAAGCTTGAGATCACCAATGCCAACACCATGTTCACCCGCCGCTATCAGCCCGGCCAGATCATCCGATCGCCGGTCGCGCATCATGACGGCAATTATTTCGCCGACGCCCAAACCCTTGCCCGCCTCGAAGGCGAAGGTCAGGTGGTGTTCCGTTACGCCGAAGCCACCAATCCCAACGGCTCGATCAACGACATTGCCGGCATCATCAACGAAAAAGGCAATGTGCTTGGCCTGATGCCGCATCCCGAAAACCTGATCGAAGCAGCCCACGGCGGCAGCGACGGTCGTGGACTGTTCGAAAGTGCGCTCGGCATTGCCGCATGATATCACCAAGGCGCATGCCTTGAAAAACAGCCGGACATCAAGTCCGCGTCACATGGGAGAGAGACGGTCATGAAACTCTATTCGCGGCCGTTGTCGCCCTACTCGTCGATCGTGCGGGCGCTGGCCTACATAAAGGACGTGCCGCTCAAGATCATTGCGCCGCCGCCGGGTTTTCCGATCCCGGAAGAATTTCGAGCCGTTTCGCCGATGAACCGGATTCCGGTGCTGATCACCGGCTCTGGCGAAACCATCGTCGAATCGGTGGTCATCGCCGAATATCTCGAGGAGCGGTTTCCGGAGCCGGCACTGCTGCCGCCCGATTCCAAGGACCGCGCACTGGTGCGCATGTTTGCCCGCATCACCGATCTCGACGTGCTGACGCCGACGATGAAGCTTTTCGAACTGCATTTCGTGCCGAAGCGCAACAATGCCGAGATCGATGCCCAGTTTGCCCGCCTGCATCATGGGCTGGCGGCGATCGAGGCGCGCATGGCGCAAGGCCCCTTTGCGCTCGGCGACGACATCAGCTTCGCGGATGCCTGGCTGACGCCGACGCGCTTCATCTTCAACAATTTCCGGGCCATGACGGGACATCACGACCTGCTCGCCGCCTATCCCAAATTCGACGCCTATGAGCAGATCGCTTCGCAGCATCCGGCACTGTCGCGGGTGTGGGGCGAGATGACGGACGGCCAGAAGATCTTCCTGTCCGAACTTGAGATGGGTGCCGCTTGATCAAGGTTAAGACAATCGCGATCGTTGCCGCGGCAGGCTTTGCCTTGGCATCGTGCCAATCGACTCCGAAAAGCACGCCTGTCCCGTCGGGCAAGAGTGCGTCGCTGCTGGCCATGGAGCAGGTGGCGATATCCGCCCACAAATGCTGGATCGCCAGCAAGGATCCGGCCTTCAAGCAATATCAGATGGCCAACGAACTGAACTCGTTCAGCGGCACGCCACGCTTCCTGCTGGTGCCGGCCAAGCATTATGGCGGTAAACCGTTGCTGGTGGTGCAGGCGCAAGGCAATTCGAACCGCGTCGACGCGTTCGGGCCACTGATGAACGATCCGATCGGCGCGCGCATCAGCTCCGACATTGCCCGCTGGCAAGCCGGCAATCCGGCCTGCGCCGCGACTGCCTGACCATGGGCCGTTTTCTGCAGGTCGCGGGTCTGGTCATTGGTCTGGCCGGGCTCGTCCTGCAGTTCTGCATCAGCATTCCAGCGTCTATGGAAGCCGGGCGCAGCCTGCTCGGCTCGATCGTCTTCCTGCTTAGCTTCTTCACCATCCTGACCAACATTGGCGCGGTGCTGGTCTACACATCCCTGCTGTCGTCCGGCGGCTATGCTTGGCTGCCGGCCTTCGCCGGGTCCCGGATGCGCGCGGGTGTTGCGGTTTCGATCACCCTGGTCTTCATCGTCTATGCCACGGTTCTGGCGCGGCTCTGGCAGCCGCAGGGCCTGTTCCTGCTCTGCGACGTGCTGCTGCACTACGTGACGCCGGTTCTGTTCGTGCTGTGGTGGCTGGTCGCGGGTGCCGACGGCAGGACACGTCTGCGCGACGTGTCCTGGTGGGTGCTCTACCCCATCGCTTATCTCGCCTATGCGCTGGCGCGGGCGCCGTTTGCCGGCGAAGTGCCCTACCCCTTCCTCGACGTCGCCAAGAACGGTGTAGCCAGTGTCGCCGCGGCAGCATTGTCCATCACGGCGCTGTTCCTGGTGATATGTGTCGTCGCCGTTTTTATCGATCGCGGCATTGGCCATCGCGGGGCCAAACGGGTCCGCTAATGCATGTCGCGACGCGCCGTAGGTTGGCCGCTATTCCCAGAAAGGCCTGACGCCCTCGCGATGGGCGTCGCAGCGGGAAAGGCCGATGTCCTTCAGTTGATCGTCGGTCATCTCAAGCAACGCCAGCCGGCTGCGCCGGCGATCAAGCAAATGCCCGATCCATTTCGCCAGCGAGATCACCACCCACACCAGACGGCTGACAAAGCCGCGACGACCTGACGGGCGGCGCGTTTGGCTGGGAAGCGCGGCTCTTGAATCACTGATTGTCCCGATTGTATCCATTTTCTTTCTGCCAAAACTCTCAATTGCACCCTTTTTGGTGCGCGATTGATATGTATTGACTCACAATCCGGTGCAATATAGAAAATTGTCACCATGACAAATTGGCTTCCAGACCTCACCGGCTCCGGCCCGCTCTATCAGCGCCTTGCGGACTCTATCGAGACGGACATCGATCGGGGCGTGATCGATGCCGGCGCAAAGCTGCCGCCGCAGCGGGACCTCGCCTACGACATCGGCGCCACGGTCGGCACGGTCGGCCGAGCCTATCAATTGCTGCGCGAGCGCGGGCTGGTGAGCGGCGAAGTCGGGCGCGGAACCTATGTGCTGGGACAGCGCGCCGGCGCTACGAAACCGGAAGCTCTCGACGTCAGCGTCGAAGGCACGCGGTATGTCGATGCGCCCAAGGACATATTGCGTTTCGACAGCACGGCGGCACCCGACATCGGCCAGGGAGCCATTGTCGCGGATGCGCTGTCGCGCGTGGCACAAGACCATCCGCACGAGATTTCAAGCTATACGCGCGATTTCCCCGACCGCTGGTATGAGGCTGGCGCCCGCTGGCTGTCGCGCAATTCCTTCCGTCCGGCCGCCGATACAATCGTCCCTACTCTCGGCACTCATGCAGCGGTGATGGCGGCGGTCGCAGCACTGACCACGCCCGGCGATTATGTTGCCTTCGAGCACCTCACCTATTCGCAGATATCGCGCAGCGCCGGTCTGATCGGCCGGCGTACGGCGTTGGTGGCATCGGATGACGAAGGCCTCGACCCGGCCGATTTCGAGCGTGTCTGCGCGCAAAAACATCCCAGGATGATCTTCCTGATGCCGACGGCGCAAAATCCCACCCTGGTGACCTTGTCGCCGGCGCGTCGCGAGGCGATCGCGCGGGTCGCGCGCGAATACAATGTCATTCTGATCGAAGACGATCTCTACGGCCACCTGACCGACGACCCGACACCGTTGCTCGCCGAATATGCTCCGGAGAGAACAATCGTTGCCGGCGGCCTGTCGAAGTCGGTCGCGGCCGGCATGCGCGGTGGTTGGCTCTCCTGCCCGCCTGCCTATCGCCACCGTATCCGCGTCGCCCACAAGATGATGACCGGCGGCATGCCCTTCCTGTTGGCAGAGGTGAATGCCCGGCTGGTGCTTTCCGGCCAGGCCAGCGATATCCGCAAGCGCAGCATCGCCGAAATCAGCGCCCGAATCGCGATCGTGCGTGAGACTCTGGCCGGTTTCGCCTTCAAGTCTCACGACAGGGTACCCTTCGTCTGGCTGACTTTGCCCGACCCCTGGCTTTCCGGCACCTTCAAGAACGCCTGCCTGGAACACGGCGTGCTGATCGACGATGAGGACGAGTTCAAGGCCGGCCGCTCCGAGCAGGTCTTTCACGGTATCCGCTTCGGCGTTTCGCAGCCCAGACAGCGCGGGGATGTCGCCGACGGCGTTGCGGTCCTGCGGCGCCTCCTCGATGAGGGCCGCGCCGGCTACGACAGCTTCTCCTGACGGAGCGGATCAGCCTTCGGCCTTGAAGTTCCTGGCTTCCTTTTCGGCCTCGTCCTTGCCGCGCTTTTCAGCCAGTTCCTTCGCCTGTCCAGGCGAAACGTCGGTGGTTTCCGCGATATGCATGGCCTCCTTGTCCGAGAGGCGATTATCGTTCTTGCCTTGCTTGGTAGCCATGGTCCGGTCTCCTGAGTGGTTGAGACCTAACGGCTGGCACATCGTAGCGTTCCATTCGGCCTAGCGTTCCTCGCTGCGAAGGCCATCATTGTCGTCACCTTGTGCTTTCTGTCTTTTTTCGTCGATCGACGGTGTATCGGGTGCAAAGCTTGCGATAAGAGGGGACTCAAAATCACCGCTTCCATGGACATAAATCGCCGCCCATGACCATTTCCAATTCCGTGCCGATCACCCCAGAGCTCATTGCCGCGCACGGGCTGAAGCCCGACGAATACCAGCGCATCCTCGAGCTGGTCGGGCGCGAGCCGAGCTTCACCGAGCTCGGCATCTTCTCGGCGATGTGGAACGAGCACTGCTCTTACAAATCCTCGAAGAAATGGCTGCGCACGCTGCCGACCACCGGGCCGCAGGTCATCCAGGGGCCGGGCGAGAATGCGGGTGTGGTCGACATTGGCGATGGCGACTGCGTCGTCTTCAAGATGGAAAGCCACAACCATCCCTCCTTCATCGAACCCTATCAGGGTGCGGCAACCGGCGTCGGCGGCATCTTGCGCGACGTCTTCACCATGGGCGCGCGGCCGATCGCGGCGATGAACGCGCTGCGCTTTGGCGCACCGGACCATCCCAAGACGCGGCATCTCGTATCAGGCGTGGTTTCCGGCGTTGGCGGCTACGGCAACGCCTTCGGCGTGCCGACGGTTGGCGGCGAGGTCAATTTCGATGCTCGCTACAACGGCAACATCCTCGTCAATGCCTTTGCCGCGGGCCTTGCCAAGACCGACGCGATCTTCCTGTCCGAAGCCAAGGGCGTTGGCCTGCCGGTCGTCTATCTCGGCGCCAAGACCGGCCGCGACGGCGTCGGCGGCGCCACCATGGCCTCGGCCGAGTTCGACGACAAGATCGACGAGAAGCGGCCGACCGTTCAGGTCGGCGATCCCTTCACCGAAAAGTGCCTGCTGGAAGCTTGCCTCGAACTGATGGCCTCGGGCGCCGTCATCGCCATCCAGGACATGGGTGCGGCCGGCCTCACCTGCTCGGCAGTCGAGATGGGCGCCAAGGGCGACCTCGGCATCGAGCTCGACCTCGACAAAGTGCCGGTGCGCGAAGAGCGCATGAACGCTTATGAGATGATGCTGTCGGAAAGCCAGGAGCGCATGCTGATGGTGCTGCGCCCGGAGAAAGAAAAGGAAGCCGAGGCGATCTTCCACAAATGGGGCCTCGACTTCGCCATTGTCGGCAAGACCACCGACGATCTGCGCTTCCGCGTCATCCACCAGGGCGACGAAGTCGCCAATTTGCCGATCAAGGACCTTGGCGACAAGGCGCCGGAATATGATCGCCCCTGGGTTGAGCCGAAGAAGCCGGCGGCGCTCAGGGCGGACGATGCACCAAAGGCCGATGTCGCCGATGCGCTGCTGAAGCTGCTCGGCGGACCGGACCTGTCGTCGCGCCGCTGGGTGTGGGAGCAATATGACACCCTCATCCAGGGCAATTCGCTGCAGCTTCCTGGCGGCGATGCCGGGGTGGTGCGCGTCGAAGGCCACGCGACCAAGGCGCTCGCCTTTTCGTCTGACGTCACGCCGCGCTATTGCGAGGCCGACCCCTATGAGGGCGGCAAGCAGGCGGTGGCCGAATGCTGGCGCAATTTGACCGCCACCGGCGCGTTGCCGCTGGCGGCGACCGACAACCTGAATTTCGGCAATCCGGAACGGCCGGAGATCATGGGCCAGTTGGTCGGCGCGGTGAAAGGCATCGGCGATGCCTGCCGGGCGCTCGGCTTCCCGATCGTGTCCGGCAATGTCTCGCTCTACAACGAAACCAACGGCCAGGGCATCCTGCCGACGCCGACCATTGGTGGCGTTGGGCTGATACCAGACTGGTCGAGGATGGCGCGTATCGGCTTTGCCGCCGAGGGCCAGATGATCCTGCTGGTCGGCGCTCCGGCGACATGGGGCAGCCATCTCGGCCAGTCCGCCTATTTCAGAGACATCCATGGCCGTACCGACGGTCCGCCGCCGCCTGTCGACCTCTCGCATGAAAAGCGCGTCGGCGACCATGTGCGCGCGCTGATCGCGTCGGGCGTAGTGACGGCGGCGCATGACCTTTCCGATGGCGGCCTTGCCGTGGCCCTGGCCGAAATGGCGATGGCATCCGGCATTGGCGCCACCGTTCCGGGTCTCGCCGGCACCGACCCGATCCCGGTCTGGTTCGGCGAGGACCAGGGCCGCTATCTCCTGACGCTGTCGGTCGATCCGCAAAGCAGGGAATGGGATGCCATCCGCGAGGAGCAGAGCAAGCTCGGCATCTTCGCGCCATGGATCGGCTCGACCGGCGGAACTGAGCTGAAGCTCGGCGACGCCAGGGCAATGCCGGTCAGCGACTTGACCGCAGCCCATGAAGGCTGGTTCCCCCGCTTCATGGATAAGGCCAGTTGAACAGAGCATGATCCCGAAAAGTGGAACCCGGTTTTCGGAAAAAGATCATGCTCAATCAAAGGAAACTGGCCGCGCGGGCGCTGCTTGCAGTCGTTTTCTGGCCGTCGCTGTTCTTCTTCTGGTTCCTCGGCCCGTTCGTTTTCTTCTTGTTGTCAACGACCTCGAGCGAGGTTTGTCCGCTGTTGGAAAGGCGTGAGCAGTTCCTGGCCTCCGCCAATGGCACGCTGCCGATGCTGGTTCTGCAGAACCTGATCTACGCGGTTCCCATCGTCTGCCTGGTGCTTTGGAACCGGCTTCTACCGGACCGGGCGCGTACAAGGCGGATCGTCACCTGCATCAAGCTTTTCGCCGTTGCGGCCATCCTGGGGGCGCTATGGGAATATGGTTCTTCGCTGGTCTGCGATGGCTACGGGCAACCGTTCTTCTCGCCGGTCTGGCAGATGACCAGCTATCTGCCGATCGCTGACATAGCGGTCAACATTCCTCTCTATGTGCTGGTCTTCAGCCTCGGCCGCGCCTTTTCGACGCGCGAGGATGATCCCACGGACGATACGCTTCGTCTCGACGAGACCGTCTCTTAAAGCTCAATCATCCCCACACCGGATGGAAGCGCTTCAATCGCGACCAGAAACGCTTTAGGTTCATCCCGACTCTCATCGCATGGGCACCCTTGCTGCCTAGCCGCCCGAAACAGGAATTCCGCCATGGCAATGGATGCCCACGACATCGAAAAACTGATCAAGGACGGCATTCCGGACGCCAAGGTAACGATCCGCGACCTCGCCGGCGACGGCGACCATTACGCTGCCGAAGTGGTGGCCGAGAGCTTTCGCGGAAAGAGCCGCGTCCAGCAGCACCAGATGGTCTATGACGCGCTGAAGGGCAATATGGGCGGCGTGCTGCATGCGCTTGCGCTGCAGACCAGCGTGCCCGACTGAGGCCGTTCCAGCCAACACCCGCTTGGCCCAAGCCGGCCCATCCTTTGCGCCATTTCGGCTACGACGCGGCTAATGTCTTGTTTCGGGCAATCTATGGGTTTATTTGATAGGAATGCTTCGAGCCTGACTCCCACGGGCGTGAAAGGATATTCCATGAGCGGTATCAACGACTACATCGACAACGAAGTGAAGGGCAACGACGTCGTCCTTTTCATGAAGGGCACGCCCGGTTTCCCGCAGTGCGGATTTTCCGGCCAGGTGGTCCAGATCCTCGACTATATCGGCGCCGACTACAAAGGCGTGAACGTTCTGGACTCGGCCGAACTGCGCCAGGGCATCAAGGAATATTCAAACTGGCCGACAATCCCGCAGCTCTATGTGAAGGGTGAGTTCGTCGGCGGCTGCGACATTATCCGCGAGATGTTCCAGGCAGGCGAACTGCAGACGTTCCTCGCCGAAAAAGGCGTGAGCGTAAAAGCCACCGCCTGACACGCACCGAGCACCGGGGGCAGCCCAACCTCGGCAATTAACGTGTCCCTGATATCGGGGCCAAGACGAGCCAATGCGCCGGCCCGCCGGCGCGTTTTCGTTTTTAGAGATTGGACTTGCCGTGGACCAGCATTCGACAGCGCCGCAATTGGCAGGCAAACTGCCCATTCCGCGCTGGGAATTCATTGCGCTCTGTGCCGCGTTGATGGCGCTCAACTCGCTGGCCATCGACATCATGCTTCCGGCGCTGCAGCAGATCGGCGCCTCGCTCGGCGTCGAAAATGAAAACCACCGGCAATATGTGGTCACCGCCTACATTCTTGGTTTTGGTGGCGGCCAGCTGTTCTTCGGGCCGATCTCCGACCGGTTCGGACGCCGCGCACCTCTCGTCGTCGGTCTGATCATCTACGTGGCTGCCGTCGCCGCCGCCGCCATCGCGCCGAGTTTTGAAGCGCTTCTCCTTTGCCGAGCCGTGCAAGGCATCGGGGCAGCTGCCACGCGTGTCATCGCGGTCTCGATCGTGCGCGATACATTCGAAGGCCGGCGTATGGCCGAGGTGATGTCGCTGATCTTCATGGTGTTCATGGCGATACCGGTCATCGCGCCCGGTGTCGGTCAGTTCATCATGCTTTTCGCGACCTGGCATTGGATCTTTATCACCATGGCCATCGGAGCGCTGCTTGTCTCGGCATGGTCGCTGCTGCGCCTACCTGAAACGTTGCGTCCCGAACATCGTCGGCCGCTGACGGTATCTTCCATCCTTGGCGGTTTCCGTATCGTGCTCACCAACCGCCTTGCGATTTGCTATGCTTTCGCCAGCACCTTCGTTTTCGCCGCCATGTTCGGCTTCATAGCCTCCGCGCAGCAGATCTATGTCGACATATTCAACGTTGGTGAGATGTTCCCGGTCATCTTCGCCGGGGTCGCCGGCGTGCTTGCCTTCTCCAATTTTCTGAATTCACGCCTCGTCGGCCGCATCGGCATGCGCCGGCTCTCGCAGAGCGCGCTGCTGCTGTTCTTGACCATCAGTCTCGCCTGGCTGGTCGTCTCGCTGGAAATGAAGATGCCGCTTTGGCTGTTCGTCACCTTCTTCGCCAGCGCCATGCTTCCATTCGGTGCACTCGGCGCCAATTTCAACGCGCTGGCCATGGAGCCGCTCGGCCAACTGGCTGGTACGGCCTCTTCCATCCTGGGTTTCATGCAGACGTTTCTTGGCGGCATCCTCGGTACACTGATCGGCCAGGCTTTCAACGGCACGGTGACGCCATTGGCCGCCGGCTTCTGCAGCGTTTCGGTCGCTACACTGCTGATGATCCTGCTCGCCGAGCGCGGCAGGATGTTCCAGCCGCACAACCCACCGGTTTCAGGCCATGTCACCGACCTTCATTAATTCTGGTTTGCAGGCCTGAAGCCTGGCGACTTAACGCCAGCACAGGATCCTACTCAGCCCACAGTTCGCGGCGCAACTCCTGCCAGCTTTCGCGGTCGGGAGCGACGAGCAAGCCGCCGCCGACATGCGACGGCAGGTAGGCGGTGCCGTCAAACCGCGCGGCATGGCCGCCGGCCTCGGCATGGATCAGCACACCTGCCAGATGATCCCATGGCATCAGCTTGTTGTAGACGACGAAATGGCCATGGCCGCTGGCCAGCAAGCGGTATTCGTGGGCGGCGCAGCGGTAGTTGAACTGCGACAGCGTCTTGGTCTGGTTACACGCCAGCCGCGTGCGGTCGGGCTCGGCCATGTATTGCCAGGACACCGCACCGGTCATCTGCGAGATCGGTGCGGGCGCGGCAACCCGCACTTTTTCCAGTACGCCATGCGCGTGGCGGATATGGCTGCCGGCGCCTTTGGTGCCGATTAGCCAATCCTTGCCGACGGGATCATGGATGATGCCAGCAACAGTCTCGCCCTTGACCACGACCGCCAGCATGACGCCGAACAACGGTACACCGGACGCGAAATTGAAGGTGCCGTCGACCGGGTCGATGACGAAAGCCAGATCGGCGGCGCCCAGACCATTGAGCAGTGCCGGATTGTCGGAACAGGCTTCCTCGCCGATGACCATCGCGGAGGGATAGCGGTCGCGCAGCCGCGCCGTGATCAGCCGCTCGGCGTTGACATCGGCCTCCGTCACCAGATCGGCGGCGGAGGTCTTCTGTCTGATGTCGCCATCGCCCAGCCGGCGAAAGCGGGGCATGATTTCGGTGTCGGCCGCCTCGGCCAGCAGGCTGGCCAGCCAGTCGATCGCATTGTCGTCAAATGTCATTGGAAGCGTCTTGTCCTGTGATGAGGGTCTGGTTCAGGGCGGCGAAATCGAACAGCTGTCGATCGAGCAGATGCGACGGCCTGCTGTTGGACAGCGCACGCAGCATCGTGTCCTTGCGACCAGGCATGCGCTTTTCCAGATCGTCCAGCATCGCCTTCATTGCGTTGCGCTGGAGGCCTTCCTGGCTGCCGCAGAGGTCGCAAGGGATGATCGGGAATCGCATCGCGGTGGCGAATTTTTCAAGATCGACTTCGGCGCAATAGCTGAGCGGCCGCAGCACCATCACGTCGCCGTCGTCGTTGAGCAACTTCGGCGGCATCGCGGCGAGACGGCCGCCATGGAACAGGTTCATGAAGAACGTTTCGAGAATGTCCTCGCGGTGGTGGCCGAGAACCAGCGCCGAGCACCCCTCCTCGCGCGCGATGCGGTAGAGATGGCCGCGCCGTAGCCGCGAGCAGAGCGAGCAATAGGTGCTGCCCTGCGGCAGCTTGTCGGTAACGATGGAATAGGTGTCCTGATATTCGATGCGGTGTGCAATGCCGTTGGCGTCGAGATAATCGGGCAGAATGTGTTTTGGGAAATTCGGTTGGCCCTGATCAAGATTGCAGGCCAGCAGTTCGACCGGCAGCAGCCCGCGCCATTTGAGGTCCAGCAGCACGGCAAGCAGACCGTAGGAATCCTTGCCGCCCGACAGCGCGACCAGCCAGCGCTGGCCGGGCACGACCATCGAGAAATCCTCGGTCGCCTGACGGGTCAGCCGCAGCAGTCGCTTGCGCAGCTTGTTGAACTCGACCGAGGACGGCACATCGGCGAACAGCGGATGGAAACCGCCCTCGGCGATCGGTTCAAGCGTTTCGATGTCTGGCAGCATGTTCATGGCGCGGTGGCCCCGGGGATGTAACGTCCGCCCGGATTAGCGCATCGGCCGGAGAATCGAAACCGCAAAGCGGATGCACGAAACAAAAAGGCCGCCTCGAAGGGCGGCCTTTTCGGTATCGCAGAAAAGCGTTCGCTCAGCGCGAATAGAATTCGACGACCAGGTTCGGCTCCATCTGCACGGCAAACGGAACATCCGCCAGGCCGGGGATGCGCGAGAAGGTCGCGACCATCTTGTTGTGATCGGCTTCGATGTAATCCGGCACGTCGCGCTCGGCGAGGCCGACCGATTCCAGGACGATGACCAGCTGCTTCGACTTTTCGCGCACTTCGATGACGTCGCCCGGCTTGCAGCGATACGAGCCGATGTTGACGCGCTTGCCGTTGACGTTGACGTGGCCGTGGTTGACGAACTGACGGGCAGCGAAAATGGTCGGCACGAACTTGGAGCGGTAGACGACCGCGTCGAGACGCGACTCGAGCAGACCGATCAGGTTCTCGGAGGTGTCGCCCTTGCGGCGGTCGGCCTCTTCATAGACCTTGCGGAACTGCTTTTCCGAAACGTCGCCATAGTGACCCTTCAGCTTCTGCTTGGCGCGCAGCTGCAGGCCGAAGTCGGAAAGCTTGCCCTTGCGGCGCTGGCCATGCTGGCCGGGACCGTATTCACGCTTGTTGACCGGGGACTTCGGGCGGCCCCAGATATTTTCGCCGAGACGGCGGTCGATCTTGTACTTCGCGGATTCGCGCTTGCTCATCGCATTCCCTTTCAAAACAACACACCCGGCACCTCATGGTCCGGGTGAAGGAAACGCGCCCTCCTCTGGCCTCCGTTTTCGAGACCTGACAGGGCTTTCCCACGCAACGCGGCGGAAAACCCACGGGACACGTCAGTTCAAACAGGATCAGAAACGATTAGGATGCCTGATCTTGCGCATACAAAACAAACACCGGACATCGCTGCCCGGCGTTGGCGGCTGGTTAAACCGAGATTTAACCGGTGTCAAGCTTTCGCATGGCTTGGCACAGCGCAACCATATATCGTTTTCGGCGTTGAGCGATGCCGGATCTGGCGAAGGTTTTGCGCCAACGGCACCAGGAAGGGACTGGAGCTAGAGGAGTTTATTGAATGAAGAAGTTTTTCCTTGCCCTGACGGGCGCCGCGGTATTGGCGGGGTCGATGGCAGTAATGACGCCGGAGCCAGCCATGGCCAAGCATTGGAGCGGTCACAAGCAGGTCTGCCGTGTCATGGTCAAGAAGAGGGTGGTGTGGCGGCATGGCCATCGCAAGGTGATCGTGACGAAGGTAAGGCGCTGCCACCGCTGGTGATTCCGGCTTAGCCGGGGACAAGCTTCTCTTGGAAGAAATCCGAGGAGGGCCAGCGATCCGTCGCTGGCCCTTTCGCATTGAATGGCTATCAAATCCAGGAACGCCCGCGGGCCCTGCCGCGGACCTTTCCATTTGCAGTTCCCGACTTCGTGATTGGGGATGATTGCCGCGATTCGCTAGAAATCGAATGTCAGACAATGGAGAAACCCTATGAAGACCGCAACCTTGCTTCTGGTCGCCCTGCTTGCAGGCCCGACCCTACTTGCTTCACCGGAACTCGCTGTGGCCGGCGGAAAAAACAACTGCCATTGGGTCAAGATCACCCGGCGTGTCTGGAGCAACGGTCGTCCGCACTGGGTCACGACGAAGGTGAAGCGCTGCGACTACCACCATCATTGATGGCTGCTTTATGATTTCTTGTCGGGCAGGCCCTTGCGCTTGGTCTCGGCAAATTCCTCAAGCTGCTTTTCGGTCATCGATTCGTACATCGCGCGCGACGCGCCTTTGAGTTCGCCGTTCTTGGTCTCGCCGCGCTTGGCGGAAAGTGCGGCGCCGGCGGCTTTTTGCTGAGCTTGTGATTTGGCAGGCATGATTTTTCTCCCTTGCTGTCTGGAGAAACGCCGCGCTTCGGCGACAGTTCCAGCGGCCCAGTTCCTCATCCGACTGATGCTATTCAGGCGGCCGGCTTTGGCGCGTTCGTTGGCAGCCTTCCCGTGTTCGGAGCCCCGGTGTAGGACTGCTGAATGAAGTCTCTGACAGACCCCTCACAAGCTCTCTCCACCGGCCTGGCGAAAATCCGCACCGAATTCCACGTGCCGGATGGATTTCCGGCTGCCGTTATGGCTGCGGCGGAGGCGGCCAAACGTGTGCCGAACCAGCATGCCGATCGAACAGCGATGCCCTTCGTTACGCTCGATCCGGCAAGCTCCACCGATCTCGACCAGGCGTTCTCCATCGAAGCCAGCGGTGGCGATCTTGTGCTGCATTATGCCATTGCCGACGTGGCCTGGTTCGTCGAGGACGGCGACGCGATCGATCGCGAAGCATGGGCGCGGGGCGAGACATTTTATCTGCCGGACGGCAAGGCCGGGCTCTACCCGCCGGTCATTGCCGAGGGTGCGGCGAGCCTTCTGCCGGATGGACCACGTCCAGCTGTTATCTTCACCGTTCGGGTCGCTGACGACGGTGCGGTGAAATTGGACGGCGCGGAGCGGGCAATCATTCAAAGCCGCGCGAAGCTCGCCTACGACAGCGTGCAGCCTGCCGACGTCCCGGCCGGCTTTGCGGAACTGGCGCGGCGCATTGCGGCAAACGAAGAGCGTCGCGGCGCTTCGCGCGTCGACCCGCCCGAGCAAGAAGTTGAAAAGCTCGCCGATGGCACATTCCAGCTTTCGTTCAGGCCGATGCTGCAATCCGAACAGGACAACGCCGCGCTTTCGCTGGCCGCCAACATGGCGATTGCCGACGCCATGCTGGCGCACAAGACCGGGTTGTTTCGCGTGATGTCGGAGCCGGATGCTTTCAAGGTGCAAAGGCTGCGCAGCGCGGCACAGGCTCTCGGACTGTCCTGGCCGGCCCCGACCAGCTTGCGCGACTATCAGCGGACCCTTGATCCGAGCAACAGGCAACAGGCGGCGCTGATGCTGGAAATCCGCCATGCCGGCTCCGGCGCGTCCTATCAGCCCTATCAGGAGGGCGTCGTCCCCTGGCATGAGGCGATGGCTGCGACCTACGCCCATGCAACCGCGCCACTCAGGCGATTGGCCGATCGCTATGTCGTGCGCTGCGCGCTGGCTATATCAAACGGCCAACCCGTGCCGCAGGCCGTCACCGATGCGTTCACTCGATTGCCGAAGGTGATGGGGCGTGGGGACAGCCGCGCTTCGCAGATCAACCATGCGGCCATCGACCTTGCCGAGGCGGTGATGCTCAGGGGACGCGAGGGAGAAACGTTCAAAGCCGTCGTCACCGACCTCGTCGACCATGGCGTGCGCGTTCAGCTTGCCGATATGCCTGTCGTTGCCACCGTAAAAGCCTCCGGGCTTGGACAGGGCGACGGTCTGACGCTGAAGCTGGTCTCAGCCGATCCGGATCAGCGCAGCATCGTCTTCGAAACTGTTTGAGCGGCAGACGTTTCCGCTACCAGCTGCTAACCCACGGACAGTCCAAAGCCCTGCATCAGCCGGCTGGTGGCGAAATCCATTTTGCCTGAGGTAAAGATCGCAATGTCAGGCTCACCTACCGGCAATGGTCCATCGACCGGGGCCAGCAACGACATCGCGCGCCGGGCAATGGCTTCGGCCGGATCGATCCAGTCGACGGGCCAAGGGGCGGTCTTGCGCATGCGGTTGGCCAGGAACGGATAATGCGTACAGCCCAGCACAACGATATCCGTGCGGGCACCGTCCTTCTCGACAAAACACGGCGCGATCTCCTCGCGGACAATCTCCTCGTCGACAAAGCCCTCGCGCATGTAGATCTCGGCCAGTGGTGCCAGCCGGTCGGAACCGACAAGCCGCACATGACATTTCTGCGCCCATTTGCTGATCAGGTCGCGCGTGTATTGACGCTTGACCGTGCCGGGTGTCGCCAACACTGAAACCAGTCCGGAACGTGTACGCTCGGCCGCCGGCTTGATCGCCGGCACCGTGCCGACAAAGGGATGGCCGGGAAATTTCTCGCGCAATGCGTCAATCACCAGCGTTGAGGCGGTGTTGCAGGGAATGACCGAAATCTCCGGCTGGAATTTGTCCAGCAGCGCGCCGAACAGGCCAAGGATATGAGCATTGAGCGCTGGCTCCTCCCAGGCGCCATAGGGGAAGGCTGCATCGTCGGCGACATAGACAAAGCGGCGGTCGGGCATCAGCACGCGGGCCTCGCGCAGCACGGTTAGCCCACCAATGCCGGAATCGAACATCAGGATCGGCCGCTCAGTCATTGTCGGTTCCCTTGCCGCCGAGCGGCGGCGTATCAGTATCGTCGCCGTTGGCGTCAGGCACATGGCCAGCCGCATCCGCCTTGCGGGCACGAGCGGCGGCGGCGGGCAGACGCCTCGGATCATCGCCCGGCGAACCATCACCGCGCGGCATCGCCGGCGAAAACCTGTCGAGCGAGGAAATGATGCCGCGCAGCACTTTGAGCTCCGGCTCGGCAAAGCCGGCGCGCGTCAGCACGGCGCGCAGATTGTCGACCATCTTCGGCTTCTTCGGGGCCGGCCGGAAATAGCCGCGCGCTTCCAATGCGCCCTCGAGATAGGCGAACAGGCCGTGCAATTCTTCCTTGCTGGCCGGCTTCATATCGGGGCCGGAAAAATTGGTCTTGGTCTCGTCCTCGAGACCGGACTTCATCCATTCATAGGACATCAGCAGCGCGGCCTGAGCGATGTTGAGCGAGGAGAAATCGGGATCGACCGGAAAGGTGACGATCTCGTCGGCAAGGCCGACCTCGTCATTGTAGAGACCGAAGCGCTCGCGGCCGAACAGGATGCCGGTGCGCTGACCCATGCCGTGGCGGGCGCGAAGCACCCTGCCCGCTTCGACGGGACCGCGTACGGATTTGAAGCCGTCGCGCTGCCTGGCGGTGGTGGCGAAAACGAAATTCAAATCGGCAAGCGCCGAAGCCAGGTCGTCGAACACCTTGACGGCGTCAATGACATGGTCGGCACGGCTGGCGGCGGCGCGGGCCTTCTCGCTCGGCCAGCCGTCGCGCGGATTGACCAGGCGCAGTTCGGACAGGCCGAAATTGGCCATGGCGCGGGCGACCATGCCGATGTTCTCGCCGAGCTGCGGTTCTACGAGGATGATGGCGGGGCCGGTGGGCTGAAAGTCCGTTTCTGTCATGTGTTCCAGATGGTTGCGCTACGAAGTCTCCGCGTCCTGCCATATCGATACGGCTTTTTGAAGAGTTGTCGGTGACCTGGCCGGCAAATACCTTTTCTTGCCGCCCTTGGGTTTTGCGAGAAAATCCAGATTGGCTTCATTGCCATCGCCTTTCTCGGTGAATCGACGGTGTTCGGCAATGTCACCGGGTCAGCAATACCGGCAGCGGCGCCGTCCAGTCGTTGAAGAACAACGTGAGTTCAGGCAACGGAACCGACGGCACGCCGATCACGGGCTTCCCAGGTCCCGGGAGTATACCGTTGCAGTAAGCGCCTGCCGTTTCCACGGCAGCATGAAACAAAGGCGATGCCGGCTGCCTCTCCAGAGTTTGTGCGGGCATCGCCTTTTTTTCCGATGCTCGCACCAAACTGCCGACAAATAGACAAGCCCGTACTCGTTGTTGGTATTGACGACATTTCCCGGTACGGAGATTATCTGCGATCGAAAGACGTATTTCTTTACAATGGCGTACCGCGTCACTGGAAAATCAATTAGAACGATGTAATATCCAACCGCTTGGGGTTCAATGTGTATCGGTGAATGGTATTTAGGAGGCGGACTGCGTCTTTCATGCGCCCGTCATTATCTATCCCTCAAGTATTTCGACACGGGTTTCAGCGGCCGACGAGGCGTTGGCCAATCTTAGGAGGGGCAAATGAAAGTGGTACGGTTTTTCCTTTCACTCGCTGCGTTGCTTCTGGCGTCAGTTTTCCTGATTGCGCCAGCTTCTGCGCAAGCGACACGGACATGGGTTTCCGGCGTGGGTGACGACGCCAATCCGTGCAGCCGCACGGCACCTTGCAAGACGTTTGCCGGCGCGATCTCAAAGACGGCGGTGAGCGGCGAAATCAACGTACTCGATCCAGGCGGCTTTGGCGCCGTGACAATTACAAAGTCCATCACGATCCGATCCGATCATATCGAGGCAGGTGTACTCGTCTCAGGGACCAACGGGATTATTGTCAATGCTGGAGACACCGGCAAAGTGGTGTTGGAGGGGCTCGACTTTGAAGGTGTCGGGACAGGCCTTAACGGCGTGCACATCCTCAGCGGGCTGGCCGTCTACATCATTCGATGCGACATCCGACATTTCACGCAAAATGGTGTCAATTCCATCAGCAGCACGGCGGGAACGAGGGTCATTATCCAAAACTCTACGATAAATATGAACGGCGGCGGCGTGAACGTGAAGGGAACCGGCGTTGGAAATGCGGTGGCTATAATCGACACTCTGGTCGACGGGAACACGAATTTTGCGGCGCAAGCCGATGGAGCCGGCAACGTAGTTTCCGTCACCAATAGCTCTCTCACCGGCAGCGCAACAGCGTTAAGTCTGCTCAATACGGCGACTGCAACGTCTTTCGGGCCGAGCAATCGTGTGACAGGCGCCGGTACATTTACGACCACGACAGCGTTCAAGTAGCGTAAATTCATCCGAGCGTGGCGCTTGCTTGCAAACGCCGAACTTCGCATAGGACATTAGGCTTAGGTGTTGGCGATAAATGCGAAGTCCGCGAACCGAATGATTCGCGGACTTCGTCGGTTTTTTACCTCGGCGGTGCTGGATTTACCGGTAGCATCAGGAAATCAAGCCAACCGAAAATTTGGCATCCTGAACGTTGCGACCGAAAATCTTGGCGACCATATCCAGATCATTGCCGAAGAGGCGCAGCAGTTGATGCGCGGGGCGGGATTCGACCCGTCCTTTCTTGTCGATCGGGACGACGGCATCGCTCATCCGCGACCGATACCACCCAATGAGCGCGCAGCCATTCTGCTGAACGGTTGGTACAAAACAAATCCAGCAGAATGGCCTCCGCACCAATTATACGATCCTATCTACGTCGGATTTCACATACGCCTTTTTCAGTCACCTAGCCTTGTCGCACCTGCTGCCATTGAACATTATGGCAAGCACGGTCCGATTGGAACGGGCGAATCCCTCGCCGGAGCTCGGGAACAACCGCCTCCCTTCAGGCGAGTACGACAGCATTTCATTTCATGGCGCCACTTGAAGTGGAAGCGTGAAAGGTAAAAAGACCGATTCGCGGTAAGGAGGCCCAGCAGCGGTTTGCGCCGGTGGGATTGCTTTGCTATAGCGCGAATTCCCTTTTGTGGCGGGGTGAATCCCGCGCTCTGTCCTTGAATGAGGCTCCTGTATGGCGAAGATTAAAGTGGCGAACCCGGTCGTCGAACTCGACGGCGACGAGATGACCCGCATCATCTGGCAGTTCATCAAGGACAAGCTGATCCACCCTTATCTCGACCTCAAGCTCGAATATTACGACCTCAGCGTCGAGCACCGCGACGCCACCAACGATCAGGTGACGATCGATTCGGCCAACGCCATCAAGAAATACGGCGTCGGCGTGAAATGCGCGACGATCACCCCCGACGAGCAGCGCGTCGAGGAGTTCAAGCTGAAGAAGATGTGGAAGTCGCCGAACGGCACCATCCGCAACATCCTGGGCGGCACCATCTTCCGCGAGCCGATCATCATGAAGAACGTGCCGCGCTTGGTGCCGGGCTGGACCAAGCCGATCATCGTTGGCCGTCACGCCTTCGGCGACCAGTACCGCGCCACCGATTTTCGCTTCCCCGGCAAGGGCAAGCTGACGATCAAGTTCGTCGGCGAGGACGGCCAGGTCATCGAGCATGACGTGTACGACGCACCCGGCGCCGGTGTCGCCATGGCCATGTACAATCTCGACGACTCGATCCGTGAATTCGCCCGCGCCTCGCTGAACTACGGCCTGCTGCGCAACTATCCGGTCTACCTGTCGACCAAGAACACCATCCTCAAGGCCTATGACGGCCGCTTCAAGGACATCTTCCAGGAAGTCTACGAGGCTGAATTCGAGGCTGAATTCAAGGCAAAGAAGCTGTGGTATGAGCACCGCCTGATCGACGACATGGTGGCCTCCGCCCTGAAATGGTCGGGCGGCTATGTCTGGGCCTGCAAGAACTATGACGGCGACGTCCAGTCCGACACGGTGGCGCAAGGTTTCGGGTCGCTCGGCCTGATGACCTCGGTTCTGATGACGCCGGACGGCAAGACGGTGGAAGCCGAAGCTGCGCACGGCACCGTCACCCGCCACTATCGCCAGCACCAGAAGGGCGAGGAAACCTCGACCAATTCGATCGCCTCGATCTTCGCCTGGACGCGTGGCCTCGCACACCGCGCCAAGCTCGACGACAACACTGAATTGAAGCGCTTTGCCGACACGCTGGAGAAGGTCTGCATCCAGACGGTCGAATCCGGCTTCATGACCAAGGACCTGTCGCTCTTGATCGGTCCCGACCAGCCCTGGCTGTCGACCACCGGCTTCCTCGACAAGATCGACGAGAATTTGCAGAAGGCGATGGCCTGATATGAAAGTGCGGACCTTGGCAGACAAGGTCCGCATCTGTGCGGCAAACAACGCCGATCTCTACGAAGCGGTGTTTCGGGCTCACGGGTTGAGGGAACACCGAAACTTGTTCCTGTGGTGGAGCGATACCCCGGCTCCACCATACTATTCAAATATGACAACGCTGGATCCTGATGCGATCGCGCTTCAGCTCGAAGCAGTCAAGCACTTGAGTTCGGTGCTCGACGGTCCCTTTGCGGTCAAGGACGGATTTTGTCGTCTCGACCTGGCCGACATCGGGTTCAAGGTTCTTTTCGACGCAAGCTGGATATGGGCCGATCCGGACAGCGCGATCGGAAGGACCGGCGGCTGGGCTGCCGGATGGCGACGCATCTGTGATCCCGACGCGCTCCATGCCTGGGAAGATGCATGGGCGTCAGACAACCCAAACGACCGAGGGGGGTTCCCACCGGCGATACTCGATAACCCAAACGTTGCATTTCTAGGGCGTGCTACCACCGCTGGCTTTGACGCCGGATGCATCGTTAACCGCTCGTCGGAGGCGATGGGCCTATCGAATGTCTTTGCAAAGGGTGACGACGCAGAACCCGTCTATCAAGATGCAGCGAATGCCGCCCTTACCTACGCCAACGGTCTTCCGCTCGTGGGATATGAGCGCGGTGCTGCTTTGCGGGCGGCGCGTACAGCCGGCTTCGAATCGGTCGGGAACTTGCGTATTTGGCTTCAGCTCGGCGAGGAAACAACTTGAACAGGCCAACTCTCTACGGCGCGGACTACAGCGTTTACGTGCGCATCGCGCGGATGGCGCTGGAGGAGAAAGGCATCGACTACGAGCTGGTGCCGCTCGACATCTTTGCCGCCAACGGCATCCCGGCCTGGTATCAGGAGCATCACCCGTTCGGCCGTATCCCGGCCTTCGAGCATGATGGTTTTCGCCTCTTCGAGACAAATGCAATCGCGCGCTATGTCGACGAGGCCTTCGACGGTCCGGCGCTGCAGCCTGCCGACGCACGCGGCCGCGCCAGGATGGGCCAGATGACAGGCATGCTCGACGCCTATGGCTACCGCGCCATGGTCTGGGACGTCGCGGTCGAACGGCTGGAAAAGGCTGAGCCGGATGAGACCCTGATCGCCGGTGGGCTTCGGCAGGCGGAGACCGTGCTCAGGGTGCTCACCTCACTCAAGGCGCCGGGAGCGTGGTTGCTGGGCGACCAGTTAACGCTCGCCGACCTGCATGCGGCTCCGATCGTCGGCTATTTCGTCAAGGCCGCCGAAGGCCAGAAGCTGCTGGCCGTGTTCCCCGAAATCCAGGGCTGGTACAAGCGCATCGCTGCTCGTCCGAGCTTTGCTCGCACCGAGAAGGCTGACTAGCGCATCAATCGGGAAGGTAGATCTCGGCCTTCATGAAGGTTTTGGCGCGGCCGCTGATCAGCACGCGGTCATCGGCAAGTTCGCACAGCAAATGGCCGCCGCGTTGCGAGCACTGGAACGCCGAAAGCCTGGTCTCGCCCAGTTTCTCCGACCAGTACGGCACCAGTGTCGCATGGATCGAACCGGTCACCGGATCCTCGGGAATGCCCGCTGCCGGAGCAAAGTAGCGCGATACGAAATCGTGGCCGCCGCCGCGCGCGGTGACAACGACACCGAGCGGGTCGAAGGCCGCGATCCTGAACAGGTCCGGAACGAAGGATCGCACGGCCGCTTCATCGGCAAGCTCGACGAACAGGTTCTCGAAATTGCGAAAGCACGCGACCGCCCGGGCCGACACGCTGTCCTGAAGCGTGCGCGTCAATTCGACATCGAGCGGCTGTGGCGGGAAGCATGGCAGGTCAAGCCGATAGGCGCCGTCATGTTGCGAAACCCTGATCTCGCCGACCCGCGTCGCGAAGGCCATGTCGCTCGACACCTTGTAGGCTTCTGCCAGCACGTGTGCCGTGGCAAGCGTCGCGTGGCCGCAGAAATCGGCCTCATGCACAGGCGTGAACCAGCGCAGGTCCCAACCCGTGCCGTTCGGTCGTGCGAAGGCGGTTTCAGCCAGATTGTTCTCGTTGGCAACGGCCTGCATGACCTCGTCCGGCAGCCAGTCCTCCAGAATGAGGACGGCCGCCGGGTTGCCCTGAAAAATCCGATCGGCAAAAGCGTCGGCCTGATACATGGTCAGTGTCGGCATATCTTTCTCCAGACCAGCCTTCGAAACATCCAGGCGGCAGGCGCGCATTAGAAACTGATTTCCGGCCGGGTCACCATCAGCCAGAGGATCGCAAGCACCGCGCCAAAGGCTGGAAAACCGCACGCAAACCAGATGCGAAACAGGCGCTTCTCCTCAGTGGGCAGCGGCGCGTTCTCGAGGGCCGCCTGCCGCGCCAGGTTGCGGATCCGAATTTGAATCCAGACCACCGGCAACCAGAACAGGCCGGTTACGACATAGAGCAGCAAGGACAGCACGATCCAGCCTTCGGAGAGCGGCCAGCCCACTGCCCGCGCCAACAGCACCCCGGTGATCGGCTGGACGATGACGGCTGTTGCCGTGAAGATCGCGTCGGCGATGACGACCGTACCGGCGACATGGGCAACGAGTTCGGCGCGCCCGGTGCGTTGCGCCATCAGCATGAAGAAGGCGATGCCGGCGCCCGTGCCGAACAGAACCGTGGCCCCGATGATGTGCGCCCAGCGCAGGAGGTCGGCCCAGAGGCTCATCGCTCGTCAAGCACGGCCAGCGCCACCAGCACCAGGCAAAGCATGGGGATTGTCTTGACCAGTGGCCCCAGCGGCGCGAGCCACAGCTCGGGAGCAAGAAGCGTCGACGCGGCCAGATAGAACAGCGTGATCGCAATCATCGCCAGCAGCGCCGGCCTGGCCAAGGGCCGCACCAGGACCGTCGCGCCGACAAGTATGTCCGCGGCGCTGCCGGCCAGAACTGACAAATGGGCGAAATTCACCGACACGCCGCGCAAGACGAGGATGTCGGCGGCCTCATCTTGCCGGATAAGCGCAATGATGCCCGACGCAAGCCAGAACAGCGATAGACAGCCGAAGACGACCGGCTTTGCCAGCCAGAGGCGCGCGAACCATCGCTCCTGGACATTGGCGGGCATGGCGGCCAGCGTTGCCTCCAGCGGCTGCAGCGGATGGTCGGAGATTTCGCTCCAAGGTGTGGGGTTGCCAGTGACGCCCCGCGCCAGCGCGGCAAGGGCGGCGCTGCGCAGAGGCGATCGCCAGCCAAGCAAGCCAAGGCCATCGGCAGCAACTGCCGCGATCCGGCCGAGAAGGGCCGGCATTGGCACCACCTTGGCCTGGGGCAGGCCAAGCCATGCGCGGAAGGCAACCAGGACATCGCCGAGCGAGTGGGCATCGGCTTCGACGAGATCGACCGCAGTGCGGGGTGGCAGGGATCCGGCGATCGCGCGTGACACGGCTTCTGCAACGTCAGTGACCGCCACGGTCTGGATCGGCTGGGGTGCCATGACGGCAGGGATAAAGCCGGGGAATGCCGCAAGCGCGCACAAGTGCTGTCCCGCCATAGGCAGCATGCGCGATCACCAGGCCCGGCCGTAAGATCGTCCACTCCAACGAAGAGCGGGCGACTGCCTTGTCGCCTTGCGCCTTGGTGCTGAAAAAGACATTTGTCGAGGCGAGATCGGCGCCGATGGCGGAGATCTGCACCAAACGGCCGATACCGGCCTGTTCGCAGGCTGAGACCAACGCCACTACCGAGCCCCGGTGGATGGCGTCGAGGCGGTCGCGCGGGCCGTCCTGCAAGGCGCCCGCCGCATTGACCACCGCGTCCATGCCCGCGACCATCGGCAGCCAGTCTTCAGCGGTCAACAGTTGCGCCATGTCAGCCGCGATCCAGCCCACCGCCGGCCAGCGCCGCCTGGCATCTCTGATATCGCGGCCGAGGCCGATCACCTGATGGCCGTCGCGAACCAGGCGCCCGACGACGGCTTCGCCGATCAGCCCATAGCCGCCAAGGACGAGCACACTTTTAGGCATGCGGTGACTTTCAGGCTGCCTCCAGCGCGGCCTTAACCGCGGCGATCGCATCATTGGCCTTCGAGGCATCCGGGCCACCGGCCTGCGCCATGTCAGGCCTTCCGCCACCGCCCTGCCCGCCCAACGCGGCCGACGCCACGCGCACCAGATCGACCGCGCTGAAGCGGCCGACGAGGTCGTCGGTGACAGCGACAACGACACTTGCCTTGTTGTCTTCGCCAGCGCCGACGAAGACGACAACGCCCGAGCCGAGCGAGGTCTTGCCGGCATCGGCCAGCGGCTTCAGATCCTTCGGCGAGACGCCCGATACTGCCTTGCCGAGGAAACCGACACCGGCGACGATCTCGTTCTCGGCTGGTGCGCCGGCAGCGGCACCGCCGCCAAGCGCAAGCTTCTTGCGCGCTTCGGTCAATTCCTTCTCGAGCTTCTTGCGCTCCTCGAGCAGCGTCTCGACACGCGCCGGTACGTCGGCGGGCGAGATCTTCAGCACGGCTGCCGTCGCTTTCAGACGCCTGTCCTGCTCATCGAGATATTTTCGTGCGGCTTCGCCGGTCAGCGCCTCGATGCGGCGCACGCCGGCGGCGACCGCGCTGTCAGAGACGACACGTACCAGGCCGATATCGCCAGTTGCCCTGACATGGGTGCCGCCGCAGAGCTCAACCGAATAGGGCCGGTTTGCCTTGGCGCCATGCAGCCCCGTGCCCATCGACACGACGCGCACCTCGTCGCCATACTTCTCGCCAAACAGCGCCATGGCGCCCTCGGCGATGGCATCGTCGACCGACATCAGGCGCGTCGTCACCGGGCTGTTCTGCACGACGATTTCATTCGCCATGCGCTCGACCTCTTCGAGATCCTCGGCTGAGATCGGTTTGTTGTGCGAGATGTCGAAACGCAGGCGCTCTGGCGCCACCAGCGAGCCCTTCTGCGCGACATGGGTGCCCAGCACCTCGCGCAGCGCCTCATGGATCAGATGCGTCGCGGAATGGTTGGCACGTAGCCTCGCGCGCCGCGCGTGATCGACCTTCAATTCTACAGCGGCGCCCGTCTTGACCGTGCCGCTCGTCACCTTGCCGAGGTGCACGAACAGCCCATCGGCCTTCTTTTGCGTGTCCGAAATCTCGATCGAGAAGCCTTCGCCCGAGATGACACCGGTGTCGCCCATCTGGCCGCCGGATTCGCCATAGAACGGCGTCTGGTTGACGACGACAGCGACCGCGTCGCCCTTGCCGGCGCTGTCGACGGTCTTGCCGTCCTTGACCAGCGCCTGGACGAGGCCTTCCGCAGCTTCAGTCTCGTAACCGAGGAACTCGGTGGCACCAGCCTTTTCGCGGACCGAGAACCAGACTGTTTCGGTAGCGGCCTCGCCGGACCCCGTCCAATGCTTGCGCGCCTCGGCCTTCTGCTGCTCCATCGCATTGGTGAAGCCGGCAAGATCGACCGAGATGTTGCGCTGACGCAGAGCGTCCTGCGTCAGGTCGAGCGGGAAGCCATAGGTGTCATAGAGCTTGAAGGCCGTCTCGCCATCCAGCATGTCGCCGGCGTTGAGCGTTTCCGTCGCCTCGGAGAGCAGGCCGAGGCCGCGCACCAGCGTCTTGCGGAACCTGGTCTCCTCAAGCTTCAGCGTCTCGGTGATCAACTGTTCGCCGCGCAGCAGTTCGGGATAGGCCTGGCCCATCTCGCGCACCAGCGCCGGCACCAGCTTCCACATCAGCGGCTCGCTCGCACCTAGCAACTGCGCGTGGCGCATGGCGCGGCGCATGATGCGGCGCAGCACGTAGCCGCGGCCTTCGTTCGACGGCAAGACACCGTCGGCGACCAGGAAAGAAGATGAACGCAGGTGATCCGCCATGACGCGGTAGGACGCCACAGTGTCCGCATCCGGAGCGCGCCCGAGCGCGGAGGACGCGGCATCGATCAGGTGGCGGAACAGATCGGTTTCGAAGACGCTTTCCACCCCCTGCAGGATGGACGCCATGCGCTCCAGGCCCATGCCGGTGTCGATGGACGGGCGCGGCAGGTCGACGCGCTCTTCCTTCGTCACCTGTTCATACTGCATGAACACCAGGTTCCAGAATTCGAGGAAGCGGTCGCCATCCTCTTCCGGGCTGCCGGGAGGCCCACCCCAAATGTGCTCGCCACGGTCGATGAAGATCTCAGAGCAGGGTCCGCAAGGACCGGTGTCGCCCATCGCCCAGAAATTGTCCGATGTCGCGATGCGAATGATGCGGTCGTCAGAGAAACCGGCGATTTTCTTCCAGAAGCCGGCCGCCTCGTCGTCGGTGTGATAGACGGTGACCAGCAGCTTGTCCTTCTTCAGCCCGAACTCCTTGGTGATCAGGTTCCAGGCAAGCTCGATGGCGCGCTCCTTGAAGTAATCGCCGAACGAGAAATTGCCGAGCATCTCGAAGAAGGTCAGGTGGCGCGCGGTGTAGCCGACATTGTCGAGGTCGTTGTGCTTGCCGCCGGCGCGAACGCTTTTCTGGGCAGTTGTGGCACGTGAATAGGACCGCTTCTCCAGGCCGGTGAAGACGTTCTTGAACTGCACCATGCCGGCATTGGTGAACATCAGCGTCGGGTCATTGCGCGGCACCAGCGGGCTCGAGGCCACGACCTCGTGGCCCTCCTTGCGGAAATAGTCGAGAAAGGTCGACCGGATCTCGTTCACGCCACTCATGAGTGCTGCCTTTTCGAAGAAAACCGCCGGCTAACCGGCGGAACTGGGTTCTGCTTTTCCAGAGATAGACTTGGCCTTTTAGCGGCCATGCTTCACCCTGTCCAGAAACACGGAATTGGGCCAATCCAATGCATGTCGCCCAACAGTGACCTTGGTTTTGGGAGAACGACATGCATGAGAACAAAGACTTGAAGCGCGTCGTGTGAATCCGTTTCGACGCGACGCGCTTCAGCAGCCTTGCGGTCCCCCAAAAACAAAAAACCGCCGGCTCGAAGGCCGGCGGCTTGAAACGCGATACTACGGAACTCAGTTACTTAAGCGTCGGGCGATAGACTGGATTTATGGCCGAACTCTGGCCATTTCCTTACATTGCGCCGGATTCTTCCTCGAAGCCATCGTCGCTTTCACCGCGCTCAGGGCCGCCATTTTCGAGAAATTTCTCGGCGATCAGACCGGCATTCTGCCTGAGCGCCAGTTCGATTTCGCGTGCCGTATCGGGATTGTCGCGCAGGAACAGTTTTGCATTCTCGCGACCCTGGCCGAGACGCTGCGAATTGTAGGAGAACCAGGCGCCCGACTTCTCGACCACGCCGGCCTTGACCCCGAGATCGACCAGTTCGCCGGTCTTGGACACGCCCTCTCCATACATGATGTCGAACTCGACAACCTTGAAGGGCGGCGCCAGCTTGTTCTTGACCACCTTGACGCGGGTCTGGTTGCCGACGACCTCGTCGCGGTCCTTGACCGAGCCGATGCGGCGGATGTCGAGGCGAACCGAAGCGTAGAATTTCAGCGCATTGCCGCCCGTCGTGGTTTCGGGCGAGCCGAACATGACGCCGATCTTCATGCGGATCTGGTTGATGAAGATGACCATGGTGTTGGAGCGCGAGATCGAGGCGGTCAGCTTGCGCAGCGCCTGGCTCATCAGGCGAGCCTGAAGACCAGGCAACGAATCGCCCATCTCGCCCTCGATTTCGGCGCGCGGCGTCAGTGCCGCGACCGAATCGACCACCAGCACGTCGATGGCGCCGGAGCGCACCAGCGTATCGCAGATTTCCAGCGCCTGTTCGCCGGTGTCGGGCTGCGAGATCAGCAGGTTTTCAAGGTCGACGCCAAGCTTGCGGGCATAGACCGGATCAAGCGCGTGTTCGGCATCGACGAAGGCGCAGATGCCGCCCTTCTTCTGGGCTTCCGCCACGGTGTGCAGGGCCAGTGTCGTCTTGCCGGAGCTTTCCGGCCCATAGATTTCGACGATGCGTCCGCGCGGCAGGCCACCGACGCCAAGCGCGATGTCGAGGCCAAGCGAGCCGGTCGGCACCGTTTCAATCTCGACGACCTGCTCGTTGGCGCCGAGCCGCATGATCGAGCCCTTGCCGAAAGCCCGCTCGATTTGCGACAGAGCCGCATCCAGAGCCTTTGATTTGTCCACTGCCTTGTCCTCTACAAGCCGCAAAGAATTCTGAGCCATGATACATCACCCCTTGGTCGTCAATGAAGGCCGGACAATTCGTAATCCCTGCCATTTTGTACCTTTTTTGTTCTCATTTGGCAAGAGGCACCAACCAATTGAAAAACAAGTAATATCCCGATTTGTTCTTTTTTCGTACCAGGACATCGAGCAGGATGCCCCTTTGCGTTGGGCCAGAGGGCTTGGCTGTTTCGATCCGCCGAATCGCCTCCCCTGCATGCGAAGCTCCGTCGCAGACCCTAGCGCTTGTGCGATGGGAATAACAAAGGTCATATCGCCGGCATGGTGAAATCCGCAAAAATACTGGCCGTGGGCGGCGCTCATATCGACCGGCGTGGCCAGGTGTCCGGTGCTTACGTGCCGGCTGCCTCCAATCCCGGCACGATGCGCGAGGATGTCGGCGGCGGCGTCTTCAATGCGCTGCGCAGCACGGTGCGGCGAGGCGTCTCGGGCTCGCTGATGTCGATGCGCGGCGGCGACGCCTCGGCCGAGACGGTTTCGCGCGCCATCGCCGAGGCCGGCATTGCCGATCTGTCGGCGGTGTTCCTCGACCGCACGACGCCGAGCTACACCGCGCTGATCGACAGCGAGGGCGAACTCATCACCGGCTTTGCCGACATGGCGCTCTACGACCTGGCGTTTCCCAAACAACTCAGGCGGTCCAAGGTCCGCGAGGCGATCGCCGATGCCGATGCCATCCTGTGCGACGCCAATCTGCCGACCTCGGCGCTGGAGCGGCTGGTCGGGCTTGCCGCTGGCAAGCCCGTATACGCCATTGCGATTTCGCCGGCCAAGGTGGTGCGGCTGATACCGGTGCTCGGGGCGCTGGCGCTGGTCTTCATGAACTGGCGAGAAGCAATGGCGCTGGCCGGCGTCCACGCGAATGCCACGCCACGCGAGATGGTCGACGGCTTGAGGTGCAGCGGCCTGAAATGCGGCCTGGTGACGGCGGGCGGCGCGCCGGTGTTGGGCTTCGATGCATCTGGCGCCTTCTCGGTCATGCCGCCTGCCCCCAGAAAAATTGCCGACGTCACCGGCGCCGGCGACGCACTGGCGGGAGCGACGGTCGCAGCCCTGCTGCGAGACGTACCGCTGCGCGAGGCCTTGCGCGAAGGCGTTGCCGCGGCGACGTTGGCCATCGAAAGCGCCAGCGCTGTCCCCGATTTCACCGCGGCGCGCTTCGCTGAAGCGCTGGCCCTTGTGCCGGAGGCTCGGGAAGTGGCATGAGACCGGCGAATTCATAATGCCGCGATGTTGCCGAGCCTCCCGATGGATGCGTCGCAACGCGCGTTGGAGATCCAGATGACGCCAGAGACCGCCCGCCCCTTCATCGACATCCACGCGCCGGTAGCGCAAGCCCTGGCCGCGGGACGACCGGTGGTGGCGCTGGAAAGCACCATCATCACCCATGGCATGCCCTACCCCGACAATGGCGCCATGGCGGCCAATGTCGAAAAGATCATCGGCGACGGCGGTGCCGTGCCGGCGACGATCGCCGTGGTTGGCGGCCGCATCAAGATCGGCCTTTCCGACGGAGAGCGCGAATCGCTCGCCATGACGGGTGACGCGATGAAGCTGTCGCGCGCTGATCTCGGCTTCGCCGTGGCGCAAGGCCGCACCGGCGGCACCACGGTCGCCGCCACGATGATCGCGGCGCATATGGTCGGCATAAAAGTGTTCGCGACCGGTGGCATTGGCGGCGTCCACAAGGGCGCGGAAAAGAGTTTTGATATCTCCGCCGACCTCGATGAACTTGCGCGCACGCCGGTCATCGTCGTCTCGGCCGGCGCCAAGGCCATTCTTGATATCGAAAAAACGCTGGAGGTGCTGGAAACCCGCGGCGTGCCGGTGATCGGCCATGGCTGCGAGACGATGCCGGCCTTCTGGTCGCGGCAGTCGCCGTTCCGCGCACCGCTGACCCTGCACACGCCGGAAGACATCGCGCATTTCTACCAGACCAGGGCTGCGCTGGGGCTCGGCGGCGGCGTGCTGGTTGCCAATCCGGTGCCGGAAAACCACGAAATCCCGGCCGAAGAGATGGCCGGCTATATCGCGGCCGCGCAGAAGGCAGCCGAGGCGCTCAATGTGACCGGCAAGGCGGTGACGCCGTTTCTGCTGGGAAAAATCCTGGAATTGACCGGTGGCCGCAGCCTGAAGACAAACATCGCGCTGGTGGAGAACAATGCTCGGCTGGCGGCGGAGATTGCGAAGGCGCTTTAGGGGCTGCGCGGCCAGGGCCCCCTCACCCGGATTGCCAACACCGAATTACCTGGAGCAATTCGGGGCAATCCGACCTCTCCCCGAGGGGGGAGAGGAGCGCGCCGGCGCCGATGCCTGTCTCTTCTCCCCAGCGGGGAGAAGGTGGCCGCGAAGCGGCCGGATGAGGGGGCGGCCTCGACGTGCCCTTCGTGGCCGTCAACAACGGATCAAATCACTTCCCCACCCTTCGCCCCGCCTCATAGGCCCGCTGCGCCCAGACCGCCATCTCATCTGGATCATCAAACGCGTCATCCGGAACACTCCAGTAAGGCATGGCGACCAGTTTGCCGTGGCGCGTGCCGGTATAGGTCCATTGCTGGCAACCGGCGGCTTCGAAGTCGGGTATGCTGTGCTCGTCGGCCTTGAGCAGCAATTCGCCGCGCAGCACGATGGCGACGATGACGCCGTCGAAATAGATGCCCTTGCCGCCGAACAGTCTGCGGATGCTGACCGGGCCGAGGCCGGCGAACAGTTCGGCGATGCGTTCATTGTCCATGCCGCGATCATGTCATCGCGCCCAGGACTTGTCATCGCCGCAACCAAAGCCATGCTGACGGGTTGAGAGAAAAACATCGGAGCTTCCCAACATGCCGCTTCTGCTTAAGGGGTCCTGTCGCTGTAACGCCGTGCGTTTCGAGGTGGAAAGCCACACGCCGGTGCCGTTCATGCTCTGCTACTGCTCGATCTGCCGCAAGCAGCAGGGCGGCGGTGGCTTCGCCATCAATCTCGGCGCCGACTACGAAACGCTGAACATCAGGGGCAAGCGTAGCCTCGGCGTCTTTCGAGCCGAGATCGAGGACGACGAGCATCCCTATTGCGAGGTCTCGACCGGCGAGCGGAATTTCTGCCGCAAATGCGGCTCGGCGCTCTGGCTTTACGACCCGACCTGGCCGGAGCTGGTGCATCCCTTCGCCTCTGCGATCGACAGCGACCTGCCGAAACCGCCTGAAAAAGTACATCTGATGCTGAAATACAAGGCGAACTGGGTCGAGCCCGATATCGGCAAGGGTGACAAGACGTTTGATGTCTATCCTGAAGAATCGATCGCGGACTGGCACAAGCGGACGGGAATGTGGGTGGAATAGTGTTCTTCCGTCGCAGGCAGATGAGGGGCTGCGCTGACATTTGAGAGGCTGGCGCTGCCCCTCATCCGGCCCTTCGGGCCGTTCGTCATTCGAAAAGCCAAGCAATTGGCTTTTCGCCCGCCGCGCGGACCATTCCTCACCTCCCCGTAAACGGGGCGAAGGAAGATCAGGCCGAGGCGCGTGCCTCTGCCAGTGCCTTGAGATCGGCGGGCTTCAGTTCGACGGATTCGCCGCAGCCGCAGGCCGAACTCTGGTTCGGGTTGTGGAAGGTGAAGCCGGTGCGCAGCGTCGTCTGCTCGAAATCCATCTCGGTTCCAAACAGGAAAAGGGCTGCTTCCGGCGCGACATAGACATGGGCGCCGTCGCGCTCGATATGGTCGTCCTTGGTGTTGGGCTCGATCACCAGGTCGACCGTGTATTCCATGCCGGCACAGCCGCCCTTCTTGATGCCAAGGCGGATGCCATGCGCGTTGTCACGCGTGGCAACGATCTCGCGCACCCGGTCGGCGGCCTTTTCGGTCATCGTGATGACGGCAAAGCGTCCCATTCTCTTTCCTTCTCCATTCCATACAGGTTCAAGGCCTGCCGAATGATTCCTCACCTAAAATGGTGAAGTTTTACCACTGGCGCAAGTGCGCCAACCTCTGCTTGCCTAATGCGTGACCCGCTTTAGTCTTTTGCTTTATGCATGTCGGTGTCCCAAAACCGAGGTCACTTTTGGGCGACATGCATCAGTACCAACCCACCGCCACCTGTGCCTCTTCCGACATGCGGTCGGCCGACCACGGTGGATCGAAGGTCATGTTGACCTCGACGCCGGACACGCCTTCGACGGCGCCGACGGCATTTTCCACCCAGCCGGGCATTTCGCCGGCTACCGGGCAGCCTGGGGCTGTCAGCGTCATGTCGATCTTGACCGAGCGGTTGTCCTCGATGTCGATCTTGTAGATGAGGCCAAGCTCGTAGATGTCGGCCGGGATTTCCGGGTCGTAGACGGTCTTCAGCGCCGAGACGATGTCGTCGGTCAGCCGTGCCAGTTCGTCGGCTGGAATGGCTGATCCCGACACCAGCGCGTTGGGCGCTGTTTCCGGAGCGGTCTCAGTGGCAATGCTTGCATCATCCATGGTCGTCATCCAAAGAAATCTTCACCCGAAGAATTTGCGCGCTTTTTCAAGCGCCTCGGCCAAAGCGTCGACTTCGGCCCTGGTATTATACATGCCGAACGATGCCCTGCATGTGGAGGTTACGCCAAAGCGTTTCAACAGCGGCTGGGCACAATGGGTGCCCGCCCGCACAGCGACACCTTGCCTGTCTATCACCATCGACACGTCATGGGCATGAATGCCTTGCAGTTCGAACGAGATGATGGCGCCCTTGCCAGGCGCATCGCCAAAGATACGCAGCGAGTTGATGGCGCGCAGCCGCTCATGCGCATAGGTCTTGAGGTCTTCCTCATGCGCCGCGATGCGCTCGCGGCCGATCTTTTCCATATAGTCGAGCGCCGCGCCCAGTCCAATCGCCTGGACGATCGGCGGCGTGCCGGCCTCGAAGCGATGCGGCGGCTCGTTGTAGGTGACGATGTCTTCCGTCACCTCTTCGATCATCTCGCCGCCGCCCATGAACGGACGCATACCGGCGAGAATGTCCTTCTTGCCGTAGAGCACGCCGATGCCCGAGGGACCGTAGACCTTGTGGCCGGTAAAGACGAAGAAATCGCAGTCGAGGTCCTGGACGTCGATCGGCATATGCACGGCGCTCTGGCTGCCGTCGACCAGCACCGGAATGCCGCGGGCATGCGCGATGCGCACGATCTCCTTGATCGGCGTCACCGTGCCCAGCGCATTCGACATCTGCGTGATGGCGACGAGCTTGGTGCGGTCGGTCAGCCGCTTCTCGAATTCCTCGATGTGGAAGACGCCGAGATCGTCGACCGGCACCCAGACCAGCTTGGCGCCCTGACGCTCGCGGATGAAATGCCAGGGCACGATGTTGGAGTGGTGTTCCATGATCGACAGCACGATCTCATCGCCCTCGCCGATATTGGGCATGCCATAGCCATAGGCAACCGTGTTGATCGCCGCCGTCGTGTTCGAGGTGAAGATGATGTTGTCGGTGCTCGGCGCATTGAGGAAGCGGCGCACCGTTTCACGGGCCTTCTCATAAGCGTCGGTCGCGGCATTCGAAAGGAAATGCAGGCCGCGATGAACGTTGGCGTATTCCTGGCTGTAGGCGTGCTGGATGGTATCGAGCACCACCTGCGGCTTCTGCGCCGAGGCGCCATTGTCGAGATAGACCAGTGGCTTGCCGTAGACTTCGCGCGACAGGATCGGGAAGTCGCGGCGGATCGCCTCGACGTCGTAGGGGATGTTTTCGACTTTCTGGTCCATCATCTGTCTTTCAATGCCCGGTTCAGCGTCTGCCGGCCCTCCGCTATGGCTCCGGGCGTTCGTCGCTCAAAAAGCCAAATCGTTGGCTTTTTGCCGGCTACGCCGACCGCTCCTCACCCATGCGTCACAAACCATTCGTCGAGCTTCGCTTCCAGCGCCTCGACTATGACCTCGTCGTCCAGCTCCTCGATCACCTCGGCGACGAAGGCCTTGACCAGCAGGCCTCGGGCCGACTTCTCATCGACGCCGCGCGCCATCAGGTAGAAAAGATGGTCGTGGTCGATCTCGGTGACCGTCGCGCCATGGCCGCAGACCACGTCGTCAGCAAAGATTTCGAGCTCAGGCTTGGTCGAGAACTCACCATCATCCGACAGCAGCAGCGTGTTGCAGGCCATCTTGGCGTTGGTCTTCTGCGCATACTGATGAACGTTGATACGGCCCTGGAAAACGCCGCGCGCCTTGCCTGTCACCACATTGCGTATGACTTCCGTCGACGTCGTGTGCGGCACGGCATGGTCGAGCACCATGGTCACATCGGTGTGGGTGTCGCCGGCCAGAAGGTTGATGCCGCGCAGTTTGAAATCACCGCCTTCGCCTGTCGTCCTGATCATGATCTCCTGGCGCACGAGCTTGCCGCCAGCGTTCATGACAAAAAGCGTCAGTTTGGCGTTCTTGCCGATATCGGCCTTGAACTGCGCCAGATACGTCGCCGTTTCCGGCTGTTCCTGCACGATCAGCCACGTCACCTCGGCGCCCTCGCCTAGCACGAGCTGGCTGACCGAACTGACCAGAGCAGCACCTTCCCCGGTCTGGCGCTCGACAATAACAGCCTTGGCTCCGGCGCCAACGCGCACCGGCAGGCGCACATGGGTCTGGCCGCCGGCTTGCAGGTTCTGCAGTTCGAGGGGCTTATCCAGCTCGGTGCCATCGGCGATGTCGACAAAGTAGCCATCGGCGACGAAAGCGGTGTTCAGCGCGCCGATCGCATCGTCGCTGCCATAGGGATCGAGCCCCGGCGCGATGCTGCCGTCGGTCAGCTTTTCCGACAGGCGCTGGACGGTGACGCCGTCAACAGCCGGCGTCTTCGCGTCGGATTTGCCGTTCAGGATCGGCAGAACGGCAGAACCTTCGACGATCGGTGCTACGGCCTTGGCGACGGCGGACGGATCAAAGTCCGGCACCACGTTCAACAGCCGGCGCAGGTCCGTATAGTGCCAGGATTCGATGCGCCGCGTCGGCAGGCCGTGCTTGATCGCCTCGATCGCGTCGTCGCGCTTCAGCATGACAGCGCCATCGCCCGGCAGCAGCGACAGCCGGTCACCGAACGCGTCGATCAACGCGGTTTCGGCGGGTGTCCGCTGCGGTTGTGTGTGCATATTCATCAGTTTGACCTTGCCTTCTGGCATCTCACGCGGCTTCGCCGATCACGCCGGCATAGCCATTGGCTTCGAGGTCGAGCGCCAGCGACTTGTCGCCGGACTTGATGACCTGGCCCTTGTAGAGCACGTGCACGCTATCAGGCACGATGTGTTCGAGCAGCCGCTGGTAGTGGGTGATCACCAGGAAGGCCCTGTCGGGCGCACGCAGCGCGTTGACGCCGTCGGACACGATCTTCAGCGCATCGATGTCGAGGCCGGAATCGGTCTCGTCGAGCACACACAGCTTCGGCTCCAAAAGCTTCATCTGCAGGATCTCGGCGCGCTTCTTCTCGCCACCGGAGAAGCCGACATTGAGCGGCCGCTTCAGCATCGCCATGTCCATGCTGAGCGACGCGGCGGCTTCCTTCACCCGCTTCAGGAATTCCGGGATCTTCAGCGGGTCCTCGCCACGCGCCTTGCGCTGCTCGTTCATAGCGACCTTCAGGAATTCCATGGTCGCGACGCCCGGTATCTCCATCGGGTACTGGAAGGCGAGGAAGATGCCTGACGTGGCTCGCTCGGCCGGATCCATTTCGAGGATCGAATGGCCGTTGTAGAGGATGTCGCCCTCGGTGACCTCATAGTCCTCGCGGCCGGCGAGGATGTAGGACAGCGTCGACTTGCCGGAGCCGTTCGGGCCCATGATGGCGGCAACCTCGCCGGCTTTCACCGTCAGGTTCAGGCCGCGGATGATTTCGGTGCCGTCATCGACGATGCGGGCGTGCAGGTTCTTGATCTCAAGCATTGTTCTTTTCTCTGAAATAGTCGTCGTAAGTGATCGAATAGTCGGTGTGCCGGCGCTGTAGCGCCTTGAACCACCAGAAGGACAGGCCGAAGCCGATGGCAAAGACGGCGATGCCGACATAGAGATTGACGAAGGCGGCCAAAAGGATGCCGGCGAAGGCCGTCACGACAGTCGCGCCGGCGTATTTCGCCATGGCGATGTTGCCCTCGCGACGGACGGCCCAAAGCCGCCGCCAGCGGACGGCAAACCAGATTTCTTCTCTGGGCAGCCCGCTCGCCATGGTCACTAGCCTACCGAGCCTTCCAGCGAGATGCCAATGAGCTTTTGCGCTTCGACGGCAAACTCCATCGGCAGTTGCTGGATGACGTCCTTGACGAAGCCGTTGACGATCAGCGCGATGGCTTGTTCCTCGGGAATGCCGCGCTGCATGACGTAGAACTTCTGGTCCTCGGAAATCTTCGACGTCGTGGCTTCATGCTCGAACTGCGCCGTCGAGTTCTTGGCTTCCATGTAAGGCACGGTGTGCGCGCCACACTGGTCGCCGATCAGCAGCGAGTCGCAGTTGGTGAAGTTGCGCGCATTGGCCGCCTTGCGATGCGCCGAGACCTGGCCGCGATAGGTGTTCTGCGAGAAGCCGGCGGCGATGCCCTTGGAGATGATGCGGCTCGACGTGTTCTTGCCGAGATGGATCATCTTGGTGCCTGAGTCGACCTGCTGATAACCGTTCGAGACGGCGATCGAATAGAATTCGCCCTGGGAATCGTCGCCGCGTAGGATGCAGCTCGGGTACTTCCAGGTGATGGCCGAGCCGGTCTCGACCTGCGTCCACGAGATCTTCGAGCGGTCGCCACGGCAGTCGCCGCGCTTGGTGACGAAATTGTAGATGCCGCCCTTGCCCTCGGCGTCGCCGGGGTACCAGTTCTGCACCGTCGAATATTTGATCTCGGCATCGTCGAGCGCCACCAGTTCGACGACAGCAGCATGCAACTGGTTCTCGTCGCGTTGCGGCGCCGTGCAACCTTCGAGATAGGAAACGTAAGCCCCCTCCTCCGCGATGATCAACGTGCGCTCGAACTGGCCGGTGTTCTTCTCGTTCATGCGGAAATAGGTCGACAGCTCCATCGGGCAGCGCACGCCCTTGGGCACGAAGACGAAGGAGCCGTCGGTGAACACAGCCGAATTCAGCGTCGCATAGTAATTGTCGGAGGTCGGCACGACCGAGCCGAGATACTTCTTCACCAGTTCCGGATGCTCGCGAATGGCTTCCGAGATCGAGCAGAAGATGACGCCGGCCTGCGCCAGCTCCTTCTTGAAAGTGGTGACGACGGAGACGGAATCGAACACCGCGTCGACAGCGACACGGCCCGACTTGTAGACGTTGTCGCTCGGCTCCTCGAGATCAGAGGCATCCGTCTTCTGCACGCCGGCCAGGATTTCCTGTTCCCGCAGCGGAATGCCGAGCTTCTCGTAGACCTTCAAGAGTTCGGGATCGACATCGCTGAGCGATGACGGACCGGGCGTGCTCTTCGGCGCCGCGTAGAAGTAGATGTCCTGGAAATCGATCTTGGGATAGTGGACGCGCGCCCAGGTCGGCTCTTCCAGCGTCAGCCAGCGCCGATAGGCTTCCAGGCGCCATTCCAGCATCCAGGACGGTTCGTCCTTCTTGGCCGAAATGAAACGGATGATGTCTTCGCTCAGGCCTTTGGGGGCCTTGTCGACGGCGATCTCGGTCTCGAAGCCGTATTTGTATTGGTCGACGTCGATCTTTCGGACCCGATCGATCGTGTCCTGCACAGCAGGCATATGCGTTCTCCATCCACGCCGGGGTCAAGGCCCGACAGTTTTCAAACTATGGCACCGCCGAAATGAATGCCCAGGGCATTCGCGGCAGCGTAAGTTCCATATAGTGCGCTTCGACCGGAAATTCACCCGGCCAGCATGAAACGCACGGCTCTACCAGGCCAAAAGGCCCAAAATCGTCCAACCGCTACGCGGCTTCTTCTCTATCCGCCTTTTCCCTGGCGGCTTGCCTTGCGGCGATGCCCGCCAGGGCGGTGCGGAACAACTCGATGTCCTCAGCGCCGGTCGCCGGACCGATCGAAACGCGCAAGGCACCGAGACTGTCACCGTAACCCATGGCTTTCAGCACGTGGCTCGGCCCGACCTTGCCCGACGAGCAGGCGGAGCCGGCCGACAGCGCCACACCGGCGAGATCGAAGGCGATCTGCGCGGTTTCGGCCTTGATGCCGGGAATAGCGAAGAATGTCGTGTTGGCAAGCCTTGGCGCGCCGGTTCCAAAGATTTCCACTTCCGGCACCAACATTTTCAGCATGGCTTCGACGTCGTCGCGGCGATGCCGCACCGCCTCCACGGCCAGCAGTCCGGCCAAGGCTTCGCGTGCGGCCACGCCAAAACCGGCAATGGCGGCGAGGTTTTCCGTGCCCCCGCGATGGCCCTTTTCCTGACCCCCGCCATTGATCAGAGGCTTCGGCATCATCAGATCTGCGGCGGCAACGATGGCGCCAACACCCTTGGGACCACCGATCTTGTGCGAAGACAGAATCAGATAGTCGGCGTAACCCGCTGATAGATCGATCGAAACGCGCCCCGCCGCCTGAACCGCATCGACAACCAGGATGCCACCGGCCGCCTTGACGATTTCGGCGACACGACCAATCGGCTGGAGAACGCCGGTCTCGTTGTTGGCGGCGTGGATCGCGACCAGCGGCAGGCCCTCTGCCTTGTCATGACCGCCGAGCGCTGTCGCGAGGGCAGCAAGATCGGCAATGCCGTTGGCATCGACACCGATCCGCGTCACCTGCGCGGCCGGGAAGCGTCCGCCATTCAACAGACAAGGATGGTCAGCCTCCGACACATAAAGCCTGCTCATCCGCACGCTGCCGCGCCCCATCTGCCAGTCGGGTGAAAGGAGCGTCGAGGCGGCTTCGGTCGCGCCGGAGGTGAACACGACATGTTCGGGCTTGGCATTGACCAGCGCCGCAATCTCACGCCTTGCGGTCTCGATCAGGCGGCGCGCGGCACGCCCCTCGGCATGGACCGAGGACGGGTTGGCGGTCACATCAAGCGCCGCGACCATAGCCTCGCGGGCCGCTGCAAGCAGCGGCGCACTGGCATTATAGTCGAGATAGGCGCGTTTTGCGGCCATTTTCGTCGGTTCAGTCCCGTCAGAAGCCATTCCGCAGTCGTATGGCGTTATTTCCTTGAAATTCCAAGGCGAGCCGTCCTATTTACGCGGCTTGCGGCGCGGGTGGCCGGGCTCGACGTCTGGCCACTCAGTTTTGAACAATTCTAAACTAGCTTCTAAGAAGACGCTCGCCCTGCGTCAAGGCCAGAGGAATGTTCGTTCCGGGCGCCGCGCATTCGTATACGTAAGTGGAGTATTTCATGCCTGAGGTCATTTTCACCGGTCCGGCCGGTCGCCTGGAGGGACGCTATCAGCCCTCTAAGGAAAAGAGCGCGCCGATTGCCATCGTGTTGCATCCGCATCCGCAGTTTGGCGGCACGATGAACAACAAGATCGTCTACGACCTCTTCTACATGTTCCAGAAGCGCGATTTCACCACGCTGCGTTTCAATTTCCGCGGCATCGGCCGCAGCCAGGGCGAATTCGACCATGGCACCGGCGAATTGTCGGACGCGGCCGCCGCACTCGACTGGGTGCAGTCGTTGCATCCGGATTCGAAGAGCTGCTGGGTCGCCGGCTATTCCTTCGGCTCGTGGATCGGCATGCAGCTCCTGATGCGCCGGCCCGAGATAGAGGGCTTCATCTCGATCGCGCCGCAGCCCAACACCTATGATTTCTCGTTCCTGGCGCCCTGCCCGTCATCGGGCCTGATCATCCATGGCGATGCCGACAAAGTGGCGCCGCCGAAGGATGTGCAGGGCCTGGTCGACAAGTTGCACACGCAAAAGGGCATCACCATCACGCAGAAGACCTTGCCCGGCGCCAACCACTTTTTCGCCAACGACGCCGATCTGCTGCTCGAGGAATGCGCTGATTATCTTGATCGCCGGCTGGCGGGAGAATTGTCCGATCCACGGCCGAAGCGGCTGCGCTAAAACGTCAGACAAAGGGGCCGCCTGGATGCTGACGTCAACGAGCAGAATCTCGGGGCGGTCGCGTTCTGCTGCAAATGCGGCTTCCTGCCGGTAGGACGTTCCGAGCTGGACGGATCGGGCAAGCCCTTCCCGCTCATTCAAATGGCGCAATCGGCCTGAGCTCGAGCTCAGGCCGGGATGAGACCACGTTCGTCCTTTTTCCTCTGGATTTGCGGGACTATCAGCCTGCCCAGGCGGCCGCGCCCATAGGTTCGAAATCCGTCGAGACTGCAACGTCGCGCCATTGCCTCAACATGGCTTGCGAGTCGGTGATCCGGCGTTCGCTCCGCGTGACGGTGTCGCTGCCGAGCGGCAGCCGAAACGGCGGTTTGGCCAGATTGCCAATGTCCACAATAATTTCTGCCAGCTTGTCCGGATTTCCGGGCTGGTTGTGATTGGCGTCGATTGCCGTCTGGCGCATCGCGCCGGAGGTTTCATGGTAGTCCGCAATTTTGTTCGCGCTGGTGACAAGCGACGATGCATCGAGAAAGTCGGTGCGAAAAAAGCCGGGCTCGACGACAGTGACATGGATACCGAGCGGAGCAAGTTCCATCGAAAGCGCTTCGCTCAGGCCTTCGATGGCGAATTTGGTCGAGCCGTAGACACCCCAGCCGGAGAAGGAGGAGATGCCACCGACCGACGAGATGTTGATGATGTGCCCGGCGCGCTCCTGGCGCATGTGCGGCAGGACGGCCCGTGTCACGGCAAGAAGGCCAAATACATTGGTGCGATAGAGCGCTTCAATCTCTTCGGCACTCGCCTCCTCGACAGCGCCGAGCAGACCATAACCGGCATTGTTCAGCAGAACATCGATACGGCCATATTTGCGGACCGCCTCGTCGGCTGCCGCGCGCGCCTGCGCCGCGTCGGTCACGTCGAGGGTGACCGGCAGAAGATTGGAGCGATCGCCAAACCGTTCGACGATTTTTTTCGAGTCGCGAGCGGTGGCGACCACGGCGTCGCCGTTTGCCAGCGCACGTTCGGCCACGAGGGCACCGAAACCACGCGAGGCACCAGTGATGAACCAGACTTTCATGAGACATTTCCTTTTCAGATACCGGCGATCCCGCCGTTGCCTTCACGATCTAATTTTTCTCCGCTACTGAGAGTAGAGCCTGGATTTTTGATGGAGTACTGAGTATAATTCAGTAATGGCACGCGTTGAACCCAATGACCTTTCGGTTTTCCTGACAATTGCCCGTCATCGGAGCATTCGAAAGGCAGCCGATGAGATGGGTGTGACGCCGTCGGCCCTCAGCCATGCCTTGAGGGGACTGGAAGAGGATCTGGGCGTGCGGCTTTTCAACCGCACGACGCGCAGCGTTGCGCCGACGGAAGCGGGAGAGCGGCTCCAAGCCCGTATCGCACCGGCCTTTCGAGACATCGATGATGCGCTCGAAGACCTCAACAGCTTCCGCGATATGCCAACCGGAACGCTTCGCATCAATGCTTCACGCGCCTCGGCGGAAATTATCCTTTTGCCGATCGTGACCCGTTTTCTCGTGGCCTATCCAGGAGTCAATGTCGATATCGTCGCCAACAACGCCTTCGTAGATATGGTGTCACAGGGTTTCGATGCCGGAGTGCGCTTTGGAGAGGTCATAGCGCAAGACATGATCGCGGTGCCGCTCGGGCCTCCGCAACGTACCGCCTATGTCGCCTCTCCCGATTTCTTTCGACGATATCCCAGGCCGACGACCCCGGACGAATTAAAGGGCTTGCCTTGCATCCGCTTTCGTTTCGAAAGCGGCCGCTATTATGCGTGGGAGTTCGAGCGCGACAACGTGGAACTGTCCGTTGAGGTCAACGGGCGACTTACGCTCGGCGAGCAGGATCTTGCCGTGCAGGCCGCACTTGATGGCGCGGGGATCGCCTTTGCCTTTGAAGCGCAGGTCAAGGACTTCATCGAACAAGGCCGGCTTGAGCGGGTGCTTGAAGACTGGTGCCCGCACTATCCGGGTTTCTATCTCTATTATCCGAGCCGCCGGCAGTTGCCAGCGGCGCTGCGGGCCTTCGTCGATTTTGCACGGAGATCGATTTTGCACGGCACATGACGACATAGGCACGCCGATGCTAAGGTCGCCCGGAAATCAGCATATTGCGACGGCGAAACCGGGAAACTGACGATGTACGAGCCTCCTCATTTCAAGGAAACACGGGTGGAGATCCTGCATGGACTGATCCGGGCGCATCCGCTCGGCATGCTGATCTCGAACGGCCCTGATGGACCGGAAGCCAATGCCATCCCGTTCCTGCTCGATGGGGCTGTGTCTGCGAACGGCAGGTTGCGCGCTCACATGGCCAAGGCCAATCCGCAATGGAAGCTTATCGCGGAAAACCCGTCATCGCCCGTGCTGGTCGTCTTCCAGGGCACTGATGCCTATGTGACGCCCTCCTGGTATGAAACCAAGCGCGAGACCGGCAAGGTGGTGCCGACCTGGAACTATGCCATCGTGCAGGTGCGCGGCACGGCAAAGGTGATCGACGACCAGGACTGGCTGGCGCAGCAGATTGCCGACCTTACCGTCTCCCAGGAAGGTCCCCGCGAGGCGCCATGGGCGGTGACCGACGCGCCGGCGCCGTTTATCCAGTCACAGATCAAGGGCATCATCGGGCTGGAGATCGAAATCACTGAGATCCACGGCAAGTGGAAGGTCAGCCAGAACCGTCCTGTCGCCGACCGCGCCGGCGTTGCGCAAGGACTTGAAAGCGAAACCGCCAATTCGTCCGACATGGTTCGCCTGGTCAGGTCCTACGGCGGATTGGACAGCAATTAGCAGAGACTTATTTTCGCGGCGCAATCAGCCGGAACGATGCTTTGCGGACCGGCAATCCTGACGGTGTCGGGCGGAAAATGAAGCCGAGCCGGGCAAACACCAGTCCGCAGGCCAGCGCGAAGGCGCAGCCGAGGCCGAAGCCGGCCACCGTGTCGCTCGGATAGTGGGCGCCGACGAAAACCCTGGTCGAGGCGAAACAGGCGGTGATCACCAGCGCGATATACCAGCGCCGCGGGAACAGGAGCAGGAGCACACCGAACACCGCCCCCATTGTCGTGGCATGGCCGGACGGAAAACCGGCAAAGCGCGCGTCGAAGGCAAAGGGATGCAGGGCCAGAACACCAAAGTCCTGGAAGTAGAGCGGACGGGCCCGGCCAATGGCATATTTCAGCACATTGACCAGCAGGCCGGACAGGCCAACGGAACTCAGCACCAGGAAAGCCAGGCAGGTCCAGTTGTAGACCAGCATCAGCGATCGCCGCGATAGGCTTCGCCAATCGATCAGATTGGCCGCGACGAGCAAAAGCGCCGATGGGATCAGATACCAGCCGCCGAGAGCGAACTGGGTCAGGAACTCGGCAACCCTGGCTCCCGACCATTGACCATGCAGCACCCCTGCCGGCGTGTCGAGACGAACGAACGCCGCCGCCGTCAGCAACACCCAGACCAGGCCCCAAACCGGCCATGCGACGTTGGGGTAGCGCACGGGACGAAGGGCAAATCGATTTCTGACGATCTGCATCGTGTCGCGAAAATTGCCCAGGGATCGGCGCCCCGCTCCCAGGAGCCCGCCGGAAACAGAAGGACGCGATTTCACAAGCATTGGGATTTCGACCCCATTGTTGCCGTCATGGACATCGACGAGCCGTCATGGCGCCACACGATAAAGGCCGAGCGACATCTTGTCTCCCGACGAATAGTTGAGGCCATCGATCTCGGCGACGCGGTTCACCGACTTGCCTCGCACCGACAGCATGCCATTCAATTTCTGCTCGTCCCCGATCGGCGCCAGTCCCAACGCGCAGGCGGGATCGGCAAGCAGGTGTTCCGCGACACCACCGATGTTGGTCAGCACCGTTTTCGTGCCGACCAGGAACACAAGGCTCGGTTCCTGATACTGTGACGAGGCCAGCACCGTGGTGTCGCAAGGTTTGTTGGCAAGCACCGCTGCCTTGATCGCCGGGCTTAGCCAGATCGGCTTCAGCGACGGGGCGATGACCCCGAACAGCAAGGCATAGGTGATGCCGGCACAAGCGGCTGTGGCTCCGATACGGGGCAGCGGCACCTGCAACTGCCGCGAAAAAGCGAAGTAGCCGGTGCCAAGCGCTGCCGCGGCGGCCGGAATGCTCCACCAGGAGAAGGTGTGGGTGATATAGATCGGCGCCCCAATGCAGACCGCCGCCAGGCCGAGGCTGACCACGACCAGGCCGAAGGCGGTCGACCACCACAACCATTGCTGCCAGCGCTTGAGCGGCGCATTGGCATCCTCCGGCTGCAATGTCAGCATCCAGCCGATCAGCAGCGCCATGCCGGGATAGGCCGGCAGGACATAGTGCGGCAGCTTGGTCGGGATCAGTTCGAACACCAGCCAGAACGGGATGTACCAGGCGAGGCAAAAGCGCAGCCTGACATCGTCGCGCAAACGGTTGAGAGCCTGGAGCCCAGCGCCGACCGCGATCAGCCCGAATGGCCACATGAACAGCGAATAGGTCAGCATGTAGAAGCCAGGCGGCAGGCCGTGCGATTCCTCGCCCGAGGCGACCTTGCCAAGCATGTCCTTGCCAACGGCTTGCTGCAGGAAAGCGCCGTGGCTCTTCCAGGTGATCGCGGCGAGCCACGGCAGCGCAATGACCACGACCAGCAGCAGGCCGCGTCCAATCCTGAGCTTCGACAGCCAGCGCCCATCACGCTCGAAAGCAAACAGCACCGCGATAGTCAGCGCCGATAGCAGCGGCGCAATCGGTCCCTTGATGAGGATCGCCACCCCTTGCGCGATCCAGAATATCCACCAGAGATGACCGGCAACCGGTTCGTTGCGGCGCGATGCCAAATAGATCTGCGCCAGTGCACCTTGTGCCGCCACGCAGCAGGCGAGCAGCATCGCATCGGTCTTGGCGTCGCGCCCCTCGAAGGCCGTGGCGAAGATCGCCGCCATCACCAGGCCTGCAGCGATACCGGCATTGGCGCCGAAAAGATTGGTCCCCGTCCAGGCGATCGCCAGCACCGCAATGGCAATGCCGAGCGCCGAGATCGTGCGGTAGACCCAGATCGGCGCTTCGGCGCCTTGGCCACTCAGCGTCACGGCCGCCGATTGCAGCCAGTAGATACCGACCGGCTTCTGGTATCGCGACGCGTCCTGGAAGCGGATGTCGACATAGTCGCCGCTCTCCGCCATCTGCTTGGTGGCCTGGACGAAACGCGACTCGTCGCGGTCGATTGGCGGCAGGGACGCCAGTCCCGAAACCGTCATCACCAGGCTGAACAGGAAGAGAAGAATGTAGTTCCTGTTCAACGCCATTTCTGAGCCTCTTTGATCATTGCTTGACGGGTGGGCCGCTCAATCGACCTTGGTCATCGCCGCCGCCTTGCGCTCATTGGCGATCAGCCAGAGATTTCTGACATAGATGAACATGCCCATGGCTTGGCCGGCGATGAACACCGGATCCTGACGCACGATGGCATAGATCAGCAGCAGGCCGCCGCCGAACAGGGAAAAGAACCAGAAGGCGACGGGCACCACGCTGCGCTTGGCCTTTTCAGAAGCAAGCCATTGCACGACGAAACGCATGGTGAAGAAGAATTGGGCGATGAACCCCAGCAGGATCCACGCGTCGAATTGCTTGACGAAAACCTGATGAAGCCAGGTTCCCAATTCCTGAAGCACGTTAACCACGGCTGATTTCCTCTACTTTTGGCATTCTGCGCCGCCTGCGGCGCAGCCACCAGACGCCGCCAAGATCGAGCGCGCCCTGCAGGCCGCGGTCGAAAATGCCATAGTTCGACTTGCCGTGGCGACGCGAGCGGTCGACGACGTCGCAATGCACGACGCGATAGCCTTCCTGGATAACCAGGGCCGGGACGAAACGATGGGTGCCATCGAAAAACGGCAGTTTGCGCAGGATATCGGTGTGGACAGCCTTCAGGCCACAGCCGGTATCACGCGTCTCGTCATGCAGGATGGCGTTTCTCAGCCAGTTGGCGAAGCGCGACGCGAGCTGCTTGACCTTGCTGTCGCGGCGCTTGAGGCGCTGCCCTTGTGCCGCGCCGAAATCGGGGCCGGCCTGACGCAAGGCATCGACCAGCACCGGAATGTATTGGGGGTCGTTCTGGCCGTCACCGTCGATCGTGGCGACGATGCTGCCGCGCGCCGCCCAGGCGCCCGAACGCACCGAGAGGCTCTGTCCGGCCGATTTCTGGTGCCGCAATTCGCGTACAGGAAACGGCCGAAGTGCCGTCTGCTCGGCAAGCACAGTCGCCGTCTCGTCGGTCGAGCCGTCATTGACGATGATCAGTTCGAAGTCGCGACCGGTCATCGCCGCCTCGATCTCGTCGATCAGCAGCGGCAGGTTTGCCGCCTCGTTCCTGCAAGGAATGACGATGGATATCAATGCGTCCGGCATGTCGCGTCGGGGCTCTGTCGTCGGATATGGCATTTTGTGGATGCCGTGCGGTGCCGCTCGAGGTCGTGGGCTGCAAGAACCTTTGGCGCGGCGCCTCATTACGCCAGCCGAAACAATGACGCAAGCATTCGTGCCGGACGGCTCGTTGCACCGTTTCAAGAAGGGATGATTACCCGGACATCTTGTAATCCCTGCGGATGGGCAATGTGCCGCAAAACCGGATTCCACTTTTGCTGATCGCGCTTGGGTGTTAAACGCGCCCGTTCACATATGCCCGCGCCGGACGGCCGGACGCTTTTCGGGAAGAAACCATGCCTGCCTTCAAATCCGATTTCCTGCGCACGATGAGCGAGCGCGGCTTCATCCACCAGATTTCGGATGAGACCGGCCTCGACCAACTTTTCGCCAAGGAAACGGTCACTGCGTATGTCGGCTATGACGCGACCGCCACCAGCCTGCATATCGGCAATTTGATCTCGGCGACCATGCTTTACTGGCTGCAGGAGACCGGGCACCGGCCGATCGCGCTGATGGGCGGCGGCACGTCGATGATCGGCGACCCATCTTTCCGCGACGACCAGCGCAGCCTTTTGACGCCGGAGGCGATCGCCACCAACATCGAGGGTATCAAGCGCATCTTCGGCCGCATCCTGCGTTTCGGCGACGGCCCGAACGACGCCGTCATGGTCAACAATGCCGACTGGTTGATGAAGCTCAACTATGTCGAGTTCCTGCGCGATGTCGGCCGGCATTTTTCCGTCAACCGCATGCTGACCTTCGACAGCGTCAAGCTGCGGCTCGACCGCGAGCAATCGCTGTCGTTCCTCGAATTCAATTACATGATCCTGCAGGGTTACGATTTCGTCGAACTTGCCCGGCGCCAGAACTGCCGCCTGCAGATGGGCGGGTCGGACCAGTGGGGCAACATCATCAACGGTGTCGATCTCGGCCATCGCATGGGCACGCCCCAGCTTTACGCCTTGACCACGCCGCTGCTCACGACATCGTCCGGCGCCAAGATGGGCAAATCGGCGAAGGGTGCCGTCTGGCTCAATGGCGACCTCTTCTCGCCCTATGATTTCTGGCAGTACTGGCGCAACACCGAGGATGCCGATGTCGAGCGCTTCCTGAAGATATTCACCCGCCTGCCCCTCGATGAGATCGCGCGCCTGGCAGCACTTGGCGGCTCCGAAATCAACGAGGCCAAGAAGGTCCTGGCAACGGAGACGACGGCGATCGTCCATGGTCGCGACGCGGCGAACCAGGCCGAGGAAACCGCGCGCAAGACGTTTGAAGAAGGCGTGACCGCCGAAAGCCTGCCGACCGTCGAGGCCGACAGGAACGCGCTGGAGGCCGGCGTCGGCATCCTGTCGCTGCTGGTCACGGCCGGGCTGGCATCGTCCAATGGCGAAGCGCGGCGGCACATCCAGGGCGGTGCGGTGCGCATCAACGACCAGTCGGTCAGCGATGACCGCCGCATGGTGACGCTTCAGGATTTGAGTCCGGAAAACATCGTAAAGCTTTCGCTCGGCAGGAAAAAACACGTCCTGGTGCGGCCGGTCTGAGGCCGTTTAGAGCCGTTCACCATTTCACGGAAACGGTGAACGGCTCTAACTATTTGTTTTGACGCAATTCCCAAGGGAAAGCGCTACGCGCTTTTCCAGGGAAAACCGCCTCACACTTTCCTGGAATTGCTCTATCGATACTCGAAGATCGACCGGAATATGCCGGGCGCGATCACCGACAGCGGGTTGACGTCGAGCACCGGCTTGTTGGCATTGCCCCTGAGCCGGTAGGTGACGCCGATCAGGCCACGGTCGCGGCCATTGCCGAGCAGCGCGCCGACGATGGGCAGTTCGCCGAAGATGCGGTTGAGGCCGTAGACCGGCATGAAGGTGCCGGTCATGTCCATGTTGTTGTTCTGGTCGTAGAGAATGCCCTGGAACGTGGTGCCGATGCGCGGGCCGCGCAGAACGCCATTGGCCAGTTTCAGATAGCCGCTGCCCTTGTCGATCTCGGCGTAGCCGCGCTCGAACTTGACCCGCGAGGTGTCGAGATTGCCCTTCACCGCCTGGTTAAGGCTGCGGCTGTCGCCGGTCGGCGTGGTCGAGACGATGGAGGCCAGTTTCGGCTCGTTGACGATGAAGAAGTTGCTGGTATCGACCTTGCCCTTCATCGGCCCGTCGCTGGTTCCTGACAAGGCCAGCGTGATCGCGCCACCTTCCATGTGCTCGTAGACGTTGAGGAACCTCAATATGGCGCCGGCGTCCGCCGACTGCACGGCGAGCGAGCGCCTGCCGTCGCCGGTGGTGTTGCTGATGGTAATCGCAGCGCCGGAACTCGCCGTCGCGCTGACCTTCAATCCGTTCACCCGCGAACCGGCCGCACTGTAGTCCAGCTTCAGATTGGACAGTTGCTCGTCGTGGAAACCGGTCAGCTGCTCGACGTCGGCGCTAACGGAGATGTTGTCTGTTCCGGTCGTCTTGGTTGCGGTGTCCACATCGGACGTGAACTGCTTGACCAGCGAACGAGCATCAAGCGCATTGCCGGAGATGTCGACCGCATAGCCCTTGCCCGATCGCTTCACCGACACGGAAACATCGTCACCCCTGTTCAAGGTGACTTTGCTGAATTTCGCCGAAGACAGGGCGCCATTGACCAGCACGATGCTGCCGCCGACGGAGAAGGTTTTGCCTTCGAGGTCGAAGTCGGACAGTGTCGTGGTGTCGCCGGCCTTGGTCATGACAAAAGTGACGTTGGCGGGAACCCCTGCCCCCTTGCTCCAGCCGGCCCAGGGAACGTCCAGCCTGGCATTGGTCAGATCGGCCGAGACGTTCTGGTTGCCATCGCCGCTCTTGTCGATCGCGACTTTCACCGTTCCGCCCAGCAGCGGCGTCAGGCCGGGCATGGCAGCGGCACGGATCTTGTCGTCCAGCACCAGGGCCACCTTGCGGCTGCGCGCCGGTCCGTCATCCGCCAGCGGTTCGACAAGGTCGAGTTCGGCCGGAATGCCATTCAGCGATGCCTTGGAGGAGATTACCGCCTTTTGCGGATCGACGGTGATCGAACCGTCGGCATCGGTCACGGTCTGCCCCTCGAACGGCTTGGCCAGCGACAGGCCGGTGTAGTCGAGCGACACCAGCCAGTCGAGCTTGGAGGTGTCGATGCCGGACTGCAGCGGGATATCGGCCCTGACATGGCCAGTAACGCTGCCAGACAAGTCCTCCGGCAGGAAGCCGACATGGCGCATGGCGTTGATCGGTTCGTAGGAGGCGAGTTCGGCGACGGCCGCCGCGTCTCCATCGACGTCGATGTCAAGCGCGCCGATGACCGGCGGATGGTTGGCGCCTTTGACCGCCAGCGTGCCGTTGCTCGCAGCCACAGTGCGGCCGCTGGGCATGAAGACCGTGCCCGATGACAGCGAAATGTCGACGTCATTGGCGTGAAATGCGACCATGCCAACCGCGTCTCGTATCGGCGGAATGCGGCCGGCCGTATCGAAGCGCGATCCTTCGATCTTGAAAGTGCCGAACACTTCATCTGCAGAAAGCGGCACGCCATTGCCGAGACGGTCCGGCACGACGTGGAACTGGAGGTTGGCGTCGACGACCCGGCCACCGAACAGATTGCTCAGCACCCAAAGCCGGGCGTTGCGTGCCGAAAACCAAGGCCATAGCTGCTTGACATGCGAAACCTGCATGTTGTGGACGTTCAACGCCACATTGATCCCGGGCGCCTTGCCCTCGACGAACTCGACCGCCGCGGTTCCCATCACCTCGCCGCTGGAATCGGAACGAAGTGCGATCTCCTCGGCCACCAGCTTGTGACTTGTGGGTTGATAGACGCCGGCAATGCGGGCGAGGAAGGTCAGCGCGGGCTCAGGCGATTCCGATGGCGCCAGGGTCGAACCGTCGCTGGTCAGGTCGTAACGATAGGAAGGTTCCTCGCCCGCCTTCCCGGTCGAGGGTTTTGGCCCTATTGAGCCGCCGAAATTGAAAGTAGACCGGCCGGTTTTCAGCAGCAGCCTGTCCACCTGGATCTTGTTGCTGCCGTCGACAAGCGTGGCATTGACATCGACGTCGGCCGGCAGCAGCCCGCGTGCACCCATATCGAGCACGGACCCCGTCGACGACAGGACGGCTGTCAGCCGTGATGCATTCGCGCCGGATCCTTCCGATCCTGTCAGCTTCAACGCGACCGCACCCAATTTCCCGGCGCTGGCCGTGGTGGTTTCATCGGCATCCGCCAGATCGATGCTCGCGTTCAGCGCCGTCACCCGGTGCGCCGCGACATCGCGGGTGGCGGAAGCGGCAACGGTGACCTTTCTGCCATCGACATCCGCCTCAGAGGAAAACGCCATGCCGCCCGGCCCCGACTGGACGACCGTGGCATCGGCGATGGTGACCAGTTTGATCGCTCCGGTTTCGGGCAGCACGAATTCGACATTGTCGAGATCTATCCGGCGCATCGAATCTTCCCGCACGGCGTCGAGCGCGCGGTGGATGTTGCCAAACACTGCCTCTGACAGTTTTTCCGGATCAATGAGGCCATCCTCATTGCGCAGCGCGGCTGTCCAGTCGCCCCCGGACGGCATCGCCGCCACAACGATATGTGCATCGGAAACCCTGGCGCTGGTCAGCCGCACCTCTCCCCACAGCAGCGGTATCAGGCGCACCCCGAAGCGCACGCGGCCGGCGTCGGCCATGGGTTTGCCGTCCGATGTCTTCAGGCTGACATCACTCACCTGGAGTGCGACGAAGCTTGAACTGTCGAGCGTAATGCGGGCAGGCCCGACGGCGACATGGACATCGACACCGGCGAGTTTCTCGATGGCGGCTTCCGCTTCGATGCGCAGTCGGTCTGCGCCGATGCCGGAAAGGCCGATGAGATAGACAGCCATAGCTGCCAGCAGCAGGAGCGCGACGATGCCGGCAAAGACGCGCGAAAGGATGCGGAAACCGCGGCCGATCGACGCTTGGCCGAGCGGCGGGACACGGCACGCGGACGGAAAGGCGCCCAGGTCGGTGATCTCGTCACGCCTGAACCTGATCTTTTCGTGCTGCGGTTGCTCCTGATCCACGCAATCTTCCGTTGTACAAATTCGCTCGTGGACGAATCCCCGGTCGACACTATATCGGTGTGGCTTCGCGCGTAACCTCAAACAAGGGCATCGATATGGCTGACCTCGACGTGGGCGATCTAGCGCCGCAGTTCGATTTACCGCGGGACGGTGGTGGATCAATTAGCCTTGCCGCATCCGCCGGCAAGCCCGTAGTGCTGTATTTCTACCCGCAGGACGACACGACAAGCTGCACGCAGGAAGCGATCAGCTTTTCACAACTGAAACCGGAATTCGAGAAAGCCAGCGCTGTGGTGATCGGCCTGTCGCCTGATAACGCCAAGAAGCACGACAAGTTCAAATCTAAATACAACCTGACCATCCACCTCGCCGCCGACGAGGAGCGCAAGGTGATCGAGGCCTACCATCTGTGGGTCGAGAAATCGATGTATGGGCGCAAATACATGGGCGTCGAGCGCGCGACGTTCCTGATCGGCCGCGACGGTCGGATCGCCAGGATCTGGCGCAGGGTCCGCGTCAAGGGCCATGCTGAAGAGGTGCTGGAGGCTGTTCGCGCGCTTTGATCGTGCCGAAATGAGGCGATCTTACTCGTCTGGCGTTTCAGCCTTCGGCTGCCGCCGCGCCCGCCAGGATTTCGAAACATGGTTCGCACGATCGGCCATCGCGGCGAGATGACCGCGCAGACCGCGCGCGCCCATCACCGACGACAGCGTGACTGATTGCGTGGCAAAGCGCCGCTTGAAATCCTCGCCGCCGCAGAGAAAATCCACTTTGGCCAGGCCACGGTCGAGCGACCACTGGATATAGTCCATCATCAGCACCATGCCCGGCGAGGCGCGCTCGTATTCGGGATCATAGGTGGTGACAAAAGCCATCATCGTGCCGTGCTGCTCAAAATTGATCGAGACAGCGATGATCGCACCGTCAAGCTCAAGCAAGAAGATGCGCAACAGCCCGAGTTCGGCCAGCACCGAAATGAGCGCGGCGAGAACGGGCGAGCCCCGATCGAACAGATCCGAAACGCGGCCATGCCTGACAAGCCAGAGGCGCTTCAGCACCGCAACCCGGGCGAGCACCGGCTCGCGCGGGTTGTCCGCATCGAGCAGGCGGAAACGCAATGTACCGCCTTCCTCCATGAATTTGCGGCCACGGCGGTAGTTCTGCCGGGCCTTCTTGGACAGCGTCTCGAACCATTCCGCCCCCCGCTGCCAGGGACCCGCGACACGATAGCTGATTTCACTGCGGTGGTTGGGCCGAAGTGCCTTGCCGTGGTGCGCGGCCGGGTCCAGCAAGGCATGAACACCGGCATCCGGCAGCAGACGGTTGAGATAGATGAGGTCGAACCCGCCCTGATCGAAAACATGCTGCCAGAGGCGGGAGATCGCCTGCGGATCGCTGTGGGGCGCAACCAGCGCATCGCCATAGTCGCTGTGATCCTTCGCCGCCCATTCGAGCATGCGGATGCCGGAGCGCTTGAAGGTGGCGAGCGCTATCACGCCATCTAGGCGGTCACCGTTCCAGGCAAGCCCGATCCTGAGCGTGCGCCGCTCCTGATGCGGGGTGGTGCGCCACCAGGCCGCGATCCAGTCGGGGTGCTGGAAGACAAGCCCGCCGGCTCGCTGCCGAAGCGCGCTCCAGGCCGGTGCGATCTCGGCCAGGCGCGTCGCCGATGTCACGACTTCAAAGGTGCGTGTCCGCGGGATCGCGAGCACGAAAGGAGCGTTCATGGCCGTTTCCCTTCGGAGGGTCGCGAAGTCCGTGGCTTTCCAGGCCGGATGCGCCTGGCGATATGCCCCCACATCCGCTTCAGCGGCATGACATAGAGGCCGGCGAGCGACTGGTAGTCACGCACATCGCGGTCAACCAGTCCAAACTTGAAGTCCTCATCCGGCCTCGGCACACACAATGTTCCGAAGAGCCGGTCCCAGAACGAGAACAGCAGCCCGAAATTCTTGTCGTAGTGGAGCGGATCGACGCTGTGATGCAGCTGATGCCAATGCGGACAGAGGACCACATGATTGAGCGGGCCGAATGAGATCTTGAAATGCGTGTGCCTGACGAAATCCATCATCAGGATGTTGCGCATGACATAGACGTTGACGCCAAAGACGGTGAGTTCGACAAGGTTCAGCGAAATCAGCGACCAGATGCCGAAGCAGACGCCGACGACGACGCCGTCCCAGGCTCGATTCATCAATTCATCAAGCGGGTGGACCCGGTCCTTGGTGATCCCGACCATCACCTCGGCCGAGTGATGCACCTTGTGCAACTCCCAAAGCACGGGATAGCGATGCTGGGCGAAGTGATAGAGATAGTAGGAAATGTCATAGGCGAGCAGCATGGTGATGGTAAAGATCAGTACCGTCACCGGCCCTGCCGGCCCCTCGATCAGAGGCGGCTGGAACTGGAACAGTGTCGAAAACAGCCAGTTGGTTGCGTAGCCCACCGCCGTGACGAAGACAATTCCGGCGGGCAGCATCAGGAAGGGCATCAGCGCCTTCTTCGTCACCCAGAACATCAGGTCGGCCTTTGCCGAAGGGTGAGTGATGACCTCATGCGGGATGACGAACTCGAAAAACTCCTTCCAGCTCTTCTGTTCGACCGTGTGCCAATAGGCTACGAGCGCGCTGACAAGGGCAGTCAACAGCAAAAGCCCGGTCGCCAGCAGACTGGTGCCCGAGATCTTGTCGAGGATCTTGCCAACCAGATCGCCCAGCATTCCTGTCGCCATAGTGAATCCCAAATCCCGGCAGGCTTTTACTCGAAACCCGTCAATTAAGAGCAATCGAAGACAGTTAAGAAACTGAACCTGATCCGACAACGACAGGCCGTTCTCCCGGCAGCACATTGGTGCTCATCGTCGATGATTTCGCGACACGGTGGCCGATCCTCGGCAATTTTCGTGCAACCTCTTGCCCGCGCCGCTTGCATTCGTTGCCGCTCATGTAATCCGGCAAGCCTTTGTTAACCCTAATAATGTGTAATCAAGCTTGTCGTGGTGTCGTAAACGAAAGCTTGGTCCCGTGAACGCAACCGGTCAGTCCGCAATCTTCGGCAGGCGCAAGGAACCCCACACGGTCATCATCGCCCGGGGCAATGAGATCAGGCACTTTACGATCCGGCCCTGGCTCGCGGCATTCATCGGTTCAGCACTCGCCGCCATCGCCATCGGTTACCTCCTGGCCACGTCCTATCTCGTGCTGCGCGACGACCTCATCGGCGCCACCACCGCGCGCCAGGCGCGCATGCAGCAGGCCTACGAGGACCGCATTTCAGCGCTTCGTGCCCAAGTCGACCGCATCACCAGTCGCCAGTTGCTCGACCAGCAATTGATGGAAACCAAGGTCAGCGAACTGATCGAGCGTCAGAGCCAGTTGAGCCAGCGCCATGGCCGTCTCGGCCCGCTGCTCGAACGTGCCGAGAATGAGGTCGGAACGGCGCCCACTGAGGATCCGGCCGCGGCTGCCAAGCCCGACAAGCACGCCGACGTGACCGGCAGCATCAACCAGCCGGCGCAGAATTACGCGGTTGCCAGTCTCAGCGCCGATCTCGGCGCCGCCGACACCAGGCCATTCTCGTTGTGGTCGACCCGCAGCGATCCACTGCCCAACGATTCAGCCGCCGATCGCGCCGACAAGCTGTTCGTTTCGATCAACCAGTCGCTGAAATCCATCGAGAACGAGCAGCTTACCCGCATCAACACGCTTGCCGACAATGCCTACAAGAGCGCCGACGCGATCACCCAGGCGCTCCAGGCTGCCGGCCTGCCGGTCGACAGTGATTTCGGCAAGAATGAGAGCGATGTCGGCGGACCGCTGATCCCGCTCGACAACTCGATGATCTTCGACAGCAAGGTCAAGGAACTGGACGAGGCGCTGGATACGCTTGACCATCTCAAGAAAGAAGCGCGTCAGCTGCCGCTGGCCAACCCGGCTCCGGGCCACTCCGTCACCAGCCCATTCGGCGTGCGCACCGACCCAATTCTTGGCACCGCCGCCCTGCATTCCGGGATGGATTTCAGAGCGCCCATCGGCATGGACGCCAAGGTTACGGCGCCTGGCATCGTCATCAAGGCCGGCTGGAACGGCGGTTATGGGCGCATGGTCGAGGTCGACCACGGCAACGGCTTTTCGACGCGTTACGGGCATCTCAGCGAAATCGACGTGACCGTGGGCGAAAAACTGGACGCCGGCGCCGTCATCGGCAAGACCGGCAGCAGCGGCCGCTCGACCGGCCCGCATCTGCATTATGAAGTCCGCCACAATGGGGAAGCGATCGATCCGTTGCGCTTCCTCACCGTCGGCAAGAAGGTCGAGCAGTACCTCTGAGGCGCGCCAGTCCTGACCTGATTGGAACCAACACCTCTCAAACCAAATCTGCCCCGCTCTGCAAGCAATCCAGTACTGAGTGATCGCTATGCCCGCTGGCCTCGACTGTCAGCCAGCCGCTTCGCTTCCTTGGCCGGGACCTCATCCAACAATCTAGCAAGCGACTTTGTCCACGGCCGTTTGGCCCGTCGGCGTTGACACAAATCAAGTTGTAGGATGATATGTATAACCATACGCCGCAACACCGACACCGATCTGATAATGACCATTCACGGCATCCCGCCTGACGTTCTCGCCGCCCTGGAGCATCTCCTGGGGCAAGGTGGCGTGGCTGCCGATGCAGCCAACATGGCGAAATACCTCGTGGATTGGTCCGGCGATCATCATGGCGCAGCGGTTGCAGTGCTGAAACCAGCTTCGGTCGCTGAGGTTCAGGCCGCGGTTCGGCTGTGCGACACACTCGGACTGGCGATGATCCCGCAAGGCGGCAACACCGGGCTTGTCGCGGGGGCGATCGACATCGGCACAGCCTGCGGCGCGGTGATCATCAGCCTGGAGCGGCTGAACAGGATCCGCGTCGTCGACGGCGACAATTTCACCCTGCAGGCCGATGCCGGCTGCATCCTGCAGCACATCAAGGATAGGGTCGAGGACCAGGATTGCCTGTTTCCGTTGGCGCTCGGCGCTCAGGGCAGTTGCCAGATCGGTGGCAATGCGGCGAGCAATGCCGGTGGCGTCAATGTCCTGCGCTACGGCATGGCGCGCGACCTCATTGTCGGTCTGGAGGTGGTGCTGCCGGACGGCGAATTGTGGAATGGCTTCTCCGGCCTGCGCAAGGACAATCGCGGCTACGACCTGAAGCAGCTTTTCATTGGCGCCGAGGGCACGCTGGGCATCATTACCGGTGTCGAGGTCAAGCTGTTTCCGAAGCCCGGTAAGGTCGAAACGGCGTATCTGGGCCTTCGCTCATTCGAAGCGGCGATCGCGCTGTTCAGGCAAGCCCGGCGCGGATGCTCCGACCTGATATCCGCCTTCGAGATCATCGGCGCGGAATGCATGGAGCTTGCACGCCTTGTCGACCCGGACACGGTCACGCCAGTGACAGCCCCTGTTCATGTACTGATCGAACTGTCGTCAAGCGCCGCGGTCGACCTCCGGACGCTGCTGGTCGACTTTCTTGCCAGCGCGATGGAAAACGAACTTGTCGCCGATGCAGTGCTGGCCGAAAGCGGCGCGCAGGCACGGGCTTTCTGGGCCATTCGCGAAGGGCTGGTCGAGGGCCAGGCCAAGCGTGGCTATCACGTGCGCACCGATCTCTCGGTGCGCATCTCCGACATTCCCACCCTTATCGCCCAGGCCCGTGACTTCGTTGCGCGGGATCATCCGGGCTGGCTGTCAGCGGCCTACGGCCACGCCGGTGACGGCAACATCCATTTCAGCGTCCTGCCGCCGCTCGACCTTGCTGAACCCGACGCGCGCACCACGGGCGCCGCCATCACCACCGGGTTGTACGACATCACCAATGCGCTCGGCGGCTCGATCAGCGCCGAGCACGGCATCGGGCGCACCCGTAGCCGCGTCTATTGGGCTGGAATGTCTCCTGTCCACCGCCAGTTGGTCACCACGCTGAAAGATGCGCTCGATCCGAACAGGCTTATGAACCCCGGCTGCCTCTTTCCCGTGACGGAGAACTTGTCATGAAACAACGACTTGCCGCCATCGGCACCGTCGAGGCACTGCCGCACCGGGTTGCCGCCTTCCTCAGCCGCGAGATTGAGTCCGGCGACCTCAATCCTGGCACCCTGCTGCCAACGGAACAGCAGCTGTCGGAGAAATTCGGCGTCAGCCGCAATGTGGTGCGCGAGGCGATCGCGCAACTGCGCGCCGACGGCATGGTGGAGGCGCGGCAAGGCATCGGCTCGTTCGTCCTGGCCCCCGAACAGCGCGCGTCGATCCGCATCGACCGCGAGACGCTGAAGGAGGGGCAGAACATGGAGCGGCTCTTCGAGCTGCGCTGCATCCTCGAGGCCGAGTCCGCCGCACTCGCCGCCGAACGCCGCGACCAGGAGCATCTCGACGCCATCAAGGCGGCACTCGACCGGATGAGTGGCGAGGAACGCTGGGAAGACGGCAGCATCGACGCCGACCTGCTGTTTCATCGCGAAATCGCCCGGGCGACCGGCAACAGCTACATCCACACCTTCATTTCCTTCGTCTGCGAGCAGATCCGCCGCTCGATCTATTACGCACGGCAGACCAACCCCTTGCACGATCTGGTGGAAGTCAATGTCGGCGAGCACGTGCGCATCTACGAGGCGCTGGTCGCCGGCGACCCGGCAGCAGCCGAAGCGGCGATGCGTGCGCACATCATCGGTGCGGCCGACCGTGTCGGCGTCAAGCTGCCGTTGCGCACCCAGCGTACCGAGGAAGGGAAATAATCATGTCGCTCGGGACTGCATATCGAATTTCCGACGTCTGCCTGCTCGTCGCGGATATCGGGCGGACGGTGGATTTCTATGTCGACAAGCTCGGCTTCCGCTTGCGCCGCCGCGCCGAGGGTTTTGCCGACTTCCACAGCGAGGGCGTGACGTTGGCCGCCTGGGAGATCGACCATATCGGCCAGCATGCCGGCGTTTCGAAACTGCGGTCGCCGCGCCAAGCCCACAAGGTCTGTGTCGCCGTCCAGCTCGACGCGCCCAGCGAGATCGACCGGCTGCATGCCGAGCTGACGGCAAAGGGCGTGCCGTTCTATGGCCCGCCCGAAAACTATGTCTGGAACGCGCGTTGCGCCTATTTCACCGACCCGGACGACACGCTTTGGGAACTCTACGCCTGGCTCGACGGCGGCCCCGGCGACTACCACGACGAACAGCCGTAGACGACACCGCGCCAGGGGAACGGCGCGCAATGAAGAGACGAGACAGTCTTGCAACAGGAGCGAAAAATGAATGGGAACAATGACTACGAGATGAGTCGCCGTGGCTTCATGAAGTCCGGCCTGGCGGCTGTTGCCGTGGCATCGGGCGGAATGCAGCTGGTTCTGACGCCGGGCGCGAAGGCCGCTGGAAAGGTCGTTATCCAGTATGACTGGCTGATGTCCAACGGCCAGATCGGCGATATCGCCGCCGTCGCCAATGGCTACTTCAAGGATGCCGGGCTCGACGTGGAATTCAGCCCAGGCGGCCCCAACGCCTCGACGGTGCCGCCGGTGATCTCGGGCTCGGCACAGCTTGGCCAATTCTCCGAAACGCCGCAGCTCTATGCCGCGCGCGCCAGCGGCGTGCCGGTGAAGATCATTGCCTGCGGCTTCCGCACCGGCCCCTACGCGCTCACCTCAAAGGCCTCGAATCCGATCAAGGGCGTGGCCGACCTCAAGGGCAAGAAGATCGGCATCCAGCCGACGGCGCGTTTCGTCATGGATGAGATCCTGGCCAAGAACGGCTTGAGCGCGTCCGACCTCACCGTCATCAACGTGGGCTTCGACAAGGGACCGCTGGTGCGCGGCGATGTCGACGCCATTGGCGGCTGGATCACCAACACGCAGGCGCTGAGCGTCGTCGGCGACGACCGTATCGACCTTCTGGTGCGCGATCTCGGCCTGAGCTCCTACGCCGATGTCTATTTCGCCACCGATGCGGCGATCGAGAAGGACCCGGATACGCTGGCCAAGTTCATCGGCGCGGTCGCCAAAGGCTGGGGCTGGGTGCATGCCAACCCGCAGGAAGCGGTGAAGAAAATGGTCGCCGCCTATCCCGAAATGGACCTTGGCTGGGAACAGAAGACCGTCAACCTCGTGCTGAAACTCTCCTTCGACGGCGCGACCGCCAAGGACGGCTGGGGCACGTTCGATCCCGCCTCGATCGAAGAGCAGCTGGCATTGCTCGACAAGGTCGGCCAGTACCCGAACGGGCGCCCGAAGGCAGCCGATGTCTACACCACCAAGATCCTCGAACTTTCGGCTGCCGATCGGCCGAAACTCGACGCGCCCGCCGCCTGATGGCGCACGCGATCGAAGCCAGCCGCCTGGATGTCGGCTATGGCGGCCGCCAGGCGGCCGTCAAGGTGCTGTCCTGCCTCGACCTCACCGTCGAGGCCGGCTCCTTCCTGTCGATCCTTGGACCGTCCGGCTGCGGCAAGTCGACCTTGCTGCGCGTGGTCGCCGACCTGCTCGATCCGGTTGGCGGCACGATCAGCGTGCTTGGCGACACGCCGCATGCCGTGCGCTCGCGCCGTGATGTCGGCTTCGTCTTCCAGGATTCGACCTTGCTGCCCTGGCGCACGGTGCGCGACAATGTGCGTCTGCCGCTTGGCGTCGGGCAAGGCAGCCTGACGCGGAAAATCGAAGACCGCAGCGAGGAATTGCTGGAGTTGATGGGGCTGGCCGGCTTTGGTGAGCGCCTGCCGCACCAGTTGTCCGGCGGCCAGCGGCAGCGTGTGGCGATCGCGCGTGCCTTGCTTGGCCAGCCCAAGCTGCTGCTCATGGATGAACCGTTCGGGGCGCTCGACGAGATCACCCGCGACCGCCTCAACGACGAGCTTCTGAACCTTTGGCGGCGCACCGGCACGACGATCCTCTTCGTCACCCATTCGATTGCCGAAGCCGCCTATCTCGGCGAAAGGGTCATTGTGCTTGCCGCCAATCCCGGACGGCTGATCAAGGACCTGGACCTGCGGCCGCTCAAGCAGGACGGCAATCGCTGCTCGCGCGAAGACCCGGCAATCGTCGCCGCCATGGCAGAACTGCGGACCGCGCTGGAGCGGGCATCATGAGGCCCGCACCGCTCTCGCCGCAAATGGCAATAGCCCTGCCCGTTCTCGGCGCGGCGTCGCTGCTTCTCGCCTGGCAGTATTTGCTGCCGCTGCTCGGCGTGCCGGCCTATATCGTGCCGACCCCGACCGCGATCTTTGGGGTCTTCCAGAAGAATTTCGCGCTGCTCATGGACAATCTGAGACCAACGCTGATCGAGGCGCTGGCCGGCTTCGTCATCGGCAATCTGGCAGCCGTGCTGCTGGCCGTTCTGTTCGTGCACAACCGTATCCTGCAGGCCACCTATTTTCCGATCGTGCTGTTCTTCAACACGATTCCGATCCTGGCGCTGTCGCCGATCATCATCCTGATCTTCGGGCTGGGTATGACGCCCAAAATCGTTATCGCGGCGGTGATCTGCTTCTTCCCGACGCTGGTGAACATGATCCGCGGCCTGGATTCGGCCAGCGACAATGAGCACGAGCTGTTCCGCGTGCTGTCGGCGACACGCTGGGAGATCTTCTGGGGCCTGCGCCTGCCGCGCGCGCTGCCGATGCTGTTCTCCTCACTCCGCATCGCATCGGCAACGGCGGTGATCGGCGCCATCGTCGGCGAATGGATCGGCTCGGACAAGGGCCTCGGCGCGCTGATCATCCAGGCGAGTTTCAATTACCAGTCGGACCGGCTTTACGCGGCGATCGTGCTGTCATCTTGCCTGTCGATCACGCTGTTTTGCGCCATCGTGCTGGTCGAGCGCCGGGTCATCAAATACTGAACTGCTTTGATCAGCCGGTGCTTTCCGGTTGCGTCGACAGAAATCTGGTCGCTGCCACAACCAGGGTCGCCGCACCGACCTTCAAGGCGGCCTCATCGACACGAAATTTGGGATGATGAAGCGGAAAGACCGATCCGACCGCCTCGTTGCGGATCCCAAGGCGAAAATAGACCGAAGGACGCTTCTCGCTGAAGTAGCCAAAATCGTCCGCTATGGTCCATCCCGGCGTGTTGAGGACATTGTCGGCGCCGATACAGGCTCTGCCGCTGGCGGCGATCAGCTCGGCCATTTCGACATCGTTGACGACCCCCGGCTCGCCCTTGTGGATGGCGAGTTTTACGCTGGCGCCGTGACTCGCCGCCATGCCCTCCAGGATTTCGCGAACGCGGCGCCAGGCCCGCTCGCGAGTAGCATCGCTGCCGCTGCGGATAGTGCCTTTCAATGTCACCTTGCCGGCGATCACATTGTAGGCGCTACCGCTATTGATGCCGGTGACCGAAATGACGAGGGGATCGTAAGGATCGATCTCGCGCGAAACGATCTTCTGCAGCTCGCTCACCATGGAGCAGGCCACGGCAATCGCATCGACGCCTTCATAGGGTTTGGCCGCATGGGCTGCCTCGCCGATGACAACGGCATCGAACGTATCACACGCCAGCGTGTAGGGACCTGAACGGACCGCGATCTTGCCGGATGGCGTATAGGGATCGACGTGAAGGCAGATCGCGGCATCGACATCGTCGAGAAGCCCTTCTTCCACCACACGTTTGCCGCCAGAGGGCGAGTCTTCCTCGGCCGGCTGGAAGATGAGGCGCACGGTTCCGCCAAAATCGGCCCTTGATCGATGGAGATGCGCGGCAACCGCAAAACCCATCGATGCGTGGGCGTCGTGACCGCAGGCATGCATCACGCCGGGATTGGTCGACGCATAATCGACGCCGGATTCTTCTTCGATGGGCAAGGCATCGATGTCGGCCCGAATGGCAATCTTTCGGTTCGACGGCTTGCCGTTGCCGACAATATCGACGGCCAGGCCAAAGCCCGCGACGTCGCGAATGTCCGATATCCCCTCGCCAGCCAGCATCTGCCTGAGATAATTCTGCGTGTTGGCTTCGTGGTTCGACAATTCCGGATTGCGGTGCAAATGGCGGCGGATCTCGATCATCCGGTCGAGAATGCCGGCGTCGATATCGACCGCGCCGAGACTGGCAACGCCGCCTGCCATGGCCGACCCCTCAGGATTTGACACAGATCTCTCGCGGGAACTTCGTCAGCGTCTCATGGCCGGTTTCGGTGACCAGAATGGTCTCGCTGATCTCGATGCCCCAGCCATCCATCCACATGCCGAGGATGGAATGAACGACGTTGCCGGATTGAAGCACCGTCTTGTCGCCTGGCCGCAGGCTGATCGTGTGTTCGCCCCAATCCGGTGGATAGGCGACGCCGATGGAATAGCCGATGCGCGACTCCTTCTTCAGCCCGTAGCGTTGAATGACCTTGCGCCATGCGCCCTCAACCGCCTCGGCAGTCGTTCCAGGCCTCACCGCGTCGAGCACCGCGTCCATGCCTTCGATCACCGCCTTTGCCGTATCCGCGACACGCGTCGGCGTCTTGCCGAGCTGCATCGTTCTCGCCAGCCCGGCCGCATAGCGGCGGCAGACACCGGCAAGTTCGAGTGCAATCGTTTCGTTATCTCCGAACCGCCGGTCGCTCCACATGATGTGCGGCGCGGAAGCATTCTCGCCACCAAGAATGGTCGGTGGAAGAGCGGTGATGTCGCCGGCGAAGTCCGGGCTGCCAGCGATCTGCGCCGCCTGGATGGCGGCAATCGCATCGCATTCACGCACGCCGGGCGCGATCACCTCGAAGGCCCGCGCCACCGCAGTCTCGGCCAGGGTCGACGCCTTGCGCAGATAGGCGATCTCGGGCGCCGATTTGACCGCGCGGATCCAGTTCATCAGCAGATCCGCGTCGTGCCATTTCGCATTGGGAAGCCCGGCGACCAGCCGGGCATGCGCTTTCGGCGAGAAATAATAGGCTTCGAGTTCGATACCGATGTGCCTGACACCCCAGCCCTTGGCGACGATCCAGCTCGCGATCCAGTCCATGGGATGGCGATCCGCCCGCTGAACATGGTCTTCCGGGAAGCCAACCACGTTTTCGGGCTTCATCCAGGCCGTGAGAAGGCCACCGGCCGCATCCATGGCGCGCCCGATCCAGACCGGCTCGACCTCCTCGAGCGGGATCAGCACCACCTGCGGGGTGTAGAATGACCAGCCATCATAGCCGGTAATGTAATGCTGGTTGGCAACGTCGTTGACGATCAGGAGTTCGAGACCGCGCTTCGCCATCTCGGCGCGGATATTGGCAAGCCGCTGCTGGTATTCGTCGCGGGCAAACGGCAGTTCGATCATCTCTACTCCATGCCTTGGTGGGTCAACGGTTACGAGGTTCGCTCACCCTTGAAGCGGTTTTGTCATGGCGGCAATCGGCCAAAGGCGACAGGTGAACAGGTCCTGGGCCGAGTGCGACCTGTGGCCTTCCCCGAGCTGGGATGCGGCTTTCAATTTATTTTTGAATTCCATTTGACTGAATAAATCTTTGATGCGAACCTGACGCCAACTGGGGGCGCAAGGCATGGCATTGCGAGGGACCAATCAGGAGTTCGGGCGGCCGTACAACCGGCGCATCGTGCTTGAGTCCATCCGCCTGCATGGACCGATCGCCCGCGGCGAGATCGCTAGCCGCGTCGGGCTTACCGTCCAGACCGTATCGACCATCGTTCGCGAACTGGAAGAACAGGGCTACATCCTCTCGCTCCGCGAAGAGCCGAAAGGGCGCGGCCTGCCTCCGGCGACGCTGCGCATCAATCCCGAGGGCGGCTATGCCGTCGGCATCCACATCACCCCTCTCGGCATCAATGCCGCCTTAATCAATTTGAGCGGCGACGTGATCGAGAGCACCTATCGCGAGGCCCCGAACGCGACGCCTGACCATGCCTTCGACCTGATCGGCGCGATGGTGATTGAATTGACCAGGTTGCGGGCTGGAGGACGCGTTCTCGGGGTCGGCCTGGCCCTGCCCGGTCCGTTCGGTGTCGAATCCATGAGTTTTGTCGGTCCGACCACCATGACCGGCTGGAAGGATGTGGCGCTGCGCGAGCGGCTGGCAGCCTCGACCGGACTGCCGGCCTTCTTCGAAACCGACATGGCAGCGGCAGCCATGGGCGAGCGGCTCTACGGCCTCGGCTCTCAATTCTCAGAATATTACTACCTCTATTTCGGCGTCGGCCTTGGCGGCGCCATGGTGCATGACGGCAGCGTGCAGCGTGGCGCCTGGGGAAATGCGGGCGAGGTCGGGCATATCCCTGTCGTTCCCGGCGGCGAAGCTTGCCCTTGCGGCAATAGCGGCTGCCTTGAAAGATACCTCTCGCTGGAAGCGCTCCGGCGCTGGAATGGCACAGAGGCCGATTGGGTCGCGGACGTCGCGCCGATCTTTCGCAATGCCATCGCCGTCATCGAAAACCTGTTCGACCCGGAGACGGTCATCCTTGGCGGGCTAGCGTCCACCGATCTGCTCGAACGGCTGGCTGGTTCGACAGACGACCTGCACAACTCCGTCTCGGCGCGCAAGGACCGCACGACGCCCCGGGTCATGGTCGCGCGCGGCGGGCAGCATTCGGTGTTGCGAGGTGCTGCCGCCCTTGCGGTTTCCGGAGTGCTGTCGCCGCGCTTCGGCCAGATGTTCGCCGCCGAGCGCGAACGCGGTCGCGATCCCCTCGCGGCCAAGGAGATTGCCGCATGAGCGAACCGCTGCTGGTGCTCGACAACGTCACCAAGAACTACGGTGCGATCGAAGCGCTGAAGGGGATCAGTTTTTCCATCGGCAAGGGCGAGGTCGTGGCGTTACTCGGCGACAACGGCGCCGGCAAGTCGACTCTGGTCAAGATCATCGCCGGTGGGCTTGAGCCGACCTCGGGCCGCATGCTGTTCGAGGGCAAGGAATTTCTGGCACGGTCGCCGGCCGAGGCTAAGGCGGCGGGCATCGAAACCGTCTACCAGGACCTGTCGCTCTGCACCAATGTCGACGTGGTCGCCAATTTCTTCATGGGCCGCGAGATCACCAGGAAGGTCCTTGGCATTCCGGTGCTCGACGAGCGCGCCATGGAGGCGGTCGTCGAAAAGGCGCTGGCCAGCGCCGGCACCCGCATTCCTTCCCTGCGCACCAATGTCGAGCACCTCTCGGGCGGCCAGCGCCAGGCCATCGAACTCAACCGCTTCGTGCACTGGGGCGGCAAGCTGGTGCTGCTCGACGAGCCGTTTGCCGCCCTTGGCGTCGAGCAGACGCGGCGCGGCCTCGACATGATCCGCCAGGTGGCGAGCCAGGGCATCGGTGTCGTCATCATCACCCACATCATGCAGCAGGCTTTTCAGGTCGCCGACCGGATCGTGGTGATCCGGCAAGGCGTCGTGGCGGGCGATGTCGCACGCAACAAAACAAGTCCCGATGCGGTGATCAACATGATCACCGGGGAGACGCTTGCCGGTGCCGGACCGGCGGGCTGAGGGACAAAAGAGGGGTCCGGCTTAACAGGGAGCCAACGACATGAAGCGAATACTTCTTGCTGTCTTCGGCATCCTGGCACTGGCCTTTGCCACGCTCACGCCGGCATTCGCCCAGTCCAAGGGTGTCGTCTATTACATGGTGCCGACGCTGCTCGACGAGTTCCAGACCGGCTCGGTGAGCGCGCTGGAGCTGTTCCTCAAGCAGACCGGCTATGAGATGAAGACGCTGAACGCCGACAACAAGACCGACGCGCAGCAATCGCAGATGAACGACGTCATCGCGCTCAAACCGGCGGCGATCATCCTGGCCGCCGTCGATTTCAACGCGCTGAAACCGTCCATCGAGGCCGCACGTGCCGCCGGCATTCCGGTGGTCGAGTTCGACCGCCAGATCACCTCCACGCCGTCCGACTTCACCTCGGTCGCCGGAACGGTCGAGATCGGCTATGTCGCGGCCGACCAGGCCGAGAAACTGCTGAAAGCCAAGAACGGCTCGGTGAAGGGCAAGGTGCTGCAGGTGCTTGGCGACCCCGGCGACCCCTACACGCTCGACATCCAGAAAGGCTTTGAGGAGAAGATGAAGGCGTTTCCGGACGTCAAGATCATCTCGCTGCCGGCCATGCAGTGGGAAGCAAGCAATGCCGGCACCATCGTCGCCGACCAGATGCTGGCCAACCCCGACATCGACCTGATCTTCAGCCATGCCGCGCATCTCTCGGTCGCCGCCGTCGCCTCGCTCGAGGCTGCCGGCAAGAAGCCGGGCGACGTCATGCTGATGAGCTCGAACGGCGCGCCTGTCGGCCTCGACCTGATCCGCAAGGGTTGGCTCAACGTCGAAGTCGAGCAACCGCTTTACGCACAAGCCGCGGCTGTCGCCATGTTCATGGACAAGGTGGTCAAGAAGCAGGAAATCAAGCCCGGCGAATATGACGTGCTTGGCCTGAAGTCGACCGTGACCAAGGAAGCCTGGGGCCCGAACATCAAGATCCCGGGCGCCGCAATCACCAAGGAAAACGTCGACAATCCGGCCTTCTGGGGCAACCAGAAGCCGCCGACGGACACCGTCAAGTCAGTCGAATAGGCACATCGCCTGAAACGCTCCGGGCCATCTCGGTCCGGAGCCAACCCTGCGCAATTCCAATCCGCGCCTGATCCCTGCGAGAATCGCTCTCCGGATCATGCGCCAGCCGGATCAGCCAATGAACCCCCGCACCCGCCATGCCCTGGAGTTCGTACTCGACAACCTCGTCTGGTTCATGCTGCTGTTCGTGCTGGTGGTGTTTTCCATCTTCATCCCGAACTATTTCCAGCTCGGCATCTTCGCCAACATCATCGAGGCCTCGAGCGTGCTGGGCGTCATGTCGATCGGCCTGGCGCTGGTCATCATCGCCGGCCATATGGACCTGTCGGTCGAATCGGTGGCGGCGCTCAGCGCCATGGCGGTCGGCATCCTGTTCTGTTCGTCGGGCATCGGCATGGGCGTCCAACTGCATCCGGAATGGCTGATGGTTCCGGTGTCGCTGCTGCTTGCGCTGGCCGTGGGCGGCCTGATCGGCGCCTTCAATGGCTATCTGGTGGTCAAGGTGAAGATGAGCGCCTTCATCATCACGCTGGCCTCCTACATCTGGGTGCGCGGCCTGGTGCTGGTCATTTCCGGCGGCCGCTCGGCGCAGGATCTGGCCCCTGCCATCCGCTGGTTCGGCATCCAGCGCCTGATCGGCCTGCCGCTCACCGCCTGGATCGCCATCGCCTGTTTCGTGATCTTCTCGCTGATCATGGCCAAGACGCCGTTCGGCCGCCACCTCGTGATGATCGGCGGCAACGAGACGGCGACCTTCCGTGCCGGCATCCGGGTGAACCGCAATCTCATCATCGCCTTCGTGCTTGCCGGCGCCATCGCCGGCCTCGCCGGCTGGCTGCTGGCGATCCGCACCTCCGGCGCCACCGCCAATCTTGGCGTCGGCCTGCTGTTCAATGCCTTCGCGGCGGTCGTCATCGGCGGCGTCAGCCTCAAAGGCGGGGTCGGCACGCTACCCGGCGTCTATGCCGGCGTGCTGCTGCTCTCGGCCATCAACACGGCGATCAATCTGATGGGGCTGCCGGCCAACTTCACCCAGGTCATCCATGGCCTGCTGGTGCTGGCCGCGGTGCTGCTCGACGCCTTCAAGCAAACCATTCGCCAAAGATTGGCATGACAGGACCACTCGCATGACAGGAAGGCGGGCATGACCGGACGACTGAAAGACAGAGTGGCGCTGATCATCGGCAGCGCGCGCGGCATCGGCAAGGGCATTGCGCTGCGCTTCGCCGAAGAAGGCGCGAAGCTGTTGCTCGCCGACAGCGAGGCCGAGGCCGGACAAGCAACCGCCGACGGGCTCGGCGTCCCCTTCATCCGCACCGACATCTCGCAAATGGCCGACGCTGAAGCCGCTGTGGCGCTGGCGCTCGAACAGCACGGCCGGCTCGACATCATCGTGCAGAATGCCGGCATCTATCCCTGGCAATTGATCGAGAACACCAGCGTCGATGATTGGGATCGCGTCATGGCGGTCAATCTGCGCGGCACGTTCAATGCCACCCGCGCAGCACTGGTGCCGATGAAGGCGCAGCGCTACGGGCGCATGCTCTACACCTCCTCCATCACCGGGCCGCATGTCACCAGCCCGGGCCATGGCCACTACGCGGCGACCAAGGCCGGCATCAACGGCTTCATCCGCTCCGCGGCGCTCGAATTCTCCGGCTATGGCATCACCGTCAATGGCGTCGAGCCCGGCAATATCCTGACCGAAGCCATCCAGCAGCACCGGGGTGCCGCCTACATCAAGAACATGGAGGATTCCATCCCGCTCGGCCGGCTCGGCAGCCCGCGCGACGTCGCCAATGCCTTCCTGTACCTCGCCTCCGACGACGCCAGCTACATCACCGGCACGACGATTGTCGTCGATGGCGGACAATTGCTGCCGGAGGGCAAGGATTTCCGGATGGTGCCGCCGTGATCCTTGCCTCGCGGCCACGAACAGGTTGATTCGGCGCTCCGCATAGTGGCTGGCAAGCACTCCCTTATAGGTTGCATGGAACGCAAGCGCCTCCCAAAGGTTGTTTATCAAGTGCTAATCAAGGGAGGGACTTGAGAATGGCCAACAGAATCAGAACCGATCATATCTATCAGCGGGCTCATGCTTTGGCAGAGGGCGGTATTTATCAGTCTCCAGCCGAGATCGTTGCAGCGTTGCTGGCTGAAGGTTATCCGGAGGCCGCCGAGTTGTTGAACTCCGAAAACATCCGTGCCGACCTTCGCCGGGTTTGTGGTGCGGCGACTGCTAGCGGCCAGCAATGCGCCACAAATCTGGGGCTTCGTTATTGATGTTTATATGGCTGCATCGGGAATTTCGGCATGTTTGGCCGAGCAAACGCGCTTCACGGCTGGCGGCCGCCGACGCCTGATCAGCTGGATTTCTCGTAAAACAGCAATTCAGGCCGGTATTCAAAATGCATGGTGTCGTAGTGATACCAGCGGCCGCCCCATATGAAGCCGTTTTTCTCGAACAGTTCGACGATCGCGAGCGGAATGCGATTCTTGAAGGGAATGTGTGCCTTGGGGTTGGCTTTGTTTCTGTTGTTGTACCAGTAATCGGAGAAGCCGACGTTGATATCGAAGGCAGCCCCGAAAGAGTGGACGCTCAACCGGTCTGTGCCTGCGATGGGCCGCCAGACAAAACCGCCGCCGGGCTTGAGCCCGTAACGGCTCAAATCCGCGGGCATCGCCTCCAGGGCGTCAGAGACCTTTGCCAGCCGGTCGTTGATGCCAAAAACCCTGGTGACCTGCGCCGTCTTTTTGCCAAGTTTCGGCAGCCATTTGACGTTGGCGATGTGCTTGCCCACTTCCGCGGCGCTTGCGCCATAGAGCTTCTCGAAGAAGGCCTCGTTGCGGATACGGCCGGGATCGAAATCCTCCGTCGGAACCAGCGCGCCAGCACTTGCCTTGGGATAGACGTAGCGAAACATGTCCTCGATATCGGGGTTTTCCAGCAGCGCGTCGGCGTCGCGCGTCTTGCCGTCGTCCCACACCATCGTGGTGCCGTCGGTCCAGGTCAGGACATTGCCCGAGATGGTGAAAAGGCCGGGATAGGCCTTGAGCAAGGCGGCCTTGGCGGCCGGCTGGTCCACGCCGTCGCCGGCATCTGTCGCGTGCGCCAAGCTCGCCTGACCAAAAGTCGCCAGAATGATCATCAGCAGCAGCGTGCATCCCGAACGGCTAACCATTGTCCTGTCTCCTGCAAGGCTCAACAGCAACACTACGCTTCGTCATTGACGCTGCGATAGCCTGATCATGTGAAGGAATGGTGGGCGATGACGGGCTCGAACCGCCGACATCTTCGGTGTAAACGAAGCGCTCTACCAACTGAGCTAATCGCCCGCTCCGGCGCGGACCTTTAAGCGGTCGGGACCGGCTTCGCAAGGCCAAATGAGCGTGGGTCGCGCTGGTTGTGGGCCGTATTTGCGAACAAAACGCCGGCTGTCAAAAAACCTTCTCCAGTTTGCTGTTATGATGGTTTGGTGCGCTTGACACCCGGTGGCGAACCCCTTATCCAGCGGCCCAACGACGAACACGGCTGACACGTGCTCGTCAATGCGCGGGTGTAGCTCAGTTGGTTAGAGTGCCGGCCTGTCACGCCGGAGGTCGCGGGTTCGAGCCCCGTCACTCGCGCCATTTCTCTCAAGGGTTTCAAACCCTTGGCTTCAGAGAAATGCCGACATTGAAATGTCAAAAAGTCTTTTGAATGAAGCAATTCAGGTCCGGTCGGATCTGAATTCAATCCTCATAAATCGAACTGCGATCCTTCTCGCCGGCAGGCCGAAAGACAGCTTGTCGCGCTAAGCCGCACCTCAAGCATTGGCTGCGGCCCACTCCTTCCGATACGTCATTATCCCTTTGCCAGCAGCGCCTCGACCTCCTGCAGCGTCGGCATCGACGGCGACGTGCCCGGACGCGTCACCGAAATGCCGGCGACGGCGCAGGCAAAGCGCACAGCCTGCAGCGGCTCGACGCCTCGCGATAGGGCCGCGGCGAAGCCGCCGTTGAAGGCGTCCCCCGCACCGGTGGTTTCGACCACCGGCCCGGCACTGACGGCGGCGACATGTTCGGAGCGGCCCTTCGTGTGCAGCAGCGCTCCCTTGTCGCCCAGCGTGACGATGACCGTGCCGACGCCCTTGTCGAGCAGCTTGTCGGCGGCGCGGCGCGCCTCGTCGACCGAGGAGACTTTCAGTCCCGTCAATTCCTCGGTCTCGGTCTCGTTGGGCGTGAGATAGTCGCAGAGCGTGTAGATGCGGTCGGGAAGCTTTGCGGCGGGGGCCGGGTTGAGAATGGTCGTCACCCCTGCCCGGCGCGCGATCTCCAGCGCCCGAAGTGCTGCATCGATCGGCTGTTCGAGTTGCGTGACAAAAACGCCGGCACTGCTGATCAGATCCCTGTTGGCTTCGATATCCTCCGGCGAGATCAGCATGGCCGCACCAGGGCTGACGATGATGGCGTTGTTGCCGGTTGCCTCCTCGACGAAGATGTAGGCGGCGCCCGTATAGCTGTCCGGTGTGTCGATGACCGCGCTTTTCACCCCGGCATCCTTCCAGGTCCGCTTGGCCATGTCGGCGAAGGCATCGACACCGAGCCGGGTCAGGAAGGTGGTGTCGGCGCCGAGCTTGCCCGCCGCCACCGCCTGATTCGACCCTTTTCCGCCTGGCCCCAGCTTGAACGAATTGCCGAGGATCGTCTCGCCCAAGCGCGGCTGGCGATCGGCGCGATAGGCGGTATCGGCGACGAAGACGCCCAATATGACGACAGGCTTTCCGGCTGTCATGGCCCTACTCCGCATCCGGCGGGATGACGCCCTTGCGGAAAGCGAAGCAGCCATAGAAACGGCGCTCGCCGGTCTGGATGACGCAATAGGCCCGCTTGGCGCGCTCGTAGAAGGCGTAGCGCTCGACCGCCAGCATCGGCCAGGATTTGCCCTCGGCGGCGTCGATCTCCTTTTGCACTTCCTTCTGCACCGGCGGAATCTCGCCGGGCTTGCCGACGATCTCCATGCGCGCGGCGGAATCATCGACGAATGTATCCAGCGGATAGAGCGACAGCACCGCCTTCACCACCTCGGCCGCCGGTGCATCGATGCGCAGGAGACGGCCGAGCGCTGTCTGGCGCGCCACCGAATCGGAGGGAAAGTTGGTGTCGGCGATGATCAGGTCGTCGCCATGTCCCATCGCCCGCAATGCCTGCAGCACGTCGGCATTGAGCAACGGATGAATCCCTTTGAGCATGATGGTCCTCGTGAAGTCGTTTGAGATCAGAGACGTTGAGATCAGAGACGCTGGCCGGTCTCGGCGTCGAACAGGTGGATCTGGTCGAGCCTCGGCTTCAGGGTCAGCGTGTCGCCCGGCTTGAAGTCGTGACGCTCGCGAAAGAGCGCCACCATCTCGCCGTCGCCGAAGCGCAGGAACACCAGCGTTTCCGAGCCGGTCGGCTCGACCACCGAAATCTTCGCCGGCACGCCGTCGGGGTGGATCTCGAGATGTTCGGGGCGAATGCCGTAGACGACGGCCTGCCGGTCCTGCGCGGCATTGTCGGCAATCGGGAACAGTGTGCCCGCGATGTCGACGCCGGGCTTGTCTCCCTTGCGCACGACACCCTTGAGCAGGTTCATCGAAGGCGAACCGATGAAGCCGGCGACGAACAGATTGGCCGGCCGATCGAACAGCTCCAATGGCGCGCCGACCTGCTCGATGCGGCCGTCGCGCATGACGACGATCTTGTCGGCCATGGTCATGGCCTCGATCTGGTCGTGGGTGACGTAGATGGTGGTGGTCTTCAGCCGCTGGTGAAGTTCCTTGATCTCGGTGCGCATCTGCACGCGCAGCTTGGCATCGAGATTGGAGAGCGGCTCGTCGAACAGGAACACTTGCGGGTTGCGCACGATGGCGCGCCCCATCGCCACGCGCTGGCGCTGGCCGCCCGACAGTTGCCGAGGATAGCGCTTCAGATAGGGGTTGAGGTCGAGGATGTCGGCGGCGCGCTTGACCCGCTCGGCAACCACCGCCGGATCGGTTTTCCGCAATTTCAGGGCGAATGCCATGTTCTGCTCGACCGTCTTGTGCGGATAGAGCGCATAATTCTGAAAGACCATGGCGATGTCGCGTTTTGCCGGCGGCAGATGATTGACGACGCGGTCGCCGATGGCGATCGTGCCGCCGGAGACGGTCTCCAACCCGGCCACCATTCTCAGCAACGTGGACTTGCCGCAGCCCGACGGGCCGACCAGCACCACGAACTGCCCGTCGGCAATATCGACGCTGACTTCGTGCAGAACCTTGACGGTTCCAAACGCCTTGGCCACCTTGCTGATCGCGACTTGAGCCATGTACTCCCCTTCCGGCTCCCAGTGCCGTAGGCGCAGAAGCTAACCAACGCGACCTGTCAGGGCAAGTCGGTCCCTTATAGATAAAAACCCGTTCTCGTTGACACGGCATCCGGTTGTGAGAATAGTGACAGCGCTGGTCCAAATGTCGGAGCCAATCCGCAATCGGAACTTAAATCGAGCAGGTGGGGTCCTGCATAATTTTGTCTACGAGCCGGGAGAACCGCTGGCGCTCCAGCGTCCGACAGGTTGGTCACATCCATTCACACTGATGTTCTGGGAGGAATAGTCGATGAGAGCAGATATTTACGAGAAGCTGGTTCGTCTCGGCGCTACGAGGCGCGACGTCCTGAAAGGCGCGGCCAGCATGGCCACCGTCGCGGCGGCATCCGGCGCTGGCCTGGGCGCCTTCACGCGTCCTGCCTCCGCGGCAAGTGAACTTCGTGCGAAAATCCTGCAGATTCCCGGCGTTGGCAAGGGCCAGCCGACCGATGCGGATTTCCAGAAGGTCGGCGAGCTCTGCCTCGATGCGACCAAGGCAAATGTCAAGGAAGGCGAATTTGCCGGCGTCGAGCTCAAGTTCATGGGCCTCAACAACCAGAACCTGCACAACGTGCTGTTCCGCGGCTTCCTGAAGCCGTGGGAAGCCTATACTGGCGCCAAGATCAGCTGGATCGACCTCGCCCAGGCCGACTACAACGCCCGCTTGCAGCAGTCGATTGCCACCGGAACTGTCGACTTCGACATTGCCGAAATGGGCGCGCCTTTCGAAGGCGATGTCTGCGGCAAGGGGCTCACTTCGGAAATGCCCGACTGGGTCAAGAAACAGATCGATATCGATGACCTCGTCAATTATCTGAAGCCTCCAGTCGGCACCTGGGATGGCAAGCAATATCGCGTGACGATTGACGGCGACACGCACAATTTCAACTACCGCACCGACGTGTTCGCCGACGCGGATCTCGCCAAGCAGTGGAAGGACGGCGGCGGTGTCGGCGAATGGGGGGTGCCGAAGACCTGGCAGCAGGTCCAGGCCGTGACCAAATTCCTCAAGGGCAAGAAATTCAAGGGCCAGGATGTCTACGGCTATCTCGACGCACCCAAGCCCTGGGGCGGTTTCGGCTTCTACTTCCTCGGCAGCCGCGCCACAGCCTACGCCAAGCACCCTGACGACAAGGCGTGGCTGTTCGACGCCGACACGATGAAGCCGCGCGTCAACAACCCGGCCTGGGTGCGCGCCATCCAGGACGTGATCGACGCGCTGCCGTCCGAACCCGCCGACCAGATCAATGCCGATCCGAACACAACCGGTTTCCAGCAGTTCCTGGCGGGAACCGGTTCAATGATCCCCTGGTGGGGCGATATCGGCTCGAACGTCAAAACCAACGACTCTTCTGTCATTGGCGACCTTTGCGGCTTCGACATCCTGCCGGGCTCGGATGACGTCTACAATTCCAAGACCGGCAAATGGGACAAGCTGCCAAGCGGACCGAACTACGCGCCGAACCTCGCCTATCTCGGCTGGGGGGTCTATGTCATGGCCCGCGTCGACAGCGATCCAAAGAAGCAAAAGGCTGCCTGGAGCGCAGCGGCGCATTTGGGCGGCAAGGATCTGGCGATCTGGACGGCCATGTATCCGTCCGGCTTCCAGTGCTACCGCAACAGCCAGCATGACATCGATGAATGGGTGGCCGCCGGCTACGACAAGGCATTCATCACGAACTACCTCGATTCCCAGTTCAACTCCTACAACCATCCGAACGGCGCGATCGAGCCGCGCATCCCCGGCATCTTCCAGTATTACAGTGCTGCCGAGGACATCCTGGCCAACACCTTCGCCGGCAAGATGAAGGCGCAGGAAGGGGCTGACGCCATTGCGGCAGCCTGGGAAAAGCTGACCGACCAGATCGGTCGCGAAAAGCAGGTCAAGCTCTACAAGGCCTCGCTCGGCGTGTAGGCTGCGCTATGAACCGTGGTCCGGCGGTAACGCCGGACCACAGCCTCCGGCTCCGGCTCCAAGAGGGGCCTTCCAAACGGGCGAGATTTGTGGCTGACCAGACTTCGACCGCAAACCAGTGGCCGGCAGATGCCGCCCCCTACGATCTGATCTCTCCAGCCCGTAAACGGCTTGGCTGGGCGCTGATGGCCGTCGCAACGCTCGGCCTGCTGACGACGATCGTGCTCGAGATCCTGTACAAGACCGAGACCGACACGATCGGCTTCGAGACCTGGCGTCCGGTCGTCTATGCCTATGTGCTGTGGGGCGTGGCGCTCGGCATCGGCCAGGTGCTGACGCGCGGCGAGGACGGCCAGCGTGCGCTGTTCCTGCTGCCGGCGCTGCTGTTCACCATCGCCATGGTGATCTTCCCGACGCTGTTCGGCTTCTACATCGCGCTGACCGACTGGAACCTGAGTTCGTTTTCGGGCCGCAAATTCAACGGGCTCGACAATTTCTGGCAGATGCTGGGCGATCCCTACTATCGCAACGCGCTGTTCAACATGGTGCTCTATGTGCTGGCGGTGCTGGTCGAATATGTCATCGCCTTTGGCCTGGCGCTGTTGCTCAATGCGCAGATCCGAGCACGAAAATTCTTCCGCGTCGTGTTCCTGATGCCGCTGATGCTGTCGCCGGTCGCCGTGTCGTGGATGATCGGCAAATCGCTGATGGAGTACCGGTTCGGCCCAGCCGCGACGCTGGCGCGCCATCTCGGCTGGGAAAATCCCGCCTTCTTCTCGGATCCGATCACCGCGCGCATCTCAGTCATGATACTGGATGCCTGGACCTTCATCCCATTCATGATGATCATGCTTCTGGCCGGCCTGCAGGCGATGTCGCGCGAGGTGCTGGAGGCCGCACGGGTTGACGGCGCCAATGCCTGGCAGACCTTCTGGCAGGTCACCTTTCCGCTGATGCTGCCGGTGTCGGTGACGGCGGTGATCCTGCGCATCATCTTCAAGCTGAAGCTTGCCGACATCATCATCACCGTGACCTCGGGCGGGCCCGGTGGCGCCACCGATTCCGTCTCCAGTTTCATCTACCGCGAATACCGCGACCGCTCGAATGTCGGCTACGGCACCATGCTGGCGATGGCCTATCTCGTCATCATCGTCGTGTTCGTGACCTGGCTCTTGAAATTCGCCAACCGCTTCGTGCGCAACGTCAACTGAGCAATTCCAGGAAAAGTGTGAAACGGTTTTCCGCCCGGAATTGCGTCAAAATAAAGAGTTAGAGCGGCCGGGATCATGAGCGTTCAAACCACCGAATACACCGTTTCCGAAATCCGCTCTCCGGCGAGCTTCATCACCAGCCGTGTCTTCATCTATGGCGCGCTTGTCTTCTGGGCCTTTATCTGCCTGTTCCCGATCTACTGGACGATAACGACCTCGTTCAAGTCCGCGGTCGACGTCACGCAGGGCCATCTCATCCCCTTCATCGACTTCCAGCCGGACTGGAAGGGCTGGCGATCGCTCGGCCTCTCGCCGGACTCGATCTTCCAGACCTCCACGGTGCGTGACGAGTTCTTCAAGCGCTTCATGAATTCGGTGATCACCTCGGTCGGGGCGTCGAGCCTTGCCATCGTCATCGGCAGCCTGGCGGCCTACGGCCTCACGCGCTACCGCTATCACTTCGCCTGGTTCAAGAACGAAGACATCTCCTTCTTCTTCCTGTCGCAGCTGATCCTGCCGCCGGTGGTGCTGGCCTTGCCCTTCCTGGTGCTTTACCGGGAAGTCGGCCTGCTCGACACGCGCATCGGGCTGATCCTGCTCTACACGCTGATGGTGCTGCCGATCGTCATCTGGATCATGCGCGACCAGTTCAACTCGATCCCCGTCGAACTGGAGGAAGCAGCCCTCGTCGACGGCCTGTCGATCTGGGGCGCGTTTTTCCGCATCGTCATGCCGATCGCGCTGCCGGGCATGGTCGCGGCCTTCATCCTGGCGATGGTGCTGTGCTGGAACGAGTATTTTTTCGCCGCGCTTTTGACCTCGACCGATGCCAAGACCATTCCCGTCATGGTGGCGAGCCAGACCGGCTCACAAGGCATCAACTGGTGGTCGATGGCAGCGCTCGCCACGGCCGCGATTGCGCCACTGGCGGTCATCGGCATCGCGCTGGAACGCTATCTCATCATGGGCATGACCGCGGGAGCCGTGAAGTAATCATGGCCGGCCCATATTGGTTCGCACGCAATATCCGTGTTGGCCATGTCGGCCGTGACCGCTACGGCAAGGGCGTGATGCCGATCGCCTGGCAGGGCCGCGCGGTCATTGCCGGTTTTGTGCTGGCGATGCTCTGCGGCGGCCTGCTCATGGCCCTGGTAGGTTTTTACGCCAACCACCTTGCTGTCAGCGTAGCCCTCTATGTCATCCTGGCAATAGCCGGCGCCGGCACGTTCATCTGGGCCGTGGCAACCAAAAGCGATCCCGACAAATCCATCGCCGACTACCGGGCGGAGCGGCTGAAAAACCGGGCTTAGGCTTTCAGGGTCGCCCGCAGGTGATCCATGATCATGGCTACGCCCTTCTGCCCAAGTTCCGCAGATGCATCCTTGGCGTCAGCCGTATACCAGCCGGTGTTATCTCCGAAGCGAGCGGCGTCGACAGCCTCCGGGCATAGCCCCAACATCAGCGAGGTCTCGCCGATCCCGGCATGGTCGAACGGGTAGTGGCCGTTCATGGTGGCAGGCATCAGCGGATGCACCTGCACCCAATTAAAGAAATTCTCCCCTTCGGCGTGTCCGGCATAGTAGTCCGCCATGTCCTTCGAGCCCCACCAGCCCTCGCCGCGCTGCTTCTCGAGGAAGCGGAAGATCGCCTGGCGACCGGCGGTCTTGAAGGCGAGATCGGTCGGCATGCCGGCGGCAAAGTTCTCGGTCTGGTGGTGGATGATGGCATGGATGTTGCGAAAGCCGATGCGCAGCAGGCTGTAGAACAGCTCCTCGCCAAACGGTGCCAGTTGATTGCCGCCGACCTGCACCGAACCCGTGCCTTCCGGCGCAGCCACCGCGTAGCTCGCCGCGCCATAGTAGAAGGGCGGCAGGATGACGACGTCCCTCTCCTTTTCGAACAGCTCCAGCGTCTTGATGACGGCCAGCGTGTCCATGCCGACGGCCATGTGCTCGCCATGGTATTCGAGCACGCCGAGCGGCAGGGCGACCGGCCAATTCTGCGCGATCGCCTTGCGGATCTGGTGCGGCAGCATCAGTTCATAGCGCATGATCTATTCCATGTTGGTGTGGCGGGCGCGCATGGCTTCAGGCGATGCACCGGTCAGGGATTTGAGTTTCAGCACCATCACCTCGAACAGCAGGAACAGCGCCCCTTCGAACACCGAGCCCATCGGCAGCACCGACGTTTTCTGCGACCCCTGGTCATTGGCCATGGTCTGGGCCGGGATGAGCAGCGTGAAATCCGCGCGCTTCGCAGCGCTGCTTTCGGGTTGAGCGGTCAGCAGCAGGTTGGCGGCGCCGGCGTCGTGTGCGACCTGCATCAGGGTGAGCACGGTCGAGGCTTCTCCTGGTCCGGAGCTGGCCAGGAAGACATCGTGCGGCCCCAGAGGTGGCGTGTTCATGTCGCCGACTACGGAGACCGGGAGGCCCAGATGATAGAGCCGCATGGCAAAGCCCTTGACCTGCAGGGCTTCACGGCCGCAGCCATAGACAACAATCTGCCCGGCATCGGCCAGCATCTTGCAGGCAGCGTCGATGCCCCCTTCATCCACGCGCCCCAGCACGCCGCCGAGCTCGTCGAGCGCGATCTTGAACAGGTTTTCGTTCTTCTCGCTCACGGCAACCAGCCCTCGAAATTCGTCCTGGATTTTTCCAAGAACAGCTTGATTTCGTTCATGCTAGCAACCGCGAAAATGCGTGTCCAACGCTGCGCGGCGCTTTTGCCTGATCACAGGCATGATAGTGTCATGTCTGACAAATCAGCCCATACACATCAACCCTTGGAAAATTGCAGGACATGAAGACACGGCATTTCGACCGCATCGGCAATGGCGGCATCACATTCACGGAACTCGGCTTCGGCACGGCGCCACTCGGCAATCTCTACCGTGCCGTGTCGGACGAGGATGCCAATGCTACCTTGGAGGCCGCCTGGGCGACCGGCTGCCGCTACTACGACACCGCGCCGCTCTACGGGCTTGGCTTGTCGGAAACACGGCTCAACCCGTTCCTGCGCGGCAAGAAGCGTGACGACTATGTGCTTTCGAGCAAGGTCGGTCGCCTCATGCGTGCCTGCCCGCCGGAGGAGCGCACCGGGATCGGCAAGTTCTTCGACACGCCAACGCGGCGCGAGGTGTACGACTACAGCTACGATGGCGTCATGCGCTCCTTCGAAGCCTCACTAGAGCGCCTTGGCGTCGATCGGATCGACATCCTGTTCGTGCACGATGTCGACATCTTCACCCATGGCAGCAAGGAGGCGTCCGACCGGCGCATCGAGGAGTTCATGCGCTCGGGCTATTACGGGCTGCTGTCGCTGCGCGATCAGGGCGTCATCAAGGCGTTCGGCGGCGGCATCAATGAATGGCAGGTTGCCCAGACGCTGGCCGAGCGCGGCGATTTCGACCTTTTCCTGCTTGCCGGGCGCTACACGCTGCTGGAACAGGAAGCGCTGACGTCCTTCCTGCCGCTCTGCCAGAAACGTGGCATCAGCATTGTGCTGGGCGGCCCCTACAATTCCGGCATCCTGGCAACGGGACCGAAGCCCGGCGCCTATTACAATTACTCCGAAGCGCCGCAGGACGTGCTCGACCGCGTGGCGCGCATCGAGGCGGTCTGCAAGCGCCACAGCGTGCGCCTGATCGAGGCGGCGTTACAATTTCCGCTGCTGCATCCGTCGGTCGTGTCGGTGATCCCTGGCGGCCAGCGGCCCGCGGAAGTCGAGAGCAACCGCGCGCTGCTCGATGCGAAACTGCCAGTTGCACTCTGGGCCGACCTCAAGAAGGAAGGCCTGCTCCATCACGACGCGCCAACCGCTTAAGCCGGCGATCGCTCGCGTCCACGAAAGGCGTAAAAAATGAAAAGCCGGGCAAGCCCGGCTTTTCTGTCTCTGAAAATAAAAAGGCGCTTAGTTGACTGCGTCCTTGAGGCCCTTGCCGGCCGAGAACTTCGGCACAGTGCGTGCCGGAATCTTCACTTCGGCGCCGGTCTGGGGATTGCGGCCGGTCGAGGCCGCACGCTTTGACACGGTGAAATTGCCAAAGCCGACAAGCCGGACATCGCCGCCCTTCTTCAGTTCGCCGGTGATCACGGAAAATACCGCATCGACCGCCGACTGCGCGTCACCCTTCGAAATGCTCGCGGCGTCGGCGACAGCGGACACCAGTTCGTTCTTGTTCATAAAAATTCCCTTCCATGAGAACACCGGAACTAACGACTCATCCGGCAGGAAACGGACTTTAGAAAGAAGCGTTCCCGCAACCAAGTCGAAAAGGCAGGAAAAAAGCGGAAAAAGCCCGGAAATGGTGGATTCTTCACATGAAAAAGCCGGGCGCGAGGCCCGGCTTTCTGTTTGTGCGCTGCAACTTTAGCAAATGTTAACGCATGGCCCCGAAAACCGACGTCGGTTTTCGGAAAGGACCATGCGCAAGTCCTAAGTGTTAGAGCGTCCTTTGCGCGTCCAAGTGGACGCGCGGCGCTCTAATGCGCAAGCGACTTTCCAGCGTCGTCGGCACTGTCGGTCGAGGCCGGCGGATTGACCGGTTCGACCCATTCGATCGGCTCCGGCATACGCACCAGTGCATGGCGCAACACCTCACCGACGCGTGAGACCGGAATGATCTCCATGCCGTTCTTCACGTTGTCCGGAATCTCCGCCAGATCCTTGGCGTTGTCTTCCGGGATCAGCACCTTCTTGATGCCGCCGCGCAGTGCGGCAAGCAACTTCTCCTTGAGGCCACCTATCGGCAAGATGCGGCCGCGAAGCGTGATCTCGCCAGTCATCGCCACATCGGCCCGGACCGGAATACCGGTCATTACCGACACAATGGCGGTCGCCATGGCGGCACCCGCGGACGGGCCGTCTTTTGGCGTAGCGCCTTCCGGCAAGTGGACGTGGATGTCGCGCTTGTCGAACAGCGGCGGCTCGATGCCGAAATCGATGGCTCTGCTGCGGACATAGGAGGCCGCTGCCGAAATCGATTCCTTCATCACGTCGCGCAGATTGCCTGTCACCGTCATACGGCCCTTGCCGGGCATCATGACGCCTTCGACCGTCAGCAGCTCGCCGCCGACTTCCGTCCAGGCAAGCCCGGTAACGACACCGACCTGATCGTCAGCCTCGACCTGACCGAAGCGGAAGCGCTGAACACCGAGGTAGTCGGCAAGGTTTGCCGCCGTGATGCTCACCGTCTTCTTCTTCGTCTTCAGGATCTCGGTCACCGCCTTGCGCCCGAGCTTCATCAGCTCGCGCTCCAGGCTCCTGACGCCCGCTTCACGGGTGTAAGTCTGGATGATGGCGCGGATCGCATCCTCGCCGACGGAGAATTCCTTCGGCTGCAGTGCGTGATCGCGGATCACCTTCGGCATCAGGTGCCGCTTGGCGATCTCGATCTTCTCGTCCTCGGTGTAGCCGGCGATACGGATGATCTCCATGCGGTCCATCAAGGGCGCAGGGATGTTCAGCGTGTTCGCCGTCGTCACGAACATCACGCTCGACAGGTCGTATTCGACCTCGAGGTAATGGTCCATGAACGTCGAGTTCTGTTCGGGATCGAGCACCTCGAGCAGCGCCGACGACGGATCACCACGGAAGTCCTGGCCCATCTTGTCGATCTCGTCGAGCAGGAAGAGCGGGTTGGACTTCTTCGCCTTCTTCATCGACTGGATGACCTTGCCGGGCATCGAGCCGATATAGGTGCGCCGATGGCCACGGATCTCAGCCTCGTCACGCACACCGCCCAGCGCCATGCGGATGAATTCGCGACCGGTCGCCTTGGCGATCGACTTGCCGAGCGAGGTCTTGCCGACGCCGGGAGGGCCGACGAGGCACAGGATCGGCCCCTTCAGCTTCTTCTGACGGCTCTGCACGGCCAGGTATTCGACGATACGGTCCTTGACCTTGTCGAGTCCGAAATGGTCGGTGTCGAGCACGTTCTGCGCGTAAGCCAGGTCCTGCTTGACCTTGGAGTTCTTGCCCCACGGGATCGACAGCAGCCAATCGAGATAGTTGCGCACGACGGTGGATTCAGCCGACATCGGCGACATCGTCCGCAGCTTCTTCAGTTCGGCGTCCGCCTTTTCGCGGGCCTCCTTGGAGAGCTTGGTCTTCTTGATGCGTGCCTCGATCTCGGCGGCCTCGTCGCGGCCGTCCTCGCCTTCGCCGAGCTCCTTCTGGATCGCCTTCATCTGCTCGTTGAGGTAGTATTCGCGCTGCGTCTTCTCCATCTGGCGCTTGACGCGCGAGCGGATGCGCTTCTCCACCTGCAGGACGGAGATTTCAGCTTCCATGAAGCCCATCGCCTTTTCCAGCCGCTCCTTGACCGAGAGCGTGGCCAGCATTTCCTGCTTTTCAGGTATCTTGATGGCGAGGTGCGAGGCAACCGTGTCGGCGAGCTTGGAATAGTCGTCGATCTGGCTGGCAGCGCCAACCACTTCAGGCGAGATCTTCTTGTTCAGCTTGACGTAGTTCTCGAAGTCGGTGACGACCGAGCGGGCCAGCGCCTCAACCTCGACCTCTTCCTCTTCCGGCTCGACCAGCGCCGTGGCGCGGGCTTCGTGGAAGTCGGGACGATCGGTGAAGGAAACGATTTTCGCACGCGAGGCGCCCTCGACCAGAACCTTGACGGTGCCGTCGGGCAGCTTCAGCAATTGCAGCACATTGGCGAGCGTGCCTATGTCGAAGATCGCATCGGGCTCGGGATCGTCATCGGCGGCATTCATCTGGGTGGCGAGCAGGATCTGCTTTTCCTGACCCATCACCTCTTCCAGCGCCTTGATCGACTTTTCGCGCCCGACAAAGAGCGGAACGATCATGTGCGGGAACACCACGATGTCACGCAGCGGGAGGACTGCGAAGACGCCGTCGCTGGGAGCCTTGGATATTTTGGCCATTGTCCAACCTTTCATGTCGCGGCCGCCATTCAGCCAACCGCGAATCTTATATTAACGACCGGGGATCGTTCCGCCTACCACCGTTTGTGACGGGAGTTTTACAGCACAGAAATCGGGCACCTCGGCCTTCTCCAATTAGTTGGATGCACGATCCCCAAAGATCAAGAGGCGAGCACAAATCCGCCCCTCCAACTTGCCCGCGAGTGACACATTTGCGACGGCAAACCCGAGCCTGGCCGCAAAACCCCGCGTGACAGCAAAACGGCGCCTTGCGGCGCCGTTTCAGAATTTCGCTGCGGGCCCATGTCAGGCGCTGACATTGCCCTTCTTTTCCTTCTGTTCGGAGTAGATGTAGAGCGGCCGGGCGCTGCCGGTCACCACTTCCTCGGAAATCACCACTTCGCGCACACCTTCGAGGGCGGGCAGTTCGAACATGGTGTCGAGCAGGATCGCTTCCATGATCGAGCGCAGGCCACGGGCGCCGGTCTTGCGCTCGATGGCGCGCTTGGCGATCGCCGAGAGCGCATTCTCGTGGAAGGTCAGGTCGACATTTTCCATCTCGAACAGCCGCTGATACTGCTTGACCAGCGCGTTCTTCGGTTCGGTCAGGATCTGGATCAGCGCCGGCTCGTCAAGGTCCTCCAGCGTCGCCAGAACCGGCAGACGGCCGACAAACTCCGGAATGAGGCCGAATTTCAGCAGATCCTCGGGCTCGACCAGGCGGAAAACATCACCAGTGCGGCGATCCTCCGGCGAAGCGACGATAGCACCGAAGCCGATCGAGGTTTTCCTGCCGCGATCCGAGATGATCTTGTCCAGGCCGGCGAAGGCACCGCCGCAGATGAACAGGATGTTGGCGGTGTCGACCTGCAGGAACTCCTGCTGCGGATGCTTCCTGCCGCCCTGTGGCGGCACGGAGGCGACCGTGCCTTCCATGATCTTCAACAGCGCCTGCTGCACGCCCTCGCCCGACACGTCGCGGGTGATCGAGGGGTTGTCGGACTTGCGCGAAATCTTGTCGATCTCGTCGATATAGACAATGCCGCGCTGGGCGCGCTCGACATTGTAGTCGGCCGACTGCAACAGCTTCAGGATGATGTTCTCGACGTCCTCGCCGACATAACCGGCTTCGGTCAGCGTCGTGGCATCAGCCATGGTGAAGGGCACGTCGATGATGCGGGCCAGCGTCTGCGCGAGCAGCGTCTTGCCGCAACCGGTCGGGCCGATCAGCAGGATGTTGGACTTGGCCAGCTCGACATCGTTGTTCTTGCCGGCATGCGCGAGCCGCTTGTAATGGTTGTGGACCGCCACCGACAGCACGCGCTTGGCGTAAGGCTGACCGATGACATAGTCGTCGAGAACCTTGAGGATCTCCTGCGGTGTCGGCACGCCTTCGCGCGACTTCACCATCGAGGTCTTGTTCTCCTCGCGGATGATGTCCATGCACAGCTCGACGCATTCATCGCAGATGAAGACCGTCGGGCCAGCAATCAGCTTGCGCACCTCGTGCTGGCTCTTGCCGCAAAACGAGCAATAAAGCGTGTTCTTGGAATCACCGCTGTTGTTGCCGACCTTGCTCATTTTCATGTCCTTTCATGGCCGCCCGCCGATGGTCTGGCTGAAAGGGCGCATATTCTATCTATCGCGGGAATCCGCCGCCGCCAGTGTCCCGGCTCCCGCAACGTATTCCGTACGAAACACAAATCAGAAAACGTGGCAATGATTCGCAGCTACCCTACACAAAGCTAAGCCGTCGAAAATCAACATAGCCTTAACGTAGGCAATCCTAACCGTCGAGGGAACAGCCAATTGTGGCCGAAATGCCGCAAGACGCGCCAAAAGCGCGTGATGCGGCGATCCAACTGCCAAGAAGCCTTTATGCCACCGCTCCTTCGGGGGGCTCGCGCGACGAAATGACCTTGTCGATGAGGCCGAAATCCTTGGCTTCGTCGGCGGTCATGAAATGGTCGCGGTCGAGCGTGCGTTCAATCTCCTCGTAGGTCTTGCCGGTGTGCTTGACATAGACCTCATTGAGGCGGCGCTTCAGCTTGACGATATCCATGGCGTGGCGCTCGATATCGGAGGCCTGGCCCTGGAAGCCGCCGGACGGCTGGTGAACCATGATGCGGGCGTTCGGGGTGGCGAAGCGCATGTCCTTGTGGCCGGCGGTCAAAAGCAGCGAGCCCATCGAGGCAGCCTGGCCGATGCAAAGCGTCGACACCGCCGGCTTGATGAACTGCATGGTGTCGTAGATCGCCATGCCGGAGGTGACGACGCCACCCGGCGAGTTGATGTAGAGGTTGATTTCTTTCTTCGGGTTCTCGGCCTCAAGGAAAAGCAGCTGCGCGCAGACCAGCGTCGCCATGCCGTCCTCGACCGGACCGGTGATGAAAATGATGCGCTCCTTGAGGAGGCGGGAGAAGATGTCGTAGGCCCGCTCGCCGCGATTGGTCTGTTCGACCACCATCGGAACGAGGTTCATGTAGGTTTCGACGGGGTTCTTCATCAGTTATCTCTTATCTCGCGGTGGGATCCCGGCGCCGGAAATGCCGGCAAATCGGTCAGAATCGGTTCTGGATCGTTATTCCGTAGATAGGATGCCGGCTCATCCTTGTGCAAGGCCGACCCGTCCTAGCCATCTGGGTAAGTCGAATCAAGGTTTCCGGGCAAGGATTCGCATTGCCTGACGCCTGCGCCAGCCTGGAGCGGCCGGTATCGATACGCAACGTAGCAGTTTCTTAACCTCGTCACTTAACGAAATGCGCCGAAACCGCTTTTCTCCCGGACAGCTTACCCTACAATTCAACGTTGAACTCGTGCCTACAGTTCAAACAGGGGGAGTGTCATGTTCAGGAGAAGCGCATCCTTCGCCATTGCCGGGCTGACCATGCTCGGCACGATTTCGCAAACGGCAGCCGGCGGCCGTGCCGTCGAATGCTATGAGCCGGTGCGAACACCTGATGTCTATGACACGGTCTATGAAGACGTGATGGTAAGCCCGCCCGGCCAGCAGGTCGACTATATCCCACCCATCTACGGTACGCGCGAACGTGTGGTGATGACCGTTCCGGCGCAGGTGACCTACGAGGTCGTGCCCGCAGTCACCCGCGCCGTCTATCATACGGTCCAGGTCGACGATGGCGGCTATTCCTGGGAATGGCGCGTCATTCATGGCCGCAGGGTGCTGTGCAAGACCTGGCACAAGGCGCGCTACGAACGCGTCGCCGAGACCGTGGTGATCCAGCCCGAACGCACGCGGCGGGTGGTCATTCCGGCACAGTACGACCGCATCGCCGAGGAAGTGCTGGTGCAGCCGGAGCGAAGGCGCATCATCGATGTTCCCGCATCCTATCAGACCATGGCGCGCCGCGTGGTGGTGCGTGAAGGGTCGTCAGGCTGGCGGCGCGTGCATATTCCGAGGCATTGCCAGGATTAATTCAAGGTTCGGGCGAGTCCTCAGGCCACCTCCGCCCGCAACCATTGCTTCAGGCCGGCGACATCCCCGTCGCCGACAGCAGCCGCAACGCGCCTGCCGACCGCCGCGCCGAACTTGTAGCCATGACCGGAGCAGGCCGAGACAATGAGGCATTTTCCGCGCTCATCGGTGAAAAATTTCTCGTCGTCCGTGAAGGTGTAAGCGCAGGTGACCACTTCAGTCACCTGGTATTCCCCGATGCGGGCGATCGGCGGCGAAAACAGGTTGCGGATCGCCTCGCCCTCGCCCGCCACCGGGTCGCGGTTCCAGTCGGCGTCGCTGGTCGGTACCCTGTGCAGACCTGACCCGAATTTCATGCCGGCGCCGCCGGAGGGCGGGATCACGTAGCCGTCGACAGCACCGCCGATATCGAGGACGACCGGCGCAGCTTCCCAGGCCGCCTTGAGGTCTGCAGGCGGTTCGACATAAGCGAGCGCGGTTCGATACGTCTTCAGTTCGCCGCCCAGTTCCGGAAACAGCTTTAGCACCCAGGCGCCGGCGGCGACGACAATGCGGTCAGCCTGCATCGTCTCGCCGCTTTCCAGCACGACATGGCCTGCCTCGGCATCGATCTTCGTCACCTTGCTGTGTTCATAGACATTGGCACCGTTAGCGCGCAGCCATTTTGCCAATCCCGCCGCGATCTTGCGGCAATGCAGGGCGCCGCCTTCGGGCGAAAAATAAGCATAGCGAAACGAACCCGGTTCGAGGAAAGGCCAACGCTTGACCGCGGCATCCGGCTCAAGCAATTCGAAGGGAAAATTCCCTTCCTCCAGGCCCTCGCGGTATTCCTCGGCCTCGTCGCCCGGCTCGCGCGAAATGCAGACAAATCCACGCGCATCGAGATGGTTCTCGCCGAGATCGGCCCACATCTCGTCCCAGGCCTGATAGGCCTCGGTGATCAGCCGACCATAGCCGGTTCCCGCGCGGTAGGCGCGGCGGATGATGCGGTGATGGTCGCCCGACGCGGCCAGCGGATTGGGGATCGGCCCTTGCTCGACGATCGAGACGCTGTGGCCCGCCTTGACCAGCGACCACGCCGTGGAGAGACCGGCAATCCCCGCGCCGACGACAATCACATTCATCCGTTCAGACCTTCCGCAGCCGCACTGGCTGGCTCAACTCATCGGTTATCGCGCGCCAACATACGGTCTGGAATGAGGCTGGCAAGCCGCGCTATGGGTCTGGCATGACCAAATTGACGCTCCCTTACCTCGCCCTTGATCCAGTCACCCGCCAGTTGCGGCTCGATCCGCACGAGCCTGCCTTTTTCCTGAACCCGTACGAGGCCTATGCCTTGCTGCACGGCGTATCGAATGCCTTCCTCTGGGAGGAATTCGGCCACTGGTGCTTTGGCGGCTTCGACGATGTCAACCGGCTGCTACGCGACCGCCGCTTCGGCCGCCAGAATCCAACCGGCATTCCCGACAGCCGTGGCATCGACAGGGATCGCAGCCATCTCAAGGCATTCGACGGCGTCGAAGCGAACTCGATGCTGGAGCTCGAGCCGCCGGTGCACACGCGACTGAGGACGCTGGTCAACCGGGCCTTCGTCTCGCGCCAGGTCGAACGGCTGCGGCCGCGTGTCGAGGCGCTCGCCAATGAGCTGATCGACCGTTTTGATCCGACCGGCCCCGTCGACCTTCTGCCCGCCTTCGCGGCACCCTTGCCGATCACCATCATCGCCGAAATGCTTGGCGTGCCGTTGGACATGGGACCGCAACTGCTCGACTGGTCACATCAAATGGTCGCCATGTACATCCATGGCCGCACGCGCGAGACCGAGGAGACTGCTAATCGCGCGGCACACGAATTTGCCGATTTCCTGCGCGGTTACGTCACCGAGCGGCGCAAGAATCCCGGCGACGACCTGCTGTCGCTGCTGATCTCGGCGCAGGAGGACGGCCAAAAGCTGTCGGAGGACGAAATGGTGTCCTCCGCCATCCTGCTGCTCAACGCCGGCCACGAAGCGACCGTGCACCAGACCGGCAATGCAGTGCGCTCGATCCTGGCGCAAGGCGGTGACCCCAGCCGCTTCTTCACCTCGCCCGAAACAACCGCTGCAACTGTCGAGGAATGCCTGCGCTTCGACGCACCGCTGCATATGTTCTCGCGCTATGCCTATCAGGAGATCGAGATCGCTCCAGGCATCGTCGTGCAACCGGGCCAGACGATCGGGCTGCTGCTCGGCATGGCCAATCATGATCCGCGTGCCTTTGCCGAACCACAGGCCTTCCGGCCGGAGCGTATCGACCAGAAGAACGTGTCTTTTGGTGCCGGCATCCATTTCTGCATCGGTGCACCGCTGGCCCGGCTCGAACTGCAGGTGTCGCTGAAGACTTTGTTCGAACGGCACCCGCAACTGCATCTTGCCGAAAGCCCGCGCTTCCGCGACACTTACCACTTCCATGGGCTGGAAACGCTCGCTGTCGGCTTTTGAACGATCGGGGGCCCGGGGCTGCGCGATGAGACTGTTTTGGAGACCGGCGACGGCATTCGCATTGGCGTTGCTATGCGTCTGCATGGGAGCGGCGCGCGCGCAGCAGCAGCCGGAAAACATCCCGCAGGAAAACAGCGATGCTGTTGCGCGGACCATGGCTGGCAGCCTGCTTGAACGTCAGACGGGAGCGGCTGTGCCCGCGGACAAATTCTGGGCGTATGAAGTCGACTTCAACCTCGACGGCCTGTCGGAAATCTATGCCTATGTCGCAAATCCCGACTGCGATGGCGTGAAATGCGGGCTTTTCCTCTTCGTGCTGGAAGGTGACACCTACCGCGAGGTTCTCGGCGACATCCCGGGCGCCAGACTGGCGGCTCCAGACAAGGTCAGCCTCGGCACCTTCAAGCGCAACGGCTTTTTCGATCTACAACTCGACCAGAGGGTGCTTGGCTGGACGGGAGATCGCTATGCGGACGCCTCAACCTTCCCCGCCACTTTGCTTGACGGAACTGTCTTCATGGCGGCCTGCAAAAAGAGCAAATCAAGCGAACAGCCCGAAGAAGGCGAGGCCGAGAAAACTGCCGAAGCGTGCCAATGCCAGATCAACCGATTTCAGACGATCGGGTTCTCACAGGCCGAACTTGACCAGTATTCTGCCTCCCTGGGAGAGAGTTTCGAGTATCCCGGCGGCGGCAAGGACGAAGCCTGGCAAGCCGTCGCCACGAGCGGGAGCGACGTCGCAACCGGTTGCGATGTTGCAAGTGGTAAAAGCCAATGGCCCTCGGCCTCTCTCAGTCATGGCGACCAGCCGCAGCAGAAACTCAATTTCGACGGCTTTCTCGGAGCTTGCCCGACGCAGGATTTCATCCTGACCAACCACAAGACCGGCTCGCCCGATCGGGCGCTCGCGCTTTGCGGCTGTCTTGCCCGCGAAATCCCGACCTATGGCGTCAGCCAGGAAGGGCTCGATCTCCTGGCGCAATATTATCGAAACGAGCTTTCAGACGCAGATCTCGGAGCCCAGGACGCCGATTTGTTGACGTCACACGACAAGGCGTCGGAGGCCTGCCTCAGCCAGTTTCCGGCGAAGTAGATCGCCGTAAAACCTCCGAGAGGCAGCTATGCCAATGCCGGGATCGGGCTGGGATCTGTGTTTACGTGTATCGCCAGCGGAAAACGCAGCGGCACGGCGTCGACCTTCTCCGTGCCGAAAAAGTTCCTGTTGCGAAGATGCGCGAAGGCGCGAGTAGCCTCTGCCTGGATCCTGTCGATGATGCGCTTGTTTCTGGGGGGCGGCGGAGCGAATTGGATCAAGGTCGAAGGGCCGCCGTTGTCCGCGACGAACTGGGCCTGGGCGCAGAGCGCCGGCATCAGCTGATAGGTTGTGTTGCGCGCGGTCGTCATCTCGGTTGGGCTGAAGAGCACGAAATCGACCGTTGCCTTCAGGCGCCTGGTGCCCTTGAGCAGCTTTTGTGCGGCCTTTTTCGTAAGAATATAGCCGCATGCGCCCATGTGCTGTCCCAACAGCAGCGTTGCGGAGTATCCATTTTTAACGGGAACATGCCGGCCGCCAACCCTCACCGGGACAAAGAATGTTTCGAGCTTGACCACGTCCGCGTCTCGCGGAATCCAGCTGTCATCGGCGAGCATGGGTCCGGCGTCATGGCTGAAGACAACATCGTCCTCGAACACGGCGCCATACCGGTCGGGGCCATCCGCGATGATTTGCCAGCACAGACGGTGGCTGAGAAAGCAGCAGACTTCTGCCTCGGAGAGCGGAGGGGCGATGAACGGAGCCCCGGTGACCGCATCTATCCCCGCAACACGTTCGAAAGGAACGCCAATGCGGGAGAACTCTGCCATGACGTCAGCGAGCCGATCGACCGATCGGTCAAGATTGATCACCAAACACTTCACTGTCGTCCCCGAGACATGAAAGCTCTTCGCGATCTCTACTTCGTGTCGCCGCTTTGGGCAGGAAGTTTCACCGGTAGTCATTGTCGCTTGTCGAGGTGCTATACGGGCCTGCCAAACGGCAGTCAACTTTCGCGAGCGCCGCACGATTGTGACCATCGAAGCAGGTTCGGAACTGGATGCCTACAGCTTGATCACGTACTCCTTGCGAGTCGTTTCAAGCACTTCCCAGCTTCCCTTGAAGCCCGGTCTCAGCACGAAACTGTCGCCGGACCTGACGGTGCGGGCTTCGCCACCGTCCTCCGCGATCACCGAAACACCGGACAGGATGTGGCAGAACTCCCATTCGTCATAGACGATGCGCCACTTGCCGGGGGTCGATTCCCAAATGCCAGCATACAGGCCGCCGTCCCGTTCCTCGACATTCCAGGTGCGGAATTTCGGATCGCCCGAGATCAGGCGATCTGGCGCCGGCGCGCCAGATTCAGGGTCGACGCTGTCAGTCGATATTGTCAGGTAATTCGTGGACAGGATTTTGCCTCCATGAAAAGAGCCGGCCTCCTGCCGGCTCACCCCCACCCCGGCGCTGCGCGCCGACCCTCCCCACAAGGGGGAGGGTAAAAGGATCAGACCTTGGCGAGCGCCTGTTCGAGGTCGGCGACGATGTCGTTGACATCCTCGATGCCGATCGACAGCCGCACCGTGTCCGGACCCGCTCCAGCCTTGACCTTCTGCTCGTCGGATAGCTGGCGATGGGTGGTCGAGGCCGGATGGATGACCAGCGATTTGGTGTCACCGACATTGGCCAGATGCGAGAACAGTTCCAGCGCCTCGACAAACTTGACGCCGGCGTCATAGCCGCCCTTGAGGGCGAAGGTGAACACGGCGCCCGCACCTAGCGGCGAGTATTTCTTTTGCAATGCGTTGTTCTTGTCGCTGGGCAGTCCTGGGTAGTTCACCGAGGCGACCTTGGGATGGTTGGACAGCCAGGCGGCAACCGTCACGGCGTTGTCGCAGTGACGCTGCATGCGCAGCGGCAAGGTTTCGAGGCCAGTCAGGATGAGGAAGGCGTTGAAGGGCGAGATCGCCGGGCCGAGATCGCGCAGGCCGAGCACGCGCGCGGCAATGGCGAAGGCGAAATTACCGAAGGTTTCGTGCAGCACCAAGCCGCCATATTCGGGGCGCGGTTCCGACAGCATCGGGTATTTGCCCGATTTCGACCAGTCGAAGGTGCCGCCATCAACGATGGCACCACCGATCGAATTGCCGTGACCGCCGATGAATTTGGTCAGCGAATGGACGACGATATCGGCGCCATGCTCGATCGGCCGGATCAGATAGGGCGAGGCCAGCGTGTTGTCGACGATCAGCGGCAATCCGTGCTTGCGCGCTATGTCGGCGATCTTCTCGATGTCGACGAAGGTGCCGCCCGGATTGGCCAGGCTCTCGATGAAGATCGCCTTGGTCTTGTCATCGATCTGGCTCTCGAAGGTCGAGATGTCGTTGGTGTCAGCCCAGCGCACCTCCCAGCCATAATTCTTGAAGGCGTGGCCGAACTGGTTGATCGAGCCGCCATAGAGCTTGTTGGCGGCAACGAAATTGTCGCCCGGCTGCATCAGATTGTGGAACACGATCACCTGCGCGGCGTGGCCGGAAGCGACCGCAAGAGCAGCCGTGCCGCCTTCGAGGGCCGCGACGCGCTCTTCGAGCACCGCCTGGGTGGGGTTCATGATGCGGGTGTAGATGTTGCCGAACGCCTTCAGCCCGAACAACGAGGCGGCGTGATCGGCATCATCAAAGACAAAGGAGGTCGTCTGATAGATCGGCGTGGCGCGCGCGCCGGTGGCCGGGTCGGGCTTGGCGCCGGCATGGACGGCGAGCGTGTTGAAACCGGGCGAACGGGTCACTGAAACCTCCCTTTGAACCTTCTCGAATTGGCCGGGCATTCTTGGCGAAGGCCGCGCATGAATGCAAAGAAGAAAATACCTTTCGGCGACAATCCTTCGCTCTCACCGCAGGATAATGCGGCATTTCGCGGAAAAATTTTGCGCCTTTGCGTCCTGCCTATTTTTGACGCACGCCAAAACTCTGAAAACCCTGGCGCATCAGCGGCTTCTTCGACGACAGCACGCCGGAATTGACACCGGTCCAGCCGATCTCGCCGGACAATTTGCCATACTCGATCTTGGGGCAGCGGTTCATCACCACCTTGATGCCCGCTGCCTCGGCACGCGTGGCCGCCTCGTCATGGCGCACGCCAAGCTGCATCCAGATGACTTTCGGCAAGGGATCGAGCCGCAACACCTCGTCGACAATGCCGGGCACTGCCGTCGCGGCGCGAAAAATGTCCACCATATCGATCGGCCCGGGAACATCGGCGAGGCTGGCATAGGTCATCTGGCCGAGGATTTCCTTGCCGGCCTGGCCAGGATTGATCGGAACCACGGAAAAGCCCTTGGCCAAAAGATATTTCAATACGAAATAGCTTGGCCTGACGTCATTGGCGGACGCACCGACCATGGCGATGGTCTTCACCGAATTGAGGATGCCGCCGATGTAGGTGTTGTCGTAACTATCGTGGTTCATGCCTCGTCCTCATACAACGCCTCGGCGAGAAAACCATCCGGGTCATTGCTGAAATCGCGCAACATCCGGAAGTGGTCGATATCACGAAAGTCCGCGGGCTCGAGCCCGAACCGGCTGATCCGGAACAGCCGCGCCCCGGGACAAGCCATCAACAGCGGCGAGTGCGTAGCCATGATCACTTGCGCGGCGCCCGACTGGTCCATGCGCCGCAGCATCTTCAGCAGTTCGATCTGGCGCGACGGCGACGGCGCGCTCTCGGGCTCGTCGAGGATGTAGATGCCTTGCCGGCGGCAGCGTTCCTCGAAAAAGCGAATAAAACCCTCGCCATGCGACCAGGACAGGAAGTCCGGCGGCGGTGGCTTGAAGGGATCTTCCAGCGCTGCCTGGTCGAGGTAGCGGGCGACGGAATAGAAAGATTCGGCACGAAAGAACCAGCCGGCGGTGACTTTCGGCATCCAGTGGCCCCGAAACGTGTGCGCCAGTGCGGCGCCGCTCTTGTCGATGGCGATGGAATGGTCGACCGGGCGGTAGCCTTTGCCGCCGCCGGCCTCGTCATAGCCGGCCAGTGCGCCGATCGCCTCGAGAAGCGTGGATTTGCCGGTGCCGTTCTCACCGACAATGATGGTGATGGGCGTGGTGAATTCGAGTTCGAATTCGTGACCGCGAAACAGCGGCAGGTTCCAGGGGTATTTTTCCCAGTCGGCCACGCGCTCGGGATCGAGCAGGATGCGCTTGAGATAAGGTGCCTTGAGCCGCGTCAGCTGCTTGCGGTAGGCCATCACTTGTTCAGCGTCATTCGGGCAACGAAATCGTGCCGTCTTCGGCGATCGGAAAGGCCGGATTGTGCGCCACCTCCCAGACATGTCCGTCGGCATCGGCGAAGTAGCCGTACCAGCCGCCCCAGAAGGCGCGGCCTGCCGGCTTGACGATGCGGCCGCCCACTTGCTCAGCCTGCGCCAGAACCTCGTCGACTTCGGCGTCGGAGCGGGTGTTGTAGGCGAGATAGACGGCGGACGGCGCCTTGGCGAAAGCTAACCCCGCATCCTGCTCGGCGCTGGCGCGCGGAAACAGGCCGAGAATGGCGCCGCCCATCTGGAAGAAGGCAACGCCGTCGGTGATGCCGGCGTGGCGAGTCAGCCCCATCGCCTCATAGAACCGCACCGCACGGTCGAGATCGTCGGTGGCGACGGTGATGATGGAGATGCGCGGTTCCATGGGTCGAAAAGCCTATTCGTCCGTCCATTCCGGCTTGCGCTTGCCGATGAAGGCGCCGATGCCTTCTTCCGCGTCACGCGCCAGCATGTTCTCGACCATGACGCGGCCGGTATAGGCATAGGCATCCGCCAGCCCCATTTCGGCCTGCGCGTAAAAGGCTTCCTTGCCGGTCTTGACCACCAAAGATGATTTGGAAGCAATGGTTTGCGCGTATTTGGTGACGATCTGATTCAGGTATTCGCGCGGCACGACGCGGTTGACCAGGCCGAAGTCCTTGGCCGTTGCCGCGTCGATCGTCTCGCCGGTCAACAGCATCTCCATTGCCTGCTTGCGCGAGACGTTGCGAGACAGCGCCACCATCGGCGTCGAGCAGAACAGGCCGATGTTGACGCCGGGCGTGCAGAAGGTTGCCTCATGCGAGGCGATCGCCAGGTCGCAGCTGGCGACCAGTTGCAGGCCGGCGGCGGTCGCCAGGCCGTCGACCTCGGCGATGACAGGCAAGGGATGGTGCACGATCGCCTGCATCAGAGTGGCGCAAGCGGCAAACGTCTGTTCGAAGAGGGCCTTGCCGCGATCAGCATCGGCGCGGCGTGCCGTCATTTCCTTCAAATCATGGCCGGCACAGAACACTTTTCCAGCCGCCGACAGCACGATGACCCGAACAGCCTTGTTGGTCTTGGCGCGCTCGAGTTCCGCCGTCAGCGCCGCCATGACCCCAAGCGACAGGGCGTTGGCGGGGGGATTGGCGAGCGTCAGGCGCAGCACACCCTTGTCCAGCCTTGTCGTGACCGGACCTTCGACAGCGGCAGGCTTGATGGCAAGGATTTCGGCCATGGCTAAGGTCTCCGCGATTCCGCTCGGGCTGGAAGAGTATCTAATATCGGATCGGGTTTCATCCAACACCCATCGCTTGCGCCAGAGAGGTGAAGGTGTTGCCAGAAACGGGCCTCTGCGCTCATACAAGCCGGGCATTAGAACGAGAGACCGAAATGCCCGCCCAGACCAATCTCAAGCCGGTGCTGACCGCCGCGCAAATCAATACGCTGATGGAGACCGTCTTTCCGCAGCTCAACGAGAGTTCCGCTGCCTATGAGGCGATCGACGTCTTTCCCGGCGGCTGCACCGTGCGGCTCAACGCCAACGAGCGGCATCTGCGACCCGGCGGGACGGTGTCTGGCCCTGCCCTGTTCACGCTGGCCGATATCGGCGGTTATGTCTGCGTGCTCAGCCATGCCGGGCCGGACGCGCTTTCGGTTACCGTCAACCTCGATATCAATTTCGTCCGCAAGGCCGAGGCCGGGCCGATCGATGGCCACTGCCGCATCCTGAAGCTCGGAAAGAGCCTGATGGTGTTCGACATCGACATCGTTGCCGGCCCAGAGGGGCAGACGATCGCGCACGCCACGGGGACTTATTCGATCCCGCCGAAGCGCAGCGATGTGGTAAAATAATACCTTTTAACTAACCCATTGTTTTTACTATATTTTACGTACTACAAGACTTTTCCGTCGCCTTGACGCGGTCCCGACCCTCGCCTATAAGCCCTCACGAAGCAGCGGCCCGCAAAGGCCGCCGTTTTGTTATTGGCGACGGGCAAGCGTCTATCGCCAATCCAAGCAACAAGAAACGCCTTCCTTATCGTTTGTGGATTGGGGAAGGTCCAAACCGAGAGCAGAAAACATGACAACCTTTTCGCAGAAGCCTGCGGATGTGGTGAAGAAGTGGATCCTGATCGACGCCGAAGGTCTCGTCGTCGGTCGTCTGGCCACTGTCATCGCCAATCATCTTCGCGGCAAGCACAAGCCGACCTTCACCCCGCATGTCGACGACGGCGACAATGTCATCGTCATCAATGCCGACAAGGTGGTGTTCACCGGCAAGAAGTTCACCGACAAGGTCTATTATTGGCACACCGGCCACCCCGGCGGCATCAAGGAGCGCACCGCGCGCCAGCTGCTCGAGGGCCGTTTCCCCGAGCGTGTCGTCGAGAAGGCCGTTGAGCGCATGGTCCCGCGTGGCCCGCTCGGCCGTCGCCAGATGAAGAACCTGCGCGTCTATGCAGGCGCAGAGCATCCGCATGTCGCCCAGCAGCCAGAAGTCCTCGACGTGGCCAAGCTGAATTCCAAGAACAAGAAGGTCGCATAAGATGGCTGAGCTTTCCTCGCTCGCAGAACTGGGCGCCGCCACCGGCAACACGAATACCCAGCCGGCAGCCCCCGTCCACGTCCAGAAACTCGACAAGTCGGGCCGCGCCTATGCCACCGGCAAGCGCAAGAACGCCATTGCGCGCGTCTGGGTGAAGCCGGGTTCCGGCAAGATCGTCGTCAATGACAAGGAATTCGCGACCTATTTCGCGCGCCCCGTCCTGCAGATGATCCTCAACCAGCCGATCATCGCCTCCAACCGTTCGGGTCAGTACGACATCGTCGCCACTGTCGTCGGCGGCGGCCTCTCCGGCCAGGCCGGTGCCGTTCGCCACGGCATATCCAAGGCGCTGACCTACTACGAGCCGGCGCTGCGCGCCGTGCTCAAGAAGGGCGGCTTCCTGACCCGCGACAGCCGCGTCGTCGAGCGCAAGAAGTACGGCAAGGCGAAGGCCCGCCGCAGCTTCCAGTTCTCGAAGCGCTAAGCCACGAAACTTCAGAAATCGAAAAGGCCGCCTCCGGGCGGCCTTTTTGCATTCGGCTTCCTATCCGGCGGTATGGTCGGCGTCGCGGATGAACAGGAAGGCGCAGAGCGCCGCGAACGCCACCGCGAGCGCGGAGGCGAGGAAAGCAATCTGCATGCCGTGGATCGTGCCCAGCGCCAAGGCCGAGCCGAACAATGCGACGCCGATCGCCCCGCCCGACTGGCGCACTGTATTGAGCACGCCCGAAGCTGTTCCCGACATCGCCGTCGGCACGGACGACAACAGCGCCGTGGTCATGGCGGGTACGGCGAGACCTATGCCGATCGGCAGGAAGAGCAACCGCCACAGCAGCGACAGGTAGGATGTATCGGCCTGGATCAGCGCCATCAGGCCGAAACCGACCGCACCGAGGAGCAGGCCGATCGCCATCGGCAAGCGTGAGCCATAGGTCGCCGCGATTCGTCCGGCCGCGACATTCGACACGGTGACCGCCGCCATGAACGGCAGGAAGGCAAGCCCGGTCATCTCGGGCGAAAAATGCCTTTCCTTCTGGAAGTAGAGGCTGAGCATGAAGATCGTGCCATAGAGCGTCAGGTTGACCGCCAGCCCGACGAGGCTCGTCACCGCAGGGATGCGGCTGGCAAACAGCTTTAGCGGAAACATCGGCGCCTTGCTCCGGCTCTCGACCAGCATGAACAGGCTTCCAGCCACCACCGCCAGGATCAATCCGCCAACGACCGGCAATGAAGTCCAGCCCGACGAGCCGGTTTCGATGAAGGCGCCGGTCAGCGAAAACAGTGTCAGCACGACAAGCCCCTGCCCGGTCCAGTCGATCGGCGGTTTCTCGGCCTTGGGCGGCGTCTCCTCCAGAAACCGGTAGGCCATCCAGATGGCGAGAACGCCGATGGGCAGGTTGACCAGAAAAATGCTGGCCCAGCCGAGCGACGCGACCATGAAACCGCCAAGCGCCGGCCCGGCCGACAGCGCGATGCCGCCCGCCGCCGTCCACAGGCCGACGGCGCGTGCCCGGCGCGGCTTGTCCGACGCATAGGCGCGGTTGAGCAGCGCCAGCGAACACGGCATCAGCAAGGCTGCGCCCGCGCCTTGCACGGCGCGCGCCGCGATCAGCACCCAGGCACTCCAAGCCAAGCCGCAGACCAGCGAAGCGACGCTGAACAGCGCCATGCCGCCGACGAGTACACGGCGGGCACCGATCCTGTCACCGAGCGCACCGCCGGCAAGCAGCAGCGAGGCGAAGGCAAGCGTGTAGGCATCGACCACCCATTGCAGGCCGCCTATGCCCATCGAGAGTGCGGCGCCGATCCTGTTCAGCGCTACATTGACGATGGAGACGTCGAGCTGCACCACCACGAAACCGAGACTGGTCGCGGCGACGGTGGCGGCATAGGCGATGTTGGCGGGGCGCTTGAAAACCAAGGTGTTGGACATGCCCATGGGTAACGGGTTCACCCTGACACCGTTCCGTCAGGAGACACTGCCCCGCGACAATGTGCCGAAACCTCGAGTGGCAGCAAATCAATTGATGCTGGCGGTCGCCGCAGGCTCGAGGCGTTCGCCGGTCCCGGCATAAGGCACGCGAGAACCATTCGCCGCCAGCCAGTCGATTGCCGCTTTGGGTTCATCGGTCTGGATGATGGTGGCGCCACGATCGACCCAGAAACCCCAGGCTTCGCGCGGCAAGCTGGCCTGCACCGCCAGTTCGTCGCCACGGCCGCCCGCCAGGAAGCCGCCCGGCTTGTTGACGATGGCGTAGGTGTCGGCCCAGATGTGCCAGTTGCCGCGCACCGCCGCCGCGCGCATGCGTGTGCTGAACAGCGGTCCGCCGGTTTCGGTCAGCGTCTCGGCGCCCGCCCGCCAGTTGATCAGCTCGATCGCGCATGGCGCAAAGGCGTGGTCGACCGTCTCGGCGAAACCTACATCATGAACCGCGTCATCGGCGAGGATTGGCATGAACTGGACACCGCCGCCGATCACAGCCATGGCGGCCTTGACCGTGGTGATCCTGGCCTGGTTCCAGAGGTTTTCCTTGACGATGACCTGGTCGGCCATGCCGAGATCACGGGCCACCGCGATCATGCCCGGGAGGTCGCCGACTTCGAGCTTGTTGTCGAGGTTGATGAGGATCCTGTCCCGGGTCGCCAGCAGCATTTCGCGCAGCGTCGAGACCCTCTCATTGGTGACGGCGTGGGTGCCCTCGATCACCAGCCGGCAGGTCCTCAGTTCGGCCAGCGTGTACTTCACCACCTCGCCCTTGCAGGTCGTGGTACGGTCGAGCCAGCTGTCATGCATGACAACGAACTCGCCGTCTTTCGAGCGCCTGATATCGACCTAGACGATCTCGGCGCCCATGGCGATCGAGCCTTCGACGGCGGCAAGCGAATTTTCCGCATAAAGCGTCTTGCCGGCCTGCATGCTGCCAGCGCGATGCGCGGCCACCATGACATGGTCGCGCCACTGGTTGGCATGCTCGAAGCGATCGAGAATCTGCCTGGCGCGGGTTTCACCGGCGATGGCCTGACCGGAGACGGCCGCGAGTGCCGTGCAAAGCAGGAGGCTCAGCCAAGGGGTCCGCATCAAGAATCGCTCCGTTCCGGATTGGGCCGGAATAGGCGACCCCCGTGACGGCCACATGAACGAAGCCGGCTAGTGGTCGGTCGCAGAAGCGTTCGTCAGATGCGTTTCGAGAGCCGGCGGAACCAAGCCGTTGCAGGCATTTCGACCAGGCGCCAGGTGATCCACGAGGCGGCGATGGTGGCAACGAGCATCAGGATGATCGCCACGGTCCCGGTCCAGCCGGCGCCGAAGCCGGTCGCGGGCTGGCCGCGCAGCACGAAGTCGCCGATCAAGCCAAGGCCGAGCTTGCGCTCGACGAGCCCGGCAACGTTGATCAGGCGCGCCTGGACGAAGATGTGGACCATGTAGATCGAATAAGACAGCGCGCCGAGTGTCAGCATGAACGGCGTCCTCAACAAGGCGCTGATCCAGCCGCCTTCATGAGCAAAGAGAAACAGCGCCAGCGCGAACACCAAGGGTGCTGCGATGCCGAAATCATTGCTGCCCGCCAGCGAGACAAAAAGCACGATGACCGCCACCATGACGATTTCGGCAAGCGTCCAGCTCAGCCGTGGGCCGCTCCTGGCAAGGAGCTGTCGCGCCCCTGCAATGGAATCATGTTGAAACCACGCAAGCAGGGCACCGAGCGAGAAGCCATAGAGGCAGCGGATGAAGCCGAAATCGTAGGAGACGTCCATATGATGCGTGGAGAAGCCGAGCAGGAACAGCGGCGCAGTGACGGCGGCGGCGACGAACCATACCCAAGCCCGCGCGCCGGCAATGAAGACCACGCCCGCGAACAGAAGATAGGCGAAAAACTCCGCCGAAATGCTCCAGCTTGGCGCATTCCAGGTCAGGTGATCCTCGAAGCCGACACCTTGCAGCAGGAGCAGATTGGCAAGCAGGCTCTTGAGATCGAAACCGCCGGTGAAGGGGGCGGCGCCGGTGCCGTGCAGTTGCGGCAGCACCAGCCGCAGCAGTTCGAATCCTGCAAAGGCTGCAAGCATCAAGAGATGCAGCGGGTAGATACGACCGAAACGCACCAGCGCGAAGCGGGCGACCTCTTCCGGCTGGCTCAGCCGATTGCCGTAGCTGCTGGCGATGACGAAGCCGGAAAGGACGAAGAAGAAGTCAACGAACAGATAGGACGAACCGATGAAGCTGCTTTGCGAGATCGCGGAAGCGGTCGGGAAATGAAACAGCGCGACCAGCAGCGCGCAGATGCCGCGCCACGAATCGAGAACCTGGAAGCGTTCGCCCGCGATCGTGCCGGTGTGGGTCGACACCACGGCATGGGACGGATTAAGAAACGCGGTCTGCGTCATGATGATACAAATCCTGTCTTGCCGTGGCACCCGGACGGCGCGATTTCGTCTCGCCAAGCTGTGACTGGCATCTTCCGTGCCGGTTCTGTAGTTGTTGCACCCCGATGAAACCGAGGACCAGTAATGGCGACCAAGAACATCGACCATGCCTTCACCGCCCGCTCCAAAACCGGCGGCGCCCTTGAGCCGACCTATTCCGGCGCGCTGTCGTTCATGCGGCGCAAATACACCAAGGACGTGAAGGGCGCGGACGCCGTGGTCTGGGGCATTCCCTTCGACGCCGCCGTCACCAACCGGCCCGGCGCTCGCTTCGGGCCGCAGGCTATACGCCGCGCCTCTGCGATCCTCGACAATGACCCGCAGTACCCGTTCTCGCGCGATCTGTTCGAACACCTCGCGGTGGTCGACTATGGCGACTGTCTGCTCGACTCGGGCAACCACCAGAAGACGCCCGGCACGATCGAGCGCGAAGCGGCGAAGATCCTGAAGTCAGGCGCCTTCCTGCTGACGCTGGGCGGCGACCATTTCGTCACCTGGCCGCTGCTCAAGGCTCATGCCGCCATCCACGGGCCGCTCGCCTTAGTGCAGTTCGACGCGCATCAGGATACCTGGCCTGACGATGGCAAACGCATCGACCACGGCTCCTTCGTCGGCCGCGCCGTGAACGAAGGCATCATCGATCCCGAGCGTTCGATCCAGATCGGCATCCGGACGCACGCGCCTGACACGTTCGGCATCAAGATCCTCTACGGTCACGAAATCGAGGAAATGCGTGCGTCCGACATCGCCTACGCCATCGTCGATCGCACCGGCGGCAAGAAGACGTACCTCACATTCGATATCGACTGCCTCGACCCGGCCTATGCGCCTGGAACCGGCACGCCGGTGGCCGGCGGGCCGTCCTCGGCGAAGATCCTGTCGACGCTGCGCCAGCTCAATCAGGTCGATATTGTCGGCGCCGATGTCGTGGAGGTTGCGCCGGCCTATGATCACGCCGATATAACCGCGATTGCCGGCTCAATGGTCGCCATGCAGTATCTAGGCTTGCTGGCGGAGCGAAAGGCACGTCAGGAAGAGATGAACAACGGCCATCACAACGGTGCCGCGGTGAATCACGGTCACGGCATATAGTCTTGAAATATCAGGGAATTTGATCAGTCCATGAAACCGAAAATCTTCATCGATGGCGAGCACGGCACCACCGGTCTCCAGATCCGGGCGCTGCTTGCCGAGCGTGGCGACCTGGAGATCATTTCGATTCCGACCGAGCGCCGCAAGGAAACCGCGGCGCGCGCCGAATTCCTCAATGCCGCCGATGTCGCGATCCTGTGCCTGCCGGATGATGCTGCGAAGGAGAGTGTCTCGCTGATCGCCAACGACACCACCAAGGTCATCGATGCATCGACCGCGCATCGTGTCGCCGAAGGCTGGGCCTATGGCTTCGCCGAGATGGACAAGGATCAGCCGAAGGCAATCGCCGTGGCCAAGCGCGTCGCCAACCCCGGCTGCTGGCCGCAGGGACCGATCGCAACGCTGCGGCCACTGGTCACATCAGGCCTGCTGCCGGCCGATTTCCCGATCGCCGTCAACGGCATTTCGGGCTATTCGGGCGGCGGACGCCCAATGATCGAGGATTATGTCGCCAAGGGCGAGGACGCCTCGGAGTTCCTGCCCTATGGCCTGACCCTGCAGCACAAACACGTGCCAGAACTGCGGGCCTATGCGAAACTGTCGCACGACCCGATCATGCAGCCGGCGGTCGGCAATTTCGCGCAAGGCATGATCACCGTGGTGCCGCTGCAGCTCGGCGGCCTCGACCACGTGCCGACGGGTGCGGAGCTTCATGCGGCCATTGCCGACCATTTTGCCGCGATCAAGGGCGGCGTGGTCGAAGTGGCGCCCTATGCGCATCTCGAGCGCATGCCGGACATCGATCCCGAGATCTACAACGGCACCAACCGCATGAAGCTCTATGTCTTCGCCAACGACAAGCGCGCGCAGGCGCTGCTGCTGGCGGTCTACGACAATCTCGGCAAGGGTGCCTCGGGTGCGGCCGTCCAGAACATGGACCTGATGCTCGGGCTTTGATGGACGCACCAGCCTTCTCGGCGCGCTGGAAGGTCAGCGCGCCCGAACTCATTGCCGAGACCTTTTCGAGCCGCATCTGGAAGGTTGTTCGCGAGGATGGCTCGCCGGCCGTCGTCAAGGCGCTCAAGCCGTTCGACGATGTCGCCGACGAGTTGCGCGGCGAGCATTTCCTGGCTCGGCGGCGCGGCGAAGACGCGGTGCGCCTGCTTGGCCGCGACGGCCACTCCATGCTGCTCGAATATGCCGGCGACACCCTGCTTTCGCGGGTTCTCGACGAACAGGGCGACAACGCCGCGACCACGATCGCGGCGGAGGTGATGGCGCGACTGTTTTCACCCGGGAAAGACCCCTTCCCGCCGGAGCTTCAGCCGCTGAGGGAGCGATACGTCAGCCTGTTCAGGAAAGCCGCGACCGATCGCGATGCCGGCCATGCCAGCCTCTATGTCGAGGCCGCAGCCATCGCCGATCGGCTGCTGGACGATCCGCGCGACATCAGGGCGCCGCATGGCGACCTCCACCATGACAACATCCTGCATGAGCCGCGCGGCTGGCTGGTGATCGATCCGAAAGGCGTGCTCGGCGATCCCGGCTTCGACGCCGCCAACATGTTCTACAATCCGCTCGATCGTGACGAACTCTGCCTCGATCCCCTGCGGATCGCGCATATGGCCGAAATCTTTGGCAGGACGCTTGGGCAGTCGCCGGCAGCGATACTGGACCATGCCATCGCCTATGGCTGCCTGTCCGCGGCCTGGCACCAAGAGGACGACAACGCGGTCGAGGAGAACCGCGAATTGTCGATCGCCATGGCGATCCGAACGGTGCGGGCCAGCTTCTGATCAAGCAAGGCTATTGGTAAACACTTATTTACCATGTTGGACTACTGAGGTTTCTTGGCTCCACTCCAAGGATTCGTCATGGTCAGCGCGATCTCGGGCTCCTCCTCCGCAGCCCAGTATTCCTCCTCCAGTTCGTCGAGCAGTGCAGCCCAAGAGGCCGCGCTCGAAAAGCAGATCCAGGACCTGCAAGACCAGGCCAAGGCGATCAAGGATCAGGTTCAAGCGGCCCAGATTCAGCAGGATATCGCCACGGCCCAGGCCAAGCTCGACGCGCTCAGGGCCACCGACGCCGACAAGGCGGCCAAGGCAGCCCAGAGCCAGTCAACGCCATCCGCGGCGGCTGTGCGCCAGGCGGAATTCGACGGCCAGAAAACCACCCAGTCCAACGAATTCTGGATGTGACGGGCCGATCGCTCGGAATCAACTCCTGAGCGCGATCTCCTGCGGCAAGGGGTAAGCCCCCTTGGTGCCGCGCCAGTGCGCGGTGGCAAGGCCCAGCACGATCAGCGCAAAACCCTGATGGGTCAGCGCCATATGCAGCGGCACATGCATCAGCAGCGTGCCGATGCCGATCGAGGCCTGCACCAGCACCAGCCCAAACAGCAGCGTAGCGCGACGGGCATGGGTTGAGCCCGGCAGGCGCATCCGCGTCGCAACCATGTGCCAGAGCGCGACGGTGAAGACCGTGTAAGCGCCGAGCCGATGGATAAACTGCACCGTCTTCGGGCTCTCGAAGAAGTTGCGCCACGCCGGCTCGAGGATCAGCAGATCGCCGGGGATGATCTTGCCGTCCATCAGGGGCCAGGTGTTGTAGCTCAAGCCGGCGTCGAGGCCGGCGACCAGGCCACCGAGATAGATCTGGACCAGCGCCAGAAGCACGATGAAGCCGGCCAGCCGCTGCGTCGAACGATCGGCTGCAGGCTCGGAATGCGGCGCCAGCCCACGCGCCACGACCATGGTGGCGGTGAAGATCAATGCCGCCAGCGTCAGGTGCGTCGCCAGCCGGTACTGGCTCACCGACACACGGTCGACCAGGCCGGAAGCCACCATCCACCAGCCGATGGCGCCCTGCAGGCCGCCAAGAAGCAGAATCCCGACCAGCTTTGGCCCCAGGCCGCGCTCGATGCGGCGCGTCGCCCAGAGGACCAGCAGCGGCAAGGCAAAGACCAGGCCGACACTGCGCGCCAGGATACGGTGCGCCCACTCCCACCAGAAGATCGACTTGAATGCCTCGACACTCATGCCCTTGTGGAGCTCGGTGTATTGCGGGATCTGCTGATAGCGCTGGAATTCCTCTTGCCACTCGGCGTCGTTGAGCGGCGGGATGACGCCATGGATCGGCTGCCATTCGGTGATGGAAAGACCTGACTCGGTAAGCCGCGTTGCGCCGCCGACCAGCACCAGCGCAAACAGCACCAGGAGCACGGCGTAAAGCCAGCCGCGCACGAGTGCGCGGTTGTGGAGGTCGCGGGCGCGGGCGACGTATGGCGCGGCGGCTGAGATGGCGGCCATGATCTTGTCCCGGCAGGTTGAGGTCGCGGATAGGTGAACCATCGCACCGGTGCTGGCAAGACCATCCGACGCGGCACGCCGTCGCGCCTGATGTCGCGGGTTGCGTGTGTCCTGCGTTCGGCCTAAGCGGTAGCGATCAACGAGGCCAAGCCATGCCCATTCGCCTGAAAAAGCTGATCGGAATGTTCCTGCTGGTGGCGCTGGTCATCATCTATGCGCTAGTCGCATCGATCTTCGTGGTCGCCAGGCTGTCGGAGTCCGGTCCGTTGGTGCAATTCCTGTTCTTCCTGTTCAGCGGCCTGCTCTGGGTGCTGCCGGCAATGGGCATCATCAAGTGGCTGATGCTGGAGCCGAGGGTAAAGCGCTGAAACGGCTTGGGTCGGTTCGCACCGGCCCCGCGTCAAAAACGCGATCGTGATTCACCAGCCAGCCAGCAAAGGACTATGTTGACGGCGCTCACCTGGGGAGGCCGGCATGCTGAAAGGGATGTTCGCGGGGCTGATCTTGCTGCTCGCATCGCTCGCCGCGTCGGTTGCGGCAGCTGAAACCATCAACGTATCGGACGATCATGGCGGCAGCGTTGCCGCCTACAGCCAGCGCTGGAAAGCATTGGCGGCACGCGGCGTCAATGTACGCATTGTCGGCAAATGCCAGTCCGCCTGCACGGTGCTGCTTGGCTATATTCCCCGCAGCCGCATATGCGTGATGCCGGCGGCGAGCTTCGGGTTCCACCTTGCGCACCGCACCGACATGACCGGCGTGTTGTGGAACGCTTACGCATCCGACATCCGCGGCTGGATCAACGCGCATGGCGGGTTGACGGCAGATCTCAAATGGATGAGCGCCCCAGACACCTACCGGTATTTCCACAAATGCTGACTTGCGAATGTTGGTCGGTCGATCGTCGATACCCGCCCTGCCGCCAGTTCGTCAGATGGTGACGACCATCTTGCCGGCATTGGCAAGCGGCGTCGTCACGCCCGACAGCATGGTGCGGATATGGGCCAGGTTCTGGTAGCGACCATTGACCGAAATGCGCGGCAAGGCATGCAGGAAGCCGGCATGTTCAGCGTGCAGCAGACCATGGCGGGTCGTCACGGCCGAGACATAGCCGGCGTCACGGACAAAGCCCACTTCGCGGCAGCCGACGGCGCTGGCATAGCCATAGGGATAGGCAAAATGGCGAGGCTCCCCGCCGAGCGCGGTCCGCAACACGTCTTTCACGGCGCCGATCTCGTGGCGCGCATCGGCTTCGGAAAGCCGCTTCAGATTGCTGTGGTTGATCGTATGGGCGCCGATCGCCACCAACGGATGCGCGGCCACAGCACGAAGCTCATCCCAGTTCATCAGTGTGCGCAGTCGTGGGGCGTCTGCGTCGACGCCATTTGATTTGGCAAGATCGCGCAGCACGCTCCGCAGATCTTCCTCGCGAACCGCGGTGGCGAGGTAGGCGTGCAGCCGGGCTATGGCCTGGTGCTTCCTGGCCGGGGTCGCGCAATCGATCACTGTCGGACCGTTGGAGGTCGGCAAGGTCAGGCGGTTGCATGCATTGACGATGTCCTCGGCCACGTCCCACCACAGGTCAGCGGTGCCGTCGATCAGCCCGGGCGCGACATAGATGGTGATCGGAGCGCCGTGTTTTTCCAGCACCGGCAACGCCTCGGTCATGTTGTCGCGATAGGCATCGTCGGCGGTGATGGTGGCGAACCGGCCGCCCTTGCCGCCTGCCTTGATGTGCTCCACGGCTTCGTCCATCGACACGAAGGCATAGCCGTCGGCCTTCATGTCGGCGATCACCGCGTCGAGGAAACCGGGCGCAATGTTGAGGTGCCGGTTGACGCTGTCAGGCTTTTCGGGTGTCGCAGTCACGCGGTGCAGCATCAGGATGGCGCCGATGCCGCCGACAAACGGCCTGGCCAGTGGTGCGAGGCCGGTATAGCGGGCGAAATTGAGCGCCAGTTTCCGGATTGCCTCCCCGCCGTCGATCATTCATTCACCTTTTGCGCCTAGGCTGATCCAAGCACGGAACACGCCTGAGCGCTCCCCCAAATCGGGATCAATACGCCTTAAGGATTGAGGTATGGTTGACGCAATGGCGTCATTTGACGGCAATCGGCTCATGGCGACCGAGGCTTCGCCACGCGCCCTGCCCGGGGATGCCGTGGGGCTGTCGGTTTCCGTTGCCGCAGCCGAAGGGCTCGCCGCCTATGCGGGGTTCTGCAGCTCGGCGCTCTTTGCGCCTGCACAGGGCGCGATATGGATCCTGAACTGGGCCGCGCAGATCAAGCCGGATGTGGTGGTGGCGACGCTCACGCTCGAAGGAAAGCCGGTCTTCGCGCTGGCTCTCGAGGTCGTCAGCCGCGGCCCGCTCCGGGTCGCCCGTTTCATGGGCGACCGCCACGCCAATGGCAATTTCGCCGCAGCCGACCCGCAGTGGCTGGCCAGGGCTGACGTCACGGCCGTCCGCTCGATGTTTGCGGCCATCGCCAAGGCGCGCCCCGACATCGACCTCATCGCCCTGGAACGATTGCTGCCCGATCTCGACGGCATCGCCAATCCGCTCGCATCGCTCGATCACTTCGCCAGCCCCAATCTTTCGCTGGCCGTCGACCTTGCCGGTGGCTTCGATGCGCTGCTGTTGCGCGCCAGCGGCAAGCGCAAACGCAAGAAACATCGTTCGCAGACGCGCAAGTTCGAGGCGGTCGGCAACCACCGGCGCGTCGAGGCGCGCACCTCCGAAGAGGTGGACAGGCTGCTCGACGCGTTCTTCGAGATGAAGGAACTGCGTTTTCGCAAGATGGGCATCGCCAACGTCTTCGGCGACGAACAGACCCGCGCCTTCTTCCGGGCGCTGTTCACGCAAGCCCTGGCCGAGGACAAGCCCTCTTTCATGCTGCATGGGCTGGAGGTCGCCGGCAAGCTGCGCGCCATCACCGGGTCGAGCCGCTCCGGGAAACGCCTGATCTGCGAGTTCGGAGCGATCGCCGAGGATGATCTGGGCCACACCAGTCCCGGCGATTTCCTGTTCTTCGACAACATCCAGGAAGCCTGCGAGACCGGTTTTTCGGTCTATGATTTCTCTGTCGGCGACGAATCCTACAAGCGGCAGTGGTGCGATATCGAAACCCGGCATTTCGAGATGCTGGTGCCGCTGACGCTGAAGGGCCGCGCGCTGGCGCTGACGCTTCGTCAGGGTGCGCGGCTGAAAGCCTTCGTCAAGAACAGCCCAACGATCTGGAAGCTGACCAAGATGTTGCGCCGCAAGGCAGTTGGGCAGGCTGCGCCCGCTGCCACGGACGACGAAAACTAGTCAGAAGTTGAGAGCTTCCCTGAGTGCCGGGCCGGCCCTGACACGAAGATCGAGATCGGCCTCGATATGGTCGATGTGGTGCAGCATCAGCCGGCTCGCCCGCTCGCAATCGCTGCTCTCCAGCGCGCCGACGATTTCCGTGTGCTCGCTATGCCCGCAGGCTGAAACGCCAGACCGTCCGTAAAGGGCGATGACCAGTGACGACCGTGCAACCAGTTCTTCCATAAAGCGCTGCAGAATGGAGTTGCCCGCGACTGATGCGAGCAGCAGGTGGAAATCACCCGACGCCTTGATCTCGGAGCGGCGCGCATTGGGGCCGCGCTCGGCTATAAAGCGACCTTCCTCGTCGAGTTGAGCGCGAAACGCTGCAATATCGGCTGCTCTGACGCGCCCGCAAGCGGCAATGGCGATGCCCGGCTCGATCAGCCGGCGCGAGGCAAACACCTGGCGCGCTTCCTCGGGCGACGGGTTGGCGACAAAGGCGCCACGGTTTCGCTCGGTGCGCACAAGGCCCTCGAAGGACAGCATCTGCAACGCCGCGCGCGCCACGGTGCGCGACACGTCGAACAGCGTGCCGACCTCGCCTTCCGAAAGCTTGGTGCCCGGCGCCAGCCTGCGGTCGACGATGGCGTCGCGCAGATTGTCACGGATCGCCTGGGCGCGATCCTGGTTGGCGCTGTCGGTTGCGGAATAGATATGATCGGCAATGTTCATGGCGATGTTGTTCCCGGCCTCTTCTAGCGCGACTCGTCCTCTCCGCACGAGAGGCAAAGTGGACACGAAGCCAAAAAAGATTGCATACGATTCTTGTGCATATCGCCAACAATCGCCCATAATTTGTGCAATGCACAAGACAGCTCGCTGCATGAGCAAAAGGCCAGAACCCTGATTTTTCAGACAATTCAATTGGTTGGCCCGACACATCCCATTTGGCACGCATGATGCATTGGTTAACACGACCAAACGGGGAAGCCTGAATGTCCAAAGCCGCCGAGATCGACATCGTGTCCGTTTCGAAAGTCTATGGAACGACGACCGCCGTCGAGGACATCAGCCTGAAGATACCGGCGGGCACCTATTGCTGTCTGCTAGGCCCTTCCGGCTGCGGCAAGACCTCGACGCTACGCATGATCGCCGGCCACGAAAGCATTTCGTCGGGTGATGTCCGGCTCGGCAACACCGTCGTCACCGACCTGCCGCCGGCCAAGCGCGGCACGGCAATGATGTTCCAGTCCTACGCTCTGTTCCCGCATCTCGACCTCATCGACAATGTCGCCTTCAGCCTGAAGATGAAGGGGGTCGACAAGGAACAGCGCCGCGCCAAGGCGCTCGACATGCTGAAGCTGATGCAGATGGAAGCCTATGCGACGCGCCGGCCCGCGCAGCTTTCCGGCGGCCAGCAACAGCGCGTGGCGCTGGCCCGCGCGCTCATTACCGATCCCGAGGCGCTGCTGCTCGACGAACCGCTGTCAGCGCTCGACCCGTTCCTAAAGATACGCATGCGTGCCGAGTTGAAGAAGCTGCAGACCTCGCTCGGCATCACCTTCGTCCACGTCACCCACAGCCAGGAGGAGGCCATGGCCTTGGCGGACCTGATCGTGGTGATGAATGACGGCCGCATCGAACAGGCAGCACCGCCGCGCGACGTGTTCGAACGGCCGGCCACGGCCTTTGTCGCGCGCTTCATGGGCGACCACAATGTCATTTCCGGCCGGGTCACCGCCAGCCAGGACGGCATGGTCGTCTTCGACGTCAATGGCGGTGGCGCGCTCGCCGCCTGCGGGCAAGGCCAGGAGCCGGGCACGCCGATCGACATTGCCATCCGCACCGACCATGTGCGCATCGGCCAGGCGCCCTCGCCCGGCCTCGGCTTCACCGGCATCGTCTCCAACATCGAATATCGCGGCGCCACGGTGAAGCTGTCGGTTACCGGCGCCGGCATCGACGACTTCACCGTCATCATCGACGATTCCGACTTCTTTGCCAGACCCGTCGCCCTTGGCGACGCTGTACCGCTCGCCTGGGATGCCGAGGATGCGATCGTCCTCGGCCGCCTTCATTCATGACTTCAACGAAGCAAAACAAGACAGGGGAATAGGCATGACAAAAACCACCGAAACGAAGACTGGCATTTCGCGCCGCTCGCTGCTCAAGACAGGTGCCGCCGCCGTCGGCTTTGCCGCCGGCTCGGGAGTCATCACAGGCTTCCCGACCATCTGGGCTCAGTCCAACATCACGCTGCGCCAGTTCGGCACCGGCGTATCAAACCTCAACGCCATCGCCGACAAGTGCAAGGCCGACCTTGGCATCACGCTGGAGATGACGGCGACCGATTCCGACGCCGCTGCCCAGCGCGCCGTGACCCAGCCCGACAGCTATGACATCGCCGACATCGAATACTGGATCTGCAAGAAAGTGTTCCCGAGCGGCGTGCTGCAGCCGATGGATGTCAGCAAGCTGAAATATTACGACGAGCTGGTGCCGCTGTTCAAAACCGGCAAGCTGACGCCCGACAGCGTCATTGCCCAGGGCACCGCGCCGCACACGGTTGGTTATGTCGAGGCGCAGGATTCAAAGACCTTCGCCAAAGCGCCGACCAACTGGTTCACCATGGTGCCGACCATCTACAACGCCGACACGCTCGGCATCCGCCCCGACCTCGTCGGTCGCGACATCACCACCTGGGCCGACATCTTGGATCCGGCCTTCAAGGGCAAGACCGCGATCCTCAACATCCCCTCGATCGGCATCATGGATGCGGCCATGATCATGGAAGCCACCGGCAACATCAAATATGCCGACAAGGGCAACATGACCAAGGACGAGATCGACAAGACGATCGACTTCCTGATCAAGGCCAAGCAGGCCGGCCAGTTCCGCGCCTTCTGGAAGTCCTTCGACGAGAGCGTCAATCTGATGGCGTCGGGCGAAGTGGTCATCCAGTCGATGTGGTCGCCGGCCGTTGCCGCCGTGCGCTCAAAGGGCATCGCCTGCCGCTTCCAGCCGCTCAAGGAAGGCTACCGCTCGTGGGGCGGCGGTCTTGGCCTGGCAGCCCATCTCAAGGGCGCCGAACTCGACGCGGCCTACGAATACATCAACTGGTACACGTCGGGCTGGGTCGGCGGCTACCTCAACCGCCAGGGCTACTACTCGGCCAACATGGTCTCGGCCAAGAAGTTCATGTCCGAGGATGAGTGGGGCTACTGGATCGAAGGCAAGCCGGCCAAGGGCGAAATCAAGGCGCCCGACGGCACCGTCATGGAAAAGGCCGGCGCCGTGCGTGACGGCGGCTCCTTCGAAGAGCGCATGGGCAAGGTCGCCTGCTGGAACTCGGTCATGGACGAGGACCGCTACATGGTGAAGCGCTGGAACGAGTTCATCGCGGCGTAAGCGAACAAGCGCCGCTCCTCTACCCCTTCTCCCGTTGCGGAGAAGGGGAACGCGGCTCAGGCCGCATCATCAAACCCGAGAGCATTGATGACAGTCGCGCTCGAACGCCCTGCAATCGCCGCCGCGAAACCAGCCCGACGACGCCGCTTCTCGCTCAGTGCCGTCACGCCCTACCTTCAGTCGGCACCTCTGGCGCTGATCCTTGGCGCGTTCCTGCTTTTGCCGATCATCATGATCGTCGTCGTGTCCTTCTGGGACTACGACTTCGCCGCCATGTATCCGGATTTCCTGACCACCAACTATTCCGATGTGCTGGGCTCCTGGGTTACCTGGAAGACCTATCTCAACACCATCAAATTCGCCGTCATCGTCTGGGCGCTGACCTTGTTCATCGGCTTCTGGGTCGCCTATTTCCTCGCCTTCCACATCCGCACCACGGCCATGCAGATGGTGCTGTTCCTGGTCTGCACCGTGCCGTTCCTGACCTCCAACATCATCCGCATGATCTCTTGGATCCCGGTGCTCGGCCGCAACGGGCTGATCAACTCGACGCTGGTGCATCTGGGGCTTGTACCCAAGCCCATCGAATGGCTGCTCTATTCCGAATTCGCGGTCGTGCTCGCCATGGTGCATCTCTACACGCTGTTCATGGTGACGCCGATCTTCAACACGCTGATGCGCATCGACCGCTCGCTGGTCGAGGCAGCACGCGATGCCGGCGCCTCCGGCTGGCAGGTGCTGTGGAACGTCATCATCCCGCTGGCCAAGCCCGGCATGGCGATCGGCACCATTTTCGTCGTCACGCTGGTGATGGCTGACTTCTCCACCGTGCAGGTGATGTCGGGCGGCCAGAGCGCATCCGTTGCGCTGATGATGAAGAACCAGATGTCGCTGCTGCAATATCCGGCCGCCGCGGCCAACGCCGTGGTGCTGCTGGTGCTGGTGCTGTTGATGGTCGCCGGCATCCTGCGCATCGTCGATATCCGCAGGGAGCTTTGAGGTGAGCCACGAAAAACGCACCTTGGAATTCTATGTGTTGGCCGGCTTCTTCGCGCTGTTCGTGCTGTTCCTGTACGGCCCGCTTTCGGCGATCCTGATCCTCTCCTTCCAGGGCGAGACCGGCGGCCTCACCTTCCCGCTCAACGGCGTGTCGTTGCACTGGTTCGCCAATCTGTTCGAGCGTCAAGCGGTTGGCGATTTCGGCGGCAGCTTCAAGCGCTCGCTGGTCCTGGGCCTGATGGTGATGGTCGTCACCGTCGTGGTGTCACTGCTGGCGGGGCTCGCCTTCCGGCAAAAATTTCGCGGAGCGACGGCTTTGTTCTATCTGGCCGTCGCCAGCCTCGTCGTGCCCTCGATCATCATTTCGCTGGGCATCGGCGTCGTCTTCCAGCAGGTCGGTTTTCGCCCTGCCTGGTACACGTCGGCCTTCGGCGCACACCTGACCTGGACCTTGCCGTTCGGCGTGCTGATCATGTTCGCCGTCTTCAACCGTTTTTCGCCGGCTTACGAGGAAGCCGCCCGCGATCTTGGCGCCAGTTCCTGGCAGACCTTCGCCCATGTCGTCTTGCCGATGATCGCGCCGAGCCTGATCGGCGTCGGCCTGTTCGGCTTCACACTGTCCTATGACGAATTCGCCCGCACGCTGATGACCTCAGGCAGCTTCAACACGCTGCCGCTCGAGATCTACGGCATGACCACCAATGTCACCACGCCGGTGCTCTACGCGCTGGGCACGGTGACGACTGTGTTCTCCTTCCTGGTGATCCTGGCGACGCTGGGCGTCATCCTCTATGTCGGCCGCCGCCGGGCGAGAGCGTGACCGTGCAGATACTGGTGGTGAACCCCAACACGACGGCGAGCATGACCGAGACGATCGCGGCGGCAGCGCGCGGCGTCGCCGGCGCCTGGACCGAAATCGTCGCCGTCACCTCGTCCATGGGTCCGGCCTCCATCGAGGGCTATTATGACGAGGCACTGGCTGTGCCGGGCCTCTTGATGGAGATCGCCGCCGGCGAGCGACAGGGTGCTCAAGCCGCTATCATCGCCTGTTTCGACGACACCGGGCTAGATGCCGCGCGCGCCATGGCCGCCATTCCCGTCCTCGGCATCTGTGAGGCGGCGCTCAGCCTCGCCTCCTTCATCGCCCAGCGCTTCAGCGTCGTCACCACCACCGACCGCTCGCGCGTGCCCGTGGAGGCGCTGGTGCAGCGCTACGGCATGGCCGGGCGCGCGCGTGTGCGCGCCGCCGATATTCCCGTGCTTTCCCTTGAAGACCCGGCATCCGGCGCGGTCGAGAAACTGCGCGGCGAAATCGCCCGCGCCATCGAGGAGGACCGCGCCGAGGCTATCGTGCTTGGTTGCGCCGGCATGGCCGATCTTGCCCACCGTCTGCAGGAGGAATTCAGCGTGCCGGTCATCGACGGCGTGAGTGCGGCGGTGAAGCAGGCGGAAGCGTTGATTGCCTTGGGCCTGTCGACCTCCAAGCGCGGCGCCTATGCCAGCCCTCTCGCCAAGCCCTATCGCGGCGTGCTGAAATCCTTCTCGCCCGGGATGATCGCCGCGGAATGAGAGCCATGAAACCGACCCTCCGCACACTGTCGCTGCAGGAACTGAGTGTTCTGATCGACTGGGCGGCCGCCGAGGGATGGAACCCTGGCATCGACGATGCAGCCGCCTTCCAGGCTACGGATCCGGAAGGCTTCATCGGCGCGTTTGTCGGCAATGAGATGGTCGCGGCAATCTCGGCTGTCGCCTACGGTCCCGAATTTGGTTTCATCGGCCTTTACATCTGCCGGCCCGACATGCGTGGCAAAGGCTACGGCAAGGCGGTTTGGACTGCCGGCATGAAAAGGCTCGCAGGCCGCACGATAGGGCTCGACGGGGTTGAAGAACAGCAGAGCAACTATCGGCGCAAAGGCTTCCGTCCGATCTATGAGACCATCCGTTACAGCGGGCGCCCGGCAGTACCAGCCGTCAGCGCCGAACGGCTGCGTACGGTTACCACGCAGCTCATTCCCGACATCATCGCCTATGATGCCCATTGCTTTCCCGCGCCCCGGCGCGCGTTCCTGCAGCAGTGGCTGCAGCCGCCGCACCATGCGCTGGCGGCAATCACGTCCCAAGGGACGAACGGCTATGCGGTGGCGCGCTTGTGCCGCGATGGCTTCAAGATCGGACCCTTGTTCGCAGACGGCGTGGAGACCGCGCTGCACTTGCTTGAAAGCCTGGCGGGTGCCTGCGAGGGCGATCTCAACATCGACGTTCCGGCAACGAAGCTGGACTTCATATCGGCGCTCGGTGCGGCTGGCTTCTCACCGACCTTCACCACCACGCGAATGTACAAGGGGCGGCCGCCGAAGCTCGGCCCCGAGCGGATATTCGGCGTGACGAGCCTGGAACTGGGATAAGCACCGAGCGTCAGAGAACAGCAGTTCTATCAGGCCGCGGAGCGCCGCCCGGGGCTGCCCGGCGGTTCGTGGCCAAGCGGCGTCACCAGCGTCAGGTCGGGGTAACCGCTCTCGATCAGCTTGACGGCGGCCTGCGTGACCTCATCGTCCGGTTCGAGCATAGACAGGAACACTTCCGTGGCCTCGCCGCCCAGGCGGCTGATGCCCTGCGCATCGGCCGGCCCGCATTCGACCACCACGAGGTCATAGGCGGTGGTCAGCGACTGCATGATGATCGGCAGCCGGTCGGCGGCGCGCATGGCGCGGACCGGATCGGCGGTACCGACGGGAATGACGTGGCAATCGGAATAGAGATCGGCATGGATCACGTCGCTGAACTGCGCCTGCGAGGCCAGCAGATCGGTGATGCCCGGGAAAAGCCCGCTGTCCAGCATCGGCCGCGAAGCGGCACCCGAGGCGGTCAGGTCGAGCAGCAGGACGCGCAGGCCGGCGTCGGAGACCTCACGCGCCACCAGGACCGCGGATGCGGCCGCCTCGTCACCTTCGGGCGAAACAAATATGGCGCGCGCGGCGCCACTGGCGATCAGCTTTTCCGCGGCCTTCTCGATGTCGATCTCGCCGAGCACCGAGCGCGGCCGCTGGACCTCCAACGCGGGCTCGGGCTCGACGACTGATACAGCCTCTGCAATGGGCACGGCCTTGGCCACAGATTCGGCCACGGCAACAGGCTCGGCGATAGCAACAGGCTCGGACGTTGTAGATGGCTGCGGCATCGACAACATTTCCGGATCCGCAACCATTTCTGGCCATGGCGTCTCGGCGGCACGATTGGCGAGCTCGCTGGCGACAGCCGGTTCCGGGCGGGCGGATGGCTCCAGAGGAGCCGCTGGCTCCGGTTGGGCAGTTGGCGGCATCGCCACTTCGTCGATCGGCGCAAAACGGGCACCCGTGGCCGGGCGCATGGCGCGGCCCGAGAAGAGCTCCCGCAGCAGCGTGAAGACCGCCGCCAGCAGAAGCGACGCCGCCGCAGCTGCGCCAACGATCGGCCCGACCTTGGGAAAGTACGGCTCGGAGGGCACCGAGGCCGGCGAGGCGACGCGGGCGTCGACCGGCACGTAGTTGCGGTCCTTGCGCGAAGCGGCCTCCCGATAATTGGTCAGATAGAGTTCGAGCTGCTGGCGCTTGGCGGCCGCATCGCGCTGCAGCGCGTCGAGATCGACCTGCTGTTCGCCGGCCTGCGCCGAAGCGGCTTTCAGCGTGTTGACGTCGGCGACGAGCTGGCTTTCGCGTGCCTTGGCGGCATCGGCCTGCATCACCAGGCCCTTCATGACCTTCTGGGCTTCGCTGCGGATCTGCGCGTCGAGATCGGCCAGCTGTGATTTCGCGGCGCGAACGCGCGGATGATTGTCGAGCATCGTCGTCGACAGATCGGCGATGTTGGCGCGCAGCTCGGCCTGGCGCTCTCGCAAACGCTGGATCAGGTCGGACGACAGCACTTCCGGCAGGGAATCCAGCGAGCCGCCATTCTGCAGCGCCTTGCGCATGCTGTCGGCGGTGCCTTCGGCCGCGGCGCGGTTGGCACGCACGCGCGACAATTCGGTCGACAGTTCGGCCAACTGCTGGGTCGCCAGAGTGGCATTGTTGCCGCCCATCAGGAGGTCGGACTGGGAGCGGTAAGCCGCAACCTTGGCCTCGGCATCCCTGACCTGCTTCGACAGATCGGCAATCTCGGGCGCCAGAAAATCCGCGGCGGCGGTGTTCGATTCGCTCTTGGCCGCGCCCTGCCCCGCAATATAGGTGGCGGCAATGGCATCGGGGATGGAAGCCGCGAACTTGGGATCCTCGGAGGAGAATTCGATGGCAATGATGCGGGTCTTTTCAACGCCAAAAACGTTGAGCTTCTCGCGCATCTTCTTCAGGACACGCTCGTCGAGAGGAACATCCGTCGGGTCGTTCTTAAGCCCAAGCAGGACCAGCACGCGGCTCAGATACGACATGTTGGCCGCTTCGTCGAACTCAGGCAGCCGCGACAGGCCGAGTTTCTGCGCCACCTGCTTGAGGATTTCGTTGGACGAAATGATCTGGACTTGGGTGGCGACCCCCTGCTCGTCGAGGATCGGCTTGTCGCCGTCATTGTTGCTGCCGGCCGGACGAGTATAGACGGATTCGCGCGGGGCGATTTCCACCTGCGTCTGGGCCTTATAGTGCTTTGTCGCGAATGATGCGAAAGCAAAGGCCAGGCCCGTCAAGACCAGAACGAACAGCAGGATGCGCAGCCAGTTCCTCGCCAAGCTGGCGAAGAGCTGCCTGAGGTCGACGTCGACATCTGCGGCCGCGGACTGAACGGACATGCATCCCTACTCCGAAACTGGGTCAGCATGCACCGTAAACAACTATGGTAACCCAGTAGTTAAGATCGCGGTAATATTTCGTTAGGGATTACTGGCGAGCAGCAAACAAACCCGCAAAAAACGACAAAACCATTGCCGGTGTGCGCCGCATCGACCGCCTCCTTTACCGACCATTAACCCTAACAGGATGATAACGAACCTCGATATCAGATGTTTGCTGCGATGCTGCAGCGGCCAGCCGAAGGTACGTGTCCGGTCATGAAAAGCACTGCTTCTCTCTTTCGCGCGCTGCTTGCCGTATCGATGCTCGCCGGCTGTTCCAGCTACCGGCCGACTCCGGCGGCCTTCCACGAGGTGCTCGACCAGCCCTACCGCCTCGGCGCCGGCGACCGCATCCGCGTCACCGTATTCGAGCAGGACGGGCTGACCAACACCTACAGTGTCGACCAGTCCGGCTATCTCTCCTTCCCGCTTGTTGGCGCCATACCGGCGCGTGGCCACACCGCGCAGCAGATGGAAAAGGAAATCGCCGACAAATTGCGGCAGGGCTATCTGCGCGACCCCGACGTCTCGGTCGAGATCGATCGCTACCGGCCGATCTTCGTCATGGGTGAAGTGGGTGCCGCCGGCCAGTATTCCTACGTGCCCGGCCTTACCGTGCAGAAAGCCATCGCCATTGCCGGCGGCTTCTCGCCACGCGCCAACCAGGAAAGCGTCGACATCACCCGCGACATCAACGGCAAGGTGATGACCGGCCGCGTGGTCACATCCGATCCGCTGCTGCCCGGAGACACTGTCTACGTCCGCGAACGCCTGTTCTGACAGACCCCACGTGGCGGACAAGCTCAGGATCGTCCACTGCTTTCGCTCACCCGTCGGCGGAATTTTCCGTCATGTGCGCGACCTGACGGAAGCGCAGGTTGCCGCGGGCCATATGGTCGGAATCGTCTGCGATTCAACCACCGGCGGCGAATTCGAGGAGCGTCTGTTCGCGCAGATGAAGGACATGCTGGCGCTGGGTATCCATCGCACGCCAATGCAGCGCCATGTCGGCCCGGGCGATCTCGCCTCGGCCCGGCGCACCTACAGGATCATCAAGGAATTGCGGCCGGACGTGTTGCACGGGCACGGCGCCAAGGGTGGCGCCTATGCCCGTCTGTTCGGCTCATTGTTGCGGGTATCAAGGTCTCGCGTAGCCCGCCTTTATTCGCCGCATGGCGGCTCTCTCCACTATGACGAGAGCACAGCCACCGGAAAGCTGTTCTTCGCGCTCGAGCGCTTCATGGCACGCTTCACCGACTGCCTGTTGTTCGTCTCGGACTATGAGCGGCGGACCTATCGCAGGAAGGTGGGCGAGCCGCCGATCCCCAACATTCTGGTCTACAACGGACTGCGCACCGCCGAATTCGAGCCGGTGATCACCGTTACCGATGCGGCGGATCTGCTCTACATCGGCATGATGCGGGACCTGAAGGGGCCCGACATCTTCATCGACGCCCTGGCCGCCGCCGGTCCGCAGCTCGGCCGTGCGCTGAGCGCGGTGATGGTCGGCGACGGCGATGACCTGCCGCGCTACCACGCGCAGGTAGAGCGCCTGGGACTTCAAGGCAACGTCCGCTTCCTGCCGCCAATGCCGGCCAGGGAAGCCTTTGCGCTGGCGGCGCTCGTCGTGGTTCCCTCGCGCGCGGAAGCCATGCCCTATATCGTGCTGGAGACGCTTGCCGCAGCGAGACCGATGATCGCGACGTCCGTCGGCGGCATACCGGAGATTTTTGGCTCCGGCTCCCCTGCCTTGATTCGCCCCGATCCGGCCGAACTCGCTGACAAGATGAGTGAGGCGCTTGCCGACCTTGCCGCCTACAGCAAACTGATGCCCGCTGCCGTCAGCCTCCGGGCGCGCTTCGGCGCCGACGTCATGGCCGCCGAAATCGAGAAGGCTTATTTCGCCGCGCTGGACAGGTAGCGCCCAAGCCTTTCCAAAGCCACGCGTTGTTTCAAGGGTTTCTTAGCTCTCTTTTGCTATTGCGTCAGGGGAAGCTTGCGGACAGCCCCCATGAACGAGATCGACCCCGCACACCGCTTTTCACCAGAAGCCGTGCGCAAATTCGAGGCACCGACCGAAGGCGACACGCCCGGCGGCATGAATGACGTTGCCCGACAGGTCGCTTCGCAATACCGGCGCGATACGATGTCGCCGATCATGGTCAGCGGCGTGCTGCGCATGGTCGAATTCGGCTTGCTGTTCCTTTCGGGCCTTGGCGTCTACTTCCACTATGTCGGGTTCTTCAACTATCTCGCCTGGCAATATCCGCTGACGATGGCCGCAGCTTCGTTCCTTGCCGTAGTGCTGCTCGACGTCAGCGACTGCTACCAGGTCGTCTCGTTGATGCGGCCCATCGCCAATTTCGGCCGCATCCTGCTGGCCTGGGCCGGCGCCTTCGCGCTGATGGCTTTGACCGCTTTTGCCGTGAAGATGTCGGAAGACTACTCGCGCCTTTTGTTCGGCACCTGGTTCGTCGTCGGTTTCGTTCTCCTCTTCGGTCTCAGGCTGGTGATGTCGAAACTCATCCGGCGCTGGGCGCGCGATGGCCGCATGGAACGGCGCGCCGTCATTGTCGGCGGTGGCAAGGCGGCAGAAGTGCTGATCCGCTCGGTTGAAAAGCAACCCTACAACGATATCCGCATCTGCGGCATCTTCGATGATCGCGGCGACAAGCGCTCGCCGCCGATCGTTGCCGGCTATCCCAAGCTCGGCACCATTTCGGAACTAATCGAATTCGCCCGCATCGCCCGCATCGACATGCTGATCGTGTCGCTGCCGCTGACGGCTGAAATGCGTGTGCTGCAGCTGTTGAAGAAGCTGTGGGTGCTGCCGGTCGATATCCGCTTGTCGGCGCATTCCAACGCGCTGCAGTTTCGCCCGCGCGCCTATTCCTTCATCGGCTCGGTGCCGATGCTGGATATTTTCGACAGGCCGATCAACGACTGGGATTCGGTCGCCAAGCGTGCCTTCGATATCATTTTCAGCCTCATCGGCATCGTGGTGTTCTCGCCAGTGATGCTGGCAACCGCCATCGCCATCAAGCTCGACAGCAAGGGACCGGTGCTGTTCAAGCAAAAGCGGCACGGCTTCAACAACGAGATCATCGAGGTCTACAAGTTTCGCTCGATGTACACCGACCGCTCGGATCCGACCGCCAAGCAGACCGTGACCAAGAACGATCCGCGCGTCACCCGCGTCGGCCGCTTCATCCGCAAGACGTCGATCGACGAGCTGCCGCAGTTCGTCAATTCGCTGCTGGGCTCGCTGTCGCTGATCGGCCCGCGCCCGCATGCCATCGCCGCGCAGTCTCACAACCTGCTCTACAACGAGGTAGTCGACGGCTACTTCGCTCGCCACAAGGTCAAGCCCGGCGTCACCGGCTGGGCACAGATCAATGGCTGGAGGGGCGAGATGGACACCAACGAGAAGATCCGCATGCGGACCGAATACGATCTCTATTACATCGAGAACTGGTCGCTGCTGTTCGATCTCAGAATCCTGTTCCTGACACCGGTACGGCTGCTCAACACGGAAAACGCCTATTGAGCGCGATTTCCCACGAGCTGCCGTCGGCCGCGGTCAACGCCAAGCTGATCGCGCTGATTTCGACCGGTGCGGTGGTGGTCGGCATCCTTTTGTCCGGCTTCGTCATCAGCGAACCGGCGCCTTACGAAATCTACATGGCCGGCCTGATCGTCATCTGGGCACTGTTTGGCCTGAGGATTTCCCGCGCGGCGGCACCGCTGCTGGTGCTGCTGGTGACGATGAACATCGGCGGCATGATCTCGATGACGCAAATGGCGGACCTCGCCTTCACGCCGCTCTATCTCTCCGTGTCGCTGTTCCTGGCCTTCAGCGCGGTGTTCTTCGCCTCGATCACCGCCACGCAGCCCGGCCTCTACCGGCTGATCTTCAATGCCTATGTCGTCTCGGCGGTGGCGACTTCGCTGCTCGGCATAGCAGGCTATTTCCATGCCTTTCCCGGCGCCGAAATCTTCACCAAATATGATCGCGCCGCCGGCGCCTTCCAGGATCCGAACGTCTTCGGACCTTTTCTGGTGCTGCCCGGCATCTATCTGCTCTACCTGATCCTGACCGGTTCGGTCTCGCGCATGCCGGTGCTGGCGGTGCCGCTGCTGATCATCACATTGGGCATCTTCTTCTCCTTCTCGCGTGGCGCCTGGGGCATGTTCGCGGTTTCGGCCGTGCTGCTCACCGGCTGCCTGTTCCTGCAGAGCAACAGCGGCAAGTTCCGGCTGCGCGTGGTGATCATGACCATTGCCGCGCTGTCGTTGCTGACGATCGCCATCATCGTCATCCTGCAGCTGCCCGGCGTGTCGGAGATGTTCACCCAGCGCGCCCATCTCGAGCAGAGCTACGACACCGCGCGCCTCGGCCGCTTCGCCCGCTACACGATTGGCTTCCAGATGGCGATGGAGCATCCGTTCGGCATCGGACCGCTGGTCTTCGGCAAGATGTTCGGCGAGGATACGCACGACATCTGGCTGAAAATGCTGATGGACTATGGCTGGCTCGGCTTCGTGTCGTTCCTGACGCTCGTCTTGTGGACCATCGCAGCCGGGTTCCGAATCCTTTTGCGCGACCGGCCGTGGCAACCCTATCTGCTGTGCGCCTATGTCGCCTTCATCGGCAATATCGGGCTCGGCACCTTCATCGACATCGACCACTGGCGCCACATGTATCTGCTGCTCGGCCTGATCTGGGGCGCGATCGCCCTGGAATACCGCCACCAGCGGCAATTGCTGCGGGCATTTCCAGGCGTGTCGGCGATCACATCCATACCAGCGCGATAAACGCCGAATTTCGGTTGACCCGAACAGGGTTATCACGATACATCGCGACCGGTCCGGAGTGTAGCGCAGCCCGGTAGCGCACTTGACTGGGGGTCAAGGGGTCGTCGGTTCGAATCCGGCCACTCCGACCATTTTAAGCAAGGACTTGCCCCCGAAGTCCACCTGGCCAGATCAGCCAATTCTCGAACGCCGCTCCCTCTACCCTGCTGGTTTCAACTCGGATTGGATTCGGCGTCCAAACCCTGGCACACATCAACCCACGCCGCGCCGGTAAGCTCAACCATCCTCTGCGGGGCGATCCGCACCGCTGCGTTGGTGGCGCCAGCGGCAGGTACCACCTCGTCGAATTCGCGCAGCGACACGTCGCAATAGACCGGCAGCGGCGCCGGCAGGCCGAACGGGCAGACACCGCCCACCGGATGGCTTGTGGCAGTGACAACTTCCTCGGCGTCAAGCATGCGCGGCTTGCCGCCGAACTGGTCCTTGAACTTGCGGTTGTCCAGCCTGGCAATGCCGCTGGTCACGACCAGCATGGTGCGGTCGCCGACGCGCAGGCAGATGGTCTTGGCGATCTGCGCCGGCAGGACGCCATGCGCTTCCGCCGCCAGCGTCACCGTCGCGGAACTTGCTTGCGTGACGATGACCTCGATGTCAGGAGCATGAGCGGCGAAGAAGGCACGAACGGAGTCCAGGCTCATATCGGAAAAACCATGGGTCAAACCCTATTCAGGGCTAGGCGATTGGCAGGGATTTGGATGCACCCCGTATAAACACGTGCGATCGGCAAATGGGCAAGCCCGGCCTGCCGGAGAACACTGTCAAATCAAGAAGAAACCCGCCAAACGGGCCTTGGCGGGTTCTCTTGCATGACTTGTACTGATCTATGCCTGCGGTCGGCCTTGCGCGGCCGGCGTCGGTGCGGCGGAGGCGAAGGGAGCGTCCTGGGGCAGTCCAAGCGCGGACGCGATACGGCGCAGCTTCGAGCGATCGGCCGCCCGGCCGTTCTCGATATCCTCGATCTCGCCGACCGAGAGGCCGCAAGTCAGGGAAAGCTCTTCCACGCTGTATCCGCGGGTTTCCCGCATGGCTCTGAGGGTGGTGTAATCCGGCCCGATCTCACTGGCTAACGGTTCGGAGAGGGCATGGCTTGTTGCATTGTAGGGCATTGGCAACTCCGGTGGCTGAAAGCGTTTGATCAAAATGGAGTGTTGCCTGAGACGGCCGGAACATGCCCGCTCGCCGGCGATTTGCCAAGAGCCAAACAGGCCGTCACGCTATCGTGAACCTCTGGCATGCCACGCGGCGGTTTCACGCATATCGGCGCCATCAAGTTCTTTTGAACACGCCAACACCTTTTTGCCCGGAGGTTTGGGCCCACCTGTTCGTTGTTCTGATGCGCTGGGGTGAAAACCATCCGGTTCCAGCCAGCCCGTTCCCAGAAGGATCCCTGCAATGAACCTCAAGATAGTCATGGTCGTGCTCGGCACGATCTCAAGCCTTTCCGTTGCCGCCGTGAGCGGCGCTCAAGCCGCGGACGCGGTGCGCGTGCGCGGTACGGTGGTCAGTTTCGACCCATCGCTGCTCACCGTGAAAACCCGCCAGGGCGAGACTTCCGCGATCAAGCTCAATACCGGCTGGAAGATTTCCGGCGTCGCCAGCGCCTCCGAAAAGGACATCAAACAGGGCGATTTCCTCGGCATCGCCTCCGTTTCGAAGGCCGATGGCGGCAGCGGCGCACTGGAAGTGGTGATTTTCCCGGCCGCCTTGAAAGGCACCGGCGAGGGTGACCGCCCCTGGGACCTGCAGCCGAACAGCCGCATGACCAATGGCACTGTCGCCGACGTCACCGATATCAACGGGCGAGCTGTGACCCTGACCTACGACAACGGGCAGACAAAGAAGATTTCGATCCCCGACAGCACGCCAGTCGTGACCTTTGCCCCGGCCACGCCGACCGATCTCAAGCCAGGCGCGACGGTCTTCGTTAACGCTCAGCGTGAGGCTGACGGCACGCTGAGTTCCAGCCGCGTGGTGGTCGGAACCAATGGCGTGGCTCCGCCGATGTAGCTTTTTAGGCCTGCCGGTGGTGGCGACCAACCTGGATTTCCCAGAAACAGTCCAGAAACAAAATTCTACAATCGGGAAATACTGACGAAAAAAATGGGGTGCGTAATCCCATTCGCGGCGGTCGGGCTATCGACCCGATTCATATATGCCTGCGAAAAAAGGAAACGATCCATGAAGAAGTCCCTCGTCTCAGCCCTCGGGCTTGCAACTGCAGTTGCTTTCACGGTTCCTATGATCGGCGCAACCAGCGCGGAAGCGGCCCCGATGGCAAAGCATCATCATCATCGTCACCACCACCATCATCGCCACCACCACTGGCACCACCACCATCATCATCATCACCACCACCACATGAAGAAGATGATGAAAAAGGCATAAGCATACAGACTGCCAACGAGAAGACCGGCCTTGGCTTCTTGTCCAAGGCTGGTCTTCTCCTGGCTACGCATGCCAGGCCCGACATGAATGGGGCCGATCGAATTTCGCCTGATGGCGCTGCTGGCCCAAGATTTTCAGCGCCGCTCCGATACCACAACGATCAGCGAAATCTTTCACGCGGAGCCAAATCGCGATACGGCAAGGGATGTTTCTGACCGGTACCTGCACCGATCAGCCTTCGCCAACCAGGTATCCCGATGACGGCCAATGTTTCCCGGACAAACCGCCTTGTCCTGTCGGTCGCGCGATTGTGGCTGATGCTTCGCCACCCTGCCCTTGTCGTGCGATTTGTCATGAAGATGGGCTATCTGCCCAATCCGGCGGCGCCCGTACGCTACCATGAGCTTTTGCTCTGGCGAAAGATCCTCGATCACAATCCGCTGTTCGTGACGCTGACCGACAAGCTCGCGGCCAAGGCTCATATCCGTGACACCTGTCCCGGCATCGCCGTGCCTCGGACGCTCTGGTCCGGACGCAACCCTGCCGACATCCCGCCGGGCTTGCTGGCCGGCGACGTCGTGGTCAAGGCAAACCATGGCTGCGCCATGAATATGTTCGTTGCCAACTGTGAGCCCGATCGCGCTGCCGTCGTTCGCAAGGCGAGGCACTGGCTCAATAAGACTTATGGCCGGCGCGATGGCGAATGGGCCTATTGGCCCATCGTTCCGACCGTTTTCGTGGAGGAGCGGCTGCCGCTTTGCGGCGGGACGATCGCCACCGACATCAAGGTCCATATCTGCAGCGGCATGATCTCCCATGTCTGGGTCGAGGATAAGCAGGCCAAGCGTTCACTGCTGTTCGACCGGGAAGGCAACCCATTGCCCGGCCGCGATCCGGACTATCCCCGCGAAGATCAGGCCTTGCCTGTCAATGCGCGGCTCATCGACTATGTCACCCAGGCGATCTCGATGGCACCCGGCATAGCCGGAGACCTCGACTACGTCCGGATCGACTTCCTGGTCACCGACGAGCAGCTCCATGCCGGAGAAATCGTCATCTATACGGCCGCCGGCTATGGCACATGGACGAACCCGGCGATCGCGGCGGAGATCGAGCGGCTCTGGCGGCTCGATCAATCCGCATTCCTGCGCCGGCGGCACAGGGGAGCGATGGGGCTTTATGCGGACGCCCTTCGCGCCAGATGTCGGAGCGGCGCAAACCGCTGACAGGAGCCTTTTACGAAAGCACAAATCGCGATACGGGATGAATGCATCTGGCCGGCGATCCGCCCGGATCGGAATGAGCCAACAATGGCCGGGTATGCCTGATGACTGCCAAGGCCAGTTTTTCCTGGACAGGAGGCTTTGTTCTGTCGGTCGCAGGGTTGTTGCTGACCCTTCGTCACCCCGCGCTCACGGTGCGCTTCCTGATAAAACTCGGCTATCTGCCCAATCTGGCCACGCCCGAAACATACCATGAAATGTTGCTCTGGCGGAAAATCGTCGACCGCAATCCTCTGTTCGTGACGCTGACCGACAAGCTCGCTGCCAAGGCTCATATCAACAGCGCGTGCCCCGAACTTGCCGTGCCCCGGACCCTCTGGTCCGGCCGCGACCCCGCCGACATTCCTCTCGACCTGCTGGCCGGCGATGTCATCGTCAAGACAAACCACGGCTGCGCGATGAATATATTCGTTGCCAATGGCAGCCCCAATCGCGGCCTCATCATCACCAAGGCGAGGCACTGGCTGAAAAAACGCTATGGCCGCCGCAATGGCGAGTGGGCCTATCGGCCAATTGTTCCCACCGTTTTCGTCGAAGAGCGGCTGGCGCTGTCCGGCGCAAGGATCGCGACCGACATCAAAGTGCATGTTTGCAGCGGTGTGGTAACGCATGCCTGGGTCGAGGATAAGACGGCGAGGCGTTCGCTGCTTCTTGACCGGGACGCCAATCCATTGCCCGGGCGCGATCCGGACTATCCCCGCGAGGATCAGGCAGTGCCTGTCAACACGCGGCTTCTCAACTATGTCCGTCAGGCGATATCGATCGCCCCTGTCATCGCCGGCAACCTGGACTACATCCGCGTCGACTTCCTGGTCACCGACGATTGTCTCTATGGCGGCGAGATCGTCGTCTATCCCGGCGCTGGCTATGGCACCACCACCAATCCGGCGTTCGCCGGCGAAATCGAGCGGCTTTGGCGGCTCGACCAATCCGCCTTCCTGCGGGGGCGGCACAAGGGCGCCGTGCGGCTCTATGCCGACGCGCTTCGCGCCAGATGCCGGGAGCGACAGCAGGAATCGCTGACATGAATCGGAATGGCGGCCGCGCCCGAAAGCGAGCCGCCATTTTCTTCCCTAAACCACTCGTTCCGGGCTAGAGCGTCTCACCGTTTCGCGGAAACGGCGAACCACTCTATCTCTTTGTTTTTACGCAATTCCGGACGGAAAACCGCTCACACTTTTCCTGGAATGGCTATAGCAGTCAGCGCCGGCTGAACAGCAGGCTGGCGGCCAGGCCGAGCACCACGAGCCCAACCGCGGCGGCGGCGGTCGGATGGTCGCGGGCCGATTTCTCGATCACCCTGCCCTGCTTGCGGATTGCAGGCATGGCATCCCGCAGACGTCCGGCAAGATCGGAATAGGTGTCGAGCGCCGCATCACGACCATCTTCGTAATATGCGCCGCCCCGCTTCGAGACTGCCTTGCGCAACGCCGCGAGTTCTTTCGAGAGAACCGCGATCTGCCTTTCCAGGTCGATGTCCGAAAGGGTGGAAAATGATGCCATCATGCGTTTCCTTGTCTTGCTGAACAACGTCTTCTTGCTGGACGACGTCTTGCAGAAGGAAACGTAACGCCCCACCCCAAGGCGGGTTCCAGTTTCAAGGCTTTAAAGCGCTTCGCGGCGGTCAGCGCACCTGGTCAAGCAGACGCTTGCATTCCAGGAGGTCGAACAGCGCCTCCTGCAGCAGCGCGCGATTGTCGCGCGACAGTTTCGACGCGTCCGGCGTGACCGGGCCTTCCTCGTCGCTCTTGCCCAGGCCGAAAAAGCGGCGGCTGGGCTTGACCCTTGGCTGGCCAACCAGTTCATCATCGCCGCCGCGCGGCTGCGCTGCCGGCGTCAGCGGCACCTGGTCTGCCTGCTTTCGTTGCGAAATCGCCTCGACAGCGGCCATGTCGCCATTGCCGATGGCGACCAGGAAATGATTGCCGTTTTCGCGCAGCAGCTTCTGCACGCCTTTGATCGTATAGCCCTGGTCGTAGAGCATGTGGCGGATGCCCTTGATCAACTCGACATCCTGCGGCCGGTAGTAACGACGGCCGCCGCCGCGCTTCATCGGCTTGATCTGGTTGAAGCGCGTCTCCCAGAAGCGCAGCACATGCTGTGGCAAGTCGAGATCTTCGGCGACCTCGCTGATGGTGCGGAAGGCGTCAGGGCTCTTGTCCATGGGCGAAATCCTCACGCTGGAGCGTGGCCCGGAACGGTCTTCAGACGAGATCAATCTCAACGAAGAGAGAAGCGCATTCCGTTTGCGCGGAATGGATCATACGCTGAAAGCCAATCCAGCCATACTGCCGAATCGGACCTTATTTCAGCGGTTTGTGAAGCAATATTCAAGCCCGGCGTCATGGCTGGGCCGGTTTTCAACCGTACAATGGGGGCTATTTGCCGCCCTTGGCCTTGCTGTTCTGGTGGGAGCGCAAGATCCGGTTCTTCAGCACGTTCGACGATTTGAAGGTCATCACCCGGCGCGGCAGGATCGGCACCTCTTCACCGGTCTTGGGATTGCGCCCGATCCGCTCGTTCTTGGAGCGGACATGGAATGTCGCGAAGGACGACAGTTTTACCGTCTCGCCGCGGACGATGGCTTCGCAGATTTCATCCAAAACGGCTTCGACGAGTTCTGCGGATTCAGTGCGCGACAGACCGACCTTTCGGTACACGGCCTCGGCAAGGTCGGCGCGCGTAAGTGTCTTTCCCCCCATGCGACCGTCCCATCAGTTCAAAACACAAAAATCGGCACAACAACGGTAGAGCCTAAGTAATTGATCCGGCAAGGTCAAGGACCGAAACCAGACCGTTCGGCACTTACCAGCGAACCAGGACCGCGCCCCAGGTGAAGCCGCCGCCCATCGCTTCCAGAAGGACAAGGTCGCCCTTCTTGATGCGGCCATCGGCAACGGCGACCGACAGCGCCAGCGGCACGGAAGCAGCCGAGGTGTTACCGTGCAAATCGACCGTAACCACCACCTTTTGTTCGGCAATCCCGAGCTTCTTGGCCGAAGCGTCAATAATTCGTTTATTGGCCTGGTGCGGCACGAACCAGTCGAGATCGTCGGCGGTAATACCGGCCTGTGAGAATGTCGCCTCGATAACGTCGGTGATCATGCCGACCGCGTGCTTGAAGACTTCGCGACCCTCCATCCTGAGGTGGCCGACCGTTCCCGTCGTCGACGGTCCGCCGTCGACAAAAAGCTTGTCCTTGTGCGCGCCGTCGGAGCGCAGGCTGGCCGCCAGGACGCCGCGATCGGCGATCGTGCCTGTCCCCTCGCCTGCTTCCAGGACCAGGGCGCCGGCGCCGTCGCCGAACAGCACGCAGGTGGAGCGGTCGCTCCAGTCGAGAATGCGCGAGAATGTTTCCGAGCCGATCACCAGCACGCGTTTGGCCAGACCGCCGCGAATGTAGAGATCGGCTGTCGTCACCGCATAGACGAAGCCCGAACACACCGCCTGCATGTCAAAGGCAAAGCCGTGATGCATGCCGAGCCGGTTCTGGATCTCGACCGCGGTCGCCGGGAATGTGTTGTTGGGCGTCGACGTCGCCAGCACGATCAGGTCGATGTCGTCAGGCGTCAGCCCCGCATTGGCAAGCGCGGCGCGGGCCGCGGCCTCGCCCAGCGAAGCCGTGGTCTCATCGTCGGCCGCGATATGGCGCTGGCGGATGCCGGTGCGCTGGGCGATCCACTCATCCGAGGTTTCGACCATGCCTTCGAAATCGGCATTCTTCATGATGCGGCGGGGCAGCGCGGCGCCGGTGCCGCGCACGACTGATCTGATCAAAGTTCTTTCCTATTCCTTCGCGTCGGTAGCGACGTCGGATTTCCGAGATGACAGGGCATGCGGGTTGCGCGCATGAAACAGGTCGAGGTCGGCCTCGATGCGGTCAAGCAGATTGTTGCGCACCATGTCGTAACCGAGTTCGATCGCGGCGGCGAAACCGTCCGAATCGGCACCGCCATGGCTTTTGACGACAATGCCGTTCAGCCCCAGGAACACGCCGCCATTGGAACGGCCGACATCCATCTTTTCGCGCAGGCGATCAAAGGCGCCTTTGGCAAAGACATAGCCGATCTTGGCCATCAGGGTACGGCTCATCGCGGCACGCAGATACCCTGCGATCTGGCGCGCGGTGCCTTCCGCCGTCTTCAGCGCGATATTGCCGGCAAAGCCTTCCGTCACCACCACGTCGACCGTGCCCTTGCCGATATCGTCGCCTTCGACAAAGCCATGATAGCTCATCGAGGCCATGTTGGCCTCGCGCAGCATGCGCCCCGCTTCCTTGACCTCTTCCTGACCCTTGATCTCTTCCACGCCGACATTGAGCAGGCCGACTGTGGGGCGGGCGATGCCGAATACGGAGCGCGCCATGCCGGTGCCGAGAATGGCAAAATCAATGAGCTGGTGCGCGTCGGCGCCAATGGTGGCGCCGACATCCAGAACCACGCTTTCGCCGCGCAATGTCGGCCACAACGCCGCGATCGCTGGGCGATCGATTGTGGCCATGGTGCGCAGGCAGAATTTCGACATCGCCATCAACGCGCCGGTGTTGCCGGCGGAGATGCAGGCGTCCGCGGCGCCCGACTTGACCGCCTCTATCGCCTTCCACATCGACGACTTCCAGCGGCCATGGCGCAGCGCCTGGCTCGGCTTGTCGTCCATCCTGACCGCGATCTCGCAGTGGAAGAATTCGCTTACCTCGGCCAATCTGGGAAACTTGGCCAGTTCGGGACGCACCAATTCCTCGCGCCCGTAGATGACGAACCGGATGTCGGGACGGCGGGTCGCGACCGTCATGAGTGCCGGAATGACCACGGCTGGTCCGTGATCGCCGCCCATGGCATCGATGGAAATCCTGATCACGCGGTATTCATCTCACGGTTGGGCGGCAGGTCGCTTTAGCGATCGCAAAGTTTCGGCGAAAATAGCGGTTTTGGCTTTTCGCACAACCGACTTTTCCACCGCGGGCGAGGTTTTCAGGTTTTTCCCAGCAAGGATCGCAGTTTTTGCTGAAATTCATTCTCCGCCGCTTCTGTCTTGCCGCCGGCATCCAGCGACGCGCCCGGCCTGCGCGGATAGGGGTCGATCGCCAATCCGAAGAACTGTTCGGCCAGCGCCCCCACATCGATGATGTCGCCGGAGAATGTTTCGGGACTGTCGGGCCCGTCCGCATCGAGCAATATCTCGCCACCGCCTTCAAATCCCTGCCGCCCCAGCTTGGAATCCTCGGGCAGCAACAGCGCCTCGACCGGCTCGTCGATATGTGCTTGGACGGGATCGAGGGTGACGATGCAGGCCTGGGTGATGTCGGCCTCGACACGGCCACTGACCTTCACGCCATTGCGCTTCCAGGAGACCACCAGAAGTTCGGCACGATAGGCTTCGACCGACAGCAGCCCGTGCGCCTCGGCGAGCGCCGCACGCTGGGCGGCGTCGGCCTCGATCACCACGGGCAACCCTTTGTGCGGCAGCCGGGCGACGTTTGCGAAGAAGGAAACCGGGCTTTGCGTATCAGCATGTTTCATCAATCAAGCCTCCCTGGCGAGCGGAAACGCCACCGTGCCGGAGACGATTGATTCGGACGGCTGCGCGGCCAGTTGCCGGCAGGCGTCGGCGACATAGCTGGCCAATTGCGGCGCCTGCGGCCATATGCCGGCATCGGGCCGGACATTGCGGGCAAGTGCCGCGGTCAGCCCATCATGGTCATTTCTTTCCAGCGCATCATCATAGGCGGCGGTGCGGCCATAAAACATCTTCGCCAGTTTCTTCATGCGTTTGGGCACGCCGACATCACCAATGCCCAGTTCCCGCAGCGAATGATCGACGTCGAGGAAGAACTCGTCGATCAGCACTTGCGCGACCTCCTGCGCCGCGCCGTCCTCGCCGCGCAAGCGATGCTGGAACAGGAACATGTGCAGCGAAAGCATCTCGAAACGGCCGAGCGGCGTGTCCGGCACATTCCAGTGGGAATAAAATACACTCTGCCGCGCCGCCGCCACGATTTGTGCGTAAAGCGCGTCGGTGATGGTGCGGTTGGCGTGGCGTTCGCGACCAAAAAGGCGCTGGAACATGGGGATGGTCTCCGGGGACCGTTTGTTGAATTGGCCTTGTTGCATCGGCAAGCAAGCTGGTTTACCGGTTTTGCGGCCCAGCGCAAGTTGCGGCGATATAATGGAGAATTGTTGTTGCGCGCGCTGAATTTCAAGTCGACCTTCACATCCAGGCCCGCTGGCGCGATCTCGCTGCTGCTCTTCGTATCGGCGCTCTCGGCCTGCCACTCCAGCAAGATGTTCGGCGACCTCACCCCGAGCGAGACAATCACCCAAGGGTACGTCATCGACCAGCAGTCAGTCGATTCGGTGCCCGTCGGTTCCAGCCGCGAGCAGGTGCTTCTGGCTCTTGGCACGCCGTCGACCACGGCGACTTTCGACAATGAGGCGTTTTATTACATCTCGCAGACGCGCAAGCGCTATGTCGCCTTCGCCAAGCCGAGGCTGGTCGACCAGAAAGTGCTGGCGGTCTATTTCGGAGCTGACGGTCGCGTCACCCAGATCGCCAATTATGGCTTGAAGGACGGCAAGATTTTCGACTTCATCTCGCGCACCACGCCGACTGGCGGCAAGGATCAGAACTTCCTCAGCCAGATCATCAACGGTGCCAGCAAGCTGGCGCCCAGCATTCCCGGCGGCACTCCCTGATTATAAGACCCTGCTTCCCTTCGCGGAAAGCGGCAGCACCTCAGGCGACCGAAAACCCGTGGGAGCGATCCCGCGGGTTTTTGTTTGGCCAAGGCAAACCCTGCTTGCCAGCGTTGGGGCAAGCCCGTATCAAATCCGGCGGGTTTTGGGGTTTTGAAAATGGCTAATGGCGAGCGCGTAGCACCGGATGGCTGGATGGCCACGGGGACACCCGACCGGCAGACCGTGACATCAGACTGGCTTGCCATCGATCCTCCGGCAATCGATGGCGTCAGGGTCAAGGAAATCAGGCCTGTCGCGACCTCCAACGGCTATCTGACCGAGGTGTTCCGGGACGAATGGGATCTCGATCAATTGCCTGTCGGCCAGGTTTTCCAGCGCACGATGTATCCGGGTGCGGTGACCGGCTGGCATGCCCACAAGGTGACGCAGGATCGGCTTTTCTGTTGTGTCGGCAGTGTGCGTATATCGCTCTATGACGGCCGAAAAGCCTCCCCCAGCTTCGGCACGGTCTGGCACAAGATCGTCGGCGCCTTGCGCCCGGCGATCGTCATCATCCCGCCTGGCGTATGGCATGGCGTGACGGCGCTGGGACCGGAGATCGCCCTGCTGCTCAATCTGGTCGACAAGGCCTATGCGTACGACGCGCCCGACCATTGGCGCCTGCCGCCGGATACGGATCACATCCCCTATAAACTGGTGTAGCGTGGAACGATCCGGCCACTCCGACACAGCCGGGCAGAACGTGCCGCTCGTCTCGGTGGTCATTGCAACCCACAACCGGCCTGCCGCCTTGCGACAAGCACTGCGCAGCGTGCTGGGTCAGACCTTGCAGGACTTTGAAATTCTGGTGATCGGCGATGCCTGTCGCCCTGACACGGGAGCGACCATCGCCGAATTTCGCGACCCGCGCATCGTCTATGTCGACCTGCCGGTCAATTTCGGCGAGCAATCCGGACCCAACAATATCGGCTTTGCCAGGTCGCGCGGCCGCTTCGTCGCCTTGCTCAATCAAGACGATCTCTGGTTTCCCGACCATCTCGCCGCGACCACGGGATGGATCGACGCGACCGGCGCCGATGTGGTGATCGCGCGCGGCATCGTTGTTGAACCGCGACCCGCGAAAGGTACCCATGCCCGGAATTCGGTATTTGGGAATGGCAGAGGCGGCTTCTACGATCCCGCCATCACGACGGGATATGGTTCAGCCCAGATGGTCCGAAGAACATCCTTGGACCGGTTGGGTCCTTGGCGTCCCGCCAGCCAGTGCTACTGCGAAACATCGCAGGACTGGCTGTTTCGGGCTTGGCAAAAAGGCGCTGTCATCGCGACGATGCCTCATTTGACCGTTCTCAAACTGCATTCGGGCATGCGCAAGGGCAGCTATGTCGACGACGTGGCGAGGGAACAAGAGGATCTTATCGACGCAATGGCCACACCGGACGCCTTGCGTGTGCGGGTTCTCAGCGCGGCTGAGCCCCCGCTTCGTTGGAGAAGATACACCTATTTCAGGCGCAGATTGCTGGTGGCCTTCGGTATTCACCCAAGGGCGCTGTCCTTTCGTCGCCGACATAGGCGTGGCGCATTCGTCGCCAAGCTGCGCGAGATACGCGGCCTGGCGCCGATGCCGAAACGCGAGCCGAGCGCAGAAGAGTTGCTGACACTCTATCGCAGCCGGATAGACGCGACCGCCAAGGACGATTGAAAGCACCCTGCCCGACCAAAACGGGCAGTCTCAATGAAAAACCCGCGAGGATCGCTCCCCGCGGGTTTTATACTCAATCGTTGTCGCTCAGCCGTGCGCCAGCACGGCCAAAAGCAGGAGCGCGACGATGTTGGTGATCTTGATCGCCGGATTGACCGCAGGACCGGCGGTGTCCTTGTAGGGATCGCCGACCGTATCGCCGGTCACCGAAGCCTTGTGCGCCTCGGAGCCCTTCAGGTGCTTGACGCCGTCCTTGTCGACAAAGCCGTCCTCGAAGGACTTCTTCGCGTTGTCCCAGGCGCCGCCGCCCGAGGTCATCGAGATGGCGACGAACAGGCCGTTGACGATGACGCCGAGCAGCGAGGCGCCCAGCGCTGCGAAGGCCGAGGCCTTCGAACCCGAGATCAAGAGCACGCCGAAATAGACGACGAGTGGTGCCAGCACCGGCAGCAGCGACGGGATGATCATTTCCCGGATCGCAGCCTTGGTCAGGAGATCGACCGCACGCGCATAGTTCGGCTTCGACGTGCCGGCCATGATGCCCGGATCCTCGCGGAACTGCTTGCGCACCTCCTCGACGATGGCGCCCGCCGCGCGGCCGACGGCCGTCATGGCGATGCCGCCGAACAGATAGGGAATGAGGCCGCCGAAGATCAGGCCAGCGACGACGTAAGGGTTGGAGAGATCGAAGGAGATTTCGCCCATGCCCTGGAAGTAGGGATATTTGTCGCCGTTGGCGGCAAAGAACTTCAGGTCGTTCGAATAGGCGGCGAACAGCACCAGTGCGCCGAGGCCGGCCGAACCGATGGCATAGCCCTTGGTCACCGCCTTGGTGGTGTTGCCGACCGCGTCGAGCGCGTCGGTGGAGTGGCGCACTTCCTTGGGAAGGCCGGCCATTTCGGCAATGCCGCCGGCATTGTCGGTGACCGGGCCGAAGGCGTCGAGCGCGACGATCATGCCGGCGAGGCCGAGCATGGTGGTAACCGCGATCGCCGTACCGAACAGGCCAGCGAGCTGGTATGTCGAGATGATGCCGCCGACGATGACGATGGCCGGCAGCGCGGTCGATTCCAGCGACACCGCGAGACCCTGGATGACGTTGGTGCCGTGGCCGGTCACCGAGGCCTGGGCGATCGAGTTGACCGGACGCTTGTTGGTGCCGGTGTAGTATTCGGTGATCACCACGATGAGACCGGTTACGACAAGGCCGACCAGGCCGCAAATGAACAGGTTCTTGCCGGTGATGATCATGCCGGCAACGGTGCCGATCTCGCCCCAGCCGACTGTGGCGGACGTGGCGACGCCGAGGCCGACGATCGACAGCAGGCCGGTGACGATCAGGCCCTTGTAGAGCGCGCCCATGATCGAGCCGTTCGAGCCGAGCTTGACGAAGAAGGTGCCGACGATCGAGGTCAGGATGCAGGCGCCGCAGATGGCGAGCGGGTAGAGCATCGCAGTCTGCAGAACAGCGGTACCGCCAAAGAAGATGGCGCCGAGCACCATGGTGGCAACGACCGTCACTGCGTAAGTTTCGAACAGGTCGGCGGCCATGCCGGCGCAGTCGCCGACATTGTCGCCGACATTGTCGGCGATGGTGGCCGGGTTGCGCGGATCATCTTCCGGGATACCGGCCTCGACCTTGCCGACCAGATCGCCGCCGACGTCGGCACCCTTGGTGAAGATGCCACCGCCAAGACGGGCGAAGATCGAGATCAGCGAGGCGCCGAAACCGAGCGAGACCAGCGAGTCGATGACGATGCGGTCATTGGGCTGCAGGCCCATGAAGTGGGTCAGGATGAGGTAGTAGATCGAAACGCCGAGCAATGCGAGGCCGGCCACCAGCATGCCGGTGATGGCGCCCGATTTGAAGGCGATGTCGAGACCGGCAGCGAGGCTGTTGGAGGCGGCCTGCGCGGTGCGCACATTGGCCCGCACCGAAACATGCATGCCGATGAAGCCGGCAGCGCCCGACAGAACGGCACCGATCAGGAAGCCGATCGCGGCGGTGATCGAAAGCAGCCACCAGGCGAGCACGAGCACGACCACGCCAACAATGGCGATGGTGGTGTACTGGCGCGCCAGATAGGCCTGCGCGCCTTCGCGGATGGCGGCGGAGATTTCCTGCATGCGTGCATTGCCCTGATCGGCCGCGAGGACCGAACGTGTCGCCCAGATGGCGTAAAGGATTGAAAGCAAGCCGCAGGCGATGACGGCGTAAAGTATGGTCATTGCCGAATTTTCCTCGATTGCTGGCCCAAAAGAACCCCTCCCTGGGCCGTTGAGACAAAGACGGATTCCGTTGCACGGAATCCGCCTCTTCGCAGCGGTGTATGCGAAACAGGGCTGCGAACGTCAAGATATTGTTCGATTTTTGCCCGGCTTTCGCCCAAAAGACAAAAACCGTCACAGCCCTGCCGGCATGGGCCTTGATTTAGATCGATTGAAATGACGCTAGAGGATCTTGCCGACTGGCCTCCAGTTACCCAGGGACTACTCCGCCTCACTGCCCATGCGCCGTGCTGTATAGCGCTCGATCGCCGACAATCCGTCATAGATCAGCACGGCAAGTGCCGCCACGATCAGGCCGCCCTGCAGGATGAAGGCGAGATTGTTGGACAACAGCCCGGCGATGATCACTTCGCCCAGCGTCTTGGCGGCCACCGTCGAGCCGATGGTCGCGGTGGCAAGACCGATGACCACCGAAAGCCTGATGCCGCCCAGGATGATCGGCGCGCTGAGCGGCAGTTCGACCTTGAGGAGCCTTTGCCAGCCGGTCATGCCGGCGCCGCGCGCTGCCTCGACGACATTGGCCGGCAGAGTTGTCAGCCCGGTCAGCGTATTCTCGAAGATCGGCAGCAGGCCATAGAGAAACAGCGCGATCAGAGTCGGCTTCTCGCCGAAGCCGACAGCCGGCACCGCGAGCGCCAGAACCGCCACCGGCGGAAAGGTCTGGCCGATATTGACCAGGCTGCGCGACAGCGGCAGGAACTCGGCGCCTGCCGGCCTGGTGACCAGGATGGCAAGCGCAACAGCCACGATGGTCGCGGCCACGGTGGCGAGCAGAACGGTGCGCAGATGCAGCACCGTCAACGTCAGCAGGCTGCCTTGATTGTAGATCACCGGCGCATTGTTTTCTGTCAGCGGCTTCAGCAGCGGTTCGAACCAGCCGGGATTGGTGAGGAAGGCGACGAGCAGCACCACGAGGGCAAGCCGCAGCAGCGCCGGCAGCCAGGCTTTCATGTCGGCCTCGCCGCGCGCTTGACCAGCCCGTCCACCGTGACGCGGCCGAGCGGCTTGCCGTCGGCGCCTTTCACCGGTAGCGCCGGCCGGCCCGACCACAATAGCTCGGCCAGTGCGTCGCGCTGGCTGGCGTCGCCGCGGATGGCTTCGCCCTCGGCGGTGCCGTTCTCCACCGCGTCACGCACCCGTCCGAGCGACAACAGCCGGAACGGCCTTTCGCTGGCGCCGACCAGGGTCTCGACGAAATTGCTGGCTCGGCGGGTCTGGCGTATTGCACGAGCTTGCCGGCATCCATGACGGCGATCTTGTCGCCCATATGCACGGCTTCCTCCATGTCATGGGTGACGAGGATGATGGTGGTGCCGAAGCGCTTCTGGATCGCCAGCAGGTCTTCCTGGGCCTTGGTGCGGATAATCGGGTCGAGCGCGCCGAACGGCTCGTCCATCAACAGCACATTGGGCTCGGCGGCGAGCGCGCGGGCAACGCCGACGCGCTGCTGCTGGCCGCCGGACAGTTCGTGCGGATAGCGCGGCCCGTAGGCCTGCGGATCGAGCTGGTAGAGCGTCATCAACTCGTCGACGCGGGCGTTGATGCGGTCCTTGTCCCAGCCGAGCAACACCGGCACGGTGGCGATGTTCTGCGCCACGGTGCGATGCGGGAACAGGCCGTGGCCCTGGATGGCATAGCCGATGCTGCGGCGCAGCTCATAACCGGGCACGGAACGATTGTCGGCGCCATCGAGCTTGATAATGCCGGCGGTTGGCTCGACCAGCCGATTGATCATGCGCAGCAGCGTCGTCTTCCCGGAACCGGATGTGCCGACAATGACTGCGATTGTACGCGGCTCGATGACCATAGAGACGTCATCGACGACCGTGGTCGTGTCATAGCGCTTGGTGATGCCTTCGATCTCGATCATGCCGTTTCAGCCCTGCGCTTGGTGGTGGTCATCTCGATCACCGCATCGAGGATGATGGCGGCGGCGAAGGCCAGCGCCACGGTCGGCACTGCGCCGAGCAGCACCAGATCCATCGCCGTCTGGCCGACCCCTTGGAAGACGAAGACGCCGAAGCCACCGCCGCCGATGAGCGCGGCGATGGTGGCAAGGCCGATATTCTGTACCAGCACGATGCGAATACCGGTGAGGATCACCGGAAAGGCCAGCGGAAACTCGACGCCGAACAGGCGCTGGCGGTCGGTCATGCCCATGCCGCGCGCGGCGTCGTTGGCCGCGCGGGGTACACCAGCAAGCCCAACCACGGTGTTGGCCACCACCGGCAGCAGCGAATAGAGGAACAGGGCGACAAAGGCGGGTGCCGTGCCGATGCCGCGAATGCCGAGCGCGGCAGCCCCAGGCACATGAATGGCGACCCAGCCAAGCGGCGCGATCAGCAGGCCAAACAGCGCGATCGAGGGAATGGTCTGGATGATGTTGAGCACGTTCAGCACACCGGCCCGCAGCTTCTCGACACGATGGCACAGGATGCCGAGCGGCAGGCCAATGACCACCGCGGCAAACAGCGAGCCGAGCGCGAGCGTCACATGCTTGGAGCCTTCGGCCCAGAAACTGTCGGCGCGGTTGAAATATTCCTTGAGGATGGAAAGATCGTTCCAGCTTCCCGACACCAGCAAAAGACCGACCGCCGCCGCGGCCAGCACCAGCACGCCGACGCGTGCCCAGGGCGAAAGCTCCAGCCTCGTCAGCACATCAGCGAGCAGAAGCGTGAAGGCAAAGATCAGTATCCAGAAACCGAAGGCTGGCGAAATTCTGGCAAACGTGTTGCCTGCCGGCGTGAGGAATGTGCCGGCGACGCCGACGAGCAGGGCGAGCGCGACAAGTGCCACGACGCTGGCTACAAGGCGCAACACGAGCGGTGTCTTGAAGAGCGCGATGAGCGCCGCGACGACGATGATGACGAGCAGCAACGCCCCGGTCGCTGTCGGCAGCGCTTCGAGAATCGAACGCGCCTGGCCGGGAACAATGCGGTTGGCGCGGAACGTGGCAAAGGGGGCGACGAACGCCGCATAGGCCGCGATCGCGGCAATGACCACGCCGAGCTTGTCGAAACGGATATTCACGCCCTCCCCCGTCGGTCGTTCCGGCGCGCCACGCAAGCGGCGCGCCGGAAGCGTCCTACTTCAGAAAGCCGTTCTTCTTCAGGAAGTCCTCGGCGACGCCCCTGACCGGCTCACCACCGACCTGCACGCGGCCGTTCAATTCCTGCAGCGTGACGAGATCGAGCTTGGCGAAGACCGGCTTCAGCAGCGTCTCGATCTCCGGGTGCTCCTTGAGCACGGATTCGCGGATGATCGGCGCCGGCTGATAGACCGGCTGCACGCCTTTGTCGTCCTCAAGCACGACAAGGCCGGACGGCGCGATGCCGCCGTCGGTGCCGTAAACCATGGCGGCGTTGGCACCGCTGGTCTGGTTGGCGGCCGCGGCGATGGTCGCCGCCGTGTCGCCGCCCGAGAGCGTGATCAGCTGGTCCGGCTTCAAGGTGAAGCCATAGGTGGTCTGGAAGGCCGGAAGGGCTGCAGCCGAATTGACGAACTCGGCGGAAGCCGCCAGCACGACCTTGCCGCCGCCCGAGACGTATTTGCCGAAGTCCGACAGCGTGACGAGCTTGTTAGTATCCGTCACTTCCTTGCGCAGTGCGATCGCCCAGGTGTTGTTGGCCGGCGCCGGCGACAGCCAGACGATCTTGTTGGCGTCATAGTCGAGTTTCTTGGCCGTCTCATAGGCCTTGGCGGCATCCTTCCATGCCGGATCATCGGCTTTCTCGAAGAAGAACGCGGCGTTGCCGGTGTATTCGGGATAGATGTCGATCTCGCCGGCGGTGATCGCCTTGCGCACCACCGGCGTGCCACCCAGCTGGATGCGATCGGTGGTCTTGATGTTGTTGGCGTTGAGGACCAACTGGATGATGTTGCCGAGCACGCCGCCCTCGGTGTCGATCTTCGAGGAGACGACCACCTGGGCACTGGCGGAGGCGGCCGTGACGGCGAGCGCCAATGCCGCGCCGGCGAAAACCTTGACTGAAAACATTGTGAAAACCCCTTGCTGTGAACCGGAATGCGGTGGCCGCATATGAGCATGGCTTCAACGGCCAGTCGGGGCACACGGTTTCATAACAATAGGTAGAGGCGCAATAATTTTGTTTCAGATCGGCAAATTCGGCCGAAGCAATCCTGACAACATCATGTCAGGTCGGAGTGATTTGGGGGTCAGGTGCTGACCTTGGGCGAAGCAGTCATCTTGAGCGCACCAAGCGCCACGAAGCACAGTACTGTGACCGGAAAGATCATCCAGTTCAGCATTTCCCAGCCCCAGGCGTTGTAGACCATGCCCGACAGCAGCGAAGCGCAGGCGACGGAGCCGAACAGGACGAAGTCGTGAAAGCCCTGCACCTTGCCCTTTTCCGACGGCCTGTAGCTGGCAGCCACCATGGCGGTTGCACCGATGAAGCCGAAATTCCAGCCGAGGCCAAGCAGGATCAGTGACGTCCAGAAGTGCCACAGCTGCAGGCCCGACAAGGCGACAATGGCGCAGCCGATGAGCAGGATCAGACCGACGGCGACAATGCGCTCGGCGCCGAAGCGATGGATCAGCGAGCCGGTGAAGAAGCTCGGTGCGAACATCGCCATAACGTGCCAGGAGATGCCGAGCGTCGCGTCATTTTCCGACAGGCCGCAGCCGACCATGGCCAGCGGCGCGCCGGTCATGACAAAGCTCATCAGCGCATAGCTGCCGACGGCACAAAACAGCGCGGCGACGAAGCGCGGCTTGGCGACGATTTCGGCCAGGGGCCTCGCATCACCGTCGGAAATGTCAACCTTGCTCCCGGCCTTCGCCGGCAGGCGCAGAAACGACAGGATGATGGCGCCGGCCGCGGCCAGCGGCAGGATGGAGATGAACGAGCCGGCAAACATCACCGGCGCGAACAATTCGCGGGTGAAGATGACGATCTGCGGCCCAAGAATGGCGGTGACGATGCCGCCGGCCAGCACGAAGGAAATGGCGCGTGCCTTGAACTGCGGCGGCGCGTTGTCGGCGGCGGCGAAGCGGAACTGCTGAACGAAGGCGCCGCCGGCGCCGATAACGAGCAGCCCAAAGGCGAACAGCCAGAAGCTGCCGTGGAACAGTGCCAGGGTGGCGACCAGGCCGCCAAGGGCGGTGATGACGGTTCCGGTCATGAACCCGCCGCGCTGGCCCAGCCTGCGGATGATGGCCGCGGCCGGCAGCGCGCCAAGCGCCACACCGATGTTGAAGCCGGTGATTGGCGCCGTCGCCAGTGATTTGTCGGCACCGAGCAGATATTGCCCGGCCAGTGCGCCCATGGAGATGGCGATGGGGGCGGCCGAGCCGATAATCGCCTGCGAGGCGGCGAGGATCAGCGCGGCGCGCCGCGCCTCCTTGCCCGCCTCGACGGCGATCGACGTCACGATGCGTCCTTGCCGCGCCCCTCGCCACGCACCCGGCGTGACACGCGGTCGAGCACGGCATTGACCAGCTTCGGCTCGTCTTCCTCGTAAAAGGCCTTGGCGATGTCGACATATTCCGAAACGATGACCGCCACCGGCACGTCTTCACGCTTCATCAGTTCATAGACGCCTGCCCGCAGGATGGCGCGCAACGTGGAATCGAGCCTCGACAGCGGCCAGTCCTCGGTCAGCGCCTGGCGAATGATCGGATCGATATTCTTCTGGCCCTCGACGACGCCAGCCAGGATGGCGCGGAACCACTGGGCATCCGCCTCGCGATAGAGCGCGCCGTCGACCTCCTTGCCAAGGCGAAAGGCTTCGTATTCGGCGGTGATCTCGAAGACGCCACTGCCGGAGACATCCATCTGATAGAGCGCCTGCACGGCGGCCAGACGGGCAGCGCCGCGCTTGTTGGCGTGACGCACGGCCGGCTGTCCGGGCGAAGCGGGTTCGCTCACGATCGCGCTCCCAGTCGTTCCTTGAGTGCTATCATGGTCAGCGCCGCACGCGCGGCGAAGCCACCCTTGTCGCCTTCCGAGCGCTTGGCCCGCGTCCACGCCTGCGCGTCGTTCTCGGTGGTCAGGATGCCGTTGCCGATGCAGACCGAGTCCTGCACGGTCAGGTCCATGAGCGCACGGCTGGATTCATTGGCAACGATGTCGAAGTGATAGGTGTCGCCACGGATAATGCTGCCGAGCGCAACAAAACCGTCGTAATGCGTGCCGCCTTCCGCCGCGCCATCCAGCGCGAAGGTGATCACGGCCGGAATCTCGAGCGAACCTGGAACGGTGACGACGTCGTAAGTCGCGCCCGCTTCATCGAGCGCGCTCGTTGCGCCGTCGAGCAGTGCGTCGGCAAGGTCGTCGTGAAAGCGCGCTTCGATAATGAGCAGATGCGCCTTCGCCTTCGGACGAATGAAGGCTTTGCCGTGTTGGGATGTGCCAGCCATGAAAGTCTCCGGGGGTTGCCGGTGACTTAGGCCGAAGCGACCACATTCGCAAGCTTTGTCCGAAGGGCCGGCCCCAATTTCCGGACAGCGCAGCGCTTGCCGAACTAAACCGCCCTACGCCCTTGCCGCGCGACAAAGACCATAATGTCGCTGAGCATGTCCTCGATGGCACTATCGTCACGCCCGGTGTGCCTTAGATTGCCGACAAGTTTCCAGACTGATCCCATATTGATGGCACCATGGATGCGCGCGATATGACCCAATCCTGTGATGGAAATGTTTCGGATATCCGGGTCGGGAGAACGTGCGTATTTGAAGCAGACATCCTGCGCGAAATGCCAATCGTCTTGCTGTGATATGCTGAGGATCGCCCGGACCCGATCCATAACATCACCTTGGAGAAGGTCCTTGTAAGTCTGCGAGCGATCGAGGTCTCTGACGTCTTCATAAACGAGGGTTTTGGGATCGACGGTCATTTGCTGCCTTCGGAACGGCACGCGGATATATAACATTTGACCGCTACAGCCCCTCTTTCGCCGCCTCCGCCAGCCGCGCCGCGTAGCGGGCCATGGTGTCGATCTCGAGATTGACGCGGTCGCCGGCCTTGCGCTCGCCCCAGGTGGTCACGGTCAGCGAGTGGTGGATCAACAGCACGTCGAAGCGGTTGCCTTCGATCTTGTTGACGGTGAGCGAGGTGCCGTCGAGCGCGACTGAGCCCTTTGGCGCGATGAATTTCGCCAGATGGCGCGGCGCCTCCAGCGTGAAGCGCACCGCATCGCCCTCATCCTTGCGCTCGACGATCTCGGCGGTGCCGTCGACGTGGCCCGAAACGATGTGACCGCCGAGTTCGTCGCCGATCCTCAGCGCCCGCTCCAGATTGATCCGCGTGCCTGACTTCCAGCCCGAGGCCGTGGTCAGCCGCAAGGCTTCTTCCCACGCCTCGACCTCGAACCAGCGCGCGTTCGAGCCACTGTCGGGCAAAGCAGTGACCGTCAGGCAGACGCCGCCGCAGGAGATCGAGGCGCCAATGGCGATGGTCCCGGGATCGTAGGCGGTATCGATGCGCAGGCCGACGCCTTCGCTCAGCGCCTTGACGGCCGCAACGGTGCCGATGTCGGTGACAATTCCCGTAAACATCAGATATCCCTTATCCATTCGGCATAGCTGTCTTCGCCGAACCGCATCTCGCGCAGTTTGCGAAATCCAGCCGGGATATGGTCAGCGTCAACAGGCGATGCAATGCCGTCCTCGCCGATCGCTTCCGGTCCCTGGAACAGCACGATGCGATCGACCAGTCCATCGGCCAGGAAAGCGCTGGCTACCTTGGCGCCGCCCTCGACCAGGACGCTTGCCATGCCGAGCGCCGCCAGATCCTCGAGTAGTTCCGGCAGCGCCACGCCGCCCTCATGTGTTTCGGTGCCGATGAATCGCACGCCGGCGCGCTCAAGCGCGGCCCGGCGCTGCGGATCGGCCTCCAGGCATGCGGCGACGTAGAGCGGCACGCGATCCACGCCCGAGACCAGTTTCGAGGCCTCCGGCAGCCTGATCTGGCGGTCGAGCACGATGCGCGCCGGCGAACGGTTCTCCAATCCCGGCAGACGAACCGTCAGCGCCGGGTCGTCTGCCAGCGCCGTTCCGATGCCAACCAGAATGGCATCGGCCTCGGCCCGCATCAGGTAGACTTCGCGCCGCGCAATGTCGCCTGTAATCGCGACCTGGCCGGCGCCATCCCTGCCGATCTTGCCATCACTGGAAAGTGCAAGCTTCAGAATCACTTCTGGGCGCTTGCTAAGCGATCGAATGAGATAACCGGCCATCTGCTCGGCGGCTTCGCCCGCCAGTACCTTTTCGACCACTTCGATGCCGGCGGCGCGCAAGATGGCATAGCCTTTGCCGGAGACACGCGGATCGGGATCGCTGGCCGCACCCACGACGCGCGCAATGCCGGCATTGACCAGCGCGTTGGCGCAAGGCGGGGTGCGACCGTGATGAGCGCACGGCTCCAAAGTGACGTAAGCCGTAGCACCACGCGCGAGTTCGCCAGCCTCGGCCAGCGCCTCGGTCTCGGCATGCGGCCGACCGCCGATGGCGGTGACACCGGTGCCAACGATCATCGGCCCCGCGCCGTCGTCGCGCACGATCAGCGTGCCAACCGACGGGTTGGTCGAGGTGCGGCCGGCATTCCTGCGCGACAGTCTCAACGCCGCAGCCATGAAACGGCGATCAAGGGCTGCCTGTTCAGCCTCGCTGCGTTGCGGTGCTGCCATGCTCAGCGGGCTTCCTCTTCGCTCTTCTCTTCGTCGCCCTTCAACTCGCCCAGCAGCTCGTGGAAATCCTTGGCCTCGCGGAAATTGCGGTAGACCGAGGCAAAGCGGACATAAGCGACATCGTCGAGCGACTTCAGCGCCTCCATGACCAGCTTGCCGACCTCGCCGGAAGCCACTTCCGTCTCGCCGGAGCTTTCGAGCTGGCGCACGATGCCGGTCACCGCGCGATCGATGCGCTCGGGGTCGACGTTACGCTTGCGCACCGCGATCTCGACCGAGCGCAGCAGCTTGTCGCGGTCGAACGGCACTTTTCGCCCCGACTTCTTGACCACGACCAGATCGCGCAACTGGACGCGCTCGAAGGTGGTGAAACGGCCGCCGCAATCGGGGCAGACACGCCGCCTGCGGATCGCCGCGCCATCCTCGGCGGGGCGCGAATCCTTCACCTGCGTATCTTCGGACTGGCAATAGGGACAGCGCATGAAAAGCCTTGGGTTCGCGAATCTGGTGAGGCGAAAGGCTTAGAGCCTTTCCGGCCGGGATTGAAGCAGTTCCTCGACGGCCTGCCGCATCAGAGATAGCGAGGCGCGAGGAAGATTGCCAGTGCGGCAACCAGCCAGACGGCGATGCCGCCGGCGACAGCCAGGCGATAGTCAACCTTGTCGACGAACAACCAGCAGGCACCGAGGAAGGCAAGATAGGCGGGAATTGTCTTTACGCCGGCAAGGCAGGCATCACGGAAGCCGCCCGGATCACCCTTGGCGCCCACGGCGAGCAGGGCAATGACGGCGAATGTAGGCGCCAGTGGCAATATTCCTGGCAGGACATTGCCTCGCTTGGATGCCCAGGCGATCAGCGCCGTCACCAGCCCGCCGATTACACCCTTCCAGACAATATCCATCCGCAATCCCTATCCCGATCCGGTCGCCTGCCTCACGGCGCAACGTCTTTGGTTGGAAAGCCGCAGGACGTTCCGAGGTTACGGTAGGCCTTGGTGAAACCGTCCATCGGGATGCTGGCGACAGCCACCTTGCCGAAGGTCACATCGAGCGACGTGACCTGGCGCATGGCGCGCAGCAGCGCGAGACTGGTCTTGGCCTGATTGTCGACCGTCCAGCTGGGGCGGCCGATGACACCTTCGTTGGAATAGATCGTGGCCGAAACCTTGACGCCGGGATCGCCGAACGTCGCCGCGATCTTCTTGCCGGTCGGCAGGGTCCTGTTGTCGACGGTGAACATGACGGCCGGATAGGCATTCGGAGGCAGCGCATCGCCGGTCGAGATCGACAGCGTCAGCGTACCCGAATTGCCACTCGCATCGAAGAATGCCGTCGAAGCCGCGCAGGTCTTGTGTGCATCCTGGCCGGTGTCGAGCGTATCGACCATGGTTGTCCATCTGCCGAAGGTGCTCATGGCCGGCATGTCCGGAGCCGGCTGCGTCTGCGCCGGAGCTGACCCGCAAAAGGCAAGCCAACCGACAACACCAAGTGGGGCAAGACGAAAACCACGCATCATCATTTTCTCCAATTCCATGCGCCACCCGATCAGGGGTGGCGCATCGCCGGCGAATAAAGATGACGCTTGGCGTCCGGTCAACCGAAGATAAGAATGGTCAACCGAGATAAGGATAGAGCGGAAAACGATCGGTCAGCGCCACGACCTTGGCCTTGACCGCTGCCTCGACAGCGGCGTTGCCCTCGTCGGAATTGGCAACCTTGAGGCCGTCCAGCACTTCGGCGATCAGCTTGCCGATCTCGCGGAACTCGGCCTGGCCGAAGCCGCGCGTGGTGCCGGCCGGCGTGCCGAGACGCACGCCCGAGGTGACGAAAGGCTTCTCCGGATCGAAAGGGATGCCGTTCTTGTTGCAGGTGATGTTGGCGCGGCCAAGGGCTGCCTCGGCGCGCTTGCCGGTGGCGTTCTTGGGCCTGAGATCGACCAGCATCAGATGGTTATCGGTACCGCCGGAGACGATGTCGAGGCCCGTCTCTTTCAGGCTCGAAGCCAGCGCCTTGGCGTTGGCGGCGACACTCTCGGCATAGAGCTTGAAGCTTGGCTTCAGCGCCTCGCCGAAGGCGACTGCCTTGGCGGCAATGACATGCATCAGCGGGCCACCCTGCAAGCCGGGGAATACCGCCGAGTTCATCTTCTTGGCGATGTCCTCGTCGTTGCACAGGATCATGCCGCCGCGCGGGCCGCGCAGCGATTTGTGCGTGGTGGTCGTCACCACATGCGCGTGCGGCAGTGGCGAGGGATGCACGCCGCCGGCGACGAGGCCCGCGATATGCGCCATGTCGACCATCAGATAGGCGCCGACCGCATCGGCGATCTCGCGAAAACGCTTCCAGTCCCAGATGCGCGAATAGGCGGTGCCGCCGGCCAGGATCAGCTTCGGCTTGGTCTCATGCGCGGTCTTTTCGATCGCGTCCATGTCGAGCAGATGGTCGTCCTTGCGCACGCCATAGGACACGACCTTGAACCACTTGCCGCTCATGTTGACCGGCGAGCCGTGGGTCAGATGACCACCGGAATTGAGGTCAAGCCCCATGAACGTGTCGCCCGGCTGCAGCAGCGCCAGGAACACCGCCTGGTTCATCTGGCTGCCGGAGTTCGGCTGGACGTTGGCGAAATTGCAGCCAAACAGCTTCTTCGCGCGCTCGATAGCCAGTTCCTCTGCCACGTCGACGAACTGGCAGCCGCCATAGTAGCGCTTGCCCGGATAGCCCTCGGCGTATTTGTTGGTCATGATCGAACCCTGCGCCTCGAGCACGGCGCGGGAAACGATGTTTTCCGATGCGATCAGCTCGATCTCATGGCGCTGGCGGCCAAGCTCGTTGCGAATTGAGCCGAAAATCTCCGGGTCGGCGTCTTCCAGCGTGGTTTCGAAGAAGGATTCGAATTTGTTCGACGCTGCCGCTGCTGTTGCCATGGCCTGAAATCCTCCGGTTCGGGGCAATTTGTTTATGCATATCGTTGCCCCAAAACCGCTGCACACTTTTGGGCGACCTGCATTGCCGCGCCATTAACACAGTTGTTTTCGACCCGCCACGTTTGCGGCGCGAAATTTGCTGGCCGGTTTGCGGCAGAGGCACGCCAGAACCGGCTATTTCCGCTCCTGCCGCCCCCTGAGCAAGGCTTCGGTGAGTGTGATCTCGGTAAACAACGCCCGCGAGGTATGGTCGTTGATCTGGCCACTGCGGACCATGTCGCGCACGGCCGTGCGCTCGGCCTCGATGCCGGCAAGTCGCATTTCGAGCTCCACCCGCCCGGCCTCGCGCGCCTCGGCTCGGGCTTCATCGGAATCGTCGGAGGTGGCGATGCGGCGCCGGTAGCCGGCGACGATGTTTTCGGCGGCGACAAGTTTGGCGCCGGGCACCTCGCCGTCGCCGTCGTCGCTGCCCGCCATGCTCTCGATGCGGGCGATTGCCGCATTGGCAGCGCCGACACGCGCCCGGCGCTCCTCGGCCGCACCGGCATCCTCGCCCGGTTCGACCAGCCCGCGCGCGATCACCGGCAAGGCCAGGCTGGCAATCACCAGGGAACAGATGATGACGCCGGCGGCGAGGAAGATGACCAGGTCGCGCGCGGGAAATGGCGAGCCGTCCTGCAAGGCCAGCGGCAGCGACAATATGCCGGCCAGCGTGATGGCACCGCGCACACCCGCCACCGAACCGGCGAGCCGCACGCGCAGACCGAACGGCTCGACCTCACGCTGGCCGAGCCGTGCGGCGAGCGCCGCCGCGATATCGCCGACCCAGATCCAGACGAAGCGGAGCGCGATCAGGCATAAGGTCAGCGCCACCACGGTCAGCACCGGCTGGATGATCGGATAATGGCCGGTGAGTTCCGGCGGCACCTTGCGGATGATCTCGGGAAGCTGCAGGCCGAGCACGATGAACAGCGCGCCGTTGAAGACGAAGGAAAGCGTCGTCCAGAGCGAGATCGTCTGCATGCGCGCCGAGACGCCGAGGAAACGGAATATGCCGGTACTCCCGGTCAGCAGACCGGCGGTCACCGCAGCCAGGATGCCCGAGGCCCCGAAGTGCTCGGCGCCGAGATAGGCAATGAAGGGAAGCAGGATGGTGATCAGCACTTGCGCCTCGGCCGGAACGCCGCCGATGCGGTTCAAGAGTTGCAGCGCCTTGGCGGCAACGAACAATGCCGCCACGCCGGCCAGGATGCCGACCGCCACGGCGTAGAGAAAATTCAGCGAGGCGGCGGCGAACGAGAAACTACCCGTCAATGCCGCAGCAACGGCAAAGCGGAACATCACCAGACCCGACGCATCGTTGAGCAGCGACTCGCCCTCCAGAATGTGCATCAGCCGTGCCGGAACGACATTCCTGTCGACGATCGAGGAAACGGCCACCGCATCGGTCGGCGACAGCACTGCGGCAAGTGCGAACGCAACGACCAGCGGAATGCTCGGCACCAGCCAGTGCAAGGCATAGCCGAAGCCGACGATGGTGAAGAAGACGAGACCGATGGCAAGGTCGAGGATCGGCCCGCGCAATGCCATCAGCTCGCGTTTGGGCGCGCCAAAAGCGTCGCTGAACAGCAGCGGCGGAATGAACACCAGCAGGAACAGTTCCGGATCGATCTCGACATGAATCCCGCGCACCGGCCAGGCAAGAGCGGCACCTATCGCGATCTGCAGCACCGGCAGCGGCACCCGCACCAGCCGCACCAGCGCGCCGGAAACGGCAACGAAGATGAGCACGACGAGAATGAAGATTGCAGTTTGCATGGCCCGATTCCGGCTGGTTGCCGGACCATGCGCAATCATCGCTCTTGCGTCCAGCCGCACAGGCGCAACGCTTGACCGATTCAGTAAAGGCCGGCATCCGGCGTCAGCGCAAGGCTGCCAACGGGGCACCGGGGCCGGCCCCACGCCGGACCCGGAGGGTCGGCATGCGTAGGCGCGAGAAAGAAACGTGCGCGGCTCCAAGCGGATCAGACCACCGGAACCGGGCACCGCGCCTTTCTGGATATTCGATGACGTCGTCGCATCAACCTCTCGATAGTGGGAGGTTGACAGATCGGCCCAGCCATCTTGCGGCGTGGAGCGACCCATGCGACCTTATATTATGGCGTGCTAAACAGGGCGACCGATGCTGTCACGGATCATGGTCCATGCCGAACCGGCCTTCGCTTCGAAAACAGCGGAGCAGGCAAGCGCCGCATATTTCGCGGCGATGGAGACCTTTGGCGCTTCCTATCTGCAGACCCGCCTCTACCGGAGACCGTCCGCGACGCTGACCTCGGCCAGCCATTGGGCGGCCGGCGGCTTCATCACGCGGCTGGCGCCGGCGAACTGGCCGGGCAGCCCGGCATTCGACTATGTCTGTTTCGAGTGCAACCCGCTGCTGGGCGCGATCCGGGAAAGCCGTACGCGCTACCGTTTCTCCGACTTTGCCCCGCGCGACGGCGCGCAATTCGGCGTCTATTGGGAGGCGCTCAGCGAGGCCGGGATCAATGACGCGCTGTGCTCCACCTCCTATGGCGCCGACGGCGCCATAGCCTCGCTGCATCTCGGCTTCCACGAACGCGACTTCACGGCAGACGAGAGTTTTGCCATCCAGATGGCCGGCCTCGTGCTAACCGAACGGCTGATGAGCCTGACAATACCACCGCCGGCCGCCACCGTTCGGCTGACGGTGCGCGAGCGCGACAGCCTGGCGCTGGTCGCCGAGGGCAAGACGGATTGGGAAATCTCGGTCATTCTCGGCATTGCCGAAGCGACGGTGCGCTTCCATGTCGACAATGCCAAGCGCAAGCTCGGCGCAGTCAACCGCGCGCAAGCAGTGGCGCGGCTGGTCAACCAGCGGCTTATTTAACCTCTTCCGCCAACAAAAAGGCGACCCTTCGGGTCGCCTTTTCCGCAAAACTATCAGGCGCTTAGAGCGAAGAGGTGATCTGCAGCTCGCTGGCACCATCCAACGCGTAGACGTCGTCGCGGAACTGGACGACGCCGGGTCCGGTCGACCAGGCCGACAGATAGAGGAAGTGCACCGGCACCGGGTTGGTGACCTGGATCGGCGTGTTCTCGCCGGTCTTGATCGCCGCCTCGAAATGCTGGCGGTCCCAGCCGGGCGTGTCGCGCAGGATCCACGTGACGAGGTCGCGCACGTTCTGGACGCGCACGCAGCCCGAGGAATCAAAGCGCAACATCTTGCCGAACAGGCTCTGCTGCGGCGTGTCGTGCATGTAGACGCCATCAGGGCTCGGGAAATTGATCTTGACCGACGCCATGGCGTTTTCCGAACCGGGATCCTGGCGGAACCGGTACTTGGCGGCGTCGTCGGTCGACCAGTCCACGTTCATCGGATCGACTTCGCTGCCATCCGGCGCGAACAGGCGGATATGGCTGTTCTTAAGATAATTGGGATCCTTCCGCATCAGCGGAATGATGTCCTTGCGCACGATCGAGACCGGCGCGTTCCAGTACGGATTGACGATGATCTCGTTGATCTTGGAATTGACGATCGGCGTCTGGCGATCGATCTTGCCGACGATCGCGGTGTGGCGAAGCACGACGCGGTCGTTCTCGACCGCTTCGACCTGCGCCGCCGGAATGTCGACGAGCACATAGCGGCTGCCCAGCGTGCCGGCCTTCTCCTTCAGCCGCTGCAGATTGGTCTGCAACTGGCCAAGCCGGATCTGCGCCGAAACGTTCATGGCGGCGTAAGTGTATTTGCCCATCGAGCCGTCAGCGGGCAGGCCATGGCGCAGCTGGAAGCGCTTGACCGCCGAGTCGACATAGGAGTCGAAGGCCGTCGAAATGCCGGCGCTCTGCGACAGGTCGCCTGCAATCATCAGGCGCTTGCGCAGCGGCACCACATCCGGGTCATCGACGCCTAGTTGCAGTTTCTTGGTCGCGGGAACGTCTACCCAGCCGCCCTGCCCGACGATGTTCTGATATTGCGCGACCGCCTGCTCCGTGAACGCAACGGTCTGCGTGCTGAAGATCGGCAGCGTCGAGGCCACCTTGCCGCCTTCGCTGGCACGGGCGTCGAACTGGTCGTCCCAATTGCCGCGCGCGGAGGATTTCAGGATATCCCCGATCACATCCTGCGCATTCGCACGGCCGGCCACCATGGCGGCGGCGATTGCGGAGGCTCCGGACAGGAAAAGACGGCGGCTGGTTTTCATGGACGTTCCAGACATTCTTGTAGCATTCGATCAAGGGGCGATCTTGCCCGCACTCTAGAGTTGGCAATCTTAACAATTAGCCAACCATGTCCGTATCTGACGGGCCTCAAACGCGCGAGGCTCGATACAGGTTCCAGGTGAACACACGGCCTTGACCGCAGCATCACCGGCACCCTCGGTTCCATTGGAATATGGCGGCAACGTGGCCTTGGCCCGCAATTTGCTTCGGCCGTCCGCTCGAAAAGAAAAGACCGGTGCTTTTCGGCACCGGTCCTGACTGAAGGTCGCTGTTTCGGCCGCGCTTCTGTGGCGCGGGCCAGATCTGATGCGGATGGTCTTACATCCGGTATGCAATGGTGTCGTTCCAGAAGCGGTCGAGCCGCTGCAAGGCGCGGTTCATCTGCTTGAACTCGTCGGTGTTGATGCCGCCGACCTGTTCAATCGAGCCGACATGGCGCTCATAGAGACCGGCGACCACATCAGCCACTTCGTTGCCTTTCGGCGTTAGCGAAACGCGGACCGAACGGCGGTCGATACGCGAGCGCTGGTGATTGATGAAGCCGAGATCGACCAGCTTCTTCAGATTGTAGGACACGTTCGAGCCGAGATAGTAGCCACGCGAGCGCAGCTCGCCGGCGGTCAGTTCGGAATTGCCGATGTTGAAGAGCAGCAGCGCCTGGATGGCATTGATGTCGGAACGGCCGTTGCGGTCGAATTCGTCCTTGATCACGTCAAGCAGACGGCGGTGCAGCCGCTCGACGAGCTGCAGCGATTCCATGTACAGGGAACGGATAGCCTCGCGGCGATCGTCGGAAACGTTGGCGGTCTTCGCCGCCGGACGCGAATTGATCATTGTCTTTGCCTCTCGTTTGTCGCCCTGGTGATTTTTTGTTTTTCACCTTGATCGCGACACTATCGAATACTCATAAAATTCGACTTAAACGCTAGGGCTAACAAGAGCTTACCGGTAAGAGGTTTCGGAAGAGGCTTAACGAACGGTCACCCGAGCAAGGATAATTAACCTAAAGGCTTAGGCAGTCCTCGCGGGGCTGAAATCCGGCGTTTGCCAAGTCGTCAATGGCGTCAACGGCTTAGTGCCGAACGGGGCGTTTCTGCAGCCAGATGACGACGCGAAAGACGATGTAGAGCAGCGCCACCGCCGCATGCGAGACGACGATCAGCAGCCGATGGCCGAAAAGCTCGGGAAAACCGGCATACATGACGGTCTCGGTGACCGCGCAGATGAACCAGATCACCGGCCCCCAGGAGGCCAGCATCCACAGCCCAGCCGCGGCAAAGGGGAAAAACACGGCGAGCATCACTGCCGCCACCTGCCAGTGCACGGGCATCAGGTCGAAGCGCCAGAGCGAACCCGGGTAGAAGCCGATCAGCTTGATCCAGTACAGGATGCCGAACAACAGGCAGTAGCCCGCGATGACACGCTGGAACCAGGCGAAGATCACCTCGACCGTCGAGGGCTGCAGCACGATGCGTCTCGACGTCACCTCGCTCACAGTTCGAGCTCCCGTTCATCGAGCGGGGCGAAATAGGCATCGATATCGGCCGCGCTCACCGCATCAAGCTTCGCCGGCCGCCATTGCGGCGTCGAGCCCTTGTCGATGATGGCGGCACGGATGCCTTCGTAGAAATCATGGCCGGCGAGCATGCGGTTGAGAATGCGGAACTCCATCTTCATGCAGTCGTCCATCGACAGCGTCTGGCCGGCGCCGATCTCGCGCCAGGCGACGTGAAGGCTGGTCGGCGAGCGGCTTCTCATCATTGCCAGTGTCTTCTCGGCAAAGGCATCGCCGCCGGCTGCGTCCTCAAGGCTGGCGATGATGCCGGCAAGCGTGCCTTGTGAAAAATGGCGTGCGATCGAATCCAGATCCTGCCGTTCCGTCTCGCGTTTGGCCGGAACGAAGAAATCGCGCAACTCGGCGTTCGGGTCATTGCTGGTTGCCAGTTCGTCGAGCAGCCCGGCCTGGTCGGCGGCCTTGATCGTGTGCGTGGCAAGGCCAGACCACAGCGCATCGCCATAACGGATACGCGCTCCCGTGAGCCCGAGATACATGCCGAAACTGCCGCCGAGATCCGGAAGCAGGTGGCTGGAGCCGACGTCAGGGAAGAAGCCGATGCCGACCTCGGGCATGGCGAACTGCGCATTCTCGGTCATTACGCGGTGCGAGCCATGGAAGGAAATGCCGACGCCGCCGCCCATCACGATGCCATCGATCAGTGCGACATAGGGTTTCTTAAAGCGCGCGACGCGGGCGTTGAGCCTGTATTCATCGGCGAAGAAATCGACCGGCGCCTTGCCGGCACGGCCAGCCTCGTAGACCTGCAGGATATCGCCGCCGGCGGAAAACGCCCGGCCCTCGGCCTTGACGACGACGACGTTGATGCTCGCGTCCTCTTCCCAGGCTTCGAGCGCCTTGCCGAGCGCGTTGACCATGTTGTGCGTGATGGCATTGAGCGCCTTCGGCCGCGTCAGCGTGACGACGCCGGCCCGGCCCAGCCGCTCGAAGCGGATCTCGTCGCCGCCGCCAAAATCCATCGCCAGAGAATCCCTCCCCCGCGCCTGCGGGACTGAAGTGCTAAAGGCGACGCATGGGTGCGTCAATGGCAGCAGTCTGTTCCCGCGGTCTTGGCGGACGGCCGTAGCCGATGCTACGAAGGTCGCCGCCGCTGCAAGCGGCGCGCCGATATTGCGCACTGATGGCCTCGGAGGGCAGTTGGCCATGGCCGGATTTCTTCGCCACGCGCTTTTGACGGTCGGGCTTGTGATCGTCGGCCTTGCACCGCTTGCTGCATTCGCCATCACGCCAGACGACCTCTACCAGTCGCGGACCATCGTCACCGGCCAGGGCGAAGAGAACCGCCAGATCGGCTTCAAGGACTGCCTGGACCGGGTTCTGGTCAGGGTTTCGGGCGATCAGCGGCTGCTTCAGAAGCCCGGAATGGTGGATCTGCGCGACAAGGCTGGCAGCTTCGTCGATTCCTTCCGCTACCACGACCGGTTGGAAGGCATCCCCATCCATGACGAGCAAGGCACGCATGACCGGCCACACGATCTCACCTGCCTCTACAAGCCTGATGTGATCGACAAGGTGCTGACGTCGCTCGACAGCAAGCCGTGGCTCGGCGAGCGGCCGACGCTTACCGTCCTCCTCGCCACCGAACAGGGCGCCCGGCATTTCGTGCTGACCGCCGACGAAGGGCGTGGCGAGACAATGCGCGAATCTTTCGCCAATGCCACCGGGCCACTGTTGATGCATGTCGCATTTCCGAAGGCCGCGCAGCTGGCGGAGTTGGGCGAAGACGTGCTGCGCACCGCCGACATGGCAAGGCTGGATCGGCTGGCCAAACAGGCCGGCGGGTCCCAAGCGCTCGTCGGCAGCATCGTATGGAGCGACAAGGAGCTTGGCTGGATCGCCGATTGGCGACTGGCCGATCATGGCAAGACCTATCGCTGGCAGGTGCGTGGCGTCAGCTTCGACGAGGCGTTCCGTGTGGCAATCGGAGGCGCGGCGCAGATTCTTTCGGGGAACGGGCAGCCCTGACCGGATAGACATGGGTGACAGCGCTCCTGGCGCCCCGTGGCAGCTTCGCCCCCTGGCACAATCGTGTCGCATTGGTCTGCGGCAAGAGCTCGTGGTAAAAGCCGCGCGAGAAACGAGTTATGGCCATGAACAAATTCACCCCAACCAAGCCAGCCGGCGCGCGCAGCGTTGACGACATCACCGGCAGCCGCCGGCTGCGCCGCATGCGCAAGGCCGACTGGTCGCGCCGCATGGTGCAGGAGAACCGGCTTACGGTCGACGATTTGATCTGGCCGATCTTCGTCGTCGAGGGCAAGAATATTCGCGAGCCGATCGCCGCCATGCCCGGCGTCTTCCGCCTGTCGCTCGATCTTGCCGTCAAGGAGGCTGAACGCGCGGCCAAGCTCGGCATTCCGGCCCTTGCCACCTTCCCTAACGTCGAGCTGGCCTTACGTGACCAGACCGGTTCGCACATCCTCGATCCGGAAAACATCATCAACCGTGCGACCCGCGCCATAAAGGACGCGGTGCCTGAGATCGGCATCATCACCGATGCCGCGCTCGACCCGTTCACCAGTCACGGCCATGATGGCATTTTGCGCGACGGCATCATCGTCAACGACGAAACCGTGGAGCAGGTTGCGGCGGCAGCCGTCATCCAGGCCGCGGCCGGTGCCGACATCATCGCGCCGTCCGACATGATGGACGGCCGCATCGGCGCCATCCGCGACGCGCTCGACGCCAACGGTTTTCAGGACGTGGCGATCATGTCCTACGCAACCAAGTTCGCCTCGGCCTTCTATGGCCCCTATCGCGAGGCAGTCGGCACCGCTGGTCTGCTGAAGGGCGACAAGAAGACCTATTACATCGACCACGCCAATTCGGACGAGGCAGTGCGCGAGGCCGAGCAGGACATCGCCGAGGGCGCCGACATGCTGATGGTCAAGCCCGGCCTGCCCTATCTCGACATCATCCGCCGGCTGAAGGATGAGTTCCAGATGCCGACCTTCGCCTACCAGGTGTCGGGCGAATATTCGATGATCAAGGCGGCGGGCGCCAATGGCTGGATCGATGGCGAGAAGGCAATGCTGGAATCGCTGCTCGCCTTCAAGCGTGCCGGCTGCGACGGCATCCTGACCTATTTCGCGCCCGAAGTGGCGCAGATGCTGAAGGGCTAGCAGCGCCCTTATACAGCGCGAGCCTCGTTCAGCGACGACCCGGTTGGCGCCTCAAAACTCCACGTCCAGTTCGATCATGTCCTCGGGCTCGGCCAAGGCGTCTTGCGTCCATTCCTGCATCAGCGGCCAAGCGAAGATGGTGTCGCAATAGGCGGTGAGCGGCGCTTCGAGTTCGACGGCATAGGTGCGGAAACGGGTACAGACAGGCGCGTACATCGCGTCGGCCACTGTCGGCGACGCGCCGAACAGCCAGGGACCGCCATAGGCCTCGAGGCATTCGGACCAGATCGTCTTGATCCGCTCCACATCCGGGCGCGCGCCGGAAAAGATCTTGAAGCTCTTGTGCCGGGCTTTCAGGCTCATCGGCAGCGCCGAGCGCAAATTGTGAAAGCCTGAATGCATCTCGCCTGATACCGCACGGCAATGCGCGCGCGCCACGCGGTCGGCCGGCAGCAGGCCGGCATCCGGCATGGTCTCGGCCAGATATTCGGCGATCGCCAGCGTGTCCCACACCGTCACCCGGTCATGGGTCAGACGCGGCACCAGGACCGACGGCGACAGCAACAGCAATTCCTGCCGCTGTTCGGGATCATCGATGTCGACACGTTTTTCCTCGAACTCCAGCCCGGCCATGCGGCACAGCAGCCAGCCGCGCAGCGACCAGGACGAATAGTTCTTCGACGAGATCGTCAACGTCGCTTTGGCCGCGGGCGCGTTGGCCCGCGAGAGTTTACTCCCTAGCGCCTTGCTCATGTCGTCTTTGTCATCCCGCCGACCCTCCGAGCCCTTTGCCGGCAACAATCCTCTCGCAATGCACAAAATTTTGCACTAGTTATTTTGCACTGCCGCATGACTGCCTCGGAACGGGACGCATTCGATGCTGTACCAGGCCTATCAGCTACAGGACGATCTCATCGCGCCAACGCGCTTTTTCGCCGATCTCATGCGCTCGACGATGGGCAGCCTGCTTTCAAGCGACGGCGTGAAACAACGCCTGGCGGCCGGGCTGGAGATGATTGCCCGCTTCAAGCTCACCCATGTGCGACCGGGTTTCGATATCGGTACCGTCAAAGTGGGCAATCGCGACGTGCCGGTCGGCGTCGAGACGGCGCTCGACCTGCCATTCGGCAAACTTTTGCGCTTCACCAAGGATATGGATACGCGCCAGCAACGGGTGATGGTGATCGCACCGCTGTCGGGCCATTTCTCGACGCTGCTGCGCGGCACGGTGGCAACGCTTCTGGCCGACCACGAAGTCTATGTCACCGACTGGGCCAATGCCCGCGACGTGCCGCTTTCGGCCGGCCGCTTCGGAGTGGACGATTATGTCGACTACATCATTCGCTTCCTGGAGACGATCGGTCCGGGTGCGCATATCCTTGCTGTCTGCCAACCTTGCGTTCAGGCGCTTGCCGCTGTCGCCATCATGTCCGAGGACGGCCATCCGGCGACACCGCGATCAATGACGTTGATGGCGGGGCCGATCGATCCGCGCGAAAGTCCGACCAAGGTCAATGAATTTGCCGTCAGCAAGTCGCTTGCCTGGTTCCAGAATTCGGTCATCTCGCATGTACCCTCGCGCCATGCCGGCGGCGGACGCAGGGTCTATCCCGGCTTTCTCCAACTTGCGGCGTTCATGGCTATGAACATGGATCGCCACAACAAGGCCCACCGCAAACTGCACGATCATCTGGCGGCCGGCGAGACCGCCGAGGCCGAGAAGATCAAGACTTTCTATGACGAGTATCTGGCGGTGCTCGACCTCACCGAGGAATTCTATCTCGAAACCATAGATCGCGTGTTCCAGAAAGCTGAACTGGCCACCGGGACATACACTTTCCGTGGCAGCCTGGTCGACCCGGGTGCTATCCGCAACACAGCGCTGCTTACCGTCGAAGGCGGTCGCGACGATATCTGCGCACTCGGCCAGACCTCGGCCGCGCATGAATTGTGCCGGTCACTGCGTCCGCATCTCAAACGCCATCACCTGCAAGCCAATGTCGGCCACTACGGCGTCTTCAACGGCAAGCGTTGGGAGCGCGAAATCTATCCTGTCGTGCGAAATCTCATCCTGTCGATGGAATAGTTTTCGCCCCTTGGCACGTGGCCTTTACGACAAAGAGCGTGCCACATTCCGCAAATCCAACCGATTTTTTGCGCTGACAAGATTAGCGTGACCCGGCTATGATGGCGGCACGGCCGGAGGCGGCCGGCAGCCCGCGCCCTGCAAAAAGGTATGGCGAACGCCTCCAGAGGATGCTTCCTGACCCGTTTCACCGTCAGGCGAAGGCTTCGGCAATGCGGGCACTGATGCAGACTTCGCCGTGACCCGAGGAAACGGACATGCTTGCCTATCATGATGCCAAGACCATGGCGAAAGCCATGCGGGAGGCGCTTGCCGCCCGCGACCTGACAATCAGCCACAGCGAGGCCCTGGAGATCGTTGCGCGCCAGTTTGGACTGGCGACCTGGAATATCCTGTCGGCGAAGATCGAAGCGCCACCCACCAGACAAGAGACGATCATCTTCGAGCGGACAGCACCGATCGTGCGCATCTTCGACGTTGCCAAAGCGCACGAATTCTATCTCGGCTATCTCGGTTTCACCGTGGACTGGGAGCACCGCTACGGCGACAACTTCCCGCTTTACACATAGGTCTCGCGCGGCAAACTTGTCCTGCACCTGTCCGAACATGCCGGCGACGCGACGCCGGGCGGCAACATGGTTGTGTACATGAAAGGTATCAGCGACTTCCACCGGGAGCTTGCGGCCAAGGACTACCGCTACATGAAGCCCGGCATGGAACAGGAAGAAGGACGGCTGACGGTCGAGGTCATCGATCCGTTCAGCAACCATATCCGCTTCATGGAACTCATTGGGGAATAGCCTGATATTGCGTCTGCTCCGGCGGCCACCAGTGGCTACCCTAGCGCATCGCTACGAAACATTGCGGACGTCATTTGGTGACGGTGTCAGGACGTGTCTGCATCGTGAGGACCACCGCTTGCGACCTGCAATCGGTTTGCTACAACAAAACCGATTGCAGACATAATTGGTTAGGAGGCCTTCATGTCCAAGCTGCGTGTCAACGCGTTCACCCTGTCGCTCGACGGTTATGGCGCCGGTCCCGATCAGGATTTGGAGAATCCGCTCGGCGTCGGTGGGAAAGCGTTGCACAAATGGGCCTTCACGACCCGCACCTTCCGCAAGATGTTCGGCGAGGAAGGCGGCGCCTCCGGCGTCGACGAGGATTTCGCGGCGCGCAGCTTCGAAAATGTCGGCGCCTGGATCCTGGGGCGCAACATGTTCGGCCCGATCCGCGGCCCCTGGAAGGACGAAAGCTGGAAGGGTTGGTGGGGCGACAATCCGCCCTATCACGTGCCGGTCTTCGTGCTGACGCACCATGCGCGTGAGCCTGTCGTCATGGAAGGCGGCACTACCTTTTACTTCGTGACCGAGGGCATCCATTCGGCACTTGAGCAAGCGAAGGCTGCGGCTGATGGCAAGGATGTACGCGTTGGTGGCGGCGTCGCGACGATCAGGCAATACCTGCAGGAGAAACTTCTCGACGAGATGCATCTCGCGATCTCGCCTGTGCTGCTCGGCGGCGGCGAAAACCTTCTGGCAGGCCTCGGCCTGCCGAAGCTCGGCTACCAATGCAGTGAACAGGTTGCCTCGCCGCACGCGATGCATGTGGTCATCAGTCGGACATAGCCATGACAAAAGGGACGCCAGCCTGAGAGACGGCGCCCCTTTCCAGGCTCAATACTTCTCCGGCACGTAAAGCTCGCGCGGCAGGACCTGGCGCTCGTATTCTGGATTGAACACGCGCTCCGGCAGCGTGATCTCCTCGTGCGGCACCTCTTCATACGGCAGCTGCTTGAGCAGATGATCGATGCAGTTCAGCCGCGCGCGCTTCTTGTCGTTGCCCTCGACGATGAACCAGGGCGCCTCGGGAATGTTGGTGCGGGCGAAGGTTTCTTCCTTGGCCTTGGTGTACTGCTCCCAGCGCACACGCGACTGCAGATCCATCGGCGACAGCTTCCACTGCTTCATCGGGTCGTGGATGCGCATCAGGAAGCGCATCTGCTGCTCCTCGTCGGTGATCGAGAACCAGTACTTCACGACAGTGATGCCCGAGCGCACCAGCATGCGCTCGAATTCCGGCACGTCGCGGAAGAATTCCTCGACCTGACCGGGCTCCGCAAACCCCATCACGCGTTCAACGCCGGAGCGGTTGTACCAGGAGCGGTCGAACAGCACGATCTCGCCGCCTGCCGGCAGATGCGGGACATAGCGCTGGAAGTACCATTGCGACTTTTCGCGTTCGGTCGGCGCCGGCAGTGCCACGACACGGGCGATGCGCGGATTGAGCCGCTGGGTGATGCGCTTGATGACGCCGCCCTTGCCGGCGGAATCGCGGCCCTCGAAAATCACCACCAGCTTCTTCTTGTGATAGGCGACCCAGGATTGGAGCTTGATCAATTCGGACTGCAAGCCGATCAAATCGCGAAAATATTGCATGCGGTCGATCGAAGGCGGATGCGAGTTCTTGTAGATCTTGGCGATCTCCATCGACAGCGCCGGCTCCGACATTTCGAGCTCATAATCTTCGTCGAGCGTGTCGGCGAGTTCGGCCTCAAGCCAATCCTTGGCAGGAGAATTCTGTTTTAGCTCGGTCATATCAGCTGCTCCGCTTACAAGCCCTGTCGGTTCCCGTACGGCGCCCCCAATTGCTGGCCAGCGGCCTGGAATGGAAACACCTTAGCCGAATTCAATATAGGCCGGCAGTGACGGTTTTATTGCAGCCCAGGCGCGATTGCTGCGCCTGCGGATTCCACGATGTGCGATCGATCCACCATCTTTGCATGGCGACAAACCGGCCGAATTGTCCTACAAATCCCCGGTCGCATTCCGGGCTGCCCTTTCGCGGCGCCCCAATTCAACATAATCGCGAGGACTGACATGGAATACCGCACCCTTGGCCGTTCCGGCCTTAAGGTTTCGACACTGACCCTGGGCACCATGACCTTCGGCGGAGCCGGCCCCTTCGCCGCAGTCGGCAACAGCGATCTTACCGAAGCCAAGCGGATGATCGACATGTGCATCGACGCCGGCATCAACCTCATCGACACCGCCAATGTCTATTCGAACGGCTTGTCGGAGGAGATCATCGGCGAAGCGCTCGGCGGCAAGCGCAAGGGCGACGTGCTGATCGCCTCCAAGGCACGCATGCGGATCGGCAGCGGGCCCAACGACGAGGGCCTGTCGCGCTATCACCTGATCCGCGAGTGCGAAAGAAGCCTGAAGCGGCTGAAGACCGACGTCATCGACATCTATTTCGTCCACCAGTGGGACGGGCTTACCCCGCTCGAGGAAACGGTCGCCGCGCTCGACACTTTGGTCAGCCAGGGCAAGGTGCGCTATATCGGCTGCTCCAACTATTCCGGCTGGCAGGTGATGAAGGCGCTCTCCATCAGCGACAGCCGTCACCAGCCGCGCTTCGTCACCCAGCAGATCCACTACACGCTGGAGGCACGGGAAGCCGAGTATGAGTTGTTGCCGATCTCGGTCGACCAGGGGCTGGGCGTGCTGGTCTGGAGCCCACTCGCCGGCGGATTGCTGTCCGGCAAATATCATCGCGACAGCCCAACCGCGAGGCAGCTCGCCGGCTGGTCGGAGCCGCCGATCCGCGACGAGGAACGGCTCTGGCGGATCGTCGATGTGCTTGTCGAGATCGGCAAGGTTCGCGGTGTATCGGCGGCGCAGGTGGCCCTTGCCTGGCTGCTGAGCCGCCCTGCCATCTCCTCGCTGGTGATCGGCGCGCGCAACGATGCGCAGCTCAAGGACAATCTCGCAGCCGCAAGCCTGGTACTCTCGGGCGAAGAACGCGAACGCCTGGACGCGGTCAGCCGACCGCCCCTGCTCTACCCCTACTGGCACCAGCAGCTGACGGTGAAGGATCGTTTTGGCGCCGCCGATCTCGTGATCGACCGGAGCGGCGTGTAGCATGCGGGCCTCGACAGCGTCGGCCGCTATCCCGCTATGTAACGCCAGATTTCGGCGTCTGGGATAATCTGGCCGCTGAGGACGAAGTACTTGTAGAGCGCGAGCAGCGAGATCGCCTGCTCGGACCATTCATTGGAGAATTTGCGGCAGTAAGCGTTGGCCGCGGCAACGATGCGTTCGGCCGCGGCCGGGTGCTTTTCGAAATAGCTGACCTTATCAGTGAGATCGGCGAAATCCGGATCGAGTGGTACGTAGTGGACATTGGCTTCGAGCTGGCTCTCCGCAAACCACGTCTCGTAGGTCGGCGGCGGCATGAGACAGAGCGAGTTCGAATTCATGATCCATTTGAGATTTGTCGCCACATCATTGCCTTCGAGCGAGACGATGTAGCGGTAGCGCAAGTGCTGACTGATGCTGAGAAAGGGCTTGCTGTACTGAGCCGGTGCATCTCGCTTGTGTGCACCAGCATCGCAGAACGGCAAGTCGCGTACAGCGTCTAGAAAGCGCGTCCTGATCGGATTGTTGAGGTCGCCGCGCCAGACCACTGCCGGAAGCTTGTCGGCGAACGCGATGGCGTCCGCAGGCATGTGGAAGTGCCGGAACTTGTTGAACTTCATGATGAGGGCATTGCCATTGTCGGCGTGGATCGGCCGGTTCTTGACGAATGACGGGACCTTGGGCACGTCGATGACGTCGCCAAATTCCAGGTCGAGGCGCAATCCGGGGTCGAAGTAGCGGGCAAACTCCTTCAGGTCGTAATAGTACATGCTGCGTGTCGACGGCAGATTGTCGACACGCACAGCGTCCGGGCTGGGTGAGAAGGTATCCTGCAGCTTGTTGTAATAATTCAGCCGCCGGCGCACGGTCTCGTCCGACTGGGCCGCTTTTTCGAGGCGGTCCGTCAATCGTCGTCGAAAGAACGCCTGGGGGGCGATGTCGCGCATCACGTTTCGCGCGTAGTAGAAGAGTTTTGCCGTCGTTCGCTGGATGCTGGCCATAAGTCACTGTGATTGGGACAAACGCCACTAAACAAATGGCAGCCCTAATTGTTCCCGCAAGGCCACTGGGTCACCGCGCATATGATATTAGACATCGCTAAGAAATCATCAAGGCGAAATGCTGGCTACGATGGCTTCGGCGCAGCGCCCGATAGCGCTGGACGAAATCCGGCGGGCGACCTCAGCCCGAAATGTAGCGCCAGACCTCGGCATCCGGTTTGATCTGGCCGCTCAGCACGAAATATTTGTAGAGCACGAGCAAGGAGATCGCCTGTTCGGCCGGTTCGTTGTCGAATGTCCGGCAATAGGCGTTCGCGGCCGCGATGATGCGCTCGGCCTTTGCCGGATGCCTTTCGAAAAAGGCCACATGTTCCGCAAGGTCGGAGAAATCAGCCGCAAGCGGTACATAATGCACATTCGCCTCGAGCTGCCGCTCCGCAAACCACGTCTCGTAGGTCGGCGGTGGCATAAGGCAGAGCGACTTCGAGTTCATGATCCATTTCAGATTGGTCGCCACGTCATTGCCCTCTAGCGAGACGATGTAGCGGTAGCGCTGGTGCTGGCTGATGCTGAGAAAGGGCTTGGCGTATTCGGCCGGCGCGTTCGGCTTGTGCGAGCCAGCATCGCAGAACGGCAGGTCGCGCACCGCGTTCAGAAACCGTTTCCTGATCGGATTGTTGAGATCGCCGCGCCAGACCACGGCCGGGAGCTTGTCGGCGAACGAGATGGGGTCAGCCGGCATCTGGAAGTGACGGAACTTGTCGAGCTTCATGATGACCGCGTTCTTGTCGTCGTCACGGATCGGCCGGTCCTTGACGACCGTCGGCACCTTGGGCACACGCCTGACATCGCCGAACTCCACGTCGATGAGCAATCCGGGATCGAAGTAGCGGGCAAATTCCTTGAGGTCGTAATAATACATGGTCGGCGTGAAGGGCAGCTTGCTGATGGGCACGGCGTTGACGCTGGGCGCAAAACCGTCCTGCAGCTTGTTGTAGTAGTTCAACCGCTGGCGCGCGGCCTCATCACAAAGCCTGGCCTTTTCTAGGCGAACGGCCAGTCTGCGGCGAAACAGGGATTGCGGAATGATATCGCGCGCAACGTTTCGCGCATAATAGAAAACCCTTGCCGACGTTCGCGCAATTGAGGCCATGGTTCACTTGATCAAAACAAAACGGGCAGCTGTCAATACGCTGGCGCCCCGCGTTTCCTACATCATTATGGCAACGATCTGGCAAGCCCCTGCCGATCTCTGATGCTGCGCACGGACACTGTCGCTTCAGCTGTTGTGTTTGATGGCTAATGCTCCTAGGCAGGATCAGAGCCGCAAGGCGATGAAAAGGAGCCGATATGGCGCGAGCACCAAACTACGATCAGGAACGCAAGGAACGCGACCGGCAGAAGGCCGCGAAGAAGGCCGAAAAGCTGGCGGCCAAGGTTGCCGCGCGCGACCGTTCGAAGCCTGAGGGCGAGATCGAAAGCGAAAACGAAACTGCCGAATGACGGCAAAAGGCCCGCACATGCGGGCCTTGCCTCAATCCTGACCGTCGCCCTGCGTCAGGCGGGGGCCTTGTCGCTGACAAAGACGTCCACTTCACGCGCCGCGGCGATAAAGGCGCGCCTGGCATTCATGGCCGGCTTGTCGCCGGCCAGCGCGTCATGACAGGCCTGCAGTGCTGCGCGATGCTTGGGACTGCGCTTGCCGGGCCAGCTGTTGAGGAGGTAATCGGAAGCCTCCCGGGCCGTGCGCAAGAGCTGAGTGCTTCCCGCCGTGACGGACTTGACGGTCACGGGTGTTTCAAATCGGTTGTTTTCCATCGCCGCTCTTACGCCATCGGCATCCGCGAAGCGAGGCCGAAAGTGCGCTTCGCGTCAAGACGCCGCCTCTTTTGCCAGGCGAGCGCCCTGCCCGTACAGGCAGCGCTAAGCAGCGACGACAGCAAAGCCCCTGGCGCGAAGACCGCGCCGATCGTTGGCGAGCGATGTCACCAGCCGGTCGCGGCTGCCGACGATGTGGGTTGAAAGCCGGCGCGCCGCTTCATCGGCATCGCCAAGGCGCGTTGCCGCCAGAATGGCACGATGTTCGGCCCAGGCGCGGCCAAGGGCTGCTTCATCACGCACCTCCAGCCACCGGGCGCGCGACAGGCGCGTCATGGCATCGCGCACCGCCTTGAACAGGAATTCGTTGCCGGACAGGCGCGCCAGCTCGATGTGAAAATCCATGCCGACGCGATGCCATTCCTCCCGCGCAGTGTTTTCATCGCAGGAATCGAGCATCGCCTCGATGACGTCGATGGCGTTGCCGTCGGCGTGCATGCATGTCAGCCGCAGGGCCGCGACCTCAACCGCTTCGCGATAGACCGCGATCTGCTCCAGCTCTGCAAGGTTGATGGGCGACACCGTCCAGCCGCGCCCGTCCCGGCCGACCAGCCCCTCGGTCTCCAGGCGCAGCAGCGCTGCCCTGACCGGTGTGCGCGAAGCGCCGAAGCGGCCTTCGATCCAGCGCTCGGTCAGTTTCTCGCCCGGGCCGATCTCGAGTCCCAGAATCATCTCGCGCAACTGTCGTTCGACATTCTGCATCTGCGACATTGCGAAGCCCTTTTCCGAGGCCGCATTGACAGCAGCCGGCTTGAAGTTCATTACGGATACCGGTTTGGTATCCCAAAATGGTATCCGCAACAAGCGTTGATATCGGGCAGGCAGGACATGGCACAAGAAGACACGCAACAGAGCGGTTACAAAATCCACTGGCGGCGCAATCTCGCCGTTTGTTTCGCGGGCTCGTTCAGCACGCTCATTGCCATGACGCTGCTGTTGCCTTTCCTGCCGCTCTATGTCGAACAGCTTGGCGCGCAAGGCCATGCGGCCATCGTCCAGTGGTCCGGCATCGCCTATGGCGCCACCTTCTTCGCCGCGGCCCTGGTTGCGCCGCTCTGGGGGCGGCTGGGCGACCGCTACGGCCGCAAGGTGATGCTGGTGCGCGCCAGCTTCGGCATGGCGATCTGCATGTCGCTGACGGGTATGGTCGAGACGGTCTGGCAACTGGTGCTGTTGCGCCTGCTGATCGGTTTTGCCGGCGGCTATTCGTCGGGGTCGACCATATTGGTGGCCATGCAAACGCCGAAGGATCGTTCAGGCTGGGCGCTTGGCGTCCTGTCGGCAGGGATCACGGCGGGTTCGCTGGTCGGCCCCCTGCTCGGCGGCGCGCTGCCGCCGGTGATCGGCATTCGCGCCACCTTCCTATTGTCTGGCGGCGTCATCTTCCTTGCTTTCTTGGCAACGACCTTCCTGATCAAGGAGAACCCGCGCCCGAAGCCGGCCAAAGCGGTGTCGACAGCAAAGCCGAAAAGCGGCTGGTCGCAGATCCCCGACAAGCGGCCGGTCATTGCCATGCTGGTAACCGGCATGCTCCTCGCCTTTGCCAATATGTCAATCGAGCCGATCATCACCGTCTATGTGCAGCAACTCATCGAGAACCAGAGCCGGGTGACGATGGTCGCCGGCGTGGTGATGTCGGCGGCAGCGCTCGGCACCATCCTGTCGGCATCCTGGCTCGGCAAGCTTGCGGATCGCGTCGGCCACTGGAACGTCGTCGTCGGAGCCCTGGCCGTCTCGGCCCTGCTGCTCATTCCGCAAGCCTTCGTCACCAACAGCTGGCAGTTGATCGGGCTGCGCTTTCTGATGGGGCTGGCGCTGGGTGGCCTGCTGCCCTGCATCACCAGCGTCATCCGCCACAACATCCCGGACGGCGTCGGCGGCAATGTGCTTGGCCTGGCGATCTCGGCCCAGTATGTCGGGCAGGTTGCGGGACCATTGACCGGCGGCTTCGTCGGCGGGCATTTCGGCATGCCTGCGGTGTTTCTCGGCACATCGGTGCTGATGGCCGGTGGCGCCGTCTACAACTGGATTGTCCAGTCGCGGCGCACGCGGCATATGGCACTGGAAGCAAGTGAGTCTGAGAGGCTCCGGGCAATAGGGAGCTAGCCGATATGAATTCCGCCGAACCCAGCCGTATCCTTGTGTTTGCCGGCGGCCTCGTCGGCGCGGCGGGCGTGGCGCTGTCGGCGGCCGCCGCACACCGCGGCGGTGCCTTCACCGGCACGGCCGCGTCGTTTCTGTTGATGCACGCGCCGGTCTTTCTCGCGGTGGGCCTCATCGGCGCCAATCGCTGCCTGCGGATTGCGAGCCTCGTCCTGCTTGTCGGTCTCGTGCTTTTCGCGGGCGATCTTCTCGCCCGCGATTTCCTGGGATCGAGACTGTTTCCGATGTCGGCGCCGATCGGAGGCACCCTGCTCATCGTCGGCTGGCTGGGGATAGCCATCTCTGCCCTGGCACGTCCGCGTTCTTAGACCAAGCCCAATCGGTTGGGATCAGTCCCGGGAACGTTCGGCGCGGACCCAAAGATCGCGATTGCGCGCGGCCGGCTTCGTCAGGCGCCGCATCTCCGGCCGCTCAGTGGCCGGCGCGATACCCCAGTAGTTGCGATAGATATCCTCGAACAGATGCTTGATGGGATGCATGATCTTTCCTCTTGAATTGAATCGATCCAATCAATCAGCAAAAAACTGCGCCGATCAGTTCCGCTCGCGCGTCACCAGCAGACGAAGGTCGGGAATCGATAGGCCGGATCTGCCCCGGCGCTCGGAGCTGTTGGCGCCCGATCCGATGCTCCAGTCGTTGCGATAGGTGTCTTCGAATAGATAATTGACGGGATGCATGACGCACCTCCCCTGGTTCATTGAGCAGAGCAAATGCGCCGCATTGGATCGATTCAAACATAATATCTCGACAATCCCAGGTCAAGCAATATTTGAATCGATCCAACGAAAGTGCTAGATGCAAATCTGGAACATGCTAAATGCATGTCAGGAGGCACGCACAATGGCGTCACCAGGCAATCCAAGACCCGTCCGGCTGGCCGACATCGCCAAGGCCGCCGGTGTCTCGCATGGCACCGCATCCAATGTCTTCAGCCGTCCCGAGATCGTACGCGAGGAAGTCCGCGAACGGGTCAAGGCGGCGGCCGAGGCCATGGGCTATGGCGGGCCGGATCCCAAGGGTCGGCTGTTGCGGGCCGGCAAGGTCAATGCCATTGGTGTCGCCACCGCCGAACCCCTCTCCTACTTCTTCGACGATCCCTTTGCTCGCGTCATGATGGCAGGCATCTCGCAGGCCTGCGACGCGACAGGGGCCGGCATCTCGCTCGTTTCGGCCGCCAACAACGAACAGCTCGCCTGGAACATCCAGAGCGCGCTGGTCGACGGCTTCATCGTCTTCTGCATCGAAGGCGGCTCCCGGCTGGTGCAACTGGCACGTGAGCGCAAATTGCCTTTCGTGGCGCTCGATCTCGCTTCCGAGGATGGGTCGGTCGCGACAATCGGCATCGATAATGTCGCTGGTGCCGCCATGGCGGCACGCCATCTCACCGACCTTGGACACCGCCGCTTTGCCGTGCTGGCGTTGGAGTTTGTCGACGGCAGGACGGGCCTTGTTTCGCCCGATCAGGCTCAGAACGCGGTTTATGCGGGAACGCGAGACCGCCTCACCGGCTACTTCCAGGAGCTGTCGCGGGTCGGCGTCGACACGACCAGAGTGCCGATCTACGCGACCGCCAACGATGTGGCGAGCACGAAGTCGGCGCTCGAGACCATATTCGGCACGGCCGAACCCCCGACGGCGATCCTGGCGATGTCGGACAGAATGGCCCTGGTGGCGCTTGAATGGCTAAGCGCGCGCAAGCTGAACGTCCCCAATGACGTCTCGATCGTCGGGTTCGATGGCGTTCCGGAAGCTGCGGTATCCGAGCCGCCATTGACCACCGTGGCCCAGCCGATTGCCGAGATGGGCCGTCTCGCCGTCAAGGCGATCCTGGACAACGACGGCACGACAAATCGCCGGCAGCTGCCGGTCGAACTGATCGTGCGGGCTTCGTCGGCTCCGCCACGCGGCTGAACTATCCCTCAGCGATTGGCCCTTGCCACCCCGGAGACGCCGAAAGGCGCGCGAACCAGCGTGGCATCCTTTTGCGTCGTATGGACCTTGCCCGAGCCGCCGATGGTCGACAGCCATTCGAGATAGAAGGCGAGCGCGAATTGCAGGGCGATGCCGGCTGACAGCAACAAGCTGTCATAGGCAAGTCCGCCCGGATTGATCAGCCTCATCACCTGCGCGACCATGGCGATCACCGTACCGGCAATGAAAACCGGCAGCGAGCGCTTGCCCATTATCGCCAGCGGATGGTCCGGGCTGGTGCGGAACAGGTTCGACAGCGCCGGTAAGGCGACAATGAGATAGCTGACCGCCAGGATGTGCACCAGCCGCGGCAGCGACAGGAACGTCTTGTCGAAGCCGCCAATGACCACGGGCAGCTTGAACCAAGTTATCTGTCCCCACAGCGGGCTGTGCACCCAGACCAGCGCCGTCAGCACATAGGTCGCGGCCGCGCCCACCAGCCAACGGTTGGCCGGAATGACGCCGCCGCGCCTGACATGCAGCATGGCGGCCAAACCGATGTTGAACAGGAACTGCCAGGACAAAGGGTTGAGGAACCAGAAGCCGGGCTCGGGATAGTTGGGCGGGGCGATCTGCCAGATACCGGCGGCGAGCCACAGCGCACCGGACGCGACAAGGGCGGCGACAGGCCTGTAGCTGATCAGCAGGACGAAGACCGGTGCCATCAAAAGCAGCGCGGCATAGACCGGCAGGATGTTGTTGTAGCCGAGCTGATGGCCAAGCGTGACGATGCCGACCAGCACTTCGGGCGTGTTCTTCATCAGCGGCTCGATGTTGATCAGCTTTAGCAGTTCCGGCCGTTTGGTGAAGACGGCCACCGTGCAGAACAAGGCAATCACCACCATCGTCGTGACGATATGGGCGACATAGAGCATGCCTGCCCGCCGCCACATCTTCAGGGTCGCGAGCAGCCGGCCACCTGGCCGGAACTTGGTGCCATAGGCGAGCGCGACCGAGATGCCGGAAATCAGCACGAACGCTTCCGCCGCGTCCGAAAAGCCGAAATTCTTGTAAGTTAGATTTTCAAAGGCCGTGCCCGGCACGTGGTCGATGAAAATGATGATGAGCGCGAGCGCACGCAGCACATCGATACGCGTATCGCGATCCGAGATACGAGTGTCGCGCTCCGGCGAAACGGGGGTAGTCATCGACAAAAGGCCTCAAAGCTAGTCATTCATTGGGCAATGCGACCCCCGACGCACCGCTTCGATTCCTCCTGCGAGGGAATATATCGGCGCAGAAACGGGCGGAAAGGCGCCTGGTTCAATCAACTTTCGCGGAGCACGAAAATATTGCGTTTTGAAGCCGGCAAATTGAGCGGAACCTCATATAATCAAGAGGATGCGAGATGACTGGCGTCGTCGTCGAAAACGGCCCGCTGCTCACAGATCTGGCCTTCCCCTACCGTCTCCTGGGCGCTGGCGGCAACGGCCGTGAATGTCTGTTCCTGCTGCATGGATCGGGTGTCGACGAGACGACCCTGGTGGCGCTGGCAAGGCAGATCGCGCCCAGTGCCGTGCTGGTCGCGGCGCGTGGCCGTATCCCCCAGGAGGATGGTTTCCGCTGGTTCGAGCGAATCACTCCGACGCGCTTTGAGCAGAAGAGCATCCGTTCCGAAACCGCTGCCTTCGCGGCATTCGCAAGCGAGGCCGCCAGGCGCCATGGACTTGATCTCGGTCACGCAACGTTCCTTGGCTATTCGAACGGCGCTAATCTGGTTTCCAGCCTGATGCTGCTCCATCCCGGCATCGTTCGCGGGGCGGTGCTGCTGAGGCCGATGCCAGTGCTTGACGACGTGCCGGCGACGGACCTTAAGGGAACACGGACGCTGATCATCACCGGTGCCGCCGACGATACCTACGGCCCCTTCGCGCCGGCGCTGGTAACGCTGCTCAGTCAACGCGGCAGCGCGATTGACGCTCGGATCATTGCATCGGGCCATGACATCGGCGATCCGGACGCCGCGATCGTCAGGCAATGGCTGACGGGATCGGTTGCCATTGCCTAGGCAGAGCCGCTTGTGAGCACCGGGCACGCTGGTTCGTGACAGGAAGCAGGACGATAAGTGCGACAAAAGCAACTATTCACCAACGAAATGGCCTGGGCCTTCCATTGTCCACAGCGGCGACATATGTCTGTTACATCCGGTCTATCGAGATACTGTTCACCGAGGGGGAGGTCTGCATGGCCGACAAGAACAGCGTCACTTTGCTCGACGACACTTCGCAACTGCCTGTTATCACCGCCAGCCCGTCCGACATCGCCAGGATTGAAAGCACGATCGACGTCAAGGATCGCGCCGGCATCTCGGTCTATGGCGATCGTGCCCAGCAGGCCGTCAGCGACTATGCCGACAAGATCCTGGGGCAATTGCGCAACCGGGATCTCGGCGACACCGGCGACCTGCTGACCGACATCATCATGAAGGCCAGGAACCTCGATCCGGCTTCGCTGAAGGATCAGGGGTTTTTGAGCAATCTGTTTTCCTCGTTCAAGGCGCGGCTCGAGCGCTTCAAGGAGAAATACGAGGATGTGGCGGGGCAGATCGACCGTATCGGCCTGGAGCTAGACCGTCACAAGGATACGCTGCGGCGCGACATCGCCGTGCTCGACGACCTGCACGAGCAGACCAAGGATTCGATCCTCAAGCTCGATGCCTATGTGCAGGCGGGCAAGAAATTCGTCGATGACTATCGCGCCAACGAGTTGCCGAAATTGAAGACCGCCGCGGATTCGGCTGGCGGTGATGTTGGCGGCACACTGGATGCGCAGACCTACCAGGATGCCGTGCAGGCGCTCGACCGTCTGGAAAAGCGCGTCTTCTATCTGGTGCAAGCGCGCCAGCTTGGCATCCAGCAATTGCCGCAGATCCGCATTGTCCAGTCCGGTGACGAGACGCTGATCGAGAATTTGCAGGCGACGTCGGCGCTCACCGTGCCGGCCTGGAAGCAGAAAATGGTTATCCTGCTTGGCCTGACTAACCAGAAATCGGCGCTCGAACTGCAAAAGACGGTGACCGACGTCACCAACGAGATGATCCGCCAGACCTCCAAGATGATGAAGGACCAGGCGATCTCGATCGAAGAGCAGGCGCAGCGCGGCATTGTCGACGTCGAAACGCTGGCGCAGGCCAATCGCGACCTCATCGACACGGTGCAAGGCGTGCTGAAGGTCCAGCAGGAGGGCCGCCAGAAGCGGGCCGACGCTGAAAAGCAGATGGACCAGATGACGATCGATCTGAAGAAAGCGCTGACTCAAGGCTGATCGGAACCGCCATGCCGAAGACGCTGACGTCCGTTCTGCTGCTGGCCTTCGCGGTGCTGCTGGCCGCCTGCAATTCAAGCCATGTCCAATTCTCGATCGTCTCCGGTTCGGAAAACACCGTACTGCAGCCGATCGTTGAGGAATTCTGCGCCAAACAAGGCGCGACCTGCACCTTCGCCTATGAAGGGTCGCTCGACATCGGCCTTGGCCTGCAACGGCCCGCCGGGCTCGACCAGGACGCGGTCTGGCCGGCCTCGAGCGTGTGGGTCGATTTGTTCGACAGCGGCCGCAAGGTGCGCAATTTGACCTCGATCGCCCAGATGCCGGTCATTCTGGGCGTGCGCAAATCCAAGGCAGCCGAACTCGGCTGGGTCGGCAAACCGGTCTTCATGAAAGATATCCTGGCCGCGGTGAAGGACGGCAAGCTCAAATTCCTGATGACGTCGGCGACGCAGTCCAATTCGGGCGCCAGTGCCTATCTGGCCATGCTCTCCAGCGCACTTGGCGGCAAGGAAGTGATCGAGCCCGGCGATCTCGACAATCCGAATGTGCGTGAAACGGTCAGCGCCCTGCTCCAGGGCGTCGAGCGTTCGTCCGGCTCGTCGGGCTGGCTCGCCGACCTCTATGTCGACAGCGCAAGCAAGGGCACCGTGTACGACGCGATGTGGAACTATGAGGCGACGCTGAAGGAGACCAATGACAAACTGAAGCAGATCGGCAAGGAACCGCTCTATGCCATCTATCCGGCCGACGGGGTCGCGGTTGGCGATTCGCCGCTCGGCTTCATCGACCATGGGCGCGGCCCGGACGTCGAAAAGTTCTTCACCGACCTGCTCGCCTATCTGCAGTCGGACGCGGTGCGCAAGCGCATCGCCGACACCGGCCGGCGGCTGCCGCTTGGCGGCTCGGCGATCCAGGCCGCGCCGGAACCGGACTGGAATTTCGATCCGGGCAAACTGGTGACGTCGATCCGCATGCCGGAACCGGCAGTAATCCGCAAGGCGCTCGATCTCTATCAAGAGGCGCTGCGCAAGCCGTCGCTGACAGCACTGTGCTTCGACTTCTCCGGTTCGATGGAAGACAAGGGCGAGAAACAGTTGCAGGCCGCCGCGCAGTTCCTGTTCACACCGGAAAAGGCCAGCGAGGTGCTGGTGCAGTGGACGCCGTCCGACCACATCTTCGTGCTGCCGTTCGACAGTGTCGTGCGGGCCAATTTCGAAGCGACCGGCGATGCGGCCGGGCAAGCGCAGTTGCTGGCTGATGTTGCTGATCAGCACGCTGGAGGCGGCACCGACATGTATGCCTGCGCCCAACAGGCGCTGCAGAAGATCACCGCGACCGCGAACCTGTCGAAATATCTGCCGGCCATCATCATCATGACCGACGGCCGGACAGACGGCAGCGCCGACGCTTTCCTCGACCAATGGCGAAATGCGCCGGTGCGCGTACCGGTGTTCGGCATCACCTTTGGCGACGCCGACAAGAGTCAGCTTGCCAACCTCGCCCAGGCAACCTCCGCGCGCGTGTTCGATGGCGGCGGCGATCTCGCAGGCGCCTTCCGCGCCGCCCGTGGCTACAACTGAGATGCGCGGCTAGGATGCGTGGCTTGTTCGGCAACGACTGGAACTGGATCGCAGCGGGCCTCGTCTCGGCGGCGCTGCTGGTCGGGCTGAGCCTGCTTACCCATTTTCCGTTCCTGGTGTCGGCGATCATCGCCGCGTTGGTCTTTGCCGGACTGGTCTTCGTGCTGGCGCCGCGCCAGCTGTTCGAAGGCCTTGATCTGAACTCGATTGGCGGCAGCCGGGTTGCGTTTGCGCGCGAACTGCTGGCGCAGGCACAGCCGGCGGCGGATCGCCTTGCGGCAACCGCCCGGACCATTTCCGACAAGGACATGGCGGCCAAGGTGAAGAACCTGTCCGACATCGCCGCCGATGTCATTACCAGGGTCGAGGCCAAGCCCGAGAGCGCACCCGCCGTGCGGCGGTTCCTCACCTATTATGTGCCGCAAGCAGCCGAGGTGTCGGAAGGCTACGCCGCGCTGGCAGCCCGGCGCGCGCCCAATCAGGCGCGGCTCGCCAATATCGGCGCAGTGATCACCAAGCTTCAGGATGCTTTCACGCATTATGCCGACAGCCTGGCCGATTCCGAACTCGGCACGCTCGACGTTGACCTGCGACTCATTCAGGAGTCGCTGAAAGAGGATATTGGTCGCTGATGGCCATTTCGCGCCGCGCTCTCGGACTGGGCCTGCTGGGTGTCGCCGCCGCCGGCACTGGCGGCTATCTGACATTGAAAGACCGCCCCGAATTCCGCGGCTACCTGGGCAACAAGGCGCATCTGTTCGGCTTTATCGGCGGCGAGAAGCAAGCGTTCCTGGCCGACCCAGATGTTGTCCATGCGCTGGGCGGCTATGGGCTAGAGCTTGATGCACGCGTCGCCGGCTCGGTCGAGATGGTCCGCGAAGCAGCATTGTTGTCGCAGAAACCGCAGTTCCTGTGGCCATCCTCCTCGATCATGGTCGATCTTGCCCGCAAGAGCGGCGTGGCGATCCGCAACGACCAGGTGGTGCTGAACTCGCCTGTTGTCGTCTACACCTGGGGGCCGGTGGTCGAAGGGTTGAAGAAGAGCGGCCTGGTCACGGTCGCTGGCAAGGGCGGCTACAACCAGCTTGACCTCAAGGCTTTGCTCGATGCCATTCTGGCCGGCAAGAACTGGTCGGACCTTGGCATCGACGAACTCTATGGCCGGGCGCGCATCGTCTCCACAGACCCGAACCGTTCCAATTCCGGCTTCATGTTCGCCGGGCTGGTGCTGAGCCTGATGAGCGGCGATGTGGCGACGCAGGAGCTGCTTGCCGAGCACGGCGACCAGGCCATGGCGATCTTTCGCAGCATGGGCCTGAAATCGTCCTCATCAGGAAAACTGTTCGACCAGTACATCGCCGGCGGCCTTGGCGCCGAGCCGATGGTGGTCGGCTACGAAAACCAACTTGTCGAATGGGCGCTTGCCGATCCGGCACGCTGGCAGCGGGTGCAGGCCGGCGCCGGCGCCAAGCCGGAAATCCTCTATCCCAGACCGACCGTCTACTCCGCGCATCCGCTGATCGTCATCGATCCAGCAGTTGACCGGCTGCTGGAGGCGCTGACCAGCCCGACGCTGCAGCAACTCGCCTGGTCCAAGCATGGTTTTCGCGGGCCGCTCGGCACCGTTGCGGGTGACGCCGATGCCATAGCCGGCGTAAGGCCGGCGGAAATCGAGGCGGTGCTGCCGATGCCGTCAGCCGACGTGATGCTGGCGCTGCTCAACCAGATGGACGGCTGACGGCAGGCGAGTCGGCACTCGCGGTCATGCCGACAGGCTGGTCTCAATGCGATGCAGGTGGGCCGCTGGCGGACAATGCTGACTCGCGCCATCGCGCCGGAGAAACGCCCAGGCAGCGGTGAAAAGCCCGGCTGAAAGCTTCTTCCGACCCATAGCCGCAACGCTCGGCGACCGCGAGAAGCTTCATATTCCGGTCGCGCAGCAGATCGGTGGCCAATTGCATGCGCCATTCCGTCAGGTATCGTATCGGCGATTGGCCGAGCAGTTTCCTGAAACGCTCGTCGAGAACAGAGCGGGATGTGGCGGCGCAGCGTGCCAGCTCCTCGTTGCTCCATTTCTTCGTGGGCTCGGCGTGGATAAGGCCCAATGCACGGCCGAGCACTGGATCGCTTACCGCCGCGAGCCATCCCATGTCCGCCGATTTCTGTTCGGAGTAGAGGCGCAAGGCCTCGACGAATAAAAGTTCCGGCAGGCGCGCCATGAGCAGCCTTTTGCTCTGTGCCGCATGCGCGCTTTCATTCAGGGCATAGGTGAAGCAGGCCTGCATCCATTCGGTCGGCGCGCCCGGGCGCGGCCGCACGCTGAAGACCGGGGGCAGTCGCTGTAGGAAGACATTGAAGAGAAGCTGTTCGCACGTCAGGTAACCGCAGACGATGCGCGTCGTTTCGCCGCCGCCGTCGATGCGAACGACCGGCAGGCTTTGCCATGGCGGCGGGGGGACGAGTTCGGCCATGGGTATCGCTCCGCTGAACGCGGGATTGCCCATCAGATGCTGGTCACCGTGCGGGAGCACGACTAGGTCGCCGGCTTTGCCTTCGACCTTCATGCCCCGGGCGCTGACCTGGAGGCTTCCCTCCTGAACAATGTGGAACAGGATCAGCCTGCGCGAGCCGCCAGCAAGCAATTTGGCCATGTCAGCAGCCTCGGGGGAATCCAGTGCCCAGGGCGCGCGATACTCTCCCAACAGGAAAATCGAACCGGAGAGCCGAACCTGCGACAGCACGTCCATCAACAGATCTCGCCTGTCTTCGGATTGGCTCTCTGCCGGTTGTTCGATCAGTCTGTCCGGTGTTTCGATCATGGCTCGACAGGGCGTTCCAGTGGAAACTTCCCTCACATAAGCGATACCTAAAGCATCGCGCTAACGGATGATCAGGTCAATGGTGACCTGAGAGGAGGATTCCATGCCCAAATTCGTGATCGAACGCGACATGCCGGCTGTTGGCAAACTTTCGGCTTCGGACTTGCAAAGCGCGTCACAGAAGTCGTGCGGCGTGCTCGACAAGCTCGGCCCAAAGATCCAATGGATCCAGAGCTACGTGACTGATGACAAGATCTACTGCGTCTATTATGCGGCTGACGAGGGACTGGTGCGCCGGCACGCGGAAATGTCGGGGTTTCCCGCCGATCGGATCTCGCAAGTGCGCAACGTCATCGAGCCGGCGACGGCCGAATAGGGCAACTTATCCCCGCCCCATCCTGTTCCACGCATCCAGCCCAGCGATCTTGTAGGCTTCCGCAAGCGTCGGGTAGTTGAAAGTGTTGTTGACGAAGAAGTCGACCGTGCCGCCCAGATTGATGACCGCCTGGCCGATGTGAATGAGCTCGGTGGCACCTTCGCCGACGATATGCGCGCCGAGCAGGCGCCGCGTCTCGATCGAAAACAAAAGCTTCAGGAAGCCGGTGTCGACGCCCATGATGTGACCGCGCGAGGTCTCGCGGAAGCGCGCGACGCCAACCTCATAGGCGCCGCCGCTCTGGCGCACCTGTTCCTCGGACTGGCCGACGGTCGAAATCTCAGGCACCGCATAGATGCCATAAGGGAATGTTTCCGGCGGCGGCGGCAGCGCCACGCCGAAAGCGTGGCAAGCGGCTACCCTGCCCTGCTCCATCGAGGTCGAGGCCAGGCTTGGAAAACCGATCACATCGCCGGCGGCGTAGATGTTGGGCACGCTGGTCTGGAAGGTCTGCGGATCGACCTTGATGCGGCCTCGGGAGTCGGCCTCGATGCCGACCACGTCGAGGCCCAAGGTTCCGACATTGCCGGTGCGACCGGCGGCGTAGAGCACAACATCCGAACGGATGGTGCGGCCGTCGGCCAGTTCGACTTCGGCGGTTTCAGGCTTGGAGCGGATTTCCTTCACCGCGCTGCCGAGCCTTATCGTCATGCCGCGGTCGCGCATCTGGTGGATGAAATCGTCGACGATCTCGCGGTCGACGAAATCGAGGATCGTGTTGCGCGGCTCGACCAGCGTCACCGGCACGTCGAGCGCGGAAAAGATCGTCGCATATTCGACACCGATGACGCCGCCGCCGATAACCGTCAGCGTGCGCGGCAACTGGCCGAGTTCCAGCATCTCGTCGCTGTCGAAAACCCGGGTCTTGTCGAAAGGCACATCGCGCGGCCGGTGCGGCCTTGTGCCGACCGCGATCAACGCGTGGGCGAACCCGACTTCGCTGTAGTCGCCATTGTCTGATGTCAGACTAACCTTGTTGGGGCCGATGAATTTTACGGAGGCGCGTGCGCTCTTGACTGTGTTGCGCATGAACTGGTGCTGCAGCACCTCGACCTCATGATCGAGCGTCTTGTGCAGGCGCTCGATCAGGTCGCCGACGGAAATATCCTGCTTGACCCTGTAGCCGCGTCCATAAAAACCGCGCTCGCGCCAGCCCGAGAGATTGAGCACCGTTTCGCGCAGAGTCTTCGACGGAATGGTGCCGGTGTGCACCGAGACGCCGCCGAGACGCCGGCCGCGATCGACCACCAGCACCGATTTGCCGAGCTTGGCCGACTGCACCGCGGCGCGGCGGCCCGAAGGGCCGCTGCCGATGACCAGCATGTCATAGTCCATAGTGCCCCGTCCCTCTGCCCCTGAGCGCTTTTGTTGCGCCGCAGCAAGCTAATGCTATCCGCACGGTAAATTCAACCGATTCGGATTGTGTCCTGCGTCGCTCGAGCCTTGCGCCCCGGGGCGAACCCCACCTTGATTCCGACACGGGCCTTCACCATTTCAGTGTCGAGCGGTCCGCAACCTATGTCGGGCCATGTTACGAGGAAATGACATGAACGCGCGCGTTCTCGACGGCGAAATCATCAACACCCGGCTTGACGATGTCAGGGCCTATGAAGGCGTGCGCACACGGCGCATTCTGGCCTTCGTGCTCGACTACATCATCGTCGGACTGCTCAGCGTCGTGTTCGCCATACTGGTGTTCTTCCTCGGGTTTTTGACGCTGGGTCTTGGCTGGATGCTTTCTGGCATTCTCGTGCCTGCCGTCGCCATCCTCTACATCTGGAACACGCTGGGCAGTGCCGACCAGGCCACCACGGGCATGAAAATGATGGGCATTCGCCTTGACCGGCTGGACGGCAGGCCGATCGACGGACTGACCGCGGTCGTCCATTCCGTGCTGTTCTGGGCCGGCAACGTCATCCTGTCGCCGCTGGTCCTGCTGGTGACCTTGTTCTCCGACCGCAAGCGCACGCTGCACGACCTTTTGCTCGGCACGGTAGTCAGCCGCACGGGCCGTTGACGGCCTTTCAGGGAAGCGCTACCGCCGCGTCGGCGCAAATGTGAAGGCGTTCTCATGACGGCGCCTTCACAATCCTGTTGAATTTTTCGCTTTCCGCGCCAAAGGTAGAGCGACTCGAAGGAGTGTTTCCAAGGCTCGATGACGCAGCATCCGACCCAGTCGCCACAGTTCTTCCTGACCGCGCCGTCGCCGTGCCCCTATCTCGACGGCCAGTTCGAGCGCAAGGTGTTCACGCATCTGGTCGGCGACAAGGCGGCGGAGATGAACGATCTCCTCACGCAAGGCGGATTCCGGCGTTCGCAGAACATCGCCTACAGGCCGGCTTGTGAGACCTGTCGTGCCTGCGTCTCGGTGCGCATCCTCGCCCAGGAATTCACCGCCAGCCGCAACATGAAGCGCGTGCTGCAGCACAATTCCGACCTCGTCGGCCATATGCACAACGCCGAGCCCTCGACCGAACAGTATTCTCTTTTCCGCAGCTATCTCGATGCCCGCCACCGTCGCGGCGGCATGTCCGACATGACGGTGCTCGACTACGCCATGATGGTCGAGGATACGCATGTCGACACCAAGGTGATCGAATATCGGCGGCGCGGGCCTGACACCTTCATCACCGGCAAGGGTCAGGGCGAACTGATCGCGGTGGCGCTCACCGACAAGATGGCCGACGGTCTGTCGATGGTCTATTCCTACTTCAATCCCGATTTCGAGGAGCGGTCGCTCGGCACGTTCATGATCCTCGACCACATCGCCCGCGCCAGGGCGATGGGCCTGCCCCATGTCTACCTCGGCTACTGGGTCAACGGCTCGCGCAAGATGAATTATAAGATGCGCTTCATGCCGCAGGAGCATCTCGGCCCCAAGGGCTGGGAGCGCTACACCAACGAAGCGGTTTCACGCTGAGTTTTTTCACGATCCGCGCTTAAACTGTTTCACGGCAGGCGATGCTGGTTTTTCAGCCGGTTGGCTGGAGAGTGTGTGCTGTCGCACCGGCCAGCCGCCAGCCTGCATTTCATTGCGAAAGTTCCTGCATGTCTTCTCATCACGACCATCAGAAAGGCCTTCTGCTAACCGCTCTCGGCGGACTGACGCTGACATCAGACATACCGTTGATCCGCCTCGCCGACGGCGGCGCATGGACGATCATGCTGCTGCGCACCGGCACCACATTCGTCGCCGCCATGGTGATCTGGTCGGTCTGGCGGGCGCTGAGCCGGAACGCCCCACAGCTCATTCCCGGCTGGTCCGGTTTGATCGTGGCGATCTGCTATGGGTTGACCGGAATCACCTTCGTCACCGCCGTCTATCACACCTCGACCGCCGATCTGGTGTTCATCCTGGCCTTCAACACCGTCTTCGCAGGATTGCTGTCCTGGGTATTCCTGAAGGAGAAGCCGCAGCTGGTAACCATCATCGCCATGGCGATCATGATCCTTGGCGTGCTGGTCATAGTCGGCGGATCAGTCGGCACCGGCAAGCTGTTCGGCGACTTCATGGCGCTTTGCTCGGCTTTCTTCGTCGCCGTGGCCATCACCATCTCGCGCGCCAGCGGCAAGGACATGGGCTTCACCTCACTTGTCGGCGTCCTTCTGCCGCTTGGGCTGGCGGCGTTCATGGTGTCGGGCGAAGGCTTTCACGTGAACGCGCCCTGGTGGATCATCTTCAACGGCGCCGTCATCATGCCGATCTCGTTCTTCTGTCTGGCCGCCGGACCGAAATACATTTCGGGGCCGGAAGTGGCGATGTTCTACCTGCTCGAAACCGTGCTGGCGCCGGTCTGGGTGTGGCTGATCTTTGCCGAGGCACCGAGCCGCAACAGCCTGATCGGCGGCGGGATCCTGATCGTCACGTTGATAGCGCATTCGTTGTGGCAATTGCATGAGGGCCGTAAGCGACGGACCGATTTTGCGGTGCATCATCCGGTCTGAGACGCGACGGGTTCGAAATCAGGCGCTGGCTTTCTTGATCACGCCGGGTTCAGGCAGGATCTCGATCTGTGGGCCGGCGTCGATTTCAGCCGGCGGTACGATTTCATCGACCAGTTCCACCTCGCGCAGCCACTCGCGCCAGATGGCGACCAGCAGCGCCATCAGCACCGGGCCGATGAACAGGCCCAGGAAACCCATGGTCTTGACGCCACCGATCAGGCCGAAAAAGGTCGGCAGGAAGGGCAGTTTTATCGGCCCGCCGACGAGCTTCGGGCGCAGCGTCTTGTCGACGATGAACAGTTCGACCGTACCCCATATGAACAGTGCCAGACCGGCCATGGGCGAGCCGCTGGCGGCGAGGTAAATCGAGACAAGGGTGAAGGACAGAGGTGCGCCGCCGGGGATGAGCGCCATGACGCCGGTCAGGGCACCGAGCGTCACCGGCGACGGCACGCCGGCCAGCCAGTAGGCGATGCCCAGCACCAGCCCCTCGCCAATCGCGATGACAGTCATGCCGGTCACCGTCGAGGAGATCGTCGCCGGCACGACGCGCGAAATCCGCTCCCAGCGGGTCGGCAGGATGCGCTCGCCGAGACGGTCGATCTGGCCAGCGAAATGCTCGCCATCGCGATAGGCGAAGAACAGGGCGATCATCATGAACAGCAAAGTGAGCAGCAGTCCGAAAGCACTGCCACCAGCGGCAAGGGCACCGCGATAGATGCTGCCGATATTGGCGCCACTGACCAGTTGGATCAGTTCACCGATGCCGCCGGGATGGCCTAGATTGGTCGTCCATTGCTCGTTGAGCCAGTCGCCCACGACAGGCAGTGTGGCGATCCAGTGCGGCGTCACGGCACCATGCCGGTTGGTCTCTATCGCCCAGCCAACCCACTCGCGCACCTCGTTGATAGCGTAGGTGCCGGCAAGCGCGATGGGTATCACCAGGAAGGCAAGGATGAACAGGATGGCAAGGGTGGCGGCGATGGTGCGGTTGCCGCCGACACCGGCAAGCAACCGCCAATAGAGCGGCCAGCTGGCGAAAGCGATGACGAGTGCGGCCAGCACCGGGAACAGGAAACCGTGGAAGAAATAGACGCCGGCGGCAACGATCAGCACCAGCAGCCAGCGCGCCGCCGAAATCGGCGGAATGACAGCCGACCCCAATGGCGTCGACAGGCCGAACAGGCGCTGCTGCCGTTCCGGCTTCTGGATCTTGGTTTCCTTCAAACGCCGGCCTTTCCCAAACACCTTCCCGCTTATGCACCGATATAGTGCAGCAATCGTGACGATAGTCCAAATTGGTGATGAGGTACTTTCCTTCTCCCCTTGTGGGAGAAGGTGGATCGGCACGCAGCGCCGAGACGGATGAGGGGTGTTCCAGCGGAGTGAGGCGTTAGTGCCAAGCTGGAACACCCCTCATCCGACCGAGCTTCGCTCGGCCACCTTCTCCCACAGGAGGAGAAGGAAGAAGGCTCAGCTACCCAAACTTGCCCGTCCTCGGGAAACCCTTCGGCACCATGCGCCCTGCCGACGCACGGGCGCCGATCCATTCGGCCAGTTCCTCGCGCGACCTTGTGAACGTGCGGTCGGCCGAATCCTGCCAGGATAGGCCGGCCTCAAGCGTAAACGGCTTGAGATCGAGCAGACCGCCATCCTTGTACTTCTGCAGCCGCACGCCCTTGCCGCGTCCCATCTCCGGGATCTCGGAGAGCGCGAACACCAGCATCTTGCGGTTCTCGCCGACGATGGCCAGGTGATCACCGGAGACCGGGATGCAGCGTTTGGCCTCGTCGGGCGCCTTGACGTTCATCACCTGCTTGCCCTTGCGGGTGTTGGCGACCACTTCCTCTTCCGGCACGATAAAGCCGTTGGCTTCATGCGAGGCAAGCAACAGCTTGCGCTTCGGATCGTGAATAAAAGCAGTGACGATGTCCTGGTCATTATCCATGTCGACGATGATGCGGATCGGCTCGCCGTGGCCGCGCCCGCCCGGCAGCCGATCAGCACCGATGGTGTAGAACTTGCCGCCGGTGGTGAAGACCAGCACCTTGTCGGTGGTCTGGGCGTGGAAGGCGAGCTTGAGGCTATCGCCCTCCTTGAAGGTCAGGGCCGAATAGTCGGTCAAGTGGCCTTTCATCGCCCGCAGCCAGCCCTTTTCCGAGACGACCACGGTGACCGGCTCACGCTCGATCATGGCGTGGGCGATGTCGGTCAGATCGTGCTCGGGCGCGTCGGCAAACAGCGTGCGGCGCTTGCCGATTTCGGTTTCCGGTCCGTATTTCTCGCGAACATTGGCGACCTCCCACTTGATGGTCGCCCATTGCTTGTCGTTCGAGGCAAGCAGCGCCTCGATCTGCTTCTTCTCGGCGCTCAAGCCATCGAACTCGGTGCGGATCTCGAATTCCTCAAGCTTGCGCAGAGCGCGCAGGCGCATGTTGAGGATGGCTTCGGCCTGAGTGTCGGTCAGCGACCAACGCGCCATCATCACTTGCTTGGGCTCATCCTCCTCGCGGATAATGCGGATGACCTCATCGATGTTGAGGTAAGCGATCAAATAGCCGGCGAGTATCTCCAGGCGCCGTTCGATTTCACCGAGCCGATGTTTCGAGCGGCGGACGAGCACCTCACGGCGGTGCTCCAGCCATTCCTTGAGCACGCCTTTCAGCGACAGGACGTTGGGCACCTTGCCGCGCGACAGCACATTCATGTTCAGCGGGAAGCGGCTTTCGAGCTCGGTCAGCTTGAACAGCGATTCCATCAGGATGCCCGGATCGACCGAGCGGCTCTTCGGCACCAGCACGACGCGAATGTCCTCGGCGCTCTCGTCGCGGATATCCTCCAGCAAAGGCAGTTTTCGGGCGATGAGCAGCTCGGCGATCTTTTCGATCAGCCGGGCCTTCTGCACGCCGTAAGGAATTTCGGTGACGACGATGTTCCAGGTGCCCCTGCCCTGGTCTTCCTGACCCCATTTCGCCCGCACGCGAAAACCGCCACGGCCGGTCTCGTAAGCTTCGAGGATCGAGGCGCGGCTATCGATGATGATGCCGCCAGTCGGGAAATCCGGCCCTTGGACAAAGTCCATCAGTTTCGTCACCGGCGCGTCCGGATGCTCGATCAGATGCAGCGCGGCATCGCAAAGCTCGGCAGCATTGTGCGGCGGGATCGAGGTCGCCATGCCGACAGCGATTCCCGATGATCCATTGGCAAGCAGGTTCGGGAAAGCGCCGGGCAGCACGACCGGCTCTTCGTCTTCCTCATTGTAGGTTGCGCGAAAATCGACCGCATCCTCGGTGATGCCTTCGAGAAGCAGCGTCGACACTTCGGTCATGCGCGCTTCGGTGTAACGCATCGCGGCGGCATTATCGCCGTCGATGTTGCCGAAATTCCCCTGCCCGTCGACCAAGGGGTAACGCATCGAAAAACTCTGCGCCAGCCGCACCAGAGCGTCATAGATCGACTGGTCGCCATGCGGGTGGAACTTGCCCATCACCTCGCCGACGATGCGAGCACATTTGGCAAAGCCCTGGTCGGGGTTGAGGCGCAGCAGGCGCATGGCATGCATGATCCGGCGATGGACCGGCTTCAGCCCGTCGCGAACATCCGGCAGCGCCCTGTGCATGATGGTCGACAGCGCATAGGCAAGATAGCGCTCTTCCAGCGCCTTCTTCAGATCGACCGGTTCGATGTGATCGCCGCCGCCATCTTGAGGCGGCAAAACCCTTTTTGCCATGGGCTGGGACTAGCCGAGCGGGTGATTCGCGGCAAGAGGCGCGCACCGGACCAGTCGACTTGCGCGCGTTTGTGCAACATGAAACCGCAAGGTCGAGCTTGCCGGCCAACATCAATCTGTTACACGCCGCATCTATTGCGAAGCGCGACAACGCTTGACGGCCCGATCTTCATGCCAGATTCACTGCATTATCCTATGGCATTCGGATCAGGTTTGCCTTTCGCCGTGATTTTTGACCATTGTGCGGGAAATGCCTTTTTCCCGTCCAGTTCGTCACGGAATGGTGAAAGCGCGAAGAATTGAAAAACAATTTCAGGACTCTCTCAGGGAACTCGCGATGACAATCAAACGCTCAACTCTCCGGAAATTCGCTCTTTCGACCTTCTTGTTCACATTGCCGCTGAATGCGGCCCTTGCCCAGGACGCGGCGGTTGCCGACCGTCTCAAGGCGGCGCTGGCTGCCCAGGGCGTCGACATCTCCTGGACCGGCGTGACCGGTGACAACACCAGCATGGTGCTGCAGGGCGTTGCCATCAAGCCGGCGGCGGAAAAGGAATCCCTCGCCATCGGCGACGTCAAACTCGAGAACGTCACCGCGGCCAATGGCGGTTTTGAGATCGGCACCGTCTCGACCTCGGCCTTCGAACACAGCAAGGACGGCGTCACCCTCGATCTCAGCCCCTTCGTCATCCACGACATGACGGTTCCGGCCGATGGCGCCACCGGCCCACTCGGCGCGCTGATGATCTACAAGTCGGCCGAACTCTCGAACATGACGGTCAAGGTCGCCGACAAGACCGCCTTCTCGATGGACGGGCTTGCCATCAAGATCACACCGCCCGCCGACGGCAAGGCGATGGAATTCACCGGCACCACCGAAAAGTTCAATGCCGATCTGACGCTGGTCGACGATCCCAAGTCGAAGGAAGTCATCGACGCGCTCGGCTACCAGAACATCTCGGGCAATTTCGAGATTGCCGGCACCTGGCAGCCGACGGATGGCAAGATGGAGCTGTCGAAGTACGATATCTCGGTCGAGAACGCCGGCACGCTCGGCATGACCTTCGACCTCGGCGGCTACACGATGGACTTCGTCAAGTCGCTGCAGGACATGCAGAAGAAGATGGCCGCGCAGCCGGAAGGCGCCGACAATTCGGCGCAAGGCATGGCCATGCTCGGCCTGCTGCAGCAGCTTTCCTTCAACAGCGCCTCGATCCGCTTCGACGACGATTCGCTGACCGGCAAGGTGCTGGACTATGTCGGCAAGCAGCAAGGCATGTCGGCCAAGGACATCGCCAACCAGGCCAAGGCGATCGTGCCCTTCGGCATGGCGCAGCTCAACAATCCGGAACTGACGGCCGAAGTGACTGCCGCCGTCAGCAAGTATCTAGACGCGCCGAAGAGCCTCGAAGTCTCGGCCGAGCCGCCGGCATCGGTGCCATTCGCACTGATCATGGCCGGTGCCATGTCCAACCCGCTCGACCTGCCGAAGACGCTGGGCGTCCATGTCAAGGCCAACGAAGACTGATCGGACGGCCTCAAGGTACAAAAAAGCCCGGCAGCGATGCCGGGCTTTTTTTGTTGGATTATCGAATCGAAAGAATCGGTTCGGACGGTTCTTTAAAGTGCCGTCCGAAGCTCCCGATCAGGCGTCCTTTTTGGTCGGCGCGACACGCAGCGCCAGTTCGCGAAGCTGCTGCGGCGAGGCTTCAGACGGAGCGTTCATCAACAAATCATAGGCCTGCTGATTCATCGGGAACATGGTGATCTCGCGCAGGTTCTTGGCGCCGACTAGCAGCATGACGACGCGGTCGACACCGGCGGCCATGCCACCATGCGGCGGCGCGCCGTACTGGAAGGCGCGGTAGAGGCCGCCAAAGCGCTCCTCGACCGTGGCGCGATCCAGCCCGACCGTCTCGAAGGCCTTGACCATGGTTTCAGGCAGATGGTTGCGGATGCCGCCCGAGGCGATCTCGAAGCCATTGCAGACCATGTCGTACTGGAAGGCCTTGATGCCGAGCAGGTCCTCGCCGTTCAGCGCATCGATGCCGCCCTGCGGCATCGAGAACGGGTTGTGGGCGAAGTCGATCTTCTTCTCCTCCTCGTTCCATTCGAAGAACGGGAAGTCGACGATCCAGCACAATTCGAAGCGTTCGCGGTCGACGAGATTCAATTCCTCGCCGGCACGCGTGCGCGCTGCACCGGCAAAGGAGACGAATTTCTTCGGATCGCCAGCGACAAAGAAGGCAGCGTCGCCGTCGGCAAGGCCAAGCTGCTGCCGGATCGCCTCAGTGCGCTCCTCGCCGATGTTCTTGGCGAGCGGGCCGGCGCCTTCGAGCCTGTCGCCCTCCTTGCGCCAGAAGATGTAGCCCAGCCCCGGCTGGCCCTCGCCTTGCGCCCAGGAGTTCATGCGGTCGCAGAAGGCACGGCTGCCGCCGGTCTTGGCCGGAATGCCCCACACTTCGGCCTTCGGGTCGTTGGCCAGGATGTTGGCGAACACCTTGAAGCCGGAATCGCGAAAATGATCGGATACGGCCTGCATCTCGATCGGATTGCGCAGGTCGGGTTTGTCGGAGCCGTATTTGCGCATGGCGACATCATAGGGAATACGCTGGAATTTCTGCGTCACCGGCTTGCCATTGGCGAAGGTCTCGAACACCCCCCGCATCACCGGTTCCATGGTCGACAGCACGTCATCCTGTTCCACGAAGCTCATTTCGAGGTCGAGCTGGTAGAATTCGCCGGGCAAACGGTCGGCGCGCGGATCCTCGTCGCGGAAGCACGGCGCGATCTGGAAATAGCGGTCGAAGCCCGACACCATGATCAGCTGCTTGTACTGCTGCGGCGCCTGCGGCAGCGCGTAGAAGGTGCCGGGGTGAATGCGCGACGGCACCAGGAAGTCGCGCGCGCCTTCCGGCGACGACGCGGTGAGGATCGGCGTCGAGAATTCGGTGAAGCCGACCTCGCCCATGCGCCTGCGCATTTCGGCGATGATTTTTGTCCGAGCAATGATGTTCTTGTGCAGCGTCTCGCGGCGCAGGTCGAGGAAACGGTATTTCAGCCGGATGTCTTCGGGATAGTCCGGCTCGCCGAACACCGGCAACGGCAACTCCTTGGCCGCCGACAGCACTTCGATCTCGCGAGCGAATATCTCGATCTCACCGGTCGGCAAATTAGCGTTGGTGGTCTCGGGCAACCGCGCCTTGACCTCGCCGTCGACACGGATGACCCACTCGCCACGCACGGTCTCGGCAACCTTGAAGGCCGGCGAATCCGGATCGGCGACGATCTGGGTCAGGCCATAATTGTCACGCAGGTCGATGAACAGCAGGCCGCCGTGGTCGCGAACGCGATGCACCCAGCCCGACAAGCGAACGGAAGAGCCGACATCGCTCTTTCTCAACTGGGCACAGGTATGGCTGCGGTAACGGTGCATGGTCATTGCTAAAGTCCGGGGTGCTGGGTTGCGGGCCAAAGCATCAAAGCCCGGCCCAAAATTTGCGCGAAAAGCGCATGGGAGGCCCGATTTGTCAAGGCAAGCGGGCAATCCCGACGCCCGGCATGCCGCCGAGCCTTCAGGCGAGATGGATTTCGGCGCCCTGACGTTCGAAATCCGCGAGGATCGCAGGCGGTGCGGTCTTTTCGACCACCAGATGGCGGATCGTTTCGGCCCCGGCGACGCGATACGGGGCTGCGGTGGCGAGCTTGTCACTGGTGACGGCAATGACGATGCCGGCGCTGTTCCTGGCCATGGCTCGTTTGACCTCGGCCTCCGCCGAAACGAATGCCGTCACGCCCCGCGATACATCGAGACCGCAGGAGCCCAGGATAAACAGGTCCGCGCCAAGCTGCGCGACGGCGGCAAGCGTGTCGGCGCCGACGCAAGCGCCGAGGTGGCGGTCGAACCTGCCGCCCAGCACAATCAACTCGATCAGGGCGTGGTCCGACAACACCGAGGCAATTTCGAGCGAATTGGTGGCGACGGTCAGATCGAGGTCGCGCGGAATGGCCCTGGCGATCGCGGCGTTGGTCGTGCCGCTGTCGATGAACAACGTCTGCCCGCGCGCAAGCAATGCCACGGTCGCGCGGGCCAGCCGCGTCTTCTCTTCGGCCGCATGGCTGGCACGCTGGCCGACCGGCACCGTCGCGAAAGGTGCTGATGCAACGGCGCCGCCATAGACGCGGCGGCATAGCCCGGCCTTTGCCAGTTCCCTGAGGTCTCGGCGCACCGTGTCTTCCGAAACGCCGAAATGGCTCGCCAGTTCGCCGGCCAGCACACTTCCCTCCGCCGCAAGGCGGTCGCGGATAAGCTGGTGGCGTTGATCGGTGAGCATTGCCTGATCCTATTTCTATGTGCACGTTCTTGCATGTTTTGCACGTTCATGCAAGAAGCCGCTGATCGGGCTGCCTTAAAGCCCCGCCTCTCTCCCTTGAAAGCACCGCGATGCGCCTTGGTCTCAACCTTGCCCCTCAACACCGCGTCTATGCAGGATTCGCGATCTATTCCTTCGCAATGGGCAACATCTTTCCGCGGCTGCCCGATATCAAGCATGCCATGGGCATCGGGGACGGCACGCTCGGCCTCAGTTTGATCGGCACGCCGATCGGCACCTTGACGGCGCTGACGCTGGCAACGCCGCTGCTCGAGCGCGTCGGCTTCCGCCGCGCGCTGCTCGTCCTGGTCCCGCTGCTGGCGCTCGCCTATGCCATCGCAGTGCATGCGCCGGGACCGCTGGCGCTGTTCCTGATGCTGTTTCCAGTTGGCCTGATGATCGGCAGCGTCGAGATCATGCTTAATGTCGAGGCCGACCGGACCGAATTCCTGGTCAAGCGCCGTATCATGAACCGTGCGCATTCGTTCTGGAGCATGGGCTTCTTCGGCGCCGGCCTGTTTGGCGCCGCACTCGGGCATCTCGGAGTATCGCCGCAACTGCATCTGGCGCTGATCGTGCCTATCGTCGCGATCTCGATGGCACTGTTCCTCGGCGGCTACCAGCCGGCGCCGAGCCGCTTCGCCGGCGCTGGCGAGAAGGCACCCGTGCTGGCACGACCGACACTACCTATCCTTGTCCTCGTCGCTGTGACGCTCGCCGCCATGCTGATGGAAGGCGCCAGCATCGACTGGTCGGCCATCTATATGCGCACGGTGTTCGACTCCGGCCCCTTCGTCGCCGGCTTCACCGTGGCGCTGTTCGCCTTCTCCCAGGCAACGACGCGTTTCTTCGCCGATAGTTTCGTCGACCGCCATTCGCCGAGCGGCGTGGCGCGGGTGCTGCTGGTGTTGATGGCGGCCGGCGTGCTGATTGTCTTCTTCTCGCCTGCGCCGTTCGTTTCCATGCTGGGCTTTGCCCTTCTGGGGATCGGCACCAGCGCCCTCTTCCCGCTGGCGATCTCGGCCGCCGCTCAACGGACGGACCGGCCTGCGGCGATCAATGTCGCTGCGCTGTCGCAGATTTCCTTCGTGGCCTTCCTGCTCGGCCCGCCGCTGCTCGGCTTCGTCTCAGACCATTGGGGCATCCGCTCGGCCTTTGGCATCGGCATCCCGTTCATTATCCTCAGCCTGCTGACCGCAGGATCGCTTGGCAGGCGGCCGGCCGCCGACAAACCGGTGGCGCCAACTGACGAACCGCTCGAACCAGCGCCGGACAAGATACTGGCGCGGGCCGCAGAGTGAAGGGCGTCTCCTCATCAAGCGACGGGGAAGGGCTCAGGCGGTGTTGCCACGGCAAGCCGCGTCGTAGTCGGCCAGCACCTGGCCGATCGCGTCGTGAAGAATGGCCTTTGGATTCCCGGCCGGCCCGAGCTCGGCCGGCACCATCGGCAGGAACTGCCGCATCAGCGTTTCAGGGATGCTGACGCCGGTGAGAACCTCGCGCAGACGGCCGACGGCAACGGCTGCGGTGGGGTTGTTCCAGTAGTAGCGAATGCGGTCGCTATAGCTGTAATGCCGCTGCAGATAGCGGCCCGTTTCATTGCCATGATAGTGGCTGTGCCAATGGTCGGGTGCCGCTAGCATCACGCGCTCCATCGTGCGGGCAAGCGACCTGTCGCCATAGTCGGCAACCATTTCGGACGCGATCAGGTCGAGCCCATAAAGCGCCTCGCGCAGGGCAAATGTCAGGCCCGGGCCCACTTTAAGGATCGGAAAGCCATTGCCGACAAGTGCGGTCAGCGCCGCGCGGCTCTGGTAGTCGGTGGAATGCGCTTCATAGACGAGCGACGGCTCCTCATCGAGCAGCCCGGTCAGTGGCTTCGATGCCTCCGGCCTGTAGGCGGCGACGTTCTGGCTGCCGAATTCGACACCAGGCTGCACGACCACGGCGATCACGCGGCCAAATGCCTCCGCCAGACCCTCGCGGGCAAAGGTCTCGCGATGCACCTCGATGGTGCGCCGCGCCGCCGCCGCTTCGGTGGGCTTGAGCTCGCTGATTGCGTGATCGACGCCGCCCGGGGCGGGAACCTCGGTGCCGATGATGTAGACCGGCAATGCGCCACCGCGCGCGAGCGCTGCCTTTTCAGCCGCCTTGGCCAGTCGCGCCGCCCGGGTCGCGATGGTCTCGTCATCGAGGGCCGCCGGCTCGCCGGCGCAGTCCATCGACGCGTCGAGATGGATCTTGCTGAAGCCGGCCCAGACGTAAGCCGTGACCATGGCTTCGGCCTTGCTCATCGCTTGCGCGGCCGGCTCCGCCCGCCAAGGGTTCGGCCCGAGATGGTCGCCGCCGAAGATGATGCGCCGGGGATCGAGACCTTCCTTTCTGGCGATCTCCAGCACGAAGGCGACGAACAAGTCCGGGGTCATCCCGGTGTAGCCGCCGAACTGGTTGACCTGATTGCAGGTTGCCTCGATCAGCAAGATGGCTTCCTTGTCCGCGACCGCACGTCTGATCGCGGTCTGGATCACCGTCGGATGAGCCGAGCAGATCGAGGTGATGCCGTAGGGCGATCCGTTTCTGCGTGCGGAGGCGAGCGTTGCGAGCGGATTGGCCATCATGTCGCTCTCTGTGTCCCGGCAATGAAATCGTCAAGCACATCGAAGCCGGCAAGGCCCTCCATAGGCCCACGCCGCGTGACGTTGCGGGCGCCGGCGGCATTGGCATAAAACAGCGCCTTGGCAGGCTCCATCCCCTTGCGCCGGCAGGTCAGGTAGGTCGCGCCGAAACAGTCGCCGGCCCCGGTGGGGTCGACTTCCTCGACCAGGAAGCCGGCACAGTCGATCCTGCTGCCGTCGGCGCCGAAACGGGTTGAACCGGCAGCGCCGCGCTTCAGCACAATCTCGCCAACGCCTCTTGCGATCAGCGCTGTCACCGCCTGGCGTTCATCATCGACGCCCGCCGTGGCCAGCAGCTCGTCGCCGGAAGGCAGCAGCAGGTCCGCATCGTTGACCAGCGCTGAAAATTGCGCGCCGTCGGCGCCGTCGATCAGTTCCTTGCGCACATTCGGATCAAAGGAGGCCGAGCCGCCCCGAGCACGCACGGCCTTCATGGCATAGGCGACGATCTCCTTCAGCCCCGATACCGACAGGGTCGACCCCATGACATGGAGATGGCCTGCCTTGTCCGCCAGCTGGCGCGCCTCGGCGGTAAGGTGGATCTGCCCTGCGGCGGATTCGGCGATATTGTAGACGAAGTCCCTGCCGCCGTCCGGCCTGTAGCGCACGAACGCGCTTCCCGTGGGGTAGCGGTCGCTGACATCAACGGCCGAGACGTCGACGCCGTCGCGCCGTAGCCTTTCCAGGTTGAGGGTTCCAAAATCGTCACGGCCAACGCAGCCTATGAGGCCGGCGCTGCCGCCGAGCCTTGCAACCTGGTCGATGAAGATGGCTGGCGCCCCGCTTGGGTAAGGACCCATCAGCGTCAGCGGCTCGAGGAAGCCGAGACCGCGCTCCGTCGCCATGATTTCGACCAGGATTTCGCCGGCGACTATCGTCGGCCCCGTGGATTGGGAGGCGATCTCCCTTCGGCGGTTCATTCCTGCAATTCCTTCTCCCCCAGTCACACGCCGGTCCTGGCGCGCCGACTGCACGATAGCGCCTGTCCGCAGCCGAGGTAAATCGCGGCAAGGCTGGAGTCAACAAAAACTGTACGCATGTTCATTTACCTCTCTGCTCATGCGACTTTTCTGATCGCCTTGAATGGCGAACATCCTATGGCGAGCGAGCGCATCGCGCCAGAATCAAACCATGACGTGCTTGACTTGGCTTTCCTGTAGCGCAATAAAATATGAACGCATGTTCACTTATACATGCGCATTCGTAAGGGAGGAGACGAAATGCTGAGAGGTAAGTTTATTGGAATTGCCGCCGTGTCGGTCGCTGCTTCAGCGCTGACGGCCACTGCCGCCCTATCCGAGGAGATCACGGTTGCGACGGTCAACAATGGCGACATGATCATCATGCAGAAGCTGTCGCCGGAATGGGAGAAGGCGACCGGCAACAAGGTCAACTGGGTGGTGCTCGAGGAAAACGTCCTGCGCGAGCGGGTCACCACCGACATCGCCACCAAGGGCGGCCAGTTCGATGTGCTGACGATCGGCGGCTATGAAACACCGATCTGGGGCAAGGCCGGGTGGCTGACCGCGCTCAACGATCTCGGCGACGATTACGACTATGACGACCTGATCGCGCCGGTACGCAGTGGCCTGACGGTCGACGGCAAGCTCTACGCCGTGCCCTTCTACGCCGAAAGCTCGTTCACGCTCTACCGCAAGGATCTGTTCGACGCCGCCGGCCTGAAGATGCCGGAACAGCCGACCTATGACCAGATCACGGAATTCGCCGACAAGCTCACTGACAAATCGAAGGAGCAATACGGCCTGTGCCTGCGCGGCAAGCCGGGCTGGGGCGAGAACATGGCCTTTGTCGGCACGCTGGTGAATACGTTCGGCGGCCGCTGGTTCGACATGGACTGGAAGCCGCAGATCAATTCCGACGCGTGGAAGAAGGCGATCGGCTGGTATGTCGACACGATGAAGAAGGATGGACCGCCGGGAATAAGTTCCAACGGCTTCAACGAGAACCAGACTTTGTTCGCCTCCGGCCATTGCGCCATGTGGATCGATGCCACGTCAGCGGCAGGTCGCGTCTATGACCCGAAGCAAAGCAAGGTCGCAGACAAGGTTGCCTTCGCCAAGGCGCCGGTGGCGGTCACGCCAAACGGTTCGGCCTGGGGCTGGGCATGGAGCCTCGCCATCCCGACCTCGACCAAGAAGGCCGATGTGGCGAAATCCTTCGTCAAATGGGCAACCTCGAAAGCCTATGTCCAGCGCGTCGGCGAGACCGAAGGCTGGGTCGCGGCACCTCCGGGGACGCGCAAATCCACTTATGCCAGCCCTGACTACCAGAAGGCGGCGCCTTTCGCCGCGACGGTGCTTTCGGCGATCGAATCCGCCGATCCGACCAAGCAGACCAAGGATCCGGTTCCCTATACCGGCATCCAGTTCGTCGCCATCCCCGAATTCCAGGGCATCGGAACCGAGGTCGGTCAGGCGATTGCCGCCGCGGTTACCGGCCAGCAGTCGGTGGATGATGCGCTCAATGGCGCACAGTCCTCGGTGGAGAAGACGATGACGGAGGCAGGCTACATCAAATAGGTGAACTCAAGCCAAAAATGCCCAGGCGCGGAGCGTGTGCCGCCCTTGGTGATCCTGGCCTGAAAAAACCTCCCGTTGCAACAGGCCGGGAGGATGCACGGATCCGCTAAAACGGATCCGTGCTTTCCTCAAAGGCGCGTGCAACGAGCCATGCCCCGGCACGCCACGCCCTCGTCATTTGGCGGCCCATCTTCAAGAAGCTCGGGAAAACTAAAATGAGACTGAAAGACAAGATTGCCCTCATAACAGGCGGTGCACGCGGCATTGGCCTCGGTTTCGCGCAAGCCTATGCGCGCGAAGGTGCCAAGGTGGTGATTGCCGATATCGACATCGAGCGTGCGACGCGGGCAGCCGCCGCGATCGGTCCGGCGGCCAGCGCCGTCAAGCTCGACGTCACCGACCTCGATGCGATCGACAGGGTCGTCGCCGAGGTCGACCGCGACTTCGGCGGCATCGACATCCTCGTCAACAATGCGGCCATCTTCGACATGGCGCCGATCACCGACATCACTGAAGCCAGCTATAACAGGGTGTTTGCCATCAATCTCAAGGCACCGCTGTTCGTGATGAAGGCGGTCGCCAATGTGATGATCGCGCGCGGTCGCGGCGGCAAGATCATCAACATGGCGAGCCAGGCTGGCCGCCGCGGCGAGGCGCTGGTGACGCTTTACTGCGCCTCCAAGGCGGCGATCATCTCGGCAACGCAGTCGGCGGCACTGGCGCTGGTCAAGCATGGCATCAACGTCAATGCCATCGCGCCCGGCGTCGTCGATGGCGAGCACTGGGATGTCGTCGACGCCCACTTTGCCCGCTGGGAGGGCCTGAAGCCGGGAGAGAAGAAGGCCGCGGTGGCGAAGTCCGTCCCGATCGGCCGTTTCGCAAACCCTGAGGATATTGCGGGGCTTGCCGTCTTCCTGGCCTCCTCCGACAGCGACTATATCCTGGCTCAGACCTATAATGTCGACGGCGGCAACTGGATGAGCTGAGGCTCGCAGCCCAAGATTGGGGGGAGACTGACATGAAGGCCATACGATTTGCCGCGGCCGGCGTCGCCGGCATGGCGGACCTCGAAACGCCCGGCATCAAGGCCGGGCACGCGCTGGTGCGGGTGCGCGCGGCAGGGCTTTGCCACACCGATATCGAGGTGCTGCATGGCCGCTACGGCGTGGGCGCGTTTCCGCTGGTTCCCGGCCATGAATATGCCGGCACTGTCGAGGCGGTCGCCGACGATGTCTTGGCGGTGAAGCCCGGCGACCGGGTCGCCATCGATCCCAACATCCCGTGCGGGCATTGTCCCGCCTGCCGGAAAGGCCTGACCAATCTGTGCGCCTCGCTGAAAGCCTATGGCGTGACCGAGAATGGCGGCTTCGCCGAGTTCAGCCTGGTTGCGGTCGATCATCTGCACGGTATTGGCGGCCTCGGCTTCGCCACGGCGGCCCTTGCCGAGCCGCTCGCCTGCGTGCTCAACGGTCTGGGTAGCGCCGGCATCGAGGCCGGCAAAAGTATTCCCGGCACCGCGCTGGTCTTCGGCGCCGGGCCGATCGGCCTGCTTTTGGCGCTGTCGCTCAAGGCCAAGGGCGTGGCAAGCGTGGCCGTTGCCGACATTAGCGAGCAGCGGCTCGCCTTCGCTCAGACGCTCGGGCTGGAATCGCTGGTATCGGGATCGCAGGAACTCGCCGCCAGGGCGCGCGGCTTCGATTTCGTCGCCGATGCCACCGGTGTCGCCAAGGTGGTCGAGGGCATGATCGGCTTCACCGCCGATGGCGGCACGGCACTGGTCTTCGGCGTCTGCGCGCCGGACGCCAGGATCTCGACCGCCCCGTTCGAGATTTTCCGCCGGCAGATCAGACTTGCGGGGTCGCATTCGCTGAACCGCAACATCCCGCAGGCGCTCGATATCCTCAAACGCGATGATGGCACGATGGCGCGGCTTGTCAGCCACCAGCTGCCGCTTTCCGAACTGCTGCCCTTCTTTGCCAAAGGCAGCGGCGACCCGGCGACAATGAAAGTCCAGTTTTCAGCGGAGCCATAATTTCAAAAAGTACAGCCGCGCCCGTGGGCCACAGGCAGCCCCCTGCACCTGGAAAGCCCATTCCTCCTCCTTTCCGCGAAAAGGTGACTCAAGTAGACAGTGGCGACGGCAGTTCGAACAAGGAGCCCACGGATGGCAAAGACGATAAGGACGATGGAGGACTTCTCAGCCTTTGTCGGCCTGTCTCGCACCACCGTTTCCAAATATTTCAACGATCCCGGCTCGGTGCGGAAAAACACCCGAAACGTGATCGAGGCCGCGCAAAAGAAGTCCGGCTTCCGGCCGAGCATGTTCGCCGTCAATCTCAACCGCCGCCGCAGCAACATTCTCGGCGTCATCATCCCGAATTCGACGGATCCGTTCTACATGGCGCTGACGCGCCGCATCGAAACGATCGCCAATCAAGCCGGCTTCCTGGCATTTGTGCTGTCTTCCGACGGACATGCCGAAATGGAAGACCAGGCGATCCAGACATTCAGGTCGATGAACATTGCCGGCGCCATCATCGCGCCGCTCGGCGTGCAGTCCCACCACCGGATTCTCGCGGAACTCGGATCAAGCATCCCACTGATCTATGTCGACTCGCCGCTTGACGAGACCTCCTCGTTCGTCGGCACCGACAACAGGCAGAGTTTCAGGCTGATCGTCGATTATCTCTGCCGGTCCGGCGAGCCGCCCTGCTACTTCGCCATGCCTCTGGTCAACAACAACGCCTCGGCCAGACAGGAGGCTTATGTCGAGGCCATGCAGCAGTTCAAGATGACGCCTGAAATCGTGCCCGCCACCGATGCGCGGTCATGGGATTTCGAGAAGTTCGGGTATGACGAAGCGCTTCGCATCCTGAAGGCGGAGGGCTTTGCCACCAAGACAGTGCTTTGCGCCAATGACCGTGTCGCCTTCGGCGTCATCGCGGCCGCCTATCAGCTGGGCCTGAAGGTGGGCCACGGCTCGGACTGCGACATGCGGGTCGCGGGTCACGACGACCATCCGTTGTCGCGCTACGCATGCCCGCCGATCACCACCGTGGCGCAAAACTACAACGAGATCGGCCGCCTGGCCATCGAACTCCTCCTGGAGAGGCTGGATGAAGAATCCTCGGCCAAGCCAGGCAGCGGGCGCATCCTGCTCAACGCCGAGCTCATGCTGCGAAGCTCGGCCTGAGCGCTCTCGGCGTGACCGATGGTATCGATATTGCTTCGGAATTGCGCTGGCATTGAACCGGGCGATGGTTCAAGAAGGTATCACCGATACGTGATTGCTTCTTCATGTCCTCCATCCGCCCGCTGATCCCGCTCCTTCTCGCCGCAGGCATCCTGCTCGGCGGCAATGGGCTGCAGAGCACACTGATCGCGCTGCGCGGCGCGCAGGAAGGGTTTTCGGCTTCCGACATCGGCCTGATGGGCACTTTCTATTTCGCCGGCTTCCTGCTCGGCTGCCTGGCCATCACCCGCATCATGAAGGCGGTCGGCCATATCAGGGCGTTTTCGGCGTTGGCCGCGATCGCTTCGGTCGGCACGCTGCTCCTGGTGCTGGTTCTTGATCCTGTCATGTGGTGCGCGGTGCGCTTTGCCGGCGGCTTCTGCTTCGCCGGGCTGTTCACCATCGTGGAAAGCTGGCTGAATTCCGGCGTCAGCAATCACGACCGCGCACGCGTGCTGGCGATCTACCGGATGGTCGACACCGGCTCGGTGACATCAGCCCAGTTCCTGATCCCGGTCTTCGGCGCCGGCGGCTTCACCATCTTCGCCATCATGTCGATCATGATCACGCTGTCGCTGGTGCCTGTTTCGCTCGGCGACCGCTCCAACCCGACGCCGCCCGAGGAGGTCAAGCTCGACCTGGCGCGCGTCTGGCGCATTTCGCCGCTCGGCTGTTTCGGTTGCATTGCCGTCGGCGTCACCAACAGCGCCTTCCGCACGCTGTCGCCGGTCTATGCCGAGCAGATCGGCATGTCGGTTGCCGATGTCGTCACCTTCGTCAGCGTCGGCATCTTTGGCGGCGCCATCATCCAGTATCCGCTCGGCTATCTCTCCGATCGCTGGGACCGGCGCCGGGTGCTGTTGATCACAACCTGCTGCGCTATGCTTTCAGCATTGGCGCTGGTGTTCATCGCCGGCAGCAATCCACTGCTCAACTTCATCATCATCTTCATCTTCGGCTGTTTCGCCATGCCGCTCTATTCCTTGTCGGCAGCGCATTCCAACGACCGCGCCGAAACCGGCGAGTTCGTGCTGATCAACGCGGCGTTGATGCTGTTCTATTCCTTCGGCGCCATTGGCGGGCCGTTCGCTGCCTCCACCGCGATGCAGCATTTCGGGCCGAGCGCGCTGTTCGTGTTCAGCGCCATGGTCTATGCGGTCTTCATCGCGGTCATCCTCTACCGCATGCAGGCCCGGTCCGGTGTGCCGGCTGGCAAGCGAAGCCGATTCACCGCGCTGTTGCGCACCTCGACCGTTTTTGCGCGCCTGGCCAGGCGGAATGGTGATTCCGATGGCTCGGGAAGCTGATGATGGAGCCGCCAAAGCTTGACGAAAGCCTTCCCGGCTGAAATCTAGGAAGACCTTACTCCTGCCAAAAGCGATTTGATGCACGTCATCACCACCCAGAAAGAACTCGAGACCGTTCTCGCCGCTTTCGAAAAGTCGGATTTCGTCACCGTCGACACCGAATTCATCCGCGAAACGACCTTCTGGCCGATCCTGTGCCTGATCCAGATGGCCGCACCTGGGGTGACCGCCCTTATCGACCCCCTGTCGTCAGACATCGACCTGACGCCCTTCTTCAGGCTGATGGCCAACGAGGCGGTGGTGAAAGTCTTCCATGCCGCACGGCAGGACATCGAAATCATCGTCCATCTCGGCGATCTCGTCCCGCACCCCGTTTTCGACACGCAGGTCGCGGCGATGGTCTGCGGCTTCGGCGACAGTGTTTCCTACGACCAGCTTGTGCAGCGCATCACCGGGGCGCGGCTCGACAAGTCATCCCGTTTCACCGACTGGCGCCACCGGCCGCTGTCCGACAAGCAGCTCGACTATGCCCTGGCCGACGTCACCCATCTGATCGAGGTCTATCAGCACCTCAGCGCCGAGCTGGAGCGGGAAGACCGCGCCCACTGGCTGAATGAGGAAATGGATGTCCTGACATCGCGCGAGACCTACGATCCACATCCCGAGGATGCCTGGAAGCGGCTGAAGATGCGGCTACGCAAGCCTCAGGAACTGGCGATCGTGCAGACCGTGGCGGCATGGCGCGAGCGCGAGGCGCGCGAGCGCGACGTGCCGCGCGGCCGCGTGCTCAAGGACGACGCGATCTACGAAGTGGCGCAGCAGGCGCCGCGCGACGCCGCTGCCCTTGGCAAGCTGCGCACCACGCCAAAAGGCTGGGAGCGTTCCTCGACGGCGACGGCCTTGCTCGGCGCGGTCAATACGGCACTGGCCTTGCCCAAGGAGCAGATGCCGAAATTGCCGAAGAATTTTCAGCCGCCGGAAGGCTCAAATGCCGCGGCGGAACTGTTGAAAGTGCTGCTGCGGATCGTCGCCGAAAAGCAGGGCGTGGCCTCGAAGGTGCTGGCCTCCAGCGACGACATCGACCGCATCGCGGCCGAGGGCGAGGAGGCCGACGTGCCGGCGCTGCAAGGCTGGCGGCGCGCCGTGTTCGGCGAACAGGCGCTGAAACTGGTGCGCGGCGAGATCGGCATCAAATTCGACAAGCGCAAGATCGCGGTGTTCGACCTTTAGAGCAATTCACCGTTTCACGGAAACGGCGAATTGCTCTAACTCTTTGTTTTGACGCAATTCCGGATGCAAAACCGCTCACACTTTTTCTGGAATTGCTCCAGGGTGAGAAGGGGTGGCCGCAGGCCACGAAAAGCCAATTGCTTGGCTTTTCGGCCTTCGAACGCCCTGAGCCTTGCGAAGGGCCGGGGCGATTGTCCCTGCTCAAACCACTCCCAGCAGGTGCAGCGCGAACCAGATCCAGCCGAGCAGGATAACCACCGCGCCGACGACGAAAGAGCGGTTGCGCAGCAGCAGATTGTTGCTGGTCAGGTGAACCGAGGCATGGACATAGCGTGAGGCGACAAAAATGCACATCAGCGCCAGGGTCAGATAGTTGACGCCGTTGGTGACGTGCAGCGTCAGACACAGCACATAGAACAGCACCGGCAGTTCGAACTGGTTGACGAGATTGGCAGCGACCGTGACGCTGGACGCCGGCTCGGTCGAGCGCACCTTGTACTGACCGACCTTGGCCTCGCCTGACTTGACCGCACCGTATCGGCGAAGGCCCAGAACGCAGTAGACGATGTAGATCAGCAGCACATGCGCCAAAACAGGCCAGAAAATACTGGTCTGGTTCATAGGATTCCCCCTGCCCAGTTCGGCATCAAGCCTGGCGTTTCTGGCCCACCAAGGCGAAAATCGCGATGACGATGACCGGTATGGCGAACAGCGCGAATTTGGTGACGATCAGCGCCGAGGCGAAAGACAGCGAATCCGGATTTGCATAAAGGAAATCCGATAGAAACCGCGCCACGGCGATATTCTGGGCATAGTCGGCGATCGTATAGGGCAGCACCAGCACCAGCGCGAAGATCGACTGCACCTGCCCCGGTAGCACCCGAAAATTCTGCAGGCGCCGGCCGGTGGCCAGGATCAGGCTGACCAGCGTCAGCGACAACAACGCCGGGAACAAGAGGTCGAAGGTCAGATAGTGCCACACCAGGATGATCTCACTGCCGCGCCGGCCGAGCGCCGTCAGCCAAGCCATGCCTTCGTCGGGCGTGAAGCCGAAATAGCGCATGTCGAGCGACGGCAAGCCGCCGCTCAACTGGCGGAAATAGAAGAATTCCAGCAGCGTCATGGCGACGAAAACCGCCGCCGACAGGAAACAGAGTGCTGCCGCGTGACGCGACAGCCGCAGGATCGTCGCGGTCAGGCTACGCCCGAGCCCGTATTGTTCAGGCTCCGCCGGGATAGTTCGGGCTCTCGCGGGTAATCGTGACGTCATGGGCGTGGCTTTCACGAAGTCCGGCGTTGGATATGCGCACAAAGGTGGCGCGTTCGCGGAAATCGGCGAGGTCGCGGCCACCGACATAACCCATAGCGGCTTTTAGCCCGCCTGCAAGCTGATGCAGCACACCGGACACAGGTCCTTTGTAGGGAACCTGCCCTTCAATGCCTTCCGGCACCAGTTTCAGCGTGTCGCGCACCTCGGCCTGGAAGTAGCGGTCGGCCGAGCCGCGCGCCATAGCGCCGACCGAACCCATGCCGCGATAGGCCTTGAAGGAGCGGCCCTGATGCAGATAGACCTCGCCCGGGCTTTCGTCGGTGCCAGCCAGCAGCGAACCGATCATGGCAGCACTTGCGCCCGCGGCGAGCGCCTTGGCGAGATCGCCGGAATATTTGATGCCGCCATCGGCAATCACCGAGACGCCTGATTTGTGCGCCGTCTCGACCGCCGACATGATGGCCGAAAGCTGCGGCACGCCAACGCCGGCAACGATGCGGGTGGTGCAGATGGAGCCCGGTCCGATGCCGACCTTCACGGCGTCGGCGCCGGCGTCGATCAGCGCCTGCGTGCCCTCGGCGGTGGCGACATTGCCGGCCAGGATGCGGACAGAATTGGAAAGTTTCTTGGCACGAGTGACGGCATCGAGCACGCGCTGGGAATGGCCATGCGCGGTATCGATGACCAGAAGGTCGACGCCGGCATCGATGAGGCGCTCGGCGCGCTCGAAGCCGTCGTCGCCAACGCTGGTGGCGGCCGCCGCGCGCAGGCGCCCCTGCGCATCCTTGGTGGCGTGGGGGTTGAGCTGCGACTTCTCGATGTCCTTGACGGTGATCAGGCCGACGCAGTTGCCCGCCTTGTCGACAACGACAAGCTTCTCGATGCGGTGCTGGTGCAGAAGCCGCTTGGCCTCGTCCTGGTCGACATTCTCCTTGACCGTGATCAGGTTCTCACGGGTCATCAACTCGTAGACCTTCTGCGCCGGATCGGAGGCAAAGCGCACGTCGCGATTGGTCAGGATACCAACCAGCCGGCCGATCTTCTGGCCGCCGGTGCCGCCATTCTCGACCACCGGAATACCCGAGATCGAATAAGTGCGCATCAGCGACAGCGCGTCGGCAAGGGTGGCATCCGGGCCGATGGTAACCGGATTGATCACCATGCCGGATTCGAATTTCTTGACCTGCCGCACCTGCTCGGCCTGTTCGGCCGGCGAGAAATTGCGGTGGATGACGCCGATGCCGCCGGCCTGCGCCATGGCGATGGCAAGACGCGCCTCTGTGACGGTGTCCATGGCGGCGGAGAGGATCGGCACGTTGAGGTCTATGTCCCCGGCAATGCGGGTGCGGACATCGGTTTCGCCAGGCATGACCTCGGAATGACCCGGCTGCAGCAGCACGTCGTCAAAGGTCAGCGCCAGAGCGCCGGTGGACGTTTCAATGATTTTTGCCATGGCCAGTCCTTAGAATGCATGAAAGGCGCTGGACCGGAATGGACAGCGCCGACTCGTTATTCCCTTTCAGGATTGGCGCTGGCTGGTAACACGTCGCGGCGCCGATGAAAAGCCGATCGTTGCGTTGCACAACGGCGTCTTCAAACAGTTGATAATGCCACCCGTCGTCACGGTCGCACAAAAGTGACAGCAAATTAACACGACACTGGTGGCCAGTCGTGATAACCGCCCCATGTATCGGCTTGCCCCCGTTTTGAACGAGAATTGGGCCGAGAAAAATTTTGAAACGGGCACACTCGTGAATCGCACCATCCCGCTCATACTGGCGGTCGCACTTTTCATGGAAAACATGGATTCGACCGTCATTGCGACATCGCTGCCGGCGATTGCCATCGACATCCACACCAGCCCGATCGCGCTCAAACTGGCGCTGACCGCTTATCTCGTCTCGCTGGCGATCTTCATTCCGATCAGCGGCTGGATGGCCGACCGCTTCGGCGCCAAGAACATTTTTCGCGCCGCGATCGGGGTCTTCATCGCCGGTTCGGTCGCCTGCGCCCTTTCCGGTTCGCTGCCTGCCTTCGTGGTTTCACGCTTCCTGCAAGGCATCGGCGGCGCCATGATGACACCGGTCGGACGCCTGGTGCTGGTGCGCGCGACACCGAAAAGTGAACTGGTCGCCGCCATGTCCTGGCTGACCGTTCCGGCACTGGTCGGACCGCTGGTGGGCCCGCCGATCGGCGGCTTCATCACCACCTATTTCACCTGGCACTGGATCTTCCTGATCAATGTGCCGATCGGCCTGATCGGCATCTGGCTGGCGACGCGTTTCCTGCCGGAGACCGAATCGATGGAGACGCCGCCGCTCGATTTCATCGGCTTCGTCTTGAGCGGGCTGGCGGCATCCGGCGTGGTGTTCGGCCTGTCGGTGGTCAGCCTGCCCTATCTGCCGCCGGCGACCGGCCTTATCACCGTGGCCGTCGGCCTGGTGTCGGGCGTGCTCTACCTCATGCACGCGCGCCGGGCCAAAAACCCGCTGCTGGCGCTCGAACTGTTCCGCAACCAGGTGTTCCGCTCTTCCGTGCTTGGCGGCTCGCTGTTTCGCATCGGCATCGGCGCCGTGCCCTTCCTGCTGCCACTGATGTTCCAGATCGGCTTCGGGATGACGCCGTTCCAGTCCGGCATGATCACCTTCGTCTCGGCGATCGGTGCCATCGGCATGAAATTCGTCACCGCGCTGATCTTCCGCGCCGCGGGTTTTCGCCGCGTGTTGATCGTGGGTTCCCTGGTCGCCGCGGCGTCGATCGCCATCAACGGCTTCTTCACGCCCGATACACCCTATCTGCTGATGTTGGCCGTGCTTCTGGTCGGCGGCTTCATCCGCTCGATGTTCTTCACCGGTGTCAATGCGCTCTCCTATGCCGAGGTTTCGGCCGAGGACACCAGCAAGGCGACGCCGATCACCGCTGTCTTCCAGCAACTGTCGATCGCGCTCGGCGTCGCGGTTGCCGGCGGCATACTGGAAGTGTCGACGAGCATTCACGGCGGATCGCTGATGCTGGCGGATTTCCATACCGCCTTCTTCATCGTCGCCGCGATTTCGGCGCTTGCGGCGCTGTCGTTCATGCGGATGGCGCCCGATGCCGGCAACGCCGTGTCCGGTCATGGCCGGCTGACGACACCCAAGACGCTGGAACCGCTGAGTACGGCGGGGAAATAACTACCCCGCTCGATTCTAGTCCTCGTCGTCCTCCGGCCCTTCGCTATGGCTCCGGGCGCTCGAGTCCTTCGGAACGTCCACTGGACGTTCCGATCCGCCTGGCGGCGGACCGGACTCTCGCCCCTTGAAATCCTTCGCCAAGAGATAAAGCTCGACCGATTCGTCGCGTGACGCCGGCGGCTTGACGTGGTGCACCGAGCGGAAATTCTTCTTGAGCATCGAGAGCAGTTCGTTCTCCGCGCCGCCTTGAAAAGTCTTGGCCAGGAAATGTCCGCCCGGTTTCAGGACCGACAGCGCGAAATCGGCGGCCACCTCGCACAGATGCATGGTGCGGATGTGGTCGGTTCGCTTGTGGCCGGTGGTCGGTGCCGCCATGTCGGACAGCACGACATCGGGATCGCCGCCCAACGCCTCGGCCAGCTTTTGCGGTGCCTCGGGATCGAGGAAATCCATCAACAACACCGGTGCGCCGAGCACGGCATCCATTTCGAGATAGTCGATGCCGATAACGTGGGGCTTGTCGGCCGTCGATTTCGTGCGCGCGGCGGCTACCTGGCACCAGCCGCCGGGGGCGGCACCGAGATCGATGACCTTCATCCCAGGTTTCAGCAAATGGTGCTTGTCGTCGATCTCGATCAGCTTATAGGCCGCGCGCGAGCGGTAGCCGTCAGCCTTGGAGCGCTGGACATAGGGATCATTGATGTGGCGCTGCAGCCAGCGGCGCGACGATTCCTTCAGGCCGCTCTTCTTCTTGATCCGCGTCTTCAGCACACGAATGCTGGCCGAGCCTGGTTTTTCCGGTTTCTTGGTCATTTAACGGCCACGCCCATCATTGCGCCAGACGCCGTCATCGGCCATCAGCTCGCTCAATATGCCTTCGCGCAGGCCACGGTCGGCAACACGTAGCCGTTCCGACGGCCACACCGCGCGGATCGCTTCCAATATAGCACAACCGGCCAGCACCAGATCGGCGCGATCGGCACCGATGCAAGGGTTGGCGCAGCGCTGCTGAAAGTCCCAACCAACCAGCCTCTCAACCATGCGGTCGACGCTGTCGCGGTCCATCCACAGCCCGTCGACCCGGCGGCGATCATAGCGCTCGAGATCGAGGTGAACGCCGGCCAGTGTCGTCACCGTTCCAGAAGTGCCCAGGAGATGGAAATTCGGGCTGGCCTTGAGGTGGCTCAGCCGGTCGCGGCCGTCGAAGTTGGCCAGCCGGCCGGCGACATCGTCGACCATGGCGTTGAAGATTTCGCGCGTGACCGTGCGGCCACCAAAGCGCTCGGCCAACGAGACGACGCCGACCGGCAACGACGTCCACGAGACGATATGGTTGGCGAGCCGCGGCGAGCGGCGCCCGGTGAGGTCGATCAATGCGATTTCGGACGAACCGCCACCGATGTCGAACAGCACGACGCCTTGCGTGTCGCCCTCGACCAGCGATCCACAGCCGGAAACCGCCAGCCGCGCTTCGGTCTGGCGGTCGATGATCTCGAGCTTCAAGCCGGCCTCGCGCTCGACGCGTTCCAGAAATTCGACACCATTTTCGGCTGTGCGGCAGGCTTCGGTGGCGATCAGCCTCGCCTTCCTGATCTTGCGGCTGCGCAGTTTGTCGCCACAGATCTTCAGCGCCTCGACCGCGCGGTCCATCGCCGGCTGGCCGAGCCGGCCACTGGCAGTGAGCCCCTCGCCCAGCCTGACAATGCGCGAGAAGGCATCGATGACGCGGAACTGGCCATGCCGCGTCGGCACCGCAACCAGCAGCCGGCAATTGTTGGTGCCGAGGTCGAGAGCCGCGAAGACGGGAAGCTCGTGCACCGGCGGCCGGCGGGGAGCCTGTTCAGCGCGTGGCGCTGGAGCGACGGGCGAGATCACCGGCGCCGCTGGCTGCTTCGACTCCAAAGCCGGAATAGCCGGTTTACCTGGCGATCGATTGTCACTTGGCGATCGATTGTCCTGGGGGGCTTCGTCGCGCGCAAAAACCTTGCGCCCGCGCCTTCGCTTGCGCCGCTTCTTGGGCTTGCCCTTCTGGTGATGGCTTGCGTCGCCCACCTGCCCGTCGGCGGAGCGAGGCTCCGTCGGGCGGCGTTGCTGCCAACCGGCTGTCCCCGAGCCTGATGGCCCTGGGGAAGCGCTGGACGCGCCCACCTCCGGCGCGCCTGCGCCGGTGTCGCGGTCTTCCACTGTCGTTCCTTCCGGCGCCGCGCGAACCGATGACGGACGCAGCAGGCGCTTTGGCATGTTTCAAGTTGCCGCCAGAGTAACAGCGCTGTGCCCGATCACCAAGAGCCGCGGCTGAATTTTGCCGGCTGCGGCGCGAAACGCCTTTTCCGCCCATCGCGCAATGTAGCCGCAAGGCTGGATTGCTAGCGCGGTGCTGGCGGAGACGATCTCCCGTCGAAACCGATGCCCTCACCGCTTGCCGGCGCCTTTGCGCCGCTTTCGGTGCGGGCGGATCATGCCGGAGGCCGTCGCGACAAGTGTTCGCGGTTGAATAGCCGGCTTCAATGAGGCATTTCTGAAATGAGCGGAAGAATCCGGACAGCCGGCCTTCCCACCACCAGAAGAAAAGGAAGCGGACAGGCAACGCATGGCAGTCGGGCAATGAACTGGAGACGCTATTTCTGGCCGGTCGTCGGCATCGCCGCAGTGATCTTCTCGCTGCTGTTGCTTTGGCACGAACTGCGCGGCATTTCGCTGGACGATGTCTGGGAAGGGCTCGCCGCCATACCAACGCGCGGCTGGGTGCTGGCGGGGGTGAGTTCGGTCGTCGCCTATGCCGCGCTCGCCGGCTACGACCACATCGCGCTGCTGCATATCGGCAAGAAGGTGTCGTGGCTGTTCGTGACGCTGTGCTCCTTCACCACCTACGCGCTGTCGCACAATATTGGCGGCTCGGTGTTTTCCGGCGCCGTCATCCGCTACCGTGCCTATGGCACGCGGGGGCTGACCGGCCAGGATGTCGGCGTGCTGGTGGCGATCTGCTGGATCACCTTCGTGCTGTCGACTATCCTCGCCTCCGGCCTCGTGCTGGTGTTCGAGCCTGAGATCATCGACCGGTTTTCCGGCATCGCCCATCACGGCCTGTCGGAAGCGGCGGGGATCGCGATGCTGATCCTTGTCGCCGCTTATATTTTCGGCAGCGCGTTGCATCTGCGGCCGCTGAAAATCGCCAGCTTTCAATTGCACTATCCGGCACTGCCGATCGTTGTCAGGCAATTGCTGATCGGCCCGATCGAGCTGCTGGCGGCGGCCGCGATCATCTTCTTCGCGCTGCCCGAGGCCAACAATCCCGGCTATTTCGTCGTGCTCGGCGTCTTCCTGGTCTCGTTCTCGATCGCGCAGATCTCGCACGCACCGGGCGGGCTTGGCGTGTTCGAAGTGGTGTTCCTGGCCGGACTTTCCGACATGGCTCCGGTCGGCGTGCTGGCGGCGCTGCTGGTGTTCCGGCTGTTTTATCTGATCATCCCGTTGTTTTTGGGCCTGGGCGTGGTGCTCTTTTTTGAGCGGTCGCAGTTCAGCCGGACAGAGAGCTGAGGCGCGAGATTGGATTTCATGTCCGCGCCTGGGAGCACTGCGAAGCGTCGCGTCTGAAACCGACCGACAAAACCTAGCGATTGAACCGCCAAGCAGGCTTGACTATTTTCCGCTGGCGGCTACAAGGCAGCGCTCAAGCGGCTCAGCCGCTCGGCCCGCGCGGTTCATGACCGCGCTTGCTGGGGAATAGGTTAACGGTAGACCCACGGACTCTGACTCCTGAGGTTCTCGTTTCTTTTCAAATAGTTACCTTCCCTATCGTTGTCTAACGCCCTTACACAAATCAATCACTTACGGCCATAAGTGTCTAACTTTTGGACCGATATTCTGCGGAATTTTGCTTCCGAGATAGCACTTCCGCGATCGCGTCATTGGGTGAGTTTTAGGGATCGACTAGCTTGCTTGTCTAAGGCGACATCAAAGGGAGGGTTGGGTTATGCGCCGTGCATTGTTCGGGCTCGCATTCGCTGCACTGGCAACCTGGTCAACAGCCGCATCGGCGTGGTGGGATGAAGGCCACATGCAGATCGCGCTGATGGCTTACAACAAGCTGACGGACAACGCTCGCGCCCGCGTCGATGCGTTGCTGCAAATGAACGACGACTATCCTGACTGGATCTATGGTGTCGCGGCAGAGGACCAGGGCAAGGCTGCGGTCATGCGAGCGGCCGTTTGGGCCGACGACATCAAAACCAAGCCAGGCTATATCGACGATGGCAATTCCGGCTCAGTCGCAGGTGCCGGCGACAATATCGGCTACTCCGATATGCGAAAGCACAAATACTGGCACTTCATGGACATCGGTTTTTCGACGGATGGTACACCAGTCAAACCGGCTGATCCTGTTAATGCGCTGACACAGATCAGGCTTTTCACGGCGACGTTGCCGGCAAACTCGGGAGCCACCGACGATCTGCGGTCCTACGACCTGGCCTGGTTGCTGCACCTGGTGGGCGATGTCCACCAACCTCTCCACGCCACAGCAAGATTTTCGGCGGCGCATCCCGATGGCGACCAGGGTGGTAATTTGGTTACGGTTAAACCAGCGAAGGGTGATGAGCTGAAACTCCACTTTTATTGGGATGGCATGTTCGGCGGCTATGTCACCGTAAAGGGAGCGATCACAGACCTTAAAGACAGCGGTTTGGCGAATGCCGCCGTCGATCCGGCCAAGGCTGCCGAGGAGGATCCAGAGTTGTGGCTGAGCGAAAGCGCGGAGACAGCGAAAACATTTGCCTATGCCGAGCCGGTGATGTCCGGCGCGGGTACGGTGGAACTGACCCGAGCTTATGAGACGGCAGCTCGCGATACTGCCCGATCGCAAGCGGTATTGGCGGCGCAACGGCTGGCAAACCTCTTGAACAAAGCGTTCCCCTGACTGTCTCACTAACTGGCGGCCAGCAGGTTGAGCTGTCTAGGAGTTTGCGAAGTTCCGGGCGGTCCCGCACCGCGCTGTCAGCTTCCATCAGCCCACGCCGGAAGTGACTGGGTCCGCGATCACGCCATTTCCAAGTAAATTAGACCTCGCTAATTTTCAGATGCGGCGGTGACCCCAATCTCCGCCAGGTCGACGCGGGTTTCAGGCAATGCTGCACCGGCAGCCGCGTCGACCACCTTACGCTGGGTCAAGAATCTGCTATGTCTGGATGCGCGGCGGACCTGAATTCCGCTCGGCCAGCGCCGCCTTCCCTTCCCATTGAGCGTGGCGCTGGCCTTTCTTCGCCGCGGCGGCAATCAATAATTGCCGTTGTAATAGCGGTCGTCGCAGGGCGCTGTGTAGATGTTGCCGCGGCGGTCCTGGTAGCGGCACATCTGTTCGCCGCGGGGCTGCTGCGGGGTGGTGGCCGAGCCGACGACGGCGCCAAGCAGCGCGCCGCTGGCCGCGCCGATGACCGTGCTCTTGGTGTTGCCGCCGATCGCCTGGCCGACGAGGGCGCCGCCGGCGCCGCCGAGCAAGGCACCGGTGGTGGCCCGCTGCTGGCCTTCGGTCTGCGACTGGCACCCCGCGAGTGCTGCGGTCATCATCACCGCCAGAATAGCCTTCTTGATAATCATCACTGGAACTCCTTTGAAGCCCCGGGGACTGAACGGACGGGGGCGAACGAAGCCGATGCGGCTGCATTGCGGCGGAACGGCGGCGCGGCTTCTCACGAAGTGAGTCAGGGTTTCCCATGAGTTGAAAGCCATGGTTTCCAAAGCGCAAAGCCAGGAGCGAACGCTTCGAGTAAACTTAACTGGAATTGCCATTCGCTGACCGCTAGAATTGACCTTCGTCCGATGGTGCAAAGGCGATGGGTAAGGTTGCTGCGGCACGCGAACCTCCTCAGGAGCGGCGAAGGGTTCGCGCCGCTCAATACGTACGAATGTCCACAGAGCACCAGACTTATTCCCTTGAGAATCAGAAGGATGCAATCCGCAGTTATGCCGAGGTCATGGGGTACGACATCGTCGCCACGTATGAAGACCCGGGCCGTAGCGGGCTGCACATAGAAGGCCGGCCCGGCCTGAAGAAGCTGCTGTTCGACATTGAACACGGACTCGCCGATTACGAGACGGTCGTCGTCTACGACGTGAGCAGATGGGGCCGGTTCCAAAGCATCGATGAAAGCGCTTCCTACGAATATCGATGTCAGATGGCGGGTGTGCGGATCGAGTTTTGCGCCGAGCAATTCGCGAACGATGGCACCGTCGGGTCCGATGTGCTGAAGGCCATAAAGCGCAGCATGGCCGCGGAGTACAGCAGGATGTTGTCACAGCGGGTCTTTTTGGGCCAAGTGAGGATGGCCCGCATGGGCTTCCACGTGGGCGGAATCCAGGGACTCGGACTAAGGCGCCTGATGGTCGACCATTTCGGACAGCCCAAACTCATCCTCGCCCGCTATGAACACAAAAATTTCTCCACAGACCGTGTGACCATCGTACCGGGGCCACCGGAAGAGATTGCCACTGTTCGATTGATCTTTCGCCTTTTCGTCAGGTCAGGCAAAAGCGAACCTCAAATCGCAAAGTACCTGAATGACCGGGGGATCCTGAACGACTTCGGCCGGCCTTGGAAGAGCCATGGCGTGCGCCGTGTCCTGACCAACGAGAAATATATCGGCAACAACGTCTGGAATAGACGCTGCACCAAGCTGAAAACCAAAGTTGCGTACAATCCCCCGGACCAATGGGTCAGGGCGGACAACGCCTTTGAGCCTATTATCAGCCGCCAACTATTCGACAGAGCCCAGCAAATCTTGAAATCGCTTTATCTTCACATGAGCGATGACGAGATGCTGGCGGCCCTTCGAAACCTCTACGAACGGCATGGGAAACTGTCGGGCGATATCATCAACGCGGCGCCCGAATGCCCTTCGGCCTATCGCTATAGCGCGCATTTCGGAGGCTTGCTCGGAGCATACAAGCTGATCGGTTGCCTGCCGCCCAGAAAGTCTCATTTCATCGAGATCGACAGGCGCGTCAGGGATATCCGCCATCGCGTTATGGAAGACCTGCTCGTTGCGGTCGACAAGGCAGGCGGTCGCGCCTCGCAGGCCCCTGAAACGGAGATCATCCGCATCAATGGCGAGTTGACGGTCGCGCTCGCAATCGCCAGGTGTCGCGTTTCGCATTGCGCCTATCCTCGCTGGTCTTCGAGGGCCGTGCGAGAGGCCAAGGCGGATATTTTCGTCTTGATCCGCATGCAGCCGGGCAATCTGCTCATTCGCGATTACCTGATCGCTCCGATGCATGAAATCGTGGGATTCAAAGGAGATTTCCATGTCAACAATGGAATGAAGCTGGACGCGTTCGTATTCCGATCGCTCGATCCGCTCGTTGCGCTGGCCGAGCGAACATTCGTCGGGAGTGCCACATGACGGTGCGCCGCACGGTTCTAGGCCTGGAAGCCGCCGACCGCATTTTGCAGAATAACCGCACAAGGCACGCCGCGCTTTTGGAAAGGATGCAAGAGCCCAACAGGTGGTTCACCGGTCCCTGGCTGTGCAAAACCTATCAGGCTGAATGCCAGAGAACGCGGGACATGATCGCCGAAGCGATGATCTCTCGGCATCTGCTGGAGACGATCACCGAGGTATTTGGATATCCGATCAAACAGGAATCGTTCCGTCGCCTGCTGTCGGCCGAAAGCCTGGCCTCTGTGCCGAAGGCCCTGACCAAAGGCCCCACTTTGAACCTGCTCGCGGAGAGTTCGCCGCCTAGGCCCCTGGTCATTGGAGTTTCTCCCGAGGTGATCGAGCTTTTGCAGGATTGGAATGTGCCGCCACAGGTCTTCGCGTCCTTGCGCAAGATGCTTCCGGAAAGGCAGCTCAAAGCGGCAAGGCTGATGATCGCCCTGAAGAGAGTGAGCTTCCACTACGCGCAACTCCTCGCAACGCTTACTCCGGCTTCGCAGCTGGTGGATCCCTCCAGGCCGAGGAAGAAGTTTGTCGGGGTGACAGCCGACGAGCTGGCCATCATGGAAACTGAATTTGATGTGCTGAATGATGAATTTCTCTTCTGCGCCAGCCTTCGTGGCATCTGGGCGCTGGAGTTGATCGCGGCGAGGCTTGATCTCGACCGGATGATGGAAAACGCGCGGGTCGTCAGACACCTTGCGCGGGATTTCCCGGAGCAGCTCGCAAGGTTCCAAACGATACTCGACACTCCAGCGGGCCAGGAAGCTTTGCCGAGCCAACCAGCAAAAACCGGACGCACGCATTTTGTCTTTTGAGGTAGCGCCTTCGGGTTGCAAGCGCTCGGCCATCACCTCAGCCTCTCGGGAGGCTATGTATCTCCATCCGAACCGGCCCGCCCTTGTTGCAACTCGTGCAGAAAAGAGCTCGCTCGACCGTACTGAACAGGGCGTGCTTGCCATAGCGCCTGATCAGTCCTTCGGGCTTCACTTCGGCACGGTGCGAGCAGTTCATGCATTGGGCGCGCAGAACGTGCCAGCTACGCAGATCGCCCAGGGCAACATCCAGTCCCGGGTGAATGCTTCCGTCTATGATGGTCTGCGGTGGCAGCTTGAGCTCGCCTGGCGTAAGAACCTTCTCCATGACGTGGCGGCTGTTGTAGTGGATTAGCAGCATGCCGGGCCGGCGCCGCATCGCAGCGTGCCAGGCAGCCATGCTGACGGCAAAATCCGACGAGCGGCTGATGGTTTCGAGAAGCGTCTTTTCCTCCTCGCTGTCCCAAACCTCGATGCGGTAGGTGTCTTCGTTGCTGGTCATAGTGGCCGCGCCCTGTGCCACCCGCGAGAGAAGCCGCTAGAGACCGCAGCGCGCGACAGGGCAAGCTCGCGCTCGAGCTCAGCGTTTCTGGCGAGAGCCTTCAGCAAGGCAACCACAGCGTCGCCGCCGGCCGCCTCTATTGCGCGCTGAGCAGCTCGTTCCAACTCGGACACAGCTTCGCCGTTCGGCGCGTTTTGGCGCTTTCCCATTACCCTTCCTGCTCAGATGCACGTCAGAAATAAGGAACATATTCCTCTGTCGTCAAGCGCGGACTTGACTCCATGTTCTCTTTTCGTTCACTGTCGGCGCGATAGCCACAGCGGGTATCCGCTAGGAGAAAACCGATGGTTGAGGTGCTTTACGCTGCCGAAGGAAGGCAAGGCGAATTGAGTGTCAATATCGAGCGAGGTCGTCAAGAAATCGAGAAGGCGGTCAAGAATGCCTGTAAAATCTTGAACAAGCTCACGCCAGACGGCGCTATTTATGCGGCCGGCTGGCTCATGAGCGATCTGATCGTCAGCCTCATGCCCGACGAGGAAAAGGCAAAAGAATTGTCTCGTATCGTGAATGACCAGATCGAGCGCGAATTCAAGACCGCTTACGCCAAACTGGCGCGCGGTTCTGTGAATTAGCGGCGGGTAGCAAACCAGGGGCAAGACATGTGCGGTCGCTACACCAGATATCTGACATGGTCGGAAATCCATAGGCTCTACCGCCTGACGGCGCCGGCGGAAATCGGCCGCAACGACGAACCGCGCTACAACATCGCGCCCACACAGGACGTGCCTTTCGTCACCGCCGGCGAGGATGGCAACCACCGCTTGCGGGAGGGCCGGTGGTGGCTCGTTCCGTTCTGGGCAAAGGAGATGCCCAAGGCGGCCATGTTCAACGCCAGGATTGAAGGCGTCGACACGGCCCCAGCCTTCCGGGACGCAATCAAATCAAAGCGGTGCCTGATCCCGGCGGACGGCTTCTATGAATGGACCATCTCTCCGGCTGACGGCAAAAAGGATCCCTGGCACATCTACCTGCCCGGCCATGCGCCTTTTTCGTTTGCCGGGCTTTGGGCCTATAACTCCAATCTCGACGTCACCAGTTGCACCATCATCACCGAGCCTGCCGGCGAGCCGATGAAGAATTTGCATGATCGGCAGCCGGTCATTCTCGACCAGGCCTATTATGACGTATGGCTCAACCCTTCGACGCCGAAGGACGACCTGAAGGATATCTTGAGCCAGGACATCGACGGGCAGCTTCAGTTCAACCGCGTCGGCCGGGAGGTCAATTCGACCGTCATCAACAAACTTCCAAACGACCACCCTGCCCTGGTCGGGCCGACCAACCCGCTATGAGCGACGAACTGATCAAGCTTGCCGAAGGCATGGCGCCGGCTCCACGAGACCGCGCCAGGATATTGGGCCATTTTTGCGCCCATGAAGGATGCGCCAAGCATGCCGGCTTCGGTTTTGCGCGGCCGCGTCAGCAATCGACCTGGTTCTGCTTCGATCACAAGGCCGATGGCGAGCAATACCTTTAGGAGCGCTTATGTCCGACCATGTCCTTCCAGGCCAGAAGAAACCGAAGCTGATCGTTGTGGTTGCGTTCGACCGCGGTGACGATGGGGAGTTGTTCACGGCATACGGTCCGACTGACCAGCAGAGCGAAGAGCGCGCCACCCGCACCGCAAAGGGGCTTTCAGGGCAACATGTCGGCGTCCTTGCCTGGAGCCGGGACGCCGATCCTCTTCTTGGCGATTACGGACCGCCAACAGTGCTGTTTGCCAGCGGCGACGTGCCGGATATGGAGTAGCTACTCCGACAATCCCGGATCATGGTGCATTATGGCGTCGAGGATCGTGTGGCAAACGCTCTCGACTTCTTCGTGGATCTCGCCTCGCTTGATGCCAAGGGAATTCGCCTTGGTGCGAATAGGTCCCGAGCTACCAGCCTCGGGCAATCAGAATTCGGTGGATGCCTATCAACAACCTCTCCTTTTAATTGACACGTAAGCTGATCTAGCCGACCGATGAATTCTAAAACAAATGTCTAAGCGGCTGCATGAAATGAGCTTTTCGCTGCCAAAACTCTGGGACTTCCTGCAATCGCGACTCTTTCCGAGCGCCGGTGCGGCTTGGATGCGCGGCTCCTTGATAATCGCGTTCATTTTGCTGCTCGCGACAGGCCCAAACTTTCAGGTGTATCTCGTCGCACTGATCACTAGTGATTCTGCGGCTATCTATGAATCGGCTTACCAGACAGATTTAATCCAATTTCCAAGTTTGTCTGATTGGTTTCAGGCGGCATTATATTGGCCGTTTATTGTCGCAGCTTCTGTTGTTGTGATCTATTCGTTTTGGACACAATCTTATAGAAAAACTATTGAGCTGATTGCCATCTCGAGCTTTTTGATCCTCACTCTAATTGACGCTGGCATGGCGCTATTTTCAGGGCATTTTTCATCAAGTGATCTATTCCAAAACATCATAGCCAATTTGCTTGGAGGCATGGCTCTAGGATTCACTGCCGCGTTGATGTTGGCAATTTGCGAGTATACGGCCAAGATCTTTTCCGGACGAGCCTCCCGCGCGGTCTCCGGCGCGACTGCAATCGCTTTCGGTATTCTCCTCTTCACCGCAGCATACTACGCCTTGGACTTGTTCTACCGGCCCCTTCCCGTCCGCATCGCGATGGTCCTGAGCCACCCGGCACACGGTTCCCTCATAACGGATGCGACCGCTCCAAATCCGAACGAAAAATCTGACGACCCAAGGTTCTCGTTTGTTCCTGAAATTACGACAAATGGATTTGCTAATTGGAGGAAAGGTGACGGCCCTATGACGGTTAGGTGGGCAGCGCTCGGCACTCCGGCCACATTTGATGCCGAAATTACTTTCTTTGACGGTTGTGCCGACCGGGCCGACCTACCAAAAGCAGCGAGCGCGCCTAACAAATATGAACTTCCTAACGTTCGCAGCCTTGAATTCTGGGTAGACAGCGGCCTTTGGGATCTAAACGTGTTTGGGAATGGCGATACATCATCGGGCAAGTTCAAATTTTCACCTCAAGAATTTGTCTTTTTCTCGACAGATAAGAAAGCATCAGACGGTAGCATCGAATTAGAAGAATTCATAAAAGAAAAATCGACTCTAACTTATGAGAGCTCCGATTCGATAAGTTATTACGCGCTTGTGACGCCTTTTGTGGTTGATAATGACACAGTTGTTGTTCGACCAACAACTCTGCACGTCAAGATTGATGGAAAAGAAAATCAATTGCGGCTTAGCGTCGACAAGCCAGACAAAAATTGGAATAAACCGCTAAAATGTAAGCAGATATCGGCTCGATCGATATTGCCTCGCGGTTCCCTTGATATGAGTAGTATGAGCCTTTTGGGAGTTCTTGTCACGCTCAAGCCACGTTTAGGTGAGGTGTATGTCAACTCAACCCACGCGGTGATGGTCGATGGCGATAATGGTTGGGTTACAATTAAGGGCATGAAGTCTGCCGAATTGAACCATGGGGCTTCCGGTCGCGCCGAGGGAATTTTGGTAGGAGGAGGCCTCACCAGTATCGATATTAACGGGAAAGCTGAGATCACCAATGCGGCCGACAACTTTGATGCAGTTGGCGAATTTAAGGGCAGTTATGACACTTTGGGCCAAATTCGGTTCTCTGGCATAGCAAGGCTTTTGTGGAAAGACGAGATCCGTGCGAACCCTACGAAGTGGGAGACGCTCGATGGCGAACAACGAGGCTACTTGATAGCCCTAGCCGTCGCCGTGCTCAGTTTTGCGTCGGGGCTGGTGGTGGTCAGGTGGAGGAAAGGGGACCCACTTCAAGTTTAATGCGCTCCCGAACCGAATAATCTGTACTGAGACCGTGATCTGGAAGGCGCGACACACGTCCTTGCCCGCCTGGGCGCCATACGTCCAGGCGTAGTTGGCGCGCTCCTGATCTTTTTTACCGACGGCCATCATTCACTCTCCCAGTAGTCCAGCAGCCTGGCGTGCCGCAGCTTTTCTTCGCCCCTCAGGGTTTTCACCCTGCCGACCAGCCCAGGCTTCAGCCATTTGGCCTTGTCCTTCTTATGCCCCTTCGGCACCGGACCTCCAACCCTGCCCTGTACGCGGTCCCAAAGCGCCTGCCGCTTTTCGGCCTTGAAGGAGACAAAGGCGCCGCCCTTATAGCGCCCCTGCTCGGCCATGATCACCTGCGCAGCCTTGCCACGCTCGCGCTGCACGCCGATGATCTCCATCTCCTTTTCCTCGAAGCACTTGATCTTGCGCCAGTTGTTCGTCGGGCCGCTGCGATAGGCGCTGTCCTTGCGTTTCGAGACCATGCCTTCCAGTCCCCGCTGGTCGACGAGGTGATAGACCGCGTCGCCTGTGCCCGGCAGCGCTTCGCTGAATTGGATATGCCCGCCCGTGGGGATCATCTCCTGCAGGATCTCGCGGCGGTCTTCCGCCGGCATGCCGCGCAAATCGTGGCCGTTGAGGTGCAGCAGATCGAACGCCACCAAGTAGACATCCGGCGACAGCCGGCGCAGCCCGATGATGGATTGCATTGCATGGAAGTCAGCCAGGCCGGCGTCATTGATCATAATCGCCTCGCCCTCAAAGATGAAGGTCTCAGCCTCGATCGATGCGGCTTCTTGCGCAAGGTACACTGCGCAGATCGAAGCTTGCCTTAGAGCCCCACACTGTAAAACGCGCGCCGCGAACCTGCCTCGGCAACCTCGGCACAATTCTTCACCAGCAATGGTCGGCCAACATCCCACTATCATATTAGAGATTTCTAATTCTCATACATGACACAAAAGCTTGCAACTCGGAGAAAATTCGAAATTTACGACGTATTGGTTACTGTATACGAACACAAACTGTATCTATACTAGCGTTCATATTGTAAAATATTAATCATAAAACATGGCTTGATTAACAACTTCTGGTATGTCATCGTATAACTCAAGCACAAACTTCTTCACATCATTCCACCAGATACAGGCCAACAAAAAAGTTGACTGTTCTGGAATACTCATTTCCTCCAGCGATCGAGAAGAGCCATGCTTGACAAAATCATTGATGCGCTGAACGCCGTTCGACAAAATGTTGCTGCACACGACATCGCAGCTGGCGTAAGCGAGAACCTTTTGAATTCCTATTCGAAAGCACATCATCACCTTGAGCATCCGAAGAAGACCAATGTGTACAAGGGTAGCGGCGACCTCCCCGACCTCCGGCTCGGCTATGGCTATGACATAATGAAGCCTGGCGTTTTTGACCTTTCTCCAAACCCTCATTTTGATCGCGAAATGAGCCGGTGGCTGCTAGTGCAACCTGAGATCTTGCAACATCGAAGTACCGAATCCGTGCGGATTCTTGCAACAACGCCTCAACCAAATCTCAAACTTACCATTCCTCAAGTGGACTTAAAATTCGAGCTTAAGACACTGGGTAAGGAGATTACGATTTCGTTCTCCCTAACTGTTCTCTGCTTTGTGACAACCGACTCGGCAAGCCAATTGAGAATTGTGCCAACCTCGGCCAGAATTGACGACCCAGTAGCTCTTGAGAATGATGTGAAATCCGCCGCGAAGGCAGCAGGCATTCCTCTAGGGAAAATCGACTCTACCTGCTATGAACTCTGGGAATTGGTAAAATACATCGTCAATAACGTATTGGCCGCGCGGATTGCCGATTTTGTTAAATCGATCCCACTACCGTCTTTCATAAATGTATTTCAAGGATTCAATTTTGGAAACTTGAATGTGGCTGTAATGGAGAATTATGTCGTCGCAACCGCCACTATTTCTGGGAAACGTTCTATCATTAGAGATGAAGATGTATTTGATAACGTCTCGTCAAGTGAGCAGGCTGACGTCCTGCAAACCATTGCGGAGGATGCATTCGCGAAGGCCACTCGTGGCTCTGAGGAAATGAATATCCGAGATGCCGATGATGTTCGAAAGTTACCCGGTGGCGGATTCTTTCTGCTCCTGACGCAGAATCTATTCCAGAAACTTGCGGATAAATTTCTCAACATCAATGACTCTTCTGAACAGTGCAGCAGCTTTCTCGGCTTTGTCGACGGCTGCGTAGGGTGGGCGGTAAGGGTTTGGAACCCCAAGGTTTCGCTGAGGGCGCCCAACATGCTCGTTGACGTTGACTTTTCTGCAGAGGCATACGTCCAGGCGAGAGCTCACTTGCATTGCGTCACGACGCCTTGGCTCAAGGCCGGGGTGAAAGGAGAACCAGTTCCCCAACCCGCGAAACTCACCACTACATTTTATGGCAGGGGTGGAAATACCGTCTGGATGTCGGCTGGACCTCGGCCGTTTGCAATCAATTGGCTCCCCGAAGACTACGGATGGCCTCTCACTTTGATCATAGCAGCATTATTGGACATCCTTACCAATGTCGCCGTGAACCTATGTGCTCTGCTTGGTATCAAGTGGACAATCAAACTTGCCGATATTCCAACACTGATTCCTGGCACAGGCGTCACGGCCAGACCGCGAATTGACAATTCCATGACGAACTATAACGGCGATTTGGCAATAACAGGCGATGTAGATTTCAGTTGAAGCGTTATTCGGCGTGATCCTGCGAATCTTGCGGCTTCTTGAGGTCTAGGCCCGTGGAGAGCGGGTCGTGGACGCCGGCCAAGGCTGCCTTGATTTCATCCATCTGACGCTGCTCGTCGGCGAAGCGCCGGTCGAAGTTCTCCCAGACGCGCTCATGTTCATCACGGGGTACCAAGCTGGCCCGAAGATCCGAAATCCTTGTTTCAGTTCGGCTGCGGTCTTCGGCGTCCCGTTGGGCGCGCCACTCCAATTCTTGCCGCGACACCGTGTTTGCGGTGAGCGCTTGGATCGTCCTGTTCGTCTCTGCAGCAAGCATCTGCATGGCGCGGGCTCCCTCTATATAGGAAGCCTTCAGATCACTGGTTGACTCTCGGATCGGCCAGTACGCGAGCGCGCCTACAGCAAGGATTACGCTCAACCCGAACCCGAGAGCCTGATACTGCGGCTTGTTCTTCTCGGATATCGCGTTGCCGAGGGAAGCAATGGACTGACGAGTCTCGTTAGTGAACTGGGCGAAAGACTGCTCAATCTGACGAAAGCCCGATCGCATCTCGGCTTCGAGGTCCTTCTGCCGACGGGCAAGATTGGTGACGCGCTCGCCTAGTTGAGCATGGGCGGCGTCAAGATATTGCCGTGCGGTTTCGTTGCTGCTCATGTCATCCGCCATCTGGCCTTTGTCCTCGTATGCTTCTATTGCAATTCAGTCCGACGAGCAGCGCTGGCATTGGTGTGCAGATCGCACTCCGCACGGGTGTAGAGCTTCACCGCGCAGCCCGGCGCCATCGTGTGGTCGATCTTTTTCTGGTCGGCTATAGTCTTGCCCTGCGCGCCGGCAAGGCTGTTACCGAGGGCCTGTCGTAGCGGCGCGACACCGCTGACGCCCGAAGTCGTACACGCCGCTAGCGTCAATGCACTCGTCAAGAGACATGCGAGCGTCGATGCCCTTGCGTATCGCATCCTGGTTGTCCTCCTGGATCTTGGCACGGACCTCGTCGGCGCCCTTGTGCTTGATGAATTCGTAGACGCCGAGCGTCGCGCCCGAGGCGACCACGGCGATGACCGCCCAGGCAATGATGCCGCCGGCCAGGCGCGAGCCGCCAAGCCGACCGACAAGCACTGTGATGAGAAAGCTCATACGGGCGCCGTGCCGAGCGCCGCGGCTAGGCGTTTGGCCTGCCGGTTGGCGTACCAGCGATAGCCGGCGCCGCCGCAGACCAGTACGGCGCTGACAATAGCCAACACGACGACGATCTTCATGATGAATTCGCTGCCGTAGGACATTGGCGAGAGCTGATTCTGAAGATCCTGCAGCATGCCCGACACGCCGAGACCGCCGGCACCGGCACCGATCACACCATCTGCCGGCGCGGTGGACGGGGCTGCTGCCGCATCCTCGACAAAAGCCTTCGCCTGGCCGCCGTCAATGAAGTTGGCCACCTGGGGCACCTGACCAGTTGCCCATGCCTGACCGATTGCGCGGACCTCCCGAACGCGAGCCGTCCAGCCGTTGCCGAAGGTGGCGAAGGTGCCGAGATGCTTCAGGAAGGCCATGCGCGCGTTGCAGATGCGATCAATCAAAGCGTCGTTGTTCGTGTCCGCCTTCAGCGCGGCTAGCGTGCCCATGCCGAGGACGCCGTCAATGCGCCCTGTGTACGCAGGCCGCAATGCCTGCTGAAGCCACATGATCGAGCGGCTGGGTCCGGAATTCACGGCGCCGTCAAAGAGGACATAATCGACGCCGGCCGGAAGCGCATCGCCCTGGACCGCGTCCCAGTATTGATGATCATAGATGGCATTGAGCTCGTCGGTGGTAATGCCCTTCACCGGTTGCGTGGCGAGGCCCCTGCCCTTGCGATAGCCGTCATAGACGCGTTGGGTGACGCCCTTCATCGTCGGGCCGCCAGGGTCGGCGGGATGGTTCGAATAGCCGCCTTCATGCGCGAGCACGCGGGCAAGCGATTCCTTTTCACGGGAAACAGCCATGAGCTTTCCTTTCAGCTGATGATCGGTTGAATTGTATCGACCGGTGAAACCGGAGATTGATGATCAGGTGCTAATGCACGGGCATGAAACCGATGGTCTCAGCCGCTCTGCTTCTCGCCGCCGCAGGCGGCGCGGGCTATTTTGCTGACGACCTTTTGCATGTGGCGTCGGCGGCAACATCGGCCGTCGCTGCTCGATCGAAATGCAACATCAAGGGCAACATCTCGATCAACACCGGCGAAGAGATCTACCATGTGCCCGGCCAGAAATTTTACGACGAAACGATCATCCGGCCTGAGTTCGGCGAACGATGGTTCTGCTCTGAGGCAGAAGCGCGGGCCGCCGGCTGGAGGAAGTCCCGTCGATAAGACCTGTGGGGTAGTCGACTTTCAGAGTTGGTCGGGTTGCGGATTTCAGCCTTTTATTGTTGAGTGCGCCCTCATTCCGGGAGGGGGCTCCAATACATGTGAAAAATTCTTGTTCTTAGCCTGGTTGTGCTTGGCGGCTGTCAGGAACTACAGCCGGCAGGACCAGCCTTGCTGCAACAGCTTGGCACGACTTGCAGCGCCTACGGGTTCAAGCCGGGAACGGACGCCTATACGTCGTGCGTTTTCCGGCTTGACCAGGATCGGCTGGCGCGCAACCGGCAGGCGCTGGCCGACATCGGCCAGAACATGTCCGAGACTGGCGACCGGATGATGCAAAATGCCCAGGTGCGCAGACCGATCCAGTGTCAGTCCTACAAGGTCGGGACTTCGGTCAATACGAACTGCTTCTAGCCAAGCGATACCTGAGATTCGGAGCCGGACGGATGAAATATGACGAGCCCCGGGGCGATTGGGTATCACTGCCGAAGCCATGGTCTGAACTGCGGCAGGGGATGCGCGATAACGTCGCCGCCAAGGCCGGCGAAATCCGCACCTATGATGGCGGGCGGCTAGAGAAGGTCGACGGGCTTTGGGAGGTGATCATAAGTGGCGATCACCTCGATGCTGAGATCGTGCGGAACGCCCTTCGCAAGCCCAATTGAAGCGCTTACTGGCTGGGCGCCAGTTTCGCGCATTCGTCCCTCAGCCCGCCGATTTCCTGGCAGAGATCTACGGTGCCCAGGCGATTGTCATAGTCAGCAATTCCCATCCGTCTGTTATAGGCGGAAACCGTGTCTTTGAGCTGGGATACCCGGCCGGCGCGGTGCCCGCTTGAATAGGCAAACCCCGCGATCCCACCACAGATCACCAAGACACAGACAGCAAGCAAGGAGGGATTGCCCGCAGATAATCTTTCTGACACACTTTTGGTCATATCGTGCATGGCGTGAAGCGTTGTTGTCGCATGTAAGCGACCAGAGTATGGCGTAAAATTATGAACGCTTTCTTGGAAGTTCGAGCCTCTCGGATAGTCAGATGGTGGCAAGACTGGGCACCATTTTGCGCGGTATGCATCGCAGGCGTCATCTGCTTCTTCTGGACCGTTTATCTTCCAATAGTCGGCTTGCGTTATCTGCTGGGTTGGTAGCCGTCAGCGCGCAACCCACCTGCCCAGACGAACGCGTCGTGATGCGGCTGCGGGCCCAGGAAGCGGCGCTGCCAAATTGACAGTGTTGCCCGAAGGCGCCCCTGAGACGGTCGTATTGTGCCACTGTCTCTCAGCACCAGTGATAACCGCATCCAACTCGATGCCGATCCTATCTCCATTTGTTATCCCACTTACATCAACGAGATCGATGCTCGCAGCTGCGGACAGGGCAGCTGCGTTCAAAGCCGTTTTCAGGGCGAAAGTGTTCCGATAGCCAGAGAAACCATTCCGCTCGATGGTCGCACCGACGGGCAGATAGCTTTCCACGTTCTGGCTATAGCAGAGCCGACCTGTGTCGGTTTCGAGATCGCGCAACCGGAGCATTGGCGCAGCAAACCCCTGTTCAAAGTCAATGCTTTCGATAACGGTCGCGCCAACCCAGCCCGACGCGCCGACGAAGAAGGAATCGACGCTCGGGTGTATCCAAAGCCAGTTGGTTGAGTATTCGTAGACCGTTGCGCCGGTTCGAGCGATAGACTGGCCGTTACTCCCCTTTGCATAGTACGGGGCATTGCCGGAGAGCACTGCTCCGGAGGCATCGAAACAAACCACCGTGGCCGCACGCGAGCCATTGAGAAAATTGAGGAACGCGGCTTGGGTGGTGTTGGCCTTCTTGTATATGTGGCCGATCGCCTGACCCGAACTGGACACCACAAGTTGCCCGTCACCGTTGGCCCTCGAAGTGCGGGCAGTGACGCCGTTCGTCAGAAAAGGCGACGGAGCGGCATAGCCCCCGGTGGCACTATCATACAGAACGACGCTAGGAACGCTGATCCGGCCTTCGGCTTGGATCGGAAAGAATTTTTCGCCCTGAAACCGTCGCACCAGATTGGCGCCGCCGGTCGGCCTGTTCGACATGTCACGCAAGGTGACGAACAGCCGTTTCAGATCCGGCGAGACAATGTTAGCGTTGTCGATGCCGGAAGCGCTCAACAGATCGATATTGAATGAGGCGAACCCGACCGCAGAAGGCACATTGATCAGCGCAAGCGTGTTGGCGAAGGCGCTATAGCTTTCGATGCGCGCGTTCTTGAAAAATACCGTCGTTAGATTGCTGGTGCTGCTGAGCGTCGCATAGACGAAAGCGGCATGGCCGACTCCCGCAGAGCCACCGTCGATGCCGATTTGCGGGGTATCGATCAGGACCTCTTCGATCGCAGCTGTTCCGGCCAGCGTCAGCTTGAACGTGCCGCGAGCGGTGCAGAGCTGGTTGGTACCGATGTACCAGGTGCCGCCCCGGAACTGATTGTTGACGAAATAGCTGGTGCCGGCCAGGTCGCAATGCACATGCGAACCGTTGTTGTAGAGCGTCAGAATGTTGAATTCGTTGCTGACCCAATTGGTGTTTGCCGCAACTCCGTCGAAATACAATCCTTCGTCGAAGCCGCGGGAATGCAGCCAGAGCTTGCTTTCCGCCATGCCGCCGAAATGAACGCCGCGCGTCAAGGCGACGGTCGATTTGTCGGTGCTGTTCTGCACCTCAAGCCAGATGCGCGCCTTGCGCAGGACGTTGGTGCCGGTGCCGCCGACCTTCACAGCCGACATGCCATCGAATGTGCCGGTGATCAGCGCTCCTTTGCCATTGATCTCGTTGATGTCGCGGAAATCAAGCGTGGTAGAGACGGCGTAGCTGGTTGCGACGGGCGGGATATAGAGCGCAGCATTGGTAGCGCGACAGTAGGCGGCAAGCGCGTTGAATGCCGCCGCATTGTCGGCCGCTCCCTCATAGGCACCGAACATGGTTGCCGAGGCTGGGCTTTCATTCAATGCCCAATAGCCGCCGTTGAGAGCGCTGGTCGTGCCATCCGGAAGATACCTGTCGGTGTCGTGCCGGAAATAGGCGAGCGCCGGCAGGCCGCGCGCGGTGATGTCCAGCAGGCTCACCCGCGACCACCTGCCCCCACCGACCAGCGTGGCCGGCGCCAGGTAGTTCGGGGCGTAGAATTCCAGAGCAAGGGTCTGGATCTGCGGGGCGACAGGCTGGCTCCTGGCCGTGGCGAGTGAGGGACGGAAGCCGCGCGTCAACAGAAGCTCCAGCGGCCCTGCCACTGCCGCGCCGGTGCCACCATGCATGCTGTCGACCCGGCCGTCATTGTCGGCGTCATAAACGGACTTCGGCATCATGCCGTAGCCGCCGACATCGATACCGCTGAGGATATCGATCACGGCTGCGCCGAGGTAGTTCTGCAGAACATCGCGCAACAGCATCGGGCTGGCTGGGTCGAGCGTCGACAGGTCGACGCCCGAGCCGATCAGCAGGCCGCGCAGATTGCCGATGATGCGGTTCCAGTCATCCGAGGTCAGCTTGGTCGAATCGCCGTAGACGCGGCCATTGCGAGCCCAGGAGAAGCCGTCCTCGTGGACGGCCTCCATCCCGGCGGGCGCAGTCAGTTTCTTGATGACGTCGCGGATGCCGAACAGGTCGGGTGCGGACATGACTTGATCCTGAAAATTGGATGCTGAAATAAAGGCCGGGAGGACGGTCAGACCTTGATGATGTAAAGCACAGCGAGGTTCCTCGGTCGGGTTTCCGGATCGCCAGTCACGACGTTGATGCTGTCCATTTCGTTGCCGGCTCCGCCGGTATCGTAGCCCTCGGCAGTCACGCTTTCGCCCGTCTTGGAGGGCCTGGCGAAGCCGACATGCGTCGGGTTGGAGGCATTGGTCATGGCGATCGTCGCGCCAGCACCATTGATGCGGGCCGGCGTCGTGGTTTTTGGCGCGGCGGTTGCCCAGTCCTGAAAACTCGCAATGGCGCGGCCTGTATCGACGTTGCGGCCATCGTCGAAGCCGCGCACGAATTCGCCGCGCAGGTCGGGGACATTGAAGGTGTTGATGGCATCGCCAGCGCCCCAGCTGGTGCCGATGGCGGTGAACAGCGGCGCATAGGTGACGCGGCTGACTGCCTGGCCGTTGCATTTCAGCCAGCCAGTGGGTGGGGTTGCGGCGCCGAACATCGAGATGCAGCCGGGCGGAACCTCGATCGACGGCACATCGCCGACCGACAAGGCGGCCAGCAGCACCGACAGAGCTTGCCAGAGCTGCGTCGGATCATCGGGGTTCGGGGTCAAGCCGGCCATGGTGATGACCTTCAGGATCTCGTCTTGCGTGTCGTTCAACACCTTGGCCGGAGGAATTGAGCCATCGAGCCCGGCGGCCTTGTTCTCATCCCAGTAGGGGACGCGCGCGTCGGAGGGCGGCGCGTTGCGCGGATTGACGAACTTCATTGGAAATCCCTTTGATCAGGCGGAAAAGATGACTGTGGTCCAGGCCGGCTTGAGCGCCTCGAACAGGCAGATTAGATCGGCGGGCAGGCCGAGCTTGCCGAGCGGCGTTTCGCCCATGCGGCCGACGCCCATGCGGAAGTAATCGACGGGAACGCCCGGTATCTTGACGATCCAGACATATTCCGAGGGATAGGCGCCGCCGAGAGCGTCACTGCCGCCCATGGCCGAGGCACCCATGCGGAAGGGGTTCGGTTCCTCGATCGTGATGGCGTAGCCGGCGTCGGCCGCCAGCTTGATGAAGTCGGCCGGCGTGATGGTGCCGCCGGAACGGATCTTCAGAAGCAGCGATCGCATCCGCTGGTCGATCGTCTGGTCCGGACCAAGGCAAGGGTCCGGAAGAGCGTATTCCATTTCCCAATCTTCGAGAGAATCGATCAGCGTCACCGCCGTCGATTCCATGGAAACGCGAAACAATGCGCGGTAGGCATCGGCAAGGCCGGAACCGATCGCGCGCCAGAACCGTGCCAGAACCGATTGCGGGTCGAGCGCCTGGTTGTCCGGCGTACCCCAGGCCGCACCCTTTGGCAGTAGCGCGGTCAGGAAACCCTCGGCCTCCTCGTCGGTTGGGTCCGACAGCGCGTCGCCCTGCACAGGAACGCTGTTGTCGGGGTCGCTGGGCGCGAAGTGAAAGAAGGCTCGTTCGTCCTCGCCGATATAGCGCGGCCAGCGCATGGCGGGGTCAGACATAATTGATCGTTCCCAGCACCGGCATGTGGCCGTCAATATAGGTGATGTCGCCGGAGGGCTGGATCAGTACATGGCTGTCTTCGCCGACCGCAAGGCTGATGGCTTCGGCAACCCATGACCGCGAAAGCGCGAAGGGGGAAGCAACGACGCCCGGCCGAGCCCGCTTGACAAGCATGGCCGCGATCGAGGCTGAAATCGCCGCGCGCGTCTGGATCGTGTCCGTGATCAGCATCGATATGGTGACATCGAGGGCCAAGGGAATCGGCGCCGAGACCGACAGGACAGCGCGGATCAGGCGCCGCGCCTCCAGGGATTCCTGCACGATGGCAATGTCGCCGGCTTCCGGAATGCCATTCTCGCGGCCTTCGAAGAGAAACCAGACGCCAACCGTCCCCGGCGCATCGGCGAAGGGCAGCGCCCAGGCCTGACTGACACCGGGCACCTCCCGGGCAAATTTTTCATAGTCGGAATAGGCGCCGCCCTGCGGCGGCCAACGTTTGCGGTCGAGGATGCGAGCGAGAAGGCTGGCATCGAGCTCGGTATCGGCGCCGCCCCCGATGCCGTCTGCCGCCACGGTCGCCTCGAGGTCGAGATTTGGAAACTGTGTCGGGTCGGCGCGCTGCATCGTCTCGCCGGCCGCGACGTTGGTGACCGCGCCATAGTCGGCGGACAAAAGCAGAAGCGTCACGACGCCGGCAAGATCGGAGCGCGCGTCGGTTGCTGACTGATAGAGGCGCGCGCCAAAGATGAAGCCTATACCGGCAGGGTAGACCGTGTCGGCATAGCCGTTGAGGGTAACATAACCCTCTGCTCGCGACATCGGCCTGCGATAGATGCCAAGCTCTGCGCCGTGGCGCTCGAGGTGCTGCTTGCTCGCCGTCGAGGCGAATATCTGCTGGTAGAGCCAAGCGCCGCGCAAATGCATGTCGTGCAGGCCGGCGGCGAACGTCTTGACGATGGCGGTCAGATTGCTCGGCGAAACCAGGGCATCGGTGCCGGGCAGATAGCGACGCAAGGCGCCGCGCAGCCGGGCCGATATCTCAGTTGGAGAGAGGACGGTCCAGGCCACGCAATTGCTCCGTTTTGTTACGTCTCATGCCGCGCATCGGCCGCTTGGCGGCCTGCGGCTCCGGCGGGGCGCGCCGTCAGGCGCGGCGCCCAGTCGGGCTTGCGGCTTTGCCGTTATTCAGTTGGCCAGAGGACGATCCAGGCCGCGCAGCTGCTCCCACAGCACGCCGAAGCGCTGGTCGAAAACAACCGCGCCTTCGCGGTCCTTCAAGGTGATGACGAGGTCGATGCGGCGCTGCGCCGGATCGGCGGTGGCGACCACATCGACAGATGAAACCGCCTTCTGATCGACAAGGGTTTGCAGCCCGGCGCGCGCGTAATCCTCCGCCCGCAGCGCGGTGGCGTCGCTTGCGGTCGAGCGATGCAGCAGCCAGAGCTTGGAGCCGATCGGCGTCTCGCCGAGATCGGTGCGCAGGTCGAAGCTGTCGCCGGGCCAGCCGCGGTTCTGCTCTTCCGGCGGCAGCTCGTCCGGCTCGACCCGGGCATCGGTCATCAGGCAGAGCAGAACGGCTGTCGCTAGCTCGGCTCGCGCGCGCAGGCCTTGCGAATTAGCCTTGTCATCACCGGCAAGCGCCCAGTCGCCGCTGACGCCATCCCAAACGGTATCCGGCGACAGCAGCGGTTCGCCGTCGCCTGCGAGCGGAACGATGCGGATCATTTTTACCTTGGATATAAGAATGTATTTTAACGCTTCACTTAGCCATTAAGACCGCAATTCACGGGCCCCTCATTCTTTGCTATCGGTTGACTAACGTCTCCGGCTAATTGAACACACTACAGGTCTACAGCCAGAATTCAGTCGTTTTCACCAAAGGACGAGTGCTCGCTACTCTGATATGTTTCCTCTGATCGTTATGAAACTTTCGACGCAGTGGCTTGCTCCACGTCAAAATGAACGTGCGTGTCATGGCCAGGTAGATTCACTGCGACCGGGTTAGCAGGAAACGCCTTGTTCGCAGCTTTTATGACATCATCACTAGAATAGATGACTCTGCTCACACCACTGCCTAGAAGATATACAATTGTGTCTACAACTTTCGTCTTCGAGAAAGTCACATTGTTTAGGCGAAAATAGATTGAAAATAGGTCACCGCGAGATAAGACAGGAGAGCATGCCGTAATCTCGTGCGCTTCGCTCTCCGCGAAACGAAGCTGCGCAAAAGTGATGCCCTCGTCGTTCAGTGACCTGATAATATCAAACGCTTGAAATTGCCGCGCTTGCATCAGCGCCTTTCGTTCGAATCTCACCTACCGTGGCGGAATATGCATTTTGATCACTGTCCATCACGACGCCCCCTATGTTGCCACAACAATCGCCCGCCATTTTACTTTTTTCATTAAGACGATTATATTACAAGCTGCGATATAGTGAAAAAACCAGCAGCTATTCGCACCAACGGAATTTCCCATCGAGCACGCTGAATAAACTCAGCACTCGTTTATCTAGAATCTGAGCAAAACCCTCTAAGTGCTTGACTATAATATATATCGCGCTCAGCGAAAGCGTCTGATTTACATTATCCGCATCTTACCACTCGCGCGCGATTAAACAAAATTGATAAACCTCACACGAGTTAACTTTATCAATAGAGTACACAGAAATTTGATTTGAGAAAAATAATTTCGGCTGCTTCATCTGTGATGGGAGGACGATCAAATGACCGAAATCATCGAAAGCCGGAAAGCCATTCAAGCAATTGAGTCCCGCCTTAGACCAGCAGCTGGATTAAAGAAAATACAGAAATATCAATACTCGATCGCCGGCAACACAACGCTGACGTTATCCGATGGATTTCTCGCGGTACAGAAATGCACTGGCACTTTGACAATTCAAACGGCTTCCCCAGACGGCGTCATTGCCACGATATTTTTCACAAACGACAACAGCCAGATCGTCCCACCGAAATTGGTCGGAAAGAATGAACAGTACCGCTTTTACGAAGCCAGTGCGCCAAGCACCCTCCAAAGCGCCTACCTTTCAGCCCTTCAAAGCGGGTCAGTGCAACTCCTACTAACAAATGACTCCGTGTTCTCGCTTGAGAAGGCCTAGCGGAGCCAACAACGCAATGACCGCCTTTAACTACTGACTGTGATGGTTGCTGTTGCCGCCGGCATTCAGGATGGTGCCGGTCGCAGTGATGTTTCCGTCGACGTACAGGTCGCCTTTCAAGTTCCAGGTGCCGCCGGTCAAGGTGATGGTGCGTGAACCGAAATCCATGGTCACCCCTCCGGCGAACAGTTTGATGATATTGCCGCTCGCGTCGTAGAGCGCCGACGCGCCATCCGGAATATCCGGCCGGTGCTCGGCGTGCTCAATGCCCATCAGCATCGCCTGCGTGCGCCGGCCGGGCATCACCATGGCAACGCCGATAGCGCCCTTCGGCGGCCGGCTGGCGGCACCGTGCGGCTGCACGAAAAGGAGATCCTTGAACGTCTCGCCTGCCAAGCCGCGACCGGAAATCAGCAACTGACCATTGTCGAAACGCGAACTGTCGATCTCGAAACGGGTCAGGTGCGCAGAAGACTTCATGATCTTTGCCTCACGGGCTGTATCGCCTCTTCGCGGCTGGCCCTCCGCCGGGGCGCGCCATCAGGCGCGACGCCCGGTCGGGCTTGCGAGCGTTGCTCGATACTCATCGGGCCGAATACTCCGCTTTTGGTTCTGGTGCGGTCCAGCCTTTGTCCGACTTCGAGCCCGAGGACGATCCGCCGAGCGCGCGCGGTTCGGCGAGCGTCAAGGTGGCGCGCGTGCCGTCGCTTTCGGCCTTGGTGTCCTGCGTCAATTCGACGGATTTGATGACCATCATCTGGTCAAGATAGATGCGGGGGTGCCTGACATAGACCAGCCAGTTGGGTGTCCAGATCTTCCCGCCCTGATCGCGCCAACCGACAACGGAAATCGTCGCGCTGACCGCCAGACCAGTTGCGGCGCGCACTTCCCACTCAACGGCGTTCTTCATGTGCGAGGCGGTGGCCTCGCCGTCCAGCACGATAATCTTGGGCCGGCTGCGGCCGGCAGCGGACGCCTTTGCTTCGGGGCGCAGCGCCTGCGCAGTGACCCCGCGCGATTGCTGGCCGCGCACGATGGTCGGATTGAACCTTCCCTCGCCCGAGAATTCGGCGCTGGCCGAGATGATGTTGATGCCCGCCGCAAGTCCGCCCGAATGCGAGCCTTCCGGTTTCTTGACAATGGCGAGTTTGCCCTCGGGCGTATCATGGATGATCGCCGCTTCGGCGCGCGCCAATGGTTCCAGCGTCGAGTAGAGCGATTCCCCCGGCTCGATCTGGTGCTTGGCGATCATCTCGAACGAGCCTTTCGCCTCGATGCCGATGCCAAGATTGTCGAAGGCCTCCCCGATGCCCTTGATGTCCTTGTTCTCGACCAGGCCGGTCTTGTGCAGGATTGATGTTTCCACCGCGTCGACCGTGCGCGAGACAAGCGTGATCGTCGCCTGCCAGTCGCCCGGTCCCTGGTCGGGGCGGAGATCCCTGACGTAACCTGTCAACAGCAATGTGCCGTTGGCGGTCAGGGTTGCCTTGTCATCAGGCCATGGTGGCGACACGCCGGGCGGTATGTGACCGGTGATCGTGGCGGTGCGAACGGCCTCCTCGGCCGAGATCGAAATCGACACGTCGTGCCAGGGCAGGAAGATGCCGCCCGCCGACACGCTAATGGTCTCAAGCGGCATTTTTCATCTCTCACTAGCGACACGCAATGTGGTGCGTTCCGAGCAAGGACTCGGACGTTGCGAGCCCACGCCAACGCGTGTACGTTGCGGCGGCGCGCGCAGGCATTCCGCCTCACCATCGCGCATTTTCAATGGAAGCAAAAACTCGGTTTCACTCGCTGATGCGCGCGGTGTGCGTTGGGCACGGTTATTGTGGCGGACTGCACGGCGACAGATTCATGCATGTCACCGATTACATTCCGCAGTCCGGCGATGTGACAGCGGACCAGTTCGTAGAATGGGTTTTTCTCGCCGAACATGGCGGTCAAACGTATCGACCGTCTCCTATGCTGGATCGGCACCGTGTGAGGCTGCGGGCCTTTTTTGTCGAGCACATGGGGGCTGATGTCGTCGATGCCAGCCAGTTGAGATGGGAATGAAGGGCTATGTGTTAGCGTCGCATCAACCCGCCATATCCGACGTCGGCCAAATCAAGAAGGGACGACTGTGAAGACCTATTTCCTTGAACAACTGCGAGACGAGAAGCAGGCGCGACGCGCGTTGAGCACTACCCTGCCCGGACAAATCGAGCCTTGGTTGCTCTCGATGCCGGAAGGCGACGCTATTGCCTATTTCAACATTACAAACTTGGAAGACGATGGCGGCTTGGCGATTCAGGCTGAATGCAGCGGCCGCCACTTCGAAAAAGACGAGGTTGTGTTGAATGTTCTGCGGGCTCTGCGACAGACGCTTGGGGGTATCCTACGAGACGATTTCGATAATTATCTGCCCTGAGTACGCCGCCGGATCGAGTTGACTGGTTGCGCGAGATTTCATGAAAGTCATAACTGTTCGTCAGGGCGCAACGGCCTCGAACAGGACCGGCATCGCGGCCGGCGTGGCAACGCTGTTGCGCGAGACGAGTTCGCCCGCCCTGCCCGCGTCGCCGTAAAGTGCGTAGGCAAGCGCCGTTGCCGGCAGGGATATCTCGGTCTGCACATTGACCAGTGGGGCGCGGTTTGCCGCTGTGGCGCTCAGGTCGGATGCAGCGGTGGCAGCGATGTCGGAAAGCCATTCGTTGACCGACACGTCGAGACCGCCAGAGAGCGCGTCAAGAACCGGATCGACCACGGGTGCTATGCGGTCGCGCGCGCGGCGGGCGTCCTGGCGGGAGAGATAGTCGCCGGCCGCCAGCGTCTGGCAGAAGCCGGCCGCAAAGGCCGCCGCCGCCACCAGATCGAAGACATCCGACCCTGCCGGGACGGCAGCCAGGGCGAAAGCCTCGACCGTGGGCGCGGGATCGCCGACATCGGCAATCGCCCCGCAGGTCGAGACGATGGCCGATGCGATGGCCGCAGCCTGCGCCACCGGCTCGCTCGACAAACGGTTTATCGTGGCAATCGCATCGCCGATTTCGGATTGCCTCGCATCCGGCAGAGCCGCAGCACTTGCCACGGATGCGAGCTGGCCGGCAGCTGTGGCAATGGCCAGGGCCGAGAGTGCCGCCTGCCCCGCCGCCGTGTCGCGCATGCGGAATGCGGCGGCCTCGGACACAAGCGCTGCGCCAGCCGAGATCAATGACGCGATGGCGAGTGCGCCCGGCACAGGAGCGAATGGCAGAGACGGAAGGCCGGCGGCGACGAAGTCGATTTCGAAGCCGACGAAGCCGGCGCGGCCACGCTCGCGCGACAGGCTCCAGCGCGGCACGCGCACCACGACGGGGCCGGACATCGGCAGGACAAGCGTCGCCGCTTCCGGCGCGTTGAGCGCAGCCGTGAAGCCACGGGCGGCGGCATCGGCGAGGTCGCCAGCAACGTAAGCCGACAGGCTGAAGCGCCTGACATCGCCGCCCATATCCTCGGTGACATGAAGGTCGGAATAGGCGATCGGCGAGACGGCAACGCGCCGGCCGCCCTCGGCGTTCTCGACCTCGACGAAGAACGGCACGCCCCGGAAGGATGCCGGACGGAAGGCCTTCAACCAGTCGCGCATCAGCGTGGTCCCATGGCACGGCCTGCATCGGAACGGCCGGTGTCAGCACGCACCGGCTTGAGCGAGCCGATTGGCCGTGAAAGGTCAGCGGCGGCACTGCGCGCGGCTGCCGCGAGACTGTTGGCGCCCGCGACGAGGGCACTCTTCAGCTCGCCCGCGACTGACGACAAGCTGTCGGCACCTTCCTTGATGCTGTCGCCGGCTTGCTTGCCGCCATCGGAAATCGACGACGCCGTCTCGACCCCCGCTCGTTTCAATGCACCCGCCGCCGCGGCATTTGCGGCAATCTCCTGTGCGTTCGGGGCCGCCATGGCAACGATCGAGCGGTCATCCTTCTGCCCGAACGCCCCGTTGCGCACGGCGGCAGCATGGCCCCTTCCGTAGAGCTGGTATTGTTCGGCCATGCTTGGCGCGACCGGGCACGGTGACGGGACAGGAATGACGCTGGCCTGGTCCTTCCGGCGCGACGGCAATTCCGGGCTGGCGCTCATCGGCCCTTTGGCGGCAAGCAGGCCTTCCGGTGAACGCCAGCCGGCCTTGAATGCCATCATGCCCTGGTCCTGGTTGTCGAAGCCGTTGCGCAGCCACCACATGCGCTTTTCCCAGAAGCTCATCCCTTCCTTGTCCAGCTGCGCATTGATGAACTGCGCCTTGTCCATGTTGGAACTGACGAAGTCCATGGCGCCGGTCGCGGCAGGCGCGATGCCAGAACCGATCGCGCGCATCATGCGTTCCCATGATGCGCCCATCCTGTCGATCTTCGCCTGGTTGTCATCAAGGATCTTGCCGAGATCGCGCAGGGTCGATCCGTCGACGTGGTCAAGATCGGCGACGAACTGATGGAAAGCGTCCTTGCCCTGAACGAGCGCGCGCATGCCCTTCTGGACCTGGAGATCGGTGAACAGGCGCGGGATCTTCGACAGATCGCCCTTGGTCGCCCTGTCGGTCAACTCGATCATCACGTCGAGCAGATCCTTGCCTTCCTTGCGGGCCTTGGCCAGTTCGTCCGGCAGATTGATATGGAATTTGGCGAAGTTCTTGACCGTTTCCTGGCTTTCCATTTTCTGCAAGACGTTCTGCAGGTCGGTCGCAGCCTCGGATGCATCGCCTTCACGGATGCGGATGGTCTGCAACGCCGACGCCAGCCGGCCAAGGCCCTGCTCGCCCTTGTAGCCGAGCGCGGCGAAAGCCGGCGCCAAGCTCGGGATATACTGCGCCATATCCTTCAGTTCGAACTTGCCCTGCTTGCCCGAGGTGACGAGGATGTCAAAGGCACGCTGCATCTGGCCGCCGGCAATGCCGAAGTTCGTGCCGATGGAATCGGCCGTGGTGGCGATGTCGGTGATTTCCGCGCCGGCCGCCTGCGCGGTCGCTGTCACGGCCGGAAGGAAAGACAAGGCATCGTCAAGATTGCGGCCGGCGGCGACGAGCGTTTCCAGACCATCGGTGACGCTGTCCTGCGTCGTCGAATAGTCGAGCGCCGCACGGTCGACGGTGCGGAACATTTCGGCAAGCTTGTCCTTGCCGGCATCGGCATTGATGGCGATGCGGTTCAGGCGGCGTTCGGCGCTGGCGAAATTGGTGACGAGCGCCGATGTGCCGCGCACAACGCCATAGGCGAGCAGGCCGCGAACGGCGTTGGCAGCAAGCGCGCTGTTGCGGGCCATCAGGCCTTGCGTCTTGTTGAACGCCAGCGCCTTCTGATTGACCTGGTTGAGCTTGCCAGAAAGCTGGCAGAACGCGCCCGTTGGACCAAGCTTCGCCGACAGGCGCAGAACAGCCTCGATCGTCCGGTTGTTCATTTTCTTGGCCTGCGTTTCAGGAATTCGATGCCGCGATGGTGCAGCATGCCGATCTCGGAAAAGGTCAGCGGCAACACCACATCCGGCTGCCAGCCGAAGTAGAACATCAAGTCATCGGCCTGGATGCCGATGATCTCGTTTAACTGCTGGCCGGTGGCGCGGATGGCATAAAAAAATCGATCACCGCCTCGCGGACAAGTCGCGCGTCGGCGAGGCCGAGCACGCCAAGCTGCCCAATATCAGGTGACACGACGCAGCGCCTTACATAGGCCGCGACCGTTGCCGTATTCTCGATGACTACGTTGTTGCCGGCCGCCTTCTGGACTTCGTATGGCTCGCCGAGGGCCAGCAGATCTTCGAAGCGCGGCTCGCGCACGGTGACGCTGTCGAAGGTCTGGTCGTGCGCCTCATAGCGCTTCGACAGCGGGACGATCTTGTCGGGCATTTTTCCTCCTTGCCTCAGGCCGCGCACCGGCCGCGATGCGGCCTGCTGCTCCGGCAGGCGCGCCATCAAGCGCGACGGTCGGTCGGCCTTGCGGGCTTCGCCAGATCAGATCTTCTTATAGGCGCGCGCGATCATGGCCAAGCCCGTCACCTCGCCGGTCGCCCGATTGACGGTCGGCGTGCCGGTGAAGCCGGCCTCGGTCCACAGGTGCTGTGCGCCTGTGAAGGTTTCGGTCATCGTCGCGTTAAATCCCGACGCCCGCATCAGACGGTTCCAGTCGTCGGTTTTCATGTCCTCGAATGTGAGATTGGCCTTGAAACCGGTCGGCTCGACCGTGCGGTAAACCGAACCGTCCTGGTTTGCCGCTCCGGTCACGTCGATATTGGACGGCATGATCTCTGCCGCCGCGCGCACCACAATGCGGTCGCCCGTCGACAGGGCAAACGTCATCTCTCCACCGAAATTCTGCATCGGTCTTTCCCTTCGAGTTTGCTTTGTAGAAGTTGGCCTTACGCCCCCGTCGCGGATCAGTGATCCTTGACCATCGGCCGCGCGGTGCTAAATTGACATCGAACAAATGCTCGATTGCATTATCACCCATATCGGATGCATCGCTGTGCGAAGATATATCGCTAAATATGCTATTGGCACAGTTGCGTTAATATTTGTGATTTTGTTTTGGATAGATGGGTATCTTAGCAACGAATACATTTACAATATCCGTATACCTGATCCCGAACTCGGCAAGGTAGTCCCGTTCCATGTTAAAAACATCTTCGTCTATATTACAGAAGAACAATGGAATTTCATTTATTGGCTTAAATTGGCCGAGTTCGCGACGGGATCTGTAGCTATAAGCGCGGCCTTCGTTGGGAAGATAAACGAGTCGCCCTAACGTTAAGGTGTAGCGACAATTTCTCAGTCCGCTCGATACTGGCTGTAGAGCCTTGCGTTGGCGGCGATCACGTCGAGGGCGTTGACGCGGTCGATCGGCGCCAGGATGTCGACGCGGTTGGCATTCTCGGTGTTGCGTTGCACGATAAGGCGATCGGCGAAGCCGCGCGCGTTCTCCAGTACGCCCTGAAGCTCCAGCGTGTCGGCGGCATGGACGAGCGTCGCCTTGATCGACTTCGGTGTCGACAGCGAGCCGAGGCCGCCGGGGTTCTCGTCGGCAAGCGCCTTTTGGCCATGCTCATACGACAGCTGCGCCCGGAAGAAACGCAGGATGGCGACCAGCTGGCCGATGGCCTGGATATCGCGAAACGTCTCGTCGGGCTGCGCGTTGGCGTCCTTCTGGTAAGTGGTGATGATCTTGTCGATTGCCACGCGGCCATCCCCGGTGATCAGGAAGCTCGAAATGCCGGAGCGCAGCAGCGTGTTGCGGCCGGCATAGGTCGGAACGGTCGAGCGGTTGCGCTGCGCTTTGACGCCTTCGACCACAAGGCCGGTCTGGTTGCGCGAGACGTTGCCGGTAACGCCATCGGACAGCCAGGGCACGATGCGCGCGACGATGCCGGCCGCCCAAAGCCAGGCAGGCGTGGCGTTTCCGGCAGAGGCGATGCGCGGCAGGATGGTCAGGTGGCGATCATTGAGCGACAGGCCGAGCGTGGTCAGCGCCGAGGTTGAGCCGGTCGACGGCACGAAGACATGGCCATAGACCTGGCGGCTGTAAGCCCAGCGGCCGGACGTATCGTTGAGCAGCACGGCATAGCGCCCGATGTTGGTCGCGTCGGCAAAAGGCGACACGATCCAGTCATAGGGATCGTCGCCAAGGGATGCCAGCGCGCTGGACAGGTCGGGATCGCCAGTCGGCACAACGGTGTTGGTGAGCGTGAGCACCGCACCGGCGAAGGCATTGGCATTGACGGTGGTCGGCACGAAGAAATCGAGATCCGAGAAGATGGCGCCGGCATGCCGCGCGGTAACGGTGACGGTGTCAGTCGTGACGGTCGCGGTGACTGGCAGGGACGCTCCGGTCAAGCTGTTGAAATACGCGTTGATGGCGGCCGCAAGAGCCGTGGCGACAGTGTTGGCGCTGTCGCCGGCCGCGATCTGGACCTGCACGGGTTCGCCCGCGATTTCGATGACGCCAGCGCCACCGCCGACCGGAGCCGAATTGACCTTGATGGTGTCGACGCGCGCCGTGCCGGTCGCGGCGGCCGAGACAATCCAGGTCTCCTGCACCGGGGCGTTGAGGAAAGCGACACGCGCCATTTCGGCAAGCATGGAGCCAGCACCCGCAAGCGCCACCGCCTCCTGGGCCGAGCCGATGGCCAGCGGGGTATTGTCGGCCATGGCCGCGCCCGTGTTCTTGTGACCGACCAGCAGCAGGCGCGATTGCGACTGATAGCTGCCGCCCGAAGTCACCTCAAACGCGAACAGCGGCGCCACCAGCCCGGCGCCTGGGATGTTGTTGAACTGGATGGACATGGGGTGTCTCCTCTGGATTGTGCCTCACGCGCCGTTTCGCCGCCTGCCGGCGGCTGGCGCTCCGGCGGGGCGCGCCATCGGGCGCGACGGCCGGTCGGCCTTGCGGGCTTCGCCCGGCGCGCGCGCGTCTACTTTGACTTCGCGGGTCTGCGGCCTTCGGGCGGGGTGCCTGTTTGGGTATCGAGGATCAGGGAACCGTCATTGACCAGCTGCATCCAGACCGGATCTTCGCGGTCGATGGTCTGGCCCTCGGCCGGGAAATCAGTGTTGGGGCGGAAGGGATGGGGCATGCGATGCGCGGCATCGGCAAGCCTGGCATGAACGAGATTGGTCATGGTTGATCCTCGATTTCGGCGAAGGGCGGCGCGACGGCAGTTGACGGTCCGGCCTGGCTGGAAACGCCGTTGCGTCTGGTCTCGAACGCGAAGGTGTCGAGCACCGACAGCGGTTCGGCGGCTCCGAACTGCGCCGCCATGCCGAGGAGTGTTGCCTTGGCATAGGAATTGTCCGGCAGCACTGCGGCGACCCCGGCGGCGGGCTGCGGCAGGCCGCCGGCAAGCGTGAATTCGTCATCCGGGATCAGGCAGTCGAACAGCATCGTTGTCCGCTGCCAGCGCAGACCCAACTCCGGCACGGCAAAGCCCTCCTCGTCGATGCTCTCGACCGCAATGACCGCCTTGCGGAAGATCACGCCGGTCGGGCCAATGGTCAGGGCGAACCGCACCTGGGCGCACAGCGCCGCGAGCACGATCCGCGCCGTGGGATCCGAACCGACCATGGCATCCACAAATGGCCCGTCTTCGTCGTTCGAGGCCACTGCCAGTTCCGCGACCACCTCAAGGATGGTGCGGCCGTTGCGGGACACGCTTCCCTGCCCGGCGCCGCGGCGAGGCGATTCCGACCGGCGGGTGAAGAGCGACAGGACCGGCGTGTATTCCTTGCCGGGGGCGAGGATATCGAGCGACGGCCGGCGGCTGTCGAAAACCCGCTCGCGAGCGAGCGTCGGGAAGGCAGTGGCGCCGGTCGGCGAAAGGCTCTCGACTGCAGCCAGGCGGGTCGTCTCGGCGGCGATTGTCACAGGGCGGCCTTTGTCCGGTTGACGAAGATGGCCTTGCGGCGGCCTCCATCGTCCGGGATGGCGGCGACGACATAGCGGGTGTCGCCCAGGCCGACGATGTCATCGACCCTGATCGGATGAGGCCAATCCGTCGACAGAGCGGTGATGACCGCCTCATAGCTCGGCATTTCGCGAACACGGTCACGGTCGGTCATCAAGGTCGCGGGATGCGAAAAGCCGGGCGTAAGCGCGGCAGGTCCGAAATCGATCGAGCCAAAAAATTCGAAGCCGGCTCGATCGGGATCAGCGACGCGGTTCGAATTGACGCTTGGGCCCTTGGCCGTCGGATAGGTGTGGAAAGTCTCGGTGTCGAAGGTATAGGCGACGGCGCGATCGAGCGCGGTCCGAGCGCTTTGCCAATCGACCATCCGCGTGTCCTAAAAATTAACAGGCCGCCAAGTATTCCTTGGCGCCTGAAGGGCATAATGATTTCGAACGCTTTGGTGCGGGCGCTTAGTCCAAGGGTGTCGAAATCTTAATTCCGCCCGTCGCCACCACCGAAGACCCGCCTCTTGGATTCACTTTCACAAGGATTTTGACCTGCTGATCTTTTTTCGCGACACAACTGCTTCTGCCGGAATATTCGGCTTTGGCGGTTTTAACATTTCGTTCTCCAAGTGCCGGAGAAATGGTTTTTAAGTCGTCGCACTGCACCATGACATATGCCCAACGGTGGGGATCGGCCGTTTTACCGTCGTCGTCAATTTGAAGTTTGAGGTGTGGCATGATCTTGATATCGCCATCTGCAACCGGCTTCACCGTGGTTTCAAAAAGATTGCAGAATACAGCGTCGTCGTTGCCTCCTGAATCGCAGCTGTCCGCTTTTTCGTTCACGGAGAAATCAGCTTGCCTCTCCGTTACCGGAGGCGGCGCTGGCGGAATGCTGACGGTCTGGGAAAACCCCGCTGTGCTCACCGTCAGTTCTGCCGCCTTCAGCGGTTCCTTCTTCGACACATAGATCTCGAATCCTTGGATTGGCGAAGCCGAAATCTGCGATTTCAGCAAATTTTCGATCTCGGCGCGGTTTTTGACATTGTCGGCCATGGCCACGCGTAATGGATGATGCGTCCCAAATGCCGGCGGCGGCGCCCAATCAAGCATTACCTTGCCGCCTTGGTCGTCAAAGGATTCGAAACCCATTTGAAGACCACCTTGGCAATGGAGGTATGCTTGCAGCCCCTGACTCGTCAGCGTGGTTGTAGCCCAGTTCTTGGCGTACTTATCAGACGAAGCGGCGTTGATGACTTGGAGCTCTGATTTCGCCTTATCGTGCATCTCGTCATAGCTCATATCGCCGCTAATGATGCCGTAACTTGCTCCGGCATCGAAATCCTTGCGCATATGCTCCCACTCGGAACTCGACAACGAATAGTAGTAAGACCAGGTCTGGATGCTCGAAAGAGTGCCGTTATCGTGATCTTTGAACGATGAAATGTCGCATTGCGCCGCAAACGTCGATATTGGCACGCAAACAACCATCGAAAAAACTAGCAGCCAACGTCTTCCAGAAAAGTACATTGAATTTCCCCCACTAGAGTTCAGCGAGATCACGCTACGCTGAACTATCGCGAGTGGCGGCTTCAAATCTTCGTTACCGGATTGCCGTCAGGCCGCGCGCTTGGCGCGCAGCAGCATTTCCGGCCGCGTGCAGATGAACAGCGGGTAGGAGTAGATCTCCGGCCGTCGCCAGGCGTCGCGGTCCTTGTCGGCGATGATCATGCCGTATTTCTCCTGTCCGCGCTGGTTGACATAGGGGAAGAACTCGGCAGGCGCGTAACCGACCTGGAACGCGCCGTTGGCGCCGATCGGGAAGAACCTGGCCTTGTCGGTCGGGATCGACAGCGTCGAGCCGTCATCGGTGCCGCGATAGTTGATGAAGGTGATGCCTTCGATCTCGATCGAGGAATAGCCTTCGATGTTTTCAAGCGCCGGGGCACGCTCATTGCCGAGCTTGGTTTCCTTGATCTGCTTGTGGTTGACGAGATCGTCGAAGAACGCGTCGCCGGTCAGCGCGCAGACGCGGGTGCTCGGGGTCCAGACGCCCTTGGCCGCCTTCTGCATGGCGCGCTTGAGATCGCGGCACTTCTTGCGGACATCGGTGGTGTCGGTGGCGAGCGCGAAATCGACTTCCGCCGCCTGGGTGATGCCCCATTCGGTGAACCAGTTGTTGATCACGGTTGTGCCGTCGGCATCGTAGACGACTCCCAGCACCGCGCCGAGGCGCATATGCTCCCATGTCAGTTCGAGGTCGTCGGTGATCTGGCCAATGCGGTCGGCGACTTCGCTCTGGATGTCGCGGACCTGCTCATCCATCGGCAGCGCCGCGACGCCCTGCAGCGTTTCGGCATAGATGGTCGAGCCCTTGGCGAGGCGCGTGGTGCGGAAGGGCCGCAGGTCCATGCCGGTGACGTCGAGCTCTTCCGGCGGCGCGCCGGTCGCGGAGGTCGGAATCAGCTGAAGGGTGTTTTCCTTTTTCGCGATCAGGATGATGCGCGAGCGCGAATAGATCGGCTTGAACAGGCCGAGCGATCCCAGGAGCTGCGGCTTGTAGTCGACCTTGCGGACGACCTGGTCGTTGAGTTCGACCACGCCGAACGCGTTCTGGTCGAAAATGTTCATGACGGTGGACATGGTCTTCTCTCCGTTGAAGGGGTGGCGCGCGGGCCAGGGTGTCGGGCTGCCTGTCAGCGGCCGACGATGCCGCAGGCCGCGAGCTGATCGAGCGCGTTCTGTTTCTGGGTGGCGTTGATTCCGGCGGGCCAGATCAGCGCACTTTCCTTCACCTCGGTCTCGCGCGCGGTGATTGTGCGGCGCGCGTCGCCAAGCGTGGGATCGCAGCCTTCGTAGAGGATGGCCGACGCCTTCTTGAGCCCATTGGTCGCCGTCAGGTCGAGAGCCGCATAGGCGCCCCTGGTGGCTTCGACCGAGACGGTGAACTTTTCGCCGACGACGAAATCCTGCGCGCCATCGGCGATGGTGAACTTGATCTGCTTGGTGAAGGCGACGCCGACAGTGGCGGTGCCGACCTCGTTGAGCTCGGGATCCTCGACGCGGAACTTGCCGCCATTGGCCGCGGCGGCAAAGCAGACGATGTTGTAGATGCCTTCCCTGACATCGGTGCCGAAAGCCGGATTGGCGAGTGTCAATGCGCCGGTGTTGGCGGCGTTGCCCGCATCGGCGGCAGCTTGCACATCGGCCGAGGCGGCCGCGATCTGGCCCAGCACGGTGCCTGCCAGCAAAGGGGCAGAACCGGTGATCATCACCTGCTCGCGCGAGCGATAGATGCTGGAGGCTTCGGACACGATGTAATGCGCCGCCGTGCGACGGTCTTCCGTCAGAACGGTCATGACGGTCTCTCCTCAAATTGAGGCGCCTGACCGGCGCCGGTTTCTCTCAGAAGGCGGGTTTCAGGCGCGGCGCTTGTTGGTCTGGGCAACGACGCTGCCCCAGCCGTGATCGGCTTTTTCCACAGTGCCCGGCTGGGCGAGCCCGGCGGCGGCAAGGCGGCGCTGCTCGTAATCGCCCTGGTTGGCCGCGGCTTTTGGCGCGGCCGACAAAGCGGCCTTGATCTCTTCGACCGAAAGCTGCGTCGCGCACAGCGTGTCGGCGAGGCTTTCGCGGCCCTTGACCTCTTCCAGCGCCATCACCGACGCACGCCGTGCCCGGTCGGCCGCGATGGCTTCGGCCCCTGCCCTGGTCAGGGCGGTCGCATGGGCGGTCTTCATCTGTTCGATCTCGGCGGCCAACGCGTCCGCCCGTTCCTTCTCCGTCATTGAATTCTCCTCTTGCTGACGGGTCGTCGCGACGGACTTCGCCGCTGGCGCACCGGCCGCTTCGCGCGACCAGCCGTTTTTCCTGGCCAGAGCGGTGAGGCGCTTCGGCGCGTGTGCGTAGATCCGGTAATCGAAGGCGGCGACCGCGCCGGCGCTGTCGGAGCCGGCCTCGTCGGCAAAACCGCGCTCAACCGCCTCGGCTGAGGTCATCCAGGTCTCTCGCTTCATGATCTCGCGGCACTCCTTCGAGGAACGCCCGGATTTTGCGGCGTAGACGCGGGCATAGGCGGTCGCTAGCGCCTCAAGCCCTTCGATCGATTTTGCATGGTCATCCGACGTGCCGAAGGTCATGCCCGAGGGGTCATGGATCATCATGATCGCACCCTGCGCCATGGTGACCGTCTCACCGGCCATGGCGATAAGGGACGCAGCGGACGCCGCAATGCCCTCGACCACGACATTGGTGCGGCCCTGGCGGCGCGCCAGCAAGGCATGGATCGCCGCTCCCTCGGTGGCGATGCCGCCGCCCGAATTGATGCGTACGGTCAAGTCGGCGCTGTCCTCGATCTGCGCCAGCGCGACGACCACTTCGGAATAGGTGAAATGATCGCCAAACCAGGCATCGCCGACATCGCCGGAGAGCGTCAGCTCGCCCTCGGCCAGAAGTGCCGCCATCGTCGTCTCCTTCAGATGAAGCGCAGCGTCTTGGCGAAGCGCGAGCGCTTGCCCTGTTTTGCGGAACAGGCCGCCGCGAGCCGCATCAGTTCGGCATCGAGCGCCGCCATGTTGCCGACCGCGACGCGCACGCGTTGATGCGTGACCGGCGAGCGCACTTCGGTTTCCTCGACCCGTTCACCGGCGAGCAGCTTGAGCTTGGCGGCATAAAGCGCCTGGTAGAGCGCGCAGGGGTCATCGGCGTCGACCTCGACGCCGGCGAGTTTGATCGGCGTCATCAGGCGGCGGCCTTTTTCTTCGGCGGCTCATCGGGCTCGGCAGCATCCTGCGGGCCGGCATTGCGCGCGACGAAGGGCGACGGCATGCCGGCGTCGACATAGCGCTTGTGCCAGTATTGGCGGCTCTCGAAGACCTCTTCGGGATCGTGCCCGAGCGCGCCGCACTCGGCTTCAAGCGTCGAGGTGCCGTTGATCAGCCGCTCGGTCTGCGCCTTGGCGCACTTGCCATCATCGGCGGTCGGTTTTGCCGGTCCTTGCCACAGCGCCCAGCAGACATCCTCGCGGTTGGCGGCGAAGGCGGGATAGCCGCCCTTGAACGGAATGCGGCCCTCGCCGACCGCCTCGTCGAGCGAGTTTTCGAAAAACGCCTGGCAGATCGGCGCGGCGATGCGCTCGCGCCGCCTGGTGACTGTCGGCCAGATCGAGGCGTTCTCCATGTTGACCGAGGAATAGGTGGCGTCCGTGTGGTCCATGGTGAAGCCGCCATAGGTGATGCCGATGGCGCGCGCCATGTCGCGCGACAGTTCCGCCGAGACCGGCAGGAACTGCGGCCCGGGCGTGCCGATCGACAGGAATTCCAGCTTTTCACCGGGAGCGAGATGCGAAATCCGGGGATCACTGCTGATCGAGATTTCGCCCGAGCGGGCACGTTCCATGGCACCGGAATAGTAGGCCAGGAACTCGTCACGAAGGCCGCCATCCGTTTCCTTCAGCGCCTCTATCGCCTCGAAGGCTTCGGCCGAAGGGGCAGCACTGGTCAGCGCCATGCCGACGATGGTCTGCAGGATCTGCGTCTGGATCGTCGCATCGACCAGCACCTCGTGCTGGATGTGCTTGCGGATGGCCGGCGCGATGCGGCTGATGCCGCGCACATCGGTCGGGTCGATCGGATCGTAGACATGCACGACGATCTGGCGGCCATCGGCATCATAGGCGCGGTGATCACGCTTGACCTTGAATCCGTCCTGCTTCTCTTCGAACCGGTACGCGACCGGCCGGCCATTGGCGTCGTGGATGACGCCCTGAAACATACCCTCGAATTCGTTTGAGTCCTGTACCAGCGAGGCGGCCGGCATCATGCAGAGCTTCGTCCCGGTGGTGATGCCGTATTGGCGCCGCTGCGCGCGCGTCATGAAGGTCATGACCCCGACCGCCTCGCCGAAGACCATGTCGGAGCGCAAGGCCATGTCGACCATCTGCGGCAGCGTGAACTTGCCGCGCATGTCGCATTCGCGCGGGTTCCAGATAAGCCGCTTCCACCAGTCCTTGACCTCCCGGACAAAAGCCACGGTTTCTTGCGCGTCGTAGCCAAGCCGGTCGAGCTTCGGCTTGAAGTTCAGCGACAGCTCGACGCCGACCGTGTCAGCAACGACCTGGTCGGCGGCGCCGCGCATGCGGCCAGAATTCTGGATGATGTCGGCCGCGAGGCCTGCGGTGCGCTGCCAGACGGCGCGCACATCATCGCGGTGATCGCGCAGGATAGCGGGGCGCGTCGAGATGATCGACGAGCGCGTGTCCCGGAGATAGCTGGCCTGCATGGGCGCAAGGCCGTGCGCCGCGCGCGACGAGATGGCCTTGACCCTGATCCTTGGCTTGGCCGTGCTCATCTGCGCTTTGCCCATGCCTCTCGTTTTTTCGCCAGTGTATTGTCCGTTGCCGCGCTCGCCGGCTCACTGTTGCCGTGGCGTTCGATCAGCTGCTCGCTGGGCGCTGACAGCATGTCTACGGGGCGCGATGGCTGGCGCGCGGACCGCAGCCTTGCCCAGTCATCCCGGCTCATCTTGGACAGGCCGAGCAGTTCGGCCATGGCCATGGCGTAGACGCGGCAGTCGAAGAAGTGGTTGTTGCGGCGTATCTTCTTCCATTCCTCGACCAGCTTGCCGCGCACCATCTTCTGGTCGAAGGCCTCGGCGGTAATCTGCAGGAAATATTCCTCGCCAAGCCAGGTGCCGAAATGGCAATAGCCGGGCGGGTCCTTTGCTTCTCCTGCCGCAAGTCCGATCTTGTACAGGTTGCCGTAGAATTCCGCTTTAAGCGCCCAGGTGCCGACCGGCCAGCTCAGCGAGCTGCCGAAGCGCTGGCGCTTGCCGCTCTTCTTGACTGATTTCTTGGTCGGCACGCTGATGGCCGGGACGCCGCGACCGTGCTGGCCCTTGACCGCGTAGCAGTTGGCGCGGCGGCGACACCATTCGTAGACCTGCGTCGTGCGCGCGCCGTCGCCGGCATCGACGGCCAGCGCCTCGATCGGGCGATCGTTGCCGAAGGTGTCGAGGAAGCGTGTGCCCCGGAAGGCGTCAAGCCGTTCCCAGGCGCCGGCGTTGGGGTCGTCGGTCGAGCCCTCCAGGAACTCGGCCGCCACGGTCCAGCTCTGGCGATCCTCCGAAAAGGCCACGGCCTCGACATAGATGCCATCGTGCTGCACGTCGGCGCCGGCAACGAAGAGCAGGCCTTCGGCAGGCACGATATGCTGCGCGTAGGCCTCGCGGCGCTCCATGAGCCGCTTGTGGTCGGGCGCGTTGCCGCGCAGCGCGTAGGGCAGGCCGAGCGTGCGGTTGGCAAAGCCCTTGATGCCGGACTCGCCGGCGCCGATGCGCTCGGCGGCGATGAAGTTTTCGGCAATCGCCTCATAGCTCATCATGAGCGAGATGAAGGCGTCGACATGGAAGCCGGGATGACGATCCGGCCCCGACAGCGTCGGGATGAACCGCCCTGCCCTAACCGCGGCGACCCGTTCCATTTCGTTGATCGGATAGTGACAATCCGGGCAGCCGAGCACCGTCTTGTGCGGGTGGTCGCGGTCGATCACCAGCAGGTCGAAGGTCTGGACGAATTCGTGCCGGCATTGCGGGCAACGGATGTGCCAGAAGCGTTGATCGGAGCGGCGAAACGAACGGTCGACCCGGCAATGGCCGGCGCCGTCGCCCAGCTCGTCGCCGCTGTCGATTTCGGGCGTCGACAGTTCGAGGATCTTGTAGGACTTGAGCCTGCGGAAGGCGGTGAAGCGGCCGAAGAAGAGTTCGTCGGGGTCGTCGCCATTGGGTGTGTTCTCCCATTTGGAGAACTCATCCTTGACTCCGTAGCGGCTGGTCTTGCCGGACAGGTTCATGACCGAATTGGCGTTGGCGAGATCGATGACGCCGCCCGGGAAGATTTTCTTGTAAGTCGTTGATCCCGAACCGTCGCGGCTTTTGGCCGGCGCGATGATCTTCTTGTCGGTGGCCTTCTGCCACGCATCGATCATCGGCTGCATCTTCTGGCCGTTCGCGTCCTGCAACGCGTCTATGCCGGGGACACCATAGAGGACGTTGTCGGGGCAGATCTCGGCGATGTAGAGCGCCCATGACAGCGCAAGGATCGACACACCGGTCTGCTGCGACTTGCGCACGGTCACCAGGTTGCAGGGATGTTCCTGGCTGAGGCAGTCGGCGATCTCGCCGAGATAGGGTGCGTCGGCTTCCGACCACAATTCGCCGCGCTTCTCGCCATCGACGAGGACGATGTTCTTCGGCAGCCAGGCGCGAAACGGTGTTGGCGGTCTTGGCCGGATCGCTTCGCTGAGAGCGGTCGCGGCAAAGCGCAACGACCCGACATGAGCGGTCACGACAGGGCCTCGGCATCGGTCTCGATCAGCGGATCGTGCAGGGGCGCGCCGTTGGCCACCTCGGCCAGCTTGTCGGATACGCCCTGGTTCAGTTCGGCCGCGATCTGGCGCAACAGGACGCGGACACCGTGCGCGCCTTCCTTGCTGACAGCCAGAGCGATGTCGTCGGACCGGTTCGGCAGGCGGGCGACAATGGCCTGAATCTCTCGGCCGCAGACGGCAAGGGCGTCGGTCAGCATGTCGACGCGCGCTAGCTGGCCGATTTCTTCCTGGTGCCTGATCCGCTCGCGGCCGACTTTCAGCCAGGCTGCTTGCCGCTCAGCTTCATCACGGGACGAGGAGACCGACGCCGTCAGCGCTGCAGGATTCTCCGGCACCTTTGGCCGATCGACCGGCGACTTTTCTGAATTCACATAGCGGTCGCGAAGATGGTCATAGTGCGCAAGCGATACCTTGGCCACGCGGCCCCGTGCATCGCGCTCAACCGGAATCTCTGCGGTTTCCATCAACCGCTTGATCATCTTCGAGACGGCTTGCTGCGAAATACCATCCCGCGTGGCGATCATCGTCGCCGTCCACATGACGAACGGCGTCTGGTCGCTCATCTCTTGTCCCTAACAACCGTTACCGTCAGGCTAACAACCCTAACAACCCACTTTTCCGACCCGTCAAACTGCCGAAATCCGGGGCTCCCCCGGGCCCGCAGGGGTGGGAGAAGCTGGTACGGTCCCTTTGCCGGGGGGGTATGGTTCGGTCAGCGAGGCAGGAGGTTCCCGACCTCGTGAAGGTATCGAGGCAACAGGCGCTCCTCGATCAGCTCGGCCAGGACCTGCAAGAATACATCGGGGTTGTTCGTGATGTCGTGGGCAGGGTTTGGGCCGAACAGCTCGCGTATTGGCAGGCGCGCCTTGCCCTGTCGTTTGAACACGCCCTCGTGGCCGCTTGCCATAGAGGCTATGAACGCCGATCGATATGATCCGCGCATCCGCACCCGCACACCCTTGGCGGTCTGTATCGCGCCAAGTTTGAACAGTGCGATCCAGTTCGACCGCATGACCACGTCGGCGCTGTTGCCGCCGGCGTTCATATGGACGGTCGTCAGCGCCCGCACCCTCGCCCGTGTCAGGTCGACCCGTTCGGCCGAGCGTTTGACGATGCGCGTGCGCGCCATCTGTGTGATGCGCCGCAACGCGCGGCTGGCGGCCTTGACCTTGATCTCTTCCGGCAGCCGGGCAATGCCGCGTGCCAGATGGGCGAAGTCGGATGCGTCGGCGTGAAGCTCGATTGCCATCCGCTCGTTCCAACAAAAAACCCGCCTCGGCTGGCCGGGCGGGCTGTGATCTGATTTACCGTGTTCAGGTGTAGGTCAAGTTTCCCCCGCGCGTCAACGAGCGGAGCCAGTTTTTTTCCAGGGGTACTCCGCCGCCCCTTCGATCACGCTCACGCCCGGCCTGTCGCTGTCCAGCCAAGGCGTCATCGACCGGTCCGAGAAGACCAACCGGTGACCGGTCAGCTCGGTGACGATCTCCTGCTCCAGCCGGCGCAGAGCGGCCACCCATATCTGGTAGTCGAGCCTGCCAAGGATATCGCCGGTCGGGTCGGCCGACAGTTCATGCTTGCGATAGGCGCCGCTCATCGGCCGCCCCGAACGGGCATTGTAACCGTCGACCTCGAGATCATAGGTCTTGCCGTCCTCATGGCGTATCCGCTGCAGGACGAACCATGCCGGCCTGCCGCCCCGTTCCACCATCCTGACCTTCGAGGGCTCCGCCTGATAATCCGGCTCGCGGCCGAGAATGGCGGTGCCGACGACCAGGCTGACGACGCCCTCGGCGCGCAGATGCCGTGGCCTTGCTTTGTAGCGTTCGACGACTCGGTCGACCGCCGCCTGCGCCAAGCCTTCGGTGTCGGGCCAATCCGCCAAAGCGTTCCAGGCCTCAGGCACCACCACATCGCACTGCGCCAGCCCAGCCACGGCGCGGCCGACCAGCACCGCATCGTCATGGGGCTCGCCCTGCTCGATCCAATAATTGTCGTAATCCCTGGCACCACGATCGATCAGCGCGCCGAGTTCGCCAAAGCTCAGGATCTTGCCCCATGACGACGCCTGCAGCGTCCGCCAGGCCGAGCTCGGATTGTCCAGCCCGTCCACACCGCCGCCCTTCGGCAGTTCGTGCACGAATGCCCAAGTCAACAGCTCTTCAATCGTTACGGTTTTCATCCTTGTCCCTGCGATAGTTTTCGATGGTTGCGAGAGTTTAAGCGACAGTCTGAAAGTGAGCTTTGTTAGGGGATTCCCGTGGGATGGCCGGGCGGCGCGGGAGTTGCGACAGTTCTTGCCGGGCAAATGCCAAAACTTTCCCCGCCCCTTGCCCCGTCGTCCCCGTCAACGCGCCCGAAAACTGGTGCAGACTCCCGCAAGCCTCTGATTTCATTTTGATATCCGTGTTTTCCGGACTGTCGCGGACTATCGCCAAGTATCGCGACTGTCGCGCCAGTCAGCGGCCCGCCCAGCGCCCGAAGCGGGGTTGCGGGGCTCATCGGAACTGGCTTTCCAGGTCAGGGGCCTGTCGCGTCGCCGGCACATCGACCAGCCGCAGGCCGCGATAGATGACGATGCGCCCATCCACGCGGTCGTATTTCTTCTTCATGATCAGCCCGAAGGCGGTCAGCGAAATCGGCCTGCCGCCTTCGTCGACGGTGAAGTCGACATAGGCCTGGTAGAACTGCTTGGCGGTCAGCTCGCCTGCAGGATCGCCAACCACGCAACGCGCGCAGAACGCCGAGGTGCGGTCCATCTCGTCGCGGTATTCCTGCGTCTTCAGCCGCACCGCATCGGGAATGACCAGGCCTTCGCGCAGGAAGATCATCACCCCCTCGACCAGCCAGTTGAGGATGCCCGGATATTCCGGCACGAACTCGGCGATCACCGCCTCGAACTCGCGCTGGTCGGCCTCGGCGATGATCTTCGACCAATGGATGACGGCCATGCGGCGCCAGATGCCGTTGTCGGTGCCGGTGATCTTCGGATAGCCGTTGCCCGACATGTGGCCTGTGAACACCGGCTTGAAATCGAAGTAGCCCTCGAACAGATCGCGCACGGTAAAGTGCTCGCCGCCGGTCAGATCCTTGACCAGGTTCTCGCGAAGGTCCTCCCCCTCGGGCAGTTCCTTAACGCGCAGGAAGCGGCGGCCATAAAGCCTCGCCATGTCGGGGTTGGCGGCACCGCCGGCCTTGCCCTCGCCGATGAAGGATTCCGATGGCAGCGTCACCGCCGCCTCGCCCAGCAGGCGGCAGAGCGTCTCCATATAGACCGACTTGCCGTTCGCCCCCTTGCCGTAGTGGAAAAACAGCTTCTGCACGGTGATGCCGACGAGGCCGAGCCCTGAGGCGACCTGGACCATGCGCCGGACATCATCGATCGGCAGCTTGTCGCGCAGGAACTCGTCCCATTTCGGACATTTCGCCGTCGGGTCATATTCGACGGGCACACGTTGGGTGATCATATCTTGCCGGCGATGGCCGTCGACGATCTTGAGTTCGGCGTCGGCCACCTGCAGGAACTCGGGCAGGTCCTCGCGGCAATCGTCGGGATCGTCGAAAGCGGGATTGCGGATCCGCCTCGTCGTGCGGCGAAAGCACAGCGTGTGCGAAGCGAGTGCCACCTTCAGCGGGTCGGCGTTGAACTCGTCGGGGCCACGCTGGATATGCGGCCCGGCACAGGCAAGCATCGCTTCCAGCCGCCCCTTGTTCTTGGAGGACACCGCATGCGTCATGCGGCGGCTGACGCGCCTGGCGACATTGGCGTGCGAGGCTTGGGCGACCTTGGCAAGCTTCCTCTGCGCCGGCGTGCGCTCCTCTTCCGGCACTTTCAGCGCATCAGCGCCGCGCTCGATGGCCAGCCTTTCGGCCGGCGTCGGCTCGATATAGTCGACCTCGAGCGCGATCCGGCCGCCGACATTCTGGGCAATGGCCAGCGCGCGCGTCTCTCCGGTCTCGATGTCCCAGTGCGTTCCGGTCCAGACCGCGAAGGCAGCCCTGCGCGCCTTCGATTGCGCCCGCACCAGTAGATCCTCGCCGAAATGCGCCAGCAGGCGTTCGGCATTGTCGGTGTCGGAATGATCGAGCGCCGCGCAGGCGCGAACGATGTCGAGATCGACCTTGCCGCCACGGCGCGGCTCGCCATCCTGCGGCGCGTCGACAGCGTCGTCAGGCGGGGTGCGGGGCGAGCCCGCGGCCTCTGCCTGGCGCGTCGCTTCGTCGAGCAGAGCCGCGACCTCGGGCGGCATGGCGGTCTGTTTCCCGGCCATTCAAGCCCTCGCCCCGGCCGCAATGCCGGCAAAGTCGCAGCCGTCGCGCGGCCAGACGATCGGGATAAGGCGCCCCGGTCTGGCATGCCTCGCCCGGGCACGCGCCATGGCGGCGGCCGTCATCACGCGTTCGGAGTCGCCGTCGGCCAGCAGCACCAGTTCGCTGACATGCTCGGCCACCCACATGGCGTCCTCGCGAGCCCGGTCGGCCTTCGGCAACGGTCCTGCCACCATCACCGGGCGGGCAATGCCCTTGCTGTCCAACCTATTCAAAGTCGGATGCGCGAAACGCGACGAGACCTCGGCCGGGCCGGCGAGATTGCCGAGATCGCCGGCGGCGAAATAGAAGGTGTCGCCGCGCCAGCCCTCCCAGGCCGCGAAGGCGGCGCCGTTCTCGATGCCCTCGCCGCCGACCCACCGCGCCGCGTGCGGTTCGCCGAACAGCGGGATCAGCCCGCCCTTCTTCGAGCCGCGCATCTTCTTGGTGGGCAGCGTCTCGCCGGTCAGCTGGTCGACCAGAAGCGGCCGGTATTTCGGTGGCCGCGTCAGGTCGATCCAGGTGATGTGGCAGCCGATCGCAAGAAGGTCCGGCCCGATGAAAGGCGCGACCATGGCCGGTCCGCGATGCAGTTCCCGTGGCCGGCCATCATCCTGGCCATGCCAGTAAGGCAATGCGGATGCATGGCGCAGCCAGCGCGACGCGCCAATGTGGCCGCAGCCGCGCGCCTCGAGATAGTCGGCGACCAGTCGGCCGTAGCGGCCAACCGGTGCCGCCGCGTCATAGATGGCAACCGCCTTCGCCCGTTCCCGCTCGCGGAAGCCTGCCTGCCTTTCCGCTTTCGCGCTGGCTTCCGCTCGATTGTGCAATTGCCGCTGCTCAATCCGCTCCAGAAGCGCGGTGCCTACGGCGCTGCTCCCTGCGTGGTCCGGCACAGGCCGGGCGAGCACGATCGAGCAGGCCTCGAGAAATCCGTCTCGCCTATGGGCATCGAGTCCGAAGCAATGCGCTGCCATGCCGATGGCGTCGTTACCGCCGGCACCACCGGTGCGGCAGTTCCATTTCTGCTTGCTCGTGTTGAAGGCGAAGGTATCGGTGCCGCCGCATTGCGGACAGGGCTGCGGATGCTCGGCGGCGCTACTCTTGAAGATCAAACCGAGGACCTTGGCAGCCGCCTCGATCGAGACCGCACGCGCGTCTTCGACAAACAGGCGGACCAAGTCGGGGGTATCAACGGTCACTGCAAGGGCTCCCGGCGAGCACTAGGCATCTTCTCCGGCCGCGATGGTTTCTCCCGGCCGCGAGAATTTGGCCTCAACGCTGGTAAGCGCCTGCACTTGTCCCGCCGAGAGGCCCAACCGCGCCCTCACCTGCTCCATCGTCTGGCCCATCTCGAACAGCAGCCGCACGCCTTCCGCCTGCATTGGCAGCGGCAGCTTGAACAGCCTCGCGGCATCGATGCCGCCCGGCGCGCCGAAGCAGGTCCTTGAATCGCGTGTCATGGCTTGGGCTCCCGTCATGGATGGGGTTCGGCGGTCATTCGACATGGCCCGCGCCTCCTGTTTCAGTGCTCTCCCCGTGAAACAATTTCGCCAATCCGCGCGCGGTCACCGATTGCGGCGGCGGGTCGTAGAAGGCGCGAAACGACAGGGTAAGCCAATCGCAGACCGCGATGACCTTCGGCGCCGAGACGCTCTGGCCATTGCAGATGCGCGACAGGTCGGAGGCGCTGACGCCGATCTCGGCGGCGCAGACGCGCCAGCCGCGCCCGTCCTCCTCCAGCCTGGCGCGCAGCAGCTTGCCCAGCTCGCGATAGTCGTAGGACGCCAGCCGCGCCGGCGCGTATGAACTAGCCATGTCGGATCTCCTTCTTGAGGAAGAGCGCCGGCTCCTCGCCGATCCAGTCGCACAGAGCGAAGAATTCAAAGGCGCCGGGATTGCGCCCGCGCGCCGCGCGGAACACCGCGTCGAGCGCGACCTCGGCTTCCCTGGCAACACGCCCCGGGGTCTTGCCGCGATGGACGCGGCGCGCTTCGAGGAACAGGGCAAACACCTCGAAATCGACATGGCAGGGGTCGAATGCCGGCGAGACAAAACTCATTTCCGTGCTCCGGTTGATGGATGGCCGGCCCCGGCTTGGGAGGCAGCGGGGCCGGCGCCGATGTCGGCTGCGGCGACATCGGGAGATGGGCCGAAAAGGTCTGGGCGCTGCTCATGCCGGGAGATGCCGGTCAGCCTTTCGAAGGCCAGAACCCGCTCGGCCGGCACCCGCTTCCACGAATAGAAGGCCTGGTGCCGGATACCCAAGGCGAAGGCGAGCTTCGCCAGTCCGCCCGCTCGGGCGGCGCCGCGTTCAACGATCTGAATCATGGCCCGAGTGTAGGTGTTACCTACCTACTTGTCAATCACATACGTAGGTGCAATTATGTAAGTAATGGTTACAACCCGAGCATGACGAAAATGACGCCGGACACCGCGACACTTGGCCAGAGGCTGCGGAGCGCGCGCGAGGCGGCGGGCTTGACCCAGGACGATGTCGCCGCCCGCTTCGGCATCAAGCGGGTCTCGGTCACGCAATGGGAATCGGACACGACGCGGCCGGCGCTCACCCGCCTGCCCGAGCTGGCGGCGCTGCTCAACACCGACATGGAATGGCTGCTCAACAGCCAGGGCGCCCCTCCGGCGCCGGCGCCAAAGGTGGAAAAACCACGCCAGCCGAGGACGCCGATCATTCCCGGCAAGGATCTCGTCGGCAATCGCGACCTGCCGATCTACGCCGCCGCCATGGGCGGCGAAGGCCATATGATCGTCACCTTCGATGCCATCGACTGGGTCAAGCGCCCGGCCGTGCTGCAGAATGTCAGGGGCGGTTACGGGATATTGGTGCGCGGCGAATCAATGATCCCCGCCTATTGGCCGGGCGACACCGCGCTGGTGAACCCGCATCTGCAGCCCGCACGCGACACCGACGCCGTCTTCTTCCATACGCCGCCGAAGGAACAAGGCGACGAGGAAGCGATCATCAAGCGGCTGGTCGGCATCAACGACCGCGACTGGACGCTTGAGCAATACCGCCCTGCCCGGACCTTCAGCGAAAGCCGGATTGATTGGCCGGTGTGCCATCGGGTCGTGGGGAAGTACAACGCCCGGTAGGCATTCCAACGCACCCTCTGTTGAAATGAGAGCACCCTGTTGAGCGCCGATTAATCGACTACGCGCGGATCAAGACCGAACATTTCTGACCGCCATAGGCCGAGCTTTAAGCAAGGCAGTAATCCCCGATGAACTATGAGAAGGTTCGCATCGTCAAATTCCCGATTGTCCCTATAGAACCACGTCTCGTGATAGTTCAACAATCGCCGGCCTTTGCTGTCAATTCGCCCTTTGCCTACCACCCTGGCCTGACCAAGAACGCCAATGTGATATAAATCTCGACAGATTTTCCTGATGGTGAGTGCCTTATGAATTTGAGAGATCAACGGGTCCGATTGCCCCATTGTTGTCGCGACTTGGGCAAGCTCCTCGACTCTGAACAATGGCCGCGCGGCGGATAGGAGCCTTTTTATTGCGTTAACCACGGTCATTGAATGCTCTGCATTCAGTTCCTCGGCACGCTCACTCCAAACGATCTCAGAATATTGCTCAGAGATAGATGAAAATAGTTCTGAATCATAGCGAAGCCTAGACATCTGCGACGCGGAGGCAAGATTGAACAGATTGACGATGTCACGCGGATTACACCAAGTCACTTCACTAATAAACTTTTTTGGACTTACACCGAAAATATCTCTGGCAAAATATTGGTTCCATATTTCATCGGGTGGATTTGCTCTTCCGGTCAAGCGCTTCTCTATTGCCGATATTCTATGTTCAATAACATCGAAGATCGGATACCGATTGATGTTTAATCCGTCATGCCACTGCATTCGCATCCCATGATCAACTAAGTATTTATCAATCTCATTTCGCGATACATTTAGCCCTCTAGCAACCTCAATCCTGACGGCGCAGTAAATGTAAATTGGCAATTCGCGTTCTATAAACTTTCTATTTAACGACCCGATCGCTAATATCAAATCCCTTATTAATATACTATCTTTCTTGTACTGCTTATGCTGCACCATAGAGAGATTTATTTCATCTATAAAAAGGCAATATTTGACATCATTCGGAAAAGATATCCTACATATTCTCTCAACTATTGCTTCTGCGAACCTGCTGTAATCAATCTCCACCGTCCCGTCTTCGTTCTCAAAATTGATTATTGATTCGAACTCTGCAAACTCCTTCACCCCAGCCTTTAAGCGGAACGACCCACCCCTAATTTTGCTCAATATCGACTTTAAAATGGACCTGCTTCTATTCTCGAAAACTCCGTCGATTATTCCCTTTAATTTCGCGTTAGCTGCATGTTGGTCAAATAAATTATTGCTTGATTCAAGTATTTCACAAATATTCTTGATCAGAAAAATCATCCACATGTCGCGGACTTGAATTAGATCCCCGATTTCAGGCTTCGTGATATTCTCGATGTCAACCCCTGTGGCGACTTTTTCAAAATCTTGTTGCGGTATGTCCTCAGAAAAAACAATAAACTTGGTAGGGTTTCCTGCCTGCTGGAACTCCTCCCGCGCGTAGCGAAGCAACGCCGTTTTCCCCGATCCCTTTGCACCATAAATCAAATATCGATCGCCGTTCGATACAGAGTCCATTTCAAGCGAAGAAGGAAGCACAAACGAATTTAAAAACAACTGCTTTGCGTCTTTGTCGCGAGTGATCATCGCGCTCTTGGCATCGGTTTTCCCAAAATTAATTACGTTTCGTCGCACTAGTTGTGTCACTTGCGCCCCCTATCTAGCTGCCCGGTTTGAAGCTGTTCCTTTTTGCTGAGAAGTTCAAGTTGCGGTGACACACGCAAAAAGATTCTAGCTGGTTGTGACCAGCATCATGGCATGCGACAGGACCCATAACGCCAATGGCGCCGCCGGTGACGGGACCAATATATGTGCTTCACTCCCGATATCGGCCTTTTTCGCACCAATATTTCACGGCGACACCGGGCTGAGCCTGGAACAGACCCGCAGCGATGTGGCAGTTTTCCCGATTGTAGGCTTCGCCATCGGCACTATCGAATGATGCCACGTGGATGCGCATAGGGCCGGTGACCGAACCTCGATAGAGCGTGTAATCGTCCCCGTCATTCGCACAGCCTGTCAGCACGCCAGACGCCAGCGCCGACAGCAGGATAGTTTGTCGCATTAGCCCGCCCCCGCTTGCCCGCGAGCGGACATAACATCGAGTACCTTTTAGCGATCTTGGAATACGCCTTTTATGCCTTCAAGATCAGCAAGCGATTGTTGCCTGGAAGGCGAAACGGTCGATCGCGGCGCCGCGCCCTCAGTATGCCTCCGCAATGATGCCAGATGATCAACCGCCTCTTTAAGCTTTTCGGCAATCTCGCCGACGCAGTACAAGACGGCTCCAGACACGATACTCGACAAGCCCATCGCCCAAACTGGGGGAAACATTACTGTCGTCCCGAACTGTCTTGAGTCGAAAATCCCAACGACCAGACAAATTGCGCCGATTGCGACTGATAGTATTCCGGCAATTTTTGCTATAGCGATCATCTGGCAAATCCCCCATGACTTCTCCGATTCATAGATGCCTCAACCCAAGCGCGCCCCACCACGACCTACAGAAGGGCGCGTTATGCCCGCATAACTTTTGCGGCTAACTGCCTGTCGATGGCCCAAGCCGAGTCGAGAACCAGTCCCATATCCATTTCGGCGCAAACCCATCGTACGGCCCGCCGGGCGCAAGCGGAGCTACGATAACGCTGTCGTCCGGCGTAAGCTTTGACATTACCGCTACGCGGAGATCGGTAGGCGTCTTGTCTGAAGCAACGAACCAAGTGTAGCCGTTGAACCGAAGCCAATCGCCATGCTGCCCGAGAACCGCGTCAATCATTTCGTTGTTTTGCGTCGTTTTGACCCAACGGACCGTTACGAGGAAGACCTTACGCATCCTGCGAGCCTCCGAATTTCAATGTCTTTGGTGGCGCGACGTTGGCGGAGCCCTCGGGCGTGATATCAACGATGTTGGGGTCTTTGGCAGCCAGCTCGATCTCACGATACCGGACCAGCTCACCGCCTTCTAAGACAGCAAAATCCGGGTGCTTGTGGGCATACCAAAACGCAAGCCCGAAAAAGCCAACTGCTATCAAGACGGCCATGACAGCTAAAGTGAAAACCATCCATGGGAAACCTGACAAGATATACATTGCAGCCAAGATCGGAACGAGCACGGCTGCCGCTACCGGCGCCGTCTTGCCGATTACGCCTGCTCCAAATCTGATTTGCTGAAATCCGCCCCAGGCGGGTGAGTTCGAATTTGCCGGATCGTCCCCTTGTCCCATTCTGTATGGAATACAGCAAGGCAACGGATTTGGAAGGAGTTATGAGCGGAATTAAGCGCGCGGAGCTTATGAATCAGCGCACCGTCGCCGAAGGCCTAAGAAAAACCCGCCGGCCGAAGCCGACGGGCTTTTTTCCTCGCACTACGCGGCTTCCCAGGATGGCCCCTGCCAACAATCCGAAAAACTCAAACCCTAGGATCAGTCGTACCTAAAAGCCTTCATCGGCGCTGTAACCCGGTGGCAACAGGCGGCCTGATTTCGCAATGTGAGGCGTGCTGGCGCCTCCCCTGTATCTGCTTGTAGTGCTGGCTCAAAATCGGACGCCAGAAAGTCTTGATCCCGATCAAGGCGATGATTTCGCAATTACCCTATTTGATCCCAAGCTCAGCGCCATTTTTCTTGGGTGACACAGTGGATGAAGAAATACATGACCTCCTTATCAGCAAAACAGACAATTCCGAGTCTCGCTTCTTTTGCCAGAAAGAAGCCAACTTGCAGTGGACCGTGTGGGATCGCGTCACCGACAGACCGGCCAGCCTCGGCGCACGTGAACTGGTCTGGTGCAGGCCCTATCGCGCAAAAGCGGCCGCTTCCGTGCTGACGCAGATTTACTCGACCGGGCTGGAGGCAGGGGCACACCAGCCGCAGCCCGAACCCGAAACGCCCAAGGCTTTGGACGAAAGCGCCTCACGGAATGCGGAAGAGGAAACCTAATTCGGGCGGCTGTCTTCCTGACTCTCATACGTGGCGCGCGAGTGGGTATCCGAAAACTTTGTAGGCCAGCCAAGACGCATCTCCAAGTTCTTTTGCCTTGGCGCGCGCCATCGTGGTTGCCTCCGCAAGTATGTTGCCGGCGAGTAGCGCGTCGTAAAAAGTCTCGGCGAACACACGCGATGGCAGGTCCCGGACGGGCCAGGACGTCCCGACGAAAACGCCAGCGCCAGCGCTTAGAAAGGCGGCTGGCCAGCCGCTCCAACTGGTTAGGCTGGGTCCAAGTCGCCCGCTTTCGCAGGCATTCAGGAATACAATCGGCTTACTCTTTCTCATGTTCCCTTCGGAGCGCAATGTCACAGGGTCGATAACGATTGGCTTTGGCGGCAGCTCCGGCCCGCGATCCGCCTCGCCGATAAGAAGCTCAGAGCTTTCGATCTGTGCGTGCTCGGCGTTTCCATGGCAAGCAATGTGAAGCACGTCGAAATCGCCCTTCTTCACGCATTCATAAAACGCGTCGTCATCCGGCTCAATGGCAGTCGGATGGACGCCGCGCCCGGGAAGAATGCGCGTGAAGTAGTCGATCTCTGCGCCGATCTTTTTCACTTCGGGGGTTAGATACTCGCCTTTCAGATATTTCCAGCGGTCTAGCGATAAGCGCCTCACCACGTCCTGCGTGATCAATTCCCTGACCAAGCCATACTCGGCGAGATACTTCTCGTCGTCCTCACCAGTATCGGGATTCCGCAACCGGACAAGTTCCCATGGGATAAATGGCTCCCAGGAAACGATCCGGATCATTCGAATACGATCCCGCAGCGGCCACAGCGTCCGTATGAAATCCGCGTCGAAAAGTTGGCTGCACAGATCGACGCCGATTGCACGAACCGACCGCTGCAGATCGGCTGCATCCGCGCGACCTTCCAACTCTTTGCCCACCTGTTTGTAGATCCAGTCGACGTAGGCTATCGTGCTGGCGAAAATGCCGCCGCCACGGTCTCTTAGCACATTTGGCGTGGAGAACTCCCGATACCGGATGTCGTGACTCGTAGCCGTCAGCAGATAGCGGTAGCGAAGGCCGTTCGGGTCCTGGCGTTCCTCGATATAGAGGTCCACTAGGTCATCTGCAGCAAGTTCGCGCGGCGCTGCTGCCTTGCGCGCGCCAATTGCCTCCTTCGATGCCTGCCCCTCAATCACCTTCACCTTGAAGATCAAGCGTGCAAGCTCNCTGCCGCCTTGCCGGAACAACAGGGCGAGATCCAGATCCCCTGTCTCCATTGGCTTGACAGCAAAAGTCGACTCCGCTGCGTCCCCAGGCTGCGGCGCATTCAACTCGCGAAAATCGGCTCCCACCAGCTCGATCCTGACGCCATTCGCCGCCAGCGACACACGGATCGGTTCATCCGGTTCGACCAGAGCATCGGCATGCGCGCCGGATAGGGGAGTCGCCTCGGCCGCGTGCTCGATGCGGAACTTGACCCGTCCTGTGTCGTAGATCTGAAGCTCCTGCGGCGCATTGCCTGAGACAGTGAGAGGCACCGGCTGGCGCTCGGATTGCTCCAGCTTGTTTCCTGCCACGGGCGCGGCCTTAAGTGAGGCTGCCTTAGCCGCCCCCGCCGATTTAACGGATTTGGCGCGCGGCTTTGGCGGCCGGGCCTTGGCAGCCCGCGCCGGTTTAGCGGCCGCCGGTCTGGCCTTTGGCGACGCAGCCTTGGCAGCCGCCGCCGGTTTAGCGGGCGCCGCTCTAGCCTTTGGCGACGCAGCCTTGGCAGCCGCGGCTTTAGCGAGCGCCGTTCCAGCCTTGGCAGCCCGCGCCGGTTTAGCGGGCGCCGAGCCAGCCTTTGGCGACGCAGCCTTGGCAGCCGCCGGTTTAGCGGGCGCCGCTCCAGCCTTGGCAGCCGCCGCCGGTTTAGCGGGCGCCGCTCTAGCCTTTGGCGACGCAGCCTTGGCAGCCACCGGCTTAGCGGGCGCCGCTCCGGCCTTGACAGCCCGCGCCGGTTTAGCGGGCGCCGAGCCGGCCTTTGCCTTTGTCGGCCCACCCATGGTAGCCGCTGCCGGCGGCAGTTCAGCACGTGGAGCGGCATACGTTGGATAATGAGGTTCCTGCTGCTGTTGCTGTTGCTGCTGCTGTTGCTGTTGCTGTTGCTGCTGCTGTCGGGGGTAGCTGCCAAGCCTGACAGGTTTTCCGAAACCGTTGAGGAGGACGATTAACCGCCTAGCCGCCTGTTGTTGCCGTTGCTGTTGTTGCTGTTGCTGTTGCTGTTGCTGTGGACCGAGAGGTTCGTAGGAGATCGTTTCGATTTGATGCCGCCTCAAGCTGCCAACGAAATCATTTATTGGCCTGCCGGCGGCACTGTTTTGCAAGCGGAGCAGAACCCGTTTTACCGCTGCCGCTTTAAAACCGTAGAATTTTCCAGGTGACATTGGGTCGATTAAAACCAGCCAATCCCTGGGATAGTCACGCAGTTGCTTAAGCACGGTGGCCGCAGGCGAGCTCGACTCAACAAAAAATCCCCTGTCGCCAAGCCAAGTGATCGTAGGGTATTCCCAAATCGAAGGCATACCGTCGGAACTCCCTTGAAAATGCCGCTACGCCGGCGCGGCGGCCAGGTTGCCGACCGCAAATGAATCCTCGGCCGGTTCCACTCCACCCGCCGGCGACGAGACGCGAACCCTATATGAATTGGCCGGCTGCCGAGGAAACTCCGCCCTGAACATGCCGTGTGTCGATCTGGTCATCGTCCTCGTTGCAATGTGGCGGCCATCGCCGTCTGTGAGCTTCACCTCAAGTTCCACATCTTCCCTCATCGAACGCGCTTGAATCATCACTGGCTCGTCAGTAGTCAACAAATCTGGGCCTTGTAGATCGACACGCACTAGATCGGACAAAAGGGCTCCGGCGGACCCCCGAAACGAACCTAGGTCGAAATAGAAGCTTTTTATCAGCCCGCGGATGTGAGTGAGTACGGCATCGGCGTTCTGGATCGATCCATGCCGCGTCGCCACGAAAACGGATGACTCACCCGACGTGTGCTCGATAGGTTGTGCGGATACGCTCGCCACAGTCCCGTCACCACCATAGTTCTTACCATCGTGGCTTTGGAGGAGCTCGACACCAACGCCATTAAGGACGGCGGATTGGCTGGTCGACTGCTCTGTACCCGCAATAGGATAGACCTTGTAACCTTCATGTTCGAAGTCTCCGAGATTTCGGTTGCGCATTACCGCTTCCTCGATCTCGCGATGGAACCTCAGCGCGGCGCCGGCGCGACCCGCGTCGACATTGGGGATTCCCTCTATGTCGCCGACGCGCAGTAACTTTCCACCGCCATCGTCATAACAGGGGTAGATTGGCAGAAGTTGATAGATTGACGTGAAGCTCCTTGCGGTCTTGCTGAAATCAAACGTTCCAAAGGGACCCATCCGCAAACCATTGGCCAGCGTGTCGACAGCGTTGAGCGAGCCGCGAAAGGGAGTGCCAAAAGTGATTAGGGCGCGGGTGTCCTTCCAACCTTGCTGGCTTTCAAGGAAATACCTCGCTACCAGCCCTCCCATCGAATGGGCGATCAATATCAGCTTGGCTTTGTCGTTTCCCGACTTGGCCCTCCAAGTTTTTAGCCATTGGTTGCAGGATCGCTCAAGCTTGCGCGCTGCTACGCGGTTATCCCGCCGCCAATCATATGGGAACGGAAACAGGTTCTCGCCGGGCGTGACCTTGAAGTTTGCCTTGATGGTCTCAAGCACTTTGGTGTAGCCGTCGATCTTCCAGAACCCTGGGATCAAATGGAGGTCCTGGATTAGTTCGTCCGCTACAACCCCGTCGCCGAGATCGTCGTCCTCAACCGGGTCTTCCCTGAGCAGCAATCCGCGTTCCAGGCTGTCGCCGCCAGATAGAAATATGCTGGCCAATGCGGATGGAGCGAACCCCCATACGACCCGTCCGTCCTTTGTCAGTCGGCTGCCGCTTATCCCCGGCAGAAGCACGATGACGTCGGGCATATCGTCTTTCGGCAATCGAGACTCCCGCAATATAAAAGTAATGCCTCAAAAGCAGGACATGCTCTGACTACTACCATGCGGCAAGATAACTGTTAACTGCCTTGTTCAACCGAAGCGCTGGGGCCTTGATTGTGAGGCGTCACCCAAGTTCTGCGTAGTCAATTTGTATGGCGATTCACGTGGTGGGCAGAGACGCCAAAATCGCTTCATTATTGACCGAGTTTGGCCGAAGGAGAACTATCGTGCCTCTTTCAGACTTTGACTTTGCAGCCGAAAGACGGCCGAAACGGCACGCTGGTCAACTCGTCAACGTAAGTCGTCGCCGACGACTGGCTCTGTTTAGCTCGCAATCGCAACCTCATGTTCCAGCGCAGGCAACATCCCGCAGGAAAACAGGATCGTGGCATCCTGGTACTCGCCGCTGGCCGGATCGCCGCTGCGGCTGAACGCGATCACCCCAGCGTTCGTCCTCGACAGTTTTTCAGCCAGCCGCATCGCATGCTGCTCGTCCTGGACCTGAATCGGCGTGCCGGCTGCAAGGGCGCCTTTGGCTGTCTTCTCAAAACTCTGAACAACGAAGTATGTCAGCATCAAGCGCTCCCACTCACGGCTGCGTCACCATGACTCAGCCATGAGAACAAAACAAGTACGAATGACGCGAGACGCGGCTGGCTCCCACAAGCTCATGTAAGAACAGCTTACCAATATAGGCCTTGACGATGTAGGTAGGCAACACTTACCTTCCGCTGCATTGAACGGCTGGAGCGTGTGGTGGACTCATTCCTTGGGCAGAAGCAAATTGGGGACACTGGAGCCAGCGGGGCCGTAGAGCATGAGCACGGCGGCACAGGCCAGATCCTCGCTCTTGCCCGCCCAGGCCGCGACTGTTTCCTCGATCTTGCTTTTAACCACGCCGGCGACAACGGGATCGTCAAGCTTGACCTCATAGGCCGTCAGCAAGATTGCGGCGGCGCTGTCGCTGACCTTGACCCTCGAGCAGATCCTGGTGGCCGAGATGGCTTGGCCGATATGGGACATGACATTCATCTGTTCGTCGGAGTAGGCGAATGCCTGCCCCGAGCACATCGCGCCAAACAGCGCCGCAACCAGCCATCGCCTCATCCGCAAAGCCTCCCGCGCTTGCCGAAGACTAAGGCTTACCACGCCAAGCTCGCCAGGGAACTGCCTTCGCTCTGCGCGCTTGCAGCCATCCTGTTCTGCTTCGCGATCGTCCTCGGCCTCGTGCCGTGACGCCCTCCCTACCCTCAACCAGGAGACCGCCTATGTTTGACGCCGAATACCGCATGCCTGAAGCCCGGCCCGCACTGTCCGACGACGCCGAGGACTCCCATCCCCGTTGTCTCGAAATGGCCGAGACCATGCGCGATCTCTTCGCCGCGGCTGGCGGCGTGCGATCGCGCGATCTGATCGGTGCCGGTTTCACCTGGGCTGAGATCGTCGAGTTCAGGGACGCCGCCGCGAAGCGCGCCAACGCTTCCTCGGTGCGCGAAATCCACAGCCGCCCCGACATGGTCCCGGACCTCATCGCCAAGGCCTGCACGCCCTTGCCGCACAGGCCGCCTTTGCCGCGCGATACGTCGGAGACGCAGGCTCTGCTCGTCGACTGGGGGCGCTATTGCACGGCGCGCGCGGCCCTGATCCTCGATCCCTGGGCGGGCCAGCGGGAACGCTGCCTCAAGGTCCTCGCCTCCTATCTCGACCGGCTGCCAATCTTCCCGGCTATCCGCCAGACCGTGCTCCGCAAGGTCGAGACGAGCCTGCCGGAGGCGGGCCAATGAGCGCGCCTGTACCATCGAAAGCCGAATGCCGGGCCGCTCAGCAGGCGGCCCGCCGAACTTCGGAAACGCAGATCAAGGCGCCCATCGTCATGTTCGACGCGCAGGTGGCTGACCTCGCCGAAATCCGCGCCGAGCAGATCGACTTTGCCCATCTGGCCAGCACCCTGTCGAAGGCTTCTCGATTCAATGGCCGACATCAGGGCGCTGCCGTGTCGGTCGCGCAGCATAGTGTCATGGGCGCCGACGCTCTGTTTCGCGAGAACGGCGATCCCGTCCTTGCCGGTTACTTCCTGCTGCATGACGGCCACGAATATCTTCTCGGCGATATTGGCCGCCCCGTCGTCATCGAATTCGATCTGCGCACCGCCGCGTACCTGATCGAGCGGGGCGTGCCGGCCGAGTTTGCCCGTGGGGCCGTGGTCGAGGGCATCAGGCGCGCCAAGGCGGCGCTCGATAGGCCGATCCTCGAGGCGGCGCGGCTGCCGCCAATCGCGCCGGTTTACGCCAGGCTGGTCGCCGAGATGGATGAGCGCATGTGCACGGCCGAAGCGCGCGCGCTTTACGGTTCCAGGACAGGCATCCCCCTCGTCCGCAGCGACCTGCCGCCGCCGAGGCTCACCGGCACCATCGAGCCATGGGGGGCGATGAAAGCCGAGCTCGCTTTCCTCGAGCGCCTGCAGCGTTATCTCGGCATTGCCGTGCGGGCTTGAGCGGCGAGCCGCGATGACGTCACGATCCGTCCCGCTGCCCGCCAGGCGCATGCTCTCGCCTGCCGAGGCCGCGCAATATTGCGGCGGCGCGTCGATCGAGTGGCTGAAGGCGCACGTCAAGGTCACGCCCGTCCGCATCGGCAGCCTTGTGCGTTACGATGTGCGGGCGCTTGACAAGTGGTTGGATAGCAAGGACGATTCGATGCCGCTGAGCGGTGACGATTGGCTGGGGCTTCTCGATGCGCGTGAAGATTACGGGCGTTAAACGCTACAGGGACAGGCTCGGCAACGAACGTGCCTATCACCGCAAAAGCGGCACGCCGATCGACCCGAAATTGACCGGCCAGGCTCTTGCCGCTGAGGTCGATCGCCTTGACAAGCTGCATGCGCCTCAAAAGCCCGAGGCCGGAACGCTGGGCGGGCTGCTGGCAAGCTACAAGAAATCGCCGAAATTCACCGACCTCGCGCCCCGGACCCGGTCCGACTACCTCAAATACATGGACCATTTGAAGCCGATCACCGGAACGCCGCTCTCGCTGATCGATTCCGCCTTCATGGCCAAGCTGCGCGACAAGACGGTCAAGACACGTCGCGGCGCCTTCACCAACCACATGATGGCTATGCTGTCGTCGTCCTTCAGGCACGGCAAGGAATACGGGCTGGTCAGCGCCAATCCGTGCCTGGAACTGGAGAAGGCCAAGATCCCGGCCGACCGCCGCAAGGAGAACCGGCCATGGACAAAGGCGGAGCGCGTCAACGTGCTCGGCGCAGCCCCGCTATACTACAAGGTTCCCCTCGCCCTCGCCCGCTTCCTCGGCATTCGCCGGGGCGACATCCTGCGCTTGCCGCGCATGGCCTACCGCGACGGCTACATCTCGTTCAGGGCGAGCAAGAACGGCAAGCTGATGAAGCTGCCGGCACTGGGCGAGCTGAGGCGCATTCTCGATGACGCGCTTGCCGCATGGCCGATCGCCGAAATCGACGTAACGATGCTGTGCCTCAACTCGGATCGCCAGCCCTGGACCGAAATGGGCTTCACCGCCTCGATTCGGAAATTCTTCGCCAAATGCGTCGACAAGGGCATTGCCGGCGAAGGCCTGACCATGCACGGCCTTCGCCACACGGTCGCGGCAGAGCTGCGGACGCTCGGGTACAAGCTGGAGGACATCAAGAACTTCCTCGGCCAGGAGACGATCGAGATGGCCGAGCATTATTCTTCGTCCGCAGACGTGTCAGGGGTCTTGATCGACATGGCGAATGTGATACAAGCCAGCCCGAAACGAGAACGGTTTTGACTAACCCGCGCAAGAAAAGTGTCTAACCGCTTTTCTCTCGTTCGGCCAAAGCCTTGTTTTCAAAGGCTTTTTGGGGAATAGGTTAACGGTAGACCCACGGACTCTGACTCCGTTAGTCCTGGTTCGAATCCAGGTTCCCCAGCCAAAGTTTTACCAAACAAAATCAACTACCTAGCATCGGCGCCTGTCAAGTTTGCTAGACGTTTCATGTCGCGCTGTGTTGCAATACGCTACCGTTGGTTTCCAACGATTTCGGCACAGTGGCGGCATATCCACGCGACACGGTTGCGACATGGAAAAGCCCGCCACCGTGAGGCAGCGGGCTTGGGTCGCCAATTTGCCGAAGTTCAGTAGTGATCAGGCTGTTCGGGCGAATCGCCCCCGTCAAATTCCCCGTCCAGAAAGACAGGGTTGGCGCCGCCCATCAAGGCGACTGTCTGGTTTGTCGCCACGGTCCAGCCCAAGGACGGCTCATCGTCGCTGGCATCCCCTTCCCTGTCATTCTTGCCGACGACTTCGGCGCCGCCCGCCAGCCAGGGTTCGCAATCTGGGTCCGGCTCGGTAAGATCCAGCAGCGAAATTAGGCGCTCAATCTCGTCTTCGATCGAGTGGCGGACGGTAGGGTCTGATAGGCGGACTGACGCGCTCATAACGCGCCCACCTTGTTCAGATGCTCCCGCAAGGGCTCCAAGATGTCCTGCGCGTAGATCAGAACGTAGCCGATCGACGCCATTTCTTTTTCCGAGACGTTCGAGGGGTCCGCTTTTTAAGCGTTGATTGCGAGACGAACGACGCGGATCAGGTCGAGCGCGTGGTCCATCACGTCGACCGGTTCGTTGCCGGAATACTGCTTACTGAGAACGGGGCTCACGCTTCACCCTCTTTCACGCCTTCGTGGCCTTCGAGCGCGTCATGCAGTGGAGCGTATAGCTCGGAGGCGAGCGCCAGAAGGCGAGCCAGCGAACCCGCCATACTGTGGCGTCGGATCGTCATGAAGAACCCTGGCGACGGCTTCGGCGACGGTTAGGAGGGCCATCAGATCGTAGCTCGTGTCGCGGGTCATGCGCGGCCTACCAGGTCCGGGTTCTTCCCCTTCAGCTGCTCGGTGATCAGGACCATTTGCCCAAGATCGGCGCCGCAGTCGGTTTCGTATTTGAGCAGGATGCGGCAGAGCGCATCATATTCGGATTGGTCGGCGGGCGTTCTGCGCCTCACGTGCTCGATAAGGGCCGCGCGCCGCTCATCCATTTTTTCGATCAGGTCGTTTACGTATTCACCCGCCTTTGTACACGATCCAATGGCCAAAGCGGCCCACAACGATGGACTCACCCAAAGAAGCACGAACTAGCATCCACACCGAGAAGGCGAGCAAAATAGAAAGCAATGCAATGAGGCGCTTCTGATTTCTGTTTTTTTCTTCTGGGTTCATATCCGCTACCAGGTTGGTCCGAATTGGCTCATTCGTCGCCTTTGGCCTTGCTGGAAAGGTTCTGTCCCATGCCCGACATCTTCGTGGAGTCGGGCGAGTAAATCAGGCCAACGTCCTTAGACTGGCACACTTCGCATTTCAGCTTCGGGCGCAGTTCCCATTCCATCGCTGGCGCATCCGGCCCGAACCTGTCGCGCAGCGCATCGAGGTCCAATGTCTTGCTATGGTTACAGGCTGCCTTGTGGCAAAAGGCGGTGACCGCCATCTTGCCATCGATCAGGGATTGGAGCGTCCAGCCTTTGCCGATCATTCTTCCTCCCGGAAATCTTGGAGCGAAGCATGCCGGAGGTCTTCCTCGCCGCGCAAGTGCTTCACACGACCGACGATGCCCGGCTTGACCCATTGGGTGGCTGGTCGCTTCATCCCCTTTGGCGCCGGCCCGGCGTGCTCCTGGACCCGTTTCCACAAGCGCTCGCGGATGGCGCGGCTGGAGTTGATGAAGGCGGAGCCGAAATATCTACCAGTCTGCCGGTCGGCCATGAGGGCGAAGGCAGGCTTGCCCGCTTCCCGCTCGACGCCAAGCAGGGGCTTAGCAAGCAGTCGCTAAAATGAAAACCCCGCCACCTTTCGGCAGCGAGCGTACAACGACCTGGATTATTCGACTATCAGCACTTCACGGAGTTGTTGCTTGGACAGGCTATCGCCGTCACGGCGGACAGCTTCTCGCGCTTGGACAAGATCGGCTTTTTGTAGGTTTTCTTCATCTCATACCCCCCTCTTCTGTTGAATACCTCAGTCAACGCTTAGCAAGCCGCCGCTAAAATGGAAAGGCCCGCCATCGAGGAAGCGGTGACGGGCACTCATTTTCGGGCGCTAATGAGGCTACTAAAGCGGACCTGTTGGACCAGTAGGACCTATCGGGCCGGTAATGCCGGATACGCCAGAGGCCGCGGTGACACTAGACAGCCGATCTCTTTTGATCAGCGTCGGAGCAACGTAAATCTTTCGCATATTACCCTCTCGGCAGACCCGGCCACAAATGCAGCCACCAATCCTGGCATGTCAATCGCTTCAACTACAATTGAAAAAGCCCGCCGTCCTGAGGGGAGAGCAGCGGGCCAAGTCATGGAGTGCTGGGATCATCCAGCATAGGTCAACTTGCGGCGGCGGGGTCGGTTGCGGGCGTCGCCCAGATAGATTTGCGTGTTGCACTTGTGGCAGACAAGTAAAGGTAGCTAGGATAGTTTGAGGCCTTGGGAGGGCAGCCTTGGAACAATCCTCGGACACCGAGCGTGAGCGCGAGCAAGTAGCTCGATGGACTGCTTTGGCGTCGATGAAAAAACAATTTTCAGTTGGCCAGATTGGCAAGCTCAAAATGCACCGTCCAATCCTGATAGTTCGCTGAAGTCTCACGAGACCGATCAGTTTGTCTTCACAAGCCTTCTGGCAGACGAAACGGGTGCTGCAATTGAAGGCCTTCAGTTGCGTGTAGTGGTTTGGAAATACCGTCCTCAAGAGGATGCCACGGCGCTGCTTCTTGTCGAGGATGAAGGATGGACTGTAATCGCGAGAGTGGATTGTTGGCCAAATGCTCCGCATCCGAACAAGCATTGGAAGCCTTTGAAAGAGCCCCCGGAGGTTCCGGGATCACACGCACATTGCTGTGAAGACAACGCCAAGCTTGGTCGCAAAGCCTTCACGCGTCGCGCCCATCACGCCGCCGGCCATATAAGCTTGAGGGACGCCAAAGCCGAGATTTGGATCACTGGCGGTAAGATCCTTCTTTGCCGCCTCGCGCGCGGCGGTATAGGAATTCTTCGTGACCTGGTTTGAGGTTTCCGCAAAAGCGCGCTCACGGTCGAGCAGATCGATAATGGCGTTCGTCTTGTCCTGGCCGAACAGCGTCGAGAGACGGGCTCGGTTCCAGTCACCTTCGCCCTTGATGAGGCGCTGGAGCGCCACCCGGCCGGTGACATTGGTGCCGACGATGCGTTCGATTTCAGCCCGCGCACCCTTGCGGAGCCGCAGCGGCACAGCGGAAGGGCCGATCTGCATCCCTTGGGGTAAAGCGCCCTGTCGAACCTCATCGGCGAGTTCGTTCGGTCGCGGAGATTCCCTTCCGTCGGACAGGACTGTCTGGCCACGTTGCACAGCAGTTTTCTGCCGGGCCAGCTCGGCATACTTTGCGTCGACTTCCTTGATACCGGGTACCGAAGCGCGCAACTCGTCATCGACAGCTTGGCGCGCGGTCTGAAGTGCATTCCCCGCGTTCGTGCCTTGCGTCGTCTCCAGCATGTCGTCGATGGCATGGCGGGTGTTCAGCAACTCACCTGCATCAGACACAAGGGACGTGCCGGCCGCGACACCTCGCCGGGAAAGACGCTCTCGGCGCTGGCCGGGATCACGCAGAAAGCGGCTCGTGCCGAATTGGAAAATGGGCGTGACGATTTCCTTGGTCAACCGACCTCCTCGCTCTTTGTTGCCTTCGTTGAACAACTTGCCAACCGTGAAATGATTGTGTTTGCCAAAGTCAGCCAGACCCTGCCACATCGATAACGGCCTTGATCAGACCGGACTTCTGCCGCGCCCAGATCGCGATGTCGCGGGGGCTGTTGCGCAGGGTCGTGCGGTGGGTGACGAGCTGGTCTACTGGTATTTTTCCATCGCGGATCGAGGTAATGACGTGCTGAAAGTCGGCTTGCGTCGCGTTGCGACTGCCGATCAGCATCATTTCGCGCTTGTGAAACTCCGGATCGGAGAAGGCTATGTCGTCCGGCACGACGCTGACCATCACCATGACGCCGCCATGGGCAACATAGGCAAAGGCAGACTGCATCGATCGGCTGTTTCCGGTTGCATCGAAGACGACATCGAAACCTGACTTGGCGGTTCGCTCCGCTATCGTCTCAACGATCGATCCCTTCGAACCGTCGATCACCAGGAAGCCCTGCTTTGCTGCAAAAGCCAGCCGCTCGGCATCGACGTCCATGACGGTCACACTTTGTTGCGCTATGCGGGCAAAAAGCGCGACGCCAAGACCGATCGGACCGGCGCCGATGACCAAGGTTCGATTGCCCGGCCCAGCCATGGATCTGCGGACCGCGTGCGCACCGATGGCCAGAAATTCGACCGTGGCCGCCTCGATCAACGACAGGCCGGTTGCCGGAATCAAGTTCTTTGCCGGCACGAGAATCTGCTCAGTCATGGCACCGTCACGGTGCACGCCCAGCACCTCGATCGCGACGCAGCAGTTCGGCTTATCCTGGCGGCAGGCCACGCACTTGGCGCAGGCAAGGTAGGGGTTGACGAGCACTTGCTCTCCGACCGTGATTTCCCCCGGCGCGTTGATTGCCGCGACTGTTCCCGAGATTTCGTGGCCCATGATACGTGGATAGGCCAGGTACGGATGCTTGCCTTCAAAAATGTGGTAGTCGGTGCCACAGATGCCAACATGGCTGATGTTGATCAACGCCCATCCGGCTTCGGGCCGGCCGGGCGCCGGGCGATCCTCAACGATCAATTCGCCGGGCTTACGGCATACGAGCGCTTTCATGCGGACCATCTTCCTGAAATGCTTTAAAAAGAACCCGGCGGCTGGGATGGCCGCCGGGCCAAGGTGTGGAGCCTATTCGAAGTCCTTGACGTTCTTCAGCGTCACGAGGCCGGCGCCGGTATCCACATTGGCCTCGACGGTTTCCCCGCGGATTGCCTTGACGACGGTGTCGATGCCAAGCTCACCCATTTTTGCAGGAAATTGTGCAACGCTGGCGTCTTCCGCGCCGGACTTGATCGCTTCGATCTCACCGCAGCAGGCGTCGAAGCCGACCAGGATGATCTTGTCGTTGGCAATGCCCGCATTGCTGATCGACTTGACGGCTCCCGGGATTGGCGGACCGCAAGCCGAGTAAATCGCCTTGAGATCGGGATTAGCGGTCAGGATGTCTTCGGTCACTGACGTGCCGAGTTCGAGCGTGCAATTGGTTGCCCCCTTGCCGACGACCTCGACCTTGACGTCGCCAAGGCCCTCCATCATCCCGGTGACCCGGTCGTCCAGCGCCGGCACCCCAGGCACACCTTGCAGGATGCCGATCTTGTCGCCGCTCTTGAGCACTGTCTTCAGGTACTCTCCGGCGATCTTGCCGCCGTTGAGATTGTTGGTCGAGACCAGTGCGGTCTGGCCCTTCCAGTTCGGGATGCTGTTGTCGACGAGAACGACCTTGATGCCGGCAGCGACCGCCTTGTCGAGCGCCGGTGCAACGGTCGGATCGACCGGAGTGATCGCCAGACCCTTGACGCCTTGCGTGATCATGGACTCGATCAGCGCGATCTGGCCTTCGATGTCTGTGGCGGCCTGCCCTTGGCCGGTGACCAGCTCGATTTCGGGGTGGGCGGCCGCGTATTTCTTGGCGGCATCCTCCATGGTCGAGTAGAACGGCACCGGGAATTTCGTAATCAGGCCGACCTTGATCTTGTCGGCGGCCGAAGCCGGCATTGCAAACGCAACGGCGATCGCCAGCCCAGCGAACAGTTTTCGGTTCATTGGCATTCCATTCCTCCCTTGGAATTGAGGCGTCTTCCGGCGGAAGTCGCTTCAGGCATTTGCGGACCGGAACGGCCCCCAAATCTCGAACGGATCAGGCTCCAACGATCATGGAAACCAGCTCCTGCTTGTTGTCCTTGGTCGGCACAAGTTCACCAACCTTGCGCCCCTGGCGGAGCACCACGGCGCGATCGGCAAGCTCGACGACATGCTCCATATTGTGGGTGATCAGGATGACTGCATTGCCCTGGTCACGCAGGGCAGCAACGAGGTTGAGAACCTGGCGTGACTCGCGCAGGCCAAGTGCTGCGGTCGGCTCGTCAAGGATCACGACCTTGCGGGCAAAGACGGTCGACCGCGCCACTGCGATGGCTTGCCTTTGGCCGCCCGACATCATGGCAACGACGGCGTCCAGCCGCGGCAAGGTGACCTTGAGGTTTGCCAGCAGAACGCGGGTCTCGGCATCCATCTTGCGCTGTTGAAGAAATCGCAGGCCGCGCGGGAGCCATCGCGGCCAGGCCAGTTCGCGACCGGCAAAGAAGTTCTGTCCCGGTGTCAGATTGTCGAACAGCGCCAGGTCTTGATAGACCGTCTCGATGCCGGCAAAGCGCGCATCCGCAGGGGAGCGTATCTGCGTCGGCGCGCCGTCCAGAAGGATGGCGCCGGCATCGAGTTGGTGCACCCCGCTGATGCATTTGGTCAATGTCGACTTCCCGGCGCCATTGTCGCCGAGAAGCCCGAGGATCTCGCCGCGCCGGACCTCGATGCTGACATCGTTCAGCGCCATGACCGAGCCGAAACGCTTGGTCGCGCCACGCACAGCCAGCACAGGATGGTCAGCGGTGGCTGCACGATCGACGCTGGCCGCAACGGCGCTCATGACTGCCTCCCGGCCTGCAAGACCCGCACACGCCCTTCGAGGTAGTTGCGCAGCACGTCGGACTCGACCGCTATGACAATGACCACGCCGATGACGATGAGCTGGAAGAAGACGTTGACGTTGAGCAAATTGAGCGCGTTGCGGATGACGCCGATCATGATGGCGCCGATCAGGGCATGGCCAAGATGGCCGCGGCCGCCGAGAAAGCTGGCGCCGCCGATGATCACCGCCGCGATCGTATCCAGTTCCAGCAGATTGCCGAACAGAGGCGAACCGGCGTCGGTACGGCCGGCGAGGATGACCGCGCCGATGCCGGCGCACAGCCCTGAGATCACATAGACCGAAACCAGCACCCAGGAGACGGGAATGCCCATGCGCACGGCGGCGTCAGGCCGGCCGCCGACGGCATAGATCCAGCGACCCCAGACCATCGTTTTGGCCATAATGGAAAGGACCGCGGCAACGCCCGCAACGACGAAGACCGATCCAGGCAGGCCCCAGACCGCCTCGCGGCCAAGCGCATCGATGGAATCCGGCATGCCGGGGATGGCGCGGCCGTCTGCCAGTTGCAGCGCCAGGCCTTTTGCGATGCTCAATGTAGCCAGCGTGATGATGAAAGGATGCGGCAACCGGCCGAAGACGTAGAAGAGCCCGTTGATGGCGCCGACCGCCGCACCGCAGCCAACCATCACCGCGATCACCACGAAGGCGGGAGCGCCGGCATGAAAGCTGAGCGCGCCGACGACGGAGGCCAGTGCGACATTCGAGCCGACGGAAAGATCGATCCCGCGTGTCAGGATGACCAGATGCTGCCCCATTGCGACGACAGAGATAACGGCGGTCTGGGCGAGGATGTTGCTGAGGTTGCGTCCTGTCAGGAAATAGGGTGACAGAAAACTAAGGACGACGATCAGCAGCACCAGGATGACGACCGGACCAGCACTCAGCAGGGCCAGACCAAGTGCGAGGCCTGGAACGGCTTCCTGCTTCCTGGACTCCGGCAATGCAGCCTCGCCGGCAGTGGTGCCGGTGTTTCCCGTTTCAGGCAAAGTCCCCTCCCCCGCCGAAAGCTCGTGCGAGCTTCGTCGTCAAAACTTTTGCTGTATTTCAGCTTCCTCTTATCGATAAAAAACAACCGTCATGACTTGGTCAAGTTGTTTTTTATGGATAAAGTTCATGCTAAAAAGGACATGGTGTTGCTCAGAGGAAGATCCGATGCGAACCGACACTGTGTACAAGAAGGCCTTCAACCGCACTGCCGCCATGCTGCGCGATGGACAATTGACCGGGGAGCTCCCTTCCGAAAATGAGCTGAGACGGCGGATTGGCGTGAGCCGTACGACCGTGCGAAAGGTTCTGGGAGAACTTGCCCAACGCGAACTCGTCGCCGAGCGCGGCGGTGTCCGGACGGCAGGCCGCGCGGTCGAGGATAGCGACTACTATCCCGACGCCGAAACCACGTCGCGGGCCAACCATGTCGAACAGCAGTTCATGGAGTGGATGCTGCGGGGTGACACCAGGCCTGGCACCAGTATCAACGAGCTCGAACTTGCCCGGCAGTTCGGTGTCGCGACCAACGGAATACGTGAGTTCCTGATCCGGTTCAGCCGATTTGGGCTGCTCGAGAAAAGGCCGAATACAGGCTGGCTTTTCAAGGGCTTCACGGAGGATTTCGCTCTTGAGCTGTTCGAGATCCGGGTGATGTTCGAGCTGCGCTCGGCGCATCTGTTTTCACGGCAACCCGACACGTCTCCCCTGTGGGACAAGCTCGCCGCGCTCAAGGTTGCGCATATCGAATTGCTGAAGCGGATTGAAAGCCGCTATCAGGACTTCTCCGGTCTCGACAACCGGTTTCATCGGCTCATAAACGAGGCCTCGCCGAACCGCTTCATCGACGATTTCTACGACATCATCAGCTTCATTTTTCACTACCACTATCAGTGGAACAAGCATGACGAACAGCAGCGCAACCAGGCGGCGATCCTCGAGCATCTCGCTTATATCGATGCGCTCGAAAGCCGCGATCCCGACCGAATTGAGCTGGCCTGCCGAGCGCATCTGGCTTCGGCAAGATCAACTCTGATGCGCTCGCTGATTGGATCGGACGAATGACGGTTTATAGAGGCGCCACTAGATCAGCTTGATACGGTAACCGATCAGAAAGCCCCTGTGATGAGCCTTTCGCATTTTCGTATAACCCGATTTCAGTTCGCCCGCGACCGGGTAATCGGGGACAGTCAGGTTCGGGCGGACGATGTCAACGTCGCCGCGCTGGAACTCCTTTCCGAAAGTGGCAAGGTAGGACTGGGATTCATCCAGACGCTCTTCAATCCACTGCCCGATCAGACGGACATCGAGGCTGTTTTCGAACATGAGATTTGGCCGGGCCTGAAGGGAAACAAAGCGATCGCCCTGGTTCACCGTGTGCATCGCCCGCGCGGTGGCAATCAACGGGCTTGCTCGCTGCCCTTTCACGAAGCGGTTCAGGTGGCGCTTTGGGATCTTGCGGCGAAGGAAGCCGGCTTGCCGCTTCATGTCTTGCTTGGCAGTCGCCGCAACCGGGTGAAGGCCTATGCCAGCGGTCTCGATTTTCACCTCGACGATGATGCCTTCGTCTCGTTGTTCTCCCACGCGGCGTCGATTGGATACTCGGCTTTCAAGATCAAGGTCGGCCACCCCGATTTCGACCGCGATCTGCGGCGTCTGGAACTGTTGAAGACCTGTGTCCCGGCTGGGTCAAAAATCATGATCGATCCGAACGAGGCCTGGAACTCGAAGGAGGCGCTGACGAAATTGGTGGCGATCCGCGAGGCCGGCCACGATCTTCTCTGGGTCGAGGATCCGATACTGCGTCACGACCATGAAGGGTTGAGAACGCTCAGGTACGCCGTCACATGGACCCAGATCAACAGCGGCGAGTATCTGGATCTTCAGGGCAAGCGGCTGCTTCTGGAGGCTCATGCCGCCGATATCCTGAATGTCCACGGCCAAGTGACGGATGTCATGCGCATCGGCTGGCTGGCCGTCGAGCTCGGGATCCCGGTCAGCCTTGGTAACACTTTCCTGGAGGTTGGCGTGCATATGGCGGCCGCGCTTCCCGAGGTCGAATGGCTGGAATATTCTTTTCAGAACTTCGATCATCTGGTGGAACAGCCTATCGACATCCGGGACGGCTACGCCTATGCGCCCGATAGGCCCGGCCATGGTCTGGTGCTATCGGGAAAAGCGCGCAGCGAATGGATCAGGCCAAAGCGCCTGGCCCGGTCGGAGCTGGGTGCCGCACCAGAAAATCCACGTCTTCCCATGAAGTAACGAAAACTGACCCGCAGACCAAGGCCGCGGCGGACCCGAGAATATCAACGAAGCCGCCGGCCCGCCATGTGAGGGCGGGCTGACCGGCTAGCGGATCTCAAGGCTTACACGACCGCTTTGGCGCCGGCCTTGTCTTCCAGAGCTGAAGGTCGAAAACCACCAGGCGTTCGGTGTGTTGGGGTCGCGCTCGGACTGATGCTGACCTCGTGGACCGCAGTTGGCTTGAGTCCCATGCAATGCCCGTTGGACGGCGGTCAGTTCAAAGTCGTAATCCGAATGCCCTGTTCATCAAAGCGATGCAGCTGCGCCCGGTCAGGTGTCATGCGCAGCGTCCCTTCCTTGAGGTTATGGTGCCCTGCGAGGCGTATGATGATTTCGCCCACATCCGACTCCACATAGGCGATCGTCTCGTTACCTAGATGCTCCGCGAAACGCAGCCTGCCCGTCCAGATACCATTGACGCTGTCTATCGCGATATGTTCGGGACGCACGCCGATCGTGGTGGCGCCTTCTGCTTTCGCGCCCTCTCCCGATATCAGGTTCATGCGGGGGGACCCGATGAAGGTGGCGACAAACAAGGTGTTCGGCGCGTCGTAGAGTTTCATCGGCGACCCGACCTGTTCGATGCGCCCCGCATTCATCACGACGATCTGGTCGGCCAGCGTATTAGCCTCGACCTGGTCGTGGGTAACATAGATCATCGTCGCATTAAGCCTCTTATGCAAATCGGCGAGCTCGACGCGCATTTGGGTACGCAGTGCCGCGTCGAGATTGGAAAGCGGTTCATCGAACAGGAAAACCTCAGGGTTTCGGACGATCGAGCGCCCGATGGCGACGCGCTGGCGCTGGCCGCCGGAAAGTGCCGCCGGCTTGCGTTGCAGCAGCGGCTTGAGGTGCAGCACCTCGGCAGCGGCTGCGACGCGCGCTTCACGTTCCGCCTGAGGAACCTTGGCGAGCCGTAACCCGAAATCGATATTCTGCTCCACCGTCATGTGTGGAAACAGCGCGTAGGACTGGAAGACCATCGAGATGCCGCGCTTTGAGGGTTACTCGTGGGTGACATCCCGATTGCCAATGGCGATCGATCCCTTCGTCGGGCTGCGTGTCGGTGTTTCTCTCCATCGTCGGCTCACTGCAACTCTTCGACGTTGTGATCCCGCTCACCAATGGTGGCCCGTCCAACTCCACGCATACGATTGTCACCTATCTCTACACGTTTGGTCTCATGTCAGGCTACCGCGCGCGCCGTTTGATCGACGCACTGGACGCCGCCTTCGCCGATCCCTTCGCCCTGATGGCCGGGAATTGGACGCCCCAATATTCGCTTTTCACCCACATCGCGGCATCGAGAAGGTTACATTTGTCATTGAGGAGTCGATCGAGCAGCTAGCTCGTTGCCAGATTATGGCATCCAGTCATCCCACGACGGCTCCGGTCCAAAGCGGCGAGCGAGGAATTCGAGGAATAGGCGGACTCGGGGCCGTAACCGGACTGTCAGGTCTCGGCAGGCATTTGAGATAAGCAGCCGTTCTTCATACGAACCCATGTCTGCCATTCGGACCTAAATTTTAAATTCCCAAAACTGCCATCTCTCGTCGTTGAACCCTGTGAGCGATACTCATCGATTTTGGTAATCGACTCGGAACTGCGACTTACGCGGCCTGGCGTCTAGCGGCGAAAGCGCCGGGTGGTGTACCGACATGTCGTGAAAAGGCCATGCTGAATGAACTGACCGACCCGTAGCCGACACGCCGCGCGAGTTCGGCCATCGCGATATTTCCCCTCACCAGCATGTCCTTTGCCACTGCCATCCGCCAAGCCGCTACATATTCCATGGGCGCGGATCCGACCTCGCCGCGAAAGCGGTCAAAGAAGGTGGAGCGCGACATGCCCGCTGCAACGGCCAGGGCTTGAACGGACAAGCTCGCACCAGGTTCTGCATGGATCTGCCGCAGCGCCAAGGCAAGTTGCGGATCGGCAAGGCCGCGGAGCAAACCGGGTTCTGCCATCGTGCTTTCGACGGAGCGCAAGGCCTCGACCAGCAGCAGTTCCAAAAGCCGCCCGAGCACCATGTCGCGGGCCGCACGATCGCTTTGCGTCTCTTCCTGGATCATCTGAACGAGCGCGATCAGGCGCCCCTGTGCGCGCACATGGATGACCGCCGGCAGGAGCGAAACGAGCAGTTCCCGGTCCGGCGAGGCAAAGCTGCAATGGCCCACCAGGCACCGCACCTCGGTCGGTGCGTCCTGTTCGCCCAGGCGGAACATGCCTGGACCGGTCTCCAGCGGCAGGTGCGGGGCGCCGCTTGGCGGCGGATTGATGCTCGACATGGTGAAATCGAAAACTTCCGGCACCAGCACGAAGTCTCCCGCTTCAAGGACAAGCGGCGCAAGGTCCCGAATAGCCAGCAGGCAAGTGCCCTCGACCATGGCGCAATAGAACGGACTTGCCATGTTTGTCCGCTCGACGCGCCAGCGACCGCCGCCGTTGACAAGCTTGGCAATCGAGGGCTCCGGCTTGAGCAGCGCGACAACGCTGGCGAGGGGGTCAGTTGTCAAAATAGCCACAATTCGGACTTTCACTGAAAGATTTCGGACTTTCTAATATAGGAAGTCCGGAATTTTTGTCCATATCTCGTCGTACCAACGACAGGAGATACATTAATGCCCAAAATTCTTATCACCGGTGCTTCGTCGGGTTTCGGTCTCGCCACGGCAGAACTCTTCCTTGCTCAGGGTTGGGAGGTCGTCGCGACCATGCGCACCCCGCAGGCACACACAATGCCGGTGCACGATCGCCTGCAAATCCTGGCGCTCGACGTCACAGATGCAGCCAGCATCGCGCAGGCCGTCGCAGACGCCGGTGTTGTCGATGTGCTCGTCAACAATGCCGGGGTCGGCATGTTGAACGTGCTGGAGGGCGTAGACATCGCCAAGGCCCGCGAACTTTTCGAGACCAATGTCCTCGGCACAATGGCTATGACCCAGGCTGTCCTGCCGGGCATGCGCAAGCGACAAACCGGCGTCATCATCAACATCAGTTCCAGTGTCACGCTGCGCCCGTTTCCGGCACTGTCGGTCTATAGCGCCAGCAAGGCCGCCATCAATGCGTTCACGGAAAGCCTCGCCCTTGAGGCGGCGCAATTCGGCATCCGTACCCGGCTTGTCCTGCCAGGTTCAGCCCCGACGACCGCCTTTGGAAAGAACGCCGTGGCACGCATGGGAATGAACGTCCCGGCGCCCTATGAGGCTTTCGTGCAAGACTATTTTGCAACGATGCGCAGCTCGACCGAGAAAACAGAGGCTGACGACGTGGCGCAGGCCGTATGGCGAGCCGTGACGGAGCCGGATGCGCCGATGCGCCTGCCCGCAGGTGCCGATGCAGAAACGATCTTCAGCCAAACAACCACCCAGGCCAACGGCTGAGAGCACTGCTCTCTTTGACACGGCGACCCGCTGGGGCGCCAAAAAAGGATGACAACACATGAATAACCTCATCGATCTGTCGCGCTCCATACCAACGCCACCGGTCGCGTTGACCGTAGCCTATACCCCGATTATCCTGCCAATGGCTGGACGCGCACCGCTCGAACTGCGCCTTACTGCACCGGCCAGGGGCGAGGCGCTGCCAATCGTCATGCTGTCGCATGGGGCAGGACCGTCAAAGTATGTTCCGTCCAAAGATGGCTATGCGCCCCTGGCGCAGTTCTGGGCCGAACGCGGTTTCGCCGTGATTCAGCCAACCCATGGAAATTCGCCTGTCAGTGGCCTGCCGAACGACGCTCCCGATGCGCCCTACTTCTGGCGCCAGCGCGTATCCGAGATGACAGCAATTCTCGACCATCTGGATGAAGTGGAACAGCAGGCGCCAGCAATAGCGCGTCGCCTCGATCATCGGCGCATCGCGGCTGCAGGCCACTCTTTTGGTGGCCACACGGTTAGTTTGCTTCTGGGCGCGCGACTTGCAGGAGAGAGCTTTGCCGATCCGCGAATATCCGCAGGCGTCCTGCTGGCAGCACCCGGTCGCGGTGGGAGCGACCTCACAGCGCAAAGTGCGGCCCGTTTTCCATTCTTCGACGTGGATTTTGCGCATATGACAACGCGCAGTCTTGTGATCTGCGGCGCGGACGACAACCCGCAGTTCACGTCGCGCGGCCCCGAGTGGCACGCAGATGCCTTTCACGACAGCCCGGGAGCCCAGGCTCTTGTCACCGTGCATGGCGTTGGTCACGGATTGGGCGGCATTGCTGGTCTGGATGCAAAGGAAACCGAAATTGAAGCGCCCGATAGTCTCGAAGCGACGCGGCGGCTAAGTCTCGCCTGGCTTCGCACCGCTCTTGACCTCGATATGGGCGCCTGGCCGGCGGCAATCGGTTCACTCGACGGATCCGCAAGCGCATTGGCGCAGGTAACGCTCGCCACCAACGCCTGAAGCCATGCCTGCCGCTGCCGTCTTTCTTTCGCAGCGGTCAGGGATCGGATATACCCAATTGCCGCCGGTCGTGCGGAAAACGGGCGTTTCCGGGGACAAAAACTGCTCCACCTTATTTGCCGATATAAGCCGCCAGTTCGTCAGGCGTCCCCTTTGGGAAGGCCTCTTTGAGATAGTCCAGGAACGCTGACACCCGAGCGCTCAGGAGCCGCTTGGACGGGTAAAGCGTCCAAAGAACAATGTCAGGTCCGTCGACCTCGCCCCATTTTACCAGCGTGCCGTCTGCGAGATCGTGGCTCACGAGCGACAAAGGTAGGCGGGCGGCGCCGACGCCGGCTCGCACCGCGTCGCGGACCATGACAAGGGATGTTAGCGCCAGAACGGGCTCGATCACAATTGGGGTCGGGCCGGTGGCGGTCATCACTTGCCAGGTCAGTCGATCGCTCGCCGATCGTACGACGGCGGGCGCTGTAGTGTTCCCCGTCGGCCGGGCGAGACCCGGGCTAGCGGCGACCACCAGTCGATCGTGCAGGAACGCCCGCCCGACTAGGGTCTCATCCGGATTCGGGTTTACGCGGATCGCCAGATCAAACCCCTCCTCGATCATATCCACCGCGCGGTCTTCCGTGGAGACCTCGAGCCGAACTTCCGGGTACTTCAGCGCAAAACCAGCGGCGATCTTGCCCATTGCGGTTTGAGAAAAAAGCAATGGCGCACTGATCCGGAGTTTGCCTCGCGGCCTCTGTCCGCCCGAGGCAATTTCTGCTGCGGTTTCGTCCAGTTCGATCAGCAAGTGGCCTGCCCGTTCGTAGAGCGCCCGCCCTTCCTCGGTCAGTTTGAGTGCCCGCGCGCCACGCTCGACAAGTCGCAATCCCAGGCCAGCCTCAAGTTCCGCCACTCGTCGCGACAAAGTCGCCTTGGGACGTGTGGCGGCGCGTGCTGCACGGCCGAAGCCGCCGTGGCGGGCCACGAGCACGAAATCCGCGAGCGCCAGCAAATCCATCTGTTCCACCGATGAGACGTTGTGTCCAATAATAGCGCCTATCGCATCATCTGTGAACCACTCATATTCACGACAACAACCTACCCAACTGCAAACGTCTCACCCAACGAGGAACAAAGCCATGACCAAGTCCACAATCGACAATCCCCACGCCGCACAGACCAAGATATTGGTATCGGGGGCGACGGGGCCGACTGGCCGTCTCATCGTCAGCCAGGCATTGGCACGCGGATATGAGGTGACGGCACTGGTCCGTTCCCCCGAGAAAGCGGCCGATATGAAGGGCGTCCGGCTTGTTGTCGGCGACGCTCGCGACGAGAAGACTCTACGCCAGGCCGTCACCGGGCAGGATGCCGTCATCAGTGCCCTGGGCACTCCGGCCAGCCCGTTGAAGCAGGTGACGCTGCTCTCGACCGCGACCCGCGCGCTCGTCAAGGCAATGAAGACGGAAGACATCTCGCGCCTGATCACCATCACCGGGATGGGGGCGGGCGATAGCGCCGGCCATGGCGGGTTCCTGTTCGATAACGTGATTTTCCCGCTGCTCCTGCGCAACGTCTATGCGGACAAGAACCGCCAGGAAGCCGTCATCCGTGAGTCCGACCTCGATTGGACGATCATCCGGCCATCCGTTTTGAACAAGAAGGCGGGACGCGGCAATGTCCGCACTCTAACCGATCTGTCCGGCTTCCATGGCGGGACCATCTCGCGGGAGGACGTTGCGAAATTTGTCCTCGACCAGGTGGATAGCGACGCCTGGCGGCATCGTTCGCCACTGATTACATGGTGAAGGTCGTCACGCCCCATCGTCAAACCAGCGGCGGTTGCCGGCAACCCGTTTGCGCATGAAGTCGACGAAGGCTCTTGCAGCCGGGCTGCGTTCCTTACCGGCAGGCATGACTAGACTGACATCGACGGCTGGAACGCTCCAGTCGGGCAGAACGCGAACGAGATTGCCGGCCTCGATCTCAGGCGCAGCCACATATCTCGCCGTAGCCGCGATCCCAGCCCCGTTAAGCACCATGCGATCTATTGCCTTGGGATCATTTGCGGTGAGCCGAGCGGTGGCGTCGACCTGGTGCTCCACGCCGTCCTTGTCGCGAAGCGACAAACGCCGGGGGAGACCATCGCCACGGGGGATGAGGAGCAGATCGTGGGTGCGCAGCTCGTCGATCGACCTCGGCCAACCGCGCCGTTCGAGGTAGGAAGGCGCGGCGCATAACAGGCAGGCGATTGCTCCAAGCCGTGTCGCGACCAGATTTGAATCGAGCATCGGACCCATTCGGAAGGCCACATCAATCTGTTCGGCGACAAGGTCAACCGTCCTGCTCGTCAGTTCGAGAGACACATCAACGTCTGAAAACGCGAGTGAAAACGCAGGAAGAATTTCGGTCAGCACCCCCATGCCAAAGCCGATTCCGGCGGTGAGCCGCAGCCGGCCCCGTGGATGCGACGCCAAGCTGGCGGCCATATCGAGGACCTCGTCAACGCGGGTGACGATCTCGCTAAAATGACCAAGCAACGCCCGCCCAGCCTCGGTCAGTACGACCTCGCGGGTTGTACGTTCAAAAAGGCGAACGCCAAGCAGCGCTTCCAGCCGCTGGATCGAGCGACTGATGGCCGACTTGCGCACCGAGAGGACGCGGCCCGCCCCTGAAAAACTCAATAGCCTGGCGACCGTCTGGAAGGCGCGCATATCGTCGACGTCAATCATCGTGAACTCCACTGTCCCTTGGCGGAGACACCGGATCTGACATGCGGCGTCAATCCATCGTGCGAAACAAAACCGGCACACGAAAGGGCAAAACGGACGGCGACTTTGACGCCGGCGTGTTGCTGCCCACGGCACTCAGCAGCAAGGCGGGCCAATTGTCGCGATGTAGGGACACTGCGGTGCACTGCGCCGATCTTGTAGCAGAGCGTCGCTTGAATGCATCGTGAGGCCCGCGTGCACTTTGCGCCGGGCTGCTCGGTCGGACCGGTGCAACCCCATAAAGCCCCTTTTTTGAGTGAGCGCGTACACGGCCGCTGGCCGCATTGCGGAGCTGGCGGTTGTGCTCGAGGCGAAGATACTACTGCTCCAGCAACTCGATCACCGCGTTAAGAACGGTCTGACGTTGATCACCGCGCGGCTGCGATTTCAGGCGCGCACCGTCGAAAATCCTGCGATGTCCGCAAAGCTCGAAACAATGCTGGAGCGCGTCGACGCCGTAGCGACCGTCCATCGGCGGACCTCTCAGTCGCATGACATGGGCGTTTCGACGTCTCCGCTTTCGCCGGAGACCTTGTGATCGACGCCATCGGTATCAGCGGGCGCACGGACGTTACCCCAGTCGCCATTTTCCCGGCCAACTCTTGCCATCCCGGAAGCCGGATCCGCTGCACTCGACGCTTTGCCGCCTCATTCCTCCGACCAAGGCTTCTATCGTTCCACCAGTGAGACGGTGCGTCTAAATTGCGCGGCTAGTGGGTGTAAATTTGGGCCGTTAGATTGTTACCAGACTTAACAACCAACCAGGAGTAACCTCTATGACCATCCTCGTAACTGGCGCGACCGGCAATGTAGGCCGCAACGTTGTCGAACAACTTGTGAACCGTGGCGCCGACGTGCGCGTTCTGGTTCGCGACCCGTCCAAGGCCAATTTCCCGGCCGGCGTCGAAGTCGCCCAAGGCGACCTGCTCGACGTCGACGCGCTGCGCAGCGCCTTCTCGGGCGTGTCCACGCTGTTCCTGCTGAACGGGGTAGTGGCCGACGAATATACCCAGGCCCTCGTCGCCTTGGCCGTTGCTCGCGAAGTCGGCATCGAGCGGATTGTCTATCTCTCGGTGATCCACAGCGACGTCTACGTGAACGTGCCGCACTTCGCGGGCAAGTTCGGCGTCGAGCGGATGATCGAGCAGATGGGCCTCAACGCCACCATCCTGCGCCCGGCCTACTTCATGGACAACGACATCACCATCAAGGACGTGATCACCGGCTACGGCATCTACCCCATGCCGATCGGCAGCAAGGGCCTTGCCATGATCGACGCCCGCGACGTTGGCGAGATCGCTGCGATTGAGCTCATCCGCCGCGAACAGTCGTCCACGCCGCTCCCGCTCAACTGCATCAACCTGGTCGGCCCGGATACGCTGACGGGCGCTGATGCCGCGGCGATCTGGACGGATGTCCTCGGCCGCCCGATCGCCTACCCCGGCGATGACACCGCGGGATTTGAGCAGAACCTGCGACAGTTCATGCCGAGCTGGATGGCCCTCGACATGCGCCTGATGGCCGAGCGTTTCCTGACCGACGGCATGGTCCCGGAAACCGGCGATGTCGATCGGCTGACCACCCTGCTGGGCCGCCCGCTGCGCTCGTACCGCGATTACGCCGCTCAGATCGCTGCCTGAGCGCTGCTGTCCACAACACCCAATCCTGGAACCACACAACCACCAGTTCCAACCATCCAAAGCCACCGCACGGGTCACACCCGGTCGCCGATTTCACACACGCGTACCTACAAGGAAAAGACAAATCACCAACCAAATCAGCGCTCTCCCGGCTGACGATCTCAGCCGCACCGCCACCATCGTCCACGCCGATGATCCGGGCCTCATCCATCTCGGGGTCGGGGCGGGAACCTGCACCGTTCTGGTTTCGGGTGAGCAGACCGGCGGCCGCTATACCATGATCGACATGTTCGTGCCGGCCGGTGGCCCGCCGCCCCACCGGCACGATTTCGAGGAGATTTTCCACGTCCTCGAAGGCGAGCTGGAAGTCACCTTCCGCGACGAGTTGCATCACGTCGGGCCGGGCCAGACGGTCAATATTGCCGCCAATGCACCCCACGGCTTCCGCGTCGCCTCGGGCACTCCCGCCCGCTTCCTCTGCATCTGCCTGCCTGCCGGCCAGGAGGAGTATTTCAAGCTGGTCGGCGAAGTTCTGCCGGGTCGGGCCACGCCGCCCACACCGCCGACACCAGAAGTCATGGCCGAACGACGCAGAATCATGCTGGCCAATGCCGCCCGCTTCCACAGCGAGTTTCTGCCTCCCCGGGCCTGAAGGACACATTGATCTGCGTGAACTCCTATTCACATTCAGCGTCGCTTCCGGCCAAGAGCAACTCATGGGTCTGGTTCGACAAGTTCAACAAAGGAACAACTAAATGACTATCAAGGATTTGACCGACGCCTACCTCAATGCGCTTGAGGCGCAAAACCTGGAAACAGTATCGAGCCTGCTGTCAGACGCCCCTGCAATCGATATTCCGTTTTCGAGCACAGGGGAGCCGGCACCCTGGTTTACATTCGATGGCCGGGAACAGGCGCTTGGATATATCGCCACCATCTTCAAGACCTTCAGCCAAGTGAAGCTTGTCGAACGCGCGACCTACGTCGCCGACGACGGCAAGACCGCATTCGTGGAAGCTAAGGGCGATCTGATCCAACGCAACACAGATGCCAGCTACCGCAATGCCTACGTCTTCAAATTGTCGATGCAAGACGGCCGCATCTCGCATGTCCGTGAGTACGCCAATCCTGTAACGTTCGCAAAGCTCATGGGTATTCCTCTCGGCTAAGTTGCCCCCAGAGGCGGGCGAGGATATCCTACCGCCGCGCTCGGCCAACAGGCGACACGACTCCGTCCGGCAACCGACCGTGTTTATGAGACGATCAACCAGACAAGCTATCACAATGGACGTCGCCAGCTTCGGATGCGGGCCGCTGGGAAGTCGACCCGGGACAGAGACGGCGGATCAGCCGAGGTAGCGGGCAATGCCCACGGTAGCGATGATGCGCGAGACAGCTGGCTCAATGACGGCGTAGAGCGGGCCATCGAGAGGGAAGCCGACCAAAAACGGGCTTGCTAAAAGATAAAGGCGCCTTTTTCCGCTCGTTTGAGCGTCGGAGAGCCGGTATGCTTCCTCCGCTTGGTCCAAGGTTTTAAGCTGACCTTTGGTATCGATCCATCTAACGGTCGGCGCAGGCCACGGCCGGCACGCCGAAAGCCTGCCTTTCGACGGAGGTCCAGCGCGTGGAAGCAGCGTACCGCATGTCACTGGCGAGATGCCACGACCGGCGTAACAATGCTCCACACCGATGGGCTCGAAACACGACCCACACGACTTTTACGAACCTGTTGACGTCATGCCCAAACCTGGGCACCAATACTGACGCCCAAATTGTGGCGAAGCCCGAAATCGGGCGCGTTTTCAAAGGCTTGAAAAGGTCGGCGATCCTGCTGGCTGGTGGAATTTTGGCTGGGGAACCTGGATCCCCAGCAATAATAGTCATTTAGCGGGGAAATTTAGCCCTGTTTCATTTTGCATCGCTATGCTTCCTGAGGTTCCTGCACGAGGCCGCGTCATGCCGACCGATAGCGAGTTTATTCTCGACAGCATCAAGCAGGGCTGCGCGATGCTTGTCGATGGCGAGTTCCTCATCGACAGGTTGGTGAAGTATGTCGGCAATGGGCGAATCCGGTGGCACGTCGAGTTTCGTGGGCATCGCGTTGAGTTCACAACCGGCCAGCTCAAGAGGCAGCCGACCTTCCGCAGGAAGATTATCGAACAGGCTGGCGTGCTGCCGCCGCAGCGCGCCGGGGCCGACTACAGGCGATGGGCACTCGATCTGAGGAAGAATGCCATTGAGCTTCCCTGGCGGGATAGGCCGGTTGATGCCGACTTCGCCATCGACAGGATCACCAGCTATGGAAATGACCGCTGGATGGTCGACTACCAGGGCAAGGCCATCAAATTCACCACGACGAAACTCCGCAGGCAAACCAGTTTCCGCAAGAGGATGCTGCTCAAGGCCAAGGTGCTGCCGCCCCAGCTCGATCCGGTTGCCTATCGGAAGTGGATGGACTGGCTGATTCAAAACGCCACAGAGGCTGCACCACAGACCAGCGATACTTTGATGAGCGAGAAAAGTTGGCTTGACGACCTGCCGGAGCTAGCCGGCTGGCAAAACGAAGGGACCAGCTAGGGCGGCTTGTACGGCGGCGGCGCCACTCATGACGTTTGCCATGCCCAGAGATTTCGGCACACATTGGTGGCGAAGGAATCTGGCCACGGCTTGGCTCGCGGCTCATCGCACTTAAATGGAAGACATGGACCGCTTCAATCTCGGCAGCTACCGCCGCCCGATCTCCACCCGCTCCACCGAAACCCAGCGCTGGTTCGATATCGGACTCAACTGGTGCTACGGCTTCAATCATGAGGAAGGCATCAAGTGCTTCGAGAAGGCGCTGGAGACCGATCCGGACTGCGCTTTTGTTCATTGGGGCATCGCCTATGCCGCCGGGCCTTTCTACAATCTGACCTGGAAGGAGCACGGCGAAGCCGAGGCCAACAGCGCGACGAAGCGCTGCTTCGAGCATGTCCAGCTGGCGCGCGCCAATGCGGCTTCCGGCAGCGACGTCGAACGGCATTTGATCGAGGCGCTGGCCTCTCGTTTCCAGAAGCCGCACAGAGTGAGCCTGCGGGAATTCGAACAGTGGGACGATGCCTATGCCGCCGCGATGCGGCGGGTCTATGAAAGGTTTCCCGACGACCATGACGTGATGGCGCTGCTGGTCGAGGCGCTGATGATGCGCACGGTGCGGCGACTGTGGAACCTCAAGACCGGGGAACCGGCGCCGAATTCGGACGTGCTTGAAACTTTGGAGGTTTGCGAGCGCTCAATCCGGCTTGCCGACGAGGCAGGTGCTGCACAACACCCGGCGATCCTGCACCTGCACATCCATCTCCTGGAAATGTCCACCATGCCGGAACGCGGCATGCGTTCGGCAGATCTGCTTGGCGAAATGTGCCCCGACGCCGGGCACATGAACCACATGCCGGGGCACATCTATGTGCTGTGCGGCGAGTACGAGAAAGCGAGGCTTGCCAGCGAAAAGGCGGTCCGCGCCAACGACCTCTATCTCGCCTCTGCGGATGAGCCGACCTACTATCTGCTCGGCTGCTGCCACGACCTGCATCTGATGATGTTCACCTGCATGCTTCTTGGCCAGTACAGGCCGGCGCTGTGGGCCGCCGACAAGGTACGCAGCCTGGTCACGCGCGACGTGGTCGCCATCAAGGACCGGCCCAAGCTCACGCAAACAGTGGAAGGCTATCATGCGATGAAATCGCATGTGCAGGTGCGCTTCGGCCGCTGGCAGGAGATCATCGACGAGCCGACTGTTGAAGAGCCGGGCCTCTACGTGCTGACGGCGGCCATGCAGCACTACGCCAAGGGTCTCGCGCATGCGACGCTCAAGCAGTTCGCTGAAGCCGAGCGCGAGCGCGAGCGGTTCCACCGGCACGTGGCAGGTATTGCGCCCGAGCGACGCTTCCTCAGCAACCCGACGCAGGCCTCGCTCGCCGTCGGCGCTGCCCTGCTCGGCGGCGAACTTGCCTACCATCAGGGCCGATACGACGAGGCCTACGCCCATTTGCGGCAAGCGGTCGAGCTTGACGACAATCTCTCCTACACCGAGCCATGGGCGTGGATGCACCCTCCCCGCCACGCGCTGGCGGCACTGCTTCTCGACCAGGGCCACACGCAAGAGGCTGAACAGGTCTATCGCGACGATCTCGGCCTCAGCGGCAAGGTGCAACGCTGCGCCCAGCACCCGGACAATGTCTGGGCGCTGCACGGGCTGGTCGAATGTTTGAGGCGCGGCGAGCGCGAAGAATTGCCGGGGCTGCAGGCCAAGCTCGCTGTGGCGGTGGCCAAGGCGGATGTGGCGATCAGCTCGTCATGCCTGTGCCGGACAAGCGTGCAATCAGAATACGGCTGCTGTCATTGAGACGTCCGGGGCAGCCAAACGATCTGGCTTAGCGGATCGAGTTTTATCCAAACTAGCGAGGGGTCGGATCGAGGCGAAGACATCGAAATCACCGGCGCCACAGCCGCGGACCAGGATTTCATGGCCGCGGCGCGTCAGGATGTTCCTCGCCTGATCGCCGAAGTGCGCAGGCTGCGCGCGCTTATCGATCGCACGAGATAGAAAGGCGACCTACCCCACCCACTTCTCATAGTCGGACACCAGCAGGTGCAGCGGCGCGACATCCTCGTCGATGTTGGAAAAACGGCCGATCGGCTCGCGGAACACATTGTCGGTAAGATCGTCGTTGACGGTCGAGACCTCACCGATCAGTACATCCTTGCCCTCGGCCCAGAAGGCGTGCCAGACGCCCGGCAGCAGCGTGACGCTCTGGCCTGGGTCGAGCTTCAGGAGCCCGCCCGCCGGCAGCCTGTGGATAGTGCCGTCGACCGGCACCGTGACCTCGGCCTTGGGGTCGATGCCGCCGTCGCGATCATGCATGAACAGTTCCAGCACCAGCTTGCCGCCGCCGCGGTTGATAATGTCCTCGGCCTTGATGTTGTGGCGGTGCATCGGAGACATCTGGTCCTTGCGCGAGATCATGATCTTCTCGGCATAGAGCATGCCCATGCCCTGCTTCATGTCCTCGTAGCGGCCATTGCGAACGGTGAACAGGAACAGTCCAAGGTCCTTGAACTTCTCCTGGCCGTAATCGGTGATGTCCCAGCCGAGCCGCGAGGTCAGCACAGCCGAGGAGTCGACCTGGCGCGCCTTCATTTCCTCGGGTGACCAGTAGGCGAAGGGCGGCATGATGTAGCCGAAAGAGCGGATGAAAGCGTCGGCTTCACGGATGATGTCGTTGATGGCGGAGCGTTTCATGATCGTGATCCCTTCGTATGGATTTGTCTGGCAAATCGCATAGCCGAACACGGGTTCGGTGTCGATCCATCCAGCTGCCTGCCATGCCTTGCGCCGAGCTGGGATGGCCCACCGATCCGGTGCGCTGGCTGCGTGACATCGCCGGCTTTCAGGCTCATAACCCCTGCGAATTTCACAGGGATAGAAGATGCCGACGATCCACGACCTCGATACGCCGTCGATCCTGATTGATGCCGCACGCGCCGAAGCCAACATTGCCCGCGCACAGGCCCATGCCGACAAGAACGGGCTGAAGCTCAGGCCGCACATCAAGACGCACAAGCTGCCCTATTGGGCCAAGAAACAGGTCGCGGCGGGTGCGGTCGGCATCACTTGCCAGAAGATCGGCGAGGCCGAGGTGATGGCCGACGCCGGGCTCACCGACATCTTTCTCCCCTACAACATTCTCGGGCGCGCCAAGCTGGAACGGCTGAAAGCGCTGCACGGTCGCCTGACCCTGTCGGTAACGGCGGACAGCATGGACACGCTGGAAGGGCTCGCGGCGGCTTTCACCGATGCCGGTCATCCTTTGCCTGTGCTGGTCGAATGCGACACCGGCATGGGCCGCTGCGGCGTACAGACGGCTGATGAAGCGGTGGCGCTGGCAAGGCTGATCGACAAGGCCGGCGGCCTCACCTTCGGCGGACTGATGACCTATCCGGCGGCCGGCCGCGCCGCCGAGGCCGAAGCCTGGCTTGCTGCGGCCAAGCAGGCGCTGGCTGCTTCGGGGCTTGCCTGCGAGCGCGTCTCGAGCGGCGGCACGCCTGACATGTGGCGCTCCGCCGATGCATCCGTCGTCACCGAATATCGCCCCGGCACCTACATCTATCTCGACCGCTACCAGGTCACCAAAGGCGTCGGCACAACAGACGATTGCGCGCTGACGGTGCTGTCGACGGTGGTCAGCCGTCCGACGGCAAGCCGCGCCATTCTCGATGCCGGCAGCAAGGCGCTGTCCAGCGACACGCTGGGGTTAAAAGATTTCGGCGAGTTGCTCGGCGCTCCCGACGCAAGGGTCACAGGACTTAGCGAAGAACACGGCACTGTCACGCTTTCCGGGGACGCCAAGCTCCATATAGGCGAGCGCGTGCGCGTGGTGCCTGACCATTGCTGCGTGGTGACGAATTTATTCGACCAGGTGCATCTGATCGATGCCGATAAGGTGCTGGACACGCTGCCGGTGGTAGCGCGCGGGCGCATGGGGTGATGGGCTCCCTAGTCTAAAAGGCGGGATCAGTTAGCCTGCCGTGCCGCCACGCGCCGCATGGCAATCACCCGGCGGCGGCGGATTTCGGTGCGCATCGCCATCAGGTGCAGGGCGAAGAACAGCACGGTGAAGCCGACAGCCATCACTAGCAGCGGCCAGAGCAGGCTGGGGTCGATGGTTGGTCCGCCGAGCCGGAACACCGAGGCCGGTTGGTGCAGCGTGTTCCACCAGTCGACCGAGAATTTGATGATCGGGATGTTGATGAAGCCGACCAGCGTGATGATGGCGGCGACCCAGGCGGCGCGGCTGGCATCATCGAGCGCGCGGGTCAGCGCGATGATGCCGAGATACATCAAAAACAGCACGAAGACAGAGGTCAGGCGCGCATCCCAGACCCACCAGGTGCCCCACATCGGCTTGCCCCAGATAGAACCGGTGATCAGCGCAAGTGCTGTGAAGACCGCGCCAATGGGGGCCGCCGATTTCAGCGCGACATCGGCCAGCGGATGCCGCCAGACCAGCGTGCCAAGTGCCGAGATTGCCATCAATGTATAGCACATCATGGCGAGCCAGGCGAAAGGCACGTGGATGTACATGATGCGAACGGTGATGCCTTGCTGGAAGTCCTCAGGCGCCGCGAAGCTCATATAGAGGCCGACGGCAATGATGAGTGCGGCGAGCGCCGCCAACCATGGCACAACCTTGTCCGCCAGCGCGACGAAGCGTGTCGGGTTGGCAAGGTCCATCCAGCCGGTCAGGCGTGAAGTCGTGTCGCTCATGCGACTTTACATAGACCGCCGGCGCGATCGGGGCAATCGAGCGGTGGTGTCGCAGGCTGCGTGCGGCGCTGCCCCCCACCCGGACCTTCGGTCCGACCTCCCCGCAAGGGGAGGTAAAAGAATGATGATCAGGCGGCCTCGCCCTGTACGGAACGGCTGAGGCGGCGGACTTCCTCGTCGTTGAGCAGGCCGCCGGCGCGCAGCAGGCTGGCGAAGCGGCCGTTGCGCAGCGACAGTTCGGCAAAGCCTCCCATTTCAACCACCCTGCCCTTGTCCATGAACACGACCAGATCGGCGTCGCGAACGGTGGTCAGGCGGTGCGCGATGATGAAGGTAGTGCGGTCGCGCCGCAGCTCGTCGATCGCTTCCTTGACGCGATCCTCGGTCTCGACGTCGAGCGCGCTGGTCGCCTCGTCGAGCACCAGGATCGGCGCATCCTTCAACACGGCGCGGGCAATGGCGATACGCTGACGCTCGCCGCCCGACAACTGGCCGCCACGTTCGCCAACCACCGTGTCGTAGCCATTGCTCTTGGCCAGGATGAAGTCCTGCGCGGCAGCCGCGATGGCGGCGGCATGGATCTCGTCATTTCTTGCATCGGCACGGCCGACACGGATGTTGTCCTCGATCGAGCGGTTGAGAAGGCCAGCATCCTGGAACACAGTGGCGATCGAATGGCGCAGCGACTTGCGGCTCACCGTGCGGGTATCGATGCCGTCGATCAGGATACGGCCACTGGACGGCGAGAAAACGCGCTGCAGCAGGTTGATGAGCGTGGTCTTGCCCGCGCCCGTCGGTCCGACGATGGCAACGGTCTGGCCAGCCTGAACCTCGAAGGAGACGTCACTGACGCCCTGTCCCGAATTTGCGAACTCAAAGCCGACATCCTCGAAGCGGACATGGCCGGTGACGTTGGTGAGATCGCGCAGGCCATCCGGCTCGGCGGCGTCGGCCGCAGAGTCCTCAAGCTTGTAGAAATCCTCAAGCTTGGCGCGGGCCTCCGAAATCTGGTTGGCGAAGGCCGACAGCTGATCGAGGCGCGAGATGAGCAGCGTCGCGAAGCCGGTGAAGGCAACGACGTCGCCGACGCGCAACTGGCCATGGGTGACGAGATAAGCGCCGATGATCAGCACGACCATCATCGATATGGTCGAGGACAAGCGCTGCAGCGCGTTGGCGATCGCCCACCAGTCGAGCACGGGGTTCTGCGCATCAAGCAGGTTCCTGACATAGCGGCGCAGCGTCTCAGCCTCGTGGCCAAGGCGATTGTAGCTCTGAAGTACAGCGACGTTGCTGACCGAGTCGGTCACATGCGCAAACACCTTATGATAGTGACGCTCCACGGCGGCTTGGCCTGCCTTGGTGCGCTTCATCACCAGCCGACCGATACCGACATAGAGTACGCCGAGCACCAAGAGCACCATCGACATCCGGAGGTCCATGCTGATAGCCGTCGGGATCAACAATACCAGTGTAACGGCCGTGGACAAATGCTGGCGCATGAATTCGAGCCACAGGCTGAACAGCGTCTCGACCGCGCGCAACAGCGTGTGCAAGGCGTTGGACGTTCCGCGCTGATGGTGCCAGGCGAGCGGCATGGTAATCACGCGTTCGAAGGACTCGCAGAGCACTTCCGAGCGGCGGGCGTGGGCAAAACGATCGGCGCCGCGCGCCACCAGCACAAAGGCAATGACACTGAAGGCGCCGAGAGCGGCCCAAAGGGCGAGCATTGAAAAAACCGGACCGTGGCTGGAGATGGCGTCGATCACCCGACCGAACAGGATCGACTCAATGATCGCAATCGCGGCCAGCGCGACATTGGCGCCGCAAATCAGCGCGACGCGCTTCTTGTCGGACGCCAGATAACCAAGCGCTCTCCAATAGATCTGCAGAAGTGACACTTCAGCTACTCCGCCAACTCTCTATTGTGCCCAATACCAGTATTGTGCACCGCACCATTTCTTGACACGTAACGGTAGATGCGTCGCAAAACAATGCCCGTCTATCGCTTCCGTTCCCATTTAGCGAACAAAACATGACGACGATACGAAATCTGACGTGATCACCTAACGGGTTGAGATAAAAGGTGAAATGCCAGCGTTGCGGCAAAATCATGGCAGCAGCCGAGCACTGCCACATTTTTAATCACAACAGGCTTGGCGGGACCTGATGCGCAGGCGCTTGGCGGACGCTGTCACGGACCCCACGCAAGTAAACAAGACGCGGTGTCGCGCGCCCCGAAGGACGCGCGACCCACAACCTAAGCTGTTGATTTTATCCCGGTATCTTGACCACGATCTCGGTCTGGGTACCGGCTTTTGGCTCGAAGGACGCGGACTTTGTTTTCGCACCGTCGACTTCAAGGGAGATTGTCTTGGTCTTTTTGTCGCGAATGACATGAACCTTGATCTCGGCGCCCAGCATCTTGAGCGTAGCCTGGTAGCCATCCCAGTGGCTGGGTAGTTTGGGCCGGAACGTGATCTGCTTGCCGCGCCGCTCGATGCCGAGGATACCCTCGACCGCCGCGCGATACAGCCAACCGGCCGAGCCGGTGTACCAGGTCCATCCACCGCGCCCGCCCTTGTCGTCTCCGGCATAGATATCGGCCGCGACCACATAGGGTTCGACGCGATATTGCTCGGCCGAAGCCTCGTCGGATGCGTGGTTGACCGGGTTCAGCATCGAGAAGCAGCGATAGGCTTCGTCGGTCAGCCCCATCTCGGCCAGCGCAATGACGAACCATGTCGACGCGTGGGTGTACTGGCCGCCGTTCTCACGCACGCCCGGCGGATAGCTCTTGATGTAGCCGGGGTCCTTGTCGGTCTTCGAGAAGGGTGGCGTGAACAGCTTGACGATCTTGAGCTTGTCGTCGACGAGCATGCTGGTCGCATGCTGCATGGCCGTCGTCGATCGCGCCGGATCGCCCTCGCCCGACAGCACGCTCCATGATTGGGCGATGGAGTCGATCTTGCACTCTTCGGATGTCCGTGACCCCAAAGGCGTGCCGTCGTCGAAACTGCCGCGACGGTACCATTCGCCGTCCCATGCCGTACTCTCAAGCGCCCGCTTGAGCGCCTCGGCATGCTTTGCCCAAGCCTGCGCGTGCTTGGTGTCGCCCTCGGTCTTGGCAACAGTGGCGAAGTCGCCCAGCGTCTTCAGCAGGAACCAACCCAGCCACACGCTCTCGCCCTTGCCGTGGTCGCCGACACGGTTCATGCCGTCGTTCCAGTCGCCGCCAAGGATCAGCGGCAGGCCGGCAGGGCTGCTGCGCTTGATGGCAAGGTCGAGCGCGCGCGCGCAATGTTCGTAGAGCGACACCGTCTTCTTCGAGATTTCGGGGGTGAAGAAGGCATCGTGCTCACCCTCGCCCAGAGCCTGCCCGTCGATGAAGGGCAGTTGCTCCTTCAAGATAGCGGCGTCGCCGGTCACACTGAGATAACGCGCCGTGGCGTGGGCCAGCCAGACCACGTCGTCGGAAATCGTGGTGCGCACACCGGCTCCCGTGCGCGGCAGCCACCAATGCTGCACGTCGCCCTCCGGGAACTGCCGCCGCGCGGCGTTGAGGATCTGGTCACGCGCCAGTGTTGCGTCATGCGCCAGCAAGGCAAGCGTGTCCTGCAGCTGGTCGCGGAAGCCGTATGCACCACTGGCCTGGTAGAAGGCCGAGCGGGCGCGGATGCGGCAGGCAAGGCTCTGATAGGGCAGCCAGTGATTGACCATGGCGTCGAGCCCTTTGTCAGGCGTCTCGACCTGGATGGTGTCGAGGAAACCGCGCCACTCGCGCTCATTGTCGGCCAGGCGCTGGTCGAAATCCTTGCCCCTGTGCGCCTTCACCAGCGCGCTCGCCTGCGCGGCGGAGTCAGCGTCGCCGAGCAGCCAGAGCAGCGTCACGTCGCCGCCGGCCGGGATTTCGACGTCGCGGGCGATCGCCGCACAAGGGTCATCGCCGGCTTCGATGCGACCCGAGAGGGCCGCCCCACTCAGCACCGCCTGCGGCAGCTCGCTGGAGCCATGCCGGCCGAGGAACTCGGAGCGGTCCGATGTCACCGAATGGACATTGGCATCGGCGGCGAGGAAAGCCACGCGCTCGCTGAAATCGAGCCCGTAGGGGTTTTGCGCCAGCAACGCGCCGGTGGCCCCGTCACGGGACGGGACGATGGTCGCTGCGGTGCGCGACCGATGCCCGCCAAGCACCCATTCGGCATAGGCATAGACGCGCAGCCGCGCCGGCACTGAGCCGGAATTCTGGATGCGCAGCCGTGAAATCTTCACCGGATCGATCGGGTCGACGACATGGGTGAGGTCCATCGACAGCGGCCCACGCTTGGCGCGGAAGGTCGAGAAGCCCTGGCCATGCCAGGCTTCGTAGGTCATCGAGGGATCGCGCACCACGGCGGCGATGGGCGAGAACGCCTTGCCGCTGGCCTGATCGTAGATATAGACGCCCTCGCCCGGCCGGTTCGAGACCGGATCATTCGACCACGGCGTCAACTGGTAGTCGCGGCTGTTGCGGCTCCAGGCGAAGGCAGCCCCTTCGGCCGAGGTGTGGAAGCCGAACGAGGCGTTGGAGACGACATTGATCCAGGGCTGCGGCGTGGTGCGCCGGCCGGCCAGACGCACCACATAGTGGCGGCCGTCGCCGTCGAAACCGCCAAAGCCGTTCCATTGGCTGAGGCCAGTGCCATCGGCGCTGGCATCCACCACGGCCTGCGAGGAGAATGCATGCGACGTCGGCGCTGGAATTTCGCGCAACGTCGGCAATCCGGCCGGAACAAGCGCGTCGCGCGCCTGCAAGGCGGCAGCCTCGGCCCGCTCGATCTGATCGAAGATGGTGCCGTTACGCGTATGCAGCACCACCCGCGCGACGGCGAGCAGCGTCTTGTAGGTGGTCTCCTCCATCAGGTCGCGGCGCACCGCGAAAATGTGCTGGCGAGGCCCCAGTTCCTTGCCGCGCAGACGGCTGTTTTCGCACAGCGTCTCGACCGCCCGCTGCAGGTCCTGGACGTAGGACGAGGCCTGCTCGTTGACTACGACGAAGTCGATCATCATGCCGCGGGTGCGCATATATTCCTGGAAGCGCAGCGCCTGGGCAACGATCTCCAGATCGGCGACGTCGCCGATCCTGACCAGGAAGATCGGAAAATCGCCCGAAATGCTGGTTGGCCACAGGCTCGACTGCTTGCCCAGGCCCGAGGCGATGGATTCGGCCGGCAGGCGCAGGAAGGCGTCGGGGTAGATCAGAAAGCGCGCCAGTTTCTGCACATTGGCGGCATCGGTCAGGCTGAGGCCCATATGGCGGGTCTGCACCTGGCTGCGCGTCCAGGCAAGCATGGCCTGGCGGGCAAAGCTCTCCTGGTGGTCGAGCCGGCTGATGGCATCTTCGAGCTCGGCGCGGTTGGCCCCGACCACGGTCCAGAAGGTCAGCGATATCTTCTTGTTGGCGGGCACGCGCACCTGGCGGCGCAACGAGGCGATGGGATCGAGCGTGAAGCCGGAATGGCCGCCGAGTCTCGCGCCCGGATCAAAGGCAGCGGCATCGGCGATGGAGCGGCCACGACCGATGAAGGCGCGCTTGTCGGTCTCTGCCTCCGCATCGCGCGCCGGTCCGGACGGATCGGTGACGAAATGCGCCAGCGTGATATCCGGCTCGCTGGTATCGCGCTTGCGGCGGGTGGCGAAGATCGCGCCGTTGTTGGCGGCGATTTCGGTCTCCACGAACATCTTCGAGAAGGCCGGATGCGCGTTGTCGGAAGCCTCCGTACCCAGCACCAGTTCGGCAAAGGACGTCACCTCGATGTGACGATCGGATGTGCTTTCATTGTAGAGCGTGATGCGACGGCCTTCGCCATTGCCTTCGGAAACGACGATGCATTCAACCTCGGAGCGCAACGTGCCGACCGATTTGACGAAGCTCGCCTTGTCGTCGGAGAACAGGGTCTGCACCTTTTCCTCGGCCGCTCGCTTCGGCTCCGCCGTTGCCGACCACCAGTCTCCCGTGCTGACGTCACGCAGGAATATGTAGGAGCCCAGACGGTCCTCGGTGGGATCCGGCTGCCAGCGGGTGACCGACAGATCGCCCCAGCGGCTGTAGCCGGATCCGGTCGCGGTCACCATCACCGAATAGCGGCCGTTCGACATCACATTGGTCGAACGCAACGCCCGCAGGGGATCGAGCACGATGCGGGTGTCGGGGCTCTCGGTTTCGGTTTCGTCTTTGGCGCGCTCGTCGGCTTCGGTCCTGACGGTCGCGGTCGGGATGTCGCGCGGCGCCCTTTCCTGCAGCAGAAGTTCAGCCGATTCAATGACCGGATCGCTGTGGAAACGGTCGCGCAGGCGACCCTCGAAGATCGCGTCGGCGACCGCAGCGATCGACATGCCCGAATGGTGCGCATAGTAATTCAGCACGACCGCGTGGTTGGTGCCTTCAGGCACGCGCTGCGGCGTGAAATCGACCGCATCGTAGTAGCCGTGAGGGCCAAGCGCACCGACCTCGCGCAGCCGGGCCAGATTCTGCACGGCTTCGCGCGGGTTGAACTGCGCCGCCAGGATAGTGGCATAGGGCGCGATCACCGTGTTCTGGCCAAGGCCGCGCTTCAGCCCCAGCCCAGGCACGCCGAAGTTGGTGTACTGATAGGTCAGTTCCCGGTCACGAGCGTTGTAGGCCGCTTCCGAAATGCCCCACGGCACGTTTTTCTGGCGGCCATACTGGATCTGGCGCTTGATGATCAGCTTGCTCGTCTGGTTGAGGATAGAGCCTTGCGGCTCCTTCATCACCAGTGGCGGCATCAGATACTCGAACATCGAGCCCGACCAGGACATCAGCGCACCCTGGAAACCGATCTCGACAATCGGGCGGCCGAGCCGGAACCAATGCTCGGTCGGCAGGTCGCCCTTGGCGATGGCGAACAGGCTGGTCAGCCGCGCCTCGGAGGCGAGAAGATCGTAGCAGCTTTCGTCGAGCTGGTGTTCCTCGACCCGGTAGCCGATCGACAGCAGCTTGCGCTCCGGCCGCATCAGGAAGGAGAACTCCATCTCAAAGGCGAAGCGGCGCGTGCGCTCGCGCAAGGTCAGCAGCTTGGCGCGCAACGCCTCGACCGCATTGTCGTCGCTGTGGGCGTCGTGGACATGCGCCTCGCACGTGGCTTCCAGCCTCGCCGCCCAGTCGACGATGACGTCGCTCTGGGTCGATGCCGCCTCGGTGTGGATGGCGGTGGCCAGCTTGCGGATCTCGCCCGCCAGCACGGCAAGGTTGATGGTGCGGATCGAGGCCATCTCAGGCTGAGCCTTGATCGTCTCGACGGCACGCCGCATGCCATCCAGGCGATCAACGAGGCGCTGGCGCAAGGGCCGCAACTGGCGGCGATCATCCGGCAACTCATCCAGGCTTTCGCTGAGAATGGTCACCGTGTCGAGAATACCTTCGAAGTCGCCCTGGAGGTGAACGGAAGGTGCTTCCGCCCACTCGGCACAGGCGGCCGCCACCGCCACCAGGTGACCGGCGAGATTGCCGCTGTCGACGGCCGAGATATAGAGTGGATAGAGCGGCTTCAGCGTCGTGGTGTCATACCAGTTGAAGAGATGGCCGCGGTGGCGCGGCATGCTCTCAATGGTGGTCATGGTGGCGTCGATGCGGGTAATGGCATCGGACAGGCTGATCCAGCCGAAATCGCGCGCCGAGACGACCGACAGCAGGTAGACACCGACGTTGGTAGGCGAGGTGCGCGGTGCCACGACCGGTGCCGGGCTTTCCTGGAAATTGTCCGGCGGCAGATTGTGATGCTCTTCCGTGACGAAGCTCTCGAAATAATGCCAGGTGCGTCGTGCCACGGTGCGCAGCGCATGGATGTCGGCCTGCGATATGCGCAGGCGATCCTCGGTTTCGGCCGAGCGGCTGATCCAGCTGGCGATCGCCGGCGAGCCGATCCAGAACAGGGCGAAGAAGAAGGCGACGAAAGCGCCGGTGGAATCGGCCAGCACCGGAATGGCGAGGCCAACGAAGCCGATGATCACGGCGCCGTACATCATGCCGTAATAGGAGCCGACATCATTGTCGCCGGCCTTGTGCGCCTGCGAGGCGGTGCGCCATTCCAGGAGGTTCTGGCGGCTGACGAACAGCCGGTAGAGCGTACGCACAATGGCATCGCCCATCATCCAGGCATTATGCGCCATCAGCACGATCTTCAGCGCCACCATGGCGGTGCCGAAGGCGACGTCGCGCGCCAAGGCCGAGAAATGACCGCGCGGCGTCTGGTCGCCACTCTTGGGCAAGATGGCGTTGACGATGTCGAAGGTCGGCGCCATGAACAGGCTGAGGATCAGCAGGGCCTGCCATTGTGCGGCCTGCGTGAACGGCAGCAAGGTCCAGCCGGCAATCGCCGCCATCACCCAGAAGATCGGCGTCAGCGAGCGACGCAGATTGTCGACCATCTTCCAGCGCGACAAAGCCGGGACACCGGAGCGCGGATCGAGGATATAGCCCAGCAGCTGCCAGTCGCCGCGTGCCCAGCGATGGTGGCGCGAGGCGTCGACCGAATAGCGGGTCGGATAGTCCTCGACCAGTTCGACGTCGGTGACAAGTGCTGCGCGCGCCAGCGCGCCTTCGAGCAGATCGTGGCTGAGGATGGTGTTTTCCTCGATCCGACCCTGCAGGGCGGCCTCGAAGGCGTCGACATGGTAGAGACCCTTGCCGGTGAAGGAGCCGTCGCTGAAGACGTCCTGATAGAGGTCCGACACGGCGAAGACATAGGGGTCGAGGCCGCGATTGGCCGAGAACACGCGCTGGAAGAACGAGGCTTCGTCGCCTGACGTCAGCGAGGCGGTGATGCGCGGCTGCAGGATCGTGTAGCCGGCGGTGACGACGCGTTTGGTGGCGTCGAAATGCGGACGGTTGAGCGGATGGCAGAGCTTGCCGACGAGGCTCGCCACGGCATCGCGGGTGGTGCGCGTATCGGCGTCGAGTGTCATCACATGGACGACTTTTTCCGGCAGCGGCACTTCGAGCGGCAGGAAGGTGGTGTCGCTGTCGCCGCGCAGCAAAAGGTCGAGCTCATGCAGCTTGCCGCGTTTGCGCTCCCAGCCCATCCAGGACCCTTGCGCGGCGTTGAAGAGCCGGCGGCGGTGCAGGATGTAGAAGCGCGGCGCACCTTCAGAGGGATAGCGGGCGTTGAGACGAGCGATCTCGGCGCGGGCATATTCGAGGATTTCGGTGTCGGCCGCATCGATCTCGATCTTGCTGTCTGGCCAATCCGAAAGCAGCGCGAAATGGATCTCGTCCACCAGATTGGCAAGGTAATGCACTTCGATGTTGCGGATGTTTTCCTCGACATCGTCACGCGAACCGATCAGCGACGGCACAACCACCAGCGTGCGCGCCTCGGGCGGCACGCCGTGCCGATAGTCATAGCCGATCAGGCGTGTCGGCTTGAGGAACAGCGAGACCACGGTGTTGAAGAAGGCGAGCGCGCCCTCGCTCGCCGGGACGGCAAACAGCGCCAGCATCAGGACGATCGAGGTTACCGACAGGCCGAGATTGGCCAAGGCATTGCCGGTGAGGACAAGAAGCAGGGCCGTCAACGCGAAGACCGGCAGGACGATGCCAAGCCACCCGGTCTTGGCGAAGGTCCGCTTGACCGTCTGGCTGATAGTGGGCCGATAACCGATCGCCTTTTCCAGTTCCAGCCGGCGCGGGCCGACGAGATAGAAACCGACATCTGTGTGAGCGGACGCGGTTGGCGCAATCCCCTCTTCAGTGCTGCCCGCCCCAGCCTCACCAGTGGCATGACCGGCCAATTCACTGGCCTTTTCGGCGACACGGTATTCCGACAGGTTCGAGCGGCGCGCCAGTTCCTCGATCGCGGTGCGGTATTGGTCACGCGAGAAGAAGTCGAGGGCGGCGAAATCGGTGCGCTCGCGCAGCACGGTGTCGATGCGGCTGACGCCTTCGAACCACACCGTCCAGTCGACATCGTTGATGACGCGCAGGCCGCGGATGATGTTGCCGGTCGTCACATTGCCGCTGGACAGCGTGTGATGCTCGGAGATGATGATCTCCTCGGCATCGGAGCCGGTCTTTTCGAGCTCGCCTTCCAGCCATTCCAGAGCCTTGCCGGCATTCTGCGACCCATCGCGCAAACGATAGAGCAGTTGGGTGGCGAAGGTGGTGTCCTGGGCATGGGCGCCGAAATTGGCCAGGATCACTTGCCGGTCAGCGCTGTCGTCGGTCGCCAGCACCTTGTCGGCCACGTCGTTGGCGATCTGGCGCATCCGGCGGGTGCGGTTGACCCTGACGGCAAGCCGGCGGAGATTTTCGATCAGAACGAAGCGTAGAAGCGAGGGCAGCGCCCAGAGTTCACCGATCTTCAGCGGCTCGACAGACTGAAAACCCTGGACGATGGACTTGAACATGGTCGCGGAGACGGAACTGTCGGAATGCGCCACATAGGTCCAGGCCAACGCCAGGGCGCGCGGCACAGTGCCGCCACCGGGCAGTTTCAGCGTCGGCAGCTGGCGATAGAAGCGGCGCGGCAGGTCGCGCTTGACCTGGAAGATGGTCTCCTCGACCAGATAGTTGTTGTCGAGCAGCCATTGCGCGGCCGGAGTGATCGTTTCACCCTTGGCCTGCGCGGCGTTGGTCGAACGGTAGACTTCGAGGATCTTCTTGGCGCTGTCGCGGATACGAGCCTGGAAATCGAACGGGGTCAGGCCGAAAAGGTCGGTGAGATCGCCTTTTGCCAGGCTTTCGCCGAGCAGCCGGAGGCGTTCCTCCGGCAGGAATGTCGACCTTATCGGCTCTTCCGTGATGGCCGGAAAGCTTGCGCTGGTCTTTTCGATCTGGGCTGGGTTCGTCTGAATATTCATTGAAAATTCCGTAAGCGGGCACACAGCGGCGTCACCGCCACGGCAATGGCCCTAAAACCGGTTCAAATGCAATTGGTTGCATAATCCCACTTGCCGAAAGTTTGTTTCCGCACCACGACAGGGCGTCATCTCTCGGCAAAAATTCCAAGACGAGCACCCCTCTTCCCGTCGAGTTCGATCGGCGGAGAGGATTCGGGCTTTTTCGTGATGCCGGCAAGAGCTTACGCTATATTTCGCCAGCACTGCGATCATGTTTGGAAACAAGCGGTAACCGTTGGCGCGAAGGCTTCAGGCCGAGATGGTTATCCGGATCACGAACAGCGTCGCGTTCAGAGCGGGTTCAACCCGCAGCACAGCAGCATCCGGCCCGAGCAACAGCGTGTCGAGCGGCCCGAGGCGAATGGGCCCGGCCTCCGGGAAAACGGCTTCGCCCTTGTGACAAAGGATGAGGGTCGAACCGACCCCGATCGCGATGTCGACAGGCCGTGAAATCGCCAGGCGCTCGACCGAATGCAACATGCGGCCGCGGCGGGTCATAACGTTGAGGTCGGTGATCGGGCCGGCGATTAGGGCGGCACTGGTGGGCAAATCAGCTGGAAAGGCAAAAGGCGCCGAAACCGGCGTCAGCCGCGCCGGCGGCTGGCCGGCGATATCAAGCACGATCCCCTCGCCTTCCAGCACCGACAGGGTGCGTTCGATGCCGGCAAAGCTGGAGAACGGTCCGCTGCTCCCGACATGCGCCATCGAGACCCGCCAGTCGAACTCGTCGAGGCCGGCGCTGTCAGGCGAGACGGCGATCTCGGTTGTCGTGCCGCCGCCGTTCTTCCAAGGCATGACACGGTAGTCGGCGGCACGAAGGATGCGCATGAGGTCAGCCTATCACCCTAAAATGCCGGGCAGGTTGAGCTGGTGCTCCTTGGCGCATTCAATGGCGATTTCGTAGCCGGCATCGGCGTGGCGCATGACGCCGGTTGCCGGGTCGTTCCACAGCACGCGCTCCAGGCGCCTTGCGGCGTCCGGCGTGCCATCGGCAACAATGACCATGCCGGCATGCTGCGAAAAGCCCATGCCGACGCCGCCGCCATGATGCAGCGACACCCAGGTGGCACCAGACGCAGTATTGAGCAACGCGTTGAGCAGCGGCCAGTCGGAGACGGCATCCGAACCGTCCTTCATCGCTTCCGTCTCACGGTTCGGCGAGGCGACTGAGCCGGAATCAAGGTGATCGCGGCCGATGACGACCGGCGCCTTGAGCTCGCCCTTGGCGACCATCTCGTTGAAGGCGAGGCCCAGCCGGTGGCGATCGCCGAGACCGACCCAGCAGATGCGCGCCGGCAGCCCCTGGAAGGCGATGCGCTCGCGCGCCATGTCGAGCCAATTGTGCAGATGGGTGTTGCCGGGGGTGAGTTCGCGCACCTTGGCGTCGGTCTTGTAGATGTCTTCGGGATCGCCCGAGAGTGCAGCCCAGCGGAACGGCCCGATGCCGCGGCAGAACAGCGGACGGATATAGGCCGGCACAAAGCCCGGGAAAGCAAAGGCGTTCTCAAAACCTTCGTCCTTGGCGACCTGGCGGATGTTGTTGCCGTAATCGAGCGTCGGCACGCCGGCGTTCCAGAACGCCACCATCGCCTCGACATGTTCGCGCATTGAGGCGCGGGCCGCCTTCTCGACCGCCTTGGGATCGCTGACACGCTTCTCGCGCCACTCGGCCATGGTCCAGCCCTTCGGCAGATAGCCGTTGATGGGGTCGTGGGCGGAGGTCTGGTCGGTAACCATATCGGGGCGGATGCCGCGCCTGAACATTTCGGGCACGATCTCGGCCGCATTGCCGAGCAGGCCGACGGACTTCGCCTCGCCGGCCTTGGTCCAGCGTTCGATCATTTCCATCGCTTCGTCGAGCGTCTCGGCCTTTTCGTCGACATAGCGGGTGCGCAGGCGGAAATCGATCGAGTCCGGGTTGCATTCGATGGCGAGACAGCAGGCTCCAGCCATGACTGCAGCCAGCGGCTGGGCGCCGCCCATGCCGCCGAGACCGCCGGTCAGGATCCACTTGCCCTTGAGATTGCCGCCATAATGCTGGCGACCGGCCTCGACGAAGGTTTCATAGGTGCCCTGCACGATGCCTTGCGTGCCGATATAGATCCACGAGCCGGCCGTCATCTGGCCGTACATCATCAGGCCCTTTCTATCGAGCTCATTGAACTTATCCCAGTTGGCCCAGTGCGGCACCAGGTTGGAGTTGGCGATCAGCACGCGCGGCGCATCGGCGTGCGTGCGGAACACGCCGACCGGCTTGCCGGACTGCACCAAAAGGGTCTCGTCCTCACCAAGCGTCTTCAGCGAGGCGACGATGCTGTCAAAATCGTTCCAGGTGCGCGCCGCCCGACCGATGCCGCCATAAACGACCAGTTCGTTGGGGTTTTCGGCAACCTCGGGGTCGAGATTGTTCATCAGCATGCGCAGCGGCGCTTCGGTCGTCCAATAGCGGGCATTGAGCTTGTCGCCGCGCGGCGCACGGACTTCGCGGATGTTGTGGCGAGGATTGTTCATCATTGTCCCTTTCGAATGAGATGCGCGGTGCTGCGAGAGCCTTCGGCGCTGATCCAGGTGACCTGTTCGTGGGCAGGATTGGAGGAATCGATGGTCATGGCGTAGCAGGCCCAGGCATCGGAGGGCGGCCATAGCGAGCAGTATTGGTCGCCACGCACGTCCCAACGGCCGATCTGGTGGCTGTCGCCTCTGGTGTAGCTGGTCGCCCCGCCATCGTCGAAGTCCTGTGACCAGCCATCGCCCTGGACATGGGCACCTTTGAGAGCAGCAAGAATTTCGGGGCCTTTCATGGCCACTTCGGCAGCCGGAGCCGAAATTACCGGAACCGAAAGCAGCCCGAGGGCGAAAAGGAATGTCCTGGCATGTCCGGTCATTGCGTCCTCCCGAAAAATGCCGATCAGCCGTGCGCCCAGGCAATCGCGGTTTTCAGAATGGTCTCAAGCGTCGCGCGGATCGGCGCTGCGAAATCGGCGTCATACGGAACCGGCCAATTGTCCGGCTCACCCTTTTCCTCGGGCTCGCGCATGTATCCGCGGTTGGAGAGCTCCATCTGCAAGGTATGGACACCCTCTTGCGGCTGGCCAAAATGGCGTGTGATCCAGCCGCCCTTGAAGCGGCCGTTGACGACAGAGGTTTCGCCGGTTTCGGCCATGATCTGGCTGACCATTGCCTGCAGATTCGGATCGGCGCTCTTGCCGTCATTGGTGCCGAGATTGAACACCGGGAGCGTGCCTTCGAAGAGGCGCGGCAGCACCGAGCGGATCGAGTGGCAGTCGTAGAGGACGATCTTGTCATGCAGGCCACGCAGCCGGCCGATCTCGGCCTGCAAGGCGGCATGGTACGGCACGAAGAATTGTTCGCGACGCGCGTCGACCTCCGACGGTCCCGGCTCTTCACCTTCGCGGTAGAGCGGATCGCCATCAAAGGTCTCGGTTGGGCATAGGCCGGTCGTCGCCTGGCCGGGATAGAGCGAAGCGCCTGAAGGATCGCGGTTGACGTCGATGACGGTGCGCGAAATCGCGGTGTGGACGACGGTGGCGCCGAGGCTGCCGGCGAAGTCATAGAGTTTATCGATCCACCAGTCGCAATCGCGGCGGCCGAGCCAGGGCGAGACCAGCCGGTTTTCGAGGCCGGCAAGGTCGATGCCGGTGTGCGGGATCGACACCAGCAGGGGTGCTGTGCCTTGGCTAATGGTGAGCCAGGGTGTGGCGGCCATCACGCCACTCCCGAAATCGACGGCAGCGCGACTGCTCCGGCAGCCCTGATGGTTGCGCCACTGCGCACCATGGCGATTGCCTTCTCCATGTCAGGGTGGAAGTGCCGGTCATTGTCGAGATGCGGCACTTCGGCCCGGACCAGCTTGCGCACGGCCTCCAGCGCGTTGCTTGATGCCAGCGGCTGATGGAAATCGCAGCCTTGCGCCGCAGCCAGGAGTTCGATGCCGATCACCGCCGTTGCATTCTCGACCATGCCGATCAGCCGGCGCGCACCGTGCGCGGCCATCGAAACATGGTCTTCCTGATTGGCCGAGGTCGGGATGGAATCAACTGATGCCGGATAGGCCTTCTGCTTGTTTTCCGAAACGAGTGCGGCCGCTGTCACCTGCGGGATCATGAAGCCGGAGTTCAGCCCGGGCTTGGGCGTCAGGAAAGCCGGCATGCCTGACAGAGCGGGGTCGACCAGCATGGCGATGCGGCGCTCCGACAGCGAGCCGATCTCGCAGACGGCAAGTGCGATCATGTCGGCGGCGAAAGCCACCGGCTCGGCGTGGAAATTGCCGCCGGAAAGTGCAGTGTCGTCCTCGGCGAAGATCAGCGGATTGTCGGTGACGCCATTGGCTTCGGTGCCGAGCGTGTCGGCCGCCTGGCGCAGCACGGTGAGTGCCGCGCCCATGACCTGCGGCTGGCAGCGCAGACAATACGGATCCTGCACGCGTTCGTCACCGACGCGGTGCGATTCACGGATGGCACTGCCGGCCATCAGATTGCGCAGCGCATCCGCAGTCTCGATCTGGCCAGGGTGCTTTCTCAGCATATGTATGCGCGGATCGAACGGCGCGTCGGAACCCTTGGCGGCATCGGTCGACAGGGCACCGGCGACGAGCGCCGACTGGTAAAGCACTTCGGCCTCGAACAAAGCGGCCAGTGCATAGGCGGTCGAAAACTGGGTGCCATTGAGCAGCGCAAGGCCTTCCTTGGCACCCAGTGTCACCGGCTCGAGGCCATGCGAAACGAAGGCGACCTTGGCCGGGACGCGGCCATGCGGCGTAAAACATTCGCCGACGCCGATCATCACCGCCGTCATGTGAGACAGCGGGGCAAGATCACCGGAAGCGCCAACGGAGCCCTGCGCTGGCACCACGGGGATGACGTCGTTGGCGAGCATCGCTTCGAGCAACTCGATGGTTTGCGAGCGCACTCCGGAGGCGCCCTGCGCCAGGCTGGCAAGTTTCAGCGCCATCATCAGGCGAGCGATGGCAACCGGCATCGGCTCGCCGACGCCGGCGGCATGCGACAGCACGATGTTGCGCTGCAAGGTCTCGAGATCCTCGGCCGGGATGCGCACGCTGGCGAGTTTGCCGAAACCGGTGTTGATGCCGTAGACTGGTTCGCCCTTGGCGACGATCCTGGCGACAGCCTCGGCGCTCGCCTTGATCTTCGGACGGCAGGCATCATCGAGTTTCGGCACGGCGCCACGGTAGATGGCGCGCCAGTCTGCCAGCGTCGCATTGCCGGGCTTCAGGGTCAGTTCGGTCATTGTCCTCTCCAGATGCGGGCATGGAGCGGATTGAAGCCCATGCGGTAAACGAGTTCGGCGGGGCGCTCTATGTCCCAGATCGCCAGGTCGGCGGATTTGCCGGCTTCCAGTGTGCCGGCCTTGTCGAGAAGGCCAAGCGCACGCGCGGCCTCGCGGGTGACGCCGGCGAGGCATTCATCGACGGTCAAGCCAAAGAGGGTCGCGGCCATATTCATGGTGAGCAACAGCGAGGTGAGCGGCGAAGTGCCGGGATTGCTGTCCGTCGCCACCGCCATCTTCACACCATGGCGGCGGAACAAGTCGACAGGCGGCTTCTTGGTTTCGCGAATGAAGTAGTAGGCGCCGGGCAGGATGGTCGCCACCGTGCCGGCCTTTGCCATGGCGGCAGCGCCCGCCTCGTCCGTGTATTCGAGATGGTCGGCGGACAGCGCGCCATAGCTGGCGGCAAGCGCGGCGCCGTGCAGGTTGGACAGTTGGTCGGCGTGAAGCTTGACCGGCAGACCCAAGGCCTTGGCGGCATCGAAAACGCGCGCCATCTGCTCCGGCGAGAACGCTATGCCTTCACAAAAACCGTCGACCGCATCGGCCAGTCCTTCGGCGGCAACCGCCGGAACAATCTGCTTGGCGACGAGATCGATGAACGCGTCCTTGTCACCCTTGGCTTCAGGCGGCAGAGCGTGTGCGGCGAGGCAGGTCGTGCGGACGGTGACGGGACGCTCATTGGCCAGCCGACGGGCGGCACGCAGCGACTTCTTCTCATTGTCGAGATCGAGGCCATAGCCCGACTTCACCTCAACGGTAGTGACACCTTCGGCGATCAGCGCATCGAGGCGCGGCAGCGTCTGGGCGACGAGCTCATCCTCGTTTGCCGCGCGCAGCGACTTGACCGAGGAAACAATACCGCCACCAGCGCGGGCCACTTCTTCATAGGTGGCGCCGGCCAGCCGCATCTCGAATTCGTTGGCGCGGTTGCCGGCATAGACAAGATGGGTGTGGCAGTCGATCAGGCCGGGCGTCATCCAGCGGCCCTCGCAATCGACGGTCTCGGCGCCCTGCCCTGCCAAAGCCGGCATGTCCGCTTCGGCGCCGGCATAGACGATAAGCCCGTCGCGGGCAGCAACGGCGCCCTTCTCGACGACGCCGAGGCCCGCCGCGCCGTCGGCCATGGTCGCCAGCCGCGCATTGCGCCACAGACGAAAGCCGCTCTTCCCGTTTGCTCCAACCATCATCTTTTCCATTTGAAAGGATGACAATTATGTATATACATATTGAAACGCGACGCAAGTGGTATCGTCGCTCGAGCATGCAGATTTGGAGACGCATATGACGGCAATGTTTGCGGAACAGGCACTGCTGCCCGAGGGCTGGCAAGGCAATGTCAGGATCGCGCTCGACGGAGGCCGAATCGCCGCCGTCGAAGCGGGCGCAGTTCCGCAGGCCGGCGACGAACGCCATGCCATTCTTGTGCCCGGCATGCCTAATCTGCACAGCCACGCGTTCCAGCGCGGCATGGCGGGATTGGCCGAGCTTCGCGGCCCGTCAGCCGACAGTTTCTGGAGCTGGCGCGAGGTGATGTACCGCTTCGCGCTGTCGATGACGCCGGACCAGGTCGAGGCGGTGGCCGCGCAGCTCTATGTCGAGATGCTGGAAGCCGGCTTCTCACGCGTCGGCGAATTCCACTATCTGCATCACGACCGTGACGGGAAACCCTACGCCAACCTAGCCGAGATGGCCGAGCGCATCGCGGCGGCCGCCGGCGAAACCGGCATCGGCCTGACACTGCTGCCTGTGTTTTACGCGCATTCCTCTTTCGGGGGCGCTGCGCCGAACGAAGGCCAGCGCCGATTCATCAACGATGTGAATCGGTTCTCCCGGCTTGTTGAGAAAAGCCGCGAATCGGTTCGCGCGTTGAATCAGGCCGTCGTCGGTGTCGCGCCGCACAGCCTGCGCGCCGCGACGCCAGAGGAACTGACCCAAATTGCCGCTTTGGCGCCGAATGCACCGATCCACATCCATGTCGCCGAGCAGGTGAAGGAGGTCGAGGACTGCCTTGCCTGGTCAGGCGCGCGCCCGGTCGAATTCTTGCTGGCCAACGCTGAGGTCGACCAGCGCTGGTGCCTGATCCACGCCACCCACATGACCGATGCGGAAACCGTAGGGATGGCCAAGAGCGGCGCTATCGCCGGCCTTTGCCCGATCACCGAGGCCAATCTCGGCGACGGCACATTTGCCGCGCCGTTGTTCGGGGAGCATGGCGGCCGCTTCGGTGTCGGTTCCGATTCCAATGTGCTGATTGGCCTGCCCGACGAATTGCGCCAGCTCGAATATTCGCAACGCCTCGCCCACCGCGCCCGCAATGTGCTGGCGGTGGCCGGTGGTTCGACCGGGCGCGCGCTGTTCGATGCGGCACTCGACGGCGGCAGTGTCGCGCTCGGCGCCGGCGCCTCGCGGATTGCCGTCGGTGCGGCCGCCGATCTGGTCTCGCTCGACGCCAGCAGCCCCTCGCTGGCCGGCAAGACCGGCGACGCGATCCTCGACGCCTGGATCTTCGCCAATGGCAGCAAGGTCGACTGCGTCTGGGTGCATGGGCAAAAACAGGTCAGCGGCGGCCGGCATGCCAGGCGTGAAGCCATCGCCGAACGGTTTCGCACTGTGATGATGGCGCTGTCGGCATGAGCACGGCCGAGGCAGTTGATGCTGACAGCGTCGGCTCGCTGCACCAGCGCATCCTGTCCGACATCAGCGAAAAAATCCTGTCCGGCGCCTGGGCGCCCGGCCATCGCATCCCGTTCGAGCACGAGTTGACGACCGAGTATAGTTGCTCGCGCATGACGGTGAACAAGGCACTGTCGCAGCTGGCCAAGGCCGGACTGATCGAACGCCGCCGCCGCTCTGGTAGCTTCGTGCGCCAGCCGCAGTCGCAAGCAGCCGTGCTGGAGCTTCACGACATCAGGATCGAGGTCGAAGCGCTTGGCCTGCTTTATCGCTACAAGCGGCTGGAGCGACTGAAGCGGCGCAGCAACGCAGACGACAGAGCGCTGCTCGGGCTGTCCGCCGCAGGGTCATTGCTATGGGTCGAAGGCCTGCATTTTGCCGGCGAACGGCCATTCGCACTCGAGCAGCGCCTGATCAATCTTTCGGCGGTTCCGGAAGCCGGAGACGAAGAGTTCCGGGAAATCGCCGCCGGGCCCTGGCTGATTGGCCGCGTGCCGTGGAGCGAGGCCGAACACCGCATCCGTGCCATGGCCGCCGATGAGACAATTGCCGATGCGCTCGACATCGATCCCGGCGCGCCCTGCCTGGTGGTCGAGCGCCGCACCTGGAGTGCGGAGCATCCGGTGACGCATGTCCGGTTTGTCTATCCGGCGGAAAGCCACACGCTGGTGGCAAGGTTCACGCCGTCGCAGGGGTAGCGCCTTTTCACCCTCCCCCTTGTGGGGAGGGTCGGTGAGCCAACGTTGCGAAGCAAGGTTGGCGAGACGGGGTGGGGGGCGGCGCCGACCCCCGCCCCGCTGCTCCGCAGCGACCCTCCCACAAGGGGAGGGTGAAAGCTCAGATCGCCGCCGTGACAATAATCTCGACCAGATATTCCGGACCAGCCAACTTGGCTTCGCCTGTGGCGCGGGCCGGCGTGTTGCCCTGCGGCACCCACTTGTCCCATTCCGAATTCATCTCGGCGAAGGTGCCCATGTCGGCCAGCCAGATGATCGCCTGAACGATCTTGGTCTTGTCGGTGCCGGCCTTGGCCAGCAATTCGTCGATGGTCGCCAGAATATCACGGGTCTGCGAGGCGACGTTGCCGCCGGGCTCGCCGACCTGGCCGGCCAGATAGACGGTGTTGCCGTGTATGACGATCTGGCTCATGCGCGGGCCAACATCGATGCGACGAATGCTCATGGGAGGTTCCTTCCTGTTATGGGTGGCGACTGTTTAGAGTTGGCGTGGGCTTCGGGCAAGGCCGCCCGGGCCAAATCTCCTTGGACCAGTGAGAGACGAGATTCACGGCAAGTTGAGCCGCCGGTCGCAATTCCGCCCGATTGGCTTGTTGACTAATGTAATAACATCACATATCCAATCGACCCCTGCCCGCGGCCGGATTTCGCTGCCCCACGGAACGACATGACCCAGACCTGCCTGACATTCCGTGACCTGACGCTGGGCTACAGCAGCCACCCGGCGATCCATCACCTCGACGGCACGATCCGCAAGGGTTCGCTGACGGCCGTGGTCGGCGCCAACGGCTCCGGCAAATCGACACTGATGAAGGGTATCGTCGGCGTGCTGAAGCCGATGGCCGGCGAGGTTGTTCGCGCCCCGGGCGTACGAGCAGCCTATCTTCCGCAGCAATCGGAGCTCGACCGCTCCTTCCCGGCGCGCGTCGTCGATCTGGTTTCGCTTGGCCTGTGGCCAAAGCGCGGCATGCTTGGCCGCTACACATCAGAGGATCGCGCGGCGGTCAGCCAGGCGCTGATGGCGGTCGGCCTCGGCGGCTTCGAGAAGCGACCGATCGACACGCTGTCGGGCGGCCAGCTACAACGCACGCTGTTTGCCCGCGTTCTGTTGCAGGATGCCGACCTCATCCTGCTCGACGAACCATTCAACGCCGTCGATGCCAAGACGGTTGGCGACCTGATCGCCCTGATCAAGCGCTGGCATGGCGAGGAACGCACCATCATGGTCGTCGTCCATGACCTCGATCTCGTGCGCCAGAATTTTCCGGAGACGTTGCTCCTAGCCCGCCAGCCGATCGCCTGGGGTGAGACGCGGGAGACGCTGAAGCCCGAAAACCTGTTACGCGCCCGCCGTTTTCATGAGGCCTGGGAAGAGAACGCGCCATGGTGCGAGCCCGACGAGAACGCTCATGGGCACGACCATCATGACCATGCTCACGGGCACGATCATGACCATCACCATGGCGCTGGGCCGAGAGCTGCCTGATGGATACGCTTTACGGCCTTTTCATCGCACCCTTTGCCGATTTCGGCTTCATGCAGCGGGCGCTGTTCGGCTCGCTGATGCTGTCGCTCGGCGCCTGCCCGATCGGCGTCTTCCTGATGCTGCGGCGCATGAGCCTGTCCGGCGATGCCATGGCGCATGCCATCCTGCCCGGTGCGGCCGCCGGCTTCCTGTTCTATGGGCTGGAAATCCTGCCGATGACCATTGGCGGCCTGATTGCCGGCATCATCGTGGCGCTCGGCGCCGGGGCTGTCTCGCGCTTCACCATCCAGCGCGAGGATGCCTCGATGGCGGCCTTTTACCTGATCTCGCTCGCCATCGGCGTGCTGATGGTGTCGATCCGCGGCTCCAGCGTAGATCTCATGCATGTGCTGTTCGGCACAGTGCTGGCACTCAACAACGAGGCACTGATCCTGATTGGCGGCATTGTCGCGATAACGCTGGTCAGCCTCGCCATCTTCTGGCGGGCACTGGTCGCCGAATGCCTCGATCCGCTGTTCCTGCGCTCGGTCAGCAAGATGGGCAGCCCGGTGCATTTCATCTTCCTTGGCCTCGTCGTGCTCAATCTCGTCGGCGGCTTCCAGGCGCTCGGCACACTGCTATCGGTCGGACTGATGATGCTGCCGGCGGCAGCAGCCCGCTTCTGGACCGCACGCGTCGAGCCGATGTGCGTGCTCGCCGTGCTGATCGGTTTCGCTTCCTGCATCGCCGGGCTGCTGTTGTCCTATCACGCCTCGCTGCCGTCCGGCCCGGCTATCATCCTGTCGGCCGGCGTCGTCTATTTCGCCTCGATCCTGCTCGGCACGCGCGGCATTCTGCGCGCCCGCATCATCCACCACCGTCACAGAACGGCCTGATCCCCTAAAAGGAGCCCCTCGCTTATGCTGAAATCCATCCGTGCCGCCCTGGCGTTGAGCGTTATAACATTAACCGCCTTTGGTGCATCCTCGACCTTTGCTGCGCCGCTGAAAGTGGTCGCCAGTTTCACGGTCATTGCCGATTTCGCCAGGAATGTCGGTGGCGACCGCATCGATCTGACGACCATCGTCGGGCCGGATGGCGACGCCCATGTCTATGAGCCGAGCCCGGCCGACGCAGTGGCCATGGCCAAGGCCGATATCGTTCTGGTCAACGGCCTGCACTTTGAAGGTTTTCTGCAGCGGCTGGTCGATGCCAGCGCCACCAAGGCCTCGATCATCACCTTGACCAACGGCGTGACGCCGATCGACTTCAAGCCTGAATTCGCCGATGCCGACGCAGCCGAAGGTGCCGGCACCGGCGGCGGCAAAACGGTCACCGATCCGCACGCCTTCCAGTCGATCGCCAATGCCAAGATCTATGTGAAGAACATCGCCGAGGCGTTCTGCGCGGCCGACACCGATGGCTGCGTCGGCTACCAGACCAATGCCGCCGCCTACACCAAGAAGCTCGATGCACTGGAAGGCGAAGTGAAGGCGGCGATCCAGTCGATCCCTGAAGCCAAGCGCGTCGTCATCACCTCGCATGATGCCTTCGGCTATTTCGAACACGAATACGGGCTGACTTTTCTTGCCCCGCAAGGCATCTCGACTGATTCCGAACCGTCGGCCGCCGATGTCGCCAGGCTGGTTAGCCAAGTGAAGCAGGACAAGGCCTCGGCCATCTTTGTCGAGAACATCACCAACCCGCGCCTGATCGAGCAGATCGCCAGCGAGACCGGCATCAAGGTGGGCGGCACGCTCTATTCGGACGCGCTGTCGCAGCCCGATGGCCCCGGCTCGACCTATATCGACATGATGCACAACAACATCCGTCAGATCAAAGGCGCGATCCTCGGCAGCTGAGACCGGCATCTCACTCGCAAGCACCGCAGCCACCTGAAATCAGGCTGGCTGCGGTTAGCAGTTGCCGACCACCTCAGGGAATGGCAAGACTCCGGTCAGGCCACCAGGCATCTAGGATTGCGAGGACAGCACCATGGAATACCGCGAAATCAGCGAGGACTATTCGGTCTCTGGCCAGATCCAGGCCGAAGATGTCGCCGCCATCAAGGAAGCCGGCTTCAAGAGCGTCATCTGCAACCGGCCTGACGATGAGCAGCCCGGCCAGCCTTCGGCCAAAAGCATCGGGTCGGCGGTCGAGGCCGCCGGCCTCGCCTTCCGCTACATCCCGGTCATAAGCGGCCAGATCACCGCCGAGAATGTCGAGGACCAGGCCGAGGCGCTCGATGCGCTCGAAGGCCCGGTGTTCGCCTATTGCCGCTCCGGCGCCCGGTGCACCAATCTGTATGGGCTGATCCAGCAGTCAAAGGGTTAGATCGGCAGCGCACCGGTCTCCTTCAGCGTTTCCAGCACAATCGCCGTCTTCACATGCTGGACCGATTCATGCGGCAGAAGCACGCCGTTGACGAATTCCGACAGTGATTTGAGATCAGGCGTCACCACCTTCAGGATATAATCCATCTCGCCGGTCAGCGCGTGCGCCTCCTGCACTTCCGGCAGCCGCGCTAGCAGTTCGCCGAAGCGCCTGGCATTATCGCGATTGTGAGTGGCAAGCGTCACCGAAATGACGTTGACCAGCGAGAAGCCGAGTTTGTCGCGGTCGAGCACGGCCCGGTAGCCCTTGATATAGCCGTCCTCCTCCAGCCGCTGTCGCCGGCGCGAGCATTGCGACGCCGACAGGTTCACCCGCTCCGAAAGGTCATTGTTGGTCAGCCGCGCATCGCCCTGCAGGAGCGCCATTATCTTGCGGTCAAACAGATCAATGCGCGTCCCATCCATTATTTTATCTCTCAACATGCACACTTCGCGCATGACATGATCATTTCAAGCGTTTGAATGCAAGCACCATGCGCCTGCTCCGCGCTATGATGGCGTGAGATGGTCTTTTCAGGCCAAGCCAGTTTTCGGAGGAATATCATGGGTCCCTTCCCTCACGACGCCCCGCCCGCCACGATCAGCAAGGACAACCCCGCCGGCACCGATGGATTCGAGTTCGTCGAATTCGCGCATCCGGAGCCGCAAAAGCTGGCCGAACTGTTCGCCCGCATGGGCTATGTGGCGGTAGCGAAGCACCGGACCAAAGACATCACCGTCTGGCGCCAGGGCGACATCAACTATGTCGTCAATGCCGAGCCGGGTTCGCATGCAATGAAATTCGTCGACAAGCATGGCCCTTGCGCTGCCTCGATGGCCTGGCGCGTGGTCGATGCCAAGCATGCCTTCGACCAAGCCGTTTCGAAAGGCGCCACGCCTTACGAAGGCGACGACAAGGCGCTCGACGTGCCGGCGATCGTCGGCATCGGTGGCTCGCTGCTTTATTTCATCGACGCCTACGGCAAGAGGGGCTCGGCTTACGATGCCGAGTTCGAGTGGCTTGACGCGCGCGACCCGCGGCCGCAAGGCGTCGGCTTCTATTTCCTCGACCACCTGACCCACAATGTCTATCGCGGCCAGATGGACAAGTGGTGGGATTTCTACCGCGAGTTGTTCGGTTTCAAGCAGATTCATTTCTTCGATATTGACGGCAAGATCACCGGGCTGGTCAGCCGCGCCATCACCTCGCCTTGCGGCAAAATCCGCATTCCGCTGAACGAATCCAAGGACGAGACCAGCCAGATCGCTGAATATCTGAAGAAGTACAATGGCGAAGGCATCCAGCACATTGCGGTCGGCACCGACGAGATCTACGCCGCCACCGACAAGCTCGCCGACAACGGGCTGAAGTTCATGCCTGGCCCGCCGGAAACCTATTACGACATGTCCTATGCCAGGGTGAACGGCCATGACGAGCCGATCGAGCCGATGAAGAAGCACGGCATTCTCATCGACGGCGAAGGCGTGGTGGACGGCGGCATGACCAAGATCCTGCTGCAGATCTTTTCCAAAACCGTGATCGGGCCGATCTTCTTCGAGTTCATCCAGCGCAAGGGTGACGAAGGCTTTGGTGAAGGCAATTTCCGCGCGCTGTTCGAATCGATCGAGCAGGACCAGATCAAGCGCGGCGTGATCAAGGTGCAGGCGGCGGAATAGACCGGCCCAAACCCAACCCTCTTGCGTCCCGATCAATTATGACCTAAATTATGGTCATAAAGGTGCGACGATGAATATTCCGATGGCAAAAGCGAAAGCTCAGCTCTCCGAGTTGGTGAAGCGTGCCCAGGCCGGCGAAGAAATCCATCTGACCCGACATGGGGAAATTGTCGCGACCTTGAGCGCCCCCGCCCGGCCCGGCGGCAGCAAACGCCTGCTTGGAGCCTTGAAGGGCCAAATCTGGATATCGGATGATTTTGATGAACTCGGTCCCGAATGGGACGAGTATATTAAATGAGCCGCAAATATCTGGTCGATACCCATATTCTGCTTTGGGTACTCAACGCGGATTCACGTCTTTCGGATCATCATCGCGACATCTTTGTTGCGGGCAAGGATGTGATCGTCAGCGCCATCTCGGTAGCCGAGATCGCCATCAAGAAATCGCTCGGCAAAGTCACGCTTAAAGGCGACATCGTAGACATCCTGCGATCGAATGGGATTCCGATCCTCGCCGTAAACGAACTACACGCGGCGAGACTTGAGCATCTGCCGCTTCACCACCGCGATCCCTTCGACCGTCTGCTGATAGCTCAGGCCCAAATTGAAGGCCTCACGTTGGTCACCGCGGACCGGCAATTTTCGACCTATGACGTTGCGTTGGTCTGACGATCCAATCGCAGCCGCTCGACCTCTTTCTCCCTCAGCTTCACATCATAATCGAGCAGGAACTCGTCGAGTTGCGGCGGCGCGACCGAGGTGCCGGACAGCATGGCGTGCACCTGGCCGCGGTGGTGGATGTCGTGCAGGAAGACATGGGCAAGGATGGCGCCGATCTTTTCCTGGATCATGCCGTCCTCGCGCCGGTCAGTGATGACGCGGCGGTCGAGATCGGCTTCCGACAGGCTACTGCAGAAGGCGATCAGCCTCCGATCGGCCGCAAGCTGAGCGACGTAAAGTGCCTGGGGCTCTTCTAATGGCACGAAATCGTCATGGGCGGCGGCACCAACGCCGCCCTCTTCGAGAAAATCGAGATAGAGATGATCGACCGCCAGCATGTGGTTGAGCGTCGCCTTGATCGACGGGAAAAAGCTGATGCGCCGGGCTTCGAACTCGCCGGGCTTGAGCGCCAATACGGCACGATAGAGCCGGTCGTTCGACCAGAGATTGTTGCCTGCCATGCGGCGCAGATGATCCAGCAGAGTCATGAGATCATCCCCCTGCCCGCACCAGATGCAAGCCTAGCCCCATAATCGCGAATCCGGCGAGAACGACCAGCAGCAACCGGTTCATGCGCCGCCGCATGGCTTGTGTTTCCTCATCCCGCGCCACATTCATGTTGGTGATGGTGTGAAACATCATCGCCTTGCGCGGAAAGCCGCTGCGGTTGGTCAGGTCCGGCGAGCGTGCCTCGATGCGGTAGCTCAACCGGATCGCCAGGATGAAGACCGCCAGAATCCCAAGCGCCCAGACGCCTGCCAGAAGATAGAACGCCTCCCCCGTCATTCCATTGCCCCCTGTTTAGCCCTGGTATTTCTCGACCTTCTGCTCGATGGCGCCGAAGATCGAATGTCCGGTCTTGTCCTTCATCTCGATGCGCACCGTATCGCCGAAGCGCAGGAAAGGCGTCTTGGGCTCGCCCGCCTCGATGGTCTCGATCATACGCAGTTCGGCAATGCAGGAATAGCCGGCGCCGCCGGCCGAGACGGGCTTGCCCGGGCCGCCGTCGAGCTTGTTGGAGACCGTGCCCGAGCCGATAATGGTGCCTGATACCAGCGGCCTTGTCCTGGCGGCGTGCACGATCAGCGCCGGAAAATCGAAGGTCATGTCGACGCCGGCATCGGCGCGGCCAAAGGGTTTGCCGTTAAGGTCGGCCAGCAGCGGCAGACTGACCTTGCCGCCATCCCAGGCGTCGCCGAGTTCATCCGGCGTCACCGCCACCGGCGAAAAGGCCGAGGATGGCTTTGACTGGAAGAAGCCGAACCCTTTCGCCAGTTCCGGCCCGGTCAGCGCGCGCAGCGTGACGTCATTGACCAGCATGAGCAGCCGGATCGCGGCCCTTGCCTCGTCAAGGCTCGCGCCCATCCGCACGTCATCGACGATGACAGCGACTTCGCCCTCCATGTCGATGCCGAAGGCCTCGTCGGCCATGCGGATCGGGTCGCGTGGCGCAATAAAAGAGTCCGAGCCACCCTGGTAGATCAGCGGGTCGGTCCAGAAGCTTGCCGGCATTTCGGCGCCGCGCGCTTTTCGCACCAGCTCAACGTGGTTCACATAGGCCGAGCCATCGGCCCATTGATAGGCGCGCGGCAGCGGCGAATGGGCGTCATGCTCGTGAAAGCGGGCAGATGGGACCGCATTGTTCTCCAGCGATTCCGCGATGGTCGCCAGATGCGGCGAAATCCTGCGCCAGTCGTCGAGCGCGGCCTGCAGCGTGCGTGCCAGGAATGAGGCGTCGGTGTACTGCGTCAGGTCGCGCGAGACGACGACGAGTTTTCCATCGCGCGTCCCGTCCTTCAATGTGGCAAGCTTCATGCTGTTCCCTCTCCTTGTGCGGCTTTCCAGCCGCTTAGTTCCACAACAAGGCCGTCGCGCGCGATCGTCAAGTCGCCGGCCCATGTTTTCCTGACAGCGGCCTGCCAGTCGACTTCGCCGATCTCGGGATCGTCGGCCGGAATGAGGTGGTTGAGCACCAGCCTCTTCACGCCGGCATCGCTGGCGATGCGCCCGGCCTCTTCGGCAAAGCTGTGGCTGGCAAGCAGATGTTCCTTGAGCCGCGCACCGTTGCCGGTTCTGGCAACCAGCCGCTCAATACCTTGCTCCAGCATGGCTTCGTGGACGAGAATATCGGCACCTTCGGCAAAATCGGCGAGCGGCGGAAAGAAGGCCGTATCGGCGGAGAACACCACGCTTTTGCCGCCATGCTCGAAGCGCAGGGCAAAGCAGTCGGTGACCGGCGGATGATCGACGCGCAGCGCCATCACTTTGAGGCCGCGCTGCTCGACAACCTGGCCTTCGCCGAATTCGTCGATTGAAACCAGGTCACGAATGTCGGGGCGGCCCTCATCGACGATGCGGATTTCGATATCGAATTCCATCGCCTGGCAAAAACGTCGCCAATAGTGGCCGGTGCCAGGCGGGCCGAATACGTTGACCGGCGTCACCAGCCCCGCCGTCCAGGCAGTGTGGATCAGCGGTCCAAGTTCCAACACATGGTCGGAATGCAGATGCGTGATGAAGATCAGGTCGAGCGCCTTCAGGCCGATCCCGGCATCGACCAACCCGCGTGTCACGCCGAGCCCGCAGTCGACGACGATGGCTCGACCGCCGATCTCCAGCAGCGATGAGCTCGGCCACGGTCCGCCTGGCCGCAGCGCCGGACCACCCTTGGAGCCAAGAAGCACAAGGCGATCACTCATTGAACTGATCTCAAGACCAGTCGCCCTCGGGCGTGCCATTGAAGCGCTTCTTCAGATCGGCCCAGCAGTCGATGTAATTGTCCTGCCTTGTTTCCAATTCGGCACCGTAGCGGGTCAGCATCTGCGGGTAGCGGGTCTCGAACATGAAGGCCATGGTGTTGTCGAGCTTGACCGGTTTCAAATCCGCACGCGAGGCCTTTTCGAAGCCAGGCGCATCCGGACCATGGGCCAGCATCAGATTGTGCAGGCTGATGCCGCCGGGAACAAACCCCTCTTCCTTGGCGTCGTACTGGCCGTGGATCAGGCCCATGAACTCGCTCATGATATTGCGATGATACCAGGGTGGCCGGAACGTATCTTCGGCCACCAGCCAGCGCGGCGGGAAGATGACGAAGTCGATGTTGGCGGTGCCTTCCTCGCCGCTCGGCGCGGTCAGCACCGTGAAGATCGACGGATCGGGATGGTCGAACAGCAGCGCGCCGACCGGCGAAAACGTTACCAGATCATATTTGTAAGGGGCGTAGTTGCCGTGCCATGCGACGACGTCGAGTGGCGAATGGCCGATCTCGGTGACGTGGAAATTGCCGCACCATTTTACGATCAGCCGGCACGGCGTCTCCTTCTCCTCGAACCAGGCGCAAGGCGTCTTGAAATCGCGCGGATTGGCCAGGCAATTGGCGCCGATCGGGCCGCGATCGGGTAATGTCAGCTTGGCGCCATAGTTCTCGCAGACATAGCCGCGCACTTCCTTGTCGACTAACTCAACCTTGAAGACGAGGCCGCGCGGCAAAACGGCGATCTCGCCTGGCCGAAGCTCGATAACGCCCATCTCCGTCACCAGACGCAAGGCGCCAATCTGCGGCACGACCAGCAACTCGCCGTCGGCGTTGAAGAAATGGTCGTCGACCATCGATGTGTTGGCGACATAGACATGGGCTGCCATGCCGGTCTGCCCGAGCACGTCGCCGGCCGTGGTGATGCTGCGCATGCCCTGAATAAAGTCGGTCGGCTCCTTCGGCATCGGCACCGGGTTCCAGCGATACTGGCCAAGCGCCAATTCATGATCGCCGACATTGGGCGCGGTCTTCCACAAGGGATAGTTCGCCGGTTTGAAACGGCCGGTGTGCTTGACGCTCGGCCGGATGCGGTAGAGCCAGGAGCGCTCGTTGGTACCGCGCGGAGCGGTGAAGGGCGAGCCGGAAAGCTGCTCGGCATAGAGACCGTAAGCCGGCCGCTGCGGCGAGTTGCGGCCCTGCGGCAGCGAGCCGGGCAAGGTTTCGGTCTCAAAATCGTTGCCGAAGCCCGGCATGTAGGAAAAGGCCATCGGTTCCTCCCGGATTGACCAAACTTGTTTCATTTGTAACCATTGAAAATGTAACTATCAATGCCACCATGGCGCGTAGGGAAATTGAACCATGGAACCGGAAATCCTGGAACTTGAAAGCTTCCTGCCCTACCGGCTTTACCGGCTAGCCGATGCGGTCAGTCGCGAGTTCTCGAAAATCTACAGGGACCGCCACGGCCTGACGCGGCCGGAATGGCGAACGCTCTCCGGACTGGGACAGCGCGGCACGATGACCGCGACGGCACTCGGCGAGCAGTCGGCCATGCACAAAACCAAGGTCTCGCGCGCCGTGGCGGAGCTTGAGCGAAGGCGTTGGCTGACGCGGACGCCCGACGAGAATGATCGGCGTGTGGAGCATCTGGCGCTGACCAAGGCCGGGCTCGCCGCCTATTGCGAGATGGTGCCGCTGGCGAAGGCGTTTGAAGGGGAATTGCTGGAGAGGATGAGTGCGGCGGAGCGGGTGGCGATTGTCAGCAGCGTAGCAGCACTGGAGGGGGCGTTGGAAGGGAAGTAGAGCTGATAGGCTGGAGGGACAGCGCCCCCTCTGTCCTGCCGGACATCTCCCCCACTTTGGGGGGAGATCGGACGTCACGCAGGCTTTCGCCAATCGCTAACGTTGGAGAAATGGCGGCGCGCCGAAACAGCTAATCTCCCCCCTCGTGGGGGAGATGTCCGGCAGGACAGAGGGGGGCGCGAAGGAACTCGACGTCTCTATCGATGCGCCTCACCAGTCCATCACCACCTTGCCCGAACTGCCGCTCCGCATCGCATCGAACCCGGCCTGATAATCGTCGATGCCAATCCGATGCGTGATCAGCCCGCTGACATCGAGCGGACCCTGGACCAGCGCGATCATCTTGTACCAGGTCTCGAACATCTCGCGGCCATAGATGCCCTTGAGATGCAGCATCTTGAAGATGACCTTGTTCCAGTCGATCTCGAAGCCGGTCGGGGCGATCCCCAGAATGGCGATCTTGCCGCCATTGTTCATGGTGTCGATCATGTCGCGGAAAGCGGGTGCTGCGCCCGACATTTCGAGGCCGACGTCAAAACCCTCGGTCATGCCGAGCACCGGCATAACATCGCGCAGCTTTTCCTTCGAGGCATCGACGACATGCTGGACGCCGAGCTTTTTGGCCAGCGCCAACCGCACCGGGTTGATGTCGGTGATGACCACCTTTCGCGCGCCGACGCATTGTGCCACCAGCGCACCCATGATGCCGATCGGCCCGGCGCCGGTGACCAGAACGTCCTCGCCGACCAGGTCGAAGGACAATGCCGTGTGGACGGCATTGCCCAGGGGGTCGAAAATCGCGGCGATCTCGTCGGGCACGTCGTCGGGGATCGGCACGACATTGTGCTGCGGGATCGCCAGATACTCGCCGAAGGCGCCGGGACGGTTGACGCCGACGCCTAGCGTATTGCGGCACAGATGTCCCCTGCCCGCGCGGCAGTTGCGGCAATGGCCGCAGACGATGTGGCCTTCGCCGGAAACGCGCTGGCCGACCTTGTATTCGGTCACCGCGGCACCGAAATCGGCAACGGTGCCGACAAACTCATGGCCGGTGACCATCGGCACCGGCACCGTCTTTTGCGCCCACTGGTCCCAATTGTAGATGTGAACGTCCGTGCCGCAGATCGCCGTCTTCTTGATCTTGATCAGCACGTCGTTGGGGCCGATCTCCGGCACCGGGACCTCTTCCATCCAGATGCCCGGCTCGGCTTTGGCCTTCACCAGCGCCTTCATCATGTTCGACATTCTTTTGTCCCTTGAATCTTTTGATCCGGAATCGCTTTTAGGCGCCGGCCGTTCAGGAAATCACGCCCAGCTCCCTGCCGACTGCGGCGAAAGCCTCTACCGCACGGTCGATATCGGCAATGGAATGCGCCGCCGACATCTGGGTGCGAATGCGCGCCTGGCCCTTCGGCACCACCGGGAACGAGAAACCGATGACATAGATGCCGCGCTTCAGCATGCGTGCCGCCATCTCCTGCGCCAGGCTGGCATCGCCCAGCATCACCGGGATGATCGGATGATCGGCTCCGGCCAATGTGAAGCCGATCTTGCCCATCTCAGATCTGAACCGCGCCGCATTGGCATATAGGCGCTCGCGCAAGGCGTCGCCATTGCGGATCAGCTCGAACACCTTGATCGAGGCTCCGGCGATTGCCGGCATCAGCGTGTTAGAAAAGAGATAGGGCCGCGAGCGCTGGCGCAGCCAGTCGACCACCTGGCTTTTGCCCGAGGTGTAGCCGCCGGAAGCGCCGCCGAGCGCCTTGCCCAGCGTGCCGGTGATGATGTCGACCCTGCCCTCGACGCCGCAATGTTCGGCCGAGCCGCGACCGTTCTTGCCGACGAAGCCAACCGCATGGCTGTCATCGACCATGACCATGGCGCCGTATTTCTCGGCAAGGTCGCAGACGCCTTTCAGGTTGGCGATGATGCCGTCCATCGAGAACACACCATCGGTGGCGATGAGCCGGAAGCGGCAATCCCCGGCTTCCTTCAGTCGCGCTTCTAGATCGGCCATGTCGTTGTTGGCGTAGCGGAAGCGTTTGGCCTTCGACAACCTGACGCCGTCGATGATCGAGGCATGGTTCAGCGCATCCGAGATGATCGCGTCGTCCTCGCCAAGCAGCGTCTCGAACAGGCCGCCATTGGCGTCGAAACAGGAGCCGTAGAGGATGGTGTCTTCCAGGCCGAGGAAGGATGAAATCGTCGCCTCGAGCTCTTTATGTTCCTCCTGCGTGCCGCAGATGAAGCGCACCGAGGCCATGCCATAGCCGTAGCGGTCTAGCGCCTGGGTGGCCGCCTTCCGCAGGTCGGCGCTGTCGGCAAGGCCGAGATAGTTGTTGGCGCAGAAGTTCAGCACTTTCTCGCCGCCGACCTCGATCTGCGCCGACTGCATCGAGGAGATCACCCGCTCGGACTTGTAGAGGCCGGCCGTTTTGAGCCCGGCAAGCTCGCTGTCGATGTGGGAGAGGAATGCTGCGGTCATGATCAGGTCCCGTTTGACTTGGGCAGACTGTCGTCCCGCTTGCGCAAAAAATCCATCGCAAAAGCGACTGGATCGGGTGGCCGGGCAGCATCAATGGAGACGCCATGGGCAGCACCCACGCGACCACCCGGAAATACATGGGACAAACGAATGCTCAAATGCGGGCCGGCCGCGAAACAACCCGATAACCATTTCAAGTTCTTTCCGCATCTCCCCCTTGCCGACCGGCTGTCGATTTCCAGTCCTGTTAACGTTTGCAGTTCAATGGTGCTCATACAGGAATCCGTTGGCGAGAGGCCGCCCCCGAACATGTCGCAGCAGCCGGTGCAAACCGTTTCAGGCAAGCTCATACTGCTGATCAAGGCCGGCTACTGGCTGGCATTGCTGATCATTGCCGCCATGGTCGCGGCCTCCTTCGTCCTGCTGCAGCAGACGATGGCCACCCAGCAGCACAACCACACCTTGCTCGACATCGTAGGCACACAGAAGACGTTGTCGCAACGCATCGTCTTCCTAGCCAGTGAAACAAGTGCCGCCTCGCGCGACAAGCAGCCGGCGCTGGCCAGCGCGCTCAAGCAGGCCACTGCGGAGTTCGAGACCAACTACGATCTGCTGCTCAAGCAGACCGGCGCGGATCCGGGATCTCCGGCCAAGCTCGATCCGCACTCGATCGAGAGCGTGCTTTTCGCCAAGCCCTTCCATCTCGACTATTTCTCGGTCGGGCTGATCGCCAATGGCGACCGTCTGATCTCAGCCCTCGAATCGCGGCTCAATCTCGACAATGAGGGTTACAAAGGCGGCGCCGAACGCGTCAACCTTGATGCCTCGGTCGCCAATGCCACCTTGTCGGGCTATGCCGCGCTCGGCCAGCGTATCTCCGCCGAAGCCGATGAGCGCTCCGAAAAGCTGCTCACCCTACACCGTACGCTGTTCTATGCCACGCTCGGCGTCATCCTGCTGGTGGCGCTGTTCATCTTCAGGCCGATGTCCAACGCGATCTTGCGCAAGACGCGTGAACTGGTCGACGCGCGCAATTCGATGGCCTTCATCGCGGTTCATGACGGACTGACCGGCCTGCACAACCGCACCTTCCTGACCGATCATTTCGAGACGCTCATCAAGGGTGCGCACCGGCGGCGCGAGCGTCTGGCCGTCGTGCAACTCGACCTCGACCGTTTCAAGCAGATCAACGATACGCTGGGCCACGCCGCCGGCGACTATGTGCTCGTGGTGACGGCACAGCGCATGCGCGATTCCTGCCGGGCGTCGGATCTGTGCGCGCGGCTCGGTGGCGACGAATTCGTGATGATCCTCAATGGTGCCGGCAGCACCGAAGACATCAATATGCTGGCACGACGCATCCTGGCGCACATCAACGAGCCGATCGTCTTCCAGGGCACCACCATTCTTCCGGGAGCCAGCGGCGGCATCGCCGTCTATCCGATCGATGCCGACAATGCGCAGGACCTGCTCGTCCATGCCGATCTGGCACTTTACTCCGCCAAGAAGATGGGCGGCGGCAACTTCTCGTTCTTCTCCGAGGAATTGCGCCGTGAACTCGATTATCGCAAGCAGCTCGAGCACGACATCAAGGTCGCCATCGCCGAGCGGGCTTTCCAGGTCTATTTCCAGCCGCAGGTCTCGCTGACCACCGGCGCTATCAGCGGCATCGAGGCGCTGGTGCGCTGGAACCATGCCGAACGCGGCATGATTCCCCCTGGCGAATTCATTCCGGTCGCCGAGAAGTGCGGCTTCATGCCGGAGATCGGTCGCATCGTGATCAGCAAGGCGATCAACCAGGCCGCCGAATGGAACCGTGCCGGAATTGCCTTCGGGCGGCTTGCCGTCAATGTTTCGGGCACCGAGCTGCGCGAGCACGATTTTGATGCGTTTCTGTTCGAGACGCTGGAAAAGGCCGGACTGCCGCCGCAGAAACTGTCGCTGGAAATCGTCGAATCCGTCATTCTGGACGACGAGAAGACGGGCATAGCGGCAAAGCTGCGTCACATCCGGGCGGCCGGCGTGCATCTGGAACTGGATGATTTCGGCACCGGCTATGCATCGCTCAGCCACGTCAATCCCAACGAGATCGATCGGCTCAAGATCGACCGCCGCTTCGTGCAAAACATCCATGAGAATGGCGACAACTCCAAGATCGTGCGCGCCATCACCGAGCTTGCCCGCGGCCTCGGCATCTCGATCGTCGCCGAGGGTGCCGAAACCGAGGCCGAGCTCGATTCGTTGATGGCGATAGGCTGCGACCAGGTGCAAGGCTATTCCATCGCCTTCCCGATGCCGCACGACAAAGCGCTCGAATGGCTGACCGCCCGCATGCCGAAGAAGGCCAGGCTGACGGTGCTGCAGGGCAGCCTGGCCTAGGCGGGACCCGGCCCGTCTTGACAAGCAATCGCTGGAACTGGCGGCCTGTCGCGATCGCAATCGGTTACATCAGTCTATGATAGTCTTTCGGCTTGTCCTGGCGGCCATGCTGATGTCGGCGCTGCCGGCTCATGGGGCGGATCGCACCATCTATCTGACCTTCGACGATGGCCCGCTGAACGGCACCAGCAACATCCTCGACGTGCTGGAGGCGGAGCAGGTTCCGGCAACATTGTTCATGGTCGGCATGCATGCCGTGGCCAGTGCGTCCAGCAAGGCGCTGGTGCGGCGTGCCAAGGCAATACCGCTGGTGACGATCGGCAACCACAGCTACAGCCACGCCTACAATCACTACCGGCACTTCTACAGCGATACGGAAGGGGTGGTTGCCGACATGCTCAGGGCCAATGCCGTACTGGGCCTTAAGCCCGCGGTACATGCGCGCCTGCCCGGGCGTGATGTGTTTCGGCTGCCTTCGATGTCAAAGAACGACAACTCGCTCGGGCCCGCGCAAGCCGGCCGCGAGGATCCCGACTACGAGTTCGTCGCGGCTTCGGGCTTCTATCTCTACGGCTGGGACCACGAATGGGTGCACAAGGACAGCGGCGAGCCGGTACAGAGTGTCGACCACCTGGTCAGTGAGATCGACCATTTGTTCGGCTATGGCCACTTCGCCAGACCGGGCAAGCTGATCCTGCTCATGCATGACGAGATGTTCCAAGACAGTTTCGACGGCAAGACGAAGCTCACCGATCTGATCACCGCGCTGAAGCTGCGCCATTATGCATTTGGCGCGATCCCGGCCTATGAAGACTGAGCCGACAAGAGGGCTTTCCTAAATTTCCACATTGTCGCGCAATACGGCCAGCACCTGTGCGAACTCCGCCAGACGCTCGTCGGGCAGCCCCGTGCGAAGCCGCTTGTCGAAGACAAGCGCGGCTTGCCGCAATGTCTCGAACAGCGCTTCTCCCGCTTCTGTCAATTCGACCAGATGGACCCTCCGGTTGACTGGATCGCGGCGGCGCGTCAGCAGGCCTTGCGCCTCCATCGCGTTGAGATGGTGCGTGAGCGTCGCGCCCTGGATGCCGATCATGCTGGCAAGCTCGCGCTGATTGGCTAGCCCATTCGACTTGACCGACAGCAGCGTGAGCCAGACCGGCAAGGTCCCGCCTGCTTCAACCAAAGCGGCATCGAAAGCCTGGGCGACAAGCTTGGCGGTGCGGCCGAGATTCATGCCGACCGGCGGGCGTTCAAAGGGCGTCATCAGCCGACACTAGACGGTGTTCTTCAGTGATGGAACAGGCGTGCGCTCATACATTGACATCTAATAGTTAGATATCTAACTATTAGATCAACAACAGGCGAGAGGAGAGCCGGTATGCAATATGTCTACATCGTTGTAATGGGCCTTCATGTCATGGCTGGCGTTTTCTGGGCCGGCACCACGATCACGTTGGCGCGCGACCCGGATATCCGCGCCGAGCGGCTGTTTCGACCGCAAATGGGCGCGGCCGTCGGCGTCTTCCTGACCGGCGCACTGCTCTGGTATTTCTTCCACGGCGCCTATTTCGGCTCGACGGAAACGGTGCTGGCGCTGGGTATTCTGACGGCGCTTGCCGCCGCCGGCGTTCAGGGCGCGGTGGTTGGTTCCGCCAGCCGTCAATTGGTCGGTTCCGATCCAGCGGTGCAACCCATGCTGCGCGCCAGAATGACGACGGGCGAGCGAATTGCCGCGGGTTTACTGGTCATCACCGTGCTGTGCATGGCGGTGGCACGGTTCTTTTGAGGAACGCCGCATAGCGGCAATCACGAAAGACCCGAACCGTACGTCCCCTGGCCCTCAGCCAACGACGTGCGGGCGCGCGGCAGGGCCGACATGCACGGGCTCTCGCATGCAGGTTTTGCCGCGCGCCACCAGTTTTCGTCTACGGAAGCAGCGAACGATCAGGTCAGCTTTTTGCGCGCCTGTTTTTCAAGTGCCTCCACGAAGGCCGCTGGTTCCCATCCCGCATCCAGTGCGCGATGGAAAAGCGCCTGCTGTGTTTCCGGCGCCAGGCCGCCGAGTGGCGGATCGCGATCGAGATTGGTCGGAAAGGAATAGCCTTCCGCCGAAGAGGCGATCGTATTGTCAGCCGCCGGCCTGGTCAGGCTGCCATTGCCCAACATGCGCTGGACAACGGGGTAAAGGGCCGCGCTCATGCGGGTCCGATCCACGCTTTCCATGGCGCGGCCATAGGCCGATGACACCTGCAGCAGGTTCGCCATACGCTGAATGTCCGCCGACCGGTTGGTGCCGGCAGCGTGGAACAGAGCGGGATTGAAGAAGGCCGCATCGCCTTTCTTGAGGGGCAGCTGAATATGCTGCTCGGTGAAATAGGCCTGAAATTCGGGGCGGTTCATCGCCAGGTATCCAGGCAGGTAAGTCTGCGAATAGGGCAGATAAAGCGTGGGGCCGCTTTCCACCGGCATGTCGCAATGGGCGACGGCGCCCTGCAGCGTCAGCACCGGCGAAATCCGATGGACATGCACTGGATAGCGTTCGATGACCGACGCGGTCTGGAAGCCGAGATGATAATCCCGGTGGGCCGACTGCGATGCGCCGCCCGGCCTGACATTGTTCACCTGCGATGTGACCTGATAGGCCGGGCCGAGCCAGGCCTCAGATATCAATGCGATGATGTCGTTGCCGTAATAGGCAGCAAAGATTGCGGGGTCACGCAGGCAAAGCTTTTCCAACGCATTCCACACCCGGTCGTTCGCACCAGGCTTGGCAAAATGGTCGCCGCCGCCGGCTCCAGCCGCACGCTCCTCGGCGATGATGGCGTTGAAGGCTTGCGTCGCGGCATCGACCGGAGCCACATCCTCGAAGGCACCGCGGAACACAACCACACCCGGACCGTCGGTCATCGCCTCGACCCACTCGGCGAGAAGCGCCTTGCGCCGGGCCGGATCGCCGGCGGCCGCGCGCACCGCCGCACCGTCGTAGATTAGCACGTTTTTCTGCACCTCGGACGCGAATGGATAGTCCGCCAGCTTCGTCGTCAGCTGCGTGGACGCCGCAAAATCGTCGATGCTGCACTATCGGCGGTAAGCCAGATACGATCGGATCTGAGCTTGGCAAAATTGTCGGCCTTCACGGCACCCTCCCTATGGTCTTGTTTCGACTGGATGGCGCAAGTATAGCTCTGGCTGAGAGGCGGCATATGGCTGGAACACCTCAAAAACACCTCAGGATTGATCGAGGCACCTGATGTCGCATCCGTTCCTGGTGAAGGACATCGCCCAGCAGGCCGGCGTCAGCATCGCCACGGTCGACCGTGTCCTGCATGGGCGCAGCGGCGTGCGGCAGCATACCGTCCGCCGCATCGAGCAGGCGATCCGCGAACTGGAAACGCAACGCTCCCAGATTGGCTTGTCGGGCCGCAAGTTCATTCTCGATCTCGTCATGGAGGCGCCTGAGCGCTTTACCCAAGCTGTGCGCGCGGCGCTTGAGGCCGAGATGCCGGGCCTCCACCCAGCCGTGTTCCGGGCGCGCAACCACCTTGCCGAAGTGCGCGCAGTGGCGAACACCGTCTCCCTGCTCGATGCGATTGCCCGTCGCGGCAGCAACGGCATTTTCCTCAAGGTGCCTGATGTGCCCGAAATAACCGCCGCGGTGGATCGGGTCGTTCAGTCAGGCATACCTGTTGTGACGCTGGTCACCGATCTGCCGAACAGCCAAAGGCTGGCCTCTGTCGGCGTCGACAACCGCGCCGCCGGCGAGACGGCTGCCTATCTGATCGGTGCATGGCTTGGCGGAAATCGTGCCGATGTCCTGGTCACCTTGAGCAGCAACCGCTTCCGGGGCGAGGAGGAGCGCGAAATCGGCTTTCGCCGTGCCTTGCGCGAAAACTTTCCCGACCTTGGCATCGTCGACATCGGCGAAGGGCACGGCATCGATCGCGCGACAGGCGAACTGGTTCGCACTGCACTGAAAAATCATCCCGACATTGCGGCCGTGTATTCCATCGGCGGCGGAAACGCCTCCATCGTCCAGGCATTCGCCTGGATGAAACGGCCCTGCCTTGTGTTCGTCGGCCACGATCTCGACGCCGACAATCTCGACTTGCTGCGCAGCCGGCGCATCTCGGCCGTGCTGCATCACGATCTCAGGCAAGACATGCGCGCAGCCTGCATCCACATCATGCGGGCGCAGGGCGCACTGCCGAAATCGGTCGCGCCGGGCGCGTCCAACATCCAGGTCATCACGCCGTTCAACATGCCGGCCTGAGCGAGCCTGAGATCAGATCCGCAGGCCGAACCTGATGCCGTCATAGATGGCGGCATGGATGTTGCGCGAGGCGACCGCATCGCCGATGCGCAGCAGCACGAAGCCGGCTTGCGGGTTGCGCGACGGAAAGATGTCGCCGCCACCAACCAGACGTTCGTAGTCGATCGCCCCGCCATTCTTCGAAAGCGGCTTCAGGCTGAGATAGAGATCATCGAGTGGTGCGGTGCCGTGCTCGACCACCACCTGATCGACCCTGCGCTCCCCGCGCCAGCCATCGGCAAAATCCGAAGCGAGTTCGGCAATCAGCTGATTGCCCTCGCGCCGCACCGAGCGCAGGCGCGTGTTGATGGTGATGGTGACGCCTTTTTCCTGGAAGGCGCGCATGTAGGGAACGTGGTTCATGCCGCCCATTTCAGGCGCGAAGAAACGCTCCGGCGACACCAGTTCCAGCCTTGCGCCGCTGTTGGCGATCAACTCAGCCGCGCCCATACCCTGATGGCCGCCATTGTCGTCAAAGAGCAGCACGTTCTCGGCCGGTTTGACGCTACCGGCCATGATGTCCCAGCTCGAGGTGACGAGGTTGTCGCCCGCCGCCAGAGGCGGGTTCTGCGGCAGGCCGCCGGTGGCGACCACCACCACATCGGGCGCCAGCGCCAAGACATCGTCCTGCTCCGCCCAGGTGTCGTAGCGGATCTCGACGCCGAGCCGCTCGAGTTCGGCCAGCCGCCAGTCGATAATGCCGATCAATTCCTTGCGGCGCGGGTTCTGCGTTGCCAGACGCACCTGGCCCCCTGCTTGCGATGATGCCTCCAGGATCGTGACGTGATGGCCGCGCTCCGCTGCAACACGCGCCGCCTCCAACCCGCCGGCGCCAGCACCGATGACAACTACCTTTCTTCTCGGACCCTCGGTCTTGACGATGATGTGCGGAATCTCGGCCTCGCGGCCGGTCGCCGCATTGTGGACGCACAGCGCCTCGCCGCCCTCATAGATGCGGTCGAGACAATAGGTGGCGCCGACACAGGGGCGGATCTCGTGCTCGCGGCCTTCCATCACCTTTTTGATGATATGCGGATCGGCGATGTGGGCGCGGGTCATGCCGACCATGTCGAGTTTTCCCGTCGCGATGGCATGGCGCGCGGTGGCAACGTCGGAAATCCGCGCCGCGTGGAAGGTCGGGAACTTTGTCGCCGCCCTCACCTCGCCAGCAAAATCGAGATGCGGCGAAGACCGCATGCCGGTCACCGGGATGACCTTGGTCAACGCCGCATCGCTTTCGATCGAACCACGGATGATGTTGAGGAAATCGACCTTGCCGGAATTGGCCAGCCGCCGGGCAATCTCGACGCCCTCCTCCTTCGACAGGCCTTGCGAAAAGTCCTCGTCGGCGACCATGCGGATGCCGACGACGAATTTCTCGCCGACCGCCGCGCGTACTGCATCCAGCACCATGTTGGTGAAGCGCAGGCGGTTGTCGAGCGACCCGCCATACGCGTCGTCGCGATGGTTGGTGGCCGGCGACCAGAAGCCATCCATCAGATGGCCGTAGGACTCGAATTCGATACCGTCGAGGCCGGCCGCCTGGCAGCGCTGGGCGGCCGACGCATAGTCGGCGACGATACGCTCCATGTCCCAATCCTCGATGGTCTTGGGAAAAGCGCGATGGGCCGGCTCGCGCACCGGCGAGGCCGAAAGAACAGGCAGCCAGTCAGCCTTGTTCCAGCCGGTGCGGCGGCCAAGATGCGTGATCTGGATCATCACCTTGCAGTCATGTTCGTGGCAGGCGTCAGCGAGTTCCGCGAGCCACGGCACGATCCTGTCGTCATAGACATGCAGATTGCCGAAGGCGGCCGGGCTGTCGCGCGAGACGATGGCCGAACCGGCGGTCATGGTCAGCGCCATGCCGCCTTTGGCCTTTTCGGCATGGTAGAGCCGGTAGCGCTGTTTCGGCATGCCCTCCTCCGAATAGGCCGGCTCGTGGCTGGTCGACATCACCCGGTTCTTCAGCGTCAGATGCTTCAGCTGATAGGGTTGGAGAAGCGGGTCGTTGCTGGTCATTGTCTTCCTGCGGTTCCAAATTGTGCTAATGAGCGCGGAAAATCCCTAGGACGACCGCGATGATCGATACCAAGACCCTCACCCAGCTCGGCGCGCACGTCGAGACGCCACAGAGCCCTGAACAGGCAGTCCTGGAGACCGTGCCGTTCACGCGCGGCGACGGACCGCCCGCCATCGTGCGCTTCACTTGCCCGGAATTCACCTCGCTCTGCCCGGTCACCGGGCAGCCGGATTTCGCCCATATCGTCATCGACTACGCACCCGACGCGGCTCTGGTGGAATCGAAATCGCTGAAGCTGTTCATGACCTCGTTCCGCAACCATGGCGCCTTCCACGAAGACTGTACCGTGATGATCGGTCGACGCATCGTGGCAGCAACCAAGCCGCTGTGGTTGCGCATAGGCGGCTATTGGTATCCGCGCGGCGGCATTCCGATCGACGTCTTCTGGCAGACCGGCGCCCCGCCCGAGGGCTCCTGGCTGCCCGATACCGGTGTTGCGCCCTATCGCGGGCGTGGCTAGCTCGACACTCATTCGCACTGATACTGGCTGAGCGCCCATTCGCCGGTCACCGATAGCAGGTCCGTGACCTTCCAGTCGCCGCCGACCTTCTTGAGCTTCCATTCGAGGCGGTGCGGATTGCCGGCAACAACGAAGGCAACAACGACCTTGGCCTGGTCGCCATTGATTGCTTCGAGCGTCTTCAGGCTCTTGTCGATCTCGTCCTTGTCGTAGTCGGCGTTGTCGAGCGCCATGTTGGGGTCGAGGCACTCGCCCTGCCCGGACTTGCGCAGCGCATCGCTCTTGTCGAGCACGGTTTTTGCCGGATCGATGAAATGGCTGCGTTGCGAGGGATCGACCTCAAGGTTGACCTGATCGTAGAACGGCCGCACCACCGCTGTCGGTGATCCCGGCTGGATGGGTGCGGCAGGTGCGCTGTCAGCCGGCGGCGCCGTCGTCGGCGGATTTGCCGGCGCTCCACTATCACCCGGCGCCGAGCCGGCCGGGGCGTCTGCCGGCGGCGCGCCGAGCAAGCCTTGCGCAGCCGCGCCGCTCAAACCCGACGCCAGCATGCACAGCGTAGACATGGCCAGGACAAGGCGACGGGCCATCGCATCACTCCTGGCCGGCCACGCATTCCAGCGCACTGAGCTTCCAGTTGCTGGTCTTCGAGGCGATGTCCGATATCTTCCACTTGCCGTCGATCTTCTTGAGCGACCAGACCATTTCACGTTTGGCATCATCGCCTTCCGAGAAAAGGCTGAAGGAGGCTGTAACCTCGGCATTGTCAGCATCCAGTGTCTCGGACAGTTTCAACGTTTTCGAGACGGTCTTCTGGTCGAAATCCTGCGCATCCAGACCAGGGTCGAAGTCGATACAGGCGACCTGGTCCGGGTTCTTCTTGGTCGCCTGATCGTTGAGATCGAACAGTTTCGTCACCGGCTCGGTGAAGCGATCGCGGTATTGTGCTTCGGCCTCGAACTTGACTTCCGGGACATAGAAGAACTTCACAGCGTCGGACGCCGGACCAGCGAAGGCGGCCGCGGGTAAGGCTATCGCAAGGGCGGCAAGGAGCACTGTCAGTCGCATGCAGAATCTCCGGCTGGCTTGACGCAATCAATACCACGCGTCCTGCATATCGGCTTTTTTGCGGCTCATGAAGTCCCTGCGCCGCCTCCTTTCAGCCGTCCAGCCAGACATTCTGGAGGTCCATCTCGAAGGTCTGATGGACGCCGTAATTCTTCACCTTCTTGTTGGTGTGGCTAAAGAGCTTCTGCCAGTAGGGCTGGATGATGACGCCCGAATCCTGCAGGATCTGCTCGACGTCCTTCATCACCTCCTTGCGCTTGGCCACGTCGATCAGCGAGAGCGCCTGTTTAAGCTTGGCGTCGAAGTCGGGATTGGAATAGGCCGATTCATTCCAAGCCTCGCCGGTGCGATAGCCCAGCGCCAACACCTGGACGCCGAGCGGGCGCATGTACCAGATGGTCATCGAATAGGGATATTTCGTCCAGTCGTTCCAGAAGGTCGAGCCCGGCAGCACGGTGCGCTTCACCTTGATGCCGGCATCGCGCAGTTGGCCGGCGATCGCGTCGCCGGTGTTCTTCTGCCAATCGTCCTCGATGGTGATCAGCTCGTGTTCGAAGTCGGCCTGACCGGCGTCCGCCATCAGCTTCTTGGCGCCCGCCGCGTCGCGGGTCTTCTTGGGCAGCGGATAATATTCCGGGTGGATCGGGCTGACATGGTGGTTTTCGCCAACCGTGCCACGCCCGTTATAGCCGAGTTGCAAGACGGCATTGTTGTCGACGGCCATCTGCAGTGCATTGCGCACCCGCTGGTCGTCATAGGGCTTGTGGGTGACGTTGGTGCGGGCAACCAGTGTCGTCGCCGTCGCGACCTCCGATTTCTGCAGACCCATCTTGTCGAGGATGTCGATGAAGTCGGCAGGGCTCTCGAAATTGAGGTCGATCTCGCCGGATTCGAAAGCGTTCACGGTGGCGTTGAAGTCGGTGCCGTAATCGATGAACTCGACGCCGTCGAGCGGCGCCTCGCCGCCCCACCATTTGCCGTTCGTGCGGCGCTTCACCACCGCCTTCTGGCCAACATCGTATGAAACCAGTTCGAACGGTCCGGTGCCGATCGGCTTCTTGATCGGGTCGGCGCCATCGGCATCGAAATTGCGGTGCACGACAAGTGCGGGATAGTCAGTGAAGTTCGGGATCAGCGAAATGTCGGGTTCACTGAGCTTCAGCTTGACCGAGAAGTCGTCGACCTTGGTAATGGCGCCGTTCCGCGCCTTGCCGGTTTTTGCGTCGATCAGCGCGCCGACACGTGCGGCCATCGAATTGCCGGCGACGCCCTTCTCGCACCAGCGCGTCAGATTGTAGGCGACGTCATCGGCGTTGAAAGCATCGCCATTGTTCCAGCTGATGCCCTTGCGCACATGCAGGACGTATTCGGTGGCGTCGTCGTTGATATCCCAGCCTTCAAGCAGCACCGGCTCGAAGGTGAACTGCTTGGTGTAGCGGACCAACGGTTCCAGCCAGCTGCGCGAGATGTTGGCAAGCTCAACCCAATCATAGGTGCGCGGGTCCTTCTGCGCCTTGACCGGCATCGAGACGTGCAGCGTACCGCCCTTCTTCGGCTCCTCGGCCAGGGCCTGTTGCGGTGCGGCAAGACCGATCATGCCGTAGGCTACAGCCGTCGATGCACCAAAGGCGCTTGCCAGCGCCAGGAACTCGCGCCGGTCCATACGGCCCGCACGTGCCTCTTGCGCCATTGCCTCGATGGCGCTCGGGACGCGATCGCCATTGCTTCTGAAAAGTGTCATTTCTTTCCTCCCTTATGGTTCCCGCCGGGTCTTCGCCCTTTGCATCAACTGACGGTGTCCGGCAGCTTCTCCTCGCGCCGGGCGATAAAATCCTTCAAGCCTTCGGCGATGCCCTCGTCGAGCTTCGGCTCCTCATAATCGGCGAGCATGTTGCGGGCTTTCTCGCGGCCGCGGGTATCGTGATCCTTCGCCCCTTCAGCCTTCCACTGCTCGAACGAATTGAAGTCCATGATCGAGGGCATGAAGAAAGCCGACTCGAAATGTTCGAGCGTGTGCTGGGTGCCAAGGAAATGGCCTTGCGGCCCAACCTCGCGGATCGCCGCCATCGCTTCCTTGAAATCGTCGAACGGCAGGCCGCCGGCATATTTGTACCAGCCGACAAGCTGTTCGCAGTCGGTCGCGAATTTCGAATAGCCGCAGGTCAGTCCGGCTTCCAGCCAGCCGGCGGAATGCCAGATGTAGTTGGCGCCCGACAGGATGGCGGCATGCATCAGCATGTTCGATTCGTAGCCGGCCTGGGCGTCGTTCAGCTTCGAGCCGACATGAAAGCCCGACGTGCGCCACGGCAGCCGATATTTTCTCGCCAGCGCCCCCATCAGATACATCATCTGGGCGGCCTCCGGCGTGCCGCCCATCGGCGCGCCGGTCTTCATGTCCACCGTGACCATGAACTGACCGTAGACCTGAGGTGAGCCTGGTCGGATGAGCTGGGTCAGCGCCACGCCGGCAAGCGCCTCGGCGTTGACCTGCGCCACCGCGCCGACGGCAGAAGCCGAGGTCGAAGCACCGCACAACGCGAAAGGCGCCAGGATCAGCGGCTGATTATGGCTCGCGTAGACCCGCATGGCGTCGATCATGGTGGCGTCCCAGACCAGCGGCGAATTGCAGTTGGTGATCGCCACCAGCACAGGGTTTTCGTGTACGAACTCCTCGCCGAAGACGATGCCAGCCATCGCCATCGTGTCCTCCGCGCGCTCCTTCGATGTCACTATGCCCATGAACGGCTTGTCGGAATGCTTCAGCGCCGAATGGATGATGTGCAAATGCCGTTTCGGCACCGCTATCTCCATCGGCTCGCAGATGACCGAACTCGAGGAATGCAGCGCCGGCGCCATGTAAGCCATTTTGTGAAAATTGTTGAGATCGGCGAGCGTGCCGTAGCGCCTGTTGTTGTCGAGGTCGCGCACGTAAGGTGCGCCATACATCGGCACGAAGATCGAGTTGTTGCCGCCGACGCGAACCGTACGCTCGGGGTTGCGTGCATTGAGCGTGAACTCCGACGGAACCTTCGAGACGAGTTCCATCAGCAGCGCACGGTCGATGCGGACACGCGTCTCCCTGACATCGGCGCCGGCCGACTGCCAGAGCTCGATAGCGCCGTCGTCGCGGAATTCGCAGCCTACCTCCTCGAGGATCTTGAGCGATTCCTCGTGGATCAACTCCACCGCCTCGTCCGGAACCATCTGATAGACCGGAATCTTGCGGACCAGGGTCGGGAACGAGATTATTGGAGCCGCTCGCAAAGCCTTGCGCCCGATGCGCCCGCCGCTGCGGCGGTTGGTGTTTTCGGTCAACTCAGCGGCGGGTGCGTTCATGAGACCTCCTGGCGTCCGTTCCTGCCAAGTTAGCGAGACGAAATATGGCTGTGACGCTGGAAAATCCTGATCTCTTGTATAAGCTGAGCTTATGCGAAGCCTGCGCCACCTCCTGCCCTCCGCCGGTAGCCTGATCGTCTTCGAAGCGGCCGGCCGGCTGTCGAGCTTCACCGCCGCCGGGCGCGAGCTCGGGATGACGCAAGCCGCCGTGTCCTATGCGGTGCGCGGGCTGGAAGAGCAGCTCGGCGCCAAGCTGTTCCAGCGCCGTCACCGGCAGGTCAGCCTGACGGAAGCCGGCGAACGCTTCCACGCCGATGTCTCGCTCGGTCTGTCGCACATCCGCAAGTCGGCCGAGGACCTGCGCCTGCAGGCGACAGGCGGCCATGTGACGCTTGCTGCATCGACGGCCTTCGGCTCGTTCTGGATGATGCCGCGCCTGCAGCAGTTCCGCGACGAATTGCCAGGCATCGATCTGCGCATCCAGACCGCCGACCGCGACCTCGACATCATCGCCGAAGGCATCCCGCTGGCCGTGCGCGGCGGCGAGTCCCGGGAATGGCCGGACTATCATTCGCTGCCGCTCGCCGACGAGGAGATTTTCCCCGTCGCCGGCACCAGCTACCTGGCCAAGTTCGGCATGCCGAGGACAGTCGGGGAACTGGCCACGCACCGTCTCATCCATCTCGAGGAGCCGTATCGTGAGGCCGCCAGTTGGGACGAATGGTTCCAGTCGGCCGGCGGCAGCCTCGGCGACACCGCGCGCGGCCTGCGCATCAACGACTACGGCCTGGTGATCCAGGGCGTCATGGAGGGGCAAGGCATCGCTCTCGGCTGGCAACACCTGGCCGAACGGCTGCTGGCGACCGGGCTGCTGGTGCCGGTGACGAACCATGTGCTCAAGACCGGCAAGGCCTTCTATGTCGTCTGGCCGAAGAACCGCGAGCTTAGCGACAATGCCCGCAAGGTCAGGGATTGGCTGGCGGCGCAAGCGTAGCTTCGCCGGCGCAATCCGGCGCGTGACCGGATTGCGTTGGCATGCTGAAAGAGATCAGACCGAACCGTCGTTCTTGACGCCTAGCACGTCGATCTTGTCGATAGTCGGCGGGCCAACGAACAGCGTTTCGGCATTAGCCATCAGTGCCTTGGCAATCTCGCCGGTGAGATGCGCCTGCCGCCCTGCCTCGTCGTGAAAGGCATCGAACACGCCGAAGACGCTTGGCGAAAGCTGCAGAGCAAACCAGATCGGTGTCTTTCCCTCCTGATTGGCCAGTTGAAGCCCGGTTTTGAGGAACGCGGCGACGTCCTTCTCCTTGCCGGGCTTTGCCTCGAAGCGCGCGAACAATGCGAGTTTGATCATTTGTCTTCTCCTCTTCGTTTGTACGGCCAAGGGCCGTCGGAGGCACAGTCGCAGCATCGGAGCGGAAACCGTATTGGCAAAAATGACATCTTTGATATCATTATTGCCATGAACATTTCCGTCCTTGCGCTTGACGGCGTCTTCGACACCGGACTGGCCACCATGCTCGACGTTTTCGGTACCGCCAACGAACTGGCCGGGATGCTGGCGTCGCCACCCGGTCGTTTCGCCACGACCGTTGTCGGGGTGAGCGACACCGTCCACACCGGGCAAGGCCTTCAGGTGCCGGTCGTCCCGATGGGCAGCGAGGCGCGCCCCGATTGGCTGGTGATCCCGGCGATCGGCCAGAAGATGCCAGGCCCGCTTGGCGACGCGCTGAAGCGAAACGACATCGCCAAGGCGACCAAGGGGTTGCGCGCTGCCGCCGAAGCCGGCACGCGCATCGGCGCCGCCTGCATCGGCACTTTCATCCTCGCGGAGACCGGCCTGCTCGACCGGCGGCCCTCAACCACGACCTGGTGGCTGGCGCCGATGTTCCGGCAGCGTTACCCGCAAGTGCGGCTCGACGCCGCGCGCATGCTGATCAATGACGGGCAGTTCGCAACCGCCGGTGCGGCGCTCGGCCATATCGACCTCGCTCTGATGGTGATCCGTCAGACAAGCCCGGAGCTGGCGGCGCTGACCGCGAAATACCTCATTGTCGACAGCCGGCCGTTGCAATCGGCCTATGCAATCGCCGACCACCTCGCCCATTCGAACCCGCTGGTCGAACGTTTCGAGCGATGGGCGCGCGGCCATCTCGCCGTCGGTTTCAATCTCGACGAAGCAGCGGCGGCGCTGGGTGCCAGCAAGCGGACGCTGTCGCGGCGGGTCAACGACGTACTTGGCAAGACGCCGCTCTCGTATTTCCAGGATCTGCGCGTCGAGCAGGCTGTGCATCTGTTGAAGACCACATCCGATAGTGTCGATGAGATCGCCGCCAAGGTCGGCTATGGCGACGGGGTGACATTGCGCAATCTGTTGCGCCGGCGGCTGCGCAAGGGCGTGCGCGAAATCCGCGCTGCAAACTGATCCACTCTGGCAGTTCTCCCCTCCCGCACGACACGAATCCGCCTATAGTACCCCCATGCCCATCCGCCAGCTTTCCGAAACGATGATCAACCAGATCGCCGCCGGCGAAGTCATCGAGCGTCCTGCGAGCGTGGTCAAGGAACTGGTCGAGAATGCGCTGGATGCCGGTGCATCGCGCGTCGAGATCGTCACTTCAGGCGGCGGGCTGAACCTGATCCGCGTCACCGATGACGGCTTTGGCATTCCCGAACCAGAACTGGCGCTGGCGATCGCGCGCCACTGCACCTCCAAGCTCGTCGAGGATATCAACGACATCCGCTCGCTGGGTTTTCGCGGCGAAGCGCTGCCGTCGATCGGTTCGGTGTCGCGGCTGTCGATTCGCTCGCGCACGGCGAGCGGCGACAGTGCTGCCGAAATCGGCATCGAGGGCGGCCGCGTCCTGCCCGTCAGGCCGGCGGCGAGCAATCGTGGCACGACCGTGGAGGTGCGCGACCTGTTCTTCGCCACGCCGGCACGGCTGAAATTCATGAAAGGCGAGCGGGCTGAAAGCTCGGCGACCAGCGATGTCGTCAAGCGCATCGCCATTGCCTTCCCTTCCGTGCGGTTCACGCTGGCCGGCACGGATCGCTCGACACTGGAATTGCCGGCGACCGACGACAGTCCGGAAGGCAGCCTGCGCCGCGTCGCCCAGGTGATGGGGGCCGAATTTCCCGACAATTCGATTCCCATCGACGCGATGCGCGAAGGCGTGCATCTGACCGGCCATGTGTCGATCCCGTCCTTCACCCGCGCCAATGCGTTGCAGCAATATGCCTATGTCAACGGCCGGCCGGTGCGCGACAAGCTGATCGCCGGCGCCATTCGCGGCGCTTTCGCCGACGTGCTGCCACGCGACCGGCACGCGGTGACGGTGCTGTTTCTTTCGCTCGACCCGGCGATCGTCGACGTCAACGTCCACCCGGCCAAGGCCGATGTGCGCTTCCGCGATCCAGGCTTGGTGCGCGGGCTGATCGTCGGCGCCATCCGCCAGGCACTGGCCGATGCCGGCATCCGTTCGGCCACCACGGGCGCCGCCGGCATGATGGCGGCGTTCCGGCCAGGTGCGGCATCCTACGGTCACGGCGGCCCGGCCAATGGCCATCTCAGCTACGACGCGGCCTATCGCGCGTCAGGCTCGACCGGTTTCGATCCCTCGCGCTCGCCGCAGCGGCCGCTCGACATGCAATTCGAAGGCGCGGACTTTGTACGCGCCAGGAATGGCGACTTTGATGAGCCCGACCAGGCGGCGTTCGATGCCGGCTCCCTGGCCAGCGCCGATGCGCGCGCCAGTCAGGATATGCCGGCGGAGACGCTGCTTGGCGCGGTGCTGGGTGCGGCACGCGCCCAGGTACACGAGAACTATATTGTGGCGCAGACAAGCGATTCGCTCATCATCGTCGACCAGCACGCGGCCCATGAGCGGCTGGTTTATGAGGCGCTGAAGAACGCGCTGCATTCGCGGCCGGTGCCTTCGCAGATGCTGCTTCTGCCTGAAATCATCGATCTGCCGGAGGAGGACGCCGAGCGGCTTGCAATGCATTCCGAAACGCTCGCCCGCTTCGGCCTTGGCATCGAGCGTTTCGGCCCGGGCGCCGTCGCGGTGCGCGAGACGCCGTCGATGCTGGGCGAGACCAATGTCCAGCAATTGGTGCGCGACCTCGCCGACGAAATCGCCGACAATGACACGGTCGAAACGCTGAAAGAGCGGCTGGACAAGATCGCCGCCACCATGGCCTGCCATGGTTCAGTCCGCTCCGGCCGCCTGCTCAAGGCCGAGGAGATGAACGCGCTGCTGCGCCAGATGGAAGCGACGCCGGGTTCCGGCACCTGCAACCATGGCCGGCCGACCTATATCGAGCTCAAGCTGGCGGATATCGAAAGGCTGTTCGGGCGGCGGTAACGAGTTCGGTTTCAGTGAGGTCGGCGCCAAGCACCCCCACCTGGACCTTCGACTCTACCTCCCCACAAGGGGGAGGTAGAGCGCCGAGCTCATCCGCACGAGCGCAGTTCTGTAGGCGGGTAGATCGCTTCTTCACCCTCCCTCTTTTGGGGAGGGTCGCTGCGAAGCAGCGGGGGGGGGGGGTCCAAAAAAGGGCCGCTTTCAGCGGCCCTTTTTCGATTCAGGAATGCCCTCCAACCCTCTGGTCTAGCGCTTCAAATTCACCACGATGACGCCGCCCAGCGCCAGCACACCGCCGAGGATGCCGAGCAGGGTCGGCACTTCGCCCAGCCAGAAGAAGCCGATCAAAGCGGACATCGGCGAAACGAGATAGAGGAAGTTCGAAGCACGCGCCGCCGGCAGGCGCGACAGCGCGGTTGCCCAAGCAGCGTAAGCGATGAGGCTGGGGACGATACCGAGAAAAATGACGGCGCCGAGGCCGGCTGTGTTGGCTACCGCAGCCTGTGCAAAGCCGCTTGGCAGAAACGGCGACAGGCAAAGTGCGCCAAGGATCATGTTCGAGGCCGAGATGGTCAGTGGATGATGGCGGGCAAAGAGCGGCTTCTGGACGATCGTGTTGACGGCCGAGCAGAGCGCTGAGCCAAGAACCAATAGCGCCCCGGCATTGAAGTGCAGGCCATGGCCGTCGGCCACGGCGATGATGCCGATGCCAGCGAAAGAAATGACCGTGCCGGCCCAGGCCCAGCTTGAGAAGCGCTCGCCGAGCAATGCCATTGCCATGATGGCGGTAAAGATCGGGCTGACATTGATGATGAAACCGGCGGCCCCGGCCGACACCGTCAGTTCGCCGAAATTGAGCATGACGGTGTAAAGCGCGACGAAGATAGCCCCGCCAAAGACGAGGCGCCACACTTCGTCGAGTCTCGGCAGCGCAGGACGCTTGACCGCAAGGAAGATCGCCGCCGGCACCGCGGCGATGCCAAAGCGCAGGGCTCCCAATTCCAGCGGCCCGAAGGCAGTAAGGCCGGCGCGGATCGCCGGAAAGGCGGACGCCCAGCCGACCACCGTCAGCGCGACCGCAACAGCTGCTGTGGTGTCCATGCGCTGTGTCTGATTCAACGTGCCCGTCATCGCGCTCATCTCACTGCCCTCATGCTCTTTCGTCCTGAAAGCCACAAAACGCCTTTTCCCGCTTGTTGACAAACGACCAAATCGAGGATCACCTGTGACTATGGATCACAGCTCAGACACGATGGTGCCGCTCGAAACCCTGCGCGCCTTCGACGCGGCGGCACGCACAGGCAGCTTTTCGGCGGCGGCTGAAAAGCTCAACATCACCCATGGCGCGATCAGTCGGCAGATCGCCAAGCTCGAGGACTGGCTCGGGCTCAAGGTGTTTGATCGCGGCGCGCGCGGCGTGACGCTGACGATCGAGGGTAACAGGCTGCATCTGCGCACATCTGAGGCCTTCGCACTGATATCGAGCCATTCCGACCGCTGGGTCGAGCCGCGCGGCACCGCGGTGGTGCGGCTGACCTCGATCCCCTCGGTCAGCGGGCTGTGGCTGATGCCGCGCATGGCGGCGCTGGAGAACAATCCCAGCAAGCTGCGCATCGTGCTCGATGTCGACATCCGGCAGGCCGACCTTGCCGATGAAGGCATCGACCTGTCGATCCGCTGCGGTCGTGGCGGCATTCCGGGCCGCGTTTCGGTGCAATTGTTCGAGGAGCATGTCTTTCCTGTCGCCTCGCCGAACCTGGCACGCGAGATCGGCCGTGGCGACCCTGCCCGGCTGCTCAAATTCCCGCTGATCAACGATTCCGACGCGTCCGGCTGGCGTGCCTGGTTCGCGACCCAAGGCATGGATTATCGCCCGCGCCCGCAGGACCGCCGCTTCGAGGACTATAATCTGGTGCTGGACGCCGCTGCCTATGGGCTCGGCATCGCACTGGCGCGTCCGCCACTGACCGGGCATCAGCTGCAGTCGGGCCGAATCACCACGGTCGATCAGCGCACCGCGCTCAATCCGGTGTCCTATTGGCTGGACCGGCCGATGGGGCGGCCGCGCACCGCCGCGGCGGACCTTGCCCGCCGCATCGCGCAGCAGGCCGGATTGGCTACCGACAAGATCGAGGCGTTCATCGAAGCTGAGCGATAGGGTTCCCCGGTTCGACGCTCAGCGGATCAGCAGCAGAACGAACCCGAAAAACATGGTTGCCAGCAAACCGGTCATTATCGAAACAAAGCCGATTTTCACCAGCAGGCCCTCGGGATTCGGCGCCGCACCCTGGGATCGATTGGCAGGCCTTCGCTGTCCCGCCGTCTTACCTGGGACGGCGGCGTTTCGCGGTACCGGAGCCGGCGACGGAATGAACGACAGCAAGGAGACCCCCGCCATGGCGTGAGCATTGTCATTGGCCGTTACCGAAGGTGGTACGAAGCCTCGTGGCGTGTCGGGCTCGGGCGTTGCCTTTCTCGTCACCACCGCAGCCAGCACCGCCTCGTCCCTCGTGTCGAGCTGGGCCTGATAGGCATCGACGATGCCAGACGAAGCAATTTGCTGCGATTTGACGGCCATCGGCGCTGCGGGCATCGCCAACAAAGCGGGCGCCGTGCGTTGGGCCAACAAGGAGGGGGCGGCGGGCTGGACCAGTTCCCTGATCAGAGCCGTCCTGACTGGATCGGCCTTCGCCAGCGGCACGGGTTGCGGCGTCATCGCCTCCTTGAGCAAGGAAGCCAGGCGGGCGGAAGAAATATCCATGATGCCCCCAACAAAAGCGCTTTTCGCACCTTTCGTAGCGCCTCAGCATTGTCCGAGGCTTGTCGCAAGCTTGACCTTGGCGGCGATTTGTGGCGATGAAATCTGCATGAACCTCGGCACCACCGCATGATGAACCGTTTCGAAGGCCCGGGCGGCAAGGAAGCCCGCATCCGCTATCTCGATGGCGATTTCCAGGTCACCAGCCCCGGCTCGTTCGTGCGCTGCGCCGTGACCGGTGAAAGCATCCCATTGGATGAGCTGAAATACTGGAGCGTCGCCAGGCAGGAGCCTTACGTCAACGCCACCGCCTCACTGCGCCGCGAAATCGAAGTGCATCCGGAACTGCGCAAGCGCGGCTAACTTTTCAGCTTGCGCTGCCGCCAGGCATCCAACGTCTCGTCGATGATGCGTTCGGGAACGTGGTCGAGCTCGAAAACCGTATCGATTTCCAACACATCGAGCCGGTCCAGAAAGTCCTGTGAGGCGCCATGGCGCAACCGGGCGGCGTCCTTGGCCGTGGTAATGAGGCCGAGACCTTCGGTGCGCGCTGTAGTCGCCAGTTCGGCGAGCTCATCCTCGGCGTAGAAATGGTGGTCCGGAAAGGGCTTTGAGAAAACCACCTCGCCGCCGGCCGCGCGCACTGTGTCGAAGAATTTGTCGGGATGGCCGATGCCGGCGAAGGCGAGGAACCGCTTTCCGGCAAGCCCGGCCTTGCTGCTTGGCTCTGTGTGGGCCTCGAAGATCGGACGGCCGGCACGCGCTGCCTGGCGCACCACCGCATCGGCGGCGGTGCCCTCTCCCATCTTCAACAACCCGCTGGTGAAAACCAGCTGGTCGACGATTTTGGCCCTGAGCGGGCCGCCTGGAATGACGCGGCCATTGCCGATCCCGTAGCGGGCATCGACGACCACCAGCGCGTAATCGATATGGATGCGAGCGCTCTGAAAGCCATCATCCATGATCAAAAAATCGCAGCCGTGTTTCTCCAGCAGCAGCCGGGCGCCGGCGGCGCGGTTCGGCGTCACCGCGACCGGCGCGTGTTCGGCCAGCAGCAGCGGCTCGTCGCCGACATGCCTGGCGCTGTCGTGGTGAGAATCGACAACATGCGGCTCGGCGAAGGAGCCGCCATGGCCTCGCGACAGAAAACCGGGTTTCAGCTGCCTACGCTTGGCCTGTTGCGCGAGCGCAATGGCGACCGGCGTCTTGCCGGTGCCGCCGACGGTAAAGTTGCCGACGCACAGGACCGGCGCTTCGATCTTCTCACGCCGGGCCCGCCGCATGCCTCGGCTGGCAACGATCGCATAGACGGCCGACAGCGGCGACAGCGCCAGGACCTTCCAGTCCGGCTCTTCCCACCAGAATGGTGGTGCTTCAGAGGCCACGTTAGCGCCCGTTGGCGCCCTTCAGGCGCGACTTGACGACCAGCGGCTGGATATAGGGTTCGAGCGATTTCAGCGTGCGCGCCAAGGCGCCGCGCATCTCATCGACGGTCGCAATCCCCGCCGCCATCATCTCGTGGCGCGCCACTTCGTTGGTCAAAAGGAAGTTGACGGCGCCGGCCAGCATGTCGCGATCGCGCACCAGCTTGGCACCGCCGCTGTCGATCAGGCGCTGATAGGCTTCGCGAAAATTCTGCACATTGCGCCCGGCCAGAACCGCGGTGTCAAGCATGGCCGGCTCGAGCGGATTCTGGCCGCCCTCCGAGGTCAGCGAGCGGCCGACGAAGGCGATTTCGGTCAGCCGGAGATAAAGCCCCATCTCGCCGATGGTATCGCCGAGCAGGATATCGGTGTCGGCGGTGATCCTGTCACCTTTGCTGCGCCGCGCGACCTTCAGGCCCATGCCGGAAATCTGCGCGGCAAGCGCCTCGGCCCGATCGGGGTGGCGCGGAACGACGATCGTCAGCAGGCCGTGGTGACGCTTGTGCAGCGTCGCGTGGACTTCTGCCGCGACCACTTCCTCGCCATCATGGGTCGAGATCGCCGCCCAGGTCGGGCGGTCGCCAATCTGCCGCCGCAGCGTTGCCAATGCTCTTTCGTCGACCGGCGGCGGATTGGTGTCGACCTTGAGGTTGCCCGACACCGTGACCGGCCGGGCGCCGAGCGCGCGAAAACGCTCACCATCGACATCGGACTGGGCAACGACATGAGCGAGGTTCTCGAACAGCGCCTCGGCGATGTTGGCCCGCTTTTTCCACGAGCTGAACGAGCGGTCGGAAAGCCTGCCATTGACCAGCACCTGCGGCACATGGCGCGCGCCAAGCTCCAGGATGGTCATCGGCCAGATCTCGGATTCGGCGATGATCGCCAGGTCCGGCCGCCAGTGATCGAGGAACCGGCTCACCGCCGGTTTCAGATCGAGCGGCACATATTGGTGGATGATGCGGTCGCCGAGCCGCTCGTCGGCAACCTGGGCCGATGTCACCGTGCCGGTCGTCAGCACGATGTTGACGCCATAGTCGAGAATGCTTTCGACCAGCGGCACGACGGCTATGGTCTCGCCGACGCTCGCGGCATGGATCCAGATCACCGGTCCTTCGGGACGCGGGCGGCCGGCGACGCCGTAGCGCTCGCGGCGGCGGTTGCGGTCCTCCTTGCCGCGCGAGGTGCGCCAGGCGACATAGGGCCCGACCAGCGGATAGGCGGCGGCACCCGCGAAACGGTATGCCGAAAGCATGGCGCGCGCCCAGAGACCGCTCATCGCCGACCATCCACGAGACGGTAGGCCTCGGTCGTCGCGGCATTGAGCGCGGTGGTGATTTCCTGGCGCTTGCGCTCCATTTCGGCTTCATCGGCGTCTGCTGCGACGAAGATCGGCGTGCCGATGGTCACGGCGGAACGGCCGAACGGCAGGTTGATGGTGGTCTTGTCCCAGCTCTTTTCCAGAACCTTGCGGCGACTGGTGGCGATGGCGACAGGCAGCAGCGGCCGGCCCGAGAGACGCGCCAGGAGAACGATACCGAGCCCCGCGTCGCGCGGCGTGCCGTGCGGAATGTCTGCAATCATGGCGACGTTCTTGCCAGCAGTGAGCGCCTTTTTGAGGGCGATAAGGGCCTTGGCCCCACCCTTGTCGAGATGCCTGGCATTGTCACGCCCGCCCGAACCGCGCACCGCCTCGATGCCGAATTTTTCCAGCATCAGCGCGTTGAGCTCGGCATCGGCGCTGCGCGACACCATAGCGACCAGCGGTTTGCGCTTGGGGTAATAGGCCGGCGTTAGCAGGTGCTGGCCATGCCAAAGCGCGATGATGCCGGGTTCGAACTCCGAATACCCCCCGCCCGAAAAGCGTGCCGATCCGGCGACCAGCGGGCTGGTCAGGCGAACCAGTCGCACGAATTGCGCAAGCAGGCTGGCAATGGCGTTCTTGACGAATCGCGACTGGGCGAGCGGTTCGCGGACCTTGCGCCAGAACGCCTTGGTCGTGCGGCTGCCGCCCCTGCCCGTCGGCGCGGCATCGCTGGCTGGCTCTTTCGCCAGGTCATGCTCCATCGAAGTCAACCGGCGGCCTTGCTGTCGGGATCCAGCAGGCGGTGCAGATGAACGACGAAGTAACGCATATGGGCATTGTCCACGCTGGCTTGCGCCTTGGCTTTCCACGCGGTGTGCGCGGATTGATAGTCCGGATAAACCCCGACAATGTCGAGCGCGTCGAGGTCTCGGAACTCGGTACCGCCCAGTTTCTTCAATTCGCCGCCGAACACCAGGTGCAAAAGCTGTTTCTTCCCGTCTTCCGCGGTCATGTCGGTCCTTCACATATTGTGAGTTTGTGACAGGTCTAGACCAAAGCTGCCGACTTTGGAACCTTCGAAAACGCTTTCACGCATCCAGCCCGGCGATGACATCGACGAGCACCGCCAGCAATTCACCGCTGCCGGCGGCGAGCGCGCCGTGGCGGGTCACCTCGCCGGCATAGAGCGGCGCGCGGCCATGCGGGTCGAGCAACTGGCCGCCGGCCTCGCGCAGGATCAGATCGGCGGCGGCGACATCCCAGTCATGGGCGTTCGGCTTGACGAAGGTGGCATCGAGCGTGCCATTGGCGATCATCGCCAGCCGGTAGGCCAACGAGGGGCTGTAGGGCGCCCGTGTCAGCCGCTCCTGCCAGCCGGCCGGCATCAGGTCGATCAACTGCTTCAACCCGGAAATCTCGGCCTTGTCGCCAAGCGAGCGCACCGCGATGCGCTTGCCGTTGCGGAATGCGCCCTGGCCTGGCAGCGCCCAGTAGGTTTCGTCCATCGCCGGGCATTCGAGCACGCCGGCGAGCGTGCGGCCATGCTCGACCACGGCAACGCTGACGCACCAGGTGCGCTGTCCCTCAAGGAAGCCGCGCGTGCCGTCGATCGGATCGACGACGAAGGTGCGGCGTGCCGAAAGCCGGGCCGGGTCGTCGACCGTCTCTTCCGACAGCCAGCCATAGTCCGGCCGCGCCGCCAGCAGCGTGCGGCGCAGATAGGCATCCGCCGCATGATCGGCTTCGCTGACCGGCGAGGTGCCGCCCTTCATCCAGACCTGCGGGCTATTGCCGAAGTAGCGCATGGCGATGAGACCCGCCTCGCGGGCGGCATCGCGCAGCAGCGGCAGATCATCGGCTACACCGGCAGTGGTCGGATCATGCTCCGGCAAGGGTCATGCCTTCGATCAGGAGCGTGGGTGAGGCCGTGCCGAAATTGCGGTCGAGGTCATCAGCCGGCACCATGGTAAGGAACATTGTCTTCAAGTTCGAAGCGATGGTGACTTCGGCGACCGGATAGGCCAGTTCGCCATTCTCGATCCAGAAGCCGGAAGCGCCGCGGCTGTATTCGCCGGTGATCATGTCGACACCCTGGCCGAACACTTCGGTGACATAGAAGCCGGTCTTGAGCGATTTGATCATGTCCTGCGGCGAGCGTTCGCCCGGCTCGATGGCAAGATTGGTGGAAGACGGCGAGACGGAGGAGCCGCCGCGCGCGCCGCGCCCGTTGGTGATCAATCCCAGTTCCCGCGCCGCCGAGGTCGACAGGAACCAGTGGTTGAGCACGCCCTTTTCGACCATGAGAAGCTTTTCGCCTTCAATGCCTTCGCCATCGAACGGACGCGAGGCCTGGCCGCGCGGCCGGAGCGGCTCGTCGGTGACCGTGATCGCGGATGCGGCCACCTGCTTGCCCATCATGTCGCGCAGGAACGAGGTCTTGCGCGCGACGGACGCGCCGTTGATGGCACCGGCGAGATGACCCGCGATGCCGCGCGCGACACGCGGATCGAACACCACGTCGACCGGCCCGGTTGCCGCCTTGCGCGCGCCGATGCGGCGCACGGCGCGTTCGCCGGCCTTGCGGCCGATATCTTCTGCTGCATCGAGATCGGCAAAGTGTTGGTGCGATGAGTATTCATAGTCGCGCTCCATGCCGGTGCCTTCACCGGCAATGACGCTGGCGGAGCGCGAAAAGCGCGAGGCGACATAATGGCCGAGAAAGCCGTGCGAGGTGGCCAGCACCAGCCCGCCCAGTCCGGCGCTGGCACCACTGCCGGCCGAATTCGTCACGCCCTTGACGGCAAGGGCGGCGGCTTCCGCCGCGAGTGCGGCTTCCTTCAGCTGGTCGGCGGAGACTTCCGTGGCGTCGAACAGGTCGAGATCGCGCGTCTGCTTTGCCAGCAGCGCCGGATCGGCAAGGCCCTGATAGGGATCCTGCGGCGACACTTTCGCCATCGCCACGGCGCGTTCGGCCAGTGCAGTCGGGTCGGATGCGGCGGTCGCCGAGACGCTCGCCACCCTCTGGCCGACGAAGACGCGCAGCGAAACATCCTCGGCCTCCGACGATTCGGTGGCCTCGACCTTGCCGAGCCGCACCGACACGCCGGTGGAGCGGCCGCGCACGGCGACCGCGTCGGCGGCATCCGCGCCAGCCTTTTTGGCGGCCTCGACCAGCGCTGCGACGCGGTCGGTCAGTTTTGCTGCTTCTGATGTATCGGCCATGCCTGTAATCCTGCTGTTGCGGCCAGCGTCCGGCCGCTGCCCACCCATCTATTGTTCCGGTCCGGCTTGTGCAATGGCATAGGCTTCAATCAAAATGCATCGGTACATGGTTCCCATCGCGAACCCTGTGACGCAAAACCAGTCCGCAGCCTGCACGGAGCATTCGATGACGCCCTTCCATCTCGCCTTCCCGGTCCGTGATCTCGATGAAACCCGAACTTTCTATGGCGAAGTGCTGGGCTGCGCGATCGGCCGCTCGTCGGCGACCTGGGTCGATTTCGACCTTTTCGGCCACCAGATGTCGGCGCATCTGCGGCCGCAGGCAGCTAAAGCCGCCAGCGACGGCAAGGTCGACGGCATTTTGGTGCCGATCCCGCATTTCGGCGCCGTGCTGTTGATGGAAGAGTGGCAGCGCCTGGCGACGCGGCTGGAAGCGCGCGACGACATAGACTGGCTGGAACGGCCAATGGTGCGCTTCAAGGGCGAGCCCGGCGAACAGGCGACGCTGTTCATCCGCGATCCCTCAGGCAACGCCCTGGAATTCAAAGGCTTTAGCTCGCTGGAACAGATTTTCGCGCATTGAGGTCGGCGCGTGGTGACGCGCCCGGAGCTCAGGACTCAGCGACCGGCGTCCAGATGACATCCTCGATCTTTTGCGCGCCGGTCGCCAGCATGACCAGCCGATCGAAGCCGAGCGCGATGCCGCTGGCCTGCGGCATGATGGCAAGGGCGGCGAGAAAATCCTCGTCGAGCGGGTAGCGCTCTCCATAGATGCGCTGTTTCTCGTCCATCTCAAGGATGAAGCGCCGGCGCTGTTCCTCGGCATCGGTCAGTTCGCCAAAGCCGTTGGCGAGTTCGACACCGCAGCAATAGAGCTCGAAGCGCTCGGCAACGCGGGCATCCCTGGGGCTCGGCCGGGCAAGTGCCGCCTCTGCGACGGGATATTCGCACAGGATGGTCGAGCGCCCGATGCCCAGATAGGGTTCGATCTTTTCCACCATCACCCGGCTGAACAGGTCGGCCCAACTGTCGTCGGGCGCCGTGCGCAGGCCGGCCTTGGTCAAGGCGGCGTGGAGCGCATCCCGGTCGGTGTTGCCATCGGCGGCGACCGTGGCCAGGAGATCGATGCCGGCATGGCGGATGAAAGCATCCGCCACCGTCAGCCGTTCCGGTTCAGCGAACGGATCGCAGTCGCGGCCCCGGAAGGAAAAGCGCGCGGCCCCTGCCCTTGTCGCTGCCAGCGCCAGCAGATCGGCGCAATCGCGCATCAGGCTCTCATAGGTCTCGCCCACCCGGTACCATTCGAGCATGGTGAATTCGGGATGATGCAACGGGCCGCGCTCGCGGTTGCGATAGACCGGACCCAGGCTGAAAATACGCTCCTCGCCGGCGGCAAGCAGCTTCTTGCAGGCGAATTCCGGCGAGGTGTGGAGATAAAGCGGCGACCGCGCGCCATCCGGCCCGACCACTTCCGTGGCGAAGGCCGCCAGATGCGCCTCATTGCCGGGCGAGGTCTGCAGGGCCGCCGTTTCCACCTCGATGAAATCCTGGGCCGCGAACCAGTCGCGCAAGGCGGCGGTGAGGCTGTTACGCAGCATCAGGCGCGGGCGGCGATCGGCGTGGACATGCGGCGTCCACCAGGGCGAAGCGGTGGTCATGAGCGCTTGGGGGGCTGGCGGTTCGCGCCAAGATGCGCTAGGCCCCCATCCAGCGCCGCACAAGCCGGCAAATGCCCGTCAACTCTCGCAGGATTTAAAACCGTGGTGAAAGTCATCGCCAGTTCGCTCCGCAAAGGCAATGTCGTCGACAGGGACGGCAAGCTTTATGTGATCCTCTTTGCCGAAAACATCCACCCAGGCAAGGGCACGCCGGTGACGCAGCTCGACATGCGCCGCATCGGCGACGGGGTGAAGGTTTCGGAGCGCTACCGCACCACCGAACAGGTGGAGCGCGCCTATGTCGAGGAGCGCGAGCACACCTTCCTTTACGCCGACGGCGAAGGCTACCACTTCATGAATCCGGAAACCTACGACCAGGTGGCGGTGTCGGAAGCCGTTGTCGGCGACGCCGCGCCCTATCTGAAGGAAGGCATGCCGGTGCAGGTCTCGCAGTTCAACGGCATCGCCATCGCCTTGGTGCTGCCGCAGCGCGCCACCTTCGAAGTGGTCGAAACCGAGCCGACGACCAAGGGCCAGACGGCCTCGTCCTCCTACAAGCCCGCCGTGCTCTCCAACGGCGTGCGCACCACCGTGCCGCCGCACATCGCGCCGGGCACCCGCGTGGTGGTGATGACGGCCGACGGGGCTTACGTGGAGCGCGCGAAGGACTAGGGCGAACCCTCAAAGTCTGCCAATGCGGAGTTGAAAACCTCACTGTTTGAAACAGTGCTCGCGGTGCCATTGCAAGAAATGAGGGTGGGGGCGTTCGAGCTGTCGGCGAGGCGGAATCGCGTGGCGAGACTTGTTTATGAACCCCTGCACACTATCGGGATCATTGACCTGTCTTGAGATCAGGATTTCCAGATCGTCGGATAGGCTGATCAATCCGCGATCGAACATCCAATGCGCCGTACCTGACAGTGCGAGCCCATTGTTGACGATATCGGGCCCATTCGCTTCGACGGGTCGAATATGTGCCGCGGCAACTTCCGCTCGACCGCCGCCATTTATCAACTTTAACCCCGTGATCGCACAACGCTCGTCGTAGGCCCGTAAGACGACGCGACGGAAAATGCGGTCGCGTACGATTCGTGATCCTATGTAACTTATGCGGTAGCGGCTCTGCTCGAATTCGAATGGTGCCTGCCCGTCCTGGAAACCGGATGTGCTGTCCTCATCAACGCGCGGCAGCAACAACTCATTGGCGCCCAGACCGAGATCGACAATACGATTGAAATCCGCTGGACTGATAGGTCGGACGGCCGATTGGGCGTGACCGGAAAGCCGACGTTGGTCATTCAGCAAGCCTTGTTCGACGTAGCCCTCAGGTCCGTTGAATGGAACAGGATTGGCGAAATCGAGATAGGTCCCGGCCTCTATCAGAGCGAGGTACATATCAGACGCTGCGGGATCTTGAATAATCTGTTGGACTTTCGCGACAGCATAGTAGCCACGCGTATCCTTTATCTTGCTGGGCTCATAATAGATGATCCAGCCGCCGACGCAGGCTTCAACGCGGCGCAGATACGGACGGGGAAACTGGTACTGCTCAGCGGGCCGGTCATTATAGATCGAGTCTGAGCGGTGGATGAAGACCCCAAATCCCATGATATTTCTGCATTATGCTTGTTCGGAGGCCCGTATCCCTGGCCTGATAGCAAAGCCGATGTCGAGCACTTAGTCCAGATCGCAGAAAATCTTCTCCAGCGTATAGGCGATTGAAGCCGCGCCCCTCACCCAGCCACGCGCTTCCCGCGCTTGCCCTTCGCGCCCCGCGCCTCAACCACCTTCTCCACCTGCCGCTTCAGCTCGTCCTTGATATCCGCCGTGTCATTCATCAAAGCGTCGATCTTCAGGAAATCGAGCACGCGGTATTTTGAGACGGCCGGGCGGACCAGGATATGGGGCTGGCCCTGTTTCAGCTTGTTGGCGATGATCGACTGCATCATCAGCTGGGTGGCGCCGAACATCAGGTCGACGGAGGTCGGCTGCTTGCGGTCGGCTTCCTCAGGCGCGCCGACCACGTCGACGCCGATGATGATGTCGGCGTCGTGCTCGATCAGGTCGAACGGCACGGGGTTGTATATGCCGCCGTCGATCAGCAGCCTGCCGTCGCGCATCACCGGGCGGAACACGGCGGGAATGGCGGCAGAGGCGGCAAGTGCGGAATGCAGGTCGCCTTCGTCGAACACGGCGAGCTTGTGGCCGAAATAGTCGGTCGCCGTCACCTTCAGTGGGATTTTCAGCTCGGCGAAGGTTTCGGGGATGGCCTCGGGCAGGAACGCCTTCAGGATGCGCTCGACATTGAACTGGCTGACTCGGATGCCGTTCTGCATGGCTTCCGCGATCGTGCCCGGGCGCGCGCGCCACATGCGGCTCGCCACCTCGGCGCGGCGGCCGAGGATCGAGCGGGCATAGTCGTGGATGTCCTTGCCGGCCATGCCCGCGGCCATGCCGGCGCCCATGATGGCGCCGATCGACGAGCCGGCGATCGCCACCGGCTTGATGCCGAGCTCGTCCAGCGCCTCGATGACATGGATATGCGCCAGCCCGCGCGCGCCGCCGCCGCCGAAGGCTATGCCAAAAGTCGGGCTCACCCCTTGCCGGCCCCGGCCAGCGGCGGCCCGACCACCATGATGGTCGGCTCGGCCGTCAGCAGCTTTTTCGCCGCCGCCTTGACCTGGTCGAGCGTCACCGCGTTGATGTAGCCGGCGCGGCGCTGCATGTAGTCGATGCCGAGATCGTCGAGCTGCAATTCGACGAGCGTCGCGGCGATGGAACTCGAAGAGTCCAGATTGTTGATGGCATAGGCGCCGACCATGTATTTCTTGGTCGCCGCCAACTCGGCCTCGGTGGGACCGTCCTCTGCCAGTTGCTTGATCACATCGCGCACGATCCCCAGCGTCTGCGCCGCCCGGTCCGATCGGGTTCCGGTGCTGACAATCAGCGCGCTGGCATGGTCCTGGTTGACCAGCGAGGAGTTCACGCTGTAGGCAAGCCCGCGCTTTTCACGCACCTCCTGGAACAGGCGCGAGGTGAAGGTACCGCCGCCAAGGATCTCGTTCATCAGTACGGCGGGAAAGAAATCCGCTGCCTTACGCTTCACTCCGGGATAAGCGAGCTGCAGCGAGGTCTGCGGCAGGTCGTAATTAACCTCGAGATGCTGCGCGAGTTTCGGCTCGACATCGGCGACAGGAGTGAGCGCCTGGCTTTGCGGCAGGTCGCCGAACACCATGTCCAGCTTCTTCTTCAGCGTCTCGGCATCGATCGCACCGACCACGGCGACATGCAGGCCACTACGCGCAAACACCGCCTTGTGCATGGCCTTGAGATCGTCCTGCGTGATGGCGGCAATGCTCTGCCTGGTGCCCTGGTCGGAGCGCGAATAAGGGTGGTCGCCATAGATGGCGCGCGCCCATTTGTTCTGCGCTACCGTGTCAGGATCATTCTCGTTGGCGAGGATGCCGGACAAGATCTGTGAGCGGATGCGATCGATCGGCAGTTGGTCGAAATGCGGCTCATTGACAGCCAGCCGCAGCAAATCGAAAGCCTCGTCGCGCTGATCGGCCAGCATGCGCATCGAGCCATAAATGCCGTCGCGGGTCTCGTCGAAGCTCATCTCGGCGCCGGCGTCGTCGAGCTTGATCTGGAAAGCTTCACTGTCGAGCGGCCCAGCACCCTCGTCGAACAGGCCGGTCATCAGATTGGCGAGACCCTCCTTGCCCGGCGGATCCTGCGTCGAGCCGCCGCCGAAGACGAAGCGGACGGCAACGACCGGTACGGAATAATCCTCCACCAGCCAGGCGGTAATGCCTTTTGGCGAGGTGACTTGCTGGATGTCCATGGCGCGGGCGGCAAGTGCCGGCAGGATCAGAAAAAGGATGGAGAGGAAGAGGGTTGCGAGTGCGGCGCGCGTTCTTCCTTCTCCCCTTGCGGGAGAAGATGGATCGGCGCGCAGCGCCGAGATGGTTGAGGGGTGGGTGACGGATCGCCGTCCTTGCCAAGCTGGAACACCCCTTATCCGGCCGAGCTTCGCTCGGCCACCTTCTCCCACAAGGGGAGAAGGGAAAGAGACGCGGTGCAGGTTCATCATCAATTCCCCGCCTGTTGCTGCGGCAAGAGATAGCCTGATGTCGAGCGGGCGAGCACCAGGTAGCGTGCAGCGACGGCCTTGACCTCGTCGGCTGTCACCTTGCGGATGCGATCCGGCCATTGCTGGACATCCCTTACATTGCCGCCGGTGGCCAGCGTCGAACCGTAGATTTCGGCCATGGAATCCTGCTTGTCGCGGGCAAAGATCATCGACCTGACATAACGGTCCTTGGCCTTTTCGAGCTCCTCCGGTGTAACGCCGCCGCTGGCGATGCGCGCCACCTCGGCATCGACCGCGGCTTCGACATCGGCCAGCTTGGCGTCGCCGCGCGGCGCGCCATAGACAGTGAAATTGGTGTCGTCGAGCATTGTGCCCTGAAAGAATGCGCCGGCGCTGGAAGCGATGCCTTGCTGGACGACCAGCGCCTGGTAAAGCCGGCTGCGGTTGCCGCCGCCGAGGATCTCGGCCAACAGGTCAAGCGCTTCGGCCTCGCCCGGCTTGCCCGAATGATAGGACGGCACCACCCACTGCGTCGAGAAACTGGGAACGCTGACGCGAGCGTCGGAGAGCGTGACGGTGCGTTTGGTGTTCTGCTCCGGTTCGACCGGGCGGATGCGCGGCGGCAGGTCCGGCCCGCGCGCCACCTTGCCATAGGTTTTCTCGGCCAGCGCCTTCACCGCATCCGGCTCGACATCGCCGGCGACGATCAGCACGGCGTTGTTGGGCCGATAGTACTTGTCATAGAAAGCGGTGGCGTCGATGCGGTTCAACTGCTCCATCTCCTGCATCCAACCGATGACCGGAATGCGATAGGGCTGGTTTTGCCACAGCGTGGCATCGACTTCCTCGTCGAGCACGGCCTGCGGATTGTTGTCGATGCGCGAGCGGCGCTCCTCCAGGATGACATCGCGCTCGGTCTTGATGACGTCATCGGTGAGGATGAGATTGCGCATGCGGTCGGCCTCGAAACTCATCATCAGTTCGAGCGACGACGGCGCCACCGTCTCGTGGAAGGCGGTATAGTCGTAGGATGTGAACGCGTTGTTGGAGCCGCCAATGTCGGAGACGGCGCGGTCGAACTCACCGGCTGCGTGATTGGTCGTCGCCTTGAACATCAGATGCTCGAAGAAATGGGCGATGCCGGATTTGCCGGGCGGCTCGTCGGCGCTGCCGATCTTGTACCACACCATATGGGTGACGATCGGCGCGCGATGGTCGGGAATGACGACCACTTCCATGCCGTTGCCAAGCAGGAAATCCGTCACCTTGAACTCGGCCGGCTTCGTGTTGGGCTGCGTGGAGCTATCGGCCAGCACCGGGCCGGTCACGACGAAAGCCAATGAGGTCGCGAGCAGCGTTGTGCGCAGCCAGTCAGCTTGAAAAGTCATCAATGGCTCCGGTTTCTCGGCAGGACGATAGGCAAGGTGCTGGCGACAAGCAAAGTGAATTCTTGGTCATGTTGCCGGCAAAGGCGGCGGCAAAGAGGCCGTCGCCGAACGCCGCCCGTATCAGGCGGCCTCGATGAAGCGAATGACGGTCTCGCCATAGTTGCGCTCATCAAGCATGGAAAAGCCCGGGCCTGGCTCGAAGGGAGCCACTGCGGCCTCCTCCACCACGCACAGCGCGCCGGGGCGCAGCCAGCCACCGGCCCTGGCCGACTGCAAGGCACGCTCGCCCAGGCCCTTGCCATAGGGCGGGTCGGCGAAGACAAGGCCGAACGGCGCCAGCGTGCCCGCCTCGCCAAGACCCGTGGCATCGCGGCGGAAGATCTTTGTGCGGCCGGTCAGGCCGAAGGCCTCGACATTGTCGCGGATCAGGCCGCGGCCTTCGGCCGATTCCTCGATGAACACGCCATAGGACGCGCCGCGCGACAGCGCCTCCAGGCCAAGCGCCCCTGTCCCAGCGAACAGGTCGAGCACGCGCGCGCCGTCCAGCTGTTCGGCAAAGCGATGCGCCAGCACGTTGAAGACGGCCTCGCGGGTGCGATCGGTCGTCGGACGGATGGCACTGCTGCGGGGCGTCGCCAGCGGACGCCCACGAAACTCACCGCCGACGATTCTCATCTTGTCCGGGGACCCTTGGGGCCGCCGCGCGGACCACCGCCACCGGCACCGCCAGGGCGCTCGCCACGTGGTTTGCCGAACGGCTTTGCGCCGCCCGGTTTGCCGTCGGGCTTGCCATAGGATGGCTTGAACGAGGCCTTGCGGGCCCTAGCTTCAGCCGCCTTGGCCGCGTCGGCTTCCGCCCTGCCCTTGCCGATCGGCCGGGCGCCAGGCGCCATCCAGACATTGGCCTTGCGCTGGCCGGGCGGCTCGATTGGCCGCTGCTCGCGCTCGGGTTTCTTGCCGCCGCCACGGGGTTTGTCACCGAAGCCACCGCGCGGCTTGTCGCCAAAACTGCCGCGTGGCTTGTCGCCAAAGCCGCCACGTTCGGGCCTCGGACCACGCTCGCCAAAGCTCTTTTCCGGCCTCTCGCTCCTGTCGGGACTGGTCGACAGTTTGCCCAATGCCTCGTCGCGGCTGCCTTCGCGGCGCTTGCGGTTCTTGATCAACCCGCCTTCGCCGATCGGACGGCGCTCGCCGTCACGGACGAATTTCGGCCGTTCGGGTTCCGGCTCGCGAACTTCGGTGCGCCGCACCGGCTTGTTGGAAAACGGCTTGGTGATCTCGGCGTCGAAATTGGCGCCGGATTCCTCCACCAGACGCTCACCAAGCTGGTCTCGCAGCACCCTGCCGTTGATCTCCTGAACATGGCCCTCGGCAAGATCGTCGAGCTGGAATGGCCCATAAGAGATGCGGATCAGCCGCGTCACGTCGAGGCCGAGCGCGCCAAGAATGTTCCTGACCTCGCGGTTCTTGCCTTCGCGCAAACCAAGCGTCAGCCAGGCGTTGGTGCCTTGCTCACGGTCGAGCGTCGCTTCAATGGCGCCGTAAAAGACGCCGTCGACGGCAATGCCTTCGCGCAAGCCTACGAGCGCGCTTTCCTCGACCTTGCCGTGCACGCGCACGCGGTAGCGACGCAGCCAGCCGGTGGCCGGCAGTTCGAGCACGCGCGACAGGCCGCCATCATTGGTCAGCAGCAGCAGGCCTTCGGTATTTATGTCGAGCCGGCCGATGGTCATCAGCCGCGGCAATTCGGCCGGCAGCACGTCGAAGACGGTCTTGCGGCCCTCGGGATCGCGGTTGGTGGTGACAACGCCGGCCGGCTTGTGGAACAGGAAAAGGCGCGTGCGCTCGATCGGCGGGATTTCCATGCCGTCGAGATGGATGATGTCGCTCGGCATGACGTTGAAGGCCGGTGAGGTCAAAGCGCGGCCATTGACCTTGACGCGGCCGGCGGCGATCAATTCCTCGGCGTCGCGGCGCGAGGCCAGACCGGCGCGCGCCAGCCGCTTGGCGATCCGTTCGCCGGCTTCTTCCGCAGCCTCGGCCAGACGCGGGCGCGGCTTGAAAGCGCCGCCCGATGCACCTTGAGGCCGATCGCTGAAATCACGCTTGGGTCTGTCGCTGCCGAAGTCGCGCTTGGGCCGGTCGGCGAAGTCACGTTTCGGACGATCGCCGAAATCACGCTTGGGACGGTCGAAGCGTTTTTCGCCGCCTTCGGCCGCCCCGGCAGCCGGACGGTCGCCGCGTGGTGCGTAAGGCTTGCGTGGCCCTTCACGCTTTTCATACGGCTTGCGCTCGCCTTCGGCAGCAACCGGACGATCGCCGCGCGGCGCGTAGGGTTTGCGCGGTCCTTCGCGCTTCTCATAGGGCTTGCGCTCGCCTTCAGCTGCCATCGGACGGTCGCCACGCGGCGCGTAGGGTTTGCGTGGCCCTTCGCGCTTTTCATACGGCTTGCGCTCGCCTTCNGCNGCNANCGGACGGTCGCCNCGNGGNGCGTAGGGTTTGCGNGGNCCTTCGCGCTTTTCATACGGCTTGCGCTCGCCTTCGGCAGCAACCGGACGGTCGCCGCGTGGTGCGTAGGGTTTGCGCGGTCCTTCGCGCTTTTCATACGGCTTGCGCTCGCCTTCAGCGGCCTTTGGGCGGTCGCCGCGTGGTGCGTATGGTTTCTTGACGCCGAAGGACGGCTTGCCGGCCCTGTCGCCTCGCGGGGCCGCGGGTTTCTTGCCCGGGCCTTTTTGGCGCGGAGATTTCTTGTCGTTGTCGTCCATGTGGCCTTTGTCCGTTTGCGCTGCTACAGCGTGGCGCATCCTTTCGGGCGCGCAACGAACGCTGGTGCACTTTGATTTGGCGCATGATCATTTCCGAAAATCGAGTCCGATTTTCAGGCTGATGCGCTCAATAACAGGATCATCAGAGTTTGTCAGGGAAAAGTGGAGACCGCTTTTTCCGGAAGGGCAAACGAAAACCAAAAGCCTGGGGTGGCGAGGAAATAATGGGAATGGAAACCGCGTGAAGCGGCCGGATTTCATGGCGCTGGCGCTGAAGGAGGCCGAAGCGGCAGCCTTGCGCGGCGAAGTGCCGGTCGGCGCCGTCATCGCCACTGGCAGCACGGTCGTTGCCAGTGCCGGCAACCGCACCCGCGAGCTGGCCGACCCGACGGCGCATGCCGAGATGCTGGTCATCCGCGAAGCCTGCGCGAAACTCTCCAGCGAACGGCTTACCGGCCATGATCTCTATGTGACATTGGAGCCCTGCGCCATGTGCGCCGGCGCCATCTCCTTCGCCAGGCTACGCCGGCTTTATTTCGGCGCCGCCGACGAAAAGGGCGGCGCGGTGGTCAATGGCGTATGCTTCTTCGCCTCGCCCACTTGCCATCATGCACCCGACATCTATCCAGGCATGGGCGAGAGCGAGGCATCTCTGCTGCTCAAGGAGTTTTTCAGGGAACGTCGCGACTGAACCACGCCATGCAGCCCAAAAAAGGCAGCGTGGCGGTTCTTACAGGGACGGCAGCCAGTCGAACCAGCCGCCCTTCTTGCCTTCCGCCGCTTTCTTCAGGCGGCGTTCCTTCTTGTACTCGTCCTCGCCGAGTTCGTTCTGCGGCGCCGTGTCGGACGCGACTCGGTAGGCCAAGGGCGGCTCGCTCAGATATTTGCGGGTGTTGGGATCGCCCTGCTTGGCGTCCGCGAGGCGACGCTGAATTTCTGCGGCGCGGCCCTTGTCGGAGTCCGCGGGGGTCCATGCCGGCGGGTGGCTGGAGCCTGATTCGTCCATTGCTTTCTTGACCGAGGCCGGATCAGTTTGCACGTCGTCGACGATTTCCGACTGATAGCTCGGATCATTCTGGTGGGCGGTGGCGTCGGCGCGCAGCCGGGCGCGACGCTGCTCGGGCGATTCGGGCCACTCGGCGCTTGCCGACTGGATGCTGTCCTGCGGTGTAGGCAGCGCTTCCTTCTGTCCGGGAGCGGGCTTCACCAAGGTGGGGCGCGGCTTGTAGTCGATCGGGTCCTTATGCTTCGGCGCGAAGGAAACGGCGCCGGTGAGATCGCCGGCCAGCTGCTCGGCGGCGGTCTTGTCAGTGCCGTAGGTCGGAGAGCCCATGCAGCCGGACAAAGCAAGGCCCGATGCGACAAGCGGCGCCAGCAGCGCAAGGCGCGCATTATATCTCTCGGTCATGCCAAAAAGTCCCACTCTAGACAGCCTCTCGATCGCCACCGGCCCAAGGTCCGGTCCCCATCGTCCAAGCACTTGCGACAAAAATCCGGCGACAATTTGTCTTCCGGAGTTTCGCGTGTTTACCTCAACCACCCGTTAAGGGCAACGTACGGGCGGATTTGCACCGCCCGGCGTGGCATTTGTGCACTATTGATCGGGCGTATGTCGTTTCCCAAAACCGCGGCACACTCTTGGGCGACATGCGCCTAAAGCCGGCCAAGCGCTTTCAACTCATGCAGCACGGCGGCATCGCGCGCCGAGACATCGGGAAACGCAGCGTCTTGCCCGACATCGGCCGTGTAGCGCCAGGAACGCGCGCATTTGACCAGGCCGCGGGCCTCGGCCTTCTCGACCACCACGGCAACGCCCTTGACATCGTCGAGGGTGAAGGCGCCTGCCAGCGCCTGGCCATGGGCAATGACGAGATCGCTGGTGATTGCCATCTCGGCCATGTCGACATCCGATATCGCCGCCTCGAGCGCTGCGTCGTTGATGGTGACGACCGGCACCGCCTCCAGCGAGGAGCCGATTACCTTCTGCGCCCGCGCGATCTCGAGCGCGCCGGTGACGACGCGGCGCACCTGCCGCACCTTGCGCCATTTCTCCGCCAGCGCCTCGTTCTTCCAATCCGCCGGGATTTCCGGGAACTGGTCGAGATGCACCGACACCGCATCGGGATGGCGGTCGAGCCAGGCCTCTTCCGTGGTGAAGGGCAGCATCGGCGCCAGCCATTTCACCAGGCAATCGAAGAGATGGCGCACCACCTGCACCGAGGCCTTGCGCTTCAGGCTTGACGGCGCGTCGCAGTAGAGCGCGTCCTTGCGGATGTCGAAATAAAAGGCCGACAGCTCGACCACCATAAAATCGAGAAGCGTGCGGGTGATGCGCTTGAACTCGAAGGCGTCGTAGCCCTGGCGCACCACCTCGTCGAGCTCGGACAGCCGATGCAGCATCAGCCGCTCCAGCTCCGGCATCGCTTCGAGCGGCACGGTCTCGCCATCGTCATGGGCAAGCGTGCCCAGCATCCAGCGGATTGTGTTGCGCAGCTTGCGGTAGGCGTCGATGTTGGTCTGCAGGACGTTCTTGCCGAGCCGCTGGTCTTCCCAATAATCCGTCGTCACCACCCACAGCCGCAGAATGTCGGCACCGGACTGCTTGATGACGTCCTGCGGCACGACGGTGTTGCCGAGCGATTTCGACATCTTGCGCCCGTCCTCGTCCATGGTGAAACCATGGGTGACGACGGTGTCGTAAGGCGCCCTGCCCCTGGTGCCGCAGCTTTCGAGCAGCGAGGAGTGGAACCAACCGCGATGCTGGTCAGAGCCTTCGAGATAGACGTCGGCCGGCCACTTCAGGTCAGGACGGTCTTCGAGCGTAAAGACATGCGTCGAGCCCGAATCGAACCAGACGTCGAGGATGTCCATCACCTGCTTCCACCGGGAGGCATCGTGATTGCCGAGGAAGCGCTCCTTGGCACCAGTCGCGAACCAGGCATCGGCGCCTTCCTTCTCGAAAGCGTCCATGATGCGCCGGTTGACCGCGTCGTCCTTCAGCACGTTGCCGTCCTCGTCGGCGAAGACGGCGATCGGCACGCCCCAGGCGCGCTGGCGCGACAGCACCCAGTCGGGGCGCTCCTCGATCATGGCGCGAATGCGGTTCTGGCCGGCAGCCGGCACGAAGCGGGTGTCGTCGATGGCCTTCAGCGCGCGGCTGCGCAGCGTCGTGCCGTCGCCGAGGTCCTTGTCCATGTAGACGAACCATTGCGGCGTGTTGCGGAAGATGACCGGCTTCTTCGACCGCCAGGAATGCGGATAGGAATGCTTGAGCCGGCCGCGCGCGAACAAGGCGTTGCGCTTGATCAGTTCGTCGATGACGGCCTGGTTGGCGTTGCCTTTCTTGCCATTGTCGTCGATGACGCGCGCCGGTCCGCCCTCGCGATCCGGGCCGAAGCCCGGCGCATCCTTGGTTAGGAAGCCGGCGTCGTCGACGGTAAAGGGGATCGCGGTATCGACACCGCGCGCGCGCAGGTCGGGTGCCGCATCCATCCAGGCGTCGAAATCCTCGCGACCGTGGCCGGGCGCCGTGTGAACGAAACCCGTACCGGCATCATCGGTGACATGGTCGCCGGCAAGCATCGGCACCGGGAATTCGTAGCCGCCGCCGAAACCCTTGAACGGATGCGAAAGCGTAAGGCTTCCAAGCTCTTGCGCCGAAACACTGCGAAGACGATTCAAGGTCACCTTGGCCTTTGCCGAAGAGTCTTCGGAGAGCGCATCGGCAAAGATCAGCTTTTCGCCGGGCTGCGGGCCAAACGCGTTCTCGGCCGCCGTGACCTCGTAAAGACCGTAGTTGATACGCGGCGAATAGTTGACGGCACGGTTGCCAGGGATCGTCCAGGGGGTTGTCGTCCAGATGACGACATGGGCCTGCAGCAGGTCGAGCGCGCCTTCCGTCAGCCTCGCTTCACCGTCATCGACGGGGCGGACCAAGCTGGCGACGGGAAACTTCACCCAGATCGTATCGGACTCGTAGTCCTGGTATTCGATCTCGGCCTCGGCCAATGCGGTGCGCTCGACGACGCTCCACATCACCGGCTTGGAACCGCGATAGAGCTGGCCCGACATGGCGAATTTCAACAGTTCGCCGGCGATGCGCGTCTCGGCGTGGAAGGCCATCGTCGTATAGGGGTTCTTGAAGTCGCCGACGACGCCTAGCCGCTGGAATTCCGCGCCCTGCACCGAGATCCAGTGCGCGGCGAATTCACGGCATTCCCTACGGAATTCGTTGACCGGCACCTCGTCCTTGTTCTTGCCCTTGGCGCGGTACTGCTCCTCGATCTTCCATTCTATCGGCAGGCCGTGGCAGTCCCAGCCAGGCACATAGTTGGAATCATAGCCGCGCATCTGGAACGAGCGGGTGATGACATCCTTGAGGATCTTGTTCAGCGCGTGGCCGATGTGGATGTTGCCGTTTGCGTAGGGCGGGCCGTCATGCAGCACATATTTCGTGCGGCCGGCGGAGCTGTCGCGCAGCTTGCGGTAGAGGTCCATGTTCTGCCAGCGCTTGACCAGAACTGGTTCCTTCTCAGGCAAACCGGCGCGCATCGGGAAATCCGTTAGCGGTAGATAGAGCGTCTTGGAATAGTCGATTGTCTCGGCCTTGTCGGCGGTAGGGGTATCGGTCATTGATCTGCCATCTCAATTGCCCGGCGGCGGGAAAGCCCCGGGGCTTGAACTATCAAGGTCTGGAAAAGCGCGGGGGGTGCGCGCAAAAATCCCGGCGGCTCCGGCGGCGCTCAGGCCGCCCGGAACACCGGGCCGGTAATTCGTATCGTCAGCACACGAAGGCGCGAAAAGCTCGTCATTGTTGGGCTTTTAGCGGAGATAGGCGCAGGAATAAAGCGTCTCGTTCGATTCGCTTACATCTTGAAGTCGAAGCGATAGGTGGTCGACACACCGACCATGAACTGGTTGCGGTCGCCGCGCTCCCGGACCAGGCTGGAATCGGCCGCCGGCCCCTCCAGGCGCGAATATTCGCCGAACAGGCTGGCTGTCATCGGATCGGTCACCTTCCAGGTCACCGCGCCGCCGAGGCCAACGGATTTCAGGCCGCCACCGGGATTGTACTGGCTGAGGCCCGAGGCCACGGCTTCCTGCGGATTGACGCCATAATAGGCGTCGAAATAATTCGCCGAGGCAAAAGACACACGTGGCCCGCCGGAAATCCTGACGGTCGGCGTCACATCGTAGAAGGCGTCGGCGGCGATATCGGCGACAAAGCCGTTATGGGCCCGGATGCCGTGCCGCAGCTCGGCACGCGCCCGCAGCCAATCCGTCGGATAGAATTCGAAGAAGCCGCCGACTTCGCCACCCCAGCGGACCGGATCGAGGCCCTTGAGTTCGTCGGCATTGCTGTCATCACGCGTGAACAGGAACTTGCCGGTCAGGCCGGCGCGGACGCCGCCATCATCGACAAGCGCCAGCGAAATATTATCGTTGCGCGAGATGAACCTTGCCTGGGGGCCGGCCTTGCCCAGTGAAATGATGGGCTGGGCGCTGAGCATGTACTTCTTGCCGCCCTCGAAATTCGGTGCGACCAGGCCAGTGGCGCCAACCGTCAGACACCAGTCGCCGGACATCCAGCCGAAAGCGCCGTCGCCGGCATCAGCCGCACTTGTCGTCGCCAGCATCAGGGTAGCCATGGCTACAGAAATCTTTCCGACCGGACTCATGGCCACTCCACTAACACGATACACATGCGCCGCCATGACAGCTTTGCCGAGGCTTTGGTAAAATTTGATTTAAAGCCGAGACATCCGGCTCGCATTGGCTGCACCGGCCGGCCCCCCTCGGCTGGACGCGGACCGGCACCAGGGGTAACTTCGTTGCATACTGGCGATCCTCAATGAGGTGGCAACATGGCCCTGCACGGCGATACCCTGAAGAACGCGATCGGCCGGACACGACAGAAGTGGGGATGGTTCGTAGGGCTCGGCGTGTTGCTGCTGATCCTCGGTGGCATCGCCTTCGGCAATCTGTTCATCGCCACCGTGGCTTCCGTCTATGTCGTCGGCTGGCTGATGCTGGTGGCCGGCATCATCGAGATCATGCATGCTTTCGGCGTCAAGACCTGGGGCCGCTTCTTCTACTGGCTGCTCAGCGGACTGCTTTATGCGGTCGCCGGATTTTTCGCTTTCGACAATCCGCTGCTGGCCTCGGCGGTGCTGACCTTCCTGCTGGCCGTTGCGCTCGTCGCTTCCGGCGCGCTGCGGGCCTGGGTCGGCTACAGCCATCGTCCGGAAAGCGGCTGGGGCTGGATCGTCGCGGCAGGCGTCATCAGTGTGCTTGCGGGCCTGATAATCGCCATGGGTTGGCCGGTCAACAGCCTGTGGGTGCTCGGACTGTTCCTGGCGATCGACCTGATCTTCCAGGGCTGGACCTTTATCGCGGTCGGCCTGGCGCTGAAAAAGTAGGTCAGAAGGCAATAGAGGCGTCGAGCAGGGAAAGCGGCTTGACACCGGCCAACAGTGCGCGCGCCTCTTCTTCATCGCGTTTCATCTGCACGACCAGCGCATCGAGCCCGTCAAACTTGATCTCGCTGCGCAGGAAGCCGAAGAACGAGACTTGGCAAGTCTCGCCATAGAGATCGCCGGAAAAATCGAAGACGAAGGTTTCCAGCAGCGGCGCGCCATTGTCATCGACGGTCGGGCGACGGCCGAAGCTGGAGACACCGTCATGCAGCGTGCCGTCGGCGCGACGGAAGCGGACGGCGTAGATGCCTTCCCTAAGAGTGGCTTGCGCGGGAAGCCTCATGTTCGCGGTCGGAAAACCGAGCGTTCGCCCAAGCTGCTGGCCGCCCACGACCTCGCTTTCCACCGTGAAGCGATAACCGAGCAGGCCGGCGGCCTCGGCGACCTCGCCATCGCAAAGCAAGGACCGGATCCGGCTTGACGAAACCACCTCGGCGCCCTCGTCGCGGAAAGCGTCGACGAGCGTGACACCGAAGCCATGGCGTTCGCCGGCCGCCATCAGATAGGCCGGCCCGCCCTGGCGGTCCTTGCCGAAATGGAAATCGAAACCGGTCACGGCGTGGGTAATGCCAAGCGTCCTCTCCAGCACATCGGTGACGAAGGCTTCCGCCGACAGCGAGGCGAAGTCGCGCGTGAACGGCTGCTCGACAAGTGCTGCAAAGCCCAGCAACGACAATAAGCGCGCCTTCATCGGCGGCGGCGTCAGCACGAACAGCGGCATGTCAGGCCTGAAGATCGTTCGCGGATGCGGTTCGAAGGTCAGCACCAGGGCCGGCACGCCACGCCGCACTGCCTCGGCCAATGCCCGTTCGAGCACAGCCTGATGACCACGGTGGACGCCGTCGAAATTGCCGATCGCGACAACGCCGCCACGCAGATTGGCAGGCAGTGGCCCGGTTGCCGAGAGGTGCTGGAAGGTCACCATTGCCACCTACTGCAGTCTGGCTATGACGGCCACCGGACGATAACCGTGCCGTTCCAGGAAAAGCCCGAGCCTTGCCGGATCTGGCCGCAAAGGGTCGCCATAGTCGCGGGCATGAATGCCGCCGGAGACGTAGAGAACGTCGAAACCATTGTCGGCGGCGCCCTTCACATCGGTCATCATACCATCGCCGATGGCCAACACCTGCGAACGCTCAACCGGCCGGCCAAGAACCTCGGCCACCTCCTTCATCGCGACATCGTAGATCGGCGCGTAAGGCTTTCCGGCGATCAGCGTGCGGCCGCCGAGCTGGACATAGTCGCGCGCCAGGGCGCCGGCGCACCAGATGATCCGTTCGCCGCGCTCCACCATGATATCGGGATTGGCGCAGATGAACGGCAGTTTCCTGGCACGCAACCGGCGCAAAAGGTCCGCATAATCCTCGGGCTTCTCGACCTCGTCATTGAACAGGCCGGTGCAGACGACGCCGGCGGCCTCGAATTCCTCGACGAGTTCGACATCGAGGCCGTCATAGAGGGTCAGATCGCGTTCGGCACCGATATGGAATACCTTGCGCGGGCCTTCCGCGATCAGGTCGCGGGTCACGTCGCCGGAGGTCACCACACGATCATAGGCTGACGGCGGAACCCCGATCGCACTCATCTGGGCCACGACATCGGCGCTGCGGCGGGGCGAGTTGGTGATGAGAACAACAGGAGTCCCGGCCGCCCTTGCCGCCGCCAGCGCTGTTGCGGCCGCCGGAAAATGCCATTCGCCATTGTGCACCACGCCCCAGACATCGCAAAGAATTGCCGAATAGGGTTTCGACACGTCTTCGAGCGAGCCGACGATTTCAGGCTTAGCCGCCATGCGGTGTCCTTCAATATAAGCGTTGCGGGTGCCGCAGCCGACGGTTCGCCGCAGCCGGTTCGAATTATCCGAACCGGCCCATGCTGTCACCAGCTTTCGGCTGGCTGCCTCGGGAAGAGCGACTTGAAGGGGCCGCCTGTGAGCCCGATCGGCTTTCTGTCGGTGGCAAAACCCCATGGCGGAGACAGCTTGTCTTACCGGCTCGTGCCTCGGCAGGGCGTCCTGTTTTAAGCAGCATTGGCGGCCGCGGCCTTTGAATGGTTAGCGGTTGGTGAAGCGCTGACCAAGCAATGGAGCGGTTTCCCAAACCCGTCCTTCAGCGTTTTGTGGAAAGCTGGCGACGATCGAGAATCCGCCGGCGGGGGCCGCTGCAAGACATGCATGAAATCTGGCGTCAGTTCCGCCGCGACAAGCGTGGCAACTATGCTCTTATGACGGTCGTGGCGATGGTGCCGCTGATGGGCGGCCTGGCGGTCGCGGTCGACTTCACCGAGATGAACCGCGAAAAGCAGATGGTGACGAACGCGCTCGACGCCGCCAACTTCGCCACGGCACGTCGGCTGACGGAAGGCGCGACCGACGATCAGCTGAGAGCCTATGCGCTCGACTTCTTCAATGCCAACCTGAACGATGTCGATCCAGCCAGTGCGACGCTCAACGTCACCTTGCCCAGCACCGCGACGGGCGGCGGTCTGCTCACTATGACGGCGCAGCTCAACTACAAGCCCTATTTCTATCCTGCCTTCGCCCAGCTCGTCGGCAAATCCGCAACCGATGCAAACCAGAACATCAGCTTCAACATCACCTCTCAGGTGCGGCTGAAGAACACGCTGGAAGTTGCCCTGGCGCTCGACAATTCAGGATCGATGACCACGACGGGCACAGGCTCTGGACAGCCGCGCATCGATCTTCTCAAGACCGCGGCCAAACAGCTGGTCGACACTCTTGCCCTGCAGGCGGCGATGATCAAGCAGATCGACAAGCCGGTACAGTTCGGGCTCGTGCCCTTTGCCGCCTCGGTCAATGTCGGCGCCGGTAATGGCAATGCATCCTGGATGGATACCGAGGGCCTGTCGCCGGTGTCGAACGAGAATTTCGACTGGTCGACACTGAACGCGCCCACCAAATATGCCCAGCAAACAAACGGCATCTGGTACAAGCGCGGCACCGGCTGGGGAGCCACGGAAGGCCAGATGCTGTCCCGGTTCTCGCTTTACCGCGACATGCAAGTCGTCACCAACCACGAGCGCGTCGTCAACAGCAAGCGGGTGGTTTGCGACCAATACAACTCGAACAACACCTGCAAAAGCAGCCACAACGAATATGACTACATCGATTCCTACGGGCCGTTCGCAAGTTGGCAAGGCTGCGTCGAATCCCGGCCCTATCCCTATAATGTCAACGACGCTCCGCCGGCCGGCGGCTCGGCCAATACCGGCATAGGCGTCGGTGATCCGGCGACGATGTTCGTGCCGATGTTTGCACCGGACGAACCTGGCAATCATTGGAAGCTGACCCAGGACCCCGACGAGGCCGCACCGGTGACCTATGGCGCGGTGAACAGCTGGTGGAACGACGATCCTTCGAGCAGTAGCGGTCAATCCCGGCTGCGCAACATGGCCAAATATTTCCAGCCGCGGCCGATCGATGCGCCGGCGCTGCCCACCGGCAATGGCCCGAACTACAGCTGCACCACCGGTGCAATCACGCCGCTGACCGACGTCAGCGTCGCCGATGGGCAAACCGCAATCAAAGCCGCGATCGACCTGATGCAGCCGAATGGCGGTACCAATGTTCCCGAGGGCCTGGCGTGGGGCTGGCGGGTGGTTTCAAGCGGTGAACCGTTCACGCAGGGGCGCCCCGAAACGGAAAAAGGCAACGACAAGGTGGTGATCGTGCTGACCGACGGCGCCAACACCTACTATACGCCGTCCTCGCTAGGCTATTCAGATCCCGCCAACTCGAAATCGACCTATGCCTCCTACGGCTACCTCAACCCCGGTTACAACGGCACCTCGGTCGGCCGCATGTTCATGGGCACATCGAGCGCCATCGGTCAGTTCGATTATTCGAACGGCAATTACACCAATGCACTCAACGAACAGATGGCGACGCTTTGCAACAACGCCAAGGCGGCCAACATCCTGGTGATGACGGTGGCGCTCGACCTGTCGACGACCAAGGCCAGCGACCAATTGGCCATCAATGCGCTGAAATCCTGCTCGTCGGACTCGCGCTTCCGCAAGGATCCGACGGATCCGAGCAAGCCGGCGAAATTGTTCTGGAATGCGACCGGCGCCAGCCTGTCGAACGACTTCAAGGAAATCGGTAACGAACTGTCGAACCTGCGGGTGGTCGGCTAAGCCAGCCGGGACGGGTTTTTCTGGCGCAACGCCTGGCGCCGCCAAGCCCTTGCGGGCGCCTGCCGTGACAGGCACATATTGGTGGCGTGCGGAACCGCGCATCCATCGCGGCACGCCTAGAGCGTTTCACCGTTTCATGGAAACGGCGAACTGCTCTAACTCTTCTGTTTTGACGCAATTCCGGACGGAAAACCGTTCACACTTTTCCTGGAATTGCTAGGGGACGAACAATGCCCGATACCGCCAACCATCTCGCCTTCGCGCTGGTCTGCCTCGGCATGGTGCTGACGCCGGGCCCGAACATGATCTACCTGATCTCGCGTTCGCTGTCGCAAGGGCCGAAGGCCGGCCTGATCTCGCTTGGCGGGGTCGCGGTCGGCTTCCTGTTCTACGTGGTATCGGCAGCGTTCGGCATCACCGCGCTGCTGCTGGCCGTGCCCTTCGCCTATGATGCGCTGCGCTTTGCCGGCGTGCTCTATCTCTTGTGGCTGGCCTGGCAGGCGGTGAAGCCGGGCGGACGTTCGCCGTTCCAGGTGCGCGACCTGCCGAAAGACGGGCCGCGCAAGCTGTTCGCCATGGGGCTGATGACCAATCTGCTCAACCCCAAGGTGGCGGTTCTCTATCTTTCGCTGCTGCCGCAATTCATCAGCATCGGCAAAGGCCACGTCCTGTCGCAGTTGCTGGTTCTGGGTGCGACGCAGATCACCATCAGCCTGACCGTCAATGCCATCATCGCGGTGACAGCTGGCTCGATCGCCACCTTCCTTGCCGGACGGCCATTATGGCTGGTCATCCAGCGCTGGATGATGGGAGGCGTGCTGACGGCGCTGGCGCTGAAAATGGCGACCGACGCGCAGCGCTGAGGGCGAAAGCGTCAAGCTGCGATCTGCTGCTAGCTGCTTAACATTTCTGCCCGCTTGCTAAGTTGCCGGTACGATGGGCTTCCCTACATCGGTCGGCGAATCGGCCGGATCTGCGCCGGCTCGATTACCTTGCGGTAGAGGTGCCAGGTGGCATGGCCGAGGATCGGCATGACCACGGCCAGCCCGGCAAACAGCGGGATGGAGCCGATCACCAGCAGCACGGCAACCAGCAGCCCCCACAAGGCCATCTGCAGCGGGTTTGCGATCACCGCGCGGGCCGAGGTCTCGATTGCCGAGACGGCTCCGACATCACGGTCGAGCATCAGCGGAAAGGCAACCACCGTTGTCGCCAGCACCACCACGGCAAAGACGAAACCGGCCGCATTGCCAAGCAGAATCAAGGTCCAGCCCTTGCCGGTCGTCAGCACGTCGCGGACAAAGGAGCCGATCGAAGCCGGCGGCTGATCGACAAACAGGCTGCTGTAGATCGATTGCGCGGTGAACAGCCACAACAGGAACAGCACAAACAGCATGATGCCGATGACCGCGATCGACGGCAACGCCGGAGAACGGCGCACATCCAATGCGTGGCGCCAATCCGTATTCATGCCGAGTTCCCGCCGGCGGCTGATCTCGTAGAGCCCGATGGCGGCAAAAGGCCCGAGCAGGGCAAAGCCCGACATTAAGGGATAGACAAGCTGGATGGCATTGGAGCCCGAGGTCCACTGCGTCAGGATCAGGCCGACGACTGGATAGATCAGGCACAGGAACACGTAGTGGGAAGGTTTCGCCCAGAAATCCTCGGCGCCGAGCTTGAGCGCGTCCCAGAGATCCGCCGTGGTGATGCGGCGCACCGTGGGCTGCACATGCATCCCATACGCGTCCGCCATGACATGAAAGCCGGCCATAACCATCCTCCCGTGTGTCGGGGGCGGTCACCGCCGAGATGGCCGCCCGCAGCTGCCACTAGTAGATGTGGCACCATAGCCGATTTGCCAGGGGTTGTCGCCAAATCGATGGGCTTGGGCACGCCCTCACGGGATTGTCATCGCCATGCAGCCAAGCAGGCAGCGCGGAATTTACCCCGGCGTGTTGAAGACCGCCTCGATGTGATGACCGTCGGGGTCGATGACAAACGCGGCATAATAATGCAGGCCATAGTCGGGACGTAGGCCGGGCGCGCCATTGTCACGGCCGCCATGAGCCAGTGCGGCTGCATGAAATTGCGCGATGCTCTGACGATCCGGGGCGGCGAAGGCCAGATGGAAGCCCGGACCGGGCGGACGCTGCCCTTTCGGGCGAAGTTTAAGCGCCAGCTTGTCGCCGCCACCGGCAATCCCGTAGCCCACCGCCTGATCGGGTTCGCCGGGCCTGAGATCGTCCCAGACCCTGATATAGCCGAGCGGCGCCAGCACGGCATCGTAGAAGGCAGCCGCGCGTTCGATATTCGAAACGCCGAAGGAGATGTGGTGCAGCACTTTTGAGTTTCCCTCGTATTGGCTCGTGGCCTGTAAAACGCGATTTTCACCGACCTGCCCGGCAAAAGCCATGATCGCGGCTATGTCAGGCAGGCATGACAGCTGAAAAAATCGAAATCCGTCAAGCAGGCCTGAACAGGCGCACATGGATCAGGGCGGCCGGCCTCGCCGCCTTGATCGGGCTTGCCGCCTGCAGCACCGTCTCTGCCCCCACAGGCCAAGGTGCAGGCGTTTCCTCCTCCGCCACCGCCACACTGGCCAGCTTGCGTGCCACAGCCGGGCTCGGCCCGCTGGCTCCGGACGCACAGCTCGAACAGGCCGCACTGCAGCAGGCCGGCTACATGGCCTCGCGCGAGCGCATGAGCCACACCATGGGCTGGGGCAAGGATTTCGCCTCGCGCATGAAGGACAACGGAGTGCGAGGCGCCGCGGCCGAAAACATCGCCGAGGGCCGCTTCGACCAGCAGAAGCTGTTCGACATCTGGGCGCATTCGCCCGGCCATCGCCGCAACATGCTCGATCCGGATTTCAGCCGCTTCGGGCTCGCCTATGTGCGTGACGGAAGTGACCCCAACCTGCGCTACTGGTCGCTGGTTCTCGGCAAGTAGGGTTGATTTTCTTGTTTGATGCATGTCGTCATCCCAAAACCGCGACACACTTTTGGGCGACATGCATTACTTCGTCGTCGCCTTGAATTTCCCCATCAGATAGGGACCGGAGCGCACCGGTCCGTATTTCGGCGCCTCGCCGTCGGCGAGACAGGCGTCCAGCACCTGGATCTCGGCATCCCAGTTCGGCTGGTGGAAGAAAGCCATCGACTGGCGCCGGTCCTTGCCGCCCTCGTCAGCAGGCGGATTGACGACACGATGCACGGTCGAGACCCAGCGGTCGTTGGTCCAGCGCGCCATCAGGTCGCCGATGTTGATGACGAAGGCTCCCGGGACCGGCGGCACCTCGGTCCATTCTCCATCCGGCGTGATGATCTGAAGGCCGCGCGATCCGGCCTGCGGCAAAAGGATGGTCAGGCTGCCATAGTCGGTGTGGGCGCCGGCGCGGATCTGGCCGGGTTTGGGCGCGACGTGCTGTTCGGGATAGTTGAGCGCCCTGAGTGCACTGATCGGCGCATCGAGATAGCTGTCGAAATGATTTTCAGGCAGGCCGAGCGCGGTGGCGAAGACACGCATGATGCGCAGCGCCAGATCCTCGAGCGCGGCATAGTAGGCCTTCCAGACGTCGACGAATCCGTCCGGCGCTTCAGGCCAGATCGTCTCGGCATAGCAGAAGGCGAGCGCCTCGGGATCGGACATGCCTTGCGGTATGCGGAGTGGGCCGCCGTTGAAGCTCTCCTTGAGATCGGGTGGCGTGTCGACGTTGCGGGATTTGGCCAATGCCTCGAGTTCGGGGCCGAGATAGCCGTAGGGATAGCCCTTGTAAGGCGCCTTGGCGCGCTGCTTTTGCTCCGGCGGCAGATCGAAGAAGGCGCGTGCCTTCGACCATGCCGCGTCGATCACCGCCTGCGGAATGCCGTGGTTGGTCACAGCCAGGAACCCGGTGTCGCGGCAGATGCGGTCGACTTTGGCGCCGAGCGCTATTTTCTCCTCGGCGCCGGCGTTTTCGAACTTGTCGAGATCGAACACCGGGAATGTCGTGTGCATCGGTCTTGCATCCAACCTGTCAACGAAACGATGCCGTCAGGTCTGGCGATGAGCTAGGACCAACCGACCCGGCAATTCTAGTCCATCTGCGCGGCAGGCACATTGCCTGGCGCGGGCCTAGTCCATGTGCGCGGCTGGTGCGCCACCGGCTGGCGCCCGTGCTGGCTTGCGCAGAAGGAAGACGAACGGGATGGCAACCAGCGTCATCACCATCAGGATTTTGAAGTCGTTGACGTAGGAGATCATCATCGCCTGGAGATTGACCATGCGATCGACCTCCGACAGCGCCGTCGGATCGCCGCCCGCGGCCGCTGGCGAAACCGCCCAGAGGTTGGGATTGAACGGGTTGATGAAGGCCGAAAGCTCGGCATGGTTGATCTGCGTGTTGCGCACCAAGAGCACGGTCACGACCGAGACGCCGATCGACGAGCCAAGATTGCGCACCAGGCTGAACAACGAGGTTGCATCAGTGCGGAAGCGCGCGTCAAGCGTGGCGAAGGCGACCGTCGACAGCGGCACGAACACCATTCCCATGCCCAGGCCCTGGATCACACCGGAGCTGAGGATCAGCCAGTTGTCCATCTGCGGCGTGAAGCTCGCCATGGTGTAGAGCGACTGCGCGGTCAGGAGAAAACCGATGACGACGAGAATTCTGGCGTCGATCTTGTTCATGAGCCGCCCGACGACGAGCATCGAAATCATCGTGCCGATACCGCGTGGACCTATGACGATACCGATGGTGACAGTCGGATAGCCGAAAATGGTCGACAGCATTGGCGGCAGCAGCGACATCGAGGCCAGGATGAGCACACCCATGACGAAGATGAACGCCAGCCCGGTCACGAAATTCCGGTCGAGGAATATCTTGGGGTCGATAAAGGGATGTTCCGCCGTCACCGTGTGAATGATGAACACCCAGAACCCGGTGATGGCCAGGCCGAGTTCGATCCATATCTCGACCGAGGAAAACCAGTCGACCTCGCCACCGCGATCCAGCATCAGCTGCAGCGCGCCGACGCCGAGCGATATCATGGCAAAGCCGAAGAAATCGAAGCTGCGCACGCGCCGGGCAACGGCCGGCAGATAGGCGGCCATGCCAAGGAAGGCGACGATGCCGACCGGCAGGTTGATGAAGAACACCCAGCGCCAGTTGAAATTGTCGGTCAGCCAGCCGCCCAGCGTCGGGCCCAGGATCGGTCCCAGCATGATGCCGGCGCCCCAGATGGCCATGGCCTGGCCGTGACGCTCCTTGGGGTTGATGTCGAGCAGGAAGGTCTGCGACAGCGGCACGATGGCGGCGCCGAACACGCCTTGCATCAGCCGGAACACCACAATGGTTTCAAGGCTCCATGCCAGGCCACACAGCATGGAGAAGACGGTGAAGCCGACCACGGTCGTCAGGAACAATTCCTTGCGGCCGAAGCGGTCGGCGAGCCAGCCGGTGACCGGCGTCATGATGGCGGCGGCGACGATGTAGGAGGTCAGCACCCAGTTGATGTTGTCGGGAGAGGCCCCGAGATCGCCCGTCATGGTCGGCAGCGCGACGTTGGCGATGGTGGTGTCGAGCGCCTGCATGACGGTCGCCAGCATGAGCGCAACCGTGATCAGGCCGCGGTGCGGCACTTCTTTGAAGGGTTCGGGCATGCTCATGGCGCAGAACTTCCAGCAGGTAACAAAACCGTGTAGAAAGGGTTTCCGGGCGGCAACGCCTTCCGTTGAGAGACCCTCATCGCGGTGGGACGCGAATCTCGATGTGGGGGTTACATCGACCGAAAGTCTCTGATGAGCGGATGCCTGCCGCCCGGAAACATGAGGACCGACGGGTCCGTGTCGAAGATTTCAGATTTCGGCCAGGCCGCAACGCGGCTTGAACCAAGCGCTGATCCTTCCCACTCCTCCCATCAGACCAATCCTGCTATCCGCTTCCACCCGCTGTTCTGCGCGGGCTTCCGCCGATTTTACTGCGCGGCCTCGCCAGCCGTGGCGTGACCGAATATGGCGGGAAAACCACGGGCAACGCCGGTATCGACGGTGACGCTGGCGCTCATGCCGGTCCGCAACGCCATCTTGGCGTCGGGATCGGTCAGTTCCAGGCGCACAGGGATGCGCTGCGTGACCTTGACCCAGTTGCCGGTGGCGTTCTGGGCGGGCAGCAGCGAAAATTCCGCGCCCGTTCCCGCACCGATCGCCTTGACCGTCGCCTCGAAAGTCTTGCCCGGATAGGTGTCGACGACGATCTCGGCCTTCTGGCCCGGCTTCATGTTGGTGAGCTGGGTTTCCTTGAAATTGGCATCGATCCAGGTGTCGTTGGTCTCGACCAGCGAAAACAGCGGCGTGCCGGAGCCGACGAACTGGCCGACCTTGAAGGACGAGGCCTGGGAGATGACGCCATCGGCGGGCGCCTTCACCGTGGTCTGCGCCAGGTCGTAGGCGGCCTTGTCGCGCGCGGCGAGCGCGGCCATCACGGTCGGATGCTTGTCGGTTTCGATGTCGGGATTGCCGCCGAGCGCGGCCTTGGCGCTGATGATGCCTTGCTGGGCCACTGTGACCTGCTGCTTTGCCTTGTCGAGGTCGTTGCGGGCCTCATCCAGCGACGATTTGGCGTTGATGCCTTTCTGGGCGAGATCGGCGGCGCGGTCGTATTGCGACTGGGCGTAGTCGACCTCGCTGCTGGCGGACTTTTCCTGCGCCGTCGACTGGCTGTAGGCAGCGCGCAGCTGCTCGACATTGAGGCGCGCGCCGGCAACCGCGGCGTCGGCCTGGGCAAGCGCGATCCGGTAAGGCTCGGGGTCGATGGTGAATAGGAGGTCGCCCTGCTTGACCATCTGATGGTCCGATATGGCAACCTGGACGATGCGGCCCGCCGTATCCGAGGCGATCGACACCTTGGCCTGCTGCAGATTGGCGTTCTCGGTCTCCTGGTAGCGGCCGCCTGTGACCCAGACGTAGCCGCCGCCGATGACCAGCGCAGCAGGAAGCACAAACATCAAAAGCAAGCGGCCAATGCGGCGCTTTTTCTTTGGCGGCGAAGCCGGCTCTTGAACCGGAGGCGCTACCGCGACGGGAGCGGTAGCCGGCTGGGCCGGGGCTTCCATCTCCACCTCGGGGGCGTTTTTGTCTACCTTGGCTACGGCGTTCATGCTGCTGCGCCTTTCGTAGTCTCGACCTTTTCCGAGGACGATGAATCGCCATCCCCTAGATTCTGCGCCATCGCATCGAGCGCCTTGATCAGGACGCGACGGTCCTCCGGCGAAACGCCGACGAGCGATTCCTCATAGACTTCGCCGGCGAGGCTCTTGACCTCGGCATAGGCGGCGCTCGCCTTGGCAGTCGGGAAAATCATCCGCACCCGGCGGTCGGCGGCGTCGGCGCGGCGTTCGATCCAGCCGCCCTCCTCCATCCGGTCGACAAGGCGCGAGACGCTGATCGGCTCGATTTCGAGCAGTTCGGCGAGCCGGGCCTGGGTGACGCCTTCCTCCTTGGCGACACGCACCATGAGCCGCCATTGCGCGGACGACAGGCCAAGCCCGCTGGCGCGCGTCTCGAAGCGCTTGCGCAGCAGGCGCTGCACGTCGTGGATCAAAAATCCCAGTCTATCAATGCCATCTGAAACCATGAGCGATACATATAATAAGCGTGCTTACTATTCAAGACGTCAGTTGTGCTGGAAGCCGGCAAATATGCACGCCGTTTCGATTGGTGAAAGCCTCCGCGACGATGCTGGCAACTGGTGGCGCTCCAAGAACCCGCCATAGCAAGGTGCGAGCCCCTGAGAGGTGCCCATTTGGGCGCTGCGGCCGCTGGTCGCGTATGACATATTCATGTACAGCCGCAGTAAGGATCGGGGGGATCGAGACTATGCCGACGCTTTATGCGCTCAAGCCGGCTTTCCAGGGAAGACTGCGGCCGCTGGTCAACCGGCTGGCGGCAATCGGTGTCACCGCCAACAGCATCACCATCCTGGCGGCCCTGATGTCGATCGCGGCCGGAGCGGCCATCGCGATCTGGCATGAATGGCGCTGGCTGCTGCTGCTCATTCCCGTGGTGCTGTTCGTGCGCATGGCGCTCAATGCGGTGGATGGCATGCTGGCGCGCGAACACGGGCAGGCTTCGACGCTCGGCATGTATCTCAACGAGATTTGCGACGTCGTTTCGGACCTGGCGCTGATCCTGCCTTTCGCAGCCTTTCCGCTGTTCAGCGCATGGGGCGTCATCGCCTTCGCCATCGCTGCCGTGCTGACCGAGTTCGCCGGCGTGCTCGGCATCGCCGCCGGGATCGGACGCAATTACGCCGGGCCGTTCGGCAAGAGCGACAGGGCACTGGCGTTGGGCGTCGTGGCGGTCCTGTGCGCGGCCGGGCTGTGGCCGGCCTCAATCGCGCCGTTTGTGTTTCCGGCCATGGCAACGCTTTCGCTGCTGACCGCCATGAACCGGATACGCGCCGGCCTTATTGGCAGCGCCAGCTGAGCACCGAGGCTCGCCATGCCGCCAGAGGGGAAGACCATGATGCACGGACCGATTGCAGCAGCTGCGGAAAGCCTTGGGCGGCAAGCACAGGAGCGTGTCTTCCACAGCCATGACGGAACCGAGATCTTCTACCGGTTCTGGCCGGCGGCTTCCGCAAATGCCGAGGGCGCGGTGGTACTCTTCCACCGTGGCCACGAACATGGCGGCCGCATGGCCCATCTCGTCGATGAATTGCAGATGCCGGATCACGCCTTCTATGCCTGGGATGCCCGTGGCAATGGCCGTTCGTCCGGCGAACGCGGCTACGCACCGTCCTTCTCGGCGCTGGTGCGCGACATCGACTGCTTCATGCGCGAGATCGCCGCCATGGATGGCTTCGCCTCGCAGGATATCGCGCTGATCGCGCAGTCCTTCGGTGCCGTGCTTGCCGCCGCCTGGGTGCACGACTACGCGCCGAAACTGCGTGCCATGGTGCTGGCCTCGCCGGCCTTTTCGGTCAAGCTCTACGTGCCTTTCGCCAAGGAAGGCATCGCGCTCTGGCAAAAGCTCAAGGGTCGCTTCTTCGTCAACTCCTACGTCAAGGCGAAATTCCTGACTCATGATCCCGTGCGCATCGCCTCTTTCGAGACCGATCCGCTGATCACGCGACCGATCGCCTCCAACATCCTGGTCGAGCTCTACCAGCACGCCGCCCGTATCGTCGCCGACGCCCGCGCCATCACCGTGCCGACGCAGCTTCTTCTTTCAGGAAGCGACTGGGTGGTGCGCCACGGCCCGCAGCACGAATTCTTCGTCAATCTCGGCAGCCGGACCAAGGAACGCCATGTGTTGCCGGGCTTCTTCCACGATACGCTGGGCGAGCGCGACCGGACGCAGGCCCTCGACCTGATCCGGCCGTTCCTCGCCAGGCAGTTCACCGCGCCGGAGGCACCAGTCGACTTGAAGCAGGCGGATATCGCCGGCTACACGCGCGACGAGGCCGACCAGCTTGCCTCGCCGCTCGATCTGTTGTCGCCCAAGGGTCTCTATTGGGCATTCAGCCGCGCCTCCATTCGCATGGGCGCCTGGGTCTCGTCGGGCATGAAGGCCGGCATCACCACCGGCTTCGATTCCGGCTCGACGCTGGACTATGTCTACGAGAACAACGCGCGGGGGCTGACGCCGCTTGGCCGTTTCATCGACCGCATCTTCCTGGAGGCCATCGGCTGGCGCGGCATCCGCCAGCGCAAGCTGCATCTGGAAGAACTGATCGGCTCGTGCCTGGCGGCACTCAAGGCTGCTGGCCGGCCGACGCACATCCTCGACATCGCCGCCGGCCACGGCCGCTACGTTCTCGATGCGGTCGTGAAGAGCCCCGACCAGCCGGCAAGCGTTCGTCTGCAGGATTATTCCGACCTCAATGTCGGGCTTGGCCGCAAGCTGATCGCCGAGCGGCAATTGCCGCCCAACGTCTCGTTCCAACGCGCCGACGCTTTCGATGCCGACATGCTCGCCGCGATCGACCCGGCGCCGGACCTCGCCATCGTTTCCGGCCTCTACGAACTGTTCTCCGACAATGCGATGATCGCCCGCTCGCTCGGTGGATTGGCCCGCGCCATGCAGCCGGGCAGCCTGCTGCTCTACACCAACCAGCCCTGGCATCCGCAGCTCGAGATGATCGCGCGAAGCCTGACCTCGCATCGCGGCGGCCAGGCCTGGGTCATGCGCCGGCGCACGCAACGCGAGATGGACCAGCTCGTCGAGGCCGCCGGTTTCGAGAAACTCGACCAGCGCATCGACCAATGGGGCATCTTCACCGTCTCGGTCGCGCGACGCCTGTAGGACCAGCCGAGGCATGCCGACTGACCCTGAAGCTTCGCAATCCGCAGCCACCGTCGCCGCCGAACCCTATGGCCGAGTGGTCGTCAGGGCAGCGTTGTGGCTGGCCTTCCTGGCGCCGTTCTTCTACCTGACTTATGGCTTCGCCAACTGGCTGGCGTCGCGGCGCGACGATGTCGGCAGCATCGTGTTCTCCTGGGAACACAACATCCCATTCGTCGCTTGGACCATCGTGCCCTACTGGTCGATCAACCTGTTCTACGGGCTGTCGCTGCTGCTCAATGACAACCGGCAAGGGGTCGACCGCCTGGCCGGCCGCTTTCTCACCGCGCAGCTCGTCGCCGTCACTTGCTTCATCCTGTTCCCACTAACGGCGACGTTCGTGCGGCCGCCAACGACCGGCCTGCCGGGCTTCATGTTTGCCGTGCTTGGCGGTTTCGACAAGCCGTTCAACCAAGCGCCCTCGCTGCACATCGCGCTGCTGGTGATCATCTGGGATCATTGGCGCCACCGGCTCGGTGGCCTTCTCCTGCCGCTCTGGCACGGCTGGTGCTTCCTGATCGGCGCCTCGGTGCTGACGACATGGCAGCATCATTTCATCGACATCCCGACCGGGGCACTGCTCGGCTTTTTTGCGCTGTGGCTGTTTCCGCGCGGCGGCGACTTGCCGTTTTCAGCCGCCCGGCTGACCAGCGATGCGAAAGCCCGTCGGCTGGCGCTGTCCTATGCACTGGGCAGCGTCCTTGCGCTGGCCGGTGCCGTGTTCGGCGCATTCTTTTCCGCCGTCGCACTCATCCTGCTTTGGCCAGCCCTGTCGTTGGCCATCGTCGCCCTCGCCTATGCCGGGGCCGGCGCCAAGGTGTTCCAGAAATCCACAGACGGCAGCATCGCGCTCGCCAGCCGCGTCCTACTCTTGCCTTACCGTCTCGGTGCCAGGACAAACATATGGGCCTGGACACGTGATCTTGCTCCGCAGGCGGCGGTGGCCGATGGCGTCTTTCTCGGGCGCTTTCCCACAGCAAGCGAGGCCAACGGCTTCGGCACGGTCATCGACCTCGCGGCCGAACTTGAAAAACCGGCGAGAGCGACTTGCCGCTGGATCAGCTTGCCGATGGTCGACCTGCTGCCGCCACCCGTGACGACGCGGCAACAGGCAGCCGGCGCGCTGGAGAAAGCGCGACGCGACGGCACGGTGCTTGTCTGCTGCGCGCTCGGCTTCCAACGCAGTGCCGGCGTTGTCACCGAATGGCTGGTGGCCACCGGCAGGGCCAAGACACCGGCCCTGGCTCGCGAGATGCTGATGGCCACTGGGCGGCCGGTCCATCTTGCCGAGGCCGTGGAGCGGGCGGCATCATGACGGGCAATGCCTATCAGGAAAGCACCGATCGCTTCGCCCGCATGCTGATGCGGCAGGCCGCCTGGCCGGCCGCAATCGTGGTGGCCGCAAACATCCTTGCGCCGCTGGCCGCTTCGGCGCGCGGCGCCTTCGAGACCTTGCACGCTGCCCTCTCCCTGTCGCTCGCCGCCGCGAGTGCGGTTGCCGTGCTGGCGCTGTCGGCGCTGCTGGCATTCGATGCGCTGCTGTTCCGGCTGATGGCCAGCCATGACGACGAGACTTCCGGTGGTGCCGCGGTGGACAATATGCTGGCGCGCATGCGCCTGAAGCCGCTGCCGCCTTCCACACGTTCGCTCGACGACCGCATGGCCGGTACGCGCCGGTTGCTCATCAGGCAACGCGCCGCCCTTGGCCTGTTCGTGGCGATGCTTTTGGCGGCCGGATTTTGGGCGCCGCGATGAGCAAGCTTGCGCTGAAGACCTTCACCCTGCTGCAGACGGTAACTTCCGTCGGCCTCTCGGCGCTGGCCTGGGTGGTGACCGGGGTGCGTCCGATCTGGAACGGCAGCCTGCCGTCGGACCGGCAGCGCATCTATTTCGCCAACCACACCAGCCATGGCGACTTCATCCTTCTGTCGGCCTGCCTCAGCGAAAAGGAGCGCGCGATCACCCATGCCGTGGCGGCCGGCGAGTATTGGGGAAAATCGCGGCTGCGCCGCTTCATCGCCGAAGATATGCTGTCGTCCGTGCTCATCAACCGGCAATGGACGAAGCCAGAGGAAAACCCGATCGAGATCATGCTGTCGGTCCTCGACCAGGGCCACTCGCTGATCCTGTTTCCCGAAGGCACCCGCAACATGACCGAGGAGCCGCTGCTGGCCTTCCGCTCCGGGCTCTACAATTTGTCGATGGCGCGCCCGGAGGTCGAGCTGATTCCGTGCTGGATCGAGAACATGTCGCGCGTGCTGCCCAAGGGCCAGTTCCTGCCAGTTCCGCTTTTGTGCCGCGTGGTCTTCGGCGCGCCGGTGACGGTGGCCCCGGGCGAAGAGCGCCGCGCCTTTCTCGACCGAGCCCACGCCACGCTCCTGGCGCTCAACCCGCGCCCTGAACGAGACGATTGATGCGCCACGACGTCTCAATTTTGATCATCGGCCTGCTGGTGGTGCTGACGACCGCCAGCATCGTCGCCGCCATACTTTCGGCGCGGGCGCCGAAGCCGCTCAGTTCGACGCTGGTCAATCTCACCCAACGTATCAACGCCTGGTGGGTGATGGTGGCGCTGATGACGGTCGCCTTCTTCTTCGGCCGCTACGGCATGACCATCCTGTTCGCGCTGATTTCCTTCGCGTCGCTGCGCGAATTCGTGACGCTGACGCACACACGCCGCAGCGACCATTGGGTGCTGCTTGGCATGTTCGGCATCATCATCCCGTTTCAATACTGGCTGGTGTGGACCGCCTGGTACGGGCTCTTCGTCATCTTCATTCCGGTCTACTGCTTCCTGCTGATGCCGGCCATCACCGCGCTGCATGGCGACACCGAACGCTTCCTCGAGCGGATCGCTGCGCAGCAATGGGCTGTCATGATCTCGGTCTATTGCGTCAGCCATGTGCCAGCGCTGCTGACGCTCGACGTGCCGGGCTTTGAAGGCCGCAACTTGTTGCTGATCGCCTTCCTGATCATCGTCGTGCAAGGCAGCGACGTGCTGCAATACATCTTCGGAAAGCTGTTTGGAAAACACCGTTTCTCGCCGACCGTCTCGCCGTCGAAAACCTGGGAAGGCCTGATCGGCGGAGTGGTGTCGGCGAGCCTGCTCGGCGCGCTCTTGTCGTTCGTGACGCCGTTTTCGCCGCTGCAGGCGGCTTGCGTGGCCTTCGTCGTCTGTTCGATGGGGTTTCTGGGCGGGCTGGTGGCTTCGGCCATCAAGCGCGACCAGGGCGTCAAGGACTGGGGCCATCTCATCGAAGGCCATGGCGGCATGATGGACCGCACCGACAGCCTCGTCTTCGCGGCCCCGATCTTCTTTCACATCGTGCGCTATTTCTGGACGGTCTGAACCGGCTAGAGCGTTTCATCGTTTCACGGAAACGGCGAACCACGCTATCTCTTTGTTTTTACGCAATTCCCAAGGGAAAGCGCTGTGCGCTTTTCTCGGGAAAACCGCTCACACTTTTCCTGGAATTGCTATAGCGTGGTCAGAGCCGGTTTCGCACAATCATCGTGACGACGAAGAACGCGCCGACCGAGCTGGTGATGATGCCGATCGGCAGTTCCTGCGGCGGCAGCAGGGTTCGGGCCAGAAGATCGCTTGCCAGCAAGAGCACCGCGCCGAACAGCGCACAGCTTGCGATCAGGCGCAGATGCAAGGGACCCGTCAGCGGCCGCGACAGATGCGGGATCATCAGCCCGACGAAACCAATCACGCCAGCGACCGAAACCAGGATGGCCGTCGAGAAGGCGGCGACGAGAAAGGTCGTCCTGCGCATTCGCGCCACCGGCACGCCGAGGCTTTCGGCGGCATTCTCACCGGCCAGGAAAGCGTCGAGCCGGCGGTGGTTCCACAGGGCGTAGGCTAGAATGGTGCCCGCGCCCAGCACGCCGAGCCAAAGATTGTCCCAGCGCGCCAGGCCAAGGCCGCCCATCGTCCAGAAAAGCACGGAATGGGCGGCGCGCTGGTCGCCGGCAAACACCAGATAGTTGGTCAATGCGGTGAACAGGAAGGAGACGGCAAGGCCGGCAAGGATCAACCTTTCCGGGCCTTGCCCCCTCACCCGCGCGACCAGCAAAAGTACGACGCAGGCGGCCAGTATGCCGCCGGTGAAGGCGGCGGCCGGCAAGGTCCAGATGCCGAAACTGTCACCAAACACGGTGATGACGGAAACAGCACCCGCGGCGGCTCCCGACGACAGGCCAAACAGGAAGGGGTCGGCAAGATCGTTGCGGGTCACCGTCTGCAGCAGTGCGCCGACGACACCCAGACCGGCGCCGACACAGATCGCCAGGATCGTGCGCGGCAGCCTGAGGTCGACGACGATCTTGCCGATGGGGCCGGACACGTCGTGCCCACCCAGCCCAACCGCATGGCCAAGCGAGGCAACGACATCCGTCAGTGGGATCAACGTCGAACCATAGGCGATCGACAGCAGCGCGAGAGCGGCCATCGCCACCGCGCCCGCAGCCATGGCAAGCGCGAATGCCTTGTGCCCCGAACGCGCACCGGATCTCTGCTTCGGGGCAAGATGCATCAGAACGCTTCCGGATGCATCGCCTTGGCGATCTTGGCGATCGCTTCGATGTTTGCCGGTCCGGGCGTCAGTTCGGCATAGCGCAGAGCCACGAAGCGCTCGTTCTTGACCGCGTCCGTCTCTTTCATCGCCGGATGGGCTTTAAGGAAATCGAGCAATTTCCTGTAGCCGCCACCGTCCTGGTAATCGAGCAGGATGAGGAATTGCGGATTGCGCGATGCCACCGTTTCCCAGTCGGTATTGCCCCAGCTGGTGTCCATGTCGGCCATGATGTTGTCGCCGCCCGCCGCCGTGATCATGGCGCTCGGAATGGCGAATTTTCCGGCGGTGAACGGCTTGTCCTCGCCCGAGTCATAGAGGAACACCCGCGTTCCCTTGGCGCTGCCGACTTTCTCCGTGATATCGGCGAGCTGCGCCTTCCAGCCGGAGACGAGCTTCTCCGCTTCGGCGTCCTTGCCAAAGATCTTGCCCAGTTTTTCGACGTCGCCATAGAGAAGGTCCATCGAAGCGGCGGGGCGGTTCTTATCGAGATGGACGCAGCTTTCGGTCAGCACCAGAGTCTTGATGCCGTGCGGGGCGAGCGTGTCGGGGGTCACCTCGCCGCCCGGCTTCAAGCCATAGTACCAGCCAGCGAAGAAGAAATCGGGCTCGACCGCGACGAGGTTTTCGAGCGTCGGATATTTCGGCGCCAGTTCCGGAATAGAACCCTGCTCGGCCTTGAATTCGGGACCGACCTTGTACCATCCGGTGATGCCGGTCAGGCCGACGATCGACGGCTGCAGCTTCAACGCGAAGGCCATCTCAGCCATGTTGAGATCATGGATGACGGCGCGCTTGGGCGGCGCATCGAAGGTCAGCGGTTTGCCGCAGCTGTCGACGGTGACGGGGAAGGCGAAGGCTGTCGAGGCCAGCAGCGAGAAGACGAGCGACAGTGCGAGACGTTTCACGGATTTTGCTCCTTGGTTGAACAAGGGATGAAGGATGGGTTCGATCAGGACGGCGGCGCGGCGCGGTTTGGAACGTCGAACACCGTCAGTTCGCGATCCTCGGTAGGATGGCGCAGGCGAAACACGTCGACGCCGAAAATCTCGCGGATCAGTTTTTGGGTCAGCGCTTCGCGGGGTGCGGCGAGCGCATGCAGCCGCGCTTCGTTCATCACCGCGACCCTGGTGGCGAACGGCGCCACCAAAGCCAGATCGTGCAACACGGCGATCACCGTCATGCCGAAGCCGGCCACGAGTTCGAGCAGTTCCGCGCGGGCACGTGGGTCGAGATGGTTGGTCGGCTCGTCGAGGAACAGCACTTTCGGTTCCTGTGCGACAGCGCGCGCGAGCTGCGCGCGTTGGCGTTCGCCGCCCGACAGCGAGCCAATGCTGCGACCAAGCAGCGGCAGCAGGCCGGTCCGGCGCAGTGCATCCACGACAATGTCGCGTTCGTCGCTCCTGCGCCTCAGCCCGGCATGCGGGACGCGGCCAAGTTCGACATAGTCGATCACCGCCAACCGCGGATCCGGCTGGTCGGTCTGGCCGACGACGGCGATGTGCAAAGCCCGCTCGGCGGTCGAGATCCTGTCCAGGCGTCGCCCGCCAAGCTTCACCTCGCCCGAACTTGGCCTGAGCATGCCCGACAGCATGCGTAGCAGCGTGGTCTTGCCGGCGCCGTTGGGACCGATGATGGCGAGGCGATCGCCTGATGCCACCGACAGGCTCACCGCATGGACCAGATTCCGGCCATCCGCCATCGCGCCCAGGTCGCGCGCTTCAAGGAGTGGCATGGTCATCGGCTGTTGCCCGCCAGATTGCCCGGGATGCGAGCCAACGTCTTGCCGGCCAATCCTGCCGGACGCTGTCCCGAGTTGCACCAGCCATCGACGAGCGAAGCATAGAGCCTGGCAAATCGCACCAGATCGCCGGCATCGGCCTGCGCATCGATGGAGCCGAAGAGATAGGCAGCCTTGCCAGGCGCCTGGAAGGCTACCGTCAGCGGTCGTGCGCAGCCCGCCATGCATTCGACGCCTTCGACCGTGAAGCAACGCGCCACGGCGGGTTCATGGTGGGCCGAGAGCCCGGAGCGCAAATCCGCGCACAGACTTTCGCCCGACCTGATCCCGGTCGGGATGTCGCGGCAAAGCGTGCACACGATGATGCGATGATCGATGGCGCCGTCCAACTTTCCGTCACTTTCCAAAACTGGCGACGGAAGGATGTTGGCGAGACGGCCGACAAGACCGACGTCCACGTTTCCTCCCGGCACACCCCGTCCGGTCAACTCAGTGATGGCAGGTCTCCTGGCTCGCGGGTCTCGGCTAAATCCTGCCTTCCCAGCCTTGCCGGCCAGTGGCATGTCGGATCTTGCTCACCGCTTACAGTTGCGGGGGCAGCCACGGTCTCGATCCCATGGGATCTCACCGTGTTCCCTTTTCACCCCTCGCCTTTCGGCTCGGGGACCATCACCGGGCCATGGTAATTTTGCCCGAAGCGCATCGCAACGAATCTTTTCGACTAAACCTGTCACCATCCCGGCACCCAGCAGCCGGGGCTTAGTAGAGAAGGCTCATGTAGCTGTCCCTATTTGTTACGTAATAACAGAACATTAGACCCGCCGCTGTCAATCCTTGCCGCGCCGCTTTTCGAGTTGCCGTGACGGTTGTGAAACGCAGACAGGGCGGAGTTCGCGTGAACCCCGCCCCGGACGTGCTTACTTCCCCGCCAGCGCCTTGGCGTTCTCAGGCGTGATCGCCGTCGTCTCGACGGTGACTGTCGTATCCACCGACGAGGCGCAATCGAGCAGGATCTTCTTCGACATCTCGATCGCTTCCTTGGCGCCGGTCGGATAGGTGAAGGTGGCCGCCCAGTCGCCCTTGGCGACGGCCTCGATGCCACCGGCCGGTCCCGGCAAGCCATCGGTACCGATGATCTTGACGTCCTTGCCGGCGCCTTTGGCGGCAAGCAGCGCGCCTGCCGCCATCATATCGTTCGAAGCATAGAGTACCTTGATGTCGGGATGCGCCTGCAGCATCGCCGAAAAGGCGGTCTGCGCTTTGTCCGGCACCCAGTCGGCGGCCTGCTCGGCGACGACCTGGATCTTGGCATTCTCCTTGACGCCGTCCTTGAAGCCGTTCAGCCGTTCGACAGCCGGCGTCGAGCTTGGCAGTCCTTCAAGAACGGCTGCTTCGCCGCCGTCCGGCAAGAGGGTCTTGGCGGTGTATTTGCCGGCCTCGAGCGCGATCTTGTAATTGTCGCCGCCGATGAAGGCGGTGTAGTCCTTGCCGGGGTCGCCCACCGTCTTGCGGTCGAGTTCGATGACCGGGATGCCGGCATCCATGGCGCGCTTGACCGCCGGCGTCAGCGGTGCAGCCTCGAAGGGCGAGATCAGCAACAGATCGACCTTCTGGGTGATGAAGTTGTCGACCTGCGAGGTCTGCGTGTTGACGTTGCCGGCACCGTCAGCGATCTGCAGCGTGAAGCCCGGCACTTGCTTGGCCGCCGCGGTCAGTTCGTCATTGACATGCTGGCGATAGGGCTCGGCATTGTTGGCCTGCGAAAAGCCGATGATGAACTGGCCGTCCTTGGAGCAGGCCTTGACCAACGGGTCGGCAGCCTGCGCGGTTCCTACAATGCACAGGCCAGCGCCTGCCAGAAGCACGGCGTGAAGCACGCGCATCGATCCTCTGTTCATGGTTTTCATAACTCACTCTCCTCCTCGTCGGGCCGGGGGCCCGACCTTGGTTTCAGTCGTCATTTGCCGCATTCCTCCTAACGACCCAAACCCTCGCGGCGGCGAACGAGGGATTGAAGCACGGCCGCCAGAACGATGATCGCGGCGGTTGCCAGCAGCTGCATGGCTGGCGTGATGTTGTTGAGCTGAAGGATGTTGGCGAGCGCGCCCAGCATGATGGTGCCGGCCACGGTGCCGACCATCGAGCCGGCGCCGCCGAACAGGCTGGTGCCGCCGATGACCACGGCGGCGATTGCCGTGAGTTCATAGCCCATGCCGTCATTGGCGCTGCCGAAGTTGAACTGGCCGGCATGCACGATGCCGGCAAGGGCTGCGGCAAAGCCGGTGATGGCATAGACCGAGATCTTGACCATCGAGACTGGCACACCGGAAATGCGCGCCGCGCGCTCGTTGCCGCCGACGGCAAAGACATAGCGGCCGAAGCGCGTGGTGTTGAGGACGATCGTTGCAATCGCGGCAAAGGCAATGAAGACGATGGTGGCGACCGGCACGGTATTGTGGAACAGGCGCTCCCCCAGCACCGCGAACACCGGCGGCGCCAGACCCGGCCCGTCACCATAGGAAATGTTGATGTACTGGTTGCCCGAAACGACCAGCGCCAGGCCGCGCGCCGCCTGAAGGCCGGCGAGCGTGACGATGAAGGGCTCGAGTCGGAAGCGGCTGGAGATGGCGCCCTGGATGGTGCCGAAGACGATGCCCATGATGAGCACGGCGAGGATGGTGGGGATAAGCCCGAACCCGCCGGAGATCATCATCGTCGCGGTGACGACGCTGGACAGCCCCAGCACCGCGCCAACCGAAAGGTCGATGCCGGCGGTGATGATCACGAAGGTCATGCCGATGGCGATGATGCCTGTCTCCGACACCGCGCGCACGATGTTGGCGATGTTGTCGGGGTCGAGGAACAGGATTGCGCCGTGACGGCGCGGCGAGAAGATGATGCCTCCGATCGCCACCAGCACCAGGCCGATCAAGCTCTGGAAGCGCACGATCAGCGCCAGAGGATCACGATGTACCGGTGCCGCGGCCACCGGCCCGCTTGCCGCCGAAATCTTGCCTTCAGACATCAGGCCTCCCTGCCATTTGCCGCGGCCAGCACCGTGTGCTCGTCGACGCCGCCGATGAATTCCGCCACATTGCGCCCCTGGCGCAGCACCACGATCCGGTCACAAAGACCGATCAGCTCCGGCATCTCGCTGGAGGCGACCAGGATGCCGAGCCCTTGCGCGGCCAGTTGCCGCAAGCGCGCGTAGATTTCGCCCTTGGCGCCGACATCGACGCCGCGTGTCGGCTCATCGAGAAGCAGCAGCCTTGGATTGCCGAGGATCTCCTTGGCCAACACCACTTTCTGCTGGTTTCCGCCCGACAGCGCGCCAACAGCGATGTCGGGGTTCTTCGGCCGGATGTCGAACTGGCCGAAGGACTGCTTCACCGCATCCGCCTGGCGGCGCGGCGACATCAGGCCGGCCGGCGAGATCCGGCGGATCACCGACATGACCAGGTTGAGGCCGACTGCCATTCTGAGCATCAGGCCACTGCCGCGCCGGTCGTCGGTGACGAAAGCGATGCCGGCATTGCGTGCGGCCTTGATGGAATTGAGTTTTACGGGCTTGCCATCAATGGCGACCTCGCCTTCCCAACGGCCCAACAGGCCGGTGCCATAGAGTGCGCTGAGCAACTCGGTACGCCCCGCCCCCATGATGCCGGCAAGCCCGACGATCTCGCCCGCCTTGACGTCGAGCGAGACGCCGGTCGGCGGCTGCCATCCGGCACTTTCATGGATGAGCCTGAAGCTCGCCTTGCGCAGGCTGAGCAGCGTCTTGCCGGCCGTCGTGGCGCGTTCGGGATAAAGTTCGTCCAGCGGCCGTCCGACAAGGAGCCGAACCAGCTCGGCCTGCGGCGCGTGCGGCTCGGTGACGCCGGCAATGCTGCCGTCGCGCATCACCGTCACCCGGTCAGCGATCTGCGGCACCTCCTCGAGGCGATGTGAGATGTAGACGATGCCGACCCCGCTGGCGGCGAGCTTGCGCATGATGTCGAACAGCCTCTCGACCTCGCTGACCGTCAGCGCCGCTGTGGGTTCGTCCATGATCAGCACGCGCGAGGCGTAGGACAGCGCCTTGACGATCGCCACAACCTGGCGCTGGCCGATCGACAGGTTCGCGACCATGCTGGCCGGATCGATGGCCAGTTCGATGGCTTCGAGCCGCTTGCGCGCTTCGGTGCGCATCGCCGGCACGTCGAGGAAGCCGCCCGGCCGCATCAGTTCGCGGCCAAGAAACAGGTTGGCGGCGACGTCGAGCGTCGGCACCAGGTCGAGCTCCTGGAAGATGGTGGCGATGCCGGCCGCTTGCGCCTCGCGCGGATTGTTGAAGCGCATAGGCTTGCCGTCGATGAGGATGGTGCCCTCGTCCGGCGTGTAGACGCCCGACAACAGGTTCATCAATGTCGACTTGCCGGCGCCGTTCTCGCCAAGCAGTGCGTGGATTTCGCCGGATTTGAGGTCGAAGTCGACGCCGCGCAGCGCCTGGACGCCGCCGAAGCGCTTGACCGCGCCGGTGACGGAAAGCAGCGGCGCGCTCATATTGACCTCATGGGGGCTGACCTCATGAGGGCCGGCCTTGCACAGGATTCTCGAACCTGTAGCGCCGCCTGGAGCCGCACTGCCTGCGGCTCCAGGCCGGTCGACGCGATGCGGGCGCAAAGCAAGGCAGCCGCTTGCCGTCCAATCTCGGTGCAGGGCTGCGCGACAAGTGTCAGCCGCGGCTCGAAACAATCGGCCCATTCGAAATCGTCAAAACCAGCAAGCGAGAGATCCCGCGGTATCGAGAGTCCCCTTTCGCGGATCGCCCGCACGGCTCCGATCGTCGTCATGTTGTTGCCGGTGACCAATGCCGTGGGCGGCGACGGCAACGACAGAACGGCATGGGTCGATGCCGCGGCGCTCGCCGTGTCAACGTTGTCGGGCGAGACATAGTGCGGCAGGCATTCGAGTCCATTGGCCGCCAGTGACGACTGGAACGCCTCGATGCGTTCGCGCGTCGTTGCCAGACCCGGCTGGCCGGCGATGTAGCCGATGCGCTTGTGGCCGAAGGAGGCGACATGGTCGATCAGCGCCCGCATCGACGACTGGTTCTCGACGCCGATCTGATCGAAGCGCTCATCGGCGAAACGGTCGATGAGCACGCATGGCAGCTTCTTTTCGGCCAGATAGTCGATGGCCCGCTGCGGCGCGCCCGACGGCGCCAGGATAACGCCATCGACCCGCCGCTGGTGGAATGCGCGCACCACCGACAGCTCACGGTCGGGATCCTCCTGCGTGTCGGAAAGGAACACCATGAGGCCGAGCCGCGCGCATTCGGCCTCCACCGCGCAGATGATGTCGGTGAAATAGGGATTGGAAATTGCCGAGATAGCCAGGCCGACGCTGTTGGTCGAGGATACTTTCAGCGAGCGCGCCAACTCGTTTGGTTGATAGCCCATCACGGCGATCGCGTCGTTGATCAGCTGCGCCTTCTCGGGTGAGACAAAGCGGGTGCGGTTGATGACATGGGACACGGTCGAAACCGACACGCCGGCGCGGCGCGCGACTTCAGCCATTGTCGGCATGGTGGCTCAAACGGAGTGCTGGCAAGCGCTCCTCCCTGATGCTGCGTTTCCGGTCCGCTCTTGTAGGCTATGGCGGATTTCAGAGGACGATAGCGTCGTCGAAACGTTTGCGCAATCGCTTCGATGGCATTGCCCGCCAATATTTGCGCGCTGCGCAATTTCGATCAAACTGCCACGCGCGGAAACGGCAAGATGGTCCGGCCAATGCGAGGAACCCATGAACCCGACCGAGAAAGCACTGTGGTTCGTCGAAAGCCATCTGCCGGACGCGATCAGTCTCGACGATGTCGCTCAGAGCAGCGGCGTGTCGCGCTTTCATGTGACGCGCGCCTTCGGCGCCGCCACCGGCCGCTCCGTCATGGGCTACATGCGCGCACGCCGGCTGACCGAGGCGGCGCGCAGGCTGGCCGGCGGGGCGCCCGACATCCTCTCGGTGGCGCTCGATGCCGGCTACAACTCGCATGAGGCTTTCACCCGTGCCTTCCGCGACCAGTTTGGCACCACGCCGGAACTTGTGCGCGCACAAGGCTCGACCAACACCCTCGATCTCGTGGAGCCTATCCTGATGGACCAGACCCTTCTTGCCAACCTCGAACCACCGCGCTTCGAGACCAGCCGGCCGTTCCTGATCGCGGGGCTCGGCGAACGCTACAGCTGTGAAACCAGCGCCGCCATTCCGATGCAGTGGCAGCGCTTCGGCCCCTATATCGGCAACATCCCGGGCGAGACCGGCGACGTTGCTTACGGCATCTGCGTCAATGGCGACGATGCCGGAAATTTCGACTACATCGCCGGCGTCGAGGTCTCCGATTTTTCGGACCTGCCAAAGGAATTCAGCCGCGTGCGCATACCGGCACAGAAATATGCGGTGTTTTCGCATCGCGAGCACATCTCGACAATCCGCCGCACCGTCAACACGATCTGGAACAAATGGCTGCCGGCCTCCGGGCACGAAATAGCGGACGCGCCAGAATTCGAACGCTATGGCCCGGAGTTTGATCCGCGCAGCGGCAATGGCGGGCTGGAGATCTGGATACCGGTCAAATCATGAGGCGCCGCTACAGCTCCAGATCCCACGTCTGCCCAACCAGATCCTTGCCGAAGGAATGGTGCGCCTCTTCCTCGATCAATTTGAAGCCGGCCACCTGGTAGATGTGCCGGGCGGCGGTCAGGATGTCGTTGGTCCACAAGGTCAGCGTCTTGTAGCCCTTGGCGCGGGCAAAGCCGATGCATTCCTCGACCAGCCGCTTGCCGATGCCGAGGCCTCGCGCCGACGGTTCGACATAGAGCAGGCGCAGCTTCGCCACCTGCTCCGACTTGCGCACGACGAAGACCGAGCCGACGACCTCGCCATTACGCTCGGCGATCCAGCTGCGCTCCCATTTCGGGTCGAAGGATTTGACGAATGCCGCGAGGATTTCGGCAACCAGCGCCTCATAGGTTTCGTCCCAGCCATAGTCCTGCGCGTAGAGCATCCCTTGCCGACGGGTGATCCAGCCGATGTCGCCGACCTGCAGCGGCCGCAGCAGATAAGGGATCCTTGGCTCGGCGCTTTCGCCCAGCAGGGCCTGGACCGTCCGCATGGATTTCACCAGCCGATCCTGCTCCGACGCCGGCAGCCGATCGAGCAAGGCCGCGACCTGGTCGTGCGAATCCTTGTTCAGCGGCGCGAAGGCAGTCCTGCCCGCCGGCGTCAGCGCAATCGACGATTGCCGGGCGTCCGAAACGAGCGTCGACCTGGCGATGAGGTGAAGGCGCTCGAACTTCTTCAGCAAGCGGCTGACATAACCGGCGTCGAGGCCGAGATCGCGCCCGAGGTCGGTCGCGGTCAGACCGTCAAGTTGCGCCAGCTCGTAGAGCACGCGCGCCTCGGTCAGCGAGAAGGCGCTTTTCAGCAGTCCTTCGTCGAGCAGCCCGATCTGGCGGGTGTAGAAGCGGTTGAAGGCCCGCACGGCATCGATCAGCTGCTTGTTGGGCGCATTGTTGGGCTGATGGTGAATCGTCATGGGCATCTCCTGTCTTTACAGGATCAACCATTTACTTGACTTAGTCAACTATTCAGATTTTCCCGACACGATCACATCATCGGCAAAACCGGCCAGCGATCAACGATCCTGCCGCCGGAAAGCACCGCGATCGGCCCGAACTGTTGCAGCACCGCCTCGCTCTGCGTCGGCCGCAGGAACGCGTAGTCGCCTGGCTTGGCCATACTATCGGCAGGCAGGCCTATGAATTGCTGGTTGGACGAGAGACCAAGCAGGCCGTTCGTCTTCATGCCTTCGGGAAACACCGGTTCGGCCATCCATTTGCCGCCATAGAGATAGCAGCCCTTGCGCGGAAATCGGCCGAGCGCTTGCAGCAGGCGGGTAACCGCCGGCGGACCCGGCAACATCGGCTCGACCACTTTCAGGATCGGCGTCGCGATGAAAGCAGCCGGCTGGAAACCTCGGAGGCCTGGTGTGTCGAAATCGCTGGGCAGCACGAAGGCCGACCCCATCGACACTTCATTGGCAACGCCGCCATGGTGAAGCAGCGCCGTCTTGCTGCCGCCAATGTTCAAGATATGGCGCTGGTCCGCGCCGAGGCACGCCACGAAAGCGGCGGCCCGGTCCGAGGCCTGCGCCAACGCCTTGGCCGGCCCGCCGAACAGGCCGGGAATGTGCGGTGCATGCGCCTCATAGGCCATGACGCCTTCGCAGCGCAGCCCTTTATGTGCAGCCAACGCGTTCAACGCCTCTGTCAGAGCGTCCGGGCCGGCGAACCCGCCGCGGTGCAGACCGACATCGATCTCGAAGGCAATACGCAATTCGATGCCGAGTTCGGCTGCCAGCGCGCCGTATTCCGCCAGCCGCTCCTGCGTATCGATCAGCCAGCAGACACGCGACCAGGCCACATCACCCTTGGAAAGCATCGCCCTTACCGACCCGACGGGCATCGGTTTGCCGTACAGGAGATCCGCATCCGGAAACGTTGTCAGCACCGCCGCGCTGATTGGCGGATGGAAAGTCATGAAGCGATCGGTCCCAAGCGCCTTGCCGATATGCGAAAGCAGCGGCAGGCAAGCGAGCGACTTGTCGACCAGCCGCACGGCAAGACCGGGGTCAAGCTTCTGCTTCACCAGGGCAACATTGCCATCCAGGCGATCGAGGTCGAGCAGCAGGCAAGGTTGGAAGATGCCGGCTTGCTTCAGTGCCTCCGAAAGTGTGGCGAAATACACATTCATGGTTCGATGCCGAACAGGCCGGCCATATAGGGCGAGACGAAGCGGTTTTGCGGATCGATGTCGCGGCGCACCGCCATCGCATCATCCCAGCGCGGGTATAGCTTTTTGAAGTCCGCGGCTTTCACGCTGTGCATCTTGCCCCAATGCGGCCTGCCGCCATATCTGCGGAAGATCGGTTCGGCCGCCTGCATGAAGGGTAACGGATCGTTGGCCGCATCATGGTGGATGGCGATCGAGCAGGTTGGCCTGTTGTAGAAGGGCGACAGCCAGAACTGATCGGGCGCGACGCTGCGCACCTCCATCGGAAAATAGACTTCCGGAAAGTGCTTCTCTGTCAGCTCGATGATGTCGGCCAGTGCCTTTGGCCCTTCCTCGAAGGGAAGGTGATATTCCATTTCGTTGAATTTGGTCTGCCGGTCGCTGGCATAGACGTTGAGCCAGTCCTGCACGTAATCCTCGGACGGCACTTTGGCGACCGCACCGAGGATCAACCGCCGGCGCAACGATGGCAGCCAGGCGAGCCCGGTGCGCAGCCGACGCAGTGTGCGCAAGGAGCCTTCATCATCCTCGGTGGGGCGCGTGGTGGTCGCCGCATCACTGAAGTCACTGGCGATGAACTGCGCATAGCCGGAGAATGGAATGTAGTAGAACTCGGCCGATCGATGCGCGGTCATCATCTTCTCGAAGTCGCGCAGCATGTCGGCGATCGGCAGCACCCATTTGCGCCGCCGCAGCCGGTAGGTCGCAATGTTGTTCAGCGTCACTTCGCTCAAGACGCCGAAGGCACCGAGCGCGACACCGATGGCATGGATCGTGTCCTGATCCCCTGCCCTGGTGAAGTCGCGGACCTTGCCGAGGCCATCGACGATCTGCACCGTCTCCAATTGCGTATGATAGGCGCCGAGCCTCGGTCCCGAGCCATGTGTAGCCGTTCCCAGCGCGCCACCTATCGCCTGGCGGTCGATATCGCCCATGTTGGGCAGACCCTGGCCGATGCCTTGCAGGATGTGCATGAGCGAACCAAGGCGCGTCCCCGCCCGCACGCATGCCTGATGCTTTTGCGCGTCATGCGACACCAGCCCCTCGAGCTTCTCTAGGGATAGGATCGTGCCCTCGGATTTTACCAGCGGGGTGAAGGAGTGACCGGCGCCGACGACGCGGATCGGGCCGGGCGCGGTGCGCACGATATCACCGAGCTCGCCGGCATCGGCGGGGCTGGCGATCAGCCGAGGTTCAGCGGTGACATAGCCGGACCAGTTGCTCCAAATGTTCGGCATGGTACTCACGCGACAACCCGGCGACGCCGCGCCACGAAGACAAAAAGACCGAGCAGCAGCACGCTGGCCAAGGCACTGGCGGCCGCGAATTCCGGCACGGGGCGAAAATCCTTGCCGTCGATGAGCAGTGACGCCGCAACCGGCCCTATCGCCAGGCCAAAGAGCTGGGCGGCCGGCACCAGCAGCACGGCAGTGCGCGTCTCATCGGCGGTGATCGCCAACCGGATCTGATAAGGCACGATGAACAGGAGGATAAAGCCCATGACCAGGGCGGCGACCCAGAATGTGGTGAGGCCAGGACCGCCGGCAAGAATGAGCGAGCCGACAAGCGCGACGATGCCAATGGTTGCGATGGCAAGGCGATAGTCGATCCGCGCCTCGAACACGGTCGCCGTCATCGCGCCCAGAACCTGCACCGCGAGGCTCGCCGAGACAATCAGCCCTACGGTGCGGCCATCGATGCCGAATTGGGCACCAAGCGGCTCCAGAAACGCCCAGACCGCGCCAAAGAACATGAAGTAGCAGAAGACACACAACAGTGCGGTGATCGACGGAACCGTCAGAACATTGGCGAGGTTCTCCTCCTTCGGCAGATCAGCGTAGTCAGCGGGGACAATGAAGGCGACCGCCAGCGACGCCACGCAGACGACGGCGAGAATGAGGAAGCCGCCCGCCGATCCGGCGGCCGGGATGACATAGAGCGCCAACAGCAGCGCCAGCGCGCATTGCGCCAGCGTCTGCATGGTGACGAAATAGCCGCCGATGCGCGCGGCGCGGCGCGAACGGGCGATCAGTTCGGTGGCGACCGCGACAAGGCCGCCTTCGGCAAGACCGGCCAGGGCGCGTGCCGCCATCAGCATGTTGGCGCCGGCGGCATAGGCCGTCCAGATATTCGCCAGCGCCAGCAGGAGCAGGAGGATCGCACTTTTCCAGCGCATGTTGTGGGCCGAGAGCAGCATCGCAACGATCGCTGAGCCGATCGCGATGGCGATCATCTCGGCGGTGGCAACAAGCGCCAGTTCGTCGCCGCTGACATGGCCCTCGGTGTATAGGGCGCCGAGCAGGACGGGCTGCAGGCCGAGAATGAGCAGGCCGACCGAGCCGATCCACAAGGCGGAGGCAAGCTGTCCGCCGGTCGGATTGCCGACCAGCCAATCGCCGCTTCCGGTATGCGCGTCACCAGATGCCAAAGCCGCCTCCCAACGTCCCTTGCCGGATCGCAAAAAAGCTGACAACCTGTCAGCATTTCAGAAACTGATACTTGATCATATTTCTTGTCAACCAGAATTTGCCAATGCGTGCGAAAGACCGGTGCATGACGGAAGCAAGGCGAACAGCGACCGAACCGAGGCGCAAACCCAAGCAGGAGCGCAGCCGCGAGCGCATCGACGCCATCCTGTCGACGACGATGCGGCTGATCGGCGAGAAGGGCATCGACGCCGTCACCATGAAGGAGGTCGGCATGCTGGCGGGCGGGCCGATCGCCACCGTCTATCACTACTTCCCCAACAAGTCGGCGATCCTGGCGATGCTCTACGAGCGGTTCTCGGAGGTCAGCCGCGTGCGGTTGACTGATATCATCGCCGATGTCCGCGAAGCCAAAGACGTCATCGCCGCTGCCGATCGGTTGCTTGACGACTACCACAGCCGCGTCGCCAGCGATCCGGCCATCCAGGATCTGCAGAACGCCATACAGGCCGACAAGGCGCTCAAGAATCTCGACATCGCCGAAACCCGTCACCAGGCCAGGATGTTCTGCGACCATGTCATCCCCTTGCTGGAACCAGGCAAGCACGAGCAGTTCGAACGCATGGTTCTGCTGATCTTCCAGCTCGCCGGCGGCGTGGTGCGGCTGGCGCTTGCGGAGGGTGAGGCGGAGAGCCGGCGGACCATCGAGGGTTACCGGTCGATCATCCACACCCAGTTGCGGCTGTTTTTGTAGCGCTGGCGATCGTCGGCGAGCTGCGCCGAATGAGAGGTGTCGGGCGGCGTGAGCATCAGAGCGCCCGCTATGCGACCTGCCGGATAAGGCCTTCGAAGCCGTCGGCAAGATTGACATTTCCGACAGCCAGAAACGCAGAAAGATTACGGGCGCCACCGGGCGTTTTGTTGGCATCCAGCAGCACCGCCCTGCCCTCATGCATGACGAAATCGAACTTTCCGTAGTCAAAGCCAAGCTGGCGCCTCAGCGCGCGAAGCTCCTCGGGAACCGGAACCGGCTCACGGCGGATCGTGTCGTCGCCCTTGACGAGGCTCTGCGGCGAGACATGGCGGGTGCAGCGCTCGCGCTCGCCACAGAATATCCAGAAGCGGGCGCCAAAGCCGTCCGACTCCGGTTCCGGAATGAATTTTTCGACGACGAGATCGCCGTGGTCGAAGACCGCCGGCGCAACTTCCGAAAGGGATGCGTACACGCGATAGCCCTCGATAGGCTCGACAGCGGGAAACGGCTTCGGCTTTCCGGCACGCAGCGATCGCCGGTTGAGCGCCTGCTCCCGCATCCCAAGATTGTTGAGATTGCTTTTGACGATGACCGGCCCTAGCCAGCCGTCATCCTTGCCGATCACGGCGCTACTGACGCATCGCTTGGAGATGTCTGCAGCCCCGATATTCAGGCAGAAGGGAAAAGCGCGTGCGTATTCGACATATTCGGGAGGCGTCACGGTCGCATCGACGTGCAGCACAGCGATGTCGGCCTCCGGCTTTGCCGACGTTCCGGGGATTATGCGGACGGAATGACCGCGTCGCTTCAGTTCCTCCAGCAGATCGAAAAGCATGTAGGGACTGCTGCGGCGAAATAGCGGGCCGCGCCGGCGTTCGAACCTGTCGAACTCATGCGTAATAACCGCGATGCGTGTCATGCGCCCTCCGAGCTTGGTTTCATTAGCGTCCTCGATTATGCCTGCCAATACAATGCCGGCTTGGGGGCGTGGATGACCGACCATTGGAATGCCATTCGACAGCACTGGCAATTGCTAGGGCCACCGTTGCGGCCGCCGGCGGAAGCGGTTGAGGCCTACGAGCGTGAGCTAGACCTTTCGAAGGCGCACGTCATTCTGCTCGGCGTGACGCCGGAACTCGCCGGGCTCGGGACGACGATGACGGCCATCGACGAATCCTCCGACATGATCGCCGGTATCTGGCCAGGCGACACCGCGTTGCGAAAGGCAATCAAGGGCGACTGGCTCGACTTGCCGGTGTCGGACGCAAGCGTCGATGCGGTGATCGGCGACGGCTGCCTGTCGGCGCTCGGCCTTTCAACCGCGCGCCGGGCGCTGTTTGCGGCAATCGCCGGCGCACTGCGCACCGACAGCCGAGCGGGAATGCGTCTCTTTGCCGGTCCCGAAACACCGGACGATCTGGCGGCGGTGCGGGCGCTTGCACTGTCGGGCGGTGTCTCGACCTTCCACGAACTCAAATGGCGCGTCGCCATGACCGCGACGGGCGATGAGCCCGACCATGCCATTCCGGTCAGGACTATCGCGGAAAGGTTCGACGCAGTGTTTCCCGACCGCGAAGTGCTTTCGGCTCGCACCGGCTGGGACCTGCCCACCATCGGCACCATCGATGTCTATCGGAACTCGCCGGCCATCTACAGCTTCGCGCCGGCGACTAGACTGGTGAGCGAGGCGGAAGCCTTCTTTGGCGATGTCCGCGTCGCTTCAACCGGAAGCTATGGACTTGCTGAGCGATGCCCGCTGTTGGTGTTGCGGGCGCCAAGACGCTGAAGCAAGGCACTGACGATAGCAGGATTGTGTTTCCAGCTGGGGCGCGCGGAACCCAGACTTTCTGAAACCACATGGCAGCACGAGAAAAATTTCCTGCGATCGCCCCTTCCCACGCGCCTTGACTCTCGAAAGCCCCGCGCCTATTTCAGCGCTACGTTAGCACTCGCCATTGGTGAGTGCTAACTCATATCCGGCGCCGCCGGATGGAGGAACTGTTTCTCACCGTTCTCATCGAGGAAGAAAAAATGGCAAAGTCGAAGTTCCGCCCGCTTCATGACCGCGTGGTCGTTCGCCGGGTCGAATCCGAATCCAAGACCGCCGGCGGGATCATCATCCCGGATACGGCAAAGGAAAAGCCGCAGGAAGGCGAGATCATCGCCGTCGGCTCCGGCGCTCGTGACGAAGCTGGCAAGCTGGTCCCGCTGGACGTCAAGGCTGGCGACCGCATCTTGTTCGGCAAGTGGTCGGGCACCGAAGTCAAGCTCAATGGCGAAGACCTTCTGATCATGAAGGAATCCGACATCATGGGCATCATCGGCTGATTATCGGCCTAACCGTCAACTGAATTCGGGCTTACCCCAAGCCCTTGCCAGGAGCTAAAAAATGGCTGCCAAAGACGTAAAATTCTCCCGTGATGCCCGCGAGCGCATGCTGCGCGGCGTCAACATCCTCGCCGACGCGGTGAAGGTGACCCTCGGCCCCAAGGGCCGCAACGTCGTCATCGACAAGTCGTTCGGCGCCCCGCGCATCACCAAGGACGGCGTCACCGTCGCCAAGGAAATCGAGCTTGAGGACAAGTTCGAAAACATGGGCGCGCAGATGGTCCGCGAAGTTGCTTCGAAGACCAACGACATCGCCGGCGACGGCACCACGACCGCGACCGTTCTGGCGCAGTCGATCGTCCAGGAAGGCCACAAGGCGGTTGCCGCCGGCATGAACCCGATGGACCTCAAGCGCGGCATCGATCTGGCCGTCACCGAAGTCGTCGCGGCTCTCGGCAAGGCTGCCAAGAAGATCAAGACCTCCGAGGAAGTTGCCCAGGTCGGCACCATTTCGGCCAATGGCGACGAGTCGGTCGGCAAGATGATCGCGGAAGCGATGCAGAAGGTCGGCAACGAAGGCGTCATCACGGTTGAGGAAGCCAAGACCGCCGAGACCGAGCTGGAAGTCGTCGAAGGCATGCAGTTCGACCGCGGCTATCTCTCGCCCTACTTCGTCACCAACGCCGACAAGATGGTTGCCGAGCTCGAGGACGTCTACATCCTCCTCCACGAGAAGAAGCTCTCCAACCTCCAGGCCATGCTGCCGGTTCTCGAAGCTGTCGTGCAGACCTCCAAGCCGCTGCTCATCATCTCGGAAGACGTTGAAGGCGAGGCTCTGGCCACGCTGGTTGTCAACAAGCTGCGTGGTGGCCTGAAGATCGCCGCCGTCAAGGCGCCGGGCTTCGGTGATCGCCGCAAGGCCATGCTGGAAGACATCGCCATCCTCACCGGTGGCCAGGTCATCTCCGAAGACCTCGGCATCAAGCTCGAGAANGTCGGCCTCAANATGCTCGGCCGCGCCAAGAAGGTGTCGATCTCCAAGGAGAACACCACCATCGTCGACGGCGCCGGCAAGAAGGCCGAGATCCAGGGCCGCGTTGCCCAGATCAAGCAGCAGATCGAAGAGACCACTTCGGACTACGACAAGGAGAAGCTGCAGGAACGTCTCGCCAAGCTGGCGGGCGGCGTTGCGGTGATCCGCGTCGGCGGTGCGACGGAAGTCGAAGTCAAGGAAAAGAAGGACCGCGTCGATGACGCCCTCAACGCGACCCGCGCGGCCGTGGAAGAAGGCATCGTTGCAGGCGGCGGCGTCGCTCTCCTGCGCGCTTCGGCCAACATCAAGGTCACCGGCGTCAATGCCGACCAGGCTGCCGGCATCAACATCGTTCGTCGTGCGCTGCAGGCTCCGGCCCGCCAGATCGCGGCCAACGCCGGTGCGGAAGCTTCGATCGTTGCCGGCAAGATCCTTGAGAACAAGGGCGCGACCTTCGGCTACAACGCCCAGACCGGCGAGTATGGCGACATGATCGCCATGGGCATCGTCGACCCGGTCAAGGTCGTTCGCACGGCTCTCCAGGACGCGGCCTCGGTCGCCGGCCTGCTCGTCACCACCGAAGCCATGATTGCCGAAGCACCGAAGAAGGACTCGGCTGGCGGCGGCATGCCTGGCGGCATGGGCGGCGGCGGCATGGGCGGCATGGGCGGCATGGATTTCTAATCCAGCCACTCTATGGCCAAGCTTATGGAAAGGGCGCCGAGAGGCGCCCTTTCCATTGTGCCGTTGCAGTGAGCGGTGGCGAAGACCTCACCTCATATTCCTGAAACGACGCAGCCCCTGTCACGATCTGACCCGTCAAATCGGATCGTAGTCCCGCCTTCGTGGCGCTGCCTCTTTCTCGAGCAGTTTCCCAGTAAAATCAGCAGCTTCGATTGCGTTCCGGCGACACCGCGCAAATTGTCGGGCAATATTTTTTAACATATTTGCGATTACTAAAGGGTGAGAGCACGGCCAGGTTGATCCTACGTGTGGCGTGTCGGGTACCCATCGATGCAATTTTTCCGGCGATTTTTGCAGAACCGCGACGGCAACGTGCTGATCATCTCGGCACTGATAATGCCGGTCCTGATCGGCATGGCCGCCCTGGTGACCGAATATGGCGCAGCACTGGTCGAACGGGCCGACAATCAGCGTGTAGCCGATCTGTCGGCCTATGCAGGCGCGCTTGCCTACAATGCCAACAAGTCCACCGACCAGATGACGGCCACCGCCGTCAGCGTGGCCGTGCTCAACGGCGTTCCCGCCACCAATGTCCAGGTCAGCCTGGTTACCTCGCCGAAAACGGCAGGAGTCAACGCCGTTTCGGTGTCGATCAACACCTACAGGACGCTGTTCCTGGCACGTGTCCTGAACGATCGCCAGCAATTGCAGATCTATGCCAATTCGGTGGCCGAGGTTGGCGCCCAGCCGCAGACGCCGGGATGCATGCTGGCGCTTGACGGCACGCAGACCGGCGTGACGCTGAGCGGCGGCACTTCGATCTCGGCGCCGAAATGCACCGTCTCTTCCAACAATACGGTGACCGTGCCTTGCGGTACCAGCATTTCGGCGATCGGCGTCAATTACAATTCCGCGGCAGTTCCAAGCCAACCTTGCAGCGGCATTACGGGCCCAGGCGGGGCGGCAGCGGTAATCACCAAGAAGTCGACCCCCGATCCGCTGGCCGGCAATGCAGCTGTCACGGCGGCCGTGGCGCGGTTTTCAACCGTGGCCGCGCTGTCGGCGACCACCGCTCCATCGGCTCCGACCAACACGACCGGCAGCAGCATTGATTTCGCATGGGACCAGACCGCGACAACGAATGCGGCCGTAGCGGCTGGCTGCACGGCGTCCTGGTCGCAGCCGACATGGACGTTCAGTTGCGGTAGCAAGACGACCGTCAATTTGGGGAACGTCACTATCGGTGGCGGCATCAACCTGAATTTCGCGCTGAATGGCGCGGTAACGACCACCTACAATTTCGCCGGTGATTTCACCACCAGCGCCACGACCAGTTTCGGGCCAGGCACCTACAATTTCGCCAAGACCCTCACCACCGCCGGAACGACCACTTTCGGTGCCGGCACCTATAATTTCGGCAAGCAGGTGACCACCGGCGGAACCACCATCTTCGGCGCCGGCAGTTTCAACTTCACCAAGGGCCTGACAACCAACGGCGGCGCCGCGACGACGTTCGGAGCCGGCACCTTCAAGATCGGCCGCAGCGACACCGCCTGCAACGGTTCGGGACAGGTCAGCATCTGCAACACCTCCGTCTTGACCTTTGGCGGGCCGAGCATTTTCGAGCTCCCCGGCGGCTACACCAACACCGGCGGCTCGACACTGACCTTCGGCTCGGGCACGACCAATTCCTACAAGATCGGCCCCGGCAGCAATGGCGACGCCATCACGCTCGGCGGTGGCTCGCAGACGATCATGGCCGATGCAACCGGCGCCGGCAGCGTTTTCCAGGTCGTCGGCAATGTGAATGGCGGCGGTGGCGGCAGTTGCTTTGTGGTGCCGGTCGCGGCACAGCACGACATCGCCGGCAATTTCATCGGCTCCGGCGCCATCCTGCTCGGTGCCGGGGTCTACACCGTGGACGGCTATTTCGCGCTTGGTGGCAATGGCGGCGGCAGCGCCAACTGCAACGGCAGCACGATCAGTGTCAGCGGCGCCAATGTGACGCTGGTGCTGTCCGGCAAGGCCAAATCCAGTTCGGGAAGCTGCAACGGTTACGTCTTCTGCGTCGCCGCCGGCTACAGCAACATCGTGCTCAGCGCACCACAAACGGGAGCAACGGCGAAGCTTGCGGTGATCGGCCCGACGGCGACCACAAACACCGGCGGCGCAACCTTCGCCGAAGGCGGCTCCAACGCCCAGATATCAGGCGCATTCTACTTTCCCTACGGTCCGATCATCATGAATGGCGGCTCAAGCGTGCTGGGATCGAAGACCGACACGACCAAGTGCCTGCAGATGATCGGCTCGCGCATCACATTGTCGGGCGGCACCGCGGCCGCGTCGGAATGCATTGCCGCTTCAAGCAGCAGCGCCAGCAGCAAGGTGAGTCTGGTGCAATGAGAAAGCTGTTCTGTCTCGGCCGCAGCCTTGCCGTCAGGGGATGTTCCGCGCTCGTGGACTTTCTGCGGCACCAGAAGGCGGGCGTGTCGGCGGTCGAGTTCGCTTTGGTCAGCCCCGTGCTGCTCGTCATCCTGGCCGGAACCGTCGACATCGGTGGCTCGCTGAAGGCCAAGTTCGAACTGAGTTCGGCGGTCTCGGCCGGTTCGAACTATGCGCTGCTCAATGGCGACAAGGTCAATTCCTCCGGCGGCAGCGCTCTGGCCGGCAACATCGCGACGATTGTTACGAGCGGCCTGAGCAGCAATGGCGGCAGCATTCAGGTGCTCGTCAACAACGGTGCCACACTTGCGTATAACGCCGCCACATCCACGGCCACCCAAACCGGCACCGCTGCCAATGCCGACCTGTGCTACTGCCCGGGCAATTCGGGGGCCGTGGCCTGGAGTTCGCCGGTGGCATGCGGCAGCATCTGCAGCGCTGGCGGGCTGGCGGGAAAATTCGTGACGATCACTGCCAGCAAGCCATATACGCCGCTTTTCGGCGGCTTCGGCATCGTCAGCAATGGCAACATCACCGTCCAGTCGGTGGTGCAGCCGCAATGAGCCTTCGCCGATCCTTCCTGCGTGACAGATCCGGCGCCAACGCGGTGGAATTCGCGCTGCTGTCTGTGCCGTTGCTGATGGTGCTGATGGGCACGTTCGAGTTCGGCCGCATGTACTGGGCACAGCATGTGCTGAATGAGGTCGCCGCGGCAGGGGCGCGTTGTGTCGGCGTGCTGCAGAGCGGCTGCACGCTAAACGGCGCCTACGATGCGCCCAGCGCGGTCAGCTATATCAGCGGCAGGGCGGCAACCGATGGCATCGCTTTGAGCGGCACCAACATCACCGTCAGCAACAACACCACCTGCTCGGGCCTGTCCGGCTTTTCGAGCGTCCAGGTTTCCTACACCTTTGCGACCGTGCTGCCGGCCTTGCTCACGTCGCTGGTCAATGGCCCGAACCTCAGCGCCAAGGCTTGCTTCCCTAACCAGGGCGCCTGATGCAATTTCCTGGGGGATTGCATCAAAACAGAAAGCTGGAGCGTGAGATTACCGGTCGGCCAGTGCCAGCTTGGCGCCGAGCATGACGAAGGCGCCGGCAAACGTCCTGCGCATCCAGGTCAGCACCATTGGCCGTGACACGACATGGCTGCGGATCGAAGCGGCGAAGATGCCGTAGCCGACGAAAACCACGAAGGTCAGGAGCATGAAGACGCTGCTCAGCTCCAGCATCTTCGACAGCGCATTGGGCTCGGTGGTGCTGACGAATTGCGGCAGGAAGGCGAAGAAGAAGATCGACAGTTTCGGATTGAGCACGTTGACGAGGATGCCGGTGGCAATCACCTTGCCGGCCGAGCGCGGCGCGACATTGTCCTCGACACTGAGGCCGCCCTTCTCCTTCAGCGTGTTCCAGGCCATGTAGAGCAGATAGGCGACGCCGATATATTTCAGCGTCTCGAAGGCGACCGCACTGGTGTGCAGCAGCGCAGCCAGGCCGGTGATGGCGGCGGCCATATGCGGGATGATGCCGAGCGTGCAGCCAAAGGCGGCAACGATCGAGGCCCGCGCACCGCGCGAAAGCCCAGCGCTCAGCGTGTAGAGAACGCCGGTGCCGGGCGAAGCCACGACTATCAGCGACGTCAACAGAAACTCGATGCTCACGATGATTTCCTCCGGCGCCCTGCACTGATGCAACGTAGCCAGCAAGCGGGGTGTGCACAAGTCACAGCCAGCCGTCGCTAAGAGGTCGGAAATCCCTGCGCCCGGCGCGCCATCAGGCACTCGTCATCGCCGGGCATGCAGGCGCGGCAGACATCCGGCCGCAATTCATAAATGCCGCAAGCGGTCGACTTGCCGACCTCTCCGGACAGAGCCGAGCAGCGCACGCCGTCACAGCGCATGCCGGACAGGTCGGCCGCCACATATTTTTCAGGGATCCGGTCGAGCTGCGCGTCATCCTCGGTGGAGAAGCGCGGCCACTCGGCCGAATAGGAACAGCACGCGCCGCAGCTCTGGCAGTCGAAATCGGGAGTCAACAAGCCACGCGGCGCAAGAACGGCAAGGTTGCGATCGGCGTCCTGCGGCAAGGCGCTACTTCTTCTTGCCCGCCTTGCCCTTCGGCGCGTCCGCCGGCGACTTGAACAGATCGGTCGCGGCCTCGGCAGCTTCGTTGGCCTTCGCGGCAACCGGCTTGGCCGGCTTTGCACCGGAAGCCGGTGCTGCCGGCTGGTCCTTGGTAGAGAATTTTATGGCCATGTCAGTCCTCGTCGGCGAAACGCGATGATGGAGCGCGCGGATTGCGCAAGCGGCCGATCAGCGCCGAGACGGCCGTGATGTTCATTTCCTCGGGCGACCAGTTCCTGGCCTCCGCGATGTGATGCGGCGCCAGTTCACGATGCGTGCTGCCGCTGTATGCAGCATCCTGGTGGGTCACCCGCTCCTGGGTCTTCTTGTCCTCGCGGACATATTCGATCAGGTAGTTCGGGGCTTCGGCGCGGCCGCGCACGCCGACGCGCACCTGGGCATCGCCATGGGCGCGCTTGCAGCGTTCGAGTTTTTCCAGCACGCGCCGGACAAATTCGACCGGCTTGTCGAGGCCATCGACCATGTCGGCGATTGTCGCATCGGCCGCGATCGGCGTTGGCGGTACGCGCTTGGTGGCCATCAGCGTTTTCCGGCTCGTTTGGGCAACGCTGCGAGCGCTGCTGCCGCTGCCATCTCGTCAGCTTCCTTTTCCAGGCGCAGTTCGCGCAAGCGGGCGGTCTTGGCCTCACGTGCTTCGCTAACGGCATCGCGCTCGGAAATGATGCGGCCGAGCGACATCGACTGGGTCTGCGTCTTGCTGAACAGCGACACGGCCGGCTCGGCGGCTGTCTTAGAATGGGCGGTCAAAATCTTTCTCCTGTCAGGAGCCTGGTGCCGATAGGGCGAGACCGCACGCACAAAGCAATACGGCGGCGGATTCAAATTGCTGGAGCGTCCCTTAGCACGTTCGGCCCAATGCGCAGCGCATTTTCGGCGACAACAAACGTAAAACGAAAAAGGCCAGGCACCGCCTGACCTTCCATGGGAGCGCCGCGCATCCAGATGGATGCACAGGAAACACTCCTCTCATGCGCATGATGTTCCTTGGAAACTCAGGTCTCCGCGGCCATGCGCCAGAATTCGCCATTCACCGGTGCCAGTACATCCGTGGTCACCGGGAGGGCTGAATTCTTTTTTCAGGCCGCCTTCAACTGGTCGGCGGACATCTTGCCCGACTTGTTGTCGCGGACCATCTCGTAACCGAGCTTCTGGCCCTCGACGATGTCGCGCATGCCGGCGCGCTCTACGGCCGAGATGTGGACGAAAACGTCGGCCGAGCCGTCGTCAGGCTGAATAAAACCAAAGCCTTTGGTGGCGTTGAACCATTTAACTGTGCCGGTGCTCATGACGAACCCTTTCCATGGCAAATATTCGTTAATCCCGGTGCGACTGCACAACGATTTTTGTCTCGATTTTTGATGTGGGAAGTTCGTCAAAGACGCGCTCGGAAGCGCGGATAACAAAAGTCAGTCAAACAAATATCGACGAATTTCTTTTAGGACTATTTCGTGGTGATGTCAAATTCTGCTGGAAGAATAGCAGAACCACACCCTCAGGCTGCGATCCGGTCCAGTTGCAGGACAGCGCGTTGCAGCGCTTCGAAGCAAACAGGATCGATGGCCGTGCCGATATCGCCAGCCATGATCCAGAGGGCTTTCGACACCGGCATCGCCGCGCGATACGGCCGTTCCGCCGTCAGCGCGTCGAAGATGTCGGCCGCGGTAACAATGCGCGTGTCGAGGTCGATCGCATTTGCCGTAACGCCGCGCGGATAGCCCTTGCCGTCGAGCCTCTCATGGTGAGCGCCGGCTATGCGTGAAAGTTCGCGGAATGCGCCAATCCGCGACAGGATGATCTCGCCCAGAGCCGGATGGTGACGAACGGCAGCCCATTCGGCCTCGTCCAGTTTGCCGGGCTTGTCGAGAATCTGGTTTGAAACGCCAAGCTTGCCGATATCATGCAGCAAGGCAGCGCGCTTCAGCCGTCGCCGGCGCTGATCATCCAGCCCAAGTTCCTCGGCAATCAGGTCCGTGAACAAAGCGACACGCTCGCTGTGGCCGTTGGTGAAGGGCGATTTGGCATCGACCACCTTGGCGAAGGCGGCGGCAACATCATCCAGATAGTCATCGTCGATAGGCAGGCGATGATCTCCCGGCGCCAGCCCGATGACCGCCATGGAAAGCTCAGGCGAATCGAGCATGGCCCAGAACCCCGGCGCGCTGGCAGCCCGCTCGCAAGCGATAACAAGCCGGGGTTCAAACCAGGTGCCGGAGCGCGCACGCAACTCGGCGATAGCCCCTTCGGCGCCGGCATTGGCGTAGAAGACGTCGGCGATCTGGGCGACCAGCGCAATACGAGCCAGAGGCGAGATCGCTTCACCGGCAAGGCGAGCCGGCTGGCCCTGCCCGTTCCAGTGTTCGTCCAGGTCCATGACGCCTTGCGCGACAGGCTCGGGAAACCGCATCTGACGGACGATCTCAGCCCCGGTCTGGCAATGGGTCTGGAACAGTTCGTTGGCGATGGCGCCGCCATTCATGGCGATGTTGAGCAGCGCCCGGAACCGCTCGGCGAGTTTCGCCTTCATGCCGGTGCGCGACAGTACGAAGCGCAGGATCTGCGGCAGGCTGTCATTGACGAGATGAAAGTCGTGCTTGAGTGCGATGTCATCGGCGAGATAGAGGCTGCAGATGCGCGCTGCGTTGCTGCTGCAACCGACATCCTTGAGCAGGAGCGTGTAATAGAGATGCGAAAGCTCTGTCTGTGACAGGCCAATCTCACGGCCAATGTGAAAGCCGATCCAGCAAGCACGGACGCAGTGGCCGGTCGGGTGGCCTTCACTGATGTCCAAGGCATAACTCAGTGCGCTGACCAGTTCGGAAAGCCCAACGCCGTTCTCAGGCGACTTTTCGATCGAAACGTCCATAAGCCTGCCACCCCTGACACGGCAGGTATGAAACACGTTAGCGCTTAAGGTTTCGTTCTACTTGTAGCTGTGGCAGGTTGCAAGTCCGGCTGGAGCCATCCGGGAAACACGACCGCACCCATCGTTGCCGGCCTCACCATGCGTAGCGCAGCACGCCCTTGCCGGCATAGCTGCGGCTGGTGTTGGAGAATTCGCCTTCGAAGGTCGCCGCGACCGAAAGGCCCTTGCCCCAGTTCATCTCGGCGGAGAAGGTGGTCAGCGCGGCGTCGCGCGCCTCGGCTGCGCCGCCGACCACGAACGAGGTACCTGGCAAGGTCTGGAAGGCTGCAGCAATGTTACGGTCCGGATCGAAATTGTGCGCCCAGGCAGCGCGGCCGCGCAGCGTGAGAACGCCATCCCAGAGTTGCCAAGATCTGTCGGCGCGCAGCCCGATTTCGCTGCGCACCGCGGTGACATCCTTTGCGCCGTATGCGAGCGCGAATGTATCGGCGCCGGAAATCGCCTGTTCGGCATAGGCCGGGAGGTCGAAACGGGTGAACTCGCCGGCCGCGTAAGGCGTCAACCCCATCACCGGCGTGGCGATCCGATAGCCGCCTTCCAGCCGGCCGGAGACGGCGTTGGCGTCGAACCGCGCCTGCAGCCGATCCGCTGCGATGCTGCGGGTGGTGGTGATGTCCTGCCAGCCATAGGCCAGCGCGCCGGTAACATAGGCCGGCCCCGCATTGTGGCGGAAGAAGGCACCGGCCTGGAACAGGTCGGAACGGCCCGAGCCACCATTGTCGACGCTGAAATTTGTACCGCCTCCGGCCAGCGCAAAGCCGGCAACCGTATCGGGCGACAGCCAGAAATCGGCTCCGCTCGCGACGCCGTAGATGTCGCTGCTGGCGGTGTTGGAGCCGAGCCCTGTATTGCCGTCGCTGGTCTGCGATCCGCCGAAGCCCGCAGCCCACATGGTCCAGCGTGGCTCGAAGGCCAGCGTGGCGAAAGCCCTTGTGGATGGCGAAGCGGCATCGTCGGCATAGCCCAGCACGGGCGCGCCACTCGCAAGGGCTTCGGATGACGGCGGACCGCCTCGGCCGGCAATGGTGGGATCGGTAAGCAGCGACAGGAACAGGTCCATGGCGTTGAACGTATTCTGCTGCGTGCGGGTGGCGAGTTCGCCCGAGACCGCGGTCAGCCCGGCCGGCGACAGCGTGCCGAAGGCGCCCGGAATACCGCCATTGTCGTTGAAGTAGTTCGTCAGCGTATCGGCCACGGCCTGCTGGTTGCGATTGAGGCCGCCCGGCGCGAAAGCCAGAGTGAGGTCGAGATAGGCATGGTTGGTGTCATAACCGAGCGCGGCCGTGAAATTCTGCGGCAGATTGGTGTCGCTCAAAGTGCCGAAAGTGCCGCTGACGCCGCCGGTGCCGTTGGCGGTGAGGATAGTGTACCGCCGCTCGATATAACTGCCGTTGGTGTAGACCGCGTCGACCGTCGCGCCGCCGAGCGCCGCACTGCCGCTGACATTGGCTATCGAGGCCGTCTGCGGATTGAGATTGACGCGATAGGTTGCAGCCGACGCCATCGTCAGCGACCCCGACACTGTCATCGACGAGCCCGGTGTGCCGTCGCCCGGCGCAAAGGTGCCGCCGGTGACGTTGAGGTCGGCGACGCTGCCTGTGCCGCTGAGCGTGCCGCCGCTGATCGTGGTCAGGCCGCCGATGCTGCCGTTGTTGACTGCGGTGCCGGCGCTGTTGGTCAGGCCGCCATTCAGCGCACCCAGATTGACCAGCGTGCCGCTGTTGAGGACAAGACCGGAGACCGTGCCTCCGGCAGCGTTGGTAAAATCGCCCGATGTCGTGACGCTTCCGGTCCAGATGCCGGCATTGGTCAGCGTGCCGGCGCTGCCGAGGACGTTGCCGGTCCAGACACCGGTCACACTGTTGGTGATGGTTCCGGTGTTGCTGGCGACGTTTGCGGCATAATTGCCGTTGTTGGTCGTTAGCCCGGCATTGTCGAGGTCGTCGCGGACCGTAGCGCCGACAGCCACATCTATCGAGCCGGTCGCTGTGTTGTTGATGCCGCCTGCGGTCGCGGTCAGTTGGCCGCCGCCGGCGACGGTGATGGCCCCGGAGTTGGTGAGCTTGCCCTGCAGCGTGTAATTGCCGGCGGTACCGATCGCCAGCGTCGCGCCGCTGGCGTTGGCGAAGGTCGAATCGCTGGTCGCCGTGCCGGTGACATTGAAACTGCCGGCGTTGTTGGCGATCACGCCGTCGATCGAGCCGACGGTCACGGTCGTCGTCCCGGTGTTGGTGAGGCCGCCGGAAACGGCGCCGGCGCTGGTGAAGGTCGCGGCGTTGCTGACGCCGCCCACGATGCGGCCGCTGGCGGTGAGCGCCAGCGTACCGGCGCTTACCGTCGTCAGCCCGGTGTAAGTGTTGGCCCCGGTTAACGTGAGCGTGCCCGCGCCTGCCATCGTCAGCGCACCGCCGCCGGAAATGACGCCGTTTTCGGTGAGCGTGGTGCTTGCCGAAGGCGCAAAAGTGCCGCCGCCAGCGTCGAGTGTGACGTTGCGGTTGGTGGAGAAACTCGCGGTCGTTGCCAGCGTGCCGCCGTCGAAAGTCAGCCCGCCGGCCGCTGCCCCGAGGTTGGCGTCCTGCGAAATGGAGAGCGTGCCTTGACTGATCGTCCACGGTGTCAGCGCCGTCGTGGTGCCGGTCAGCGTCCAGGTACTGGCGCCGGTCTTCTGGTAGATGCCGAAGCCGCGATACTGTGCCGACGCGCCTATGGCGGAGATATTGAACGTGCCGTTGGTGTCGCCGCCCAGAGCAAAGGTATCGGCGCTGGAAAAGGCCGTGACGCGGCCGTTGATGACCGATTTCGAAGCAATGGTGAGGCTGTTGACGCCGCCGCTGAACTGGATAGCGCTGGTCTGCGTCACGCCGTTTCTGGCGAAGCCGCCGTTGATGGTGCCCGCATTGACGATTGTCAGATCGCTGCCGGTCACCCCGATGCCGCCGACGCCGCCCGTGCCGTTTGTCCCGCCTGTCGTGGAGGCGCCGCCTGAACCGCCCTGGACCGAGCCGCCGGCGTCAATCTGAATGATTGCGCCTTGCCCAACGATACCGACACCACCGTCTCCGCCGGAGCCGCCGACCGAAGTGGCGAAGCCGTTGCTGGCACCGCCATTGCCGCCTGTTCCACCAAGAATTTGGCCGGAAATCGTAACCGCCACGCCGGTCGAAACCTGCAGGCCGGTGCCACCGGTGCCGCCGGTGCCGCCCATGCCGCCCGTGTTCGCCGTGGTGGCGGCGCCGCCGGTGCCTCCGACGCCTCCAGTGATGCTTCCGATACTGGTGGCAACACTGCCGGTGCCTGCAAGGATCGCCCCGATGCCGCCTGCACCGCCGGTCCCGCCGGTCCCGGTGACTGCCCTTAGAATAACGTTGCCGCCCATGGAGCCAGGAGAACCGGATGAGGCCTGGCCGCCCGTGCCCCCTGCTCCGCCGGTTATGGCTCCGGCATTGAGCAGGGTGGCGGCGCCGTTCGAAAAGACAACGCCAGCCCCACCGGTCCCGCCGGCCCCGCCAGTGCCGCCGATGGCCGTGACTGTTCCTGAGTTGCCCGTTACAAAGCCGGCACCGCCGGTGCCGCCATTTCCGCCCCGAGCCCCCGTCACGCTCGACGCGGCCTGATTGGTGAAGGATGCGCCAGTCCCGGAAAACAGCAGACTGGCGCCGCCGGCGCCACCATCGCCCCCAGTGCCGCCAATGCCCGTCGAACCCGTGAAGTTGGCAGCGCCGGCGGCACCGCCGTTGCCACCTGTACCGCCTCCCGCCAACGCAGCGGCATTCGTGAACGTGCTTCCAGGCGCGGCGAATTCACGGCCGGCGCCGCCGGCCCCGCCGCCGCCGCCGCCAGTGCCGCCATTGGCAAAGCGAGTGGCACCCTTGCCGCCATTCCCGCCATTGCCCGCGGAGACCACGCCGTCGCCATTGAAGCCGCCGCCACCGCCGCCACCGCCGGCCTCATCGGCCCCATTGGACCCAGCCGTGCCGTTGTGGACCGCGACTGTCCCACCGACACCGCCCGCCGTGCCGCCATCGCCAAGGCCACCCGCGCCGCCTCCGGCAGCGCCGCCACCACCGCCGCCGCCATCGGTTCCGTCCCCGCCCGCGGCACCGGCAGAGCCAACGCCACCAGCCGCACCGCCGGTCGTTCCGTCACCGGAGTCACCGCCCTTGCCACCGTCCGCATGTGCAGGAGCAGCGATCACGGACGCTAGAACGAGGCCGCAGGCCACGGTCGCCAGCAAATGGCGACGCAACAGTGCCGCCGCGCCGCTGCCGCCCTTGGTACTGCAACTCATCTCGCCCGCTCTCCAGAAAGTCATCAAATGTTCGGTGGTAAGCCTCAATTCATGTGTTGGCGCGACCCGGACGAAAACGGACTCTTTTACGTCCATTTCGAAATGGCGGCCCGTGTTGCATCTGCGCCACTACCTGCGCGTGCATCGCAGGCGGGCGCCAGCTAAGATGTGGGCGACGACGGGCGACGCGCATCCCTTCGCGCGCGCATCCAGAACCCCCTTGTGATGGTCCAAAATGATCCAGCAATTGCCTCACTTCCATTCGCCCGACGAGATCCTTGCTCACACGGCCTTCGCCGAAGCGCGACGCGCCTGGATCGATGGCATGCTCGGGCTTTACGAAAACAATCCGTTTCTTAGCCGGCTGCTCGCCGCGACCCAGCGCTCGGCCGTGTTCTTCAACACGCTCGTGCTGGATGCCGCACACGACCCTGCCGACCGCTCTACGTGGCCGACGATCAGCCTGCTGCAGGAAGTGATGGCGGCCTACCAATTGTCGAGCCGGCGCAGCATCGAGACGATCGTCGCCCGGTTCGTCGAGACGGGCTATCTTTCCCGCCGGGCGGTTGCGGCGGACAACCGGGTGCGCCTGTTGGTACCGACCGAGAAAATGCTCGCACACGATCTCGATTGGGTAAGGGTCTACTATTCGCCACTGTCCCTGATGTTTCCGGCGTGCGGTTACGCGCAGCCGATGCGGCGCGATCCTGCGTTCAGGACGGCTTTGCGCCGGGCGAGCCGCCCTGGTCTCGGCGATGCGGTCAAGCTGCTGGCGACAAATCCGACCATCACCTTCATGATGAACCGCGATGCCGGGATGATGGTGCTGATCAAGCTGATGCAGACCGGCGGTGCCACGGGCCTGAGTTCAGTGGCTTTCACCGACCTAGCGAAACGCTTCGGCATTTCGCGCACGCATGTCCGCCGGTTGCTGCGCGATGCCGAGATGGAAGGCCTGCTTCGGTTATCGAAAGCCGGCATCGCGCTGGAACCGCCTCTTGTCACCGCGTTCAATCGTTTCCTCGCCGACTGCATGGCGGGGTTCCATGCCTTGTACCATTTCGCGATGAGCTCTCCCGAGATGGCAAACAGTACGGCGCGGTAACCGTTGACCTATTCGTCCGGCCCCGGTTCTGGCCAGGGCTCCCTGGCCGCTTCCGCATACCAGTCGCGCATCGCCGGCGTCGCCAGGACGGCGTCGACATAGGCCCTGGTGTCGGGTGCGAAATCGCCGCCATAAGTGTCGAAGCGGGTGACGACGGGCGCGTACATGGCATCGGCGGCGGTGAAATGGCCAAACAGGAACGGGCCGCCCTTGCCGTATTTTTCGCGACATTCGCGCCACAGCGCCTCGATGCGCGCCCGCTGCGCCTCGCCTTCAGCGTCGAGCGGCTTGTGCCCCTTGGGACGCCGCAAATTCATCGGCCAGCCATAGCGGACCTCGCGAAAACCGGAATGCATCTCGGTCGCCGCCGCACGTGCCAGCGCGCGGGCACCGATATCGGCAGGCCAAAGTTTTTTCTCGGGAAACAGGTCGGCAAGATACTCAAGGATGGCAAGGGTTTCCCAGACAATCCTGCCGTTGTGATTCAAGACGGGCACCTGACCGGTCGGCGACACTTTTGCCAAATTGGCAAAGGTCTCGGGTGTGCGCAGCCGCACGAAGCCTTCCTCGAACGGGATCTCCAGATGCCTCATCGCCACCCATGGCCGAAGCGACCATGAGGAGAAGCATTTGTTGCCGATGTAGAGCGTGAATTCAGCCATTTTTCTCCCCTTGCGCACGATTAGTCGGCGCATCTCCATAGCCTAGCCTGCCAGCCTTGCCGCCGGAAGCGGCCACGTGCTTTTCGTCTGCTTGCGGTGGAATGCCTGGAACCTAAACGACGCCAGCCCGTTTATCCGCGCGGACGAATTCCCCGGAATTCACGGACCCCAGGAGATGCGAAAGTGGTGAACAGGGATCAGGTTGCCGGCATGGCGAAGCAGATCAAGGGCTCGGTCAAACAGGCTGCTGGCAAGGCGACCGGGAACAGGCGGACCCAGGTTGAAGGCATGGCCGACAAGGTCGCCGGCAAGGTGCAGAAAGCCTATGGCGATGTGAAGGCCAAGGTCAGGAAAGCATTCTGATATCTGTTTTGTCGAAGGAGAAGGCGGCCGCGAGGGGCCGCCTTTTTCATGTGCCCCAGTCCCGGCTGAAGGCGTTGGTGAAAGCGACCCCGCCGTGGTCATCGGTCGCCTCGCCAAGCACCACGTCCATGCCATCGCTTGTGACCCTGGCCACGGCGAAACCGCCCATATAGGCAGCCTTCGGCTTGAACAGGTCGAGCCCGTCACGACGGTAGATCAGCGACGTTTCATGCTGATGGCCGTGGAAGATGCCTATGACATTGTAGCCCTTCAGCGCTGCCAGCAGCGCCTGCCTGTCGGCCTCGCCCCACCAGTGCGGCGCACCGGCGCCATCATCGTCGTAGGTTCTCCTAGCAGGATCCCACCGCTCCGTCGAAAATGTGTCCCAGCCATAGTGCTGGAACAGAATGACCGGCCGCCCATCCCCGGCGTAGGTCGCCAAATCTTGCTTCAGCCATGGCAAGCTGCTCTCGACGCCGTGGCCGCTATCCCCGGCGAAACGATGCGTCTGGACGAGATGCAGGCCGCCCCAGTCCCAGGAATAGCAGTCGGTCTCGACATCGTAGTCGGTGGCCGGCACGGGCGGCTTGAAGAACACGCCGGCGCGGTGGTTGACCTCGACATAGTCGCGCAGTTCGCGCCGGTACCAGTCGACATGGTGCGGCGGACCGTTCTGGTCGAGATCGTGGTTGCCGAGCCCGACATAGACCGGCATGTGGACGCGATCGGGGCCAACGCCTTGGCTGTAGCGCTGGCTGAATTGCAGCAGTTGCGTGCCCTCGCTCGGCTGGGTGATCTGGCCGCCGCCATCGTCGGTGATGTCGCCGCCGACGACAAGGCCGAGCGGCGTGCCGATGCGGCTGCCGGCCGAACGCAGGCCTGTGGCGACGCCGTTGATCTCGGCCGGCCAGTCCTTGTCACCGACGGCGTTCAGTGCCGCAACGTGGCGCAGCAGCGCCGCGTCGGTCTTGCCTTCCAACTGGCAGTTGGGGCTCAAGCCGCTTGCCATGCGGCAGGCATGGACATCGGCGATGAACAGGAATGTGGCGTCGATGGGCTGGATGCGCTGGCCGGTCTGACTGAGCGCCGGGCGTGAAAGCGCACCAGCCGCGGCAAGGCCAGCTGCCTGCGCCAGAAAGCTGCGTCGTGAAAGCAATTTTGGCCACCGGTGATTCATCATCGATGGAGTTTCAGCACAAGCGGCGTCTGTCCGTCCAGTTTCAGCAACGTCACGGCTGCGTGGGCCGTCGGAATGACGTCTGGCACTATACCGCTTGGTCTATCCGCTCCTGAACGTCCTATGGATCACCTCAGCGACAAAGGCCGGATCCTCCCAATGCGGATTGTGGCCACATTTCTCTGCGCGCACCAGGCTTGCCCCAGATAGAGAACGCGACAGCGCCTCCTGGTGCACCTCGCTGAACAACGGGTCGAGGACGCCGGCGATGATCAGCGTTCTGACGATCACCTTTTGTGCCGCATCGGTCAGATCGGCAAGGCAAATCTCTTCCAGGATGGCGCGCCAGCGCGCCGCGGGCATCGCCGAGGCGTCGTTGGCCAGGCCGGCAAGAAATGGCTGAGGCACACCAGGCCGGCAGGCATGCCACCAGGTAAAAAACGGATCGGCCGGCGATATCGGATCGCGCAAGGCCTGCACGCCCACGACCAGCGAATGGTCGCGCGCGAAATTAGGCTTCAACGTGCCGGCAATAACCACCAGCCCGCCGATGAGGCGGTTGTGCCGCGCCGCCAGAGCGATGGCCACCATGGCGCCGAGCGAATGGCCAACGACAACAGGCCGATCGAGCCGCAAATGCCGGATCAGGCCGGCAATGTCATCGGCGAAGTCCGCGATGGCGCAGCCATTGCCCGCCTGCGACGCACCGTGGCCGCGCAGGTCGGGCATGATCAACCGGCGGCCGGCCAGATGCGGCGCCAGGAGCGAAAAGCTGCGGCTGGTGTCGGTGAAACCATGCACCAGAACCAGCGCCGGCTCTGCACCGGCAACCTCGACATAGGCGATTTCGAGCCCACCCAGATCGGTGAACTGCTTGCGGCCGGCCCAGGCGTCCTGCTCCGCCCAGATATCCGGCACCGGCTCCATCGCGACCGGCATCACAGACCGAGCTTCTCCTTGACCGCGGCAAGGCCGGGCTTGCCGTCGAAAGTGGTGACGCCGGCGAGCCAGGCGTCGAGGCGGTTCTTGTTCAGCGTGATCGCCTTCAGCGCCCCCTCCTCCGGCTTCAGGCCGTCATTGATGAGATAGCCCATGCCGACATTCTCGAAATCGATGTCGAAAGCGAGATTTTTCAGGAATTGCGCGACATTCGGGCATTGCTGCAGATAGCCCTTGCGGACCTGCGTCGTCACCGTCGCGGCGCCGAAATTCGGGCCAAAGAATTTGTCGCCACCGGTCAGGTACTTGAAGTCGTACATTGTGTTCATCGGATGCGGCGCCCAACCCTGGAAGACGATGAACTGCTTCTCCTTGATCTCATAGCCGACCTCGGAAAGCATGCCGGCCTCGCTCGACTCGACCACGTGCCAGCCGTCAAGGCCGAAGGCCGGATCGGCGATGGCGTCCATCATCAATTGATTGGATCCGGGCTCGATGCCGTACATTTTCTTGCCGAACTTGTCGGCGAATTTGTGCAGGTCGGAAACGTCCTTGACCCCGGCCTCCCAGACATAAGTGGGTACGGCGAAGGTGTATTTGGCCCCGACGAGATTGACGCGGACATTCTCGATCGAGCCGTCCTTCTTGTAGGGCTCGTAATAGGTGACCATCGCCGGATCCCAGTAACCGAGGAACAGGTCCAGATCGTTGTTCTTCATGCCTTCATAGATGACGTTGATGCCCAGCACCGAGCTCTGCGGCTGGTAGCCTAGTGCACCGAGCAGGACATTGGCGACGCCGGTGGTGAAGGCCAGATCGTTCCAGCCGGGTTCGGCCATGCGAACGGCCCGGCATTGTTCAACCTCTGCCGCCTGGGCCGCGTTTGATGCTAGCGCCAACGCGGCAAGGCACACGCCACTTGCAAGGATGCGCAACATTTCGGTTCTCCTCATAACTGAAATTGACCGACTGGTCTTTTTATTGTCCCACTGGTCAATTGTTGATCTGACTGGACGAAAATGTCAACGTGGATTCGTCAGGCATGGATCGAACCGGTGAAACTCAAACGTCTCGGTGACATACGCCGCAAGGAGTTGCGGCAGGCCGCCTTCGCGGTGCTGGAGCGCGAGGGCATTGCGGGCGCCACCCTGGAAAAGGTCGCCGCCCATGCAGGAGCCTCCAAGGGCATCGTGCTGCACTATTTCCGTAACAAGCAGGAATTGTTCGAGCATGCGATGCGCGAGGCCAATGCGGTGCTGCGCGACGCGGTGGTCGCCCGGCTTCGCCTGGCACGGACGCCGACGGAGCGGCTCGATGCGGTGATCGAAGGCAATTTCGAGGAGCATCTTTTCCGGCCGCCGCTATGCCATGCCTGGCTTTCGCTCTGTGCCGAGGTGCCGCGTGACGAAAAGCTGGCGCGCATCCAGAAGGCGCTGCACGCGCGCATGCGCTCGAACCTGTTGTCCGGCCTGCACGGCCTCACCTCGCCCAAGGATGCCAACGACATCGCGCTTGGCGTCACCGCGCTGATCGACGGGCTCTGGCTGCGGCTCGGCCTGGAGCCGGGCAGCGTCTCGCGCGAACAGGCGATCCGCCAGGTCAAGGATTTTGTCAGCGCGCGGCTCGCCATGCGCCGGCCTGAGACCGCCGGCGCGTAAACTGGCGACTGTCGAAGTTCATACCGTGCAATAGGCGGGCGGCTTGACCATGGCTAAGGATCCGCGGTGCTCTCAAGGTGATCCAAAGCGAGCCTCGGAGTGCCCGATGAGACTGCAAGACAAGCGCACGCTGGTGACCGGCGGCTCGGATGGCATCGGCCTGGCAATCACTGAAGCGTTCCTGCGCGAAGGCGCCGATGTGCTGATCGTCGGGCGCGACGTCGGCAAGCTCGAAGCCGCGCGCCAGAAGCTGACAGCTCCCGGCCCGGCCGGCCAGGTGGAGATGGTGTCGGCCGATCTTGCCACCAGCCCCGGTATCTCAGCAGTTATCGAGCACGTGAGAGCCTCCGGCCGGCCGCTCGACATTCTGGTCAACAATGCCGGTGTCGCTTACCTCGTCCCGTTCGAAACGGTCAGCGAGGCGCAGTTCCAGCATTCCTTCGCGCTCAATGTGACAGCGGCGTTTTTCCTCACCCAGGGGCTGCTGTCGCATTTCGGCCCCCGTGCGTCCGTCATCAACATCTCTTCCTATTTCGCCAGCAAGATGATCCCGAAGCGGCCATCGAGCCTCTACTCCCTGTCCAAAGGCGCGTTGAACTCACTGACCAAATCGCTGGCCTTCGAGCTTGGCCCGCGCGGCATCCGCGTCAACGCCATCGCGCCGGGCACGGTCGACACCGCCATGCGGCGCAAGACCGTCGACAACCTGCCAGCCGAGGCACAGGCGGAGCTTAGAGCCTATGTCGAACGCAGCTACCCGCTCGGCCGCATCGGCCGCCCCGACGACCTCGCCGGAATGGCGATCTATCTCGCCAGCGACGAGGCCGCGTGGACCAACGGTGGCATCTTCGCAATCGATGGCGGATATACTGCGGGGTGAGCGCCGACTGCGCCACTGCGTGAGACCGGATTTGCGCGTTGTTGTTCCGATCCGGATAAAATCCGATCATCAACCAAGCGGCTGTTTTCGGCTACCGGGTGCGCTCCTCATCGGCAGGAATATAATACAAATCTCTATTTATACATACACTTTCACATCAGTTAACCATCGAAAAAATTGACCTATCATACCCATGGTCCCGACTGAATATATTCAGCAACTTTTTACGTAAACAACGAATATTACGCTCGCTGCCGATGGGGGTGTATATGAATCTTCTGTTTGGATTTTCCGGGCGCATCGGGCGTGGGCAATGGTGGCTGGCCCAGCTCGCAGTCCTGGTCCTGTTGGTGGTGACCGTCGCCGCCCTTTTCCATGTCGTGGGCATATCGGCGGGACAAAAGCTCAGAGCGTTTCAATCCGACAGGCTGAGTGTCAATCTGGTGCTGCTGATCGGCTCCGCACTTTCGCTCTGGATCAATTTCGCCGCAACGATCAAGCGGTACCATGATCTGGACAAATCAGGCAGTTGGTCCCTGCTGTTGTTCATCCCCTATATTGGCGGGCTATGGGTGCTCGTCGAATGCGGCTTTTTCTCCGGCTCGGACGGCAACAACGACTACGGCTCGCCACCCGGCGCGGATGATTCGAGGAGCGACCTCAACGCCCACATCTCACGCATGAAGGCCGAACGCTCTGTTCAGCAGCAATCGCGATCCGCCACGCTGGAACAGCAAGCGAGCAGGATGGATTCCGCACCTCCGGCACCGCAGACGAGGCGTCCCACCGGTCCCACCGGATTTGGCCGCCGCGGCCGTTAGGCCAAGTACGAGAGCTCCGCGAACATGCAGCGGGAACCTGTGCGACAGGGTAGGACTGGCCGCGAGGAAACAGCCCTGGCTGCCATCAATCAGGACCGCATCAGCGGCATGCGAAAGACAAAACGTGTCTCTTGTGGGGAATGCGGCAGGCCGCTGCCGGGTTCGACGGTCAGCGCTTGACCGGCCTTCCAAATCCGCGTCAATCACTGGCAGCGAAAGTATTCGGATATCGGGATGCCATGTCGTCAAACGATCCGCTGATCCTTTTCTACACGACATTCTTCCGCAAGCCCGTGGACATCGCATCGATCAATTGTGAATTGCCGGGGCGGTGGACCCTCGACAAGCGCAGGCTCTCCGAAGCGGCGGCGGTGGTCTTTCACATTCCTGACTATCGCGAATTCGGCGATGCCCACAAATACCCAGGCCAGGATTGGGTAGCCTGGTCGATAGAGAGCCGCCAGAACTACAGCGTCGTCACCAATCCGGATGTCATGAGACATTTCGACATCACGATGACACACGAAACATCTTCCGACGTCTGGATGCCCTATCTCCCCCTGGCTCGCGAGTGGCAGGAAATGGTGACCAAACCAATCGCCGCGAAGACGGAAGAAGCGCCCGTTGCGCTGTTCCAGTCCGCGCAATTGACCCGCAGCGGTCGCATCGATTTCACGGCCCAGCTGTCACGCCACATCAAGATCGATTCCTATGGCAGGCACTTTCACAACCGAACGATCAGCGGCCCGGATCTCGGCCGGAAGACCAAGATCGAAACCATTGCGCGACACATGTTTTGCCTTGCACTGGAAAATTCAGTCGAGCCCGACTACGTCACCGAGAAGATCTACGACGCGTTTGAGGCCGGCACGGTGCCGATCTACCTTGGCGCCCCGAACGTGGCTGAGTTCGTCCCGGCAAACTCTTATATCGACGCCAGCGCCTTCGCCGACACCAAGGACCTGGCAGCCTATCTCAAGCACTTGATCGGAACGCCGCGAGACTACGAGGCCTATTTCGCCTGGCGTTCGAAGCCGTTGCCCGACAGCATCGCCAAGCGCCTGGACGGACTGGAAACCCCTCCGTTCTGTCGATTGATGAACCTCGTGCGTCAACGCGTCGAAGAGCGGCCGAAGCCGCCATCCGCACGGCCAACACTTCCTTTTGGCCGCTACGCCTCCTTGCGTACGCAGTGGCGCCGATGGAGGGGAAGGATTCCGAGCTGATGATCGAAGAGGTAGCCCACCCTTCAACCGATTTGCATCCTCAGGCCGCACATTCTCCGCTTGATGCCTGTTGTGCAACGCGATAGGCCGTTGCCGAATTCGATAGACTGGAGAACCCGCATGAGCGCTCAAAAGACCAGAACCGAAACCGATACGTTCGGCCCCATCGAGGTTGCGGCCGACCGTTATTGGGGCGCGCAGGCGCAGCGTTCCCTGGGCAATTTCAAGATCGGCTGGGAAAAGCAGCCGGTTTCGGTCGTGCGTGCGCTCGGCATCGTCAAGCGGGCGGCGGCGGAAGCCAATATGGAGCTGAAGCGGCTCGATCCGGCGATCGGCAAGACGATTGTCGAGGCGGCGCAAGAGGTCATCGACGGCAAGCTCAACGACCACTTCCCGCTGGTGGTCTGGCAGACCGGCTCTGGCACGCAGTCCAACATGAACGCCAATGAGGTGATCTCCAACCGGGCGATCGAGATGCTGGGCGGCGTCATGGGCTCGAAGAAGCCGGTGCATCCCAACGATCACGTCAATATGAGCCAGTCGTCGAACGACACCTATCCGACGGCCATGCACATCGCCTGTGCCGAGCGCATCGTGCACGACCTTCTCCCGGCGCTGAAGCACCTGCACAAGGCGCTCGCCGCCAAGAGCCGGGAGTTCAACCACATCATCAAGATCGGCCGCACGCATACGCAGGATGCGACGCCGCTGACGCTGGGCCAGGAATTTTCCGGTTACGCGGCGCAGGTCGCCTCGTCGATCAAGCGCATCGAACTGACGCTGCCCGGCCTGCAGGAGCTGGCGCAAGGCGGTACCGCCGTCGGCACCGGCCTCAATGCGCCCGTCGGCTTCGCCGAACGGGTGGCTGATCGCATTGCCGCCATCACCGGCATTTCCTTCGTCACCGCGCCGAACAAGTTCGAGGCGCTCGCGGCACACGATTCCATGGTGTTTTCGCATGGCGCCATCAACGCAGCGGCCGCCGCACTTTTCAAGGTTGCCAACGACATCCGCTTCCTCGGCTCCGGCCCGCGCTCGGGCCTCGGCGAATTGTCGCTGCCGGAAAACGAGCCGGGCTCCTCGATCATGCCGGGCAAGGTCAATCCGACCCAGTGCGAGGCGATGACGCAGGTCTGCGTGCAAGTGTTCGGCAACAACGCGGCGGTGACCTTCGCCGGCAGCCAGGGCCATTTCGAGCTCAATGTCTACAATCCGCTGATGGCCTACAACTTCCTGCAGTCTGTACAGCTGCTCGCCGACGCCTCGGTCTCCTTCACCGACAATTGCGTGGTCGGCATCGAGGCCCGTGAGGACAACATCAAGGCGGCGCTCGACCGTTCGCTGATGCTGGTGACGGCGCTGGCCCCAACCATAGGCTACGACAATGCCGCCAAGATCGCCAAGACGGCGCACAAGAACGGCACGACGTTGCGCGAGGAAGCGCTCGCCACCGGACTGGTCAGCGAAGCCGACTATGACCGGCTGGTGCGGCCGGAGGACATGACGCATCCGGGGTAGACGTTCCGGCGGGAGAATTTACTCCCGTCACCGCATCACCCGATACGAATTTCTCGCTTGTTGGCCGATCACGGAAATGTACGGCCTGTGAACGATGTGTCGCCGGATAGGCGGCTTTGGTGAACAGTCGGCATCGTCTATCTCATGGGCATTCAACCCATTCGGAGAGTCACCATGTCCATCAACACTTCTACCGCCGGCGCCGGCACCGCGTCCAACAGCTCTGCCACCATCCTGCTCGGCCGCATCCTGCTCGCGGTCATTTTCCTGCTTTCTGGTTTCGGCAAGCTCACCGCCATTTCCGGCACCGCTGCCTATTTCGGCGGTATCGGCCTGCCCCTTCCGACCGTAACCGCCGTTGTCGTCGGCCTGATCGAACTGCTCGGCGGCCTTGCCATCCTCGTCGGCTTCCAGACTCGGATTGCCGCCTGGGTACTCGCGATCTTCACCATCGCCACCGCGCTGGTCGCCCATACCGGCTGGGCCGATCAGATGCAGATGATCAACTTCTTGAAGAACGTGGCGATCACAGGCGGCTTCATCTTGCTGGCTTCGTCGGGCGCCGGCGCCTACTCGATCGATGCCAAGCGCGGCTGAGCCTCCCCTCCCAAGCCCCCCTCCCAGGTCTTGATAAAAGCGGTGCGGAATTTTCCGCGCCGCTTTTTCGTTGTCTGTAGTAGTCGGCCGCCGGTTTCAGCCGAGACCGCGCAGGCGTAGACTGCGCGGCTGCCGGCTTGGACCTGATCGAGCGCCGGCAAGGGAGGTTGTCATGGCCCGCAATGCATTGCTTCTGGTCTCGCGGCTGCTGTTTGCCGTGATGTTCGTACCATCCGGCTTCCAGGCGCTCGCCAACATCGCCGGTACATCAGGTTATTTCGCCGGCCTCGGTCTGCCGCTGCCGACGCTAGCGGCCTGGGGCACGGGCCTGTTCGAGCTGATCGCGGGCTTGCTGATCCTCATCGGCTTCCAGACCCGGATCGTGGCGCTGCTGCTGGCGGCCTTCTGCGTCGTTGCCGGCTTCATCGGCCATTACGGCCAGGGCGCCGGCGACGCGATGCTCGCCTTCCTGCACCAGCAGATGCTGATGAAGGATATCGCGATTGCAGGCGGCTTCCTGGCGCTGGCGATGGCCGGTGCGGGCGCCTGGTCGGCTGACGGCCGCGGTCCGGTTTAGTATGGTCTTAAATCCGCGTGGGTCAGATAAATCACGCTCTGATAGGCCGCGCCTATTTGACTGAAACGCTCGGCCCACCCTCGACCGCCAGCACCAGCCTGCGGTTGGTGATTCGTGCCAGCTGCGCCAGCCGGCCGGCTGGACGCTCACCGTAGAGGTCGGAGAGCGATGCCGGCAACACCAGCGCCAGCACGCCATTGGCGCGCTGTTCCCATTTCAGCCTGGGCATGATGCCGGGCATCGAGGCCGTCAGCAGATAAACGACGCGCATCATCGCCGCCAGCACGCGCGCCCGCTCGAGATAGCGCGGCGTCGCCAACGCCTTGATCTCGGGCGCGATCGCCTCGTTGAAGATGCCGTCATGACGATAGGCGTTGGCCAAAGCCAGGAAGGCACGGCCGGGATGGTCGACACCGAAGAAGGAGGCGTGTGCAATGATGTTGAGCGACTGCCTGCCGCGATACTCGGGATGCGCGCGCCAACCGATGTCGGCCAGCAAGGCGGCTGAGTGGCGGTAGCGCGCCTCGTCCTCGGCCTCGTCGATGCCGAAGGCGGCAAAGGTCCTGGCGGTCCAGTCGACCAGTTCATGCGCATGGGTGACCGAGCGCGAGCGCAGCCGGGCCAGTTCCTCGGATGCCGAGATCAGTGGATCGGCCTTCTGCTCGGCTTCGTCGAGCAGCGAATAGAGGAAGCCCTCGCGCACGCCGAGCGCCGAGACGATGATCTTCGACGGCTGCATAGCCGTCATGATCTCCTGCAGCACGATGGCGCCGTAGGGCAGCAGCGAACGGCGGTTCTTCGAGACGCCTTCGATGCCTTTGATCTTCTCGATCTCGCCTTTCGCCACCTGCTTCAGGAAATTGGACGCGCTTTCGATGCCAATCTCGTAGTGGTGCATGACGCCAAGCGGGTAGTTGGTCATTTCCATGTGCAAGCGGGCGAGGTTTCGCCAGGTGCCGCCGACGGCGTAGAAGGGCCTGCCCTGCCCGCCCTTCAAAAGCTTGGCGCGCGCCAGTTCGTCGCGTGCGATCTTCTGCGCCTGGGCAAGCGAGTTCTTGGCCATGTCCTGCAGGCGCAGGCCGCCCAGCGGCAGCGTTATGCCGTCGCCGATCGCCTCACCATTGACGTCGACCAATTCGAGACTGCCGCCGCCCAGATCGCCGGCGATGCCATTGGCCGGGTGGAAGCCGGAAATGACGCCGAGCGCCGAATAATAGGCCTCCTGGCGGCCACTGATCACGCGGATCTCGGTCTTCAGCACTTCTTCGGCGCGGTGGATGAAATCGGGACCGTTGATGGCCTCACGCGCGGCAGCGGTGGCCAGCACGTACATATGCTCGGCGCCGGCCTGATCGGACAGCGCGCGAAAGCGGCGGAACTCTTCCATCGAGCGGGTCACCGCCTCGGGGTCGAGCTTGCCGGTCGAAACGATGCCGCGGCCAAGGCCGGCCAGCATCTTTTCGTTGAACAGCATGGTCGGCGAGCGCGCCAGCCCCTCATAGACGACGAGACGGATCGAGTTCGATCCGATGTCGATGATGGACAGCGGTCGGCGGTCCTGCAGCCGGCCCTGGGAATCAGACAGCATCAGGTGGACGCTGCGGTGTTCTTCTTGCGGCGCTTGAACTGCGCAATACGCTTGGGCGCATGCGACTTCAGCGCGTCACCCCGTCCCGACAGGCTCGGATTGGTCATGAAATATTCCTGCGCGTTGAACGGTTCCTCACCCTCCTCCAGCACCACGCGCCGGGAGGTTCCATCTGCCAATACGTCGAAACTTTGCTGATTGTCCATGATGTTGCCCAGCATGATCTGGCCCAGGATCTGTTCATGCACAGTTGGATTGGTGATCGGCACCATGGTCTCGACACGACGATCGAGATTACGCGGCATCAGGTCGGCCGAAGAGATGTAGACGATCGCCTCATCCGACGGCAGGCCATGGCCATTGCCGAAGCAATAGATGCGGCTGTGCTCGAGGAACCGGCCGACGATCGACTTGACTCTGATGTTTTCCGACAGGCCGGGAACCTGGGGCCTGAGGCAGCAGATGCCGCGCACGACAAGGTCGATCTCGACGCCGGCGCGGCTGGCATCATAGAGCGCGTCGATGATGATCGGATCGACCAGCGCGTTCATCTTCATCCAGATGCGCGCCGGCTTTCCTTCCAGGGCATGGGCGACCTCGTCGGCAATGTGCTTCAAGATGCGGCTTCTGAGCGTGAACGGCGAAATCGCCAGCCGCATTTCAGCGGTCGGCTCGGCATAGCCGGTGATGAAGTTGAAGAGCTGGGCAACGTCACGGGCGATCGTCGGATCAGTGGTGAAGAACGAAAGGTCGGTGTAGATGCGCGCGGTGACCGGGTGGTAGTTGCCGGTGCCGAGATGCACATAGTTGCGCAGCTTGCCGTCCTCGCGCCGCACCACCAGCGACATTTTCGCATGGGTCTTGAGCTCGAGGAAACCGAACACGACCTGCACGCCGGCGCGCTCAAGATCGCGCGCCCAGCGGATGTTGGCCTCCTCGTCGAAGCGCGCCTTGAGCTCGACAAGTGCTGTCACCGACTTGCCCGCCTCGGCCGCGTCGACCAGCGCGCGCACGATCGGGCTGTCGTTGGAGGTGCGGTAAAGCGTCTGCTTGATCGCCACCACTTCCGGATCAGCCATCGCCTGGCGCAGGAACTGCACCACGACGTCGAAGGATTCATAGGGGTGGTGGACGACGATGTCCTTCTCACGGATGGCGGCAAAACAGTCGCCGCCATGCTCGCGGATGCGCTCGGGAAAGCGCGGATTGTAGGGCGTGAACTTCAGGTCGTCGCGGGGGATGGAGACGATTTCGGAGATCTGGCTGAGCGCCAGCGGACCGGTCAGCACGCTGATACGGCTCGACGAGACGCCGAGTTCGCCGGCGACGAAATCGCGCAATTCGCCAGGCATCAATTTGTCGAATTCGATGCGGATCACCGAACCGCGGCGGCGGCGCTTCAGCGCCGTCTCGAACAGGCGCACCAGATCTTCCGACTCTTCCTCGACCTCGATATCGCTGTCTCGAATGATGCGGAATGTGCCGGAACCCTTGACCTCATAGCCGGGGAACAGCTTGCCGATATAGAGACCGACCGCCTCTTCCAGCGGGATGAAGCGGACATGGTGCTTGCGGTCGGGCAAGCGGATGAAGCGCTTCAGCGCCACCGGCAGGCGCAAGAGCGCGCTCATCTCCTCGCCATTCTTGCGATGGCGCAATTGCAGCGCCATCGAGAAGCCGAGATTGGGAATAAACGGGAATGGATGTGCCGGGTCGATCGACAACGGGGTGAGCACCGGAAATACCTGCTCCTGGAAGTGGTCTTCCAGCCAGACCTTCTCGTCCTTGGTCAGGGCATCTCGCGCAATGCTTTCGATGCCTTCCTTGTTGAGCAGCACGGTGAGCGCCGAAAGGCTCTTCTGCTGGTCTTCCTGCAGCCGTTCGACCTCGCGCAGCAATTGTTCGAGCTGCTGCTCGGGCGTGCGGCCGTCGGGGCTTTTGAGCGTGATTCCTTCGCGCACCTGGCCGGCGAGGCCAGCGACACGCACCATGAAGAACTCGTCGAGATTGGCTGCCGAGATCGACAGGAAGCGGACACGCTCCAGCAATGGATGATGGGTGTTCAGCGATTCCTCAAGCACACGGCGATTGAACTGCAGCCAGGAAAACTCGCGGTTGACGAAGCGATCCGGGTTCCCGCCCTCTGAAGTGGCCACCTCGACATTGACGAATTCGCTCTGCACCGGCTTCAGTTCGTTCATGGTTCCTGCCCGCAACCGTTCCTTTGGGAGCGCCGCCAGATGGCGATGGACGCTCTAACATGCTTTTGTGACGCATGATCCGTCGCGGAATCGCTTGGCATCCGCGGTCACACGCTTAACCGGCTCAACTTATCCTCTGACAGGCTTTTGCGACAGTTTCATTTCATCGATCTTGCAAAGAGACCTGTTATGATCCAGATGCATGCGAGACTGCGTTAAGGAGACGACGATGGCAGGCGGTTCCATTCCCCATTTCCAGAACGATGCCGGCCATCCGGCGATCGACATCGGGGTCAAGGAATTCATGTGTACGGGCGCCAATCCGCCTTTCGACCACCCGCATGTGTTTCTCGACATGGGCGACGACAATGAGAAGGTCTGCCCCTATTGCTCGACGCTCTTTCGCTATTCGCCGAAGCTGAAGGCGACGGAAACCCTGCCGGCGGACTGTATCTACATCGACCAGGCCGCCTGATTCTTTCGCGACAGACCTGATGGACGAAAAGCGCTCCCGGCAAGTCATCATCGCCGGGGCCGGTGTTGCCGGGCTGACTGCGGCCCTCGCCTTCGCCGAACGCGGCTATGCCGTGCAGGTTTACGAACAGGCACAACGGCTCGAAGCCGTGGGTGCCGGTCTCCAGCTTTCTCCCAACGCGACACGCATCCTTCGCCAGCTCGGCGTGCTCGACCGGCTGCTGCCGGCTGCGGTCCGGCCGGAGGCTGTGGTGCTGAAGGACGCAAGGACGCTACGTCAACTGGCGCGCGTGCCACTCGGGCAAGCGGGTGAAAGCCGCTGGGGTGCTCCTTATCTCGTCGCACACCGGGCCGATTTGCAGAGTGCCCTGATGGCGCGCGTTGCGGAGATGCCTGATATTCGTCTCACTCTCGGAGGGCGCGTCGAGAAAATTGCTACTGGCAGCCATGGTGTCACCGCGACTGTCGTGATCGGCGGCAAGACGGCAGAGGAACAAGGCTCCTTGCTGGTCGGCGCCGACGGCGTCTGGTCGTTGGTGCGCGCGCTTGTCGATTCAAAGAGGATGGCATCGCCAAGAAGCCGCTTTTCAGGGGAGTTGGCCTGGCGCGCCACGGTCGCGGCCGACAGCAGCGCTGGGCCAGCCTTTGCCGCGATCGGTGCGGTCGATTGCGTCACGACTTTTCTCCATCCGGGTTTCCACATGGTCGCCTATCCCGTCAGCAAGGGTGACGCCTTCAACCTCGTCGCCTTCACAAAAGGCGAGCGCATCGCCGACGGCTGGTCCGGCCATGCCGATCCAAGCATCCTCGCCGCCGCTATGCGCGGCACCGCGCCAGGTCTCGTAAAGCTGGTGGAACTGGCCGGCCCGTGGCTGACCTGGCCGCTCCACACGGTCGAACAGACGCAGCCCTGGACCACGTCGAACGGCATCGTACTGATAGGCGACGCCGCGCATGCGATGACGCCGTTCGCGGCGCAAGGCGCGGCGATGGCGATCGAGGATGCGGCCATGCTTGCCAATATCATGGCTGACTTTCCCACAGATCCCATGGAAAGCCTTCGTATCTGGGAGAACCTGCGACGCCCGCGCATCGCGAAAGTGGCTCGCCGTGGCGCCGTCAATCGCCTTGCCTGGCATGCTGCGGGTCCCGTAGCTGTCGCCCGCAATCTCTTCCTGACCATGCGCCCCTCGGGAAAACTCGCTGCCGACCTCGACTGGCTCTATGGCTGGCAGCAGCAGAAAATCATCCGACGCTGAAATCGAGGCACGTCGGGGGGCCTGTCTGCGGACAGACGCTAATTGTAGAGCCGCATCGACAGCCCGAGCGAAACCGGCAGCGGGTTCCACCACCCTGTGCGCAGCCCGGCGGTGCGCAGCGCGGCCGCCGTCCAGGTGTTGCAGCCGACCAGTGCGTTGAAATGGCCGTTGGCTTCGAAGAAGCCGTCGAAATTCGAATAAGCGGCATTCGGGATATGGATCGGACCACTCGGTCCCTGTTGAAAGCTGGCCTGGATGAAATCGAGCAGTGCCGCGAACTGGTCGTCACCAATGTCGAAGCCTGCGACATCGGGATGTGCTTGGTCGATATCGCCGGCGACATCGACATGCATGACCGACGCGTCGAGGGTCAGGGCTTTCATCACAGGTACGGCCTTGAGCTCAGACCAGGTCGGCGTTTCCAGATAGAAGGCGCGGCCGCCCCAGCCAAAGATGATATAGCGCACCTCGGGGATGTCGGCCGGGATACCGGCCTCGACCAGAAAGTGAAAGCGCCGGCGCACCGCATCGTCGACCGGAATGGCGATGTCGGTATGGATCGGGTTCTTCAGCACCAGGATATGACGCGTGGCTGATTTGCCGACGGCAGTTTGCCAGAGCGGGCGCGGCACCAAGGTGCCGAGCGTTACCGCGAGCGCGATGACGATCAACAAGAGACCCAGAAGACGGCCGAGCTTTTTCATGAGTGGCGGTCCTGCAAATGCATACCGGCGCGACACGAACCGCCGTCCTCCTGCTCACCCATACGCAAAAGAGCCCGGCACTGTTTCAGCCGGGCTCTCCTCAGTTTACTGAAAGGCCTAATGCAGGATCTGGCTGAGGAACAGTTTTGTGCGCTCATGGCGCGGATGGTCGAAGAACTCGGCCGGCGTGTTCTGCTCGACGATCTGGCCCTGATCCATGAAGATCACCCGGTTGGCGACCTTGCGGGCGAAGCCCATCTCGTGGGTGACGCACAGCATGGTCATGCCTTCTTCGGCCAAGCCCACCATGGTTTCCAGCACTTCCTTGATCATTTCCGGGTCGAGCGCCGAGGTCGGCTCGTCAAACAGCATGATGCGTGGGTTCATGCACAGCGAGCGCGCAATCGCCACGCGCTGCTGCTGGCCGCCGGAGAGCTGGCCCGGATATTTGTTGGCCTGCTCAGGGATTTTCACGCGCTTGAGGAAATGCATGGCGATTTCCTCGGCCTGTTTCTTTGGCGTCTTGCGCACCCAGATCGGCGCCAGCGTGCAGTTCTCCAGGATGGTCAGATGCGGGAACAGGTTGAAGTGCTGGAACACCATGCCGACCTCGCGGCGCACCTCGTCAATCTTCTTGAGATCATTGGTGAGTTCCTTGCCGTCGACGATGATCTTTCCCTTCTGGTGCTCTTCCAGACGGTTGATGCAGCGGATCATGGTCGACTTGCCGGAGCCCGACGGGCCGCAAATGACGATACGCTCGCCGCGCATCACTTTCAGATTGATGTCCTTCAGCACATGGAACTCGCCATACCATTTGTGCATGGCGATGATGTCGATGGCGACATCGGTGGTCGAGATGTGCATCTTGGCGGCGTTGACCTTGATCTCTTCGGCGCTGACGGCATTTTCGGTGGCCATGACAGGGTCCCCTTTTTTGTCTTTGGTTATGATGCATGTCGTTATCCCAAAACCGCAACACAGTTTTGGGCGCCATGCATCAGCGTTTGTGGCCGGTGTCGAGCCGGCGTTCGGTGTACATGGAATAGCGCGACATGCCGAAGCAGAACAGCCAGAACACGAAGGCGGCAAAGATCAAACCCGACTTGGCCGTCTGTGCCGACGCCCAGTTGGCGTCGGCGAAATTCTGCTTCACGATGCCAAGCAGGTCGAACATCGAGATGATGGTGACCAGGCTGGTGTCCTTGAACATGCCGATAAAGGTGTTGACGATGCCCGGAATGACCAGCTTCAGCGCCTGCGGCATGACGATGAAATACATCTTCTGCCAGTAACCAAGGCCGAGCGAATCGGCGCCTTCATATTGGCCCTTGGGAATCGCCTGCAGGCCGCCGCGCACCACTTCGGCCATATAGGCGGCCGCAAACAGCGACACGCCGATAAGTGCGCGCAGGTACTTGTCGAAGGTAACGCCCGGCGGCAGAAACAGGGGCAGCATGACGCTGGCCATGAAAAGAACAGTGATCAGCGGAATACCGCGTACGGCTTCGATGAAGATGACGCACAGCATCTTCACAACAGGCATCTTGGAGCGTCGGCCAAGCGCCAGCACGATGCCAAGCGGCAACGACACGACAATGGCCACGAAAGACAGCGACAGCGTTACCAGCAAGCCGCCCCAGCGCGCGGTTTCGACGTGTTCCAGACCGAACACGCCGCCCACCAGGAGGAAGAACGACACAACGGGTAAACCGACAATCAAAAGCAGGGCGTTGAGGCCCTTGCGCGGCACGCTCGGCATCAACATCGGCACCATAAGCACGACGAGCAATATGCCAACCAGGATCGGCCGCCAGCGTTCCTCGATCGGATAGGTGCCGAACATGAACTGGCCGAACTTGGCATTGACGAAGGCCCAGCAGGCGCCAGACCAGCCATCCGGCTGGATACCGCCTTGCGCCACGGTAGCGCACACGGTCCGGTTAGGTCCCGTCCACACAGCGTTGATGAAGGCCCAATTGATGATTTGCGGGAGGGTCATCGCCACCAGCGCGATACCGATTATGGTCATAATGGTATCGCCTGTCGAGGCGATCAGGTTCTTGCGCACCCACGCGCCGAGGCCGGTGACGCCGGCAGGCGCCGGTTGCGCCAGCATCATTTCGGTGCGTACCCAGGACATATCATGTTCTTGCATGTCCCTACCTCTCCACCAGCGCCATTTTGGCATTGAACCAGTTCATCAGCAGCGAGGTCAAAATGCTGATGGTCAGATAGATCACCATCATGATGACCACGCACTCCACAGCCTGGCCGGTCTGGTTCAGCACCGTGCCGGTGGTCGCCGTCAGGTCGGGATAGCCGATGGCGATGGCGAGCGAGGAGTTCTTGGTCAGATTGAGATACTGGCTGGCCAGCGGCGGAATGACGATGCGCATCGCCTGCGGCACGACCACCAGCCGCAACGCCTGGCCGGAACGCAGGCCAAGTGCTGCCGAAGCTTCGCTCTGGCCCTTGGCAACGCCGCGAATACCGGCGCGCACGATCTCGGAGATGAAGGCTGCGGTATAAAACGAAAGCGCCAGATAGAGCGACAGAAACTCCGGCTTCACCACGAAACCGCCGCTCAGGTTGAACGTCGACTGCTTGGGAAAATCGAAGGTCACCGGAAAGCCGCTCAGCACATAGGCGAGCAGCGGCAGCCCAACAATCAGCGCCAGTGATGTCCAGAACACCGGGAATTGCTGGCCGGTCGCCATCTGTCGCTGCTTGGCTTTCTGGGCAACGAACCACGACATGGCGATGCCGACAAGCAGACCCACCAGGATCAGCCAGGAGCCGTCACCCCAGATAGCGCGCGGAAAATAGATGCCGCGCTGGTTGAGGAAGGAGCCAAACGGCAGATGAATGCTTTCCTTCGGGGTCGGTAGCACGGCCAGCACGCCGGAGTACCAGAAGAAGATGACCAGCAGCGGCGGGATGTTGCGGAACACCTCGACATAGACAGTGCAGATCTTCTGGATGAGCCAGTTTTTCGACAGCCGGCCGATGCCGACGACGAAACCGATGATGGTGGCGGTGATGATGCCGACAAAGGCGACGATCAACGTGTTGATCAAGCCGACGATGATGGCCCGGCCATAGGTAGAGTCGGACGTGTAGGCGATGGGCGTGTCAGAGATGTCGAAGCCGGCGCGGCCTTTCAGAAAGCCGAAGCCGGAGGCAATGTGGAGGTTGGTGAGGTTCACGATGGTGTTGTGGACAATCCACCAGACACCCGACACCAGCAAAGCAACGACCAGGCATTGATAGAAAATGCTGCGGACTTTGGGATCGTTTATAAGAGAAGCGCGACTTGGCGCCTCGCGAAGAACTTCCTGCGATGCCATGCGACCATCCCCTGGAAAGAGAAACCGGGAGGCAGACGATCTGCCTCCCGGATCACATTTCGGTCAGCGGATCGGCGGAGCGTATTGCAGGCCGCCCTTGGTCCACAGCGCATTGATGCCGCGGGCGATCTTGAGCGGGCTGCCTGAGCCGACATTGCGGTCGAACAGTTCGCCGTAGTTGCCGACGGCCTTGACGATGTTGACGACCCAGTCGTTGGAGACGCCGAGATCGGTGCCGATCTTGGTGTCGGCTTCCTGGCCGAGCACACGCTTGATCTCAGGGCTGGGCGAGTTCTTCATCTCATCGACATTGGCCTTGGTTATGCCGAGCTCTTCCGCCTGCAACAGCGCGAAATAGGTCCACTTGACGATGTGGTACCACTGGTCGTCGCCCTGGCGCACTGCCGGGCCGAGCGGCTCCTTCGAGATGATCTCGGGCAGCACGACATGATCGGCCGGTGACGCCAGCGTCAGGCGGATACCGTAAAGGCCCGACTGATCGGTGGTGTAAACGTCGCAGCGGCCCGCGTCATAAGCGGCGTTGACCTCTTCGAGCTTCTCGAAGACGACCGGATTGTACTCCATCTTGTTGGCCTTGAAGTAGTCGGCGAGGTTGAGCTCGGTGGTCGTACCGCTCTGCACGCAGACGGCGGCGCCCGAGAGCTGCAACGCGGAATTGACGCCCGGCAGCTTCTTGGCATTGATCATGAAGCCCTGGCCGTCATAGTAGGTGACGCCGACAAAATTCAGGCCAAGTGCGGTGTCACGGTTGATGGTCCAGGTGGTGTTGCGCGACAGGATGTCGACCTCGCCGGACTGCAAGGCGGTGAAGCGCTCCTTGGCGCTGAGCGGCGTGAACTTGACCTTGGTGCCGTCACCGAAGACAGCGGCGGCCACAGCGCGGCAGAAATCCGCATCGATGCCTTGCCAGTCGCCCTTGTCGTCCGGCGCCGAGAAGCCGGCCAGACCAGTCGAGACGCCGCACTGGATGAAGCCCTTCGCCTTGACGGTATCGAGCGTCGTAGCCGACGCGGCCGACGCCATCAATCCAAGCGTAGCGGCGCCAAGAATGCCGATAGCAATATGTTTCATGACCCACAGACCCTTTTCTCTGTTTTTCAGGCAAACCCTGATTCTTTTTCCCATGTGAACGCAGCTCCCATCCCGGCCCATTCCCGGAACCCCGCATCGTAACCGACGCGCCGCCTCCCATTCACGAATGGCATCGAAGGCGATAATTCCCGTGAGGTCAAGGGAAATGACCGAATCCGACCGCGTTTGAAAATCGATTGCCTGAAATGCCTGAATTGCAGACAAACGCACCCGCGATTTAGTCAGAAGCGCCAATAAAGTCGGCAAAGCTCATTGCCCAGCCAATTGGGCATTGTCGGTGTAATCCGCGTGCCGCAATTACTCTTCGTTACCGCTCTTCCTGCGATGGATTTGTGTGACCAGCACTGTTCTCTGCTTGGCCAGGCGCAATCGGAAATCACCGTCTAAAGAGGCAGAGGCACAGCCCGACGATGGCCTGTGCCGAAGAAGACGATGGCCTTTGCCGAAGAAATTGGCACATCCGAAGTCCGTTTCCTGGCGAACGCCATGCGGTTGCGCGGCCCATGCCGCCGCACTATGGCTAACGGCTTACCAGAAGAGGCAATGACGAATGGCAAAAGACGGCAACGAGCAGGTTTCCAGCACAATGGGCATCAACACGCTGCTTGCCCATTCAGGCAACAACCCGCACGACTATTTCGGCTTCGTCAATCCGCCTGTGGTGCACGCCTCGACCGTGCTGTTTCGCAATGCCGCCACAATGGCGGACCGCAACCAGAAATACACTTACGGTACACGTGGCACTCCGACGACGGACGCCCTTGCCCATGCCATTGACGCGCTGGAAGGCTCGGCCGGCACGATCGTGGTGCCGTCGGGCCTGGCGGCGGTCACCGTCCCGCTGCTCGCCTTCGTATCGGCCGGCGATCATCTGCTGATCGTCGACAGCGTCTATCATCCGACCCGTAATTTCGCCGACACGATGCTGAAGCGGCTCGGCGTCGAGGTCGAATATTATGATCCCCATATCGGCGCTGATATCGCCGCCTTGATCAAGCCCAACACGAGGGTCGTGTTCACGGAATCGCCAGCCTCCAATACGTTCGAGGTGCAGGACATCCCGGCTATCGCCAAGGCGGCGCATGCGGCCGGCGCCATCGTGATGATGGACAACACCTGGGCAACGCCGCTCTACTTCCGGCCGCTCGATCACGGCGTCGACATCTCGATCCACGCGGCGACGAAGTATCCGGCCGGCCATTCCGACGTGCTGCTTGGCACGGTCTCGGCCAATGAGAGCCACTGGAAACAGCTCTACGAAAGCTTTTGCACGCTTGGCTGCTGTGCGGGACCCGATGATGTCTACCAGGTGCTGCGCGGCCTCCGCACGATGGGTGTGCGGCTGGAACATCATCAGCGCAGCGCGCTGGCCATAGCATCGTGGCTCGAAGGCCAGAAGGGCGTGGCGCGCGTGCTCCACCCTGCCCTTCCCAGCCACCCGGATTACGATCTGTGGAAGCGCGACTTTTGCGGTTCGAGCGGCATCTTTTCCATCGTGCTTGCCGGCGGCGGCCAGAAGGAACAGCACGCCTTCCTCGACGCGCTGCGGATTTTCGGGCTCGGCTATTCCTGGGGCGGCTATGAGAGCCTTGCGGTGCCGGTCTGGCTTGGCGACCGCGTCGTGGCGAAAGCCCCTTATGAAGGCCCGTTGATCCGCCTGCAGATCGGCCTCGAGGATGTCGACGACCTGAAAGCCGACATCCTGCGCGGACTGGCCGCAGCCGTCGCCTGACCGGCGCGCGCTTGGGCCGGCTGCCGGACTGAGTCAGCAAACGGCCGCAAGGCGTTGACGCTGATGACAAAGCGCAAGCCGCTCGCCGCATCCCCACTGGGCGCGGTGCGAACTATTACTCTCCCGGGCCGCGACTTTGCGGATTTGTTTGACTTTCAAATCCGCGCGTTCGGCTGCATTGCCTGCTGCACGGCATCCCGACCAATCCTTTTGTCACAAAGGTTGCCATGGCCTTTCGCCTTTTTGTTCCCATCCTTGCCGGCGCAACGCTGCGCGAGCGGCTGCTTGCCTGCATCGGAGCTACGATCGGCATCGCGCTGACCGGCGTGATCAGCGGTCTGGCGATGGGCGGCGGCCCGCATGTGGCCCTGCTGGTGGCGCCGATGGGCGCCTCCGCCGTGCTTCTCTTCGCCGTCCCCGCGAGCCCGTTGGCGCAGCCCTGGTCGATTATCGGCGGCAACTCCATATCGGCGCTGGTGGGTGTGACCGTGGCGCATTTCATCCATGACCCGGTCATTGCCTCGGGCCTCGCCGTGGCGCTCGCCATCGCGGCCATGTCGTTCACGCGCTGCCTGCATCCGCCAGGCGGCGCGGCGGCACTGACGGCGGTGCTTGGCGGGCCAGCCGTTGCCAGCGCCGGCTTCCTGTTTCCGTTCGTGCCGGTGGCCTTGAATTCGACCATCCTGGTCGCGCTCGGCTTCCTTTTCCACAGACTGGCGCGGCGCAAATATCCGCATGTCAACGCACCCGCCGCCAACAGCCACGGCACCGCCGATCCGCCGGCGCAGCAGCGCGTCGGATTCCGGCCCGAGGATATCGACGCGGCACTGACCACGCTCGACGAAACCTTCGACATTGACCGCGACGATCTCGAACGGCTCTTGAGACAAGTCGAGCTGCAGGCCATGGTGCGCTCGCATCGGATGCTGCTTTGCGAGGATATCATGTCCCGTGACGTGATTTCAGTAGCTGAGCAGGCTACGGCCGACGCGGCGCGCCAGCAGTTGCTCGACCACGACATCCGCACCTTGCCGGTGGTCGACGCGGATGCCCGGCTGGTCGGCGCGGTCGGCCTGCGTGAGCTGACGAAGGCCACCGACACGGTGAAGGGCGTGATGTCCAGCGCCGGCACCGCTTCACCCGGCACGCCGGCGATGAGCCTGCTTCCGGTTCTGACCGACGGCCGCAGCCATGCCGTGGTCATCGTCGACGCTGAGCGACGCATTCTCGGCCTGATCACGCAGACCGACCTTCTGGCCGCGGCAGCACGCGTGCAGGCGGCCGACAAGGGATCGGCGGCAGCTTAGGATATCGAAGCCGATTGAGCAGCACCTGTTTGGAGGACGCGGGCTTCTTCCGCATCAAGGGCCAAGTGGCGGTGACGGTGACTTGATCCGTGTCCCAAGCCGATCGCGTGCCGCCGAGGCCCGCCTGGCCTCGTCCGGCCGCGTGATATGTCTCCACGAGCCTTCGTAGCTTGGCTTTCGCCGCTCGATCCAGGCGTCGATCCCTTCGCGCAAGTCAGTGGTCGGGGCCATGCGGGCGAACTGTTCGGCTTCGACCAACAGGCCTTCGGCGATGCTCAGGTTGAGCCCACGCGCCACCGCGGTGAGGATGCTGGCGACGGCCGGCCCGGAATGACGCACAATACGCCTGGCCAGATCAAATGCCGCCGGCATCAGCTCGGCATGAGGCACAACCTCGTTGACGAGACCCAGCTCAAGCGCCCGCGGCGGCGGAAACCAGTCGCCGGTCAAAAGCAGCTCCAGCGCTCGCTTGCGTCCGGCGAGCCTTGGCAGGCGTTGCGTTCCGCCAAAGGTCGGCGGCATTGCAAGGTTGATCTCGGGCTTGGCGAACAAGGCGCGGTCGCTGGCAATGGCAAGCGGCACGGCTTCCGTGATTTCGCAGCCGCCGCCGAAGGCGATACCGTTGACAGCGGCAATTACAGGCTTGCGGAAGGCTTCAAGCCGTGCGGTCAGCCGTTGGCCGCGCATGACGAAGTCGCGCATCGCGACATCCGCGCCGCGTGTCACGCTCGCCGAGAATTCGTGGATATCGCCACCCGCCGAAAATGCCCGCTCGCCAGCTCCGGTGAGGATGACAGCCCGCACGCTGCCATCAACTTCTATGTCGTCGAGAACCGCGAGCAAGCGATCGATCAGGGCATAGTTCAGCGCGTTGAGCTTTTCAGAGCGATTGAGGGTAAGGACAGTCACCCCGTCATGGGTGTCGTTCAGGACAAGATCGGCCATTGTTCTTCCTTTCCAGATGCGACGGAAAGGGATCACGCTTTCGATTGCGTGTATATTCACTAGTCGGTATACTTACATCATGTCAGAAGCTGTCAGCCCGACCCGCAAACGCATCGTCGATGCAGCGACCAAGCTGTTCTATGCCGAGGGAATCGGTCGCGTCAGTGTCGACGCCATTGCCGAGCAGGCGGGCCTCACCAAGCGGACGCTCTATTACCACTTCAAGAGCAAGGACGACCTCATTGCGGCCTACCTCGACGGCCGCGATCAACCCAATCTGAAACGCATGGCCGGCTGGTTCGATGCCGCGGAAGGCGGCGTGGACCACAAGGTCGAAGCGATCTTTGCCAATCTGGCCCGGTCCGCGCGCCATCCGAAGTGGAAAGGATGCGGCTTTCTGCGCACGGCCGCGGAACTCGCCTCGATGCCCGGCCATCCGGCGGTCAAGGTCGGAGCGCGTCATAAGTTGAATTTTGAAACCTGGCTTGCTGGCGCTTTGTCCGGCCAAGGGATCGAGGACCCACAGGCGGTGGCGCGCGAGATCGTGCTGCTGATCGACGGTTGTTTTTCGATCATGCTGATCCACCGCAATCCCGACTACATCGAAGCCGCAGGACGAGCCGCCGCAATGCTTGTTCGGGCGAGGTCCCGGAACAACGACTGACTGGCCGCCGCTTGGAGCGTGGCCGGCAAGCATGGTATCGCAGGACCAGGAGGCGGCGATGCGAGTGATTTTCCGATGCGATCCAATGCTGGTCGAGCACTTGCCGCGCCCGATCCTGGCGCGCGGCACGCTGCCGGATTGGCTGCGCGCAATGCCCGCCACCGCCTATTCGGCGATCCATGGCCGCGACATTCGCACGCTCAAGCAGTGCCCGCCGGTGGTCGACGCGATGACCTATGGCTTCATGGTCTTGCTGCCATGCGACGTCGTCGTCGAAAAGGGTAGTTTTTCCTGGGACTGGAAGATCCCGGACCCGGTCACTAAAAACCACCCGAGAGCGCCGCTAAGCTTCCATACGCCGGGCCAGCTCGCCGGCAGCCCGTTTGCCAATCCAGGCCTGGCCGCCCTTAAATTCAACAGCTTCTGGACCATTAAGGTCGAGGACGGTTGGTCGCTGTTCGCGACCCATCCGGTCAATCGCGAGGATCTTCCCTTCAGGCTGGTGACGGGTCTGGTGGATTCCGACCGGTTCAGCGATGGCGGCATCAATTTCCCGGCGGTCTGGACGGAGCCCGAATTCTCCGGCGTACTCCGGAAAGGAACTCCGGTCGCGCAATGCTTTGCGGTTCCGCGGGCCGCGCCTCAGCTCGAATACGAGGTGTTCGACGAGAAACGGCAGGCATCCTATGCGCAGACGGTCGCGGATGTCCTGTCAACGCCCGGCGTCTACCGCAAGCGCTTTCGCGCCCGGCGGGGGCGCGCCGCCGGCGAGTGAGCGACGCAGCGCTTCCTCATCGAGCCACAGCCTGCCGCTCGGTGCCGATGTGAGCGCCATGGCGATCACGCCGAACGTGGATGGGCGCAGACGATAGGCCGTCGAATACGCCGCCATGGCCCCGTCGAGGTCGCCGGTTTCCTGCAAGACGACGCCCAGATTGACGGCTGCCTCCGGTGCGTCCGGGTTCATCTCCAGCACCCGTCGATAGGCTTGGGCAGCATCGCCGAACTTGCGCATGTCCTGGCGCACTAGCCCGAGGTCGAACCAGGCAGCCGGATGCCCACCGCCGGCGACGGCGCGTTCGAGGAAGGCTTCCGCCTCCAGCGACTCGCCGCGTGCCCACGCAAGGCGCCCGAGGCGAGCCATTGCCTCCTCGGATTTTGGTTCCCGTTGCAAGGCGAGTGTCCAGGATGCACCAGCGGCCGAGGCATCGCCTGCCTGATCGAGGGTGCGTGCCCGCTCGAGCAGGATCTCCGCCTTCGACGATTGCCTTGCCGCGCGATCCAGGTGTTGCAAAGCCGCTTCGAACCGGCCCTCGGCCCGAGCAATCCGGCATGCGAGAATCAAGGCTGGCACATTGTCCGGACGAGCGGCAAGGCTCGCTTCGATGCGCGCACGAGCCTCCGGCAAGTCGGCCCTCGCGAACAGGACCGCCGCCATCAGATGGCAAAGCGCCGGATCGTCCGGGTGCTGCTTCAGGCCCAGCTCACATAAATCCGCTGCCTGACCGTGATTGCCGGAATTGAAAGCGGCCACAGCCCGGCGGATCAAATCTCCACTTTCACCTTGATTGGCGTTCACCATTGCTTTGCCGCCCCTCTAGAACCCCAGCGCCAGCCATGCCGTTCCGGCGACGAGCGTGATCAGCGTCAGCGGCAAGCCGACCTTGAAGAAGGCGCCGAAAGACAGCGGCGTGCCTGCAGTTTTGGCTTGCTCGGCGACGATCAGGTTGGCGACCGAGCCGAGCAGCGTGAAGTTACCGGCGAGCGTCGAACTCATCGCCACCACCAGCCAGGCGCGTTCGGGGTTTTCCAGCCCGGGTATGAACGGCCGCAAGGCCAGCACCGCCGGGACATTGCTCATGATGTTGGACAGCACCGCGGTGAAGCCCGACAGACGCCAGACATCATCCAGACCCAGGCTCTTCGCCGAGGCGATGAGATCGGGCGTCAGCAGCGTCTTTTCGGCGCCGGCAACGACCACGAACAGACCGGCGAACATGAACAGCAACGGTCCGTCGATCTCACGGTAGATGCGTTCCGGCTTGATGGCGCGGGTGAGCAGGAGAATGGCGCCGCCGATCAATGCCGCCTTGGCGACGGGCACGCCGGCAAAGAAGGCGATTGCCAGCCCGATGCAGACAATCACCGCCTTCAGCACCTGCCCGCGATGCATACGGCCACGCGAAACCTCGGGGGTCAATTGGGCGGTGCGGGTGAATTCGGCCCGATAGACGAGGCGCACGATGACGATGACCGCGACGAGGCCGAACAGGGCGATCGGCGCGAGTGCCGCCGAAAAAGCCGGGTATGAAATGCCCGACAGCGCGCCGATGACCATGTTCTGCGGATTGCCGGTGATGGTGGCGACGCTGCCGCAGTTCGACGCGGTGGCGGTGGCGATCAGATATGGAACCGGGTTGCGGTTGATGACGCGGGTGACATGGACGACGATCGGCGCCATGACCAGACAGATGGCATCGTTGACCAGGAAAGCCGACAGCACGCCGGTCAGCAGCGTCACCATCACCAAGAGCATGAACGGCGCATGCGCATGTTCGATGGCGATGGCGCCAAGACCGCGAAAGGCACCGGAAACCTTCAGATGCGCGACCACGATCATCATGCCGAGCAGAAGCGTGATGGTGTCGAAATTGATCGCGCGGTAGGCATCCTCCATGCTCACCGCGCCGATGGCGATCATCGCGGCGCCACCAAGCAGCGCAATGCCTGCCCGGTCGAGACGAAGGCCAGGGATGCGGCCAATAGCGACGCCGGCATAGGTCAGGACCAGGATCAGCAGTGCCGCCGCGCCCATCAATGTCATTGGTAGGAAGTCCTGCTCGATCTGTTGGCCCACCGATGTCGGCCGCCCGCTGGTTTGATTTGCGCGCCAGCTTTAGCGCGATGTCGGAAGCAATGCCAAACGGATTGGGCAAACTGTCGTTCCACGGCTTACGCCGCTAGAATCGATAAAAATCCAGCCGCTGTTGCAAAGCATTTGGCGAAAACAGTCGCTCAACGGTCTGCCGCGCCTCGTGCCCCACTCTCGCCCGCAACGCCGGGTCGGCCTTGAGCTCAGCCAAGATACGCGATGCCTGTCGCGTCGTCTCGAACAGAAAGCCGTTTTCGCCATGCCTGATATGGTCGGCATAGCCGCCATGCGAATGACAGACCACGGGCAAGCCGCAAGCCATCGCCTCGATCACCACGCGGCCAAACGTCTCCACATGCGAGCCGGTGCGGTAGTAGAACACATCGAGCGTCGGCAGGAATTTTTCTGCTGCAAATTGACCCACCGGCAGGAGTTCGAGCTGCGGATGCGGCGCGAGCCTGCCCTTGAGCGGCATCCCGCCTTGGATCCTGACCGCAACGCCGTCAGCCAGCAAGGACTCATAGAGTGCCACGTCGTCGGGATGATGCTTGTCCGCCGTATCGCGGCTCAGTCGCCCCACCGTGAACGGGCCATCGGGCCTGGCCGGCTGTGGGGAGAACCGGTCGATATCGATCGGCGATGGATGCACGATACCTTCGACCTGCAGCAGGCGCCGTTGAAAGTCGGAGATCAGCACCAGTTCGGCATCGGGCCAGCCCAGCAGGCGCGGCATGCGCGTGGTCAGCGCGATGATCTTCGGATGAAAGGTGTTGAAGACATAGATCAGCCGGCGCGGCCGCGCGATCAGGTAAGGCCACATCCTGTTGCGCCAATGCGCGCCAAGGAAGACATAGGTGCCGCCGTCCGGCACGTTGCGCGTTGTTGGCGAGACACGACGAATCGGAAATTGCCGCATCAACTCGTCAGACACGCGCGAAGATGTCGCCCACAGGCGCACCTGCTGCTCGGCGCCCAACAGCCGATACAGCTCCAGGGTTTCGCGTTCACTGCCGCCAAACGGGTTTTGAAAACCGTTGAACAAATGGATCATGATCGCCGCGCTTACCTGGCCTTGCCCGGGGCAGTCTCGTCACCCGCTCACCGGCTCCGAAAAGATCGTGGCCGCACCGGCGGCCGGACGCTCGAAGAACCCAAGAAAGCAGAAATGTCTCTGGCGATGCCCGGTACATCACTTGCCCGGAGGAAGCACACCGACAAGAAGGCGTCAAGGAAGCGGCCGACGTCAGCTTTGCCCGCTGCAAGGCTGCGGTCAATGCACGGTGGCGGCGCTGGGCTGAGACACCTGGGAGGCTTCCGTCGGGTCGAAACTGACCTGATCGCGTCCATTCGATTTGGCGGCATAGAGCCGTCTGTCGGCGGCGGAGAATATCGCCTCGTAGGTCGTCGGCCCGCTGAAGCTGGTGCCTCCGATCGAGACGGAGAGCGGACAGGAGCGGCCGCCGGGCGAAAAGTCCATCTCGCGTATCCGTCGGCGGATGCCTTCGGCAACCAGCCAGGATTGCGAGGGGTCGACACCGGGAAGGAACACGCCAAACTCCTCGCCGCCAATGCGGCCGACGATATCGCCGCCGCGCAGCTGTCCCTTGATCGCCTGCGCAATCAGCTTGAGCGCCTGGTCGGCGCAGTCATGGCCGAGCCGGTCATTGATCAACTTGAAATGGTCTGCGTCGATGATCAGCAGCGCGCCGGAACGGGTCTGCTCCTGCTTGCGGGTTTGATCGAGATAGGCCTCGACCAGCATCGAGAAGGCGCCACGGTTCAGCACCGCCGTCAGGCTGTCCGTCGCGGCAATGACGCCGAGGTCGCGCTGGGCTATGGCCAGCTGGCGAATCTTCCACATGAGAAAAAACAAAAACGACCCGCCCAACAGCAGGGGAAGCAGCAGGTCAGTCAGTTGCGCGCGCCAGAGAGATTCGGGCGAGAGATAGGGGAAATTGAACGAATCGACGAAAAACGCCACGGCAATGAAAAATGCCGTACCGGCAGCAGTGACAGCGATCACCCTGCCCCAGCTGGTCGGCGACAGGTCGAGCTTCATCCCATTCCACTCCGTTAGCCGCCTCTACTATGACGTGCCAACGCAAACAAAATGATAAGACTTTCCTTTCAATTCGAGATCAGCGAGCCGGCGCACGCTCGACCAACGGGCGGCCGTGCTCCGGCGACGGAAGCAATCTGGTTCGCTAAACTTCAGGTAGATCCGGGCTATCGTTGATATCAGCGGCTGGGCGCCGGCCCACCCGCCTCGACGACGAAGGATGCCGCGATCAGATCGTCTGCATCCAGTCGTAGCGAACCATCGCCGGCCCCCATGATGGCGGCGACCTTGTGGAAGGTCTTCATTTCATGGTCGGAAATTTCGGCATCCTGCATTCTGGCCCTGAGTTCAGCGATACGTCGCCCCAACGCAGGGGACGTTCCAATTTCACGTTTCGACATGGCCTGGTTTTCTCCTCCCCCAACCCGCTTTTGTTTTGCCCCGCCCATTCGCCGGTCCGCACATTGCCTTTTATGAGGTTCCGCGAATACAAGGCCCCGAACGCTTGGTGTGGGCGAAGGTTCCAGGCTTCGCGGATCACGAAATAATTCCGGCATGGCCGCGCCGATGGGCGAAAAAGTCGAAACCCAACTCCTCGTTGGCGGGGTTGTGGTGGACTTCAATGACCGGGAGACTGCGCGGACCGCTGGCGCGGTGGGCACTTCGATCGCGTGGGATGTGAGATGATGGTCGGAGTGGAGAGATTCGAACTCCCGACCCTCTGGTCCCAAACCAGATGCGCTACCAGCCTGCGCTACACTCCGAACGGTCTGTTGCCTATTCATTTCGGTGTTACATGGCAAGTGCAAAAACCTTGCCGACATGCGCATTGCGCAGTAATGACGGGCGAAGGGTGGCGATGCCGCCTTGGATAATAACGAGGTGGCCATGTCCGCGCGCATTTTCAGCCCTGCCAAAACCGCAATGCAGTCCGGCAAGGCCAAGACGGGTCACTGGGTGCTGGAATTCGACCCGGAGATGCGCAAGAAGATCGATCCCCTGATGGGATACACGACCTCGGGAGACATGAAGAGCCAGATCAGGCTCACCTTCGACACGAGGGAAGAGGCAGTTGCCTATGCCGAAAAGCAAGGGCTGGCCTTCCGTGTCGAGGAGCCAAAAGAGACCAAGCGCCGCCAGATTTCCTATGCGGAGAATTTCCGCTATGACCGCAGGACGCCCTGGACGCATTGATCGGCGGCCAGCGCCAAGTATCCAGCCGGCCCAGTGGCCGGCCAGCGGTCCCGTAGCTCAGCTGGATAGAGCACCGGCCTTCTAAGCCGATGGTCACAGGTTCGAATCCTGTCGGGATCGCCAATAAATTCAATGACCTGCGCCAGGCGTTTGCGCCGTTCAACCTGTATCTCTTGCGCTCGTGTGTCCCCGTTTCGTCGGAGAATGCGATTGTGCCTCGTGCCAGGCGTAAATCCGCTGCCTGCGGCTTGTCCTAGCGTCTGCTCAGCGCGATCCTGGCGCAGATCGGCGGGGGTCGACACATGCGAGCACTTTCGGTCATCCTCATTGTTCTGGCGTTCGGTTTCATGGCGGTCGGCGACGTGGTTTCGTAACGTCAATTCTGAAAGGCTGACCACCTCTGCGTGAGGGCAGCCAACAAAGGTCGAAAGAGGATGAGCACGAACGACAGGCCTATAGTTACCCGGAAAGGCCAGGAAAGCAGCAAGACCAGCCAGTCCGGCGGCATGGCGCTGGTGACCGGGGTCGGCCCGCAACACACGTCGGCGACGAAGCTGTGGTTCGGCAAGGCCAGCAATGCGCCCGGCTTTCGGTCGCTGCCGCACCATCATGGCGAGGCGGAAACCGGCGCTTATCTGCTGTCTGGCAACGCCCGCATCTATTTCGGCGACAACTACCAGGAGTTCGTCGAATTGTCGGCGGGCGACTTCATGTTCGTGCCGCCGTTCCTGCCGCATCTCGAAGCCAATATGAGCACGACGGAAGAATTGTGGTGGCTGGCCTGCCGCACTCCGGAAAACATCGTGATCAATCTGCCCGATGTCGACGACGCGCAACTCGCCGGCTACCGACGCGCCTGAGCGTTGCTGAAGACAGCTGGTCCACGCTTTGTCATCGTCGCCGCCTGCTACGTGGCGGTGCATACGGCGGTTTATCTGCTGGTCCGGCATCCGACTGGGCTGTGGGCGTAAAGGGGCGGACACTCCGGCGACCACTCGGTCTGAAGGCAAGCTCGCCGGGCGAGAACCCCAACACCTCATTCCCGGCGAGCCTACAACCTGATTTGGAACGCAATCAGGACCGGGGTCAGCCGGCAAGCCTGCGCAGCAAGATGGGTGCCAGCTGTTGTTTCCCGAAATGGGACGGTGGCAGTTTGCAAACCGGCTGGATACAGGCACCTAGAGCGTTTCACGGAAACGGCAAACCGCTCTAACTCTTTGTTTGACGCAATTCCGGACGGAAAACCGTTTCACATTTTTCCTGGAATTGCTCTAAATCCCGAACTCGCCCTGCCCCTCATCCATTGCGTTGACCGTTTCAGCGGCGAGCGCCCGCGTGATCGGCGTCTTGCGCTCGAGTGCCGTTCGGTCCAGCCGTTCCACCACGCGCATCGCTGTCGCCAGCGAGCGTTCGATGCGCCGGACCAGATACTGCACGACATGCGGTTCGACCTCGACCTGGCGGTCGGCGAACAGCTTGGTGATGACACCGGCGAGCAGGAGATCGTCCGGCTCGTGGATCTCAACTGTCGCCGCCGCCTTCAGCCGTGAAGCCAGATCGGGCAGCGAAACACCCCATGCGGCTGGAAAGCGCCGCGCTGTCAGAAGCAGCGTCGAGCCGGCGCCGCGCACCGCATTGATCAGATGGAAAAGGCCCTGTTCGTCGACTGCGCGCGCATCGACATCGTCGATCAGCGCCGGGCGGGCGCCAAGATTTGCGATGCTGTCACCAATGCGCGCGGCGTTCACGGCCACGGCGTTGGCGCGCGCACCCCAGATCGAGGCCAGATGCGTCTTGCCGGAGCCCGCGGGACCAGCCAGCACCACCACCGGCGAGGGCCAGTCCGGCCAGCGGTCGATCAGCGCTGCCGCCTGGTTGTTGGTGCCGGAGACGACGAGGTCGTCAAGCGAATAGCCAGTGCCATGGCCGAGATCGAGCGGCAGTTGGCGCGGCGGATCGGTTCGCTGGGCCGTCACTTCAACGACGCGGTTGCGTGCGGTGGCCGCCGCCACGATCGGCAGGCAGAGGTGGCGCGGGCTCCGTCGCGTGGCCCTTGTAGAGCGGCGATTCGAGGTAACGGGCGATGGCAAACCGCACCAGCACCGCAACGGCGGCGGAAGCCGGCACGGCGATCAGCAGGCCAACGAAGCCGAACAGGGCGCCGAAGGCAAACAGCGCGAACATCAGCCAAACCGGGTGCAGGCCGACGCTTTTGCCGACCAGCCTGGGCTGCAGGATGTTGCCTTCGATGAACTGGCCGATGAAAAAGACCACGGCGACAGCGACAACCATCATCCAATCCGGCGAAAACTGGACGAAAGCGACGCCGACGGCCAGCACCAGTCCGGTCAGTGAGCCGACATACGGAATGAACGAGATTAGCCCGGCGAACAGGCCGATGAGGATGGCGAAATTCAACCCGGTCAGCGTCAGGCCGGTGGCATACATGGCGCCCAGCACCAGGCAAAGCGTGCCCTGCCCGCGCACGAAGCCGGCGGTGGCGGTGTTGATGTCGCGTGCTATGCCGCGCACGGTGGTGACATGGTCGCGCGGCACCCAGCTGTCGATGACCGCCACCATGCGATCCCAGTCCAGCAGCATGTAGAAAGCGACCACCGGCGTCACCACGAACAGGCTGACCACCGAGACCAGCGCCATGCCGGAACTCCACAGCGAGGTGAACACTGTCGTGATCAGGCCAAAGCCGGAGGTCAGCAGCGAGTTCAACCCATCGCGCAAGCCATTGGCGTTGACGCCGAATTTCTGCTCGAGCCATTTCGGATCAAAGGAGGTGAGCAGGCTCTGGAGCCGGGTCAGATACTCCGGCAACTTGCCGGCGAATTGGGACATCTGCGTCGCCAGCACCGGAATGAGGACGACAAAGGCCAGCACCAGCACGATCAGGAAGGTGACGAGGATGACCACCGTCGCCATGAAGCGCGACAGGCCGAACCGCTGCAGCCGGTCGGCGACCGGATCGAGGAAATAGGCAAGCACCATTCCGGCCACGAACGGCAACAGGATGTTACTGAAGATATAGAGGAAAAGGGCGAGCAAGACCGCGCCAGCCACCCAGAACGATATCTGCCGGCGAAACGCCGATGCCGCGGCAATATTGGCCGCCGCAGCCTCCAACACTGCCGCTTCTTTCTCAGATGTCCGGATTGGAGCCTTCGCCATAGCCGCCCATATGCCTCAGCCAAGCCACGAGATAGGCCGCGGCCGAAGCTACGGTCAAGACCCCGGACAGCAATATGAGAGCTGGCCGCAGAGGGTCGAGGTGCACGGCAAAGGCAAGTTCGCCCAGCACAACCGCCGCCAGAACGATCTGGACGGCGGTATTGGCCTTCGACACCAGAAATGGCTTTATCTCGACCGGATGAGCCATCACCGTGGATAACAGGACCGCGCAGATGATCAGCGCGTCGCGCGACACCATGATGACGACCAGCCACAGCGGCAGTTGTCCGATGAAGCCCATGACCACGAAGACCGAAACCAGAAGCAGCTTGTCGGCCATCGGATCGAGATAGGCGCCAAGCCTGGACTGCTGGTTGAAACGGCGGGCGATGAAGCCATCGACGCCATCCGAGACGCCGGCGACGAGAAAACCGGCAAAAGCCCAGTCCCAGCGCGCCTGCAGCATGGCCAACACCACCGCAGGCACCAGCACGAGGCGCAGCATGGTGATCAGGTTGGGGATGGTCAACGCATTGTCCCGCCGCGTCTTTTGTTGAGAGATAGATGAGGGAGATGGGGTGGGCGCGCAAGGGATGAGCGACGCAGAAGCTGCCGACCTCACCCTCATAGGCCACAAAGGGGGAGATCGGCCGCCGCCGCCGCTTCGCCAATCGCTTTTGTCGGGGGCAAAACCGCCGCATCGGCGCGTCATCCTTGCTCCCTGAAACCATTCATGCGAAGAGCCCGCAAACGAGCAGGAAAATTGCGATGAGCAAGCGCGACCCGAGCACGCGGAAGAACGGGCTTACCTACGCAGAGGCCGGCGTCGATATCGATGCCGGCAATCTGATGGTCGAGAAGATCAAGCCGCTGGTGCGCGCGACGCGCCGGCCGGGTGCCGATGGCGAGATCGGCGGCTTTGGCGGTCTGTTCGACCTCAAGGCCGCCGGCTTCACCGATCCGGTCCTGGTTGCCGCCAATGACGGTGTAGGCACCAAGCTCAAGATCGCCATCGATGCCGGCAAGCACGACACGATCGGCATCGACCTCGTCGCCATGTGCGTCAACGATATCGTCGTGCAAGGTGCCGAACCGCTGTTCTTTCTCGACTATTTCGCCACCGGCAAGCTCGATCCCGACCAGGGCGCCGCGATCGTCGGCGGCATCGCCGAAGGCTGCCGACAGGCCGGCTGCGCGCTGATCGGCGGCGAGACGGCCGAAATGCCCGGCATGTATCATGGCAAGGACTATGACCTTGCCGGCTTTGCCGTGGGGGCTGCCGAACGCGGCCAGCTTTTGCCGACCGACGATATTGTCGAGGGCGACGTGCTGCTGGGGCTTGCCTCCTCCGGCCTGCATTCGAACGGATTCTCGCTGGTGCGCCGCATCGTCGCCACCAGCGGTCTGGCATGGAGCGACCCGGCGCCGTTCAACGACGACGCGACGCTTGCCGAGGCGCTGCTCGAGCCGACGCGCATCTATGTCAAGTCGATCCTGAAAGCCATCCGCAACACGCATGGCATCAAGGCGCTGGCCCACATCACCGGCGGCGGCTTCCCAGAAAACATTCCGCGCGTGCTGCCCAAGGATTTTTCGGCCGAGCTCGACCTCGAAGCCATCGACGTGCCGCCGGTGTTCTCATGGCTTGCCAAGGCCGGCGGGGTGGCACCGGAAGAGATGATGCGCACCTTCAACTGCGGCATCGGCATGATCCTGGCGGTCGCGTCCGGCCAGGCGGCACAGGTCGCCGCCGTTCTGCAGGAAGCCGGCGAGACGGTGACGCCAATCGGCCGCATCGTGCCGCGCCGCGACGCCGGCGTCATCTATCGGGGCTCGATCGGCCTATGAGCAGAAAACGCACAGTCGTCCTCATCTCGGGGCGCGGCTCCAACATGACCGCGCTGATCGCCGCTGCCAGCGACCCGGCCTTCCCGGCTGAGATTGTCGGTGTCATCTCTGACAAGGCCGATGCCGCCGGCCTTGGCATCGCCCGAGCGCGCGGTATCGCCACGCAGGTCATTTCGCGTGCCGACCATGGCAGCAAGCAGGCGCATGACTCGGCGATCGACGCCGCACTCACGGCCTTCAATGCCGAGATCGTGGCGCTGGCCGGCTACATGCGCATCCTCACCCCCGGCTTCGTCCAGAAATGGCAGGGCCGGATGATCAACATCCACCCTGCCCTGCTACCGGCCCTCAAAGGGCTCGATACGCATGCGCGGGCGCTGGCCGCCGGCATGCGCATCCATGGCTGCACCGTGCATTTCGTCACATCAGAGATGGATGACGGCCCGATCATCGCCCAGGCTGCCGTGCCGGTGATGGTCGGCGACAATGCCGATACGCTGGCTGCCCGCGTGCTGAAGGCCGAGCATCGGCTCTACGCGCTGGCGCTGGGGCTGGTCGCCGAAGGCAAGGCGCGCATGGAGGCCGGGCGAACCGTGCTTGCCCACTTTGCCGACGACGCCGACAACGGCACCTCGGTGGTGATGGCGCCCGATCCGCTGCGCGAAGAAGCCGATCTGGAACATCTGGCACGGATCACGCCCTGAGAGCCAAGGCCAATGGACGTTTTCGACAGCGCGATCCGGACAAAAGGCGACCTAGCCGGCGTTTTCGAGTACGATGAGGCGGGAGATCCGCAAAACGCCACGGCCTATTTTTACCTCTATCGGGCCCAGGGCAGCGTGCCAGGCTCCGTCGTTGATGCAATTCACATACGATCGGGCACCTGGGCCATCAGCGGGTCGGATATCGCCGTCCGGTGGGATAAGGATGAGCGTCGCGGCGGGCTGTTTGTCTTTGGGTCCCTTTCCGCGGCTTTCGACACTGAGGCCGGCACAAAGCACGGCGGCGGATATGGCAAAGACTTTCATGCCGACATCCCTTGGTCGGAGTCAAATCGGTGAAACAACTGCTTCTTCTGCGCCACGCCAAATCCAGTTGGGATGACCCCGCCCTCGACGATTTCGACCGGCCACTCGCCGAACGCGGATTGAAGGCGGCCCGACTGATGGGACAGGAGCTTGCGGCGCGCGACTGGTTGCCGGACCTGGCGCTGGTGTCTCCGGCGCTACGCACCAGCGATACCTGGCGGCTGGTGGCCGCGGAACTGCCTGTGCATCCACGGATCGCGTTTGCCCAGGCGCTCTACGATGCTTCGGCCGCGGATATTCTAGGCCGGATTCGCAAGGCCGATCCATCGAGCAATTGCCTACTGATGGTCGGCCACAATCCCGGGCTGGAGGATCTGGCGAAGCAGCTTGCCTCGCCCACCTCGGAGGTCAAGGCGCGCAAGAGGCTCGAGGAAAAGTTTCCGACGGCGGCCGTTGCGCGCTTGGTCTTCGAGGGCGAGTGGTCCGCCCTGTCCTCCGCGCGGCTGACGCATTGCCTGCGTCCGAAGGATTTGAGCTAGCAATCCGATGCCGGGCAGATGCGGCAGGGCAAGCCCGCCGCGCCCGAGAGCTCAGTTGCCCCAGATGCCCTGGCCGGGTTCCGGCCATTCGGTGGTGGTTTTCATCTTGGTGTCGGCTGCCTTGTGTTCGGCCATATCCGTATTCTTGACCGCGCCGGTGGCGCCTTGATCCACACCGGCGACCGAAGCAATCGGCTGGTTGGCATTGTTGGAATTGAAGTTGTCGCTGCCGGCAAATGCATTGCTGGTGACGAAGAGGACGGCGGCGATGGTGAGAGCAATCTTGTTCATTTCAATCTCCTTGGTTCATCCGTTAGGCGGCGTCTTGGGAGGACGGTTCCGCTAAGGACAAGACCTCGGGAAGCCAGGTTTTATTCCTGGACGTGGAATGTTTTTTGCCGACTGCGAAGATCGGCTGCTAAATCCGGCGCTGGCGATCTGGCATCCATAAAAGACAAGAGCGGCGGGCCAAGCCCACCGCTCTTTGTTATCGAGGCCTGCTGCGAAGAACAGCAACCCCAGATGCCTCTGGCGCAATTGAGCGTTGGCTCAGTTGCCCCAGATGCCTTGACCGGATTCCGGCTGGACTGAATCAGGCGTCAGCTTGAAGCCGTGGTGCTCGACCGGCTTGCGGATCGAAGCCGTGCGGCCGTGGTCGATATTGCCCGCGGGTGCGGTGACTGCCAACTGATTGTCGGTGGCGGAGTGATAGTTGTCGCTGCCGGCGAAAGCGCAGCCCGTGGCAACGAGGATGGCGGCGGCGGTAAGTGCGATCTTGGTCATTTTCTTTACTCCAGTAGTTCTGTCCGTCTAGTGGCGTGCCCTTGGGAGGAATTTCGCGTCGCTCGGACAGGCTGGAAATGGGTTTTTCGTTCGCCGAGTTCCAATCACGAAGATGTTCTATCACGTGCCGAATCCAGACTTTGAATCTCGGCCCCGGCGTCAAGGGCCTGAAATTTTATTTTTTGATATCATATAGTTATAAGAGATCTTCTTGACGCGCAGGGCGACGATCCGCCGAGCCGTCGGTCATCATCCGTTCACGCCGCGTCAATATTAATTGAACCGATCGGTTCGACTTTTGGGCGGCGCAGCCGCGCGCACAAAAAAACAAGAGCGGCGGGCCAAGCCCACCGCTCTTTGTAGTCTTCCGGGGTTCGAAGAATTAACGACCCCAGATGCCCTGGCCCGACTGAGCCGGAACGTTGGCATTGGCATCGCCCTGTGTCTTGACCGACTTCGCGATCGAACCGGTGTGCAAGGTGTCGACGTTGGAAGCCGACTGGCTGACAACCGGCTGGTTGGCATTGTTGGAATTGTAATTGTCGCTGCCAGCAAAGGCGGTGCCCGTGGCAATGAGGATGGCGGCGGCGGTAAGAGCGATCTTGGTCATTTTGGTAACTCCAGTTTTATTCCTGTCCATCCAGTGCCGTGCCCCCTTTGGGGAATTCGCGTCGCTCGGACCACCCCAAGATGGGAAAGGCTTTTTTGGATTACCAGTCGCTTCGGTTTTGCAGTATTTCATCATATTAGAGACAATCCATATTGCATCGCAGCAATTTTTTCCCGATTTTCCTAATATATTCAGCATCTTACGGCGACCACCCCTGACGGAAATGAAACCTCCCACGCGGTGATTGTTCACCATATGCGATACAATGCGTCAACCAGAACCGAACCGTTCGGTTCGATTTTACCTCCGAAATTGACCGATCGAACGTGCGAAGCCCCGTTGTCATCAGCCGCAAAACCGCATTTGTCTTGCGTTGAAATCGATACTGTCGCTCATTCAGTTGGGATTGGCGGATGCCGCGACTGATCAAGCCAAGGCGATCCGCTGAAAACCGAAAGCGGGCGGATACCGGAACAGCCATAGACATGCGACTGCTGCTTGTTGAGGACAATCACGAACTGGCCGACTGGCTGGGCAAGACGCTGCGCCAGGCAAACTATGTGGTCGACATTGTCCATGATGGCGAGGATGTCGAGCATGCGCTTGCCGCGGGCGATCATGCACTTGTCATCCTCGACCTGGCACTGCCGCGCATGGGCGGGATGGAGGTGCTGCGCATGCTGCGGGCGCGCGGCAATGCGGTGCCGGTGATCGTGCTGACCGCCAATGCCAGCCTCGATGGCCGGGTCAAGGGCCTCAATGAAGGCGCCGACGACTATCTGGCCAAACCCTTCCAGATCGAGGAGCTCGAGGCGCGCATCCGCGTCCAGTTGCGCCGGGCCAATGATCGCACCGCGCCTGTCGTTGCCTGCGGCGATCTCGTTTTCGACACCAACACAAGGCTGTTTTCGCTCGCTGGCGAGACGCTGGCGCTGACGCCGCGCGAACATGCCGTGCTGGAGCAGTTGATGGTCAAGGCCGGGCGCACGGTGAGCAAGGCGGCGCTGTCGGCGGCGATCTACGATTTCGAGACCGACGCCGACCCCAGCGCCATCGAGATCTATGTGCATCGTGTTCGCAAGAAACTCGAAGGCTCGCGCGTCCGTATCGTCACGCTGCGCGGCCTGGGCTATCTCTTGCGTCACGACGATTTGGCGCCATGAGGATTAACAGTCTCCGCCTGCAATTGCTGGCTTGGGTGGTATTGCCGCTCGTCGGGCTCGCCACCATCAATCTGTGGACCAGCCACCGCAATGCGCTGGCGACTGCCGATCTGGTGACCGACCGGATGCTGATGGGCTCGGCGCGGGCTATTGCCGAACGTGTCGCCGTGGCCGACGGCGTGCTCGACGCCACGATACCGCCGGCGGCGATCGAAATGTTCGATACCGGCGACCAGGACAGCGTCTACTACCATGTCAAGACGGCTGGAGGGCGGCTGCTGACCGGCTACCCAGACCTGCCGGAGGCACCGAAGTCTTCCAACACCGAGGCAAGCTATCGCGATCATCGGCTGCGGCTGCTTACCTTCAGCCACGCGGTGGTCGGTGCCGGCAAAGATTCGCCGATCACCGTTACCGTTGGCGTCTCGCTTGCCGGACACGACGCCATGGTGCGGCGTCTGTGGTTTGGCGCCTTTGCCCAGCAGCTGGCGCTGGTCGCGATTGCAGGCCTGTTCGTTCTGCTGGGTCTGCATCGTGGCCTTGCACCCTTGATCCGCTTGCGCGACGCGGTACGCTCGCCGCGTCGAAGCGACCTTGACCCTGTCGAAGTACCGGGCGCGCAGAGCGAGATCCGCCCGCTGATCGATGCATTGAACGCCTATATGGAGCGGGTGCGGGCGCAGCTGGCGGCGCAGCGCCGCTTCATCGCCAATGCGGCGCACCAATTGCGCACCCCACTGGCACTGCTGTCGACGCAAGCGAGCTACGCGCTGCGCGAAACTGTCCCCGACGCGCGCCAGGAAGCGCTGATGGCGCTGCAGGCAAGCTCCGGCAAACTGGCGCGGCTGGCCGAACAGCTCTTGACGCTGTCACGGGCCGAACCCGGCAGCCGACGGCCACGCGCCGACCGCATAGACCTGACCGAGGCCGCCCGCCATGTGCTGGAAACGCAGGCGCCGACAGCGGTCGCCCGCAACATCGATCTCGGCCTCGAGGAGACCGGTCCGGTGCCGGTTATCGGCGACGGCACCATGCTGCGCGAGATGATCGTCAATCTCGTCGACAATGCGCTGCGCTACTCGACATCAGGCGGCAGCGTCACGGTGAGACTTGCGGCCGTCGATGGCGAAGCCGTGCTGACGGTCGCCGACGACGGGCCCGGCATTCCGGTGGACGAGCGGGACCATGTGTTCGAGCGTTTCTACCGCATCGCCGGTTCGACCGAGGAAGGCAGCGGGCTTGGCCTCGCCATCGTGCGCGAGGTTGTCGAAAATGCCGGCGGCCGCGTCACCCTCGGGGATGGCGTGGCAGGCGGTCTGGTGGCTGAAGTGCGGCTGCCGCTGGCGCGCAGTTAGTTATATTTCGCCGCTCACTGCGTCTCATGCAGCGGCTGGGGACGCCATTTTGCCAGGCGGTTCTCGACCATCGTCATCAGGTACTCGGCACCGAGCGCCACCACCATGACGATGACAATCGCGGCATACATGCCGGCGGCGTCAAAGGACCCCTTGGCGATGTTGATCAGCAGGCCGATGCCGAAGCGAGCGCCGACGAACTCGCCAACGATCGCGCCGATGATGGCGAAGCCGAAGCTGACATGCAGGCTGGCGAAAATCCAGCTCATCGCCGAAGGAACGATCACCGAGCGGGTCAATTGCCAGTTGGACGCGCCGAGGATGCGGGCATTGGCGATCATTGCCCTGTCGGCTTCCCGCACGCCCTGGAAGGCATTGTGGAAGACAACGAAGAAAACCATTACGAAGGCAAGCGCCACTTTCGAAGCGAGGCCAAGGCCGAGGATCATGATGAAGATCGGCGCCAGAACCACACGCGGAATGGAATTGATCACCTTGATGTAGATGGAGAAGATGTCGGCAGCCATCCGATTGCGGCCGAGCGCGACGCCGACGATGATGCCGGCGACCGAGCCGGTTACGAAGCCAATGACCGACTCCTCCATGGTAACATAGAGATGATACCAGAGCGGCCCCTCGGACGTTCCTTCCGTCGTCCATTCATAGAGCCGCTGCGCGATCGCGCTCGGCATTGCGTAGAAGAACGGATCGATCCAGGCTTGACGCGCGGCAATTTCCCACAAGCCTAGAAAGGCGACGAGAATGGCGACCCGCCAGAAAATCACGGTGCGGCGACGGTGCTGCGATGCCTTTGCCGCGGCCGCTTCGATTTCCGCGTCTGATGTACCAGGCTTGAAAGCCCCTGCTCTGATGTCGATGGCGGCATCTGTCATGGCGTTCCTCCTCAGGCTGCCGCGCGCGCATAGCTGGTCTCGACCTCTTCCTTGAGGTCGGCCCAGATGGTGCGCGAGTAATTGATGAAGCTCTGCTCATAGCGGATATCGGCGACCACGCGCGGGCGCGGCAGATCGATCGTGTAGACCGACTTCACGGTGGCCGGCCCGGCGGTCAGGACATAGACCTTGTCGGCAAGCGCGATCGCCTCTTCGAGGTCATGCGTGACGAAGACCACGGAGGCTTTTGCCTGCGACCACAGGCGCAGCAATTCCTCGTGCATCAGCACGCGCGTCTGTACGTCAAGCGCTGAAAACGGCTCGTCCATGAGAAGGATCTCCGGGCCGTTGATGAAGGTCTGTGCCAGCGCCACGCGCTTGCGCATGCCGCCGGAAAGCTGATGCGGATAATGCTGCTCGAAGCGCGACAGGCCGACGCGCGCCAGCCAGTCGCGTGCCGCCGCCGTGGCATCCGACTTCGCCCTGCCGCGAAAGAGCGGACCGGCCATCACGTTCTCGATCACGGTTCGCCAGGGGAACAAGGCATCGCTCTGGAAAACAAAGCCGATGCGCGGGTCTATTCCCTTGACGGGCGCGCCCATGACACGAACCTCGCCAGCACTTGGACTGGCCAGCCCGGTGACAAGGTTGAGGGTGGTGGATTTTCCGCAACCGGTCGGACCGACAACGGCGACGAATTCGCCGCGCTCGACGGTCATGGTGAAATCGCGCAGCGCCGTCAGTGACTTGCCGGTGGGTGAGAGGAACCGCCGACTGACATTGATCAGTTCAATCGCTGGTGTGGTCTTGTCATGGGCCATGGTGGAACTCCGGGTTCGAGCGAACGCCTGCCGTCGGCCAGAGCCGCCGGACGTGAAAGACTGACGATTGCCGGCGCGATGTCGCGCATCGCGCCGGCACGGTCTGCTATTTGGCGTTCTTGACGAATTCCGAGGTGTAGGTCTTGGAGAGGTCGATCTGCTTGCCCTGCAGTTCCTTCTTGAACGCTGAAAGAACCGTCAGCACCGTCTCTGGCCCACCTGCAGGCATGATCCCGTCGGGGGTGAACATCGCCTTGCCGGCATCAAGGGCCTTCACATAGCCTTCCTTGTCGCCGACATAATAGTCCTTCGGCATCTTGTCGGCGATCTCGGCGCCGCTATGCGTGTTGATGAACTTCTGCGTCTTGACGAAGGCATTGGCCAGCTTCTGCACGACGTCCTTATGCGCTTCGACCCAGTCGGTCTGCATATAGAGGGATGCGGCCGGGTAAGTGCCGCCGAGCGCAGCCTTGGTGCCGTCTATTGTGCGCATGTCGATAAGAACGGTCGCCTCGCCGGTTTTTAGCAGCCGGGTGATCGTCGGCTCGGTGGTCATGCCTGCCTGAATCTTGTCCTGCTGCATGGCGGCGATGAAGGTGGTGCCGGCGCCAACCGGAACCGAGGTGAAATCCCCAAGCTTCAGGCCATTCTTGACGGCGAGATATTCCGTGAGAAAATTCGTCGATGAGCCCAGACCGGTCACGCCCAGGCTCATGCCCTTGAAGTCGGCGGGTGATTTGATCTCCGGATGTTTCGTCGAAACCAGCTCGACCTCGCCCGGCGCCTGGCTGAACTGAACGATGGATTCGACGAATTTGCCTTTTGCCTGCAGATCGATGCAGTGATCGTAGAAGCCGACAACTCCTTGCACGGCACCAGCGAGCATCTCGTTTTCGGCATCGACGCCGGCCGGTTCATTCAGCAATTCGACGTCGAGACCCTCGTCCTTGAAGTAACCGAGCGCCTCGGTCAGCTTGGCGGGCAGATAGATCTGTTTTTCATAGCCGCCGACCATGATGGAGATCTTCTCGTCGGCGCGTGCTGACGGCGCTGACAAGGCCATGGTGGCGACGAGTGCGGTTGTGGCGGCTGAATCAAGCAGAATTCGCGCGAGCGACATGGCCTCTTCCCTTTGTTCGTTTCCCGCGCCCCTCTCTCTCCCATCGCTTTCAGCGACAAATATGGGGCGCCAGTCAACAGTTATGGCACCAACCTTTCATCCAGCTTTCAAGGTAAAGCCGAAAATTACGGCAAACCTTACGGATCGGTAAGCCGCGGATGGTGGCCGCCACGGCGCGCCGTGATAATTTACGCCGTGTGCCTGGCTCGGCTGTCCAACCCCAGCACATCGCGCATATTGTATTCGCCGGGCGGACGTCCCGCCACCCAAAGCGCGGCGGCAATGGCGCCACGCGCGAACATGATGCGGTCGCCGGCGGCATGCGACAAGGTTACAAGCTCGCCTTCGGCACAGAAGCTGACGGTGTGTTCGCCGATGATGCTGCCGCCGCGCGTCACCGCGAAGCCGATTTCGCCGTTGGGGCGGGCGCCGGTCACGCCATCGCGGACACGCTTGGCGACAGTATCAAGGTCGACACCGCGACCGCCGGCAATGGCCTGCCCCAGCATCAGTGCGGTGCCCGACGGCGCATCGACCTTTTGGCGATGATGCGCCTCGAAAATCTCGGCATCCCAATCGTCGGCATCGAGCGCCGTCGCCGCCTGCTCGACCAATCCGACCAACATGTTGAGCCCCAGCGAAAAACTGCCTGAGCGCACGATAGCAATGGTTTTCGCGGCGTCGGCGATGGCGGCTAGTTCAGTTGCATCGAAACCGGTTGAGCCAATAACCAACGCTGACCCGCCCCGATTTGCACAAATCCTTGCCAGGTCGGCCGAAGCCGCCGGCGTGGTGAAATCGACGACCACATCGGCCACGGCAAGCGCGTCCTCGCGGCTGACCAGCCCCTCGCCGACATTGCCTGGGCGATGGAAGCGGGCGGTTAGCGCCAGCCTCGGATCGGCCTGCACGGCCTCCGCCATCTGGCGTCCCATGCGGCCGAGCGCGCCGGCGATGGCGATCCTGATCGGCGGTTGTGCCATGGCCTTCGGCTATTTCCACATGCCGCGCATGCGTGCGCCGATGTCGACGCGCACCTCCGGCCGGGGCGCCCTGCCTTGTGCCGCTTGCGCACTCGGCCACGATAACTGCTGGAACGCGGCGAGGATCGAGGTGGGGATAAAGCGCGTGCGCGAGGCATAGAGGTGACGGTCGCCGCGCGCCGCCTGGCCGTGCGGAAAGAAGCGCTGCGGCATGACCAGGCTGAGATTGTCCTTGGCCCGCGTCATCGCCACGTAGAGCAGCCGGCGCTCCTCCTCGATGTCCTCCTTGGTGCCGACGCCGAGATCAGCCGGGATGCAGCCATCGACGGCGTTGAGGACAAAGACATTCTTCCACTCCTGGCCCTTGGCCGAGTGGATGGTCGACAGGATCAGATAGTCCTCGTCGCGATGCGGCGGTCCGGCCTGGTCGCTGGTCGCGTCCGGTGGATCGAGCGTCAGTTCGGTCAGGAAGCGCTCGCGCGAAGCATAACCGGAGCCGATCTGCTCGAGCTGCAACAGGTCGGCCCGGCGCGTGATCGCATCCTCGTGGATGCGTTCCAGATGCGGCTCGTACCACAGCCTGACCTGTTCGAGATCGGCCGGCCATTTGGCACCGGCCCGCAGGCCGGAATAGAGCGAGACGAAACCCGGCCAATCGTCGGCCGCGCGTTGCGGCGGGCGCCAGCCGGCCAGCCCCATCGCCTCGTCCAGCGCTGTCGTCATGGCTTCGACAATGTGCGCGGCGGCCGAAGGGCCGATGCCCGGCATCAGTTGCAGCACACGAAAACCGGCGACGCGGTCGCGCGGGTTTTCCGCAAAACGCAACACCGCCAGCACGTCCTTGACGTGGGAAGCATCGAGGAATTTCAGCCCGCCGAACTTGACGAAGGGGATGTTGCGCCGCGTCAGCTCGATCTCCAGCGGGCCGCTGTGATGCGAGGCGCGAAACAGCACGGCTTGCGATTTCAGTGCCGTGCCGGCCTCGCGCTCGGCAAGGATCGTGTCGCAGACGAAGTTCGCTTGCTCGACCTCGTCGCGCACACTCACCAGTCTCGGCCGGTCGGTTGACTTGCGGTCCGACCACAGGTTCTTGGTGAAGCGTTCCGAGGCCTCGCCGATCACCGCATTGGCGGCGGCCAGAATGGTTTCCGTCGAGCGGTAATTGCGCTCCAGCATCACCACATCGGCGGCCCGTGCGAACTGCTTGGGGAAATCGAGAATGTTGCGCACCTCGGCGGCACGGAACGAATAGATCGACTGCGCGTCGTCGCCAACCACCGTCAGCCCGGCGCCGTCGGGTTTGAGCGCCAGCAGGATCGAGGACTGCAAACGGTTGGTGTCCTGGTATTCATCGACTAGAACATGGTCGAAACGCTCACCTAGATGCGTCGCGATTTCGGGCTCGGCCGTCATCTGCGCCCAGTAGAGCAGCAGATCGTCGTAATCGAGCACGTTCTGCGCCTGCTTGGCCTCGACATAGCCGGCGAAGAGCAGTTTCAGCTGCTCCGCCCAGCCGGCGCACCAGGGAAAAGCGGACCCCAGCACTTCGCCGAGCGGCGCCTGCGCGTTGACAGCACGTGAATAGATGGCAAGGCAGGTGCCCTTGGTCGGAAAGCGCGCCTCCGTTTTGGAGAAACCGAGTTCATGGCGCACGAGGTTCATCAGGTCGGCGGAATCCTCGCGGTCATGGATGGTGAAGGCCGGATCGAGGCCGATCTCCAGCGCATAGTCTCGCAACAGCCGGGCGCCAATACCGTGAAAGGTGCCGGCCCAGGTCAGCGCGTCGGTGATCACCGCGGCGTCGCGGCCGAGCACCTCACCGGCGATGCGCTCGACACGTTTTGCCATTTCGGATGCGGCGCGGCGCGAAAAGGTCATCAGCAGGATGCGGCGCGGGTCTGCCCCTTTGACGATAAGATGGGCGACGCGATGCGCCAGCGTGTTGGTCTTGCCAGAACCCGCACCGGCAATGACCAGCAAGGGACCTGCAATCTTGCCGTCGCCATGCTCGACGGCCTGACGCTGGGCGTCGTTCAACTGGGCGAGATAAGCGGGCGCGACGGTCGTGTCCCGAAATTTCGAATCAGGGGCGGCAAGGTTCATGCCCCATCAAGCATCGTTTCCGCTTTGTTCGCAACGGCAGCGATCGGCAATGACAGCTGGATCTATCTCCCGGGATCAACGCCCATGGCCGCCGACTGCCGGCGCAAGCTCTCGCGATCAAACTGTCTTGGCGGCAACAGCAGCGGATCGACCGTATCGGGCACATCCTCGACCATCTTTCTGGTGAGGCGGTATGTGACGTAGGCCAGAGCGCCAGCGACGAGCAAACGGAACATGGTTTGATACTCCCTTGGAGCAGAAGCAACCGGGGAGACAGCGTTTGGTTCCCCTGCCGTCCAGACTGAATGGCCAGCACAGAGAACGAAGCGTCCGTTACCGCCGCTCTCGCCCCGGCATTTCGGCGATGCATTCCTCCAGACGCGACAGGCGGAACTTTGCATTGCGCAGTTCGTGCCCGGCTTCATGCCGCCCGTGACGGCCAGGCTTTGACGAGACCATCAGGGCGCGCTCAAGCTCGGCAATGCGCGCACGCAGCTGCCGGGCCTCGTCCTGCCGCAACGCCTTGATCCATCCACGTCCACGCATCACTCTTCCTGCCACCACCCCGAAGGCATGCGGGAGTTATGCCGAAGAGCTCCTAATTTCCAGCAAGGCCAAACGCTCTAAATTTAACTTTCGCTAATTTAGCGTCAGCAGCAATGAAATTGGGGAAGAAGGCCGGCGCCGCTTGGGAGGAGAAGGCGCCGGCCAAGCGGATATATCAGGTCCGCCGCACAACGCAGGCTAGCTGAGTCTTGCCCTAACGTCATGTGGTTGTCACCGAATCCGCGTCGAGGGGCACGCCGCAGTCAGGATGGTGATGCTGTGGATTGGGTTAAGTCAACGATATCAGCGCCCACAACCGGCTGGTTGACCGATTGAATCAAGCCGGAGAGCTGGCGCGTAAGGCGAGCCCGTCAAAATCCGTCGAGATCATCTCCCGGTCGCGAGCCTTTGCCTGGCGATGGCGACATGGAAACTGGCGCCGAACAACAGCCCGTCATCGTTGAAGTCGTAGCTGGAATTGTGGAGCGGTGCCGAGGCTTCGCCATTGCCGAGGAAGACGAAGCAGCCCGGCACATCGTCGAGGAAGCGGGCGAAATCCTCCGACCCTGTCATCGGCTCACGGGCGACCGCGATATTGTCTGGCTCGAAGACGTTTTTGGCGGCGACGAAGGCCGCGTCGACCAGTTCGGCATCGTTGCGCAAGGGCACGAATTCTCTGGTGTAGCTGACCTCGGCGCTGACGTTGTAAGCTGTAGCGGTGCCCTCGGCGATGATGCGCATCTGGCGCTCGATCTCGGCGCTGACTTCGGGGCGGAAACTACGGGCATCACCGAGGATGCGGGCAAGACCGGGCAGTGCATTGCGGGTGCCGTCGGTGATCAGTTCGGTCACCGAAACCACCGCTATGTCGGCCGGGCTCAGCCGGCGCGAAACGATGGTCTGCAGATTGGTGACCAGCGCGCAGGCGGCGACCAGCGTTTCGTTTCCCGAATGCGGCCGCGCCGCATGGCCACCGATCCCTCTGAGCACGATCTCGAAATTGTCCTCCGCTGACATAACGGGGCCGGCGCGGGTCTCGAAATGGCCGACGGCGAGGCCAGGCATATTGTGCAGGCCAAAGATCTCGTCGAAGGGGAAGCGCTGCATCAGGCCATCGTCGAGCATGGCCAGCGCGCCCCTGCCCCACTCCTCGGCCGGCTGGAAGATGAAGCGCACGGTGCCGTCGAAACCGCCCTCGCAGGCCAGCCGCTTTGCCGCGCCAAGCAGCATGGCGGTGTGGCCGTCATGACCGCAGGCATGCATAACCCCGGCATTGCCGGAGCGATAGGGCGCGGTCGACTGCTCGGTGATACGCAAAGCATCCATGTCAGCCCGCAGCGCAATCGCGCGGTTACCGCTGCCGCGCTTGAGCGTGCCAACGACACCGGTGCCACCGACGCCCTCACTGACATCGTCCAGGCCGAATTCGCGCAGCTTGGCGGCGACGAAAGCAGCAGTCCGTTTCTCCTCAAAGCCGAATTCGGGATGTGCGTGCAGATCGTGCCGCCAAGCGGTCATCTCGCGCTTCAACGTTTCGGGATCGAGTTCCGCCATGTCTTCACCCCTCGAGCTCGGCAAGTTCAATGACGACATCAAGCAGGATGTTGGCGCCGGCAACAAGCTCGGTGTCTTCAGTGTGCTCGCGCGGACTGTGGCTAATGCCTCCAGCACTCGGCACGAAGATCATCGCCGCCGGCGCGATGCGCGCGATCATCTGCGCGTCATGGCCCGCACCCGAGGTCATGCGCCGCGAGGCAAGCCCGCGCTTCCTCGCCGCGCCCTCGATCAGCTCGACGACCCGGTCGTCGAAGACAACCGGCTTGAAGCGGGCCAGCCTTTCGACCGTAACAGTAATGCCCTCGGCGGCAAGCTGCTCGAGAAAGGCTGCCAGCGCCGCCTCCTCCGCCTGCAGGTGCTGCTCATCGGGATCGCGCAGATCAACGGTGAAGACGGCGCGCGATGGAATGACGTTGATGGCGTTCGGCTCGAAGCGCATCGTGCCGACGGTGGCAACGGTCGGCGAATTGGAAGCCGCTGCCCGGTCATGCAGGAAGCTGACGACACGCGCCGCGGCATATCCGGCATCGCTGCGCATCGACATCGGCGTGGTGCCGGCATGGTTGGCGACGCCATCGAGGGTGATGCGCTGCCAGGAGATGCCTTGCAAGGTTTCGACCGCGCCGATCGGGATGCCTTCGCGCTCCAGAACCGGCCCCTGCTCGATATGCAGTTCGACATAGATGTGCGGCTTGAGAAAACCCGGTTCGCGGTCGCCGGCATAGCCGATACGGGCCAGTTCCTGTCCGAGCGTGCTGCCGTCGGTGCCGACAGCGGCGAGTGCTGCTTCGACATCGACGCCGCCGGCATGGACCAGCGACCCCATCATGTCGGGAGAAAAGCGCACGCCTTCCTCGTTGGTGAAGGCAGCGACGGCGAGCGGGCGCAACGGCGAGAGGCCGGACGCCTGCAGCGTCTCGATCACCTCCAGCCCGGCAAGCACACCGTAGCAGCCATCATAGATGCCGGCGTCGATGACCGTGTCGATGTGGGAGCCGATGAGCAGCGGTGCCTCGCCGGCATTGTCGGCGCTTTGCCAAATGCCAAAGATGTTGCCGATGCGGTCGATGGCGACATCGAGCCCGGCCTGCCGCAGCCAGCCGACGAAGAGGTCGCGGCCCTGCCTGTCGGTGTCGGAAGCGGCCAGCCGGATCAGCCTGCCCTCGCCATCGCGGCCAACGGCGCCGAGTTCACGAATGCGGCCAAGCAGGCGCTGTGCATCGATCGCGATCACGGTGTTGCCTCGGCAGCCAGTCTGCAGGCCAGCACATCGGCCGGGCTCATGCCGACCAGTTCGGCGTAGCGATGCGGGTCAGTTGCCCCTTCCGTGTTGATCACCAGCACGCGGGATCTGCCGTCGAGGCCGAGATCGGCCCTATTTTCGGCCACCGCCCGGATCAGTCCGGCAAGGCCGACGCCTCCGCTCTCACCGGCGATGATTACCGGATCGCTGCCGGCCGGCCGTGCCAAGCGTCGCATCACCGCGATGGCGTCGTCCTCGTCCACGGTCATGAAGGCGTCGGCGACGCGCGCCAGCATTCGCCAGGCGACCTGCGAGGCCTCGTAGCATTCAAGCATAGCCATGACAGTCGGCTGATCGTGCGCCACCTTGACCACACGCCCTGCCACAGCGGCTGCGACGATGCATGCGGCACGCGCGGGCTCGACGACAATGAAGGTTGGCCTGGCGTCGCCGAGCACGATGGCGAGATGGCCGGCCACCGCGGCGGCAATGCCGCCGACGCCTGCTTGGACGAAGACGTGGGTCGGCGGCTGGCGGAGCTGGCGCAGCGCTTCGCGCACGATCGCCGTATAGCCCTGCATCACCAGGCCGGGGATGCGCTCATAGCCCGGCCACGACGTATCCGAGACAACCGTCCAGCCCCTCTCGGCCGAAACTTGCGCGGCCTGCATGACCGAATCGTCATAATTGCCGTCGACCCGGACCATCTCCGCACCGTAGCGGGCGATGGCAGCGATGCGGTCCTCGCTGACGCCGGCATGCACAAAGATCACGGCCCTGGTTCCGGCAAGTTCAGCGCCCTGCGCGACCGAGCGGCCGTGATTGCCGTCGGTGGCGCAGGCAAAAATCATCTTCGCGGCGACCGAGCGAACCTCGGGCCGACCGAGGTCGGCGACATCGACGGAGCGCCGAAGCCGCTTGCTTGCTTCCTCCAGCACCAGACGGAACACAGCATAAGCGCCGCCCAGCGCCTTGAAGCTGCCAAGACCGAGACGGAAGCCCTCGTCCTTGACATGCAGTGCATCGAGGCCCAGTGCGCTCGCCAGTGCCGGCAGCGCGTGCAGTGGCGTCACCACATGATTGTCACGATGGGCCAGAAAACGCTCAACCTTATCCGCACCGGCAATTCCCAGGGTTTCGGCATCGGCCGCATCAAGCGGCTTGCCGTGCAAGGCATTGCGGTTGGGCAGGAACACTAGCGGCCTCCTTGGTATCAGGCGAGACCATATTGCAGGACGAGCGCAAAGAGCGCTGTAATTGGACCTCCGAAATGCAAGTTTGTTTCACCTGGACACCTCCATTGCCCCAATCGCCGGCCTCACTCGACAGTTTCGATCTCGCCATCCTTGCCATCCTGCAGCGGGACAACACGACGCCGCAGCGGCTGATCGGCGAAGCGGTGAACCTGTCGGCACCGGCGGTGCAGCGCCGCATCAAGCGCATGGAGCAGGCCGGCGTCATCGCCAGCAATGTCGCGATCATCGAGCCTGCGGCGGTCGGCCAGCCCATCACCATCTTCGTCGAGGTGGAGCTAGAGAGCGAACGCACCGAACTGATCGACGCGGCCAAGCGGCAATTCTCGGAAACGCCCGAAGTGCAGCAATGCTACTATGTCACGGGCGAAGCCGACTTCATCCTCGTCATCACCGTGGCCGACATGGGCGCCTATGAGTCCCTGACGCGAAAACTGTTCTTCGGCAGCAACAATGTCCGGAAATTCCGCACCTTCGTCGCCATGGACCGCGTCAAGGTCGGACTGACGGTGCCGTTGCCGGGTTGAGCATTACCGGCAGGCAGGCTCCAGTCCGGTCCTGCCGTGCTTTTCGACGTTCTCCGGACGCGAATTTGTTGGGAGGCGCGCTTGGACAACACCACGACAGTTGCGATCATCGGTGCCGGGCCGGCGGGCCTGGCCGTTGCCGCCTGCCTGCGGCAGGCGGGCATCGACTTCATCATCATCGAAAAAGAGCAGCAGGCCGCACCCGCCTGGCGACGCCATTACGAACGCGTCCACCTGCATACGACCAAGCGCTATTCGTCGCTGCCCTTCGTGCCCTTCCCGAACCATTATCCGCGTTATGTGCCGCGCGACCTCTTCGTCGAATATCTCGATGCCTACGCGCAACGCTTCGACCTCAAGCCCCGGTTTGGGGAAACGGTGAAAGCGATCGCCCGGGAGGGTCGCGGCTGGCGTGTGGACGCGTCGTCCGGCCCGCTGCGCGCCAAGCATGTGGTGATCGCGTCAGGCTACAATGCCGAGCCCTTGCGGCCGGGATTTGCAGGCATCGACAGCTTCACGGGGAAGACACTGCACAGCGCCGACTATCGCAATGCCACGCCTTTCGCTGGCCAGTCGGTGCTGGTCATCGGCATGGGCAACACCGGCGCCGAGATTGCGCTCGATCTGGCGGAAAACGGTGCGCGACCGACGATTTCCGTGCGCGGCGGCGTTCATATCGTGCCGCGCGAACTGTTCGGCGTGCCTATCCAGATGGTCGGCATGGCAACGCGCTTGGGGCCGCAGCGCCTCAATGACGCTTTGTTCCCGGTCATTCTCGACCTGGTGCTGGGCAGGCTGGAAAAATATGGACTCAAACGGCCGGGACAGGGACTGCTGGAACAGATTGCGATTGCATCGCGCATTCCGGTGATCGACGTCGGCACCATCGCCAAGATCCGCGAAGGCGCGATCAAGGTTGCGCCCGATATCGCCGAGATCTCGGAACGCGGTGTCCGTTTCGCCGACGGCAAACACAGCGAGTTCGACGCGATCATCTTCGCGACCGGTTACCGGCCGGGCTATGCCAGATTCCTCGAGCCCGGCATCCAGCCGGACCGCAGTGGCGTTACCCCCAAAGCTTCGGATCTCGGCCTCTACCTCATCGGTTTCCACAACGCGGTCACCGGATTGTTGCGTGAAATCGGCATCGAAGCCCAGGCGATCACCGACGACATCCGGCAGCGGCTGAACAGGAAGAAGGCGGCCGAAATCCTGCCGGTATAGTCGGCCCCCAGACGGCCGACGCGCTCGCCCAACTCAACTTGCCTTGCGCAGCCACACCTTGTTGTCGTGGAAGGCCGCGCCGCCATAGGGCGCGGGCGCGTCGGCGCCGGTCAGCACGTTGATGCCCTCGCCGCGCTCATGCGCGCTGTTTGGCCAGATGCCTTCGGCGATCACCACGCCGCGCTTGACGCCTTCGAAGAACTTCGCGTGCAGCACCAGGTCACCGCGCCGGTTGCCAACCTCGACCCGGTCGCCATCGGCAAGGCCAAGGTCCGCCGCATCGTCGGGATGCAGGAGCAGCGCCGGCCTGCCTTCCTTTTCCTTCGACACGGGCGTCTCGGCAAAGGTCGAATTGAGGAAGTTGCGCGCCGGCGAGGTCGTCAGCCGGAACGGATGCGCCTCGTCGGCCACTTCGATCAGGTCGACATGATCGGGAAATTCCGGCAGCTGATCCACCGGCCCGAACAGGCCCATGCTCTTCGGTGGCCGGTTGGGGGCGGCCTGCCCACTCCAGTTGGCGCGAAAGTGGAATTTTCCATCCGCATGGCCGAAGCCGTTGACGAAATGTGCGGCTTCGAAATCCGGCTGAAGATCGATCCACTTGTCTTCCTTCAGACTGGCGAAGCTGCCCAGACCACGCTTGCCCAGGATGATGTCGATGTGCTGCTGTTCGGTCAGACCAAAGCCTGGGCGGTCGGCGACGCCGAGGCGCTCCGCCAATTGCTCGATGACGAAGTGATTGGTGCGCGGCCCCTCCGGCGGCTCGATCAGTTTCGGCCCCAGCGTGATGTGCTGGTTGCCGCCGCCCTTGTAGACGTCGTCATGCTCGAGGAACATCGTTGCTGGCAGCACGACGTCGGCAAGCTTGGCCGTGTCGGTCATGAACTGCTCGTGCACGCAGGTGAACAGGTCGTCGCGCAGAAAACCTTGCTTTACCAGGCGCTGCTCGGGCGCGACATTCACCGGATTGGTGTTCTGGATCAGCATCGCCGTGACCGGCGGTCCGCCGTAAAGCGCGTCCGCGGCACCCGTCAGCACCGGACCGGTACGCGACTGGTCGAGATGGCGGATCGAGGGATCGCGCATCTTCGAGCCTTCCAGCACATCCTGGTTGAGTTTGAAGATGCCGGAATTGGAGTGGAAGGCGCCGCCGCCTTCATACTGCCAGGCGCCGGTGACCGCGGCGATGCAGGACGCGGCATGCATGTTGACCGGACCGTTGCGCTGGCGGGCAAAACCATAGCCAAGCCGGAAATAGGTTTTCTTCGTCGTGCCCACGAGGCGCGCTAAGGCCTCGATTTCGGCGACCGCCAAACCCGTGATACCAGCCGCCCACTCCGGCGTGCGCGTCCGCAGATGCTCTTCCAGCCCCTTCGGGTCGTCGGTGTATTTTTCGAGATAGGCGCGGTCGGCCAGGCCATCCCTGAACAGCACATGCATGACAGCACATGCGAGCGCGCCATCGGTGCCGGGCTTCAGGACCAGGCCGAGATCGGCCTGCTTCATCGTCGCATTTTCGTAGACATCGATGACGACGATCTTTGCCCCACGGTCCTTGCGCGCCTTGATGGCGTGGGTCATGACATTGACCTGCGTGACGACGGCATTGGTGCCCCAGATCACCACGCAATCGGATTTCGCCATCTCGCGCGGGTCGGGCCCGCGCAAGGCACCGGCCCCCATCATCCAGCCGGTCCAGGCCAGATTGGTGCAGATCGAGCCGAAGAAGCCGGAATATTTCTTGGCGTGTCGCAGCCGGTCGATGCCGTCGCGCTGCACCAGCCCCATCGTGCCGGCATAGTAATAGGGCCACACCGTTTCCGAGCCGTACTTTTCCTCGGCCGCGATGAATTTTTCGGCGACAAGGTCGAGGGCCGCCTCCCAGCTTGATTCCTTCCACGCGCCGTCGCCCTTGGCTCCGGCGCGGATCAGCGGCTTCAGCAGCCGGTCTGGATGATGGACGCGGTCGGCGTAGCGGGCGACCTTGGCGCAGACGACACCCGCCGTATAGCTGTTGGACTTGGCGCCATGGACGCGGCCGATGCGATTGCCATCGAGCAGCTCGACCTCGAGCGCGCAGGTCGAGGGGCAATCATGCGGACAGGCCGAATGGCCGATGCGGAGTTTGGCGTGCTGGTTCATGGGGGCATGTCTAGCGGGTTTCAAAGGGCGCGTGTAGGGCCAGGATGATTAGCCAATCTCCCCACTTGTGGGAGATGTCCGGCAGGACAGAGGGGGGCGCGAAGGATCGCGACCTGTCTATTCGTCCTCGAAGCCGGTTGTGGGTGATTGAAAAAGGCTGACAGGTTGGCGGGACAGCGCCCGCCTCTGCCCTGCCGGGCATTTCCCCCACGAGGGGGTAGATAAGCTCTACTCCGCCGTGCCTTCCTCATATTCGGCCGACATGGTCAGCCATTTTTCCTCGTGGCCGGCGAGCGTCTGGGCAAGCTGTGAGCGTTCCTTGGCCAGCCGCGTCGCAGTCGACGGATCCTTCTCATAGACCGCCGGGTTGGACAGCTCGTCCTCGATGCCGTCGATACGTTTGCGGATGCGGTCCATCAGCGCTTCGGTGGCGCGGATTTCCTTGGCCAGCGGCTCGAAAGCGGCGCGGCGCGCGGCCGCATCCCGGCGGCGGTCGGCCTTCGACGCCTTGTCCGCCTCGCGTTTGCCGCGGCGGTCGCCGGACACGCCGGTGACCAGCGTCTTGTAGTCTTCCAGGTCGCCATCATACGGATTGACCGCGCCATCCTTGACCAGCCACAGACGATCGGCCGTCGCCTCCAGGAGATGGCGGTCGTGCGAGATCAGGATCACGGCGCCGGGAAATTCGTTCAGCGCATGGATCAACGATTCGCGGCTGTCGATGTCGAGATGGTTGGTCGGTTCGTCGAGAATGAACAGGTTCGGCCCCTCGAAAGCCGACAGGCCCATCAACAACCGCGCCTTCTCGCCGCCGGACAGGTCCTTGGCGGGCGTATTCATTTTCTCGGTCGTCAGACCAAACTGGGCGACGCGGCCGCGCACCTTGGATTCCGGCGCCTCCGGCATCAGCCGGCGGACATGCTCATAGGCGTTCTCTTCCGGGCGGAGATCATCGAGCTGGTGCTGGGCGAAGATCGCCACCTTCAGCCCGGGCGCCACCGTCATGGTGCCGCTCTCCTGCTTGAGCCGCCCCGACAGCAATTTGGCGAAGGTCGACTTGCCGTTGCCGTTGGCGCCAAGCAGCGCGATGCGATCGTCGGCGTCGATGCGCAGCGTCATCTTCTTCAGGATCGGCTGGCCCTCGGTGTAGCCCACATTGACGTTGTTCAGCGCCACGATCGGCGAGGCAACCGTCTTCACCGGCTCGGGGAAGGAGAACGGCCGTACCGAATCATTGACGATGGCCGCGATCGGCTTCATCTTTTCCAGCGCCTTGATGCGCGACTGCGCCTGTCTCGCCTTCGAGGCCTTGGCGCGGAAGCGTTCGACGAAGGATTCCATATGCTTGCGGGCCGCCTCCTGCTTGACGCGACCCTTTTCCTGCAACTCTTTCTGCTCGCTATACTGGCGCTCGAACTGGTCGTAGCCGCCGCGCCAGAAGGTCAGCTTCTTCTGGTCGAGATGGACGATCGAATTGACGGCGCGGTTGAGCAAGTCGCGATCGTGCGAAATCAAAAGCACTGTGTGCGGATACTTCGACACATAGTTTTCGAGCCACAACGTGCCTTCGAGATCGAGATAATTGGTCGGCTCGTCGAGCAGCAGAAGGTCAGGCTCGGAAAACAGCACTGCAGCGAGTGCCACGCGCATGCGCCAGCCGCCGGAGAAGGATGAGGCCGGACGGCGCTGCGCGGCGTCGTCGAAGCCAAGGCCGGCCAGAATGGTGGCAGCGCGGGACTCGGCCGAATGCGCATCGATGTCGGCAAGCCGCATGTGGATGTCGGCGATGCGGTGCGGATCCGTCGCCGTCTTTTCCTCTTCGAGCAAAGCGGTGCGTTCGAGGTCGGCCTTGAGCACGATCTCGATCAGCGGCTCCTCGGTGCCTGGCGCTTCCTGCGCCACCTGGCCGATGCGGGTGTTCTTCGGCAGGCTGATCGAGCCGGTCTCGGAGGGAAAATCGCCGGTGATGGCCTTGAAGAGCGTCGTCTTGCCGGTGCCGTTGCGGCCGACAAGACCGGCCTTGGTGCCGGCCGGCAAGGTCAGCGAGGCGTGGTCGAGAAGCAGGCGTCCGGCCATGCGGAGCGAAAGGTCATTGATTACAAGCATGGCCGCGCTTTTGCACCGGACGTCAACGCTTCGCAAGACCTTGCGGGCCAGTTGGTCGAGCAAGGCCTGAAAACGGCGCGCGCAACCGCGCCGTCAAGCAGCCGGTTATGGGCAGCCGGCAGTGGCTTGCCCACCGGCCACAGGTCTCAGGCAGTGGCCTTGCCGCGCTTTGTCGCCTTGGCCACGACGGCCGGTGCCGCTGCCGGCTTGCGGCCAAGTCCCGTCGACTTCGCCAGCGCCGACCGGGTCGCCGAATAATTCGGAGCGACCATCGGATAGTCCGGCGGCAAGCCCCATTTGGCCCGATAGTCGTCCGGGCTCAAACCATAGTCTGTCCTGAGGTGTCGCTTGAGCGACTTGAACTTCTTTCCGTCCTCCAGACAGACGATGTAGTCGGGAAACACCGACTTTTTCGGATTGACAGCCGGAACCAGGCTCGGGCTTTCCACGACGGCCGCACCTGCCAGCTTTCGAACCGAGGCGCTGACGCTGGCAATCAGGTCAGGCAGGCCGGAAGCGGGAAGCGGATTGTTGCCGACATACGCCGAGACAATATCGGCCGTTAGCTCGATAACGGTCTTATCATCGATATTTGACAATTCTTTCACCCTATTTGCGACAAAGTCATCCACCCCAGCGAAGACTTTTGTCGATGTATCTCTTTAACCGCGCCCCTCGACGGACCGCCAAGTCCCAACACGAATCAAGACTGGACAATAACTATCTTTATGGGAAATCGACGTCGCGCAAATTAGAAAATCTAATACTTGGAAGCTGCAGACTTGGCTGTCCGGCCGTCGGCCAATATCTCAAGAATACGTTTCCAGCGGGCACAGCGCCTGAAATCCTTCTGTTCAATCGCCTTTTCGGCCTTCATTGCAGCATAAAGTGGTGCCTCCGCGCCAAACTCCTTGAGGAGCCAATGTGCTTCCTGCCTGGCGAGACGTTCATTGTCGTCAAGCATAGTCTTGCGCCTCCGAACGTTGCACGCCGACAGCAACACAACTGCCGATGACGAGGATAGCTCCGGCAATGGCGGTCACCGTCAGTCGTTCGCCGGAGAGCGTCAGCAGCAACGTCGAAGCAATCGGCGTGAGGTAAGCGACGACAGCGACCTTGCCGCTGCCTCCGAGCTTCAAGGCGCGTGACCAGAAGTAGTAACCCAGCCCCATCGGGCCGGCGCCGAGATAGAGCCCGAGGGCCAGATCCATGCCGGCGGGCCAGGCGACGCCTTCGCCAGCGGACCACACAAGCGTCAAGGCGACGCCGACCAGCGACGAGGGCAGCAACAGGCGCTCCGGCGAGGTGGCGAGCCGACCGACCATCACCGAATAGAATGCCATGCACAGCGCGGACCCGAATGCGGCGAAGTAGCCGACGAGATCGCCCTGGAGCCAGGTGCGGTCACGCCCGCCCGAAATCACCAGCACGACGCCGACGAACCCAATAATCGCGGCAACGCCTAGCAGAGCCGGACGGCGGGGTTTTTCGAAAACGATCACTGCCGCGGCAACCATCAAGGGCCAAGTGTAGGCCACGAGATTTGCTTCGATCACCGGCATCGAGGCGAAGGCAATGTATTGCAGCACCATAGTGCCGACCAGACCGATGAAGCCGACAGCGAGCGGTGCGAGCGCGGCTCTGGCCGCGACCGGCGGTGCTCCATCCCGGCTCATGAACCGGATCAAGCCGAAGACCAGTGCAGCTCCCACAAATTGCAGGAACTGCACCTGCGACACCGGATGGTTTGCGAGCAGGGATTTGCCGACCAATGCATTGGTCGACCACAAAGCCACCGCGCCCGCGGCAAAGACAAGCGCGGATATCGAGGCCGATCCGTGCCGAAAGTATCGGCGTGGGGCTCTATCTCCGGGCTTGACCATGATCGCGTCCGAAAACAGGTCCCCACCTTTCGGGATCATGGTTGGCTACCATGATTCCCTGGCTCCGCCCGGAAACTGTGCTTCGGCAGCGGCGGCGGGCATGGGATGCTCCGCCTCGAACCGCCGATAGGCCGGCAGCTGGTTGGTCCAGACATCTTCGGCCAGCTCGTTGACCCATTCGCGATCCTGGTCGTTGTCGGCGGCAAGATAGAACATTCTGTTATCGTCGACATAGGGCTTGGCCACCGAACGCTGGTTGAGCACCAGGGTGACGCGCTCGCCATACTGGATCGGCGCCGTGCGATGCAGGACGCCAAGGAATTGCCCGAGCGTCGCGTACTTCATCTTGTGATCGATGCGCATGATGCGGTTGCGCGGGATCTCGCGGCCGGATTCGAGGATGGCGCGGCCGGTCTCGGAATCGTCGCAATAGATTTCGAGATGACCGCCGACCAGCGGATCGCTGATCGACAGCGGAATGAGTTCAGTGACCGGAACGCCGTCGCAATGCCACTCGACCGCGCCGTCCCTGGGATTCATGAAGGTGACGGTCGAGCCGACGATCGACAGCGGATAGGGTTCCAGCTTGGTGCCCATCATGTCGGACAACCGCTCCAGGCGCAGCTTGTCGTGCAGCAACTCCTTGATTTCCGGGATGAAACGGTCGGCACCGGTGATGAAGGTCAGATCGAGGTGCTTGTGCACGGCATGGCTGGCCTTGAGTTTCAGGGCGGCCTCCTCGATCGCGGCAAGCAGGGCCGGGTCATAGCCGTGCAGATATTGCGCGACGCCGAAGCTGGACACTTTCCAGGCGGTGTCGTGGCCGATAATGGCTTCGCGGCTCATCGCGTAACGCAGTTCGGGAATTGTATGGGCGTTCATTCTACTTCTCCAAGTGGGGGGCAACACTTGATAAACAGTCGATTAAATTAGCCCCCCCTGTAAAATTAGGAATGCTGGTGCTAGAGTAAGCCCAGCTTAAGGTCAAAACCGTGCGTCTGCTCAGTCAGGTCAACCTCAATTCGCTGAAAATCGTGGAGAGTGCTGCGAGGCACGGCAATTTCACGCGCGCCGGCGAAGAACAGTTTATCACCGCCTCGGCGGTCAGCCAGCGCGTCAAAAGCCTGGAGGATCAGCTGCGATTCAAGATTTTCCAGCGTGGCGGCAACGCGGTGTCGCTGACGCCGGAGGGCGAGACCTATGTGTCGCGCGTTCGCGAAGCGCTGGAACGGATCGTGGCCGCCAGCATGGAAGCAACCGGGCAATCGCAGGAGCATGTGCTGAAGATATCGGTGCTGCCGACCTTTGCCGCACGCTGGCTGTTTCCGCGCCTGCCGTCGTTCCAGCGGCAACATCCCGATATTGTGATGCGGGTTTCGACCTCCTACGCGACGCATGAGTTCACGGCCTCCGACTTTGACCTCGAAATCCGCTATGGCGACGGCCACTTCAACGGGCTGCCGTCCGACCTGCTGTTTCGGGAAGATTTGACACCGGTGTGCAGCCGCAGGCTGTTCCATGAGGTTCTCGGCGACAAGCCCATGTCGAAGGTGATACCGGACGACCTCCAGCACTTCACGCTGCTGCATTCCGACACCTGCACCCAGAACTGGCAATCCTGGCTCGGCTTCGCCGGCGCCAGCTTCGTGCTCAGCGAGACCAAGAGTATCTATTTTGACTCGTGCATGATGTCCTACGAGGCGGCCAATGCCGGGATGGGCTTTGCCGTCGCCAACCGTGCCTATATGGCGAGCGACATCCGCGCCGAGAGGCTGGTCGCTCCCTTCGCTGTCCACCATCCGAATAGCGCCGGTTGGTATTTTGTCTCTCCCCCCAAGAGCCTTGCCGCACGCAAGGTGCTGCTGTTCAAGCAATGGGTGATGGCGGAAGCGGCTCTGACACAGCGCCAATTGGATAGCGAAATCAGTGACTTGGCTTTGGACGTCTGAAATTCGGGTTGTATGAAACTCGGATTGGGCCTTGATTGTCTCCCGATGACCGCCAGCCAGGAAGATTGAGGATGATCGGTTCATGGACGCCCAATCCAGGCAACCCGCCTTGGTCGGCGAAATCGTTGAACTCGAGCCGCTTCAGCTGGAGCATTCGCAAGGACTTCTGAGTGCAGCGGCGGACGGCGAGCTGTGGAACCTGAAGGCCACCGTGGTCCCCGGGCCAGCTACGATCGATGGCTATATTGCCAACGCCCTGGCCGGACGACAGGCCGGGACCGTCATGCCTTATGCTATCGTCCTGCGCCGCACGGGGCTGATCTGCGGCAGTACGCGGTTCTGGAAGATCGATCGCACGAACAGAAAGTTGGAGATCGGTCACACATGGCTCAGCGGTTCAATCCAGCGATCAGGGGTCAATACCGAGGCCAAATACCTTCTCCTGGCCCATGCTTTCGAGGTCATGGCCTGTGTGCGGGTGCAATTCACCACGGATGAACTGAACGAAGCGTCGAGAGCGGCAATTCTGCGGATAGGGGCGAAACAGGAAGGGATCGTTCGCAATGAGCGGATCATGCCGGACGGCCGAAAGCGCGATTCCGTCCGATTCAGCATCATCGATTCCGAATGGCCTGATGTGAAGGCCATGCTGCAGCAGAAAATGCGGCGATAGCTGGCGCGGGCCGCTCTTCCAACCAGCGAAGCTGAGACAGCCATTGCCGGTGCCATTCAAAATGCGGCCCGCCGGAGCGGGCCGCATCTTTTATTCTTGATTGAACCCAACCACCTATCAGCGCCTTGCGATCAGCAGGCAAAGCTGGCGCAGATCGCGATCATAGGTGCCTTCGCTGCTGAGCACATCGGCACAGCGCTTCTTCATCCGCGCGATCTTGCTATCCGACATCTGGGCCACCACGCCCGGCAGGTTAGGATGGCTGGGATTGCTCGGGTTGCTGGGATTGGACGGATTGCTCGGGTTCGACGGGTTGCTGGGATTGGTGCCACCACCGATGCCCACGCCGACACCGACGCCGATGCCGCCGGTGCCGCCGACATTGGCACCGAGCCCGGCGGTGACGCCGCCGGTTCCACCGACATTGGCGCCGGCGCCGGCATTGATACCACCGCTGCCGCCGACCGAGGCGCCGAGCCCGGCGCTGACGCCGTTCGAGCCGCCGACATTGGCGCCGGCTCCGGCGTTGACGCCACCGCTGCCACCGACGGAAGCGCCGGCGCCGGCACTGATGCCGCCGCTGCCGCCGATCGAAGCGCCAGCGCCGGCATTGATACCGCCGCTACCGCCCACCGAGGCGCCGACACCGACGCCAATCCCACCACCAGCGATCGCCGGCAGGGAAAGAACAATGATGATTGTACCACTCGCCAGCGCGCCGGCGATACCCTTACAGATTCTAGCCATGACACTCTCCATGTGGGCACTCTATTTTCTGCATTGCAGCAAAAGGCCGATATGTGGCCGATACTCTGCATGCAACACATGAACGTTCTTGGAGGTGTTTTAGTTTCTTTATTTTTTATACTTAAAAAGTCCAGATATTGTATTTTTTACTTGTGTAGAAGATTCTTTATCTAATTTTTCTCAAAATCAAGACTTTTACAAACCCGTGGCGAATTCACAGACCGAAATCAGGCATATGCGCGCCCTTCCTCGGTGCGCTGGAAATGCGCTAGATCAAGCGGCACGGAAGGGCGGCCCAGAACCGTCAGGATCATATGCGCCTGGCCGCGGTGATGGGTCTGGTGGTTGAAGACATGCGCCAGCGCGGGCGCCAGCCGTTGCGAGACGGTGCGCATGTCCGATACCGTCATATAGGTGAAGCGGCCCGACAGCGCCTTGTCACTCGAGCCAGCGAGCCAGTCGATGATCCGCCGGTCCTCCGCCTCGCGCGCCATCCTCAGGCTGGGCAAGGCCCGGTACAATATGGCGTCCAGCGCCGTCGGCGCGTCGCCTTCGCCGGTGAAGCGCTTCATCCAGATGCGATCGGCGGCGAGCAGATGGTTGAGCGTGCCCATCAGCGAGCGGAAGAATGCGCCGACGTCGCGATTGAATTCTTCGTCATCAAGATCGGCGGCGGCATCATAGATGCGGCCATTGGCCCATTGATTGTACGCCGCAAACATCATGAAGTGCTGTTTCATCTCTTCTCCACCGCGCCCGTTTCGGGGTGTCGGGAGCGATACCTAGAGCAATTCACCGTTTCACGGAAACGGTGATTGCTCTAACTGTTTGTTTTGACGCAATTCCCAAGGGAAAGCGCTACACGCTTTTCCTGGAATTGCTCCAGACCGCAAAGGGACCCGCGCCAATGGCCATTCTGCTTTATGATCTCGTCGGGCGTGACGAGAGCCGTCCGTTCAGTCCGCATTGCTGGAAGGCAACGATGGCGCTGGCCCACAAGGGGCTCGATATCTCAACCGCACCGACGCGTTTTCTCGACGTTCCCACCATCGAAGGCGGGGCTTCGAAAACCGTTCCGGTGATCCGCGACGGCGACAAGGTCGTGATCGATTCCTTCGCCATCGCCCTCTATCTCGACGAGGCCTACCCGGATCGGCCGACGCTGTTTGGCGGCGACGGCGGCAAGGCGATGGCGCGCTTCATCGAACGCTGGTCGCAATTGACCATCCATCCCTATGTCACCACCGCAGCGCTCATCGACCTGCATGCCATGCAGGACGAGGAGAACGCCGTGTATTTCCGCCGGAGCCGGGAGCAGCGCTTCGGCAAGCAGCTGGAAGACGTCGTCGCGGCGCGCGACGCCGGCCTGGCAGCCTTCCGGACAGCACTGGAGCCGCTGCGTTCGATGCTCGGCTATCAGCCCTTCATCGGCGGCGCATCACCGCTGTTTGCCGATTACATCGTCTTCGGCGCACTGCAATGGGCACGTGTCGCCTCGCCTTACAGATTGCTCGACGACGCCGATGTGGTGGCGCAGTGGTTCGCCCGCTGCCTCGACCTGCATGGCGGGCTGGGACGAAAGGTTGCCGCGGCGGCCTGACGCCGTAGCGCCCGACCTCGGCGCAAGAGGCCTGCGAAAAAGGCGAGCCGCGAGATAGCCGGACCTACTTGGCCGTCTTCTTCGGCTTGCCGGCCTTCTTGGCGGCCTTCTCCTCCTTAGGCTCGGCCTTTGCCTTGGCGGCGCCGGTTGCCTTTTTGGATGGCTTCTTGGCTGCCGAAGACTTCCCCGTGGCATCCTCCCGATCAATGTCGGCTGCCGCCTGATGCCAATGGCGCTCGTCCTGACCGGCCGGATGTCCTTCTTCCTGCCAGATCTGATGTGCGCGGTTGCGAATGCGCTCCTGGCGATCGTCTGTCATGGTCATGTCGTCTCCATTCGGGCCGACTTCAGCGCGGCGCCGAAACCCTACTATAGCAAGCAAAGCATTGCTTTACAGCCATCCGATGTCGTCTCATCGGCGCCGGCCTGACACAGAAACGTGCAGTCCCCCTGCGCTTCGCTCGCGCTCCCTGCCCTTCGGGCCTTGGCAATGGGCCGGGCGACTTGTATAGAGCCCGCCACTCCAATCTCCATTCTCAGACAAGGACGACCCATGGCGCTCGAACGCACCTTCTCCATGATCAAGCCGGACGCGACCCGGCGCAACCTCACCGGCGCCATCACCAAGATGCTGGAAGATGCCGGCCTGCGCGTCATCGCTTCGCGCCGCGTGTGGATGAGCCGCCGCGAGGCGGAAGGTTTTTACGCCGTCCACAAGGACCGTCCGTTCTTCGGCGAACTGGTCGAGTTCATGTCGTCGGAACCAACGATCGTCCAGGTGCTGGAAGGCGAGAACGCCATTGCCAGGAACCGCGAAGTGATGGGCGCCACCAACCCGGCCAACGCCGCCGAAGGCACTATCCGCAAAGTGCACGCGCTGTCGATCGGCGAAAATTCGGTGCACGGCTCCGACGCGCCGGAAACCGCCGCGCAGGAAATCAAGTACTGGTTCTCGGACACCGAGATCGTCGGCTGAGCCGAGGCAATTTTCCATGCGAAAAGGCCGGCGTCTCGCCGGCCTTTTTCATTGGTGGTCCGGTCAACTCTCGCGCACGAACTGCAGCATATCGGCATGCAGCCGGTCCATATGCGTGTACATGATGCCGTGCGGCGCGCCCTCATAGACGAGGAAGCGGCAATCCGGGATCAGTTTCGCCGACGGTATGCCGGTCAGCTCGATCGGCGCCGAGCGGTCGCGGTCGCCATGGATGAGCAAGGTCGGCAGCGTGATTTCGCGCAATTCGGCGCGAAAATCCTGCTCGACCATGTCGCGGCTGCAGGCGAGCGCCACGGGAACGGAGACCTGCACAAGGGTGTAGCCCCAGCGCAGCATGCCGGGCGACGTCTCCGGAATGAAGAACGGCGCGATGTTGTCGGCCACCCATTTCGGATAGTCGTGCTTCCACAACGCCCACAAGGCCTCGAAACCCTCCCGCGGCGCGCCACCCGGATTGTCGTGCGTCTTGAGCAGCATCGGCGTCATCGGCGCCAGCAGAATGAGCCGCTTGACGCGATCATTGCCGTGCCGGGTGAGATAGCGCGCTGCCTCGCCGCCCGCCATCGAATGACCGACCAGGGTGATGCCGGAGAGATCGAGTTCTCCGATCAGCGTGGCGACATCGTCGGCTAAAGTATCGTGATCGTAACCCCGCGCCGGATGGTCGGAGCGGCCATGACCGCGCCGGTCGAAGGCGATGCAGCGGAACCCTTGCTCGGCGAAGGCCGCCATCTGGTAGTCCCACATCTGGCTGCCAAAGCCGAGGCTGCTGAGGAACAGCATCGGCTGCCCCTGCCCCCATTCGCGCCAATAGAGCTGCGTCCCGTCGGTCGTGGTGATGAAAGGCATTTTTCGTCTCCTTGATTTTGAGCCGGTTCAGGCCGGGACGAACTGGTAGTCGACCAGGATCCGACCCTCGGCGTTGACGGTCAGGACTTCGAGACCGGTCGCCAGCACGGTGTCGCTGTCGGCCGGCAGCATCTCCCAGGTGAAAGTAACGACGTCGTGCAGCAGGCGGGCATTCGAGGCGGCGCGGAAGCGGTTGCCGTCGTTGCGGACATTCTTCTCGTGCGATCCACGCACCCGTGCCTCGAGCGCCTCGTAGCCGCGCACGGCGCGTTCACCGACATAATGCTCACCGTCGGGCACCCACAGGCCGGCAATCCGCGCGCGGCGGCGCTCTGCGTCCGTCTCGTTCCACACGGCGACATAGCGGTCGGCCAACGCCTTAGCATCCATGGATCTGGTCATGATCTTCACTCCATCCGGTTGCGAGAGCGGCGATGCACCGCCTCTTGGGAGGACAGAATTCGCCAGGCGGAGGTTCGAAATCCATGACCTCGGAGGTCAAAAAGCGACTGCGGGATCACGGCGAATTTGACCTTGCAGGTCATTGAACCGCGACACCGTCGCGCGATAGGTTCCGACGATGACACTGCACCAGACCCCTTTCGGCGTGCTGCTTCGGCGCTGGCGCGAGCAGCGCCGGATGACGCAGACCGATCTCGCACTGGCGGCGGACAGTTCGACCAGGCATCTTTCCTATCTGGAGACCGGACGCTCGCGGCCAAGCCGCGAGATGATCGTGCGGCTGGCCGAATGCCTTGCCGTGCCCTTGCGCGATCAGAACACGCTGCTGCTCGCAGCCGGCTTTGCACCGGGCTTCCAGGAGCGTTCGCTTGCGGAACTGGAGGCTGCCAGGAAGGCGATCGACAGCGTGCTGCAGGCGCACAAGCCCTATCCGGCCTTTGCCGTCGACCGCCATTGGAACGTGGTGCTGTCGAACTCGGCGCTGCCGCAGCTCTATGAGGGATGCTCGGCCGATCTGATGCGCAGCCCAGTCAACTCCGTGCGCCTCATCCTGCATCCTGCCGGCATGGGTCCGCGCATCCTGAACTTCGCGGCCTGGCGCGCGCATACGGTGCATGTCCTGCGCCAGCAGATCGTGGCGCGCGCCGATCCCGTCATCCAGGGCCTGCTGGCCGAAGTGATGGCCTATCCCTTGCCGGTCGGATCCGACGCGGCGGAAGGGCTGGATGCGGCGCAGCGGCTGGCAACGCCGCTGCGCATCGCAACACGCCTCGGCAACGTGTCCTTCCTCAACACCACGACCGTTTTCGGCACGCCCAACGACGTGACGCTGGCCGAACTTGCGCTCGAAATGCTGTTTCCGGCCGACGACCAGACCATCGGGATCGTCAAGGCTATGGTGGCGGAGAAATCGTCCTAGCCCGTCTGGTCGGGCATTATTGCCATTCCGGGTTTTCAGCGGATGAGCGGCGTGTCCCACAAATCGCCGAGCAGCCTCTTCAGCTCATCAAAGCGTTTTTGCCCGAGCTCCTCGGCCCATTCCCGTTCGACGTCGAGCAGGATGTCGGCCATCTTTTGATAGGCGGCACGGCCGCGATCGGTGAAATGGACGACCGTGCCGCCGCCGTCTTCGGGCGCGGAGGAACGGGTTATGTAGCCCATCCCCTCCAGCGTCTTCAGCAACTGGTTCATCGCCTGCTTGCTCATGGCGGCGCGCTCGGCCAGCGCGCTCGGCCGGCAGCCGTCGGGGCCGGGATATTGAATCACCGACATATGCGGCGGGCTGAGATCATCGAAACCGGATGCCCGGAGGTCCCTGATCAGCTTGCGATGAATGGCCAGGGCCGGCACACGCAACAGCGCGCCGATCAGCGGCGGCCTTTTTGGAAGATCTTCGACGGATGACGGCATTGACACCCTGGTAAATTGAGTTTACTCACTGTGGTAAATTGGATTTACCACATAGGAGGACGGAATGCTAGACAAAGCCAGCCAGGTGCAGGTCAATCCCGCGGACGAGACAATCGGCGATGGGCGCCTCACCGTCCATTTCCTGCTTACTGGCGAACAGTCAAACGGCAGCATCGCCGCCTTCGAGCTGACGGTGCCCGGCTCGCAGCGCCTGCTAGCCCCAGCGCACAGCCATAACCATTACGAGGAGACGATGTACGGGATCGAAGGCGTGCTGACGCTGACAGTAGACGGCCAGCGCCACGATATCGGCCCCGGACAAGCGCTATGCATTCCGCGCGGCGCCGTCCACCGTTTCGACAACAGTACCGCCGAGACAGCAAAGGTTCTCTGCATGGTGACGCCGGCCGCGATCGGGCCGGAGTATTTCCGGGAGGCGTTCGCCATCTTTGGCGCCGACGGCCCGCCCGATCGCGCCCGGATCATGGATCTGATGCGGAGGTTTGGCCTGACGCCAGCGCCGCCGCCGGCCTAGCTAGACGCGATTTCGAATTCGCTCAGCTTGCCGCGCTGAAGCGCAGGATTTCGCGGCCGTCCTTGTCTGATATTGCGAGCTTGCCGGCATCGGCCTTGTAGGACGCCGCCTTGGCCAACGCATCGAACAACGCCTTTTCCTCGGCCATGACCTCCGGTGCACAGGCCTTGTAGGTCGAGCCGATCTCGCTGATGGCGATCGCCTGGCCGTCGACCTTGGCGGTGGCGAAATAGGTGTTGCAGGGGCCACTGCCGCCGGCCTTGCCGGCCTCACTGACCCTGAACGTCGCCTGCGGGGCGGTGATGGCGCCGATGCCGTCGACATAGTCGACCACCCAGAGCTGGCCAAAGACGGAGGCCGTCGGCTTGGTGCTGGCAGGGACCATCTTGAGCATGATGGTCTGCGGCGCATCGGTGAGCGGATCGACCTGGTGGCGCACATCGGAGATGAACATCAGCCTGCCGTCGACGGTGATGCGGGCCTGCAGTGCATAGGTCATCTGCGACCGGATCACCGATGGGTCGAATTTGATTTCGAAACTGATCGGCACCTGGCCGGCGGGCTTGATCGTCTGCTCGCCGATGATCTTGGCCGGCGCGTCGGCCAGCGAGACATCGGCAAGCTGGACGGAAAGCACGGCACTGGGCGGCAAGGCGATGCGTTCGCGATAGATCACCTCGCCCCTCACCGCCGTTTCGGCGGCCGCGGACAGTTCCGGCACTGCAAGGATGCCGATGACCAGAGGCACGAAGCCGAAAACGAAGAACTCCGCAAGCCTGTCCAGCATGACCACCTCCCTTGCCCCGGACTGCCAAGGCCCGAGCTTGCCAAGAACCCAGGCTGATCAACCTCATGCAATTGGCCAAAGGATTGCGGTCAATACATGGCTGCGACAGGGATTTATTCGGACGGCGACTTCCAGCGCCCGGCAGCGAGGGCGTCGGCTTCCTTGGCCTCGACCCAGCCGCCTTCGGAGCCATCGGTGCGATGCTCCTTCTTCCAGAAGGGTGCCCGCGATTTGAGATAATCCATGAGAAAGTTCGCCGCTTCGAACGCCGCCTGGCGATGGGCCGAGGCGGCTACCACCAGCACGATGTTGTGTCCCGGCGCGATCTTGCCATGGCGGTGGATGACGGTGAGACCTTGCAGCGGCCAACGCTGAACCGCCTCGGTGGCGATGCGGCCGATCTCGGCCTCCGCCATCCCGGGATAATGTTCGAGTTCGAGTGCCGAAAGCGCGCCCTGCTCGTCGCGGCAAAGACCGGAGAAGGTGACCACGGCACCAATGTCGGCGCGGCCTTGCGTCAGCGCGGCGATCTCGGCGGCGACGTCGAAATCCTGGCGCTGGATACGCACGCTCGGCACCAGGACGGCCGACATCAGTGTCAGCCCCCGGTCATCGGCGGGAACAGCGCGATCTCGCGCGCGCCTGAAATCTTCTCGCGGTGATCGACATGTTCCTGGTTGATGGCAACGCGGATCACGTCGGGATATTGCAGGGCGCGCTCATAGCCTTCGCCACGCGATTGCAGCCAGCGCAAGAGGTCGGCGACAGTCTCGATGCCGGCGGGCAATTCGACCTCTTCTTCCGATGTGCCGATCCGTTCGCGCACCCAGGCAAAATAGATGAGACGAGTCGTCATCTCACTCGTCCATGATGTGCTTGAGGCCGGCGCGGAAATAGTCGTAGCCGGTGTAAAGCGTGACGAGTGCCGCGATCCACAGCAGCACCAGGCCGGTCTGCGTGGTCAGCGGGAAGATCTTGTCGCCGGCCGGTCCCGCCAGCAGGAAGGCGATGGCGACCATCTGGATGGCGGTCTTCCATTTGGCCAACTGCGTCACCGGCACCGAAACCTTGAGTGCGGCCAGATATTCGCGCAGGCCCGAAACCAGGATTTCGCGGCACAGTATGATGATCGCGGCCCACAGCGACCAGCCGGCGATGCCGGCATGGCGATCGGTGTCGGCGGCCAACAGCAGCAGACAGGTGGCCACCAACAGCTTGTCGGCAATCGGGTCGAGCATCTTGCCGATGTTGGAGGTCTGCTGCCAGGCGCGCGCCAGGTAGCCGTCCAGGTAATCGGTGATCGAGGCGAGCAGGAAGATGATCAGCGCCGACCAGCGGGCGAAGTCACTCGATTTCAGATGGCCTTCGAGAAAAAAACACAGCACCACCAGCGGCACCGCGACGATGCGGGCGTAGGTCAGCATGTTGGGCAGGTTGAACGCGCGCTTGGCCATGTCTGGGAGACTCTTTCTGCCTGCGTACTCAAATCAGAAGCTGATGTAGGGGGTCAACAGGTCAGATTCGACAGGCCAGCCGAAAGTGCCGAGTTTTTCAACTTTCGTGAAAATGATTGTAGACCAATTTGGCGACCTGTTCGGAAATGCCGTCGACTTTCCTCAGATCCTCGATTGCCGCACGGCTGACCGCCTTGGCGGTCCCGAACGCCAGCAGCAGCGCCCGCTTGCGGCCGGGGCCGATGCCGGCGATCTCGTCGAGCGGGCTCTTGACCATCTCCTTCTTGCGGCGGGCCCGGTGCGAGCCGATGGCAAAGCGGTGGACCTCGTCGCGCAGCCGCTGGACGAAATAGAGCACCGGGTCGCGCACAGGCAGTGAAAACGAGTCCTTGCCCCTGACGAAAAAGCGCTCGCGGCCGGCATCGCGGTCCTGGCCCTTGGCAATGCCGATGGCGACGACGCGATCCTCGATGCCGAGATCCGAGAGGATCTTGCGCACCGCCGTCATCTGGCCCTGGCCGCCGTCGATCAGTATGACATCGGGCCAGGCCGGGAAGCTGCCGGAGATATCGTCCTCGATGTCATCGGCCACCTCGCCTGCCGCCGCATCGTCGGCCACGACAACGTCGCCATGCTCCTTGAGCAATCGCGAAAAGCGCCGCTCCATCACCTCGCCCATCATGCCGAAATCGTCGCCCGGCGTGATCTCGGTCGAGCGGATGTTGAATTTCCGGTACTGGTTTTTCACGAAACCTTCCGGTCCCGCGACGACCATGGCGCCGACGGCATTGGTGCCCATAATGTGCGAGTTGTCGTAGACTTCGATGCGCACCGGCGGCTTGGCCAGGCCGAAAGTCTCGGCGAAACCGGCCAGCAACCTGCCTTGCGTCGACGTTTCGGCCAGCCGTCGGCCAAGCGCCTCACGCGCATTCTGCAGGGCGTTGTCGGTCAGGTCTTTCTTCTCGCCGCGCTGCGGTACCAAGATCGCCACCTTGCGCCCGGCTCGGGTCGAAAGCGCCTCAGCCAGCAATTCCTGATCCTCGACGGTGTGCGACAGGAGAATGTTACGCGGCGTCGGCTTGTCGTCATAGAACTGCGCCAGGAAGGAGCCCAACACCTCAGCCGCCTCCAGCGCCGGGTCAGCCTTGGGGAAATAAGCGCGGTTGCCCCAGTTCTGGCCGGTGCGGAAGAAGAACACCTGGATGCAGACCTGGCCGCCCTCCTGATGGATGGCGAAGACATCGGCCTCGTCGACGGTCGCCGGGTTGATGCCCTGATGGCTTTGCACATGGGACAGGGCGGCCAGCCGGTCGCGATAGATGGCGGCGCGTTCGAAATCGAGGTCTTGCGATGCCTGCTGCATGGCGGCCGAGATTTCGGTCTTCACCTTCTGGCTGCGGCCGGACAAAAAATTCTTCGCCTCGGAGACCAGCTCGGCATAGCCGTCATGCGAGATTTCGCCGGTACACGGGCCGGCGCAGCGCTTGATCTGGTAAAGCAGGCAGGGCCGGGTGCGGTTCTCGTAGAAGGAGTTGGTGCAGCTGCGCAGCAGGAAGGCGCGCTGCAGCGAATTGATGGTGCGGCCGACGGCGCCGGCCGAGGCAAATGGGCCGAAATAGTCGCCCTTGCGCGAGCGCGCACCGCGATGCTTGTAGATGCCGGGCGAGACATGATCACCGGTCAGAAGGATGTATGGAAACGACTTGTCGTCGCGCATCAGCACATTGAATCGCGGCCGCAAGCGCTTGATAAGATTGGCTTCGAGCAGCAGGGCCTCGATCTCGGTGCGGGTGACGACGAACTCCATCGTCGACGTCTCGCGCACCATGCGGCCGATGCGGTTGGTGTGGAAGCGGCCTTGCGCGTAGTTGGTGACGCGCTTCTTCAGGCTGCGTGCCTTGCCGACATAGAGGACGTCGCCGGTGGCGTTCATCATCCGGTAGACGCCAGGCGCATTGGGCAGCCGCTTCACCAGCGTCTGGATCACCTCGGCGCCGACCATGCCGTCGGCGTCACCAGCATGCGGCGTCCAGTCGATGGCCGTGAAGGCGACATCCGGGCCGATCGGTTCAACGATCTCCTCGAGCGCCTCGTCCTCGAGGTCGATTTCGGGAGGAAGATCATCGGCGCCGCCGCGCGGCTTGTTCTTTTGGTCTAGAGGACTCATTCCGCCATGCCTGTCACATCGGGCGTCTGCCATGCAAGATGCTGGCCGCCATCGAGCGCGATCATCTGGCCGGTAACGGAGCGCGCGTCCCAGAGATAGCGGATGGTGGCGCCGAATTCCGGCAATTCCGGGCCGCGCTTCAGGATCAGGCCAGCGAGCTGTGCGTCAAAATCGGAATCATCCTGGCGCACATTCTTCAGCGTCGGACCCGGACCGATTGCGTTGACGCGGATGCGCGGGCCGAGCGCCTGCGCCAACATCTGCGTTTGCGTCCACAACGCGGATTTGGACAGCGCATAGGAGAAATAGCGCGGCGTCGGCCGCCAGACGCGTTGGTCGATGACGTTGATGATCAGCCCCTCCTGCCCCGCCGGCAAGGAGCGGGCGAAATTCTGTGCCAACAGCGCCGGGGTTTTCACGTGAATGGCAAAGTGGCGGTCCCAGGCCTGCCAGTCGAAATCCTCGACCGAATCGTCGACGAAAAGCGAAGCGTTGTTGACCAGCAGCGAGATCGGCCCCAGCGCGGCTTCCGCCTGGCCGACGAGGTCGCTGACGGCATCCATGTCGGTCAGGTCGGCGATCACCACCGCCGCGCGGCCGCCAGACTGGTTAATCCCTGCGGCCAGTGTATCCGCCTCATCGCGGGAGCCATTGGCGTGGATGGCGACTGCAAAACCATGGCTGGCGAGGTCTTCGACGATCGCCTTGCCAATCCGTTTCGCCCCGCCCGTCACCAGCGCCGCGGCAGTGGCTTTGCTCATCTGTTGTCAATCCTCAATTTCGGCCCGAAAACACGACGCCGACGAAATATGGCCTCGCATGCGTTAAACGGCATTCGCACCTGGGGCAGCATTGTGGCGAAACGCCCGGTTCGGCATATCGACTGGTCCTGGACTCGGAACCTCTGGACCGCAATATAGGATGCTGGACTCCTTGCACCAAGCGGTGTGCAGCGCAGCATAAGGTGGCTCCTGACATTTCGCTGTTGCGAAGATGCAACGTCAAGGTTCTGCCTCATTCGCGCCGGGGAATGACCCAAGTTCAGGTTCGCTTCAGCCGCATTTTGACACGACATTTGGAACCGACGAACGCCAGATCCGTTTCACCCCCCGGACGGGTTGATGGCGATCGTGAGAAACAAGCCTGTGTCCTGTGGCTTAAGGAGTAAAGAACAATGCAAGCCAATCTTAAATTCGCACGGCCGCTGGCCGTCGCGCTCGGGCTCTTCGCCCTGGGTGGAACCGCTTATGCCGCGGATGTCGTCCAGGAAGAGCCCCCGGCACCCGCGCCGATTGCTGAACTGCCCGTCGCATCCTGGGCCGGCCCCTATGCCGGTCTGAGCGTCGGTTATGGCTTCGCCGGCCATGCCAATCTGCGCGATGAAGGCAACAACGTCGGCACCAAGGGTTTTGTCGGCGGCGTGTTCGGCGGCTACCAGTGGCAGCAGGAGAACTTCGTGTACGGTGCTGAAGCCGATCTCGGCTACAACGGCGTCAAGGGTTCCAATGCTGGCGCCGACGCCAAGGGTGGCATCGAAGGATCGCTGCGTGCCCGTCTCGGTTATGCAGTGACCCCGGACATCCTGCTGTACGGCACCGCCGGCGGCGCCATCAAGAACCAGAAGGTTGATGATGGCCTCGGCGATAGCGACAGCAAGACCATGCTTGGCTACACGGCAGGTGTCGGCACCGACATCAAGATCACCGAAAACGTGTTCGGCCGTGTCGAATACCGCTACACCGACTTCGGCTCGAAGAGCTTCGACGGTATCGGCAAGGTCAAGTCGACCGACAACCGCGTCACCTTCGGCGTCGGTATGAAGTTCTAAGTCGTTCAAGCCACGACACGAAAAAGCCGGGCATTGCGCCCGGCTTTTTTTGTGGCTGGCGGTTCACGCCGGAATCGCCGGCTTCAGCTCAGGAAACTTTTCGTCGAAACGCGCCGCCCAGCGGGTCAACCGGCCATGGCCCTTTTCCCATTTGCCGGCGAAGCGCAGCGAAAGGTAGCCAAGACAGGCACGCAACGCCATCTGCCCGACCGTGATCTTCTTGGGCAGTTTCGGCGGGTTGGCGTTGAGCAGGTCGAGTGCTGCCGTGATCTTTGCCCACTGGCGGTCGAGCCAGGGCTGATAAACCATCTCTTCTGGCCGCGTGCGGCGCTCGTAGACCATCGACAGTGCGCAGTCACAGATGCCGTCGGCCAACGCCTCCAGCACTTCCGCTTCCAGCCGCTTGTCGGGATTGCGTGGAAACAGCGCGTTCTTCGAAATCCGGTTGAGATGCTGGGTGATGGCGCGGCTGTCGTAGACCGAACGGCCATCGTCGAGCACCAGCACCGGAATCTTGCCGAGCGGATTGGCACCGATCAGTTCGGCCGGTTTGTCCTCGGTCTTGACCGCAACCAGATCGATGGCGATGCCGGCATAGGCCGCGGCCATCCTTACCTTGGAACTGTAGGGAGAGGTGGATGCGTAGAGCAGCTTCGGCATGATCGGCTTCCTGTTTGCAGACCCTCAGTGTTGACTGGACAGGCACTTGCGATCAACCGCCAGAACGCAAAAAAACTGCTGCCAGAAACCGGTCGCGGTTTCCGCCCAGGCATCACCACAAGCCTACGGGCTGTTACGCTGCAAATCACACACAGGCGACGGAAACAGGCTGAACGGAATCAGACCTGCGTCGCGCTTCACACGCCCGAGGCATTGTGCCGGGACCTTCGCCAACACGACAAGGGAGAACCAGATCGGGCGAGCGAGGCAGCCAACTGGCGCGCCTCGCTCTGCTTGCCCCTCGGCCCCTTCCCGATGCTCAGCCCCGAGGGCTGAACCCGCTGCCGGATATGCTTCGACCCAGGGCGTCAGAGTGTCCTTTGCGAGTCCCGAAGGACACGCGACGCCCCAACGACCCGGTCTACTTCTTGGCCGGAGCCTTCGCCTTCGCAGGCGCTGCCTTGGCCTTCGGCGCGGCGGCTTTCTTCACCGCGGGCTTTGTCGCGGCCGCTGCTGCTTTCACAGCCGGCTTTGCCGCTGCCTTCGCGGCAGGCTTTGCCGCAGCCTTGGCGGGCGCTGCCTTCTTGGCCGCGGGTTTTGCCACAGCCTTGGCTGCCGGCTTCTTGGCCGGTGCTGCCTTGGCCGCCGGCTTTGCCGCTGCCTTGGCAGGCGCTGCCTTCTTCGCTGCCGGCTTCGCCACAGCCTTGACTGCAGCCGGCTTCTTTGCCGGTGCTGCCTTGGCTGCGGGCTTGGCTGCGGGCTTTGCCGCCGCCTTCGCAGGCGCTGCCTTCTTCACTGCCGTTGCGGCCTTCGCCGCGACTGCTTTTGCAGGTGCTTTCTTTGCCGGTGCCTTGGATGCCGGCGCTTTAGATGACTGCTTAGCCATGTCATGCCCCTTCACGTTATGCCGATGGCCGTGAATGACCCCGGCGCGCAATGCATATCTGACTCGCGGCTCGCTAGCCAGCGAAGCAATGGTATGATTTTCTCAGCTTAAATTTTGGTTGAGATCCGCACATGATCGCATTCGTCATCGCAAAAATCCTCTGTTGATCTTCTGATGCCATCAGCAATTTGACACCGGCATTCTCGATGCGAAGCTGCGAAGATTAGCGAGCAGCTTCACGCATGATCTTCGGTCGTGAACATCATGACCTGCCGTCTCATCGAGGCGATCATCTTCTGTGGGTGAACGGTCCGTGTGCTATGCGACGACCTATCTGAAGATCACCTTGTCAAGTGTGCTTCCGTCGCCGGTGACTGGTTGACAGATAACTCTGCTTGGCAGAGTATTCTGCACCAGCCATAAGTCTGCTTCGATTTCGACTCCATAAAAAGCAATCACGCTGTCCGCGAATCGCCTGGCCACATATGGCCACAGTCCAAGGCTTTGCCGCATTGGAGCCTCTAGATGAGCGCTGACGATATTATCCACCAGAGCACACGGCTCAGGATCATGGCCGTGCTGAACAAGCTGGAAAGGCGCGAGGCACTGGAGTTCACCCAGTTGAAGGCGATGATCGACACCACTGATGGAAATCTCGGGGCACATCTCGATACGCTGGCCAGAGCGGGCTACGTCGATATTGAAAAGCTGTTCGTCGGGCGTCGGCCGCAGACACGGGTCAAGGCAACAACGATTGGGCGGCGGGCCTTTCGCGGCCACATTGCCTTTCTTCGCAAGATCATCGATCAGGCCGAGCCGACACAACGCAGGAAATAGCACTGCCTCAGCGCGTGGCGACCACGGCGATGCCGGCGCCGATCATCACGCCGCCTGCCGCGCGGTTGACCCGGCGTACGATCCTGGGCGTGCGCAACAGATTGCGGGCGCGGCCGGCGAGAATCACATGCCCGCCGATCACCACAATTTCGACAGCCAGGATCACAGCCACCAGGATGCCGAGATGCGCTGATGTGAGCGAGGCCCCGACGATGTTGGGCAGCAGTGCCACATAGAACAGCGGCATTTTCGGATTGCCGAGATTGAGCGCGACACCCGTGGCAAAGATCGTCAGCAGGCCACGCCGCCCAGACACGGGCTGCAGCTCCGGCACGACCGGCGCGGCCGTCCAGAGCCTGATGCCCATCCAGACCAGATAGGCCGCTCCGCCATAGCGAAGCACCGTCATGACGATTGCCATCTTGGCGGCGATGATCGACAGGCCGAAGGCAGCGAGCATCAGGAAGATGAGGATGCCGACCACGGTACCGGCGCCATAGGCAATGCCCGACGCCGCGCCGCTGGAGATCGTGCGAGCGACGATCGTCATGTTGTCGGGGCCAGGGCTGGCGGCGAACACGAAGAAGGCGGCCGCGAAGGCAAGGATGGTGGCAAGGTCCATGAAGGCTCCCGAAACTAACGCGTTGCTCTCGGGTGAGAGGGTTAGCCGATTTGCCTGCCGGCGATAGCCCGAAAAATTCAGCGCCTTCGCGACAGCAGCAGCGCGAGCGCAGCGGAGGCAGCGCCGAACAGGCAGGTGCCGCTCCACCCCCAGATCGAATAGGCAAGCCCTGCCAGACCCGAGCCGCAGGCGCCGCCCAGAATCATCGTCGCCATGAAGATGGTGTTCAGGCGGCTGCGGGCCGTCGGATCGAGAGCATGGATGCGCGCCTGGTTGGCGACCTGCGAAAACTGTACGCCGAGATCGAGGATCAGCACGCCGACGATCATCGCCGCCAGCGATCCCTGGAACAGGCCAAAGATGGCGAAGGCGGCAACCACCAGCCCGCCACCGATCGAGACGATGACATCAGGCCCGCGCCGGTCAGCGAAGCGGCCGGCGAGCGGAGCCGGCGCTTTGCTGTCAACACGGCACGGAAAAGCGCCTGCGGCCAGTTAAGCCGCAGGCGCTAAAGGAAATCGATAGTGGGAAGGCCGCCCTTAACGCAGGACGCGGCAGCGGCCGTTGTAAACCAGCCAGCGGTCGAAGCCAGAGACGCAGAATTCGACGTTGTCGCCGATCGAGGCAAAGCCCTGGCCTTCCTCGATCAGGTACCAGATGGTCCGGTCACGGCCATCGGAGAGGCTGACGGTGGCTCCGCAATAGCGACGGCCGATCGGCCAGGTGTCGTTGGCCGGCAGATAGCGGTGCTGATGGATGCGGCGAAAATCAGTGATCTGCACATCGGGCAGATGCGGCACGTGATGCACCTGGTAGGAGAAGCGGCTGGAAATCTTGCTCAGCACCCAGGGCTGGCCGCAGACGCCGCCATCGTCGTCGGCATAGACGCCATAGTCGGCCGCCTGCACTGCCTGCGTGACGCCGAGGGGCGCGGCAAGCGGGGTGCAGAGCGAAATCAGGGCAGCAAGTGCGGATTTGGCGAAGCGAGTCATGGCAGCCTCTCAAGGTCGATTACGCGCACTGTGCGGATTCGCTCGGCGGCGGTCAAGCGGTTGCCTCCGGATCTTGCTCGCGTCGATGAACAAAGTGACGGCCTTGAGACCATCCAACTTATTCGCGCTCGCCAGCCAGCCATTCCAGCGACCAATGCGCGGGCCTGCCCACGGCGAGCAATTTGTGCAGGGCTGGCAGCAGCGTGCGCAATTCGCCTTCAAGAATGAAGGGCGGGTTGACCACCACCAGGCCGCTGCCATCGAGGCTCGGCTCCGAAGAGGCCGGCCTGATCTCGAATTCTATGTCGAGGATTTTCGGAATGCCGGATTGCTTCAGCGCTTTTCTAAAGGCGATGATCGCCTTGCGATCCTTGATCGGATACCACAGCGCATAGATGCCGCCGGGCCAGCGCTTGTATGCCCTTTCGAGCCCGTCGACGAGGCGATCGAACTCACCCGGCTCCTCGAAGGGCGGATCGATCAGCACCAGGCCGCGCTTCTCCTTCGGCGGCAGATGCGCGCCGAGCGCCAGCCAGCCATCGAGCTCCATGACCCTGGTCTGGAAATCGCCGGCGAATTCGGCCTTGAGCTTCGCGACATCTTTCGAGTGCAACTCGATCGCCGACAACCGGTCCTGCTTGCGCAGGAGATGGCGTGCGAGCAGCGGCGAGCCCGGATATTTCTTCACGCCGCCCTCGGGATTGAGCGAGCGCACCGTCTCCAGATAGGCCGCCAGCAGCGCCCTCGTCTTGGCATCGAACGAGGCATCGATCAGCCGGCCGATGCCGCCATGCCACTCGCCGGTCTTCTGTGCTTCGACCGACGACAGATCGTAGCGGCCGATGCCGGCATGGGTATCGACGACGCGAAATGCCTTGTCCTTCTGTTTGAGATAGTCGAGCAGCCTTGTCAGCACGACATGCTTGACGACATCGGCGAAATTTCCGGCGTGATAGGCGTGGCGATAATTCACTTGGATCCCCTGCCCCAGCGTGGCGGTGGCGGCTGCGAGTTCGGATTTTCCGGCCGGCCGCCACCGGAGCGCAAGGTCAGCAGGAAGCCGACCAAGCCGATCGCCATCAGCACGAAGCCGACCGGCCGCGCACGCCTGTCGGCCTCGCCCGCACCGGAGCGCAAAATGAGATCGACCGCGCGTATCGGAATGTCCTCGGCGTCACCCGGACCAACGGTGAAAGTATAGGGACCGGGACTGACGGTCGCGATAATACCGGCCTCATCGCGAAAAATCTTGTCGGGCAGTTGCGGGCTGACCTGGCGCGGATTGTCCGAGTGGTTGAACTGCAGCGTCGAGGCAAGCGCCGTGCGGCCATTGGCGGCAGCGGTCAGCGTCAGCACGGTGCGCTGCTGTGAGACGATGCGCTCGGCCCGCGCCGTCAAATCGAGCAGCACTCGCACCGGCGCGTCGCGGACGGAGAGCGGCACCGTCACCGGTTTGAAATGGCCCTGCTCATAGACCCGCCAGGTGCCGATCTCATGGCCGGAGAAGTTGGAGATCGCCCAGGGATAGAGGGCGCCGGCGCCAATGCCGGTGAGCAGGATCAGGAAAAACAAGAAGCGCATTCATATCACCATAAAGTATCGCAACCCTGCCAATAGCGCCCCGACGATCAAAAGGCGATGGCCTGGCAATCGGTTCAGCCTGCGTTGCCAACGCTTCGAAATTCGCGCAACGCTTCCGGCCAACGAAGCGACCACGGTGATGCCTCTTGATATCCCATGCAAAATAGCACCGTGCTGATCACCGGGGCGCGTGCCCCTGTCGCACTGCACCTGGCGCGCCTGCTTCACGCCGCCGGGCTGCGTGTCGTCCTTGCAGACAGCCCGGCGCATCCGATCGCCGCCGCGAGCACTGCCTGCGCCGCCTATTTCCGTCTGCCGCCGGCGCGCTTTGCCGGGCATGCCTATGGCGAGGCGGTGGAAGCGCTGGTGCGCAGCGAAGGCATCGATCTCGTCATCCCGACCTGCGAGGAAATCTTCTATCTCAGCCAGGTCTGGCGCGACCGCGCCATGCCGGCCCGACTGTTCGCGCCCGATATGGCGCTGCTGGCACAGGTCCATGACAAGCATGCGTTCATGCGACTGGCCGAAAGCCTCGGCCTTGCCGTGCCGGAGACAGCGCTGCTGCAAAGCAGGGATGATCTGCGAGCCGTGCGTGGTCAGTCTCGCGAGCTGGTGTTCAAACCGGTCTGGTCGCGTTTTGCCAGCCATGTCTTGCTGCGCCCCTCGCCGGAAAAGCTCGATGCGATCGACCCTTCGCCAGCAATCCCATGGGTGGCACAGCGCTTTGTCGACGGCGACGAGATCAGTGCCTATGCGGTGGCGGTGAAAGGCGACCTCAAGGCGCTGGGGCTCTATCGTTCGCTCTACCGCGCCGGCAAGGGCGCCGGCATCTGCTTTGAGCTGGTCGCCGATCCCGTCGCGCGGGATTTCATCGAAAGCTTCGTGGCAGGCACAGGCTGGACCGGCCAGATCTCCTTCGACCTGACGCGCGAACAGGGCGGTCGTATCCTGCCGCTCGAATGCAATCCCCGCGCCACAAGCGGCCTGCATTTCTTTCGCGATCCGCAACGCTTCGCCAAAGCCGTGCTCGCCGATGGCGACGAGGTGATGCCGGACGTCGAGGTGCCCCAAACGGTGCGGCTGGCGATGTGGATCTACGGATTTCCGGTCGCTTTGCGATCGCAAGAGATCGGGCGTTTCAACAAGGCGATGCGCGAAGCCGGCGAACTGCTCGACTGGCCCGGCGACCCCGCGCCGAAACGGGCGCAATGGCGCGCCTTGGCCGAGATCGCCGGCACGGCACTGCGCCAGCGCATCAGCCTGCAAGCAGCATCGACGCGCGACATCGAATGGAACGGACCGCTTCAGGATTGAAGCAAATGATTCCGCAAACGCGCCTATCCCTTTGTTCAGGCGAGTTTTTCTGACTGTCCGTAGAGACCTACAGTTCTATCCGGTGAACGCGCGGCTCCGCCGCGGCCGATGGCATCTTGCCGTCCATGATCGCGGCGATGTCGCGCCGCAGGAAATCCAGCGGCCCGATAGCAGGCAACACCTGAGGCGGACAGCGCGCATTGTCGCTCGCCGATTTCAACACCTTGCGATCCTGCTCCAGCGCAATGTTGAACAGCGGTTTGAAGGCGAGCGCCTTGAGATGACCAAAGCCACCCTGGCGCTGGCCGATCAGCCAGCCGACGCCCTCGACGGTCTGCTCATCGGCCTGGCGCAGATGAAAAGTCGTCGCCAGCGCGAGCCCGCCCTTGCCCCAATATTCCAGCTCGGCGATGCCGGGATAACGGAAGCGACCAATGGTTTTGGTCCGCTCTCCTTCCAAAAGCCGGCTGATCAAGCCCTGCTGGCGCTCTTCACCGATGTAGCAGGCCTCGACCCAGCCCTCGCCGCCGGTGACCTCGACCTGAACCAGATGGCGTTTGGCGCTGAGGCCGCGCAGCAGACCTTTGTGGGTGAAATGCGTGTGCGTGGCATCGAGGATGTTTTCCGCCGCATCGATGACCGTCGACTGCGTCGAAGAACGCACGCGCCGCACGATCACATCCTTGCCTTGCATGCAGTGCAGGTAGGGTTCGCCGGTGGGCGTACCGATCGCGACGAAGACGACGCCGTCGCGCTCGATCGCATGATAGCGCCGCACCCTGTAATGCGGCATCTCGCCGACATGGCCGGGAATGGCGGTGCAGCGGCCGTCGCCGTCGAAGCGCCAGCCATGATAGGGACATTCGATCTCGCCCCGGATGACCTTGCCGGTCGACAATTCGACCAGACGGTGCGCGCAACGGTCGAAAAGGGCCGATATGCCGGTGCTCGAACGAAACAGCACGATCGGCGCGCCATCAAGCAGGACACGCCAGGGCTTGCGGCCGATATCGGCCGACAGCGCCACCGCCTGCCAGAGATCCTTCTTCGCGGGAAGACTCACAGTTCAAATCTCCGCAGCAGCGGTATGCCCACCAGCGCCAGAACCGTTTCCATGATCCGCACCGCCGCGCGGCGGCGGCGGGGCAAATGGCCGACATAGACGGCGTTGTACTCGATTGCCGGCACGGCGCCGCGACGGCGTTTGAAATCGCCCGCACCGGCGCTCATGTTGAAGAACAGACCGCGCGCCGTGGCATGATCCTGCGCCATCGCCATCATCATGCGGTAGAGCGCGTCGCTGGCCGGCAGGCTGGTGTCGTAGCCGACGATGGGTTGGGTCAACGTCCCGCCATTCTCGAACAGGCCAGTGACCGCGACGAGCCTGCCACTGCCGTCACGCAAGCCGGCGAGCTGCAGGACGCCGCGCCGATGCATCTCACTGATGTAGCGTGCCGTGTAGTGCGGATTGAGCGGCGTGTATTTGTCAAGATAGAGCATGGCGTAGAGCTCTTCGCTCCTGGTGTAATCGGCTTCGGCAAAGTCGCTGTTGCCGACCCGTAGAAAGGGCGTCGCGCGCAATCGGGCGCGGTCGCGCTTCATGTCGCGTGTCATTGGCGGCGCAACACTGCGGTCGGCGAAGATATAGATCTGCCGCGCCGCCAGCATGCGAAAACCCTCCGCCTTCAGCGCCGCGATGGTCGAGGGATCGGCGATCTCATTGAGCGAACGGATGACGATGGCGCGGTCTGCAAAACGTTCCGTCAGACCGGCTCGTATCGCCGCGATCGCTATTCTATCGAGCCGCGGCACCGGATTGGTCGAATAGAGCCAGTTGTTGAGCTGCGCCTGGTGATCGAGACCGCTCGCTTTGACCAGCGGCGCGCAGGCTCGGATTAGCGCGCGAATTGTCCCCTGCAGCAATGGCACTGAGCTGAAGTTGCGCGTCTCGTCTATGGCATAGTCGATATAGGCGCTGGACGGACAGCAGATGTAGCAGTTGGGCGCCTCGCCGGCGTCGTTTAGCGTCAGCGGAAAGCTGCGCCCGGCGACTTCGAAAGTCTCGACCCTGACCGTCAGGTTGCGCACGAGGTCGTGCACCGGGCTTTCGTTGAACAGCCCGACGAAGGCCTCGACCTGGAGCGGGCTGTTCTCGACGCGGTCGGCCTGGGTTTCGTCGAGGGTTGCGAGGCTCATGGAGCCGCTCCTGGCGGCAGCCGACATTCTACCCGGCGTAGTTTGCGGCTGGTTTCCAGCGTCAGCGGCACACGAACGAGTTCGACTGTGGCGATTGACCGGCGCGCCGCGAGCAGCGCGCGTACTGCCCCCAGTGCGGCCTGCCCTGCATCATCGGCAAGGTCGGGCGCCAACCGCAATTCGACGGCATCGGGCGTGGTCTGGATCAACCGGAAATCGTCGATGCTCCGATCCGCCTTCAACACCGCGTTGCGCAAGACATCTGGTGTAATCTGGATCGGCCCATGCACGGATGCGAACCGGAAGGCATCATCCATGCGGCCGACAATCTCGTCCACCGTGCGCAGCGGCGAGCCGCAGCGACACGGTGCCTTGGACAGACGCAGCAGGTCGTTCATCCGATAGCGCGCCATGATCTGCGTGCGCCTGCGGAAAGCGGTGACCAGCGGCGTGACCAGGCCGTCGCCGACCGGCTCGAATTCGAAATGCACCGAATCTTCCGCCAGATGCAGCCCGCCTTGCCGGCAGGTGACCGCGAACAGCCCTTCCGTCGCCATGTAAATCTGATCGAGCGGAAGCGAGAAAGATGCCTCGATGACCGGCCTGTCGACGGGATCCAGCGTTTCGGCGGCCGAGAAGATTCGGACCGGCGACAACTTGAATTTCTCGGCTGCGAAATGCCGCAGCATCTTCGGCGGCGCGATGATCACAGTCGGCGCAAAATCCTCAAGTTCCCTTCGCCAGCCTTCCGGACCAAGTGTCAGATCGAAGAATCCAAGCTCGACACGCCGGGATGTTTGGGCGCTGTCATAGAGCCCGGTGTTCTGCGGCAGAATCACGGCCACGCGTTGCCGGCGCCATAAAAGATCGGGAATGGCTTTTGCCAGGATCGCACCCAGCCAACGATATGTCTCGGCCTCGGAAATGACGAACAGGCCGCGATTGCCTGAAGTGCCGGTGCTGGCGCCAACGGTCAGGTCGCCGAGGCGGCCATCGGCGGAAGCCGCGGCCCAAGCATCGCTGGCCGACACGCCAGCTATGTTGAAGCGCTCGAAGTTCGCCATCAGCAGCACCTTGTCGGTGACCGGAAGATCGCCAAGGCCGCGCGGCGGTTTGCCGTAGAAAGGCGCCAACGGCAGGTCACGATCAAGCCAGCGTCGCAAGGCGCGAGCCTGCCAGCGCTCGAAGTTTTCGCGGCTCTTGCGCGACACCCATTGGGTGACGGCAAACGAGCCCAGTGCCTCAGTGAGCCCGTTCATTCGCCCCCGGCGTCCAGATCGTATGGCGTCGGAATGGGATCGTGGCAGAACATCACTTCGCCGCCGGCCGCAGCAAAGCGCCGCAGCATATCGCTGGTCGGCTCGATCGCAGCGAAATCCTCGGCCAGCAGGCTCGCCGGAAAGCCTGGCGTTCGATTCTGCAAGAGCGCCGTGACCAACCACTGCACATCGACCGCGTAAAGCAGCGGACGCTCCCTGTCGGGAAACAGCAGGCCGAACTGGCCATCGGCATGGCCGGGCAAATCAACGGCGACCACGCTGCCGTCGCCGAACAGATCGGCGCCGCCAGGAATGGCTCCGCGCGACCCGATCTGCTGCTTCGCCGACAGCCCGTCGAGCCGGGTCCCAAAATCGGCCGGGAACAGTTCGGTGAAGACGCCATGATGCAAGTTCTGCCAGGCCGTCCGCACCTTCAGCCGCGACCAGGCAGCGTCGCTGGCGATGAAGCGGGCATTGGGAAACAGCGACAGGCCGGAAACGTGATCGGCATGGAAATGGGTGACGATGACGGTGCTGACATCCCGCGGTGTGAGACCGAATCGCGCCAGCAGCGGCAGCGGTTGTTCTGATGCGTTGAGCTGCGGCTTCAGCACCGCGCCATAGAGGTGCAGCGCTTTGCCTCTATGGTCGCCACTGATGGCCTGCGGCGTATAGCCCGTATCGATCAGCACCGGGCCGGCCTGTGGATGGATGATGAGGCCATAGCGGACACGCAGCCGGACGCTGCGCCAGCTGCCGCCGCGCAGGATCAACCTTTCGGCGGCACTGACCCAGGCGCTGTTGGCAAAGACAATCTTCACGCTGCCGCCCTCCCTGCGCCTTCCGCTTCGTTGCCGAATGTGCGGTCGAGCCCCTCCTCGAACGACACTTTCGGCGTCCAGCCAAGAATACGCCCAGCCTTGGAAATATCGAGGCTCTGAGCATAGGCGAACAGGCCAAGGCCATAACGGGTCGCCAGCGGCTCGGGACGACCCGGCAAGCGCAGCGCCACGGCCTCCATCACGCCCGCCGCCAGCATCGCCGGCCATAGCGGCATTTGTCGCCAACGCAGGGCCACGCCGGCACGTGCGCAGGCGCCTTCGGCGATGCGGCGCACCGGCAGCACCTCGCCACTGGAGACATTGAATATCTGGCCATCGACATCCCTTCTGCCCTCAAGCGCCGCGACCACCGCATCGACGACATCATCGACATGGGTGAGGTCTATGCGCGCATGGCCGTCGCGAAACAGCGGCAGCGGCCGTTGTCGGGCAGCACCAAGCAGGCGCGGCAGCAGCGAACGGTCGCCTGCGCCATAGATGCCGCGCGGCCTCAAGATGACCGGCCCGACCTCGGGTGCCGCCAGCACGATCTTCTCGCCTTGCCGCTTGGTGCGGGCATAGGCGTTGACCGGCTCCGGCAAGATCATGTCCTCGGACACATCGAGCTGGTCGCGAAAGGCGAAACAGACCGAAGGGCTGGAGATGTGGACGAAGCGGCGCACGCCTTGCCGCTGCGCGAAATCGACGAGATTGCGGGTTGCCGTGACATTGGCCGTCTCGAAATCCGACAACCGGCCAAAGGGCGCCGAAAGTGCGGCGCAGTGGACGATGGCATCGGGCTCGCCAAAGGTAGCGTCGGTGGCGGCATCAAACGGTCGCGACAGGTCGCGGCGGACGACCGCATATCCTCCGGCATCGAGCGCAGCGCAGCGTGCGGTGTCGCGGCCCTGAGCCATCACCTGCGTGCCAGTGGCTGCCAGCCTCGCCACGACATGCGCGCCGAGGAAGCCGCTGGCGCCGGTGACGAGCACGCGCCTCATGCCTGCAGCGCCATGCCGCCGAACGACACCCCGGCCGAGGTGCCCAGGAAGAGCACTTTTGCACCCGGCGTGATGCGACCTTGCCGACGGGCTATGTCGAGTGCGAATGGAATGGAGGCGGCGATCTGGTTGCCATAACGCGCCGCGATATCGACGAGCTTCTCCGTGGCGAAGCCGGTCTGGCGCGCCATGTGGGCCAAGGCAAAGGGACTCGCCTGATGCGGCACGACGAGGCCAACCTCGTCTTGCCGCCATCCCGCCCGTTCGAGAAGGTCGCTGACGAAGCCGTTGAAATGGCGCGATGTCACGCGAAACAGCTCCTTGCCATCCATGTGGAACAGAGTGTGGCTGGCGAACTCCTGCGGCTGGCCGTGAAAATCGAAACGCGTGCCACCGGAGCCGATGCCGCAGGCATCATAGGCCGAGGGATAGGTGCGCATCAGATTGGCCACCACCTTGGCCTCCCCTGACGCCGACCGGCACAAGACAGCCGCCGCCGCGCCGTCGCCAAAGAGCGCGGCGATTTCCGGCTGGTCTTTCCATGGCAGAGCCCGCGAGGCGATTTCCGAAGAGAAGATCAGCGCCCGTTCGCATTGTCCGGCCTCGATCATGCGGCCGGCCGTCTCGAAAGCGGTGAGGAAGCCGAGGCAGGTGCTGTTGACGTCAAAGGCGGCGGCCGAGCCATCGGCCATGCCCAGACGCTGCATGACCAGCGGCGCGGTCGACGGCAGCGGCTGGTAAGGCACCCCGCAGCCGCCGATGATGAGATCGATTTCGCTGGCCTCGATTCTGGCATCGGCGAGCGCCAGACGGGCTGCCGTGCAGGCGAGGTCTACTTGCGATTCGCCTTCGCAAACATAGCGCTCGACGACGCCGGTGACGGCCTCCAACTGGCCGCGGCCAAGTCCCAATCTTTCGTCGAGCGCGAGCGATGTCACGCACGTTGCCGGAACGGCACGCCCGGTTCCGATGATCTCGATCCGCATTCTCAGCCCGCCGTGAGAGTTGCTCTTCTTCCAACTCATAGATCGATGCTAGCAATTTATGGTGATATTCCGTCAACCGTCGTCGATGGTTAAGTTCTTAAATGAACCAGGGAAGGTATACGCCCTTGCAAAGCTCGATCGGTCTTGCCTTGGTTTTGGTGCTTGGCGGAGGCACTTCTTGCTTTGCCAACACCGATTTTCTGAGAGTTTCGGTCGAGTGCCCGACCCCCGGCGGCAGCAAGATTCTCGAGACGATCGACGAAAAGCCCAACGGAAACCAGTCGCGCGTTTCGACATTCTACATGGATGGGCGGGTAGACAGGATCGCCGTGTCATTTTCCGAAGACGGGTCCAACTTCCGCGAGCAATTCGCACTCAGTCGTTCAACAAGCGTCGGAACTAAGGAGTTTCCTGCGTTCCGCGCGCTCGAAGACCGTGCCAACGAACTGCTCAGATTCTTTTGCCAGGCCGATGCCGATACGGAAGCGAGGCAGCGGTATCTCGATCTGTTGAAGGCCAACCGGCAGTTTCTCAGCGAAGAGAAAGGCCAGTAACAGCCAAACTCAAGAGATCCCGATTGGCGGGAGCTCTCAGGCCTTGCGCTCCCAGCGCCGGTCCGGCGTCTGCTGCCAGTAGGTCACGGCGTGGCCGGCATCCTTCATCACCTTCCAGTGCCCACGGGCCGCCTCGACCTGGGCGGCGTCGTGGCCGTCGAACAGGAACACGGCACGCTCATAGCCGCTGAGCTCAGGCGGCACCGCGCCGTCAACCAAGAACCTTATTTTGGCTTCGTTGGGGTTGCCGTAACCGGTGGTCAACAGGACAGGTTGTTCGCCGGGATAGGCTTCGCGGTCGGTCGCGTGCGCCAGGAACGAATCATCGCGGAAGGTCCACAGATGCTGGTCGAGCGCGTCGCGCCGTTCCTCGGTGCCGGTCTGCACAACGGCGCGCCAGCCGCGATCGACGCTGCGCTCGAGCAGGCCGGGCAGCGCATCCTCCAGCGTCGATTCGGTCAGATGGTAGAACAGCACGTCGGCCATGGAATGAGGTCAGCTTTCGTAGTGATCGCGCACCAGCCGGTCGAGCAGCCGTACGCCGAAGCCTGAACCCCAGGACTGGTTGATCTCGCTCGATGGCGCGCCCATCGCGGTGCCCGCAATGTCGAGATGCGCCCAGGGCGTATCCTTGACGAAGCGCTGCAGGAATTGTGCCGCGATGATGGCACCGCCATAGCGGCCGCCGATGTTCTTCATGTCGGCGTTCTTGGAATCGATCAGCTTGTCGTATTCAGCACCAAGCGGCATGCGCCACAGCCGTTCCTGCGTCGCCTGCCCCGCCGCCGTCAGCCTTTCCGCCAATTCGTCGTTGTTGGAGAACAGGCCGGCATAGTGCAGGCCGAGCGCGACCATGATGGCACCGGTCAGCGTCGCCAGATTGACCATGAATTTCGGCTGGAAGCGATCGTTGCAATACCACAGCGCATCGGCCAGCACTAGGCGCCCTTCGGCGTCGGTGTTAAGCACCTCGATGGTCTGGCCCGACATCGAGGTGACGATGTCGCCGGGGCGCTGCGCATGGCCATCGACGGCGTTTTCGACAAGGCCGATGATACCAACGACATTGGCCTTGGCCTTGCGCGCGGCCAAGGCGTGCATGAGGCCGGTCACCGCGGCGGCACCACCCATGTCACCCTTCATGTCCTCCATACCCGAAGCTGGCTTGATCGAATTGCCGCCGGTGTCGAAGGTGACGCCCTTGCCGACAAAGGCGACAGGGCTGTCCTTGGGCTTGCCGCCGTTCCACTGCATGATCGCCATGCGGGCGCCGCGAGGCGAGCCTTGGGCGACGCCGAGCAGCGAGCCCATGCCGAGCTTCTTCATCTCCTTTTCGGTCAGGATCTCGACCTTGACGCCGAGCGCCTCGAGTTCCTTGGCGTAGCCGGCGAACTCGACAGGTCCCAGCACATTTGCCGGTTCGTTGACTAGATCGCGCGCCAGAAGCACGCCGTCGACCACCGCCTCGACTTCCGCGAAGGCCTTCCTGGCACCTGCCGGGTCGGCGGTGTGGATGGTTACCTTGACCGGCTTCTTCGGATCGGCCTTCGCGTCATCCTTGTCCTTCCTGGTCTTGTACTTGTCGAAGGAATAGCCGCGCAGGAGAATGCCCGCCGCCAGGTTGGCGGCGTCCTTGCCGTCAGGCGAGGCTCCGACGAGGTCGAACACCACGGCGACGTCGGTTGCCTTGCGCAGCGACGCTGCAATGGTGCCGCCGAGTTTCAGCCAGGCGTACTCGTCGAGCCCCGACACCTTGCCGGTACCGATCGCGATCAACCTGTCGAGCGACGTTGCTTCCGGCGCCAGAATCTCGACGACACCAGCGAACTTGCCCGTGAACTCTGCCACCGGGAAGGCCCGGTCCAGCGTCTTGCCGGGATCGTAGGCCCTGGCCGCATCGCTCAGGCCAGCGTCATCCGTCGACAGCACGAAGACCGTGCCCTTTCTGTTCGCCGCCTGCTGAGGCGCGGCGAATTTTGCAAAGGCGATCGACGGTCTCGGGTTCATCATGTCCTGCTTTCGGGGATTGCGCGATGGTGTGCGACGCGGTTTCAAGCGATCCGCGACATTTGGTCGTTTTCCGGCATTTGGCAAGACTTTGCCAAAATGGCTACCCATATGACACGTGGAATCGATGGCGATTCGTCGCGGCACGGCCCCGCTTCATGCCGCAACTTGTTGTTAACCATCGATGTTCGCCCTTTCTTATCCATTCCCTCCGACACTCCGGTTCATTGCGGCACGCGACGTGGGACGGGAACCGGATCGCCTGCCTGATCGAGCCTATCGCAGCCAGTTGTGCGGGCGTCGCCGGACAGCTACCCTTAGCGTGGTGGCATGATGCCGTTCGAGAAAACCGAGTAAAGCCTTCATGAAGGTCGTTGAACGCTACATCATGCGCCGCGCTTTCGTGGTCTTCCTGGCAGCGCTGGTCTGGACGCTGGCCATTGTGTGGACCACGCAGGTGCTGGCCAAGATCGATCTGGTCACCGATAGCGGCCAGTCGTCGCTGACCTTCTTCGAGGTCGCCGCCCTTATTCTTCCCTCGATCATCCCGATCGTCGTGCCTTTCGCGCTGGTGGTGGCGGTTGCCCAGACACTCAGTGTCATGAATTCGGATTCCGAGCTCGCCGTCGTCAACGCCGCTGGCGCCTCGCGCTGGACGATCGTGCGGCCAATCATGCTTCTAGCAATTGCAGCCAGCGTTTTTTCCTTTGCCGTCGACAATGGCATAGACCCCTATGCTCGGCAGAAGAACCGCGCTTTGGTGGCTGAGTCGCGCGCCGATCTGCTGTCGCTGATCATCCAGGAAGGCACCTTCCGAAAGATCGAGGACGGGTTGTTCCTGCAGATCGGCGAGCGGCTTCCCGACAACAGGCTGGGCGGCGTCTTCGTCGCCGATTCGCGCGAGGAAGGCGTCAACCTCGTCTATTACGCCAAGACCGGCAGCGTTGCCGAGCGAAACGGTGAAAAAGTCCTGGTGATGAATGATGGCGTCATCCACCGCAAAACGGTGACCGGAGATCTGTCCGTTATCCGGTTCACCTCCTATGCCTTCGACATGTCGGCCTTCCTGTCGGCAGCCAACCAGGTAACGCTGCTGCCGAAGGACCAGACGACCCAATACCTGCTCAATCCCAGCGCCAACGACAAGAATTTTCAGCAAAACCCCCAGGAATACCGCGCCGAGATCGATCAACGGTTTTCGGAATGGACCTATTCCATGGTTTTCGCGCTGATCGCGCTCGCGGTCGCAGGCGATGCGCGCTCGCATCGCGAGGCGCGCATCAATCCTTTGATCACCGCCATCACGATATCGCTGTTCGTGCGCTGGCTGGGTTTCTTTGCCGCGAGCAAGGCCGATGAAGTGCCTTTATACGGCTATATGGTCTATTGCGTGCCTATCGTGGCTGCTGTGGTGGCCATCTGGTTCATCGTCTCGAACCGGACCATGGAGCTGCCGGTGGCCTGGGCCGACTGGATGACAAACCTGGCGGGCCGCTTCGGCGACGGCTGGAACGCGCTCAAGCTGCGTTTCTCCCGGCGCGGCACTTCAGGTCAGGGGATCGGCTGATGGGCTGGACGCTGGGCCGTTATTTCTTCTTCCGTTACGTGACGATCACGATCTGGTTCTTCCTGGGCCTGCTGGCGCTGGTGTTCCTGATCGATTTCACCGAGCTGTCCGGGCGCACCACCGGCCTGCCCGGCTTCACCTATGGGACGGCGGTGGCCATTTCGGGCCTTCGGATGCCGATGATCATGCTGCAGACGGTGCCGTTTGTCGGCTTGTTCTCGGCAATGGCGACCCTGGTTTCGCTCAACCGCCGCTACGAACTGGTCATCGCGCGCTCGGCGGGTGTTTCCGCCTGGCAATTCCTGTTGCCATGCTGCATCGGAGCTTTGCTGTTCGGCTTGGTCTCAGTGGGGCTCATCAACCCGCTCGCCGCGCACGCCTTCTCCTGGTCCGAGCAGATCGAGACTCAATTACGCTCCGGCAAATCAAATACCGTTTCAGCCGACGCCGCCCCCTGGATCCGGCAGAAAACCAGCTCCGGCGACACCATCATCGGCGCGCGGGCCATCCTCAATCAGGGCCTTGAGATGGCCGATGTCGTCTTTTTCATTCTTGACCCGCAAGGCAATATCGTCGAGCGCAAGGACGCTGCCCGCGCCTATCTTCGCGACGGATATTGGGATTTGCAGGATGTAAAGACGTTCCGGAACGGCACCATCACGCCAGCGGCAAGCGATCGTGTGCCGACCTATTTGAAGCCGGAATTCGTGCAGGAGCGGCTGGCGCGCCCGGAAACCATCCCGTTCTACGACCTGCCCGGAAAAATCGAGGTTGCCCGCTCCTTCGGCCTCAAGGCAAATGCCTTTGCCATGCAGTTCGATTCGCTGGTGGCGCTGCCGTTCCTCCTCGTCGCCATGACGCTGATTGCGGCAACAGTTTCAATGCGATTTGCACGAATGGGGCAGTCTGCAACGATGATTCTGGGTGGCGTCGTTGCCGGGTTTCTGCTTTATGTCGTTTCGGTGCTCGTGAAGGCATTCGGCGTGGCAGGATTCGTGCCGACCGCCATAGCCGCCTGGGTACCGGTCGTGGTAGCTATGTTCTTCGGGGTGACTTTCCTGCTATACAAGGAAGACGGCTAGTGAGGGAGGCGTTTTTGCCCAGCAACAGGCAGGCCCGTTTGGCGCGCCTCTATGCGGCGAGCGCCTTGGCGTGCCTGCTTGCCTGCGGTGTCGCTCTGCCGGCGTTCGCGCAGAAGGTCGGCAACGTGTCGTCCGTTCCGGCCGGCACCCAGATGCTGCTGGCGGCTGATACGCTGGAGTATAACAACGACAACCAGACCGTGACGGCAATCGGTGGCGTGCAGATCGACTACGGCGGCAACCGCCTCGTCGCCCAGAGGGTTGTATACGACCGCGCCACCAAGCGGTTGGTTGCCAGTGGCAAAGTCGAGCTCGTCAACAGCGACGGCACCAAGATCAATTCGGAACATATCGACATCACCGACGATTTCGCCGACGGTTTCGCCAACGCGCTCCGCGTTGAAACCATCGACAAGGCCTATTTCGCCGCCGAAAGCGCCGAGCGCATGGGCGGTGTGCTGACCACCTTCCATAATGGCGTCTACACCGCCTGCGAACCGTGCGAAGACAAGCCCAACAAAGCGCCGACCTGGCGCGTGAAGGCCAGAAAGATCATCTGGAACGGCGAGAAGAAGACGGTTCGCTTCGAGAATGCGAATTTCGAATTCTTCGGTTTTCCGCTCGCCTATCTGCCGGCGTTCGAGATCGCCGACCCGACCGTGAAGCGCAAGAGCGGATTCCTCATCCCCAGCATCAGCTACAACAGCCATCTGGGATACAGCGTCAAGGTTCCCTATTATTTCGCCCTTTCGCCGACCTATGACCTGACGGTGACGGGCAGCGGCTACACAAAGCAGGGTTTCCTTGGAGAGGCCGAGTGGCGCCAGCGCTTCAACAATGGCGAATACACGTTGAAGATCGCCGGGATTCAGCAGCAGAATGCAGACGCCTTCATCGACAGCAACGGCCGCAATGTCGATTCGGGTGCGGCGGGCGATCCAAACAAATTCCGCGGCATGATGGGTACGCAGGGCCAGTTCGCCATCAATGAACGCTGGAATGTCGGCTGGGACATACTGCTGCAGACCGACAAGGATTTTTCGAACACCTATAATATCGATAAATACAACGCCTCCGTCCACCAGTCGACAGTTTACCTGACGGGCCTCAATGACCGAAACTACTTCGACGTGCGCGCCATGCATTTCGACGTTCAAGAAAACACCACCGACAGCACCGCGCGCAGCGGCCAGCAGCCCTGGGTGCTGCCTTCACTAGACTACGCCTACATTCCCGATGCGTCGGTTGCCGGCGGGCAGTTGTCGTTCAATGTCAATACGCGGGTCATCCGCCGCGATGATCTCGATGACGGCACGACGACACCTACGGTGCGCGTGCCCGGCATCGAGGGCGAATCCGGGCGCCTCACCGCCGAGTCCGAATGGAAAAGGACTTTTGTCACCGATGACGGGCTGGTGGTGACACCATTGCTGGCGCTGCAGGGTGACGTCGACTACCTTAACGCATCATCTGGTTCACTCGCCGCGATCAACCAGATGGCGACGAATTTGGGCCAACAGGATGACATGCGCTCATCGTTTGCCCGTTACATGGCAACCGCCGGGCTTGAAATGAGCTGGCCGCTGCTGTTTTCCTTGGCTAGCGGGTCCAGCCACGTCTTAGAGCCGATGGCGCAGGTGTTCATGCGTCCGAACGAACAATATGTCGGCGGCCTCGCTATTCCCAACGAAGACGCCCAGAGCATGGTGTTCGACGCGACCACTCTGTTCGAACGCGACAAATTCTCCGGTTATGACCGCATCGAGGGTGGCTCGCGCGCCAATGTCGGCTTCCGCTATTCCGGCTCCTACATCAACGGCTGGGGCACCAATGCCATTTTCGGCCAGTCCTATCAGATAGGCGGAGAGAACTCCTTCGCCGCGCCGGATGTGGTCAATGTTGGCGCTTATTCGGGTCTGGAAACCAGCAAGTCTGACTATGTCGGTTTGTTTGGCATCAACAGCCCGAACGGCTTCGCGGCCTCGGTCAGCGGCCGCTTCGACGAGCAGACCTTCCAGGTTCGCCGCGCCGAGCTGAAAGCCGCCTATTCAGGCCTACCGGTGTCGCTGAGCGCCAAATACGCCTTCATCCAGGCCCAGCCGCTCTACGGTTTCACCACCGACCGTCACGAGGTCACGCTTGGTGCATCGACGCATCTTGCCGAGAACTGGCGCGTGTTCGGGACAGGAACATACGATCTGCAGCAAAGCCTGCTGGTCAAGGATGGGGTCGGCTTCGCCTACAACGATTCCTGCTTCACCTATCTGATGACGTACTCTCAGTCGCGTGACCTGACCACCAGGGAAGTGACGCAGAGCATCGGCTTCAACCTGTCGTTCCGCACCCTCGGCGACTTCGGCTCGTCGACCAGCGCAGTCGACACCATCCAGTAATCGGCGACATCGTTTCGCCGCATAGGGCTGGCACGGATTCGCGCACCCGGAAGAGGACGAAATTGGGCGGGACCGGGATAGAATTGGGATGCTAACGATGAGGAAATACCTCTTTTCAGCAGGGTTTGCGCTGCTTGTGGCCGCGACATCCGTGTCGATGACCGTCATGACGCCGCCGGCTTTCGCCAGCGAGATCAAGTACGTCGTCAACGACATACCAATCACGTCAGGCGATATTGCGCACCGTGCCGCCTTCCTGAAGCTGCAGCACAAGAAGGGCGACGCGGGCCAGGAAATGATCGACCAGACGCTGCGGCTGGCCGAGGCCAGGCGACTTGGCATCCGCATCAGCGATGCGCAGGTCGAGGCGGCCTACCAGCGCTTTGCCTCGGGCAACAAGATGCAGCTCAGCCAGCTTGACGGCGTCATGGAAAAATCCGGCGTCAGCAAGGACCATTTCAAGGAATTCATCCGCGCCCAGATGGCCTGGAACCAGGCCTTGAGCGCGCGCTACCGTTCCGGCGACGGCGGCAGCGTGACCGAGCAGGACGCCGTCAGGCGCATGCTCGACAAGGGCGGAGCCAAACCGAGCGCCACCGAGTACATGCTGCAGCAGGTCATCTTCGTTGTGCCCGCCGCCGAACGCAGCGCGACGCTGGCCAAGCGCAAGCGTGAAGCCGATGCCATGCGTGCCCGCTTCAACGGCTGCACCACGACGCGCGAGTTCGCCAAGGGCCTGATCGACGTCACCGTTCGCGATCTGGGCCGGATCCTGGCGCCGCAATTGCCGCCGGACTGGGCCGAGCAGATCAAGGCCACCAAGGTCGGCGGCGCTACCGTCACGCGCGAGACCGAGCGCGGCGTCGAGTTCATCGGCATCTGCTCATCGCGCGAAGTGTCGGACGACAAGACGGCGCAGATGGTGTTCCAGAGCGAAGGCTCCGGTGACAAGGATGCCGACGCACTCAGCAAGAAATATGTCGACGAATTGAAGGCGAAAGCCCGCATCGTCAAGCGCTGACGTGAGCAGCGCGATGACCGCGCTGGCGCTGAGCGTCGGCGATCCCTCCGGCATCGGCCCCGAAATCGCCATCGCCGCCTTTCTGGCGCGTGAGGCTCTCGGCCTGCCCGCCTTTTATCTGCTGGCCGATCCGGCGCTGATCGCGTCGCGGGCAAACCACATCGGCGTGTCGGTGCCGATCGTCGAAACGACGCCGGCGCAAGCGACGCAAGCGTTTGCCCGGGCCCTGCCGATCTTCCCATTGACGGCCAAAAGCATCGACAGTCCCGGACGACCCGACCCGGCTAATGCGGCCGGCACCATCGAAGCGATCGACCGCGCCGTCGCAGCTTGCCTTGCCGGCCACGCGGCGGCCGTGGTCACCTGCCCCATTGCCAAGAAGCCGCTCTATGATGCCGGCTTCCGCTTTCCCGGCCACACCGAATATCTGGCGCATCTGGCGGCCCGGCACAGTGGGGTCGACGCAATGCCGGTCATGATGCTCGCAGGCCCAGACCTGCGCACGGTTCCCGTCACCATCCACATCGCTCTGGCTGAGGTGCCGAAGGCGCTGACCACCGAATTGATCATAGCTACCGCGCGCATCACCGCCGCCGATCTCGCCAGTCGCTTCGGCATCGCCAGGCCGAGGCTGGCCATAGCCGGCCTCAATCCGCATGCGGGCGAAGGCGGTTCCATGGGCCTGGAGGACGAGCGTATCGTGCGCCCGGCAGTCGAGATCCTGCGCGCCGAAGGCATCGATGCTTTCGGGCCGCTCCCGGCCGACACGCTGTTTCATGTCCGGGCGCGGGCAGGCTACGATGCGGCGCTATGCATGTATCATGACCAGGCGTTGATCCCGGCCAAGGCGCTGGCCTTCGACGAGGCGGTCAACGTCACGCTCGGCCTGCCCTTCATCCGCACCTCGCCGGACCACGGCACGGCGTTCGACATCGCCGGCAAGGGCATTGCGCGGGCCGACAGCCTGATCGCGGCGCTGAAGCTTGCCAGGAGGCTCGCCGACACCGACGCAAAGGCCGTGGCCGCATGAGCTTTTCGGCTTCAGGTCTCCTAGCATGAGCATCGACGGGCTGCCGCCGCTGCGCGACGTCATCGAGCGCCATGGGCTGCAGGCGAAAAAGGCGCTTGGCCAGAATTTTCTGCTCGACCTCAACTTGACCGGCAAGATCGCACGCAGCGCCGGCGATCTGACAAACACTGCGGTGATCGAGGTTGGACCGGGACCTGGAGGACTGACGAGGGCGCTGCTTTCCAACGGCGCTCGCCGGGTCGTTGCCGTCGAGCGCGATGAACGCTGCCTGGCAGCCCTTGCCGAAGTCTCCGCTCATTACCCCGGCCGCCTGGAGGTGATTTCGGGCGACGCGCTGAAGACCGACTTCGCCGCTCTTGCTTCCGCGGCTACCGCAGACGGTGGTCCGGTGCGGATCGTGGCCAATCTGCCTTACAATATCGGCACGGAACTGCTCGTGCGCTGGCTGACGGTCGTGGACTGGCCGCCCTTCTACGCCTCGATGACGCTGATGTTCCAGCGCGAAGTGGCGCAGCGCATCGTCGCCGCGCCCGGCAGCGATGCCTATGGCAGGCTTGGCGTGCTGGCCGGCTGGCGCACGCAGGCCAGGATCGCTTTCGACGTGCCGGCCCAGGCCTTCACACCACCGCCCAAGGTCACCTCTTCAGTGGTGCATCTGGAGCCGCGCGCGACGCCCCTGCCCACCGATGTCAAGAAACTCGGCCGCGTCACCGAGGCCGCTTTCGGCCAACGTCGAAAGATGTTGCGGCAGAGCGTGAAAAGCCTCGGCGGCGAAGCCCTGCTCGAACGCGCCGGCATCGACCCGACCCGACGCGCCGAAACGCTTAGCGTCGAGGAATTTGTGCGGTTGACGAACGCGGTTTAGCTCCCTTCTCCCGTTTTACGGGGAGAAGATGCCGGCAGGCAGATGAGGGGGCGGCACGAACTTTTCGCAGGTATGGCGCTGCCCCTCATCAGGCCCTTCGGGCCACCGTCTCCCACAAGGGGAGAAGGAAAAAGACTTCACTCCGTCTTCTCGTCCAACAGTCCAGAGACAAAATCGAACAGACCGGGTCGGCGGTCCCGCCGCAACCTTTCGGCGACAACGATGCCGCGCACCTCGGCGAAGGCGCGGTCGAGGTCGTCATTGACGATGACGAAATCATATTCCTTCCAGTGCTCGATCTCATTGCGGGCGTTCTTCAGCCGCGTCTCGATCACCGCTTCCTGGTCCTCGGCGCGGCGCTTCAGCCGCGCCTTCAATTCCTTCATCGACGGCGGCAGGACGAAGATCGAGACAATGTCGGCGCGCATCTTCTCCTTCAGTTGCTGCGCGCCTTGCCAGTCGATGTCGAACAACATATCGCGGCCCTGCGCCAGCGCCAGTTCGGCGGGTTCGCGCGGTGTCGCGTAGCAATTGCCGTGCACCTCCGCCCATTCAAGTAGCGCGTCGGAATCGCGCAGCCGCTCGAACTCGCGCATGGTGCGGAAATGGTAGTGAACCCCTTCGATCTCCGAGCCGCGGCGCGGTCTGGTGGTGACCGAGACCGACAGTTCGAGGCTGGAATCGCTTTCCAGGAGGTTGCGCGCGATCGTCGACTTGCCGGCGCCTGACGGCGACGACAGGACAAGCATCAGCCCCCGGCGGCGAATGCGGGACCCCAAATCCCTCAGAACCATTGGTTCCTTGGCAACCATCGGCTACTCCAGATTCTGGACCTGTTCACGAAACTGGTCGACCACCGCCTTCAGCTCCAGCCCGATCGCGGTAACGGCGGCGGCATTCGACTTTGAGCACAGCGTATTCGATTCGCGGTTAAATTCCTGTGCCAGAAAATCGAGCTTGCGACCGACGGCGCCGCCGTCCTTGAGCAGGGTTCGGCCGGACGCGACATGTGTTTTCAACCGGTCGATCTCTTCGCGAATGTCGGCCTTGGTGGCCAGGAAGGCCGCTTCCATATGCAGCCGGCTTGGGTCCAGATTGGCGGACGCATCCATCAGCAGCCTGATTTGCTCGGCGATGCGCTCACGGATCGCCGCCGGATCGCGTGACGTGTCCGCTTCGGCGCGCAGCGTCAATGCCTCGATGGCGTCGATCTGGCCCGACAGCAGCAGAGCCAATGCAGCACCCTCGCTCTGCCGTGCCTGTTCCAGCCCTTTCAGCGCCATGTCGAGCGCGGCCATGATGGCGATGTCGAGTGCGGCGCGGGCCTCTTCGGTTTCGACGGTTTCAGGAATGTCGAGCACGCCACGCAGCGACAGCAACCCGTCAGCCGTCGCGGGCGCTACGCCGAATTGCTCCTGCAGCCGCTTGGCCAGGCCGGCAAGGTCTTTCAGGAAGGCCTCGTTGACGACGGGTTGCGCCTGCGCGCCGGCGGCACGGCCGATGGTCAGCGTCGCCTGGAAATTGCCGCGGGCGAAACGCTTTTGCAACGTTTGCCTGACCGCCGGCTCCAACCGCTCGAAACCTTGCGGCAGCCGTAGCCGGACCTCGACGCTCTTGCCGTTGACGGACTTGACCTCCCAGGCGATCGAGGTGCCGTCATGCTCAGCGACGGCGCGTGCAAATCCGGTCATGCTCTGCAAATTCATGTCGCCTGCACACCCCTGGCGCATCACCCCGAAACCGGTTTTCCGGACAGGGGCAAGTGCTGCTTAAAAATAACCGCGCCGCGGATGCGTCGAAATCAGACGCGCGACGTTCTTCAAATGTCAGGCTGTCGCCTTCCGGGCAACGTCTTTCTTTGTATTACTGGGCATCGCCGCCGGCGTCGCCACTGTCGCCACCGCTGCTATCACCATCGCTGTTGTCGGCAGGCTTGTTGTCGGCGGGCTTGTCGGCATTGGTACCAGCGGCAGCGGCGGCCTTGGCCGCGTCATCGGCCTGCTTCTTCTGCAACGCACGATAACGGGCGACGTTCTCATTGTGCTCATCCAGCGTCGCGGCAAAGACGTGACCGCCCGTGCCGTCAGCGACGAAATAGAGGTCGTCGGTCTTGGATGGATTGGCCACGGCCTCAAGTGCTGCACGGCCCGGATTGGCGATGGGCGTCGGCGGCAGGCCGCTGATCACATAGGTGTTGTAGGGCGTCTGCTTCTGGATGTCCGACTGGTAGATCGGGCGATCCGCGGGCTTTCCCTTGCCGCCGAACAGACCATAGATGATGGTCGGATCGGATTGCAGGCGCATGCCCTTGGCCAACCGGTTGATGAAGACGGCGGCGACGCGCGAGCGCTCGTCACCCCTGCCGGTTTCCTTCTCGACGATCGAAGCCAGGGTGACAAAGTCATCGACGCTGGCCAGCGGCAGGTCCGGCGCACGCCGTTGCCATACCTCATCGACCAGCTTCTTCTGATCGGCCACCAGCTTGTCGATCATCTGCTGGCGCGTCGCGCCACGCGTGAAGCGCAACGTGTCGGTGGCAAGGCTGCCCTCGGGCGGCGTTGTCGTCGGCATGTCGCCACTCAAGGCGGGTTCGTCGGCGATGCGCTGCAGGGCCTGCTCGACCGTCAGCCCTTCGGGGATGGTCAGTGAGTACATCACCGACTTGCCGCTCTTCAAAAGCTCCATGATGTCGCGCATGGATGCCTTGGGCTTGATCTCGTACTCACCGGCCTTGAGCGCGGAATCGTTGCCGAAGGCACGCACGCCAAGGCGGAATACGCGGGCGTCGCTTATCAAGCCGCGGCGCTCAAGCTGGTCGGCGATGTCCGCAACGCCGGTGTTCGGCTTGATCAGGAAGGTGTCGCCATTGGCCGAGGGGCCTGGCTCGGTGAACTCCTGCTTGCCAAGATAGACTGCGACGCCCGCCGCCAGAACCATCAGCATCACCGAGGTGATGACGAAGTTCATGAACACAACCACTTGGCTGCGCGAAGCGCGCGAGCGCTTCGGCGGCGGCGTGCCGGCTTCCGGGCGCAAGGCCTCGCTGGCCGTTTTCGGCACAATCGGCCCGGTGTTCGCCGGCCGTTGCCCGAATTCTCCGTTGCCCGCCGGATTTGTGCTCATTTCGCCCTACCGTTTGATCGCCCAACGAATCCCCTGCGGCAGAGTAGGGGCGAATATGGCAAAATTGACGGCAGGCCAAAGCATCGCCCGGCAGCCGGGCTATCAGCCATTGTAGCGTTGGAACACAAGCGAAGCGTTGGTACCGCCAAAGCCAAAGGAATTGGACAGCGCCACGTCGATCTGGCGAGCGCGGGGCTTGTTCGGCACCAGGTCGATCGCGGTTTCGCGCTCCGGGTGGTCGAGGTTGATGGTCGCCGGCGCGACATTGTCCCTGATCGCAAGGATCGAGAAGATCGCTTCGGCGGCACCCGCCGCGCCAAGAAGATGGCCGATCGACGACTTGGTCGACGACATCGAAATCTTCGATGCGGCATTGCCGACAAGCCGCTCGACAGCGCCGAGTTCAATGGTGTCGGCCATGGTCGAAGTGCCATGGGCGTTGATGTAGTCGACATCGGCAGGCGTCAGCTTGGCCCGGTTCAACGCCGCCGTCATGCAGCGGAAGGCGCCATCGCCGTCCTCCGCAGGCGCCGTGATATGATGGGCATCGCCAGTGAGGCCATAGCCGGTCACCTCGGCATAAATCTTGGCACCGCGCGCCTTGGCGTGCTCCAGTTCCTCAAGCACGACGACACCGGCACCCTCGCCCATGACGAACCCGTCGCGATCGCGGTCGTATGGGCGCGACGCCGTCTCCGGCGTGTCATTGCGATCGGTCGACAATGCCCGACATGCAGCAAAACCTGCGATCGACAGCCGCGTCACCGGCGCTTCGGCGCCGCCGGCGACCATGACGTCAGCATCGCCCCACATGATCAGCCGGGCGGCATCGCCAATGGCGTGCGCGCCGGTCGAACACGCCGTGACCACGGCATGGTTCGGGCCCTTCAGCCCGTGCCGGATCGACACCTGGCCAGAGACGAGATTGATGATCTGGCCCGGGATGAAGAAGGGACTGATGCGGCGCGGACCGCGTTCCTTGAGGATCATCGCGTTCTCCGCGATGCCTTCGATGCCGCCAATGCCGGAACCGATTAGCACGCCGGTAGCGCATTGTTCTTCGTGGGTCTTGGGTTCCCAGCCGGAATCCTTCAGCGCCTCATCGGCGGCTGCAATCCCGTACAGGATGAAGTCGCCGATCTTGCGCAGTTCCTTCGGCTCGAGCACGGCCTCGGGATTGAAAGTGGCATTGCTGCCATCGCCACGCGGAACGACGTGGGCGATCTTGCAGGCAAGATCCTCCACCTCGAACTCGGTGATGCGCTTGGCGGCGCTGCGGCCGGTCAGAAGTTCCTTCCAGCTGTGCTCGAAGCCCATGCCGAATGGCGACAACAACCCAAGGCCCGTGACAACGACACGCCTCATCGCAGGTCCTCCCCGGTGATGACTGCGGAAAGCGTCAGGCCGAAGCCTTGTCGATGTACTTCACCGCATCGCCGACCGTCAGGATGGTCTCGGCTGCGTCGTCAGGGATCTCAACGCCGAACTCTTCTTCGAACGCCATGACGAGTTCGACCGTGTCGAGGCTGTCAGCGCCCAGATCATCGATGAAGCTCGCCTGCTCCGTCACTTTGTCGGCATCGACGCCAAGGTGCTCGATGACGATCTTCTTGACGCGCTCTGCGGTGTCACTCATTTGGGGCATCCTCGTCTTTTGTTTGTCTGTCTTCGTTAGCGGGCAGAATGCCGCTAATCAAGCTGAAAGATGGTCCTGCCGGAAACGCAACGGCCACGAACCGGTTTTTGCCCGAACCGCCGGGTTGCGGGCCGCATTACACGAAAAATCGCTGAGGTCCAAGGCGAAATGGTCTCTTTTCACAACCCCGCCATTACAGTCAAATCATCGCCATGCCGCCGTTGACATGGATGGTCTGGCCGGTGACGTAGGCGGCTTCGTTGGAGGCGAGATAGGCGACAGCGGATGCGACTTCAACACTCGTGCCCATGCGGCGTGTTGGGATCGCCGCCATGATCGCCTCTTTCTGCTTGTCGTTGAGCTTGCCGGTCATCGCCGATTCGATGAAGCCGGGAGCGACACAGTTGACGGTGATATTGCGGGTGGCGATCTCCTGCGCCAGCGACTTGGAAAAGCCGATCATGCCGGCCTTGGTGGCGCAGTAATTGGTCTGGCCGGGATTGCCGGTGACGCCGACCACCGAGGTGATGTTGATGATGCGGCCATGGCGGCGGCGCATCATCGGATGGGTGAGTTCGCGGGTCAGCCGGAACACGGCTGTCAAATTGACCTCCATCACCGTATCCCAGTCGGCATCCGACATGCGCACGAACAGGCCGTCCTTGGTAATGCCGGCATTGTTGACCAGGATGTCGACGCCTTCGAGATCGGCCTCCGCCTTCTGGCCAAGCGCCTTGACCTCGTCGCGGTTCGACAGATTGGCCGGAAACAGTTTTACCCGATCGCCGAGTTCGCTTGCCAAGGTCTCCAGTTTCTCGATGCGGGTGCCGTGCAGGCCGACAATGGCGCCTTGCGCATGCAGCACGCGGGCGATCGCCTCGCCGATGCCTCCCGATGCGCCGGTGACGAGCGCCTTGCGGCCGGTCAGTTCGAACATTTTTGTCTCCTGATCTTAGAGAACACCCTTCCCACGGGAGGGGTCAAATCGCCAGTGGATTATGCAAGTGAGGCCAGCGCGGCCTCGACATCGGCCGGCGTGCCGACGGCTGATGTGGCGATGTCGCGGTTGATCCGCCGTGCCAGACCCGACAGCACCTTGCCGGCGCCGATCTCATAAAGCGTGGTGACGCCATTGGCGCCAAACCATTCCACCGTTTCGCGCCAGCGCACGCGGCCGGTGATCTGGTCGACCAGGCGCCGCGCGATCTCGTCGGGATCGCTGGTCGGGGTCACGGTGACGTTGGACAGCACGGGCACCGCCGGCGCATGCTTCATCACGCCAGCCAGCGCGTCGCGCATGATGTCCGCGGCCGGCGCCATCAGTGCCGAATGGAAAGGTGCCGAGACCTGCAGCATCAACACCCGCTTGGCACCCTTTTCGGTGCACAATTTTGCAGCGAGCTCGACCGCGGCCCTGGCGCCGGAGATGACCAGCTGGCCGCCGCCATTGTCGTTGGCGATCTGGCAGACCTTGCCGGACCCTTGCGCGGCCTCGGTGCAGGCGGCTTCGACATCGGCCTGCTCCAGTCCAATGATCGCCGCCATGGCGCCCTCTCCGGCCGGCACCGCCGCCTGCATGGCATTGCCGCGAATGCGTAACAGACGGGCGGCATCGGCAACGGAAACAAAGCCCGCGGCGGCAAGCGCTGAATATTCGCCCAGCGAGTGGCCGGCGACATAGGCGACCTTGTCCCCCAGCAAGAAATCGCGCGCTTCCAGCGCCTTGATGGCCGCCAGCGATACCGCCATCAGCGCCGGCTGCGCGTTGGCAGTCAGCGTCAAGGTCTCTTCGGGACCTTCCCAGATCAACTTCGACAGGTTCTCGCCGAGCGCGTCGTCGACCTCCTGGAAGATCCTGCGCGCCTCGGGAAAGGCGTCGGCGAGATCCTTGCCCATGCCGACAGCCTGGCTGCCTTGTCCCGGAAAGGTGAATGCAATGGCCATGCGAGGGCTCTCCAAGACTGGTTTTGCTTGCCTGATAGTACGAGTTTTCCCTGCCTGTGGCGCAAGGCAGGCTGCTAAGTCAAGCCCGGATCAACCTGATCCCAAACCCGAACCCCGCGCGGAGTGCCTGTTCCAAAAGGGCTTTTTGGCGATCACTCCTGATGAAAACCGCTCACGAATCGTTTGCTGGCTCTTCTTATTTTCGCTACAGGCGCTAGCTTTGCGTGACAATTGTATGACAATCGAGCGACGTGCCTGTCGCTGGGTGGGGAAGTTAAGGTGGCAAAGAGTTCGAAACGCGTCGGCAAGGCCGCGCCACAGTTCCTGGAAGACGATCCGTCCACCGGCTATCTGCCGGGCCGGAGGTGGCCAGTGGTCCGTTACGGGCTGATCAGCTTGGCGATCTCGGCCATTCTTGTGTTTGCCATCGAATTGATCGTGCGCGGCGACTTTGCCGGCACCGTCTCCTTCTTCCTGCAGCCGCTCAAGCCTGGCTGGACCACGATCGTCGTGTTCGCGCTGATCCTGATCGGTCTCGACGCTGTGCTCGGCCGCAGTCATCAGAGCCTGATGATCGTCGCGCCCTTGACGCTGTCGCTGGCTTTTGTCGGCCACCAGAAATCGCATTATCTCGGCGATCCGCTCTATCCGACTGACTTTCTCTATGCCCGCCAGATCTTCGCGCTGCTGCCGCTCCTGGTGCGCGACCGGCCGATGACCGCTCTCGCCATGGTCGTCGGCATCGTCGCCGGCCTGTCGCTGCTCGTCTATGGCTGGCGGCTGTGGCGCCGCAAGGTTCCCGCACTCAGCCGCAAGGGGCGCCTTGCCCGGCTGACGCTGGCGGTGCCGCTGCTCGCCTTCTTCGTCTCGATCATGGACTACGCCACCTTCTCCTGGACCCGGGACCGGCTGCAGATCATCCCGATTATGTGGGACCAGAAGGAGAATTATGCCTCCAACGGCTTTGCACTGGCCTTTGCGCTCAATGTGCCGATGGCGCACGTCTCGGCACCGCCGGGCTATTCCGACAAGGCAATCGCCGCGATCGACCGGCCGCAGATTGCCGCTTCGGTGCCTGAGGAAAAGCCCGACATCATTGTCGTCATGAGCGAATCCTTCTGGGATCCGGCAAAGCTGCCCGGCGTCACCATCACGCCGGATCCCATTCCCACCGTGCGGGCATTGCGTTCCGGTTCGATGTTCTCGCCTGAATTCGGCGGCATGACCGCGAATATCGAATTCGAGGCGCTGACCGGCTTTTCAAACGCCTTCCTGCCCGCCGGCAGCATCCCCTACCAGCAATATGTGCGCACACCGACACCTTCGATGGCGACCTTCCTGAAGAGTGAAGGCTACCGGGCGCGTGCCATACATCCAGGCACCAACTGGTTCTGGAATCGTGGCGCGGTCTATGCCGATTTCGGATTCAACGATTTCAAGTCGGAAGAAACGCTGCCGCCCATGGAGAAGCGCGGACCGCTGGCATCGGATGCGTCGATGACCGACGAGATCATCCGCGAGGCGGACGCCAGCGACGAACCGGTCTTCTTCTTCGCAGTCAGCCTGCAGAACCATGGTCCCTACGAACCGAACCGCTATGACAACACGACCCACTCGGTGCAGGCGCCGATCAGCCAATGGGCGCGCGCCTCGCTGTTGAGTTATGCAGAGGGTTCAGCCGACGCCGACCACGGCCTTGAACGGCTGATCGAATGGGCCAAGAAGCGCGAGCGGCCGACGATTGTCGCCTTCTTCGGCGACCATCTGCCACCGTTGGGGCCGGTCTATGTCGAAACCGGTTTCCTCAAGGACAACGTCGCACCGCGCAAGGAGCCGACGCCGGAAGCCGCACTCGACCATCACGAGACACCGCTGGTCATCTGGTCGAACCGCTCCGGTCCGGTCAAGAACCTCGGGACGGTGAGCCCGGCATTCCTGCCCTATCATATCCTCACCGCAGCGGGCATCACCCATCCCTACTATACGGGCTTCCTGGGCGAGGTGCGGGAACGTTACCGCGTTGTCGACCGCAACCTTTTGCTGACCCCGGTTGGCGAGGCCACACCTGACTGGTCGCGTCAGAAGGATATCGACCCGGCGATCCGCGATTTCCGGCTCATCCAGTACGACATGATGTTCGGCAAGCGTCAGGCTGCGCCCGACTTCTTCCCCGAGACGGTCGACAAGGTCGTCGCCCATACGAGTTGACGCATTCGACGCGTTCTGAAGGTGGAATCCGGCGTCAATTCGTCAGTTGCAGCTTCGAGAACTTGTTGGCGATCTGCTCGAATACGTTCGGCAGTTTGGCGGGATCGTTGACGGCGTAGTAGTCGCTCGGATCCGAAGCGCAGGCGCTGTACAGCGTACGGTTGGCGGCGGTGTCGGACTGCAGAACCATGGTGTAGATTTGCGCGCCCTGGTTCTTGAGCTGGGTGCAGACGCTCTTGGTCCAGCCATCGACGTTGCGGGCCGCCGCCGCCTGGTTGTCCGATCCGAGGCGGCCCGGAGCGCCATACGGGGAGCCCGCGAGATAACCGTAGGACGTATAGTCAGACTTGGTCGTCTCGTTGCTGGCGCCGTAAACGACGTTCTCACCATCCGTCAGCAACATGACGATCTTGCTGACCCCGGGCGTCTTCCACGGCGTTCCATCGGGATACGGCGCACCGGGCGACAGCACACGCTGGCCCCAGGCCAGTCCCTCGGCGACGTTGGTGCCGGAGCCCGCCCAGGCAAGCATCTTGCCAGCCTCTTTGCGAAGCTTAGTAAAATCGTCTGTCAATGGAACGATCGGCGACGGGCAGGATCGGTTTGGCCCCACCGTCAATTGCAAGGCATTTGGGTCCGTCGTGGCTGCGGTGCCAATGGAGCTGTTCTGCGGTGCCACATATTTGGCGACCGTCTCGAGATCTGCCTTCGAAGGGCCGCCCAGCACCAAATTGACGACGCTTGCAAGCAGGCCGCTCAAATCTATTCCAAGGATGTTGACGCCGCCGTCGCGAGCGAGCTTGGCATCGTCAGGCGTGTCTTTGATAAATGAGTTGTTGTAGTGATTGGCGTCGTTTGAATAACTGCCTGAAGGTTTGGTGCCATCCCCCGGATCGTCCGGCGCGAAATAAGGCACGAACAGAGTGTCGGGCCTGGACGGATCCGGCGGCGTATCGGAGATGTTAAAGGTCCCGGGCCGTGCTTCGACACAACCTTTCCAGCCCGTGTCCGTCCCGGTAGCGTCCTTCCATCCCGTCAATTTGGCGGCGGAGGCCGGATCTTTCATAAGCTGCCTGAACAGCGCCATATGATTGGGACGCTTGCCATTGATGATGGGGAAATTGATTCCGTTGGTGGATGACTTGCCATCCATGTCGATCCAGGAGGGATCGAACCCGTCGCCATTGACATTGACAGCGGTCACGAATGGAACCAGCGCCACGTGGACCGTGCGCGTTGGTGACTGTGTCGCTTCGAGTTCCTTGAGCAGATTGTCGGTTGCTGTCTTGAGAGCGGCAATTTTTGCTCCCGCCATGGAGCCAGTATTGTCCAGCACCAGCACGACTTCGAGCTGGTTGTTCGATTCGACGGCCGAGGCATCGACGACGATGTGTTTGTTCTGGCCGAACAGGAAGGCGAAGTTCAAATTGACATCCGCGGAAGCGACAGCTTTCGTCTTGATGTAGTTGACGCCTTTGTCGACGGTCAGCGTCGCTTGCGCGTTGGCGAGTTCACCATGCCCGGCGATGTTGGCCTGAAAATAGCGATTGAAGGCATCGATGCGGGTGATGTCGAGATCGCCCAGATGCGAGGAGGCCAGATTTGCGGAATCGAGCGCATTCTGCAGGTTGCTCTTGGCCCGCATGATGGTCGACACGTCGACCGCAAAGGCCACGGCTGACAGGATAGCCGGCAGCCCAACCCCCATCATAAGCGCGAAATTGCCGCTCTTCGAACGCCAGAATCTGTTGAGAAGCATCCTTACCCCCGGAAATGCTTGCCGCCTGTTCTGCGCGGATTGCCCGGGCTTTTGCGCCTTCCATGATGAATCGACCGTTGACGAAGGCGCTCAACCCTGTGCAACCTGACATTGTGGTTAAGGGCTGGTTGCCGGGAAGTCGCCAAGCGGCTCTGGCGCCGGCGCTTTATTTTCCAGCGGGCTGCGACATCGGAAACGCCGCCTGCCCTTGCCTTATCAGTGGATTGCTGTATAGACGCTGCCAATCTGCCGGTCCCAGCTGGGGGCTGAACGGAGGGCCGGAGGTTTTTTCGAAAGCCTTCGTGTGAAGCCAGAAGTGCTTCCGCCTCCCGTGTCTCCGCTCTCGACCGTCTCGTCATGCTCCTTTCTTCCCCGCCCCTAACCGGGATCAGCGGGTCAGAGAAGTTGCAGAGGCTTTTGCCGCCGGGAACCGGAAGAGAAACGAAGAAAGGCACCAAGACATAATGGCTCTTTACGAACATGTGTTTCTTGCCCGGCAGGACCTCTCGCAGCAGCAGGTCGATGCGCTTGTCGAACAGTACAAGGGCGTCATCTCCGCGAATGGCGGGTCCGTCGGCCGGGTCGAGAACTGGGGACTGAAGTCCCTCACCTACCGGGTCAACAAGAACCGGAAGGCATACTACACGCTGATGGACCTCAACTGCCCGCCGGCCGCGCTCAACGAGATGGAGCGCCAGATGGGTCTGTCCGAGGACGTCCTGCGTTTCCTGACCATCAAGGTCGAGGCGCATGAGGAAGGTCCGTCGGCCATGATGCAGAAGCGCGAAGAGCGCTCCGAGCGCGGTGGCTTCGGCGACCGCGACCGTGGCGACCGTGGCCCGCGTTCGTTCGGCGACCGTGACCGTGGCGATCGTCCGCCGCGCAGCTTCGTCGGCGACGCCGGTGCTGATCGTGGTCCGCGCCGTCCGCGCGAAGGCTTTGAAGGGGGTGCAGAATAATGGTCGACATCAATCAGATCCCGACCCGGCGCCCTTTCCATCGCCGCCGCAAGACCTGCCCGTTCTCCGGCGCCAACGCGCCCAAGATCGATTACAAGGACGTGCGTCTGCTGCAGCGTTACATTTCCGAGCGCGGCAAGATCGTGCCGTCGCGCATCACCGCCGTCAGCCAGAAGAAGCAGCGTGAACTCGCCAAGGCGATCAAGCGCGCCCGCTTCCTCGGCCTGCTGCCCTACGTGGTCCGTTAATTCTCTCGAACGGGCGGTTCGCCGCCCGTTCCTATCGCCGGCCATGACGGGCATGACCGGTTTTAGGCATCAAATCCCGAGTTGAGGTCAAAACCTCTAACTGCCGCGACAGGCAGGACAGCGACACCGGCGCCCAATGCGCGCCCAAGCTTCCTGACCTGTTCCATAGAATTTGGCGCTTGCGCCTAACAAAAGGAACAACATCATGGACGTCATTCTTCTCGAACGCGTTTCCCGACTCGGCCAGATGGGCGACACCGTCAAGGTCAAGGACGGCTTTGCCCGCAATTTCCTGCTGCCGCAGGGGAAGGCGCTGCGCGCCAACGAAGCCAACAAGAAGAAGTTCGAAGGCCAGCGCGCCCAGCTTGAGGCGCGCAATCTCGAGCGCAAGTCGGAAGCCAGCCAGGTTGCCGAAAAGCTCGACGGCAAGAGCTTCATCGCCGTTCGCTCCGCCGGTGAAACCGGCCAGCTCTACGGCTCGGTGTCGACCCGCGACATCGCAGATCTGCTGATCGCGGAAGGCTTCACGGTCAACCGCAACCAGATCCTGCTCAATCAGCCGATCAAGACCATCGGTCTCACCAATGTGGCGATCGCCCTGCATCCGGAAGTCGAAGTCACGATCACGCTCAACATCGCCCGCACGGCTGATGAAGCCGAGCGTCAGTCCAAGGGCGAGACGCTGACAACCGCCGAAGCCATCTATGGCGACGACATCAACGACAATGCACGGCCGGAAAACTTCTTCGATCCGAACAGCGAGTTCGAAGGCGGCGAAGACAACGCCTGACCGCTCACGACAAGCGAGGGAGCAGCGCTCCGATCACTTTGTCGTCATCCAGCCTTTCTGGACCAATGCCCGGGCCTCTCGCCCGGGCTTTTTTGTGCCAAATGGAACTTTTCGAACCCCCATATATTGTTGCAGAATTAAGGCAGCCAGTCCGACCGTGAGGGGACATTTGGTTATGAATATCCTGCTGAAGCGCGTTCTCGACCGCCTGGTGCGTACGGGCAATCTCAAGGTTACCGGGCCAAAGGGTTCGACATTCGTGTTCGGCGACGGCAGCGGCGAGCCGGTGCACATGCACATCAAAACCCGACATGCCGAACGCGCTATCACCTTCGATCCGATGCTGGCGGTGCCTGAATCCTACATGGACGGCGAACTCGACATTCTCGAAGGCGGCGCGCTGGGCGTGATGCGCATTGCCTTCCAGAACATGGGCAGTGGCGGCATCGACGCAACCTGGTCGAAGGCGATCGAAGGCCTGCGCCATGCCTTCCGCCGCCTGCAGCAGATCAACACCGCAGCGCGCTCACGCCGCAACGTGCAACGCCACTACGATCTGTCGGGCGATCTGTACCGGCTCTTCCTCGATGAGGACATGCAGTATTCCTGCGCCTATTTCGAGCAGCCGGACATGACGCTTGACGAGGCACAGGCAGCCAAGAAGCGCCATATCGCCGCCAAGCTCAGGCTGAAGGCCGGCCAGACCGTGCTCGACATCGGCTCCGGCTGGGGCGGGCTCGGCCTTTATCTCGCCAAGGCCTTCGATGTCGACGTGCAGGGCGTGACGCTGTCGACCGAACAGCATGGCGTCGCCACCGACCGGGCGCATGCGCAAGGCCTGGAAAACCACGTCCATTTCGAGCTGAAGGACTATCGCGAACTCAACGAACGCTTCGACCGTATCGTTTCGGTCGGCATGTTCGAACATGTCGGCGTGAACCACTTCAGGACCTTCTTCGACAAGGCCGCAACGTTGCTGAAGCCCGATGGCGTCATGCTCCTGCACACGATCGGCCGCTCCGGCGTGCCATGGGCGACCAGCGCCTTCATCCGCAAGTATATTTTCCCGGGCGGGTACATCCCGGCAATGTCCGAGGTCATGCCAGCGATCGAAAAGTCCGGCCTTGTGGTCACGGACGTCGAGATCCTGCGGCTCCACTATGCCGATACGCTCAAGCACTGGGCTCTGCGCTTTGCCGCGAACCGTGACAAGGCCAAGGCGATCTACGACGAACGCTTCTGCCGCATGTGGGAATTCTATCTGGCCGCTTCGGAAGCTGCATTCCGCTGGCAGGACCTGGTGATCTTACAGTTCCAGATCACCAAGAAGAACGACACGCTGCCGGTGACCCGCGACTATATGGCCAAATGCGAAAAGGCGCTGGAAATGCGCGACATGGGCCGCCGCGAGGCGGCTCCGGTCGAGAAGCCCGCCAAGCCCGCCCGCCGCCGCAAGGTGGCTGAATAGAAGCAGGACTTTGGTGCGCTTCGCCATTGGCGCTTGCCATTCCCGGCCCCTGCCTTGAAAAAGGCTTCGTGATCGTCGCGAGACCTTTTTCATGACCTATCTCCTCTATGCAGCAGCAGCATTGGCCGAGATCGCTGGCTGTTTTTCGGTGTGGGCCTGGTGGCGGCTGGAAAGATCGCCGCTGTGGCTGGCGCCAGGCTTCGTCTCGCTGCTTGTGTTCGCCTGGCTTCTGGCGCTGGTCGACACCAATGCCGCGGGCCGTGCCTATGCCGCTTATGGCGGCATCTACATCATTGCCTCGCTGGCCTGGTTGTGGCTGGTGGAGGGCCTGCGGCCCGATCGCTGGGATGTTGCCGGTGCTTCGCTCTGCATAGTCGGCGCCTCGATCATCCTGCTCGCGCCGCGCGGGGCCTGACCATGGAGTTGCCAGCCCCATTTCGGAAAGCCGTCGATCGCATCCTGGAAAAAGTGCCACTTCCGGAGCTCAAGCAGGCGGCAAGGATACTCTCCGACCGCTACCGGGCCGAACTGCGCGACGGACGTCTGCACATGGCGCAGGACATGGCGGTCAAGGCCTATCTGGCGACGCGGCTGCCGGCGACCTATGCCGCGGTTCGCGCCAGCCTCGGCGCGCTGAACGAGGCCTGGCCGGATTTCATGCCGAAAACCCTGCTCGATGTCGGCGCCGGCCCTGGTACGGTGCTTTGGGCCACCAGCGAGCTCTGGCCCGATCTCGAACAGGCCGTTTTGCTGGAAGCGAGTGCAGCAGTGCGCAAGGTTGGCGAGACGCTTGCCGCCGATGCAATCACCGCCCGGACCGAATGGCGGGCCGGTGACGTCACAACAGACCTTGCCGATCTTCAGTCTGCAGACCTCGTCACATGCGCCTATGTGCTGGACGAGATCGTGCCGGCATCACTGCCCAAAATGGTCGCGCGGCTATGGCAACTGACGACAGACACATTGCTGATCGTCGAGCCGGGCACGCCGGCGGGCTGGCAGCGGATCCTGGCGGTGCGCGCGCAGTTGATCGCCGCCGGCGCGCATGTGCTGGCGCCTTGTCCGCACGAAGCGCCCTGCCCGCTCAGCCCGCCCGACTGGTGCCACTTTGCCCGCCGCGTCGCCCGCTCGCGCCTGCATCGGCTGGCCAAGGACGCGGAAGTGCCGTGGGAAGACGAGAAATTCATTTTTGTCGCCGTTTCGCGCCAACCCGCCGCGTCTCGCCCTGCGCGGGTGATCGCACCGCCGAAATCCGGCTCGGGCAAGGTTATGCTCAAGCTGTGCGGACCGGACGGCGGCGCCGGCGAACAACTGTTCACAAAACGCGACGGTGATCTGTTCAAGGCGGCGCGGCGCTTGGACTGGGGCGATACGCTGGAAGGGGGAAGCACGTGACCGCCAAGATTGTTCTTGATCTGTTCCAGCGACTCGGATAGGGATCCGCGCCTCCCGGAGTCAAACGGAATCGGGACACAGCAACACTCTCCTGTGGACGGTTTACCGTTCCTGTGAACAACGGGCATCGAGGCTGTTTGGTCGTGCAGTGATGCAGAAAGGTCAGCACCGTTTCGTCTCGTTCTGATATCGAGAAGCCGGGATCGAAATCGGGGACATCATGGCAGAGGCAGCGCGAAAATTTGGCGTGGCGGAGCAGCAACCGCTTTATCGCGAGGCGCCGAACAACATCGAGGCCGAGCAGGCACTGCTCGGCGCCATCCTCGTCAACAACGATGCCTTCTACCGCGTCTCCGACTTCCTCAAGCCGGGCCATTTCTACGAACCGCTGCACAGAAAAATCTTCGAAATCGCGGCCGAGCTCATCCGCATGGGCAAGGTGGCGACGCCGATCACCTTGAAGACCTTCCTGCCGGCCGACGAGAAGGTCGGCGACATGACGGTGGCGCAATATATCGTGCGGCTGGCGGTCGAAGCCGTCACAGTCGTCAATGCCACCGACTACGGCCGCGCCATCTATGATCTGGCGACGCGCCGCGCGCTGATCACCGTCGGCGAGGACATGGTCAACATCGCCTATGACGCGCCGGTCGACATGGCGCCCTCCGAGCAGATCGAGGACGCCGAGCGGCGCCTGTTCGAACTGGCCGAGACGGGCCGCTACGACGGCGGCTTCGAGAGCTTCACCGACGCGGTCAAGACCGCGGTGGACATGGCCAACGCCGCCTATATGCGCGACGGCCATCTGTCGGGCCTCGCCACCGGCATGCGCGATCTCGATCGCCGCATGGGCGGCCTGCAATCGTCCGATCTGATCATTATCGCCGGCCGTCCAGGCATGGGCAAGACATCACTCGCCACCAACATTGCCTTCAACATTGCCGAGATGTATGAGCCGGCGCAGCAGGCCGATGGCTCGTTCAAGGCGGCCAATGGCGGTGTCGTCGGCTTCTTCTCGCTCGAAATGTCGTCCGAACAGCTCGCCACCCGCATCATTTCCGAGCAGACCGAAATCTCGTCCTCGAAAATCCGCCGCGGCGAAATCACCGAAATGGACTTCGAAAAGCTGGTCGCCTGTTCGCAGACCATGCAGAAGATTCCGCTGTTCATCGACCAGACCGGCGGTATTTCCATTGCGCAGCTGTCTGCGCGCGCGCGTCGCCTGAAGCGCCAGCGCGGTCTCGACCTGATCGTCATCGACTATATCCAGCTGATGCAGGGCTCGAGCGCCAAGTCTTCGCAGAACCGCGTCCAGGAAATCACCGAGATCACCACGGGCCTGAAGGCGCTGGCCAAGGAACTGGCCGTGCCGATCATCGCGCTGTCGCAGCTGTCGCGTCAGGTCGAAAGCCGCGAGGACAAGCGCCCGCAACTCTCCGACTTGCGTGAATCTGGTTCGATCGAGCAGGACGCCGACGTCGTCATGTTCGTCTATCGCGAGGAGTATTATCTCAAGAACCGCGAGCCGAAGCTTGGCACGGAAGAATACGTCAAGTGGGAAAACGAGATGAACGAGATGCGCGGCAAGGCCGAGGTCATCGTCGCCAAGCAGCGCCATGGCCCGACAGGTTCGGTGACGTTGGCCTTCCACGGCGAATTCACCCGCTTCTCCGATCTGGCTGAGGAACATCATATAGCGGAGAGGTTTGAGTAGCCCTTTGACCCACCCAACCTTCAGCGATTGGCAAACGGCGCAACGCTAGTGGCCAAATCCCGTGTCCAGTTCATCTGCCAGAATTGCGGATCGGTGCATCAGCGCTGGGCCGGCAAGTGCGATGCCTGCGGCGAGTGGAACACGCTGGTCGAGGAAGGTACGTCCGGCGGCATCGGCTCGGGGCCTGCCAATACGCGCAACGCCCGCAAGGGCCGCGCGGTGGTGCTGACCACGCTTTCCGGCGATATCGAGGATGCACCGCGCATCATCTCGGGCATCGGCGAACTCGATCGCGCCACCGGCGGCGGTTTCGTGCGCGGCTCCGCGCTGCTGGTCGGCGGCGATCCCGGCATCGGCAAGTCGACGTTGCTCACCCAGGCTGCCGCTGCCCTTGCTTCGAGAGGCCACCGCATCGTCTATGTCTCAGGCGAAGAAGCCGTCGCCCAGATCAGGCTGAGGGCGCAGCGGCTGGGCGTCGCCGACACGCCGGTGGAACTGGCGGCCGAGACCAATGTCGAGGACATTCTGGCCACCATCGCCGACGGCAAACGGCCGGATCTGGTCATTCTCGATTCGATCCAGACGCTGTGGACCGACCTCGCCGATTCAGCGCCTGGCACCGTTACCCAGGTGCGCGCCGCCGCCCAGGCGATGATCCGCTATGCGAAATCCACGGGTGCAGCGATCGTGCTGGTCGGCCACGTTACCAAGGAAGGCCAGATCGCCGGCCCGCGCGTGGTCGAGCATATGGTCGATGCCGTGCTCTACTTCGAGGGCGAAGGCGGCCATCACTACCGCATCCTGCGCACGGTGAAGAACCGCTTCGGCCCGACCGATGAGATCGGCGTGTTTGAAATGTCGGACAAGGGTTTGCGCGAAGTCGCCAATCCGTCCGAGCTTTTCCTCGGCGAGCGCCATGCGAAATCGCCGGGTGCCGCGGTTTTCGCCGGCATGGAAGGCACAAGGCCGGTTCTGGTCGAGATCCAGGCGCTGGTGGCGCCCTCCTCGCTCGGCACGCCACGGCGCGCCGTCGTAGGTTGGGACGGCGCCCGGCTGTCGATGATCCTGGCGGTGCTCGAAGCGCATTGCGGCGTGCGCTTCGGCAGCCACGATGTCTATCTCAATGTCGCCGGCGGCTACCGCATCAGCGAGCCGGCGGCCGACCTCGCGGTCGCGGCCGCACTGGTTTCCTCGCTCACCGGTCTTGCCCTTCCCGCCGATTGCGTCTATTTCGGCGAAATCAGCCTTTCGGGCGCTGTGAGGCCGGTTGCGCATGCGCAGCAGCGCCTCAAGGAAGCCGAAAAGCTGGGTTTTGGTAGCGCGGTTCTGCCCTTGGGCAGCGAGGAACTTGCCGGAGGGATCGGGGCCGGCGCTTTCCAGCCCACCGAGCTTGCCGACCTCGTGGCACGCATAGCCGGCTCACGGCGCAGTCGTGCGGACGAAGAAGAGTGACGCGGCTGGTCGTGTGGTAAACGACATGAAGTGGGGCGAAAGACATGCCGATTACGCTGCTTGACGGAATTCTCGTCGGCTTCACCCTGGTCTCGGCGATGCTCGCCATGGTTCGCGGCTTCTCGCGCGAAATCCTGTCGGTCGTCTCGTGGGCGGCGGCAGCGGCGGCGGCTTTCTTCTTCTACAAGCCGGTCCTGCCCTATCTGAAGCCCTACATCGAGAACGAGAAGATCGCCATGGCCGCTTCGGCCGGCGCCGTCTTCATCATCGCGCTGATCGTCGTCTCGGTCATCACCATGAAGCTCGCCGACTGGATCATCGATTCCCGGATCGGCGCGCTCGACCGCACGCTCGGCTTCCTCTACGGCGCCGCGCGCGGCATCCTGGTCGTCGCGGTGGCGCTTTTGTTCTTCAACTGGCTGGCCGGCGCCAAGGCACCAGCCTGGGTGACGGAGGCAAAGTCGCGGCCGCTGCTGGAACAGATCGGCGCCAAGCTTGAGAGCCTGCTGCCCGAGGATCCCGAAAACGCCATCCTGAAGAAGCTCAATCCGAATCAGCCAGCCACGCCAGCGGCTCCGGCTGCGGATGCTCCTGCCGGCGGCGACGATGCCAACACACCGGCGCCTGACGACAATGACGCAACACCTCCGCCAGCCGACAACGCGCCAGCCAATCCGGCACCGGCAGCACCGGCAAACTGACGCGCATGGAAAAGGTCACGTTTCACAGAAACGGTGACCTTTTCCAGCTCTTTGTTTTGACGCAATTCCGGACGGAAAACCGTTTCACACTTTTCCTGGAATTGCTCCTGAACGGGCGTCAGGGCAGACGATGGTGTGAACGACTGCACAGTGTGCGTTGCTTTCGACGCGTGAGCACCTTATATGGCGATTTTAGCGGAGCTTAAGATGGCAGACGCAGACGACGTGCTTTCCGCAGAGGCCGACGACCATTTCCATGACGAATGCGGCGTGTTCGGCATTTTCGGCCGACAGGATGCAGCGGCCATCGTCACACTCGGCCTGCACGCCCTGCAGCATCGCGGCCAGGAAGCGGCCGGTATCGTTTCCTACGACGGCACCCAGTTCCATGTCGAACGCCATGTCGGCCTGATCGGCGACACCTTCACCAAGCAGCGTGTCATCGACAGCCTGCAAGGTAACCGCGCCATTGGCCATACGCGCTACGCCACGACCGGCGGCGCCGGCATGCGCAACATCCAGCCTTTCTTCGCCGAATTGGCCGATGGTGGTTTTGCGGTTGCCCACAATGGCAATCTGACCAACGCCATGACGGTGCAGCGCGCGCTGCAGAAGCAGGGCGCGATCTTCTCATCCACCTCCGACACCGAAACGCTTTTGCACCTGGTTGCGACCAGCAAGGAGCGCGACCTCAACTCGCGCTTCATCGACGCGGTGCGGCAGGTAGAAGGCGCCTTCTCGCTGGTGGCGATGACGGCCAAGAAGATGATCGGCTGCCGCGATCCGCTCGGCATCCGCCCGCTGGTGCTGGGCGATCTCGACGGCGCCTGGATTCTCGCCTCCGAGACCTGCGCGCTCGACATTATCGGTGCGCGTTTCGTGCGCGACCTGAAACCCGGCGAAATGGTCGTCGTCACCTCCAAGGGCATTGAAAGCCTGTTCCCGTTCGAGCCGCAGAAGACCCGTTTCTGCATCTTCGAATATGTCTATTTCGCCCGGCCGGATTCCTCGGTCGAGGGCCGCAACGTCTACGAGGTGCGCAAGCGCATCGGCGCCGAACTGGCGCAGGAGAATCCGGTCGAGGCCGACATTGTCGTGCCGGTGCCGGATTCCGGTACGCCGGCCGCGATCGGCTTTTCCCAGGCCGCGGGCATTCCTTTCGAGCTCGGCATCATCCGCAACCACTATGTCGGCCGCACCTTCATCCAGCCGGGCGATTCGATTCGCCACATGGGCGTCAAGCTGAAGCACAACGCCAACCGGCGCATGATCGAGGGCAAGCGCGTGGTGTTGGTCGACGATTCGATCGTGCGCGGCACCACCAGCCAGAAGATCGTGCAGATGGTGCGCGACGCCGGCGCCAAGGAAGTGCATATGCGCATCGCTTCGCCGCCAACCAGCGCGTCGTGCTTCTACGGCGTCGACACGCCAGAAAAATCGAAGCTGCTGGCGTCGCGCATGTCGGTGGAAGAGATGGCCGAGTTCATCCGTGTCGATTCGCTCGGCTTCCTGTCGATTGACGGGCTTTACCGCGCCGTCGGCGAGGCGGGCCGCGACAACGACCAGCCGCAATTCTGCGACGCCTGCTTCACCGGCCAGTACCCGACCCGCCTGCTCGACTTCGAAGGCCACGACAATGTGCGCACGCTGTCGCTGCTGGCGAACAACGGGGCGTAAGCCAGACTCTTGTTTTGACACAATTCCGGACGGAAAACCGCTTCACACTTGTCCTGGAATTGCTCTGGACCACCGTACGGAAATTCTCGCATGACCCTCGACCTTACCGGCCGCGTTGCGGTCGTCACCGGCGCTTCGCGCGGCATCGGCTATTTCGTCGCCAGGGAATTGGCCGCTGCCGGCGCGCATGTCATCGCGGTGGCGCGCACGGTCGGTGGGCTGGAAGAACTCGACGACCAGATCAAGGTAGCCGGCGGCCAGGCAACGCTCGTGCCGCTCGATCTCGCCGACATGGCCGGCATCGACCGGCTGGGCGGCGCCATCCATGAACGCTGGGGCAAGCTCGACATTCTCGTCGCCAATGCCGGTGTGCTCGGTGTCATCTCGCCGATCGGCCATGTCGAGGCCAAGACGTTCGAGAAGGTGATGACCATCAACGTTACCTCGACCTGGCGGCTGATCCGCTCGGTCGACCCGCTGCTCAGGCTTTCCGATGCCGGCCGGGCCATCATCCTGTCGTCCAACGCCGCGCATTCGGCGCGCGCCTTCTGGGCGCCCTACGCGGCATCGAAGGCTGCGGTCGAGACCATGATGCGCTCCTGGGCGCATGAGACGCAAAGCCTGCCGCTGCGCGTCAATGCCGCCGACCCAGGCGCCACCCGCACCGCTATGCGAGCCCAGGCCGTGCCCGGCGAGGATCCGGAGACGCTCCCGCACCCCTCCGAGATCGCCAAGCGCATCGTGCCGCTGGCCAGCCCTGAGCTGAAAGAGACCGGGCTGATCTTCCAGGCCAAGCACAACCGTTTTGTCGCCTACAGGCAGCCCGAATAGCTGCATCCGGCATGCAAATCCGCCGTATCATCACGCGGCTGTGATCTGAGCGAGAAAAGCACCGCTTCTGTCATGCTTTCGTCGTTTCCACAGAGTTGGTAGGATCGTATAGACTCCCACAACAACGAGCGCCCGAGCTGGGCAGAACAAGGACATCCCCATGGCTACGACCGCAGCGTTGGTTTGGTATCTGGTAATCGCCGGCCCGCAGGGCGGCATGGTGGTGCTGCCCAGCACCTTCGACAAGCGCGAACAGTGCACCGCCGCCATCACCGAATATCAGAAGCAGCCGACACCCACCGGCTGGTCCATACAGTGCGTGCCGAGCGCCTCGCCCTTCACCGACGAAGGCGATGCCGAAGTGCCGGCAGCACAGTAAGCATCCGTTACAACAGGTCCGCAGCGGCTGGCTGCGGGCCTGATAATTTCAGCGCCGGGCGCTCACCGTCAGTTCCGGCTTCTGGTTGATGGTCTGGAACACCACGCAATAGCGCTCGGTCAGCTTCAGCAATGAGTCGATGCGCTCCTGCGGCTCATCGGTGTCGAGACTGAAATTGAGGCGGATGGCACGAAAGCCGACGGGCGCATCCCTGGCGACACCGAGCGTGCCACGAAAATCAAGGTCGCCTTCGGCCTCCACAATGGCGGCGCCAAGCTTGAACTCGAGCGCTGTCGCCACTGCCTTCAGCGTCACCCCGGCGCAAGCCACCAATGCCTCAAGCAGCATGTCGCCTGAGCAGAGTTCGAGCCCCGAGCCACCTGTTGCCGGATGCAGACCGGCAATTGCGATCGCCCTGCCCGTCTCGACCTTGCAGGCCACCGACTGGTCGTCGATCGAGCCCTTCGCTCTCAGTGTAATCAGCGCCTGCGAGGCGTCGTCGCGATAGGCCTGCTTCAGCGGCGCCTGCATCGCCTTCAATTCGGTTGCATCCATTTCGATTGTCTCTTTCGCGGTTGCGGCCAGCGAGCAGCGTGGCTTTGTCAGATATAAGTGCCGATCACGTCCCGGAAGCAAGACAGCCAGTTCCTGCCCCAACGCAAGCCCAGAGCTGGCGTAGCGCTGTGCCAACTTTCGACCGTATAGCTTGGGAAGAAGGCTTGGCCTCCCGGCCATCGCGTTGATCCACGGCATTTCTGTCGCTTCCTGCAACACTGGTCCTGCGCCTATGGCCGATATCGCCATTCTGGAAACTCGTGAAAGGGTGCTTGCCGGCATCCTGTTCACAGGTGCTGCCTATCTCTTGTTTTCGACGCAGGACGCCTCGATCAAGCTGCTGGTCACCGGCATGACGGTCTGGCAGATCATGTTCTTCCGCAGCATCACCATTCTCGGCGCCTGCGCGGCGATCGGCGGGGGAGCGCTGTTTGTCGATACAGTGCGTTCGCCGATCGTAAAACCGATGCTGGTGCGCAGCGCCTTCACGCTTGCCGCCTGGCTCTGTTACTACAATGCCGCCCGCAGCCTGCAGCTTGCCGAATTGACCACCGTCTATTACGCGGCGCCGATCATCGTCACCGTGCTTTCGGTGTTCCTGCTCGGCGAAAAGGTGCCGATGCTCCGCTGGCTGGCGGTTTTGATCGGCTTTGTCGGCGTCTTCGTCGCCTGCGATCCGACCCATCTCGGCCTGTCCGTGCCGGTGATGCTCGTGCTGGCGGCGGCTCTTTTGTGGGCGATCGCCATCGTGCTCCTGCGCAGAACCGCACTGGCCGAACGCTCGATGATCCAGCTCCTCCTCAACAATTTCTATTTCCTGGTGTTTTCGGCGGTGCCGGCGCTGTTGTGGTGGCATACGCCTGATCTGACCCAGTTGCTGCTTCTTGCCAGCGTCGGCGCGCTTGGCGGCCTGGCGCAGTATCTTCTCTTCGAAGGCATGAAGCGCACGCCGGCATCGATCCTGGCGCCGCTCGAATACACCTCGCTGTTGTGGGCATTCGCGCTCGGCTCTGCGATCTGGGGCGACGTGCCGCGCCGCGAAGTCTTCCTGGGCGCTGCCCTCATTGTTGCAGCCGGCCTGCTGATCGTCGGCGGCGAGCATTTCCGCAAGCGGCTGTGATGGGGATGGCATTCATTGCTGACACTACGATGTCAGCATGGGACAGCGTAGGCTGCCAGCATGACTGACATGGCGGCCACAACCGAGACCACTGAGCACACGCTTGGCATCATACTGGTGTCGTCATCGGCTGCGGTGTTCGGCCTGACCGGCGTGCTGACAAAATCGATCCATGCCGACCCGCTGACGATCATCTGCTGGCGTGGCTTTGTCGGCTCGATCCTCATCAGCCTTTATGTGCTCTGGCGGCGGCATCGCTCCGGCGGACGCGAAAGCCTGCGGTTGGGCTGGCGCGGCTGGCTATTGGCGGTCGAAGGCGCGCTGGCGAGCATCGCCTTCATTTCGGCATTCAAATTCACCTACGTTGCCAATGTCGCGGTCATCTACGCCACCGCGCCTTTCGTCACCGCATTGCTGGCCTGGGTGCTGACGCGCGAACCCTTCCGCTTACAGACGATGGTCGCCGCGGCCGTTTCGCTTTGCGGCGTGGCGATCATGGTCTGGTCAGGCTTCGGAACAGGCCATCTGTTCGGAGACGGGCTGGCGCTGCTGATGACGATCGGTAGTGGCCTCTATATGATCATGGTGCGCGCCTTCCGCGACACGCCGGTGGTCTGGGCCGGCGCGGTTTCGGCCTTTCTGCTGTTCATACTTGGTTGGTTCGTCACCGATCCGCTGGCGGTGTCGTCAAGGGATGCCATTCTGCTCGTCACTTTCGGCGCATCCTTCGCGCTGTCGTCGATCCTGTGGACGGAGGGCGCGAGACTGCTGCCGGCGGCCGAATCCGGATTGCTCGGCTCGGCCGAGGTACCGTTCGCTATCCTGTTTGCCTTCCTGTTTCTGGGAGAGATAGCACCGGCGGCCAGCATGATCGGCGGCGCCATCGTGCTCTGCGCGGTGTTTGCCCATACTGGCCGCGACTGGCTGGTGGCCCGCTCACAGCAGGCAGCTTCAAATATTTCTTAAAAAAAATGACACAGTCACGGAACCATCATCGGCATCAGGCATTGTTGGTGCGACGGGCCACCCCCCAAGTCCCCCCAAACCCCTCGGCCCGTCCTACTCCCAAGCCGACCGCAAGGTCGGCTTTTTCTTTGCCCTTTAGACAAGCTGCAGGAGGCCCGAAGCCCACAGCTTCACCCGAAATGCCCGGTCGAAGCCAGGTTGCCGACAAGCAGCGCCGCCAGATCGCTCGCCGGAGCATCGGCGCCGGCGCGCAGCCGGATCGCGAACTCAGCCATCGGGACCGGCGGCAGGCCAAGCTCGCGCGGTGCTTCGACAATGCCGGAATGGGCAAAGCGCGGGGTTCGCAAGGTCAGCGCAACGCCGGCATTCACCGCCGTGCGCAGGCCGGCCAGGCTGGCGCTGCCGGCGGCGATGCGGTAGCGGCGGCCGGCGGCATCGAGCGCTGCGAGTGCGGCCTCGCGAAACCCGCAATAGGGATCAAGCAGCGCCAGCGGCAGCTCTTCCTGTCGCGAGGCCAGTCCCTTCTGCGAACACAGCCATATCATCGGCTCGCGCAGGACGCCGACCTCATCAGGTGCGGCGGCCTGGCGCATGACGATCGCCAGATCCAGGCTGCCGGCCTGCAGCGCCTGCGCCAGCTCAGTGGAGCGGCCGACCCGCAATTCGATCCTGACGCGCGGATGGCTGGTGGCGAAGGCACGCAGCAGGTCAGGCAGGCCACTGTCGGCGAAATCCTGTGTCGTGCCGATGGCAACATGCCCGGCGGCTCGCACCCCCTTCAGCGCCAGCCACGCCTCGCGATGCACGGCGAGAATGCGCCTGGCATGACCGACAAGGTCCTCGCCGGCTGGTGTCAGCCCACGACCCCGCCCCTGTGGCGCCAAAAGCGGCTCGCCGACGATCTCCTCCAGCCGCTGCATCTGGGCAGTCACCGCCGAAGGCGAACGGCCGACAGTTGAAGCTGCCTGCGCCAGCGAGCCGCTGTCGACGAAAGCGAGGAAGGTTTTGAGCAGATCCGGATCGAGCGTTTCCATAATTCGATATTATCGAATCTTAAATTGAAAACAATTCGATTTTTTTGATTCAAGGGTGGTGGCATTGTCTCTCCAACGGCGATCGCGCCGCTAGAAACCAAGGAGAAAAAAAATGCCCATCATCAACATCAGCGTCACCGGCAAGCCCGACGCCGCCCTTTCCGCCCGCATAGCCAAGGAAATCACTGAGATCACCGCCACGCAGTTGCGCAAGGATCCGACGATCACCGCAGTTGCGGTATCCTATATCGATCCGCAGCACTGGTTCGCCGGCGGGAAGTCACTGGCCGACCATGGCGCCAACACGTTCTGGCTTGATATCAAGGTGGTCGACGGCACCAACACCAAGCTCGAGCTTGAAGCCTATCTCAAGGCGCTCTTCGATGCCTTCGGCCGCCTGCTGGGCGGCGTGCACGAGGAAAGCTATGCCTTTGTGCATGAAGTGCCGGCAGCCGCCTACGGCTATGGCGGCAAGACGCAGGAGTTCCGATTCATCAGCGGGCGGTTGAAGGCGTCATGAGGGTCTTGTTCCTTCTCCTTCCGGAGGGAGGAGGAAAGCCCGCCCTCTTCCTACATTGACCTTGGGCCTACTTCCGCTACCCTCTGCCTCCGAAGCGGCCGCAGAGCCGCGATGACAAAAATCGTTGGGAGAGATGCGGCATGATCCTGACACTGGCGCTGCTTGCGGGTCTTGTTGTGGCCTGGCTGATGATCGGCGTGGCGGAAAAGTTTCGCCTCGGCCTGCGTTTCACCCAGGCGCTGCTCTATGTGCCGTTCAAGCTCGCCTACCGGATCAGCGACCATCGCATCAGGATCGCGCGCAAGGCGCAGGCGCCGGTCATCTACGTGATCTCGCACCAGTCGCGCTTCGAACCGGCGCTGATGCTTTCGCTGCTGCCGGACGACACGCTGCACATACTCGACGAGGTCTCGGCACGGTCACCATGGCTGGAGCCCTGGCGTGAGCTTGGCCGCACCATTGCCTTCAATGCCGAACATCTTTTCGTCAGCCGCAGGCTGGTTCGCGTGCTGAAGGGCAAGGGGCGGCTGGCCGTCTATCTGCCGGATGCGGTCGAGCCCGACATCAAGACGTTTCGGCTGTTTCGCGCCGTCACCCGCATTGCCATGCAGGCGGACGCCCGCATCGTGCCGATCTTCATTACCGGCGCGCGCAGCCTGCCTGTTTCGCTGACGCCGGCGGACAAGGCGCCACGGCACTGGTTTCCCCAGCTGTCCATCAGCGTGCTGGAGCCGATGACCATCGCCGAACTGGTGGCGCGCAATCCGGACCAGGCCTCCAACACCAATGCGCTGTTCGACCGCGTCGCCGAGGCGCGGCTTTTCGGCACCGATCTCGATCGTGGCCTGTTCCTGGCCATGCGCGATGCGGCGGCCAGGGTCGGCGCCTCGCATCCAATCATCGAAGATGTCATTTCGGGCGCGCTGAGCTACCGCAAGATGTTCATCGGCGCGCGCGTGCTGGGCAAGCGCTTCGAAGCGGTGACGGCACCGGGCGAAGCGGTGGGGGTGATGCTGCCCAACGCTAATGGCGTCGTGCTGTCGTTGGTCGGCCTTCTCTCGGCGGGACGGGTGGCGGCCATGATCAACTATACGGCCGGACCGGCGAGCGTTACTGCCGCCGTGCGCACGGCCGTCATCCGCACCGTCATCTCTTCGCGCGCTTTCGTCGAGAAGGCCGATCTCGCCGATATCGTTGCGGCGGTCGAAAAGGGCGGCGCCAAACTGCTGTGGCTGGAAGATATTCGCGCCAGCGTCACCACGCTCGACAAGCTTGCCGCCGCTCTGCTGTGGCGCTGGCCGCTGCAGCGGCAGGATGCGGCCAAGCCGGGGGTGATCCTGTTCACGTCGGGTTCGGAAGGCACGCCGAAGGCGGTTGTCCTGTCGCAAAAGAACCTTCTCGCCAACGCCATGCAGGCCGAAGCGCGCATCACCATCTCGCCGGCCGATATCCTGCTCAACGTGTTGCCGGTGTTCCATTCCTTCGGCCTGACGGGCGGCACCATCCTGCCGCTGGTCACCGGGGTAAAACTGTTCCTCTACCCCTCGCCGCTCCACTACAAGATCATCCCCGAGATCGCACGCAAGGTGAAGCCGACCATCATGTTCGGCACCGACACGTTCCTCGCCAACTATGCCCGCACCGCCAAGGATGGCGATTTCTCCAGCCTGCGCTTCGTCGTCGCCGGCGCCGAGGCGGTGAAGCCTGAAACCCGCCGCGTCTATCGCGAGCGTTTCCAGGCCGAGATCATCGAAGGTTTCGGGTTGACCGAGGCCGCACCCGTGGTTGCCGTCAACACCGCTATCCACGGCCGCGACGGCACCGTCGGGCGGTTGTTGCCGGCGATGCGCATGAAGCTGGAACCGGTCGAGGGCATTTCCGACGCCGGCCAGCTGTGGCTCGACGGGCCGAATTTGATGATGGGCTATATGACCGCGGATCGCCCCGGTGAGTTGCAGCCGCTGACCGGCTGGCACGACACCGGCGACATCGTCGCCGTCGACCGCGAAGGCTTCATCAGCATTCGCGGCCGCGCCAAGCGCTTTGCCAAGATCGCCGGCGAGATGGTGTCGTTGGGCGCGGTCGAGATGCTGGTGCAATCGCTATGGCCGGAAGAGCGCCATGCCGCGGTTGCGGTACCGGACAAGCGGCGCGGCGAGCGCATCGTGCTGGTCACCACCGCCGACGATGCCAACCCCGACGAATTGCGCAAGTTCGGCAAACAAGCAGGTGCGGCCGAATTGATGGTGCCTAACGACATCGTCAAGGTGGAAGAAATCCCGGTGCTCGGTTCCGGCAAGACCGACTATGTTTCGACGAGAAAGCTGGCGATCGACAGGCTGGGGCTGGGCGTCGCGGCCTGAGTCAGATCAAGGGCTTCGGCGGACCTTTTAACCTATGTCCGAAGCTAACCTATGTCGGAAGGCGGCACCTTCTCGCCCTCGAGCTTGGCGCGCTTGGAGTAGGCGCGCACGGAAAACGGCAGGAAGATCAGATAGCCAGCGACCGACGCCGTCAGCGTGTACCAGGGATAGGTCATCAGCAACAGGATGTAGAGCACCGCGGCCAGAATGACCGGCAGCACCCTGTCGCCCGGGATCTTGATGCTCTTGCCGGAATAGACCGGCAGCCGGCTGACCAGCAGGAAGGCGACCAGTATGGTGAAGCCGGTGGCGACGAAGGCTGCCGGGCGGCTGGGCTCAACCCCGAACCGCAGGAAATAGAGATAGAGAGGCAGCATCACCAGAACGGCGCCCGCCGGCGCCGGCACGCCGACGAAGTATTCGGACTGCCAAAGCGGCCGTTCGGCCTTCTCGTCGTCGAGCACGTTGAAGCGGGCAAGCCTCAACCCGCAGGCAATGGCGAACAGGAGCGCCGCGATCCAGCCCGGCGAGCCGGCACGGTCGAGCAGGAAGGCATAGAGCACCAGAGCGGGTGCCACACCGAAATTGACGATGTCGGCCAGCGAATCCATCTGCGCGCCGAATTTGGACGTCGCCTTCAGCATCCGCGCCAGGCGGCCGTCGATACCGTCGAGGAAGGCCGCCAGCAGCACCATCACCACCGCCGGCTCAAAACGGCCTTCGAAGCCGAAACGGATGCCGGACAGGCCGGCGCAGATGGCAAGCACGGTGACCAGATTGGGCAGCACCATGCGCATCGGGATCTCGCGGATGCGCGGACCGCCGCTGGCGTGGGCCTCGAACTTTTTGTACTGCGTGCCCACCGCTCAGGAAATCCGTACGAGGGGCGTGCCGGCGACGCCACCGAATTCGGCGAGCACGGTTTCACCGCCGACCGCCGTCTGGCCAACAGCAACGCGCGGCGTTGCAGTCAAAGGCAGGAAGACGTCGACGCGCGAGCCGAAACGGATCAGGCCGAAACGCTCGCCAGTGCCGATCGAAGCGCCGGCTTCCGCCCAGCAGACGATGCGGCGGGCCACCAGGCCGGCGATCTGGACGGCGGCCACGGTGCCGTTGGGGCTCTCGATGACCATGCCGTTGCGTTCATTTTCGGTGCTGGCCTTGTCGAGTTCGGCATTGAGGAATTTTCCCGGCCGATGTTCGATCCTGGCGATGCGGCCGCGCACGGGGGCACGGTTCACATGGCAGGAAAAGACATTCATGAACACCGAGATGCGGGTCATTTCGACATTGCCGAGGCCAAGCTCGCGCGGCGGCAGGGCCGGACCGACCGCCGAGATGATGCCGTCGGCGGGGCTCACCACCAGGCGGTCGTCGACGGGCGTGACACGCTCGGGATCGCGGAAGAAATAGACGCACCAGGCGGTCAGGATCAGGCCGATCCAGAACAGGACCGAGGAGAAATAGCCGAGGAAAAGCGTTGCCGCGCCAAAGGCCGCGATGAAGGGATAGCCTTCGCGATGGATCGGTACGAACGCGTTCTTGACCGTATCGACAAGGCTCATCGGGCTGGGGCTGGCTCCGTTTCAAGTCCGGCCTCAATAGCCGAAAGCCCCCTTCGCCGCAACGCAACAATCGGGCGTGCGGGCGAAGGGGCAAGGGCCTGCCGTGTCCAGGCAGCCGGACGCTCCGCGTTTCGTGAAGTCGCGGCCGGCTTGCGCGCCCATGACATTGCCGTCAGAATTCCGGAATGGGCGGGAAACAGACCTGATGAAAAGCCGGAAATTCACGGTCCGCGTTCTCTATCCTGGGCTGATATTTGCCATGGTGTCCGCAATGTTCGGCCATGCGCAGGCGCAGACCAAGCCATCCTTCGACTGCGCCAAGGCGGCCAGCGTGGCGGAAAAGGCCATTTGCGCCGACCCTGCTCTGGCGCAGGCCGACGCCGATGTGGAGAAGAACTATGCGGCATTGCTGAAGATGCTTGATCCTCATGCAGGCAAGGCCTTGCGGAACGACCAGAGCGATTTCATCGGATATCGCGACCAGATCGCCGGCTTCAACGAGAACACGCCCAAGGATCAGCAGACTTTCGATCTCGGCGAGTTCCTGCGCGACCGCGCGACCTTCCTGGCCGGCATCCGCAAGCCGGCGGACACCGGCTTCATCGGCACATGGAGCAGCGTCGGCGGCTCGGTCGAGATCAAGGCGGCAGGCGCCGGCAAGCTCGACATATCGGAAGATGTCGCCAATCCTGTCTCCGGCGGCGGTGAGTGCGATATCAGTGGTACGGTCAAGGCCGGCAAGAGCTTGCGGCTGGTCGACACAGACGACAACGACAAGCCGACCGGGTTCGTTTTCACCTTCCGCCGTGACGGCGATGCACTTGTCGTCGAGCAAAGCGGCACTGGCAAGGATGGCAATTCGGAACCGCCCTCATGCGGCGCCAACGGCCATGTCGATGGCACGTTCTTCCTTGGCGAAAAGCAGAAAAACTAGTGTCGGAATATCGCCTCCTCGCCCGTCCTTGGTGAGAAGTCCCTCATCGAGCCGCAAGGGTCGATGGCGCGTGCAATGGAGGCTCCGATCATGCAGACATCATCCGGCAACAAACCTGTTATCGTCACGGACGGTCTCGCCTTCGGCGAATCGCCACGCTGGCATGACGGACGCCTGTGGGTTTGCAATTGGGGCACCGGCGAGATTGTCGCCATCGATGCCGACGGCAAATGCGAGATCGTGCTCACCGTGCCGGCCGTCCTGCCCTACTCCATCGACTGGCTGCCCGACGGACGGATGCTCGTCGTCTCAGGCCGGGAAGGGTTGTTGTTGCGGCAAGAGGCCGATGGCAGGTTCCTCACCCATGCCGATTTGCGCGGCCTGTCGAAAAGTCCGTGGAACGAGATCGTCGTCGATGGGCGCGGCAACATCTATGTCAATGGCGGCGGGCCGGTGCCGGCTCTTGGTCAGCATTTCGGCCCGGGCACCATCGTTCTGATCACGCCGGATGGCGCGATCCGACAGGTGGCGGAGCATATAGCCTTCGCCAACGGCATGGCGGTGACCCCGGACAACAAGGTGCTGATCATTGCCGAATCGCACGCCAACCGGCTGACCGCTTTCGACATCGCAGGCGACGGCACCCTGTCCAACCGGCGCGTCTGGGCCGATCTCGACGGCTACCCCGACGGCATCTGCCTCGATGCTCAAGGAGCGGTCTGGTACGCGGATGTTCCCAACAAGCACTGCGCGCGGCTGCGCGAAGGCGGTGAGGTTTTGCAGACCGTCACCGTCGATCGCGGCTGCTTTGCCTGCATGCTTGGCGGCGCGGACAGGAGGACGCTGTTCATCACTGCCGCCGAATGGCGCGGCTTCGAGCATATGGTCAGCGATATCAGAACCGGCCAGGTGCTCAGTGTGGAAGCGCCGGCACCTGGCATTGGCTGGCCGTAGGCTACACCCCGGGAATCCGCTGGTAGTTGGCGATGTCGGCCCGAACGCCGAGCCGGGCGAGCGTCTCCTGCGGGTTGAAGGCAACCCTTTCCTGCGCCGCCTTGACGATCGGCACGACCTTGTCGACGGCGGCCTGGTTCTCCCATTCGACGATCGTCACCAGATTGAATTCACCTGGCCCCGAAAATTGCTCGAGCAGGAAATCCTGCACGAAACCCTGCTGCTGGCGCAGCAATTCGTGTGTCGTCCTGACCTTGGCCAGGATCTCCTCGCGGGCGGCGGCCGGGACCACGAACTTGTCCACCCTGAACACGCTACCGCCATTAATAGTCTGATTTAGATCGCTCATTTCAGTTCTTCCGTTCCTGGATAGTGGTGTTTGCGGGCTCCAGGAAACGGCGTACAATCTCAACTTAACTTGAGGTCAAGCAGGATTCTCGATTGATTTCTGGAAAGGCTCAGACAGCGGCGCCTACTCCGAAAGAAACTGGAGATGACTGCGGGACGGCGCCCCCTCTGCCCTGCCGGGCATCTCCCCCCCAAGGGGGGAGATTGCTCCTCCACCGACTACGACAGCTCCGACGTGCGCCGGCGAACGACGACGCCGAGTTCGTCGCCTTCGCGGGCGAGGCGCAGCCGCTCCTCGGCCTCGGTCGCCTCGCGCTGGCGGTCCCACATCGAGGCGTAGAGGCCATGCTTTCGCATCAGTTCGATATGGGTGCCGCGCTCGGCGATCTGGCCGTCCTTGAGCACGATAATCTCGTCGGCCGAGATCACCGTCGACAGGCGATGGGCAATGACAATGGTGGTGCGGCCCTTGCTGACGAGGTCGAGCGCTGCTTGGATCTCCTGCTCGGTGTGGCTGTCCAGCGCCGAGGTCGCTTCATCGAGCATCAGGATCGGCGGCGCCTTCAGGATGGTGCGGGCAATCGCGACGCGCTGCTTCTCGCCACCCGAAAGTTTTAGGCCACGCTCGCCGACCATCGACTTGTAACCTTCGGGCAGCTTCTCGATGAACGGCCCGATCTGGGCGAGTTCGGCGGCCTTGTGCACCTCCTCCTCACTGGCGCCGACCCGGCCATAGCGGATGTTGTAGGCTATGGTGTCGTTGAACAACACGGTGTCCTGCGGCACCATGCCGAGCGCCGCGCGCAGGCTGTCCTGGGTAACATCCCTGACGTCCTGGCCGTCGATCAGCACCTGGCCGCCCTGCACGTCGTAGAAGCGGAACAAGAGACGCGAAATGGTCGACTTGCCGGCGCCCGAGGGTCCGACGATGGCGACGGTCTTGCCGGCCGGCACCTCGAAGCTGACGCCTTTGAGGATTTTTCGGTTCGGATCGTAGGAAAAATGCACATCGCGGAACTCGACCTTGCCGGCACCAACGACCAGAGCCTTTGCATCGGGCTTGTCGGTGATCTCCTGCGGCACGTCGAGCAGGTCGAACATGTGCTCGATGTCGGTCAGGCCCTGGCGGATTTCACGGTAAATGAAGCCGATGAAGTTGAGCGGCACGGACAACTGAATCAGCATGGCGTTGATGAAAACGAAATCGCCAACCGTCTGCGTGTGGGCCTGCACCTCCAGCGCCGACATGCACATGACGACGACGGTGCCGAGGCCGAAGATGATGCCCTGGCCAAAATTCAGCCAGCCGAGCGAAGTCCAGGTCTTGGTGGCGGCAATCTCGTAGCGCGCCATCGAGCGGTCGAAGCGCTCGGCTTCCATGGCTTCGTTGGTGAAATATTTGACTGTCTCGAAATTGAGCAGCGAGTCGATCGCCTTGGTGTTGGCGTCGGTGTCGCTGTCGTTCATGTCGCGGCGGATCGAGATGCGCCAGTCGCTGGCCCTGACCGTGAACCAGACATAAAGACAGACGGTGGCTGCGACGACGGCCACGTATTTCCAGCCATAGGTGAAGCCGAATATGCCAGCGGTCAGCGCGAATTCGAGGATGGTCGGCGCCGTGTTCAGCATGATGAAGCGTACGATCGTCTCGATGCCCTTGGTGCCGCGCTCGATGATGCGCGACAGGCCGCCGGTGCGACGCTCAAGATGGAAGCGCAGCGACAATTGATGCATGTGGACGAAAGTGCGGAAGGCGAGCTGGCGCACCGCATGCTGACCGACGCGAGCAAACAGCGCGTCGCGTAGCTGGTTGAAGCCGAGCTGGACGAGCCTCAGCACGTTGTAGGCAATGACCAGCATGACCGGGGCAAGCATGAAAGACGGCAGCGGCGGCGGCACCCTGGAGCCTCCGGCCAGCGCATCAGTGGCCCATTTGAAGAAATAGGGACCGGCGACCAGGGTCAGCTTGGCGACGACCAGAAGTAGCGTCGCCCAGGTGACGCGTGCCCTGAGATCAGCACGGTCGGCCGGCCACATATAAGGCCAGAGGTTGCGCAATGTCGTGAGAGTTGAGGTTTCGGCGGAGACGGTTTTTTCGACCACTTTTCTTGCCTTTTGGGTGAGAGGGTCAGCGGCCGGAGCAGCAGGAATTGACGAGGGCGTTCAGCGATGCCGATATTTCGGCAAGTGCCGCGCGGTCGACCGCGTAGCGGGAACGCTGGCGGTCGGGCTCGAAGCGGACCAGGCCGGCCTCGACCAGTATCTTCAGGTGCTGTGAGACCGTCGACTGCGCCAGATCGAAACGGTCGACGACCTCGCGGCAGCAGCATGAATTGCTGGCCGAGAGGTGCTTGATGATTTCGATACGCGCCGGATGCGAAAGCGCGGCCAGCCGGGCGGCGATTGCACGGCTGTCGGGCGCGCTCGAAATGGCGTTGGGTCCGTGGGTTTCGAAGGGAATGTCGATCATCGTCCATCGGCGATAACCGATGGTTGGCACCACCGCAAGCTACTCTTCTGGGCAGAGATAGCGGCTAACGCCGCGAGATGGATTTCTCGATCCCCGGTATGCCGGCAATCTGTTCAGCCAGAAAGTCCAGCAGGAGGCGGACCCTTGCAACGCCCGCGCGCTCCGGGACAATCAGCATGTTCAACGCGACGGACGGCAGCGAATAATCATCCAGTATCGTCTCAAGCTGGCCCGCTGCCAAAAGATCATCGACGAGCCATCGATGAGCCGGTGCGATCCCTCGACCCGCGACCAGGGCTGCGCGCGCGGCCAGTCCATGGTCGACACGCAATCGCCCCGCGAATGGAACCATATGGCGTTCGCCGCCGGCGGCCTGCAAGGCAAGAGTTTCACTGCCCGCCACATTCGACATCCTTATACCCTCATGTCCGGACAGGTCGGACGGCACCACCGGCCGGCCTCTAACCGCCAGATAGTCTGGCGATGCCACGAGCAGGCGCCGCGACAGGCCGAGGGCACGCAGCCTCAATGAGCTGTCCGTAAGCGGCCCCAGGCGAAGTGCGATATCGACACCCTCCCGGACGAGATCCACGCGTTCGTCGGTAAGGCTGAGGTCGATTCCAATATCGGGATATCGCTCCTGAAAGGCGAAGAGCAGCCGGCTGGTGTGCAGAACCCCGAAAGCGGCGGTGCAGGATATGCGGACGGTGCCAGTCGGTGCACCAAGCGCGCCGCGCACTTCGTCGCTGGCCTGTTCGACAAGACGCAGGATCTGGATGCTGTTTGCATAGTAGCGGCTGCCCTCATCGGTCAGCGTGACCCGCCGGGTGGTCCGGCTGAGCAAAGGCACTCCCACTGCCTCCTCGAGCTCCTGCAAATGCCTCGTGACTGTCGATTGCCCGATGCCGAGTTCGCCGGCAACCGATGACAGATTGCCCCGCTCCGCGACACGAACGAAAGTCCGCATGCGTTCGAAGGTGATATCCGATTTATCCATTATTTGGCACAATCATATGCATTGCCGATACATAGCGGATTACCGCGATATTGCCTACCTGACTGACAGGTTTTCAACCCCTGGAGTCACCTGCATGAAAATCCTGCTTGTCTTCGCTCATCCTGAATCGCGCTCACTCAACGCAGCGCTCCGAGACGTCGCCGTCCAAGAACTCGAAGCACAAGGCCACGAAGTGCGGGTGACGGACCTTTACGCCCAGGGTTGGAAATCAGTGGTCGACCGGGCCGATTTTCCTGTTCTGGACTCAGACGCGCGGCTGAAGCCTGCCGCCGCGTCGAAAAAATCGTTCGAGGCCGACGCACTGACAGAGGACGTCAAGGCCGAGATCGCAAACCTGATGTGGGCGGATACGTTGATCCTCCAGTTCCCGCTGTGGTGGTTTGCCATGCCGGCGATCCTCAAGGGCTGGGTCGACAGGGTCTTCGCTTACGGCTTCGCCTACGGTGTCGGTGAACACAGCGACAAGCGGTGGGGCGACCGCTACGGGGAAGGAACGCTGGTCGGCAAGCGCGCAATGCTCATCGTGACGGCCGGTGGCTGGAAAGAGCACTATGCGCCGCGTGGCATCAACGGAGAGATCGACGACCTGCTGTTCCCGATCAATCACGGGATCCTCTACTACCCCGGCTACGACGTGCTGCCGCCGTTCGTCGTCTACAGCGTCGATCGCTTCCGTGAAGCCGACTTCGAGCCGACTGCCGAACGCCTGCGCGAGAGGATGAGGACGCTCCCTATCACCCAGCCTATCCCCTATCGCCGGCAGAATGGCGGCGACTATTTGATCCCGATCATGAACCTGCGCCCTGAGCTGGGCGATCAGAACATGACCGGGTTCAAACTTCACCTGAGCGGTCCAACGAGCTAGCGCACTCGACCGTTCGATAGCCTTGGCTATTCCGTCTTGGTCGGCGTGGTCGTCGCCTGTTCGCCCATGGCCTTGAGGTCGGCGGCTTCGCCTTCCTTCGACTTTTCCGGGACCTTGAACACTTGCCCTGGCCAGATGCGGTCAGGGTCGCTGATCTGGTCCTGGTTGGCCAGGTAGATGGTGGAATAGCGCACGCCGTGACCATAGACGCGCCGCGAAATCCGCCACAGCGTGTCGTGACGGCGGATGATGACTGCGCCGTCGGAATGTTCGAGCTTGGGTGACACCACCTCGGGCACATCGCTTGGCGGTGTTGCGGCCGCCACGACGGCCGGAACCTCGGTGGCGGGAGCTGCTGGTGCGGCTGGTGCCGTCTCGGCCGGAGCGGCGGCAACGGCTGGAGCCGGCACTGGTACCACGGTGGCCGGCGCGGCTGGAGCCGGCGCGGGCGCAGCCGGAGCAGCAGCGACAACAGCGGGCGCCGATGGCGCTGGAGCGGCAGGCGCCTCGGCAGCGGCAGGTGCGGATGGTTTCGTTTCAGCCGGTTTTGCTTCGGCAGGCTTCGTCTCTGCAGGTCTGTTGTCGGCGGGCGCCACGGCGGCGACCGCTTCGCCCGGCTCGCGCTCGAACGGCACGGCGGCGCGGGCTACGACCTTCACGCCGTCGGCATCGAGGCCGTCAACATGGATGGTGTAGCTGCCGACCGGAATGTCGCGCGTCGCCTCGACCAGGAAATGACCGTCCGGCGATGTCTGCGCATCACCGAGCAGGATGTCATTGGCATAGGCACGCACCTTGCGGCCCGGATCGGCAAGGCCGGCGACAAAGATCTTGTTGCCATCGATCTCGACCGCCTCGACGACGATCTTGGGTTCGGCCACCGCCGCGGCGGGCGGCGTTGCCGGTGCCGTCGGGGCTGGCGCCGCCGCGACGGCGGCTGGCGCTGGTGTCGTTGCAGCCGGCGCCGCTGGTGCCGGAGCGGCTGGCGCCGGGGCAGCCGGAGCGGCAGCCTGGTCACCAGTGGCCGGAGCGGCTGGTTTGGTCTCAGGCGCCGGAACCGTGAGCAGTTCGGCCGGCTTGCCCGGCTCCTCGACCATGGCCAGCACCTGGCCGGCGGCATCCTTGGGAACCGAAACCACGGCGGTCTGCGCGGAGGCGGTCACAACCGTGCCGGCGGTCGCGCGCAGCGCAATTGTATAGTCGCCCGGCTTCAGCGGATCGTCGAGCACGATGACAAAGGCACCATCGGGTCCCGCCACTGTCGAACCCAGCACGGTGGTGCCGTTGAGGATCTCGACCTTGGAATTGGGTGCCGCATTGCCGGCAACCACGATGGAGCCGTTGGCCTCGACGCGCACGACATCGAACGTCGGCGCGATCGGGCCTGATGTGGCGGGCGCGGTCGGTGCCGCCGCATCGGTCGCGGGTGCGGCCGGTGCTTTGGCTTCGGTTGCTGGTGCAGCCGGCGCTGGAGCCGTCGTTGCCGGGGCGGCCGGGGCCGTCGCCTGGGGAGCCGTAGCGGGCGCGGCAGGTACTGCCGGCGCCGGCAATCGCCCTTCCGTGCCGGGATCCGCCGGTTTCGGCGCCTCGGGCGGCGTCAAGGCCGCTATCTGCGCCGGCGGCGTTGGATGAAGATACGGGTCGAGTGCGCCCGATACATAGGCGGCTCCTGCCACCGCGACGGTCCCACCCGCCGCGAACAGAAACCCCTTCAATGGATTAATTGCCATATTCCCACCCCTTAGCCACCTAATGCCGGTCTAGCGTGTTTTGCCAAAGCCGACAAGAAAAAGCCCGGCTTGTTAACCCCTTGGGCTTGACCTCGGTCGTGAACTCATAAATCTGGTTCACGACCCTTAACTGCTAACCTCATTATCGATCAGTTGCATGAACACGATTCGATCCGTCTGCGTCTATTGCGGCTCGTCACCGGGCCGCGATGAAATCTATGTAAAGGCCGGACATCTGCTTGGGCGCTCGATTGCCAAAGCAGGCCTGCGGCTGGTCTATGGCGGCGGCACCAAAGGCATCATGGGCGCCGTCGCCGAAGGCACACTCAAGGCCGGCGGCAAGGTCACCGGCATCATTCCCCGCTTCCTGATCAACAAGGAAGCAACAGAAACCGCGCTTGACCGGCTCGATGAACTCCTCATCACCGACAACATGCACGAGCGCAAACACAAGATGTTCGAGAAATCCGACGCCTTTGTGGCGCTGCCTGGCGGCATCGGCACAGTCGAGGAGATCGTCGAGATCATGACCTGGGGCCAACTCGGTCATCACCGCAAGCCGATCGTCTTCGGCAATGTCAACGGATTCTGGGACCCGATGCTGTCGTTGCTTGATCACATGGCGGCAGAGGGCTTCATCCACACTGCAAAACGCGTTCAGCCACTGGTGATCAACGATCCGGAAGCAATCGTCCCGGCCATCATGGTGGCAGGCGCTTCCGTTGATGCGCCGACCGAAGGCGTGCAGTCGGTAATCGATAAAATGTAGGGAATAGGGCTTGCCTACTGCCCTACTGCCCTACTGCCCTACTGCCCTACTGCCCTACTGCCCTACTGCCCTACTGCCCTACCGCCCTACCGCCCTACTGCCCTACTGCCCTACTGCCCTCCGCAAATCCCCGATCACCGCCCGCCGATCCTGCCGCCGCCAGGCCAGATGAATCGAAACCGTGCGGTCGAACCATGGCAGGTCGCGAAACACGATCCGCGGCGGAGCGGCGGCACGCAGGCTGGATTGCACCGTTGCCAGGCCAAGGCCGGCGCTGACCAGGCCGAGCGAAGTCAGCGGATCGGCTGTTTCATAGGCGATGTCGGGCAGAAAGCCGGCCTTGGCGCAAGCGGCAAGGAATTGGCCGCGATTGGTGTCGTCAGGCTGGCGCACCACGGTGATCCAGGTGCGGCCATCGAGGTGCCCCGGCCCGATGTCTGACATCTCGACAAGCGGATCATCTTCGGGGATCGCCAGCACCAGCGGCTCGCGCCGCACCAACATGCTTTCGATGTCCGGATCGTCGGCTGGGGCCGGAGCGTAGACGAAGCCGAGATCGAGCACACGCTGCCGCAAATCCTCGAACTGCGCCGCCGTGCGACTGCTCCTGAGCTGAAGATGGAAATCGGGCCGCTCGCGGCGAAATTGCCTGAGCATGTCCGCAACCAGCCCGGCATGCACGGCGCCTTCGACATAGCCAATGGCGAGACGGCCGAGCGCGCCGCTAGCCAGGTTGCGACCGAACTCCTCCACACGTCGCGCATTGGCGAGCAGCGCTCGGGCTTCGCTGAGGAAGGCGCGCCCCTCGGCATTGAGATGAACCCGTTGCTTGGTCCGTTCGAACAGGGCGACACCCAGTTGCTCCTCAAGCTGCATGATCTGCCGGCTGAGCGGCGATTGCGAGATATGCAGGATTTCGGCGGCGCGGCCGACATTGCCGGTTTCGGCGACGGTGACGAAATATCTGATCTGGCGCAGGTCGAACATTTTTCTCCGAAGCTCTAAGCCCTGATAGGTCTCAACTTTAGCCTAATCAGTCTTGGACAGTCTGACCAGCCAAAAGCAATAATCGGCCATCCCAACCCAGAGGAGACCGACATGCAGTTCTTTGCCCTTCTTACCCGCAACACCGCAAAGTTCAGCGATGCTGACTTCGCACCGCTCCTGCCTGGCGAGGCCGAGCAGCGGCGCACGCTCTATGCCGAAGGCGCTGTGCGCCAGGTCTGGAACCGCGGCGACATTCCGGGCAGCGGCATGATGTTGGAGGCGGCCGACGACGCCGAAGTGCGCGGCCATCTCGCCACTTTGCCGCTGATCAAGGCCGGCATGATGGACATCGCCGCGATCGTGCCGCTCAACCCCTATCCGGGCTTTGGGCCGAAGCGCTGAATTGCCTCAATCGCGAGCGGTGACGGCGCAGGCGCGCCGTCACCACTCGTACTGGTCGACACAGTGTGATCGACCGTCAAGAAACTGTCACACGAAACCGGCTTCTCGCATGCTAAAACCTGGCAGTTGAGCCGCTGGCGCGGTTCGTTGCTTGGACCATCTGGAGAAGCGACAATGAATATCGCCCTCCCCGCCGAAGGTACCGACCTTTCGCCCTATTTGCCCGATGAACACGGGCTGTTCTTCATCTACCATTTCACCGCCGACGGCTCCCGCACCAAGGACCCCGCGCAGGCGCATTGGACCTGGCGCAGCTACCAGATCACCGATCTCCACGCCCGCCAGGAAATCGCTGCCGAGCAGGCTCTGCCGGCGCCGGCGCGCGATGCATTCCTCGCCCCCAGCCGTGGCTGCCACATCGACTATGAGGACGGCTGGCTCTATGGCGATCTGCCTGATCTCAAGCACGACTTTTCGGAAGCGCGCGGGCTCGTCCATTTCCGCTTCGCCTTCAACGACACGATGCTGATCGGCGCCCGCAAGCAGCCGCTGGAATCGGTCGACGCCGTCCGCAAGGTGGTGGAAAACGGGTCACGGAAATTCCGCTCGCCGTCGGACCTGATCGAGGCGGTCATGGGCCAGTCGCTTGACGGCATGGCGACCGAACTCGGCAAACTCGGCGACACGCTCGACGGCATCGAGGACCGCGTCGTGCGCGATGCATGGCACAATGAGCGGCAAGCGCTGGTCGAGGCGCGCCGGCAGCTGGTGGTGATCCACCGGCAGATGGCGACGATCACCAACCTGTTCCGGCATCTCGACCATTCGCATCGCGACGAATTGCCTGACCCGATCAACGACATGGCGGCCCGGCTCTCGCACCGGGCGCAGACGCTCTACCATGATGGCGAGCAGCTGCAGGCGCGCACGAGGCTTTTGCAGGACGAGCTGATGGCCAAGCTGACGATGCAGTCGAACCAGTTGCTCTATGTTCTCTCGGTGATGACAGCGGTGCTGCTGCCGATGACCATTATCTCCGGCCTGTTCGGCATGAATGTCGGCGGACTGCCGCTGGTCGACACACCAGCGGGCTTCTGGGTGGTGACGGCGGTGTCGGTGGTTATCGCTCTGGCCACCTACCTGTTCGTCAGGCGGCTCGGCCGCGGGTTGTAGCGGCGGCCCGGCGGGCTGTGACCAGCATCGACCAGGAATAGATCGCGAGCGCCGCCCAGATGAGGGCAAAGGCGACGGCCTGCGTGGTGCCGAACGGCTCATCAAACACCAGCACGGCGATGAGGAACACCATGGTCGGCGCGATGTATTGCATGATGCCGATGGTGGAGAGGCGCAAAAGCTTGGCGCCGAAGGCAAAGAGCAGAAGCGGTATCGATGTGATTGGACCGCAGCCAATCAGCAGCGCCGTATCGGTGCCGCTGCTTGACACGATGTGGTCCTGTCCGGTCGCGATCAGGTAGACGATGTAACCGAGCGCCGGCACCGATAGCAGCAAGACTTCCACAAGGAAGCCCTGGCTTGGGCCGATGGGCAGCGTCTTGCGGAAGAAGCCATAGGCGGCGAACGAAAAGGCCAGCGCCAGCGAAACCCAGGGCAGCTTGCCGCCCTCGATGGTCAGCACAGTCACCGCCACCGCCGCCAACACCACCGCCGCGATCTGCAAACGGTTGAGCCGCTCGCCAAGCAACAGCGCACCGACCACAACGACCACCAGCGGGTTGATGTAATAGCCGAGCGCGGTCTCGACGGTGCGGTCGACGGCGATCGCCCAGACGTAGATGCCCCAGTTAACCGAGATGAGCGCGGCCGTCAGCGCGGCCATGGCGATGGTGCGGGGCGAGCGAATTGCGGCCTTGAAATCCGCTGTGCGGCCGGCCCAGACCAGAACCACTGCCGCGATCGGCACGGACCAGACGATGCGGTGAGCAATCACCTCGGCAAGCGGCAAATGAGCCACGGCCTTCATGTAGAAGGGCAGCAATCCCCACAAGAAATAGGCACCCAGCGCCAGCAGGAAGCCACGGCGGGCTTGTGAATCTGCGTCGAGCGTAATTGCTTCAGTGGCCATGGGCCAACGCTATGGCCCAGTAGTCTTGGCAAGACCATCGCAAAGTTCTGATGGATCAATGGACTTTCGCTGATGGTTCAACCTTACTCGGCCGCAACAAGCCCGGCCATCTCGCGGTTCTTCATTAGCTTGTAGACAATCGAATCCATCAACGCCTGGAACGAAGCGTCGATGATGTTCTCGGACACCCCAACGGTCCACCAGCGCGCGCCTGTGCCGTCATGCGATTCGATCAGGACGCGGGTGATCGCCTCGGTGCCGCCATTGAGGATACGCACCTTGAAGTCGGCGAGCTCGAGATCGACGATCTCGCTTTGGTATTTGCCGAGATCCTTGCGCAGCGCGATGTCAAGCGCGTTGACCGGGCCATGGCCTTCGGCGACCGACATCTTCTCCTCGCCATCGACCAGCACTTTCACGATCGCTTCGGACACCGTCTTCAGCTGGCCGTTGGCGTCGAAGCGGCGCTCGACCATGCAGCGAAAGGAGGTGACGTTGAAGAATTCGGGCAGGCCATGCAGCATCTTGCGCGCCAAGAGCTCAAAGGAGGCATCGGCGCCCTCATAGGCATAGCCCTCCGCCTCGCGCTCCTTGACGACCGCAATCAACGCGTCAAGCCGGTGATCGTCCCTGGGCACGTCGATACCGCGCCGCTTCAGCTCGGCAAGGAAATTGGCCTTGCCGCCCTGGTCGGAGACCATGACGCGGCGACGGTTGCCGACCGTTTCCGGCGGCACGTGCTCATAAGTCGCCGGTTCCTTGGCCAGCGCGGAGGCATGGATGCCGGCCTTGGTGGCGAAGGCCGAGGCACCAACATAAGGCGCCTGTGCTTCAGGGGCACGGTTCAGCAATTCGTCGAAAGCGCGGGACAGGCGCGAAATGCCGGTCAGCGCCTCGGCCGAAATGCCCGTTTCAAAACGATCGGCGAAAGCCGGCTTCAGCGCCAGCGTCGGGATGATCGAGATCAGATTGGCGTTGCCGCAGCGCTCGCCGATGCCGTTCAGCGTGCCCTGGATCTGGCGCACGCCGGCCTCGACGGCGGCCAAGGAATTCGCGACAGCCTGGCCGGTATCGTCATGGGCGTGGATGCCCAGATGATCTCCCGGTATGCCTGAGGCGATGACCTTGTCGACGATGACGCGGACTTCCGAAGGCTGCGTGCCGCCATTGGTGTCGCACAGCACCACCCAGCGCGCGCCGGCGTCATAAGCGGTCTTGGCGCAGGCCAGCGCATAGTCGGGATTGGCCTTGAAGCCGTCGAAGAAATGCTCGCAATCGACCATCGCCTCCTTGCCCGAAGCGACAGCCGCTTCGACCGACGCCTTGATCGAGCCGAGGTTCTCCTCGTTGGTGCAGCCGAGCGCGACGCGGACATGGTAGTCCCAGCTCTTGGCGACGAAGCAGATGACGTCAGACTTCGATTGCACGAGGGCGGCAAGGCCTGGATCGTTGGACGCCGACACCCCTGCCCGCTTGGTCATGCCGAAGGCGACGAATTTGGCCCGTGCCGTGCGTTTCTGCTGAAAGAACGCCGTGTCTGTCGGATTTGCGCCGGGATAGCCGCCCTCGACATAATCCATGCCGAATGCGTCGAGCAGTTTTGCAATCGCGATCTTGTCCTCGACGGAAAAATCGATGCCCGGCGTCTGCTGGCCATCGCGAAGTGTCGTGTCGAAGAGATAGAGGCGTTGCTTTGTCATGTCTGCGCGGGTGCCTGCGCACCCTCCTCTGGCCCGGAGGCCCATGTCATTTCTTGCCCGCGAACTTGTCCGTTGCCCGGATCAACTGATCGAGAATGCCCGGCTCCGAATAGGCATGGCCGGCACCTTCAATCAGATGAAAATCGGCCTTCGGCCAGGCCTTGTGCAATGCCCAGGCATAGTGCGCCGGACACGGCATGTCGTAACGGCCGTGGACGATGGTGCCGGGGATATCGCCGAGCTTGTGCGCATCGCGCAGCAACTGTCCCTCTTCCAGCCAGCCGGCATGGACGAAATAGTGGTTTTCGATACGGGCAAAGGCGATGGCAAAGTCGTCCTCGCCAAACTTGCCGCTGGTTTCCGGCTCCGGCAGCAGTGTGATGGTTTCGCCTTCCCACAGGCTCCAGGCGCGGGCCGCTTCCAGCTGCGCCTTACGATCCGAACCAACCAAACGCTTCCGGTAAGCGGCCATCATATCACCGCGCTCGGCTACCGGAATCGGGGCGAGGAAACGCTCCCACTTGTCGGGGAACATCTCGGACACGCCGAACTGATAGTACCATTCGAGTTCCGCACGGGTCAGCGTGTAGATGCCGCGCACCACAAGTTCGCTGACCCGATCAGGATGCGTCTCGGCATAGGCGAGCGCCAGCGTCGAGCCCCAGGAGCCACCGAACACCAGCCATTTGTCGAAGCCGGCCATCTCGCGCAAACGTTCGATATCGGCAACGAGATGCCAGGTCGTGTTGGCTTCCAGCGAGGCGTTCGGCGTCGATTTTCCGCAGCCGCGCTGATCGAACAGGATGACGTCATAAAGCTTTGGATCGAACAGCCGCCGGTGTTTTGGCGAAAAGCCGCCGCCCGGTCCGCCATGCAGAAACACCGCGGGCTTCGCGCCCTTGGTGCCGGACCGTTCCCAGTAGATCTGATGGCCATCGCCGACGTCGAGCATCCCGGAATCAAAGGGCTCGATTTCGGGATAGAGGGTACGCAATTGACTGCTCATAGCTGCAAACCTTTGGTCGGCCAGTCGGCCGTTTCGTGATCTGGATGCTGGAAGGAGATGATCTGCTCCTGCCTGGTGTAGAAGTCAGGATCCTGATGGATGGGCTGATCAAAGATCGTCTCCACCCAGGGCAGCCGCGCGGCATAGTTGACCTGGATTTGCGGCGCCAGATCGGAGCGGTCGTCGAAGGCGCCGATGGCGATTTCGAGCCCGCCGGGCTGGCGGTAGGTCAACGGCGTGCCGCAACGGGCGCAGAAGCCGCGATCGATGTTGACCGATGACTGGAAATAGCTCGGTTCCTCATGGGTCCATTCGACACCATCCTTGGGCACCGTCACCAGCGCTCCGAAAAACGAACCGAACTGTTTTTGGCACATGCGGCAATGGCAGATGGACGGGCGCCCGAGCGCGCCCTTGATGCGGAAGCGCACGGCGCCGCACTGGCAGCCGCCGGTTCGAACAGTTTCGGTCATGTTTTTTTCTCCGACGGCCATTGTTCGGTATCGTGGTCGGGATGCTGGTAGGAGACGAGATCGGCAAGGTATGGAGCCGACGACATGTCGGCCATCGTGTCCTCGCCCGGCAGGTCCGGAATGATGTCGACATAGGGCAGTTTTGCCTCGGTGCCCCACTGCATCGACGGCACGATTTCCCCAGGATTGTCGAAAGCACCGATTGCGAGCCCAATACCATCCGGCGCGGTGAAGGTCAGCGGCGTGCCGCAATTGGCACAAAAACCACGATCGACATGGCTGGATGAACGGAAATATTTCGGCTCGCCGCGCGTCCAGTCGAGCTTGGCGCCGCGCACCGACACCAGCGGCGCGTAGAACGAGCCGAATGCCTTCTGGCACATGCGGCAATGGCAGACCGATGCGTCGCCAAGCGCGCCCTCGACGCGGAAACGGACCGCACCGCATTGGCAGCCGCCCGTGTAGATCGGCCGGTTGTCGAGGCTCATGCCTTCCTCCAAATCCTGGGTTCACTCCGGCGCATGGCAGACGGCCTCGACATTGTTGCCGTCGGGATCGAAGACGAAGGCACCATAGTAATTCGCATGATAGTGCGGGCGCAGACCCGGTCCGCCATTGTCCTTGCCGCCGGCGGCAAGAGCGGCGGCATGGAAGGCTTCGACTTCGGCACGGCTGCGCGCGGTGAAGGCGACATGCTGATGGGCCTTCTGGCCATCCTTGCCTTCCTGCAGCCAGAACACCGGCCGATCGCGGCCGTAGCCGCCAACCTTGGCGCCGCCGGTGTATTCCAGCGGCACCATATAGAGCAGCGAGGCGCCAAGCGGCGCCATCGCCTTGTCGTAGAAAGCCTTCGAAGCGTCGAAATCGGCAACGTCGATGCCGAGATGGTCGATCATGAAAATGCCTCCCTTGCTGGTTCGTGTGCTGGCACTTCGGCACCAGCCAAGCCGGCCTCGATCGCGATGTGCTGGCAGACATTGTCGATATCGCGAATGACTTCGTCGTTCCAGAAGCGCAGGATGGTCCAGCCCAGAGTTTCGAGCCTCGCAGTCCGCGCGGCATCAGACGACGAAACCTCATGAGAAGCGTGCTGGGAGCCATCGAGCTCGACGATCAACTTCCTGTTGGGGCAAGCAAAATCGACGATATAGCCCGCGATCGGCATTTGACGTCGAAATGCCAGCCCCATAAGTCGGTGTGCGCGTATCTCATTCCAAAGCTTCAGCTCGGCGTCAGTCATAGCCCTGCGCATCTTGCGCGTATTGCCGCGATTGACGGGAGATACGCGATGATGGGTCATCGCGAGGCGCCCCCCTCTGTCCTGCCGGACATCTCCCCCTCTAGTGGGGAGATCGGCAGCCCCAGCGACGGCCTCCAATCATATACATTTGCGATTGGCGAAAGCAGAACCGACGTGCAATCTCCCCCCTTGAGGGAGAGATGCCCGGCAGGGCAGAGGGGGGCGCCTGGCACCACCCTCACCGCTTCACCTCCCACGTCGTCACACGCTCGCCGGTGGCCGGATCCTTGCCGTCCTTCAACTGGACACCATGCGCCAAAAGGTCGTCGCGGACGCGGTCGGCTTCGGCCCAGTTCTTGGCAGCGATGAGCGCGAGACGATTGGCGATTGCCTTGGCGACCTTGTCCTCATCGACCTCCGCCGAGGCGACATCGAAGCCAAGGAACAGGAGCGATGCCTTTAGTGCAGCAGCAGCTTCGTTGCCTTCTTCTGCCTCGCCCGCCAACTGCGTCAAAACCTGGAAGGCAGCGTAGGTGGCGAGGTCGTCCGACAGCACATCGATGACCTCCGCCGGCAGTTGCCCGGCCACCGGCGCCAGGTCCGCCGCACGTTTCCATTTGCGCAGCATGTTCTCCGCCTCTTCCAGCTTGCGCACGGAGAAGTCGATCGGCTCGCGGTAGTGCGTCATCAGCATCGCCAGCCGCAGCACATCGCCCGGCCACCGGCGGCCGCCAAAGGTCTCGGTCTCCAGCAGCTCGTGGATCGAATAGAAATTGCCGAGGCTCTTCGACATCTTCTGCCCTTCGACCTGCAGGAAGCCATTGTGCATCCAGACATTGGCCATGACTGATGTGCCGTGGGCGCAGCGCGACTGGGCGATCTCGTTCTCATGATGCGGGAAGATCAGGTCCAGACCGCCGCCATGGATGTCGAACACCTCGCCGAGATAGGCGGCCGACATCGCCGAGCACTCGATGTGCCAGCCCGGCCGGCCCCTGCCCCACGGCGAATTCCAGCCGGGCTCTTCCGGCGACGACAGTTTCCACAGCACGAAGTCGCCGGGGTTTTTCTTGTGGGCGTCGACGGCGATGCGGGCGCCGGCCTGCTGCTCGTCGAGATTGCGCTTCGACAATTGCCCATAGTCCGGCATGGATACCGTGTCGAACAGCACTTCCCCTGCCGCGACATAGGCATGGCCGCGTTCGATCAGGCTTCGAATCAAGGTGATCATGTCGGCCTTGCCGTCGGCGCGGGGCTCGACGAATTCCGTGGCGCGCGGTTCGACCGTCGGCTCCAGACAACCGAGCGTGGCGACATCCCTGTGGAACTGGTCGGCGGTCTTTTCGGTCACCCGCCGGATCGCTTCGTTGAGCGAAAGCGTCCCCGAAGCGATCTCGCCACCGAAATCACGCAGGGCGCGCGCGTTGATCTTGTCGTCGACGTCGGTGATGTTGCGCACATAGGTAACATGCGTCTGCCCATAGAGATGACGCAGCAGGCGAAACAGCACGTCGAAGACGATCACCGGCCTGGCGTTGCCGATATGGGCGAAGTCGTAGACGGTCGGGCCGCAGACATACATGCGGACATTCTGCGCATCGATGGGAACGAAATCCTCTTTCGTGCGCGTCAGCGTGTTGTAGAGGCGCAGGCCTTGCGATGCGTCGAACATTCCATGCTTTCCCGGTTCAGAACTCTATCTGGATGGAGCCAAGCCGCGCCGAGGCGCATCCGGACTCCAGCCTGCTGGCCGGGGCGTTTGTCCAATCTGGGGAAAGATGAGGCGAAAACGTCCGGTCCAGCGCGAGGCTAGCCAATAATGCAAATGCCACAAATGGCGAAAGACGTTTTCATGGGCGGCTTTATCGCCTTGGCCAGTGTTGCCGTCAAGCCGCTGATCCCAGGAAAAACATCGCCGAGACTGGCAAACCCGTCGCTCGATCACACGGAATCAGTCAGTGAAACATTTTATTAAACATGTCGGCACAGTCATGAAACATTCGCCGGCTAGATCACCAAGCGTCACGATTTGGTCGGAATCAGCCATCAAACGCAAACACGAAAACGTTACCAGGGAAGAGAATATGTCTCGAAGCAAGCAGGAAGCCAACCGCGCCAAGCAACCGGCGCTGGCCAACCACTATCGCGCAATCGGCCCCGCCGCGATCGTCGCTGCCCTTCTTCACACCGCGAAGAAGAAGAAGCCGGCACCCAAGATCGTATCGCCCCGCGCTGCCTGAAGCGATGCGCGACCGGCGCCAACGGCGCCGGGCATGAGGCGCTCATCCACGCCTCCAGATAACAGCTTCAGTCTTTTGCTGAGCATGATCTTTCCCGAAAACCGGGGCCACTTTTCGGGATCATGCCCTAAAACAAAGTCATCTGACTGTCGTCCGCGCCGGGCTTCTGGCGCTTGACCTTCTCGGGCTCCGGCCCGATCTCGCCCTTTTCTTGAATCTCCGGTCCAGTGTTGGCGACCTTGTTGACGAGGTCGGACACGGGGATAGCCACGAAGAAATCGCGTTGTGCCGGCCGCAGCAGGTCGGCGACATCGCGCGGCTCGAGCGTACGGCAATCCAGCCAGCGGGCGAAATCCCTGGGATTGATCACCACCGGCATCCGGCCATGGATATAGGCGATGTCGGCATTGGCGTTGACCGTCAGGATCGCGCCGGTGTCCATTTCCGAGCCGCCCGGCTCGGCATAGGTCTCGATCAGGCCGGCAAAGGCGACCAACCCGCCATGCCTGGGTCGGATCCAATAGGGTTGCCCCTTCTTGCCCCCTGTCTGCCGCCATTCATAGAAACCTGACGCCGGCACCAACGCACGGCGATGGCGCATGGCAGCCTTGAACGAGGCCTTTTCGATCGCACCTTCCGAACGCGCATTGAACAGCAGCGGAAATTCCCTGGTATCCTTGACCCAGGCGGGAATGAGCCCCCAGCGCACCAGCATCGGCTGCCGGTCCGGCAAATTGGAACCCGGCGCCCGCGGAACGCCGGCGGTCACCATCAACACCGGCTGCGTCGGCGCAATGTTGTAGCGTGCCGGGAAATCCTCCAGCTCGGCCAACCCCAGCAAGGCGGCCGTCTGATCCGGCGTGGCGGTCAAGGCAAAGCGTCCGCACATGATCGATTGTGCCCTTCGAACAATTCGGGTTGAAAGTGGCGATCGAACTGGCGTTGCGCAACCGCTAAAGCTTCACCATGCTGCGTGGTCCACAATAGACCTGCCTCCAATGAACTGATCGAGAACGGATGAACGCCGCACGCAAGACACTTCCGGCAGTTTCTGTCGCCGTGGTGCGTGGCGACACCGTGCTGCTGGTCAAGCGGGCACGGCAGCCCTCACAGGGGCTCTACGCCTTTCCGGGCGGCAAGGTCGAGGCCGACGAGACATTGGAGGATGCCGCGAAGCGCGAACTGCTGGAGGAGACCGGTTTGCGTGCCACCGACTTTCGCCCGCTTCGGGAAATCCATATCGACGGCAGGGACGACAACCACCCGGTCGATTACCGCCTGACGGTGTTCGGCGCCGCCTATGCCGGCGGCGAGGCCGTGGCCAGCGACGATGCCGAGACAGCCGCCTTCTATACGCTCGGCGAGATGGCCGCGCTGCCGCTTGCCGGTTCGGTGTTCGCGGTCGCCGAAGAACTCCTCGGTCCGCATTCAAACACCCTGACCCGGCCCTGAAAATCGCCTTGCAGGCGACAAATTGTTTCGCCACAAAGGCTTACATTATCTGGCCGGCCATAACGGCCTAGGCAGAGAAGCCTATGAACCGTCCGTCGATATTCCTCGCCCTTTGTCTCGCCGTCAGCACGGCCGCGTCGGCGCGGCCTGCGTTCAGCGCCGAGTCGCCGTTCGAGCCGGGGCTGATGCGGCTGGCAGAGGTTCTGGGGTCGCTGCATTTCCTGCGCAATCTGTGCGGCGAGAAGGGCGATCAGTGGCGTGGCGAGATGGAGAAACTGCTCGATTCGGAAAATCCGGACCCGGACCGGCGTGCCCGTTTCATCGCCAGCTTCAATCGCGGCTACCGCTCCTTCGGCGGCACCTATACCCAATGCACCGCTTCTGCCACCGAAGCCATCAGCCGTTACATGAAGGAAGGCGAGACGCTGTCGCGCGATATCGCCTCGCGCTACGGCAACTAGGCATCCGCCAACAGATATCCAGATCTGCGCCACCCGCGACAGACATATCCTGCTTGTGCCGGGCGATTTCTTGGTGCAATCCTGATGTGGCACTTCTGCAACAGTATTAACGAAACGTTACCGTGCAGATGCAGAATTAACTCAAACTGAAGGTTTTCGCCCCGCAGGCCGGTCTTATCGGCTAAAGTTTGAGCTGAATTGAATGGAGCTTCGCCAAGCGCAGCCGGCTTTTGTAAAGAACGATCAAAAAAATGTCGTATTTACAAATACTTACTTGAGGCTGCGTGTAAACGGAACAAATCAAGCCTGATCCGCTGATGGATCGCCGCTTGAAAGGGTGGACATCGCTTATGGAACATGCTGCCAACGACATCGACGCGCTGGTACGGGAAGAAAAACGCCTGACGGCGGTGGAGAGCCACAGCGAAGCTTGGGCTGAAGGGCTTTCGGCCGGCATCGAGCCCGAGATCATTGCCGAGGCGGCGCTCGAGACCGCGTTTGGCGAAATGTTGCGCGCCAATGGCGAGACATCGGCCCTTGCCCTGCTCGACCGCATGCGTGAAAAGGTGATTGGTGGTGCCTTCGACCCCGAGCGGCTGCGGCATTGAACCGATATCCGGTTCTTTGACGATCCAGTGCCGTTCGGGCATCATGCCCGTGAGCAAGGAGATACGGGCAGTGAATTATCCGATGTCAGGCGGGCCGAAGGGCCTAGTCCTCTACATCCGCCTCGCCGCTTGCTGCGCGGCAATTGCCTTGCTGACGTGCCTTGCCAGTAGCCCTGCCTATGCGCTGAGCGAGATCAAGCGCGAAGAGCTTCCAGCTCCCGTCACGCCATCCACGAATAACGAAGCGCCGGGAACCTCGATTCCCATGCCTGCCCCGGTGGGCAGGCCGCCCTCGACCAGCCAGCCGGCTGCGCCGGACGCCGAGCCCGAAGGTCCATCGGACAGCGGCAGCAACAGGCCGCGCGTCGATCCGGAGACGCCCCCGCCAGAGGTTGTCTACGACCTTGGCAAGCTGCCCGAGCCCGTGCGGCGCATGCATGATTTGATCATCGAAGCCTGCAAAAGCGGGGACATCGAAAAACTCAGGCCCTTGATCGGCAAGGGCGACAGCATGACCCAGCTGTCGCTGAGCGACATTGACGGCGATGCCATCACCTTCCTCAAGGGGCTCTCAGGCGATCCTGACGGCCAGGAAATCCTGGCCATTCTGGAAGAGGTGCTCAGTGCCGGTTATGTCCATGTCGACGCCGGGACGCCGCAGGAGCTCTATGTCTGGCCGTATTTCTTCGCGCTGCCGCTGGACAAGCTCGACGCCAAGCAGCGCGTCGAGCTGTTCAAGATCGTCACTGCCGGCGATTTCGACGACATGAAGCAGTTCGGCGCCTATATTTTCTACCGTGTCGGCATCACGCCCGCCGGGCAGTGGACCTTTTTTGTCGCCGGGGATTGAGCAGCCCTCCTCAAAGGAGAGCAAGGAAGGCTAGGCGGACAGCGCCTCGGAAAACTCGACCGCCCTGCCCTGACTTGGCGTCACGATCTCGCCTTCCCACATGACGCGGCGGCCGCGAATCACGGTGCCAACCGGCCAACCGGTGACTTGCTTGCCATCATAGGGCGTCCAACCTGCCTTCGAGCCGGCCTGCGCATTGGTGATGGTCTCGCGCCGCTTCATGTCGACAATGGTAAAGTCGGCATCGTAGCCGGCGGCGATGCGGCCTTTTCTGGCCATGCCAAAAATGCGCTGCGGGCCGTGGCTGGAGAGATCGACAAAGCGCTGCAGGGTGAGCCGCCCCGCATTGACGTGGTCGAGCATGATCGGCACCAGCGTCTGCACGCCGGTCATACCCGAGGGCGAGGCCGGATAGGGTTTTGCCTTCTCGGCCAGCGTGTGCGGCGCGTGATCGGAGCCGAGCACGTCGACGATGCCTTGCGCAATGCCATGCCAGACGCCGTCGCGATGGCGGGGGGCACGCACCGGCGGGTTCATCTGGATCAGCGTGCCGAGCCTGGGATAGTCGTCGGCACTCAGCGTCAGATGGTGCGGCGTCGCCTCGCAGGTCGCGACATCCTTGTGCTGTTCGAGGAGCAAGATTTCCTCGGCGGTCGAGATGTGCAGGACGTGGATGCGGGCGCGGGTCTGTCTGGCGATGCGAACCAGCCGTTCAGTGCATCGCAAGGCAGCGATTTCGTCACGCCAGACCGGATGCGATGACGGATCGCCTTCGACACGCTCGCCAAGGCGCTCGCGCAGGCGAAACTCGTCTTCCGAATGAAAGGCGGCACGGCGGCGGGTGTTTCGCAGGATCGAGGCGACGCCTTCGTCATCCTCGACCAGCAAATCGCCGGTGGACGAACCCATGAAAACCTTGATACCGGCAGCGCCCGGCAACCGTTCGAGTTCGCCGACATCCCTGGCGTTGTCGCGGGTACCACCGACCCAGAACGCGAAATCGCAATGCATGCGGCTGCTGCCACGCCGAACCTTGTCGGCAAGCGTTGTCTCGCTGGTGGTCAACGGGTTGGTGTTGGGCATCTCGAACACGGCGGTGACGCCGCCAAGCACCGCTGCCCGCGAGCCCGTTTCCAGATCTTCCTTGTGCTCCAGTCCCGGTTCGCGAAAATGCACCTGGCTGTCGACGACACCCGGCAGGATGTGCAGGCCGCGGCAGTCGATCGTCTCGCCGGCCGAGGCCTGGCGGAGATCGCCTATTGCCGCGATACGCCCGTCCCTGACACCGATGTCGCGGGCACCTTCGCCGTCATGATTGACCACAATGCCGCCTGTCAGGATGAGGTCGTAGGTCATGGCCATGCTCTCTTGCGGGGGGAGTGTCAGCGGCTTACGTAATGACCAACCGTTTTGCAAGATCAGGCTTTTATCCGTGCCATGCCCTTTGCCCTGCTGAAAGACCGCGCGCTCATCTCCGTCTCAGGCCCGGATGCCGAGCACTTTCTGCAAAACATCCTGACCACCGATCTCGACGCGCTGACCGCCGGCGAGGCCAAGCCCGGCGCGCTGCTGGCGCCGCAAGGCAAGATCATGTTCGACTTCCTGATCTCGCGTGCCAGTGAAACCGACCTCCGGCTCGAATGCCGAGCCGACATTGCGGATGATTTCGTTCGCCGGCTGATGCTCTACAAGCTGCGCGCCAAGGTCGAGATTGCCAAGTCGGAACAGGCGCTTGTCACCCTTGCGTGGGGAAAAGAGTCAATCGCCTCAAAAAGTGATTCAATTGCGGTTGCCGACAGGCGCTTTGCCAATGAAAGCGTTACGCGCTCCTATGCCGGCACCGCAGATACCGGCGACGTCGCCGCGTGGCAGGCCTTGCGCATCGCCAACGGCATTGCCGAAAGCGGCGCCGACTATGCATTGGGCGATGCCTTCCCACATGACGTGCTGCTCGACGAGACGGGCGGTGTCGGGTTCAGGAAGGGCTGCTATGTCGGGCAGGAGGTCGTCTCGCGCATGCAGCATCGCGGCACGGCCAGGCGGCGCGTGCTGATTGTCCAGGCAGAGCTTGCCCTGCCCGCTTCGGGCACCGAGCTTACGGTCGAGGGACGGCCGGTCGGTACGCTCGGCTCGATCGCCGGAGCTACCGGACTTGCCATTGCCCGCATCGACAGGGTCAAGGCAGCGCTCGACGCCGGCCAGCCGATCCTGGCGGCCGACGTACCCGTGACCGTGGCCATTCCTGCCTGGGCCAAATTCGGATTTCCTCAGGAAGCCGTCAGCGCGGAGGAAGCCTGATGGCGGCGGATCGTACCGGCGCGCCGCCACGCGCCTGGCAACGCATGCTGTCCGGCCGTCGGCTAGATTTGCTCGACCCCTCGCCGCTCGACATCGAGATTTCGGACATTGCCCATGGGCTGGCCCGCGTCGCGCGCTGGAATGGCCAGACCAGCGGCGAGCATGCGTTTTCGGTCGCCCAGCATTCGCTGCTGGTCGAGTCGCTGTTCAACGACCTGGTACCCCGGGCTTCGGCCGCTGACCGGCTGTCGGCGCTGCTGCACGATGCGCCTGAATATGTCATCGGCGACATGATCTCGCCGTTCAAATCGGTGATGGGCGGCAGTTACAAGGACTGCGAATTGCGCCTTCAGCGCGCGATCCATTTGCGCTTCTCGCTGTCTCCCGAACCGGCTGCGGCGTTGCGCAGGGATATCAAGCGCGCCGACCAGATCGCCGCCTATTTCGAGGCAACGCTGCTTGCCGGCTTCTCGACCGCCGAGGCGACCGAATTCTTCGGCCGCCCGCGCGGTTTTTCCGCTGAGCGCTTCGACTTCACGCCACGCTCGGTAACCTGGGCGCAGAATGCGTTCCTGAAGCGATTTTCGGCGATCGAGAAGTCGCGGCACCAGGTTTCGACGCCGGCGGTTGGGTAGAAAAACGCTAAATTAACCGGAAACGTCAACAGTGCGGTGTTGGATCACGCACCGCAGGCGCGCCTCATGCCCGTCGTGGACGTCAAGAATGGTTCGGTCGTCCCGAAGCGGGTGGCCGAAGGCGTGGGGCACTCGCGCCGTATGGAAGACGAACTGCGCGAACAGAACGAACGCTTTTCAGCCGCTGTCGAGAACATGTCGCATGGCCTGTGCATGTTCGACGCCGACGAGCGCATGATCATCTGCAACGGCAACTACATCAACATCTTCTGCCTCGACGCCAGGCTGATGCGACCAGGCATCCGCTTCATCGATATCCTGCGGCACAGCGTCGACATCGGCATCGCCTCGCAAAGTGCTGACGAGCTCTATGCCATCCGCAAACCCTATATCGACCAGGCCAAACCCTCGACCTACGAAGAGACGCTGTCTGATGGTCGCATCATCAACATCTCGCACCGCCCGCTTGCCTTGGGCGGCTGGGTCTCGATCTACGAGGACATCACCGAACAGCGGCGCGCCGAACAGGATCTCAAGGAGCAGCATCGCCGTTTCGACGCGGCACTCGCCAACATGTCGCAAGGCCTGGTGATGTACGACGCGGGCGGCAAGATGATCGTGCGCAACCGGCGTTTTCTGGAGCTCTACAACGTCACGGCGGCGGACTTTCCGCTTGGAACGACGCACCGCGACGCGCTCGAACGGTTGCTGGAACTCGGCATCTATACGAAGATCGACGTCGACAGCGAGGTCGCCAAAACCGAAGCCTACCTGGCAGCTGCAAAAATTCATTCGGCTTATCGCTATCTTACCGATGGCCGGACGGTTCTGGTCACCCGCCGGCCGATGAGCGGCGGCGGCTGGGTGGTGACCTTCGACGACGTCACCGACCGCCGCCGCACCGAAGAGCGCATGATCCATCTTGCGCATCACGACACGCTGACCGGACTGCCCAACCGCTCCATGTTTCGCGAACGGCTGGACCTGGCGCTTGAGGATGCGGCGGCCACGCCGTTGGCGATCTTCTCGCTTGATCTTGATCGCTTCAAGGTGGTCAACGATACCTGGGGCCATCCTGCCGGCGACTGGCTGTTGAAATGCGTGGCCGAGAGGCTGCAGCGCTGCCTGCGCAATGAAACAGACATCGTTGCCCGCTTCGGCGGCGACGAGTTCGTGGTCATACAGTTCAATTCCAGCGGCATTGCCGATGCTGAAAAACTGGCGAAGCGCATCGTCGAGGCAATCGTCAAACCGTTTCGTGACAAGAGCCGGGAGATGCATGTCGGCATCAGCCTGGGCATTGCCGTTTCTCCCGACAATGGCAGGGATGCCGACACGCTGCTGAAAAACGCCGATACGGCGCTCTATCGGGCGAAGAGCGAAGGGCGCAATCTCTATCGCTTCTTCGAGCCCGCAATGGACGCCATGGTGCAGGCCCGCCGGGCGCTCGAGGTCGACCTCGAGGCCGCACTGCCACGCCAGGAATTCGAACTCGATTTCCAGCCCATCATGAACATCGCCTCCGGCGAGATCAGCGGCGCGGAGGCCTTGATACGCTGGCATTCGCCAGCACGCGGCATTGTCGCGCCGGACGCATTCATTCCGGTCGCCGAAGAAACCGGACTGATCGTGCCGCTTGGCGAATGGGCGCTGAGGAAAGCCTGCACGGCGGCGGCAAGCTGGCCTCCCGGCTTGCGCATTGCCGTCAATGTCTCGGCCGTGCAACTCAAAAGCGGCGGGTTTGCCCGCAGCGTCATCTCGGCGCTGGCCTTTTCTGGCGTACCGGCCGGGCAGCTGGAGCTGGAAATCACCGAAACCGTGCTGATGGACGAGAGCAAGGCGGTGCTCAAGACGCTGCGACAATTGCGCGAACTTGGCATCCGCATCGCGCTGGACGATTTCGGCACCGGCTATTCCTCGCTCGGCTACCTCAGGCGTTTCCCTGTCGACAAGATCAAGATCGACCGTTCGTTCGTTCGCGACATGGGCAATCGCCACACGGCGGCGATCGTTCGCACCATCATTGGGCTCGGCACCGAGCTTGGCATTGTTGTCACCGCCGAGGGCGTCGAAACCGAGCTGCAACTCGACATGCTGCGCGACAATGGCTGTGTCGAGGCGCAGGGTTATCTAATCGGCGTGCCGTCAAAGGCGGCGGCCATCCAGCGCCTGTTGAAGTCGCGTGCAGCCAACAGCCAGACCGGCTGATCCTTCGAGGGCACATCGCCGAGTTTTCAAGCCCCGCCTTTTATTGGGGGATTGGTTGCCAGCTCGGTCTTGACAGGTGGGCAGCCATGAAACCGGCGACGGCTTCGACCTTTGCCGGGCGCGAGCGGGCCGACGGCGTTACGAAATACAGCGCGCCCCTCGGCAAAGTCCAGTCGGTCAGGATCGCTTGCAACCGCCCGTCGGCAAGATATTCACTGGCAATGAACTCCGGCAGCTCGGCTATCGCCGTCCCGGCCAGGACCGTTGGAACCAGCGCTTCGGCATTGGTCACGCGCAGCGGCCCGGACGGCGTGACGGCCTCTTCGTCACCTGCGGCATTGCTGAAATGCCAGACATCCTGGCGCGGCCGATAGGCATAGCCAAGACAGTGATGCGCGTCGAGGTCGCGTGGCGTAACCGGCCGACCATGCCTGGCTAGATAGGGCGGTGCCGCAACGATGAACGGGGCGATGTTGCACAAGCGCCGGGCAACCAGCGAGGAATCCGGCAACACGGCAATCCGAAGTGCTGCGTCGAACCCCTGACCGATCAGGTCAACGACTTCGTCACTCAGATGCATATCGATCGACACGTCGGGATAGAGCTTGAAGAAATCAGGAAGCAACGGCGCCACCCACCGCAACCCGAACGCCATCGGCACAGCCAGACGGACAAGGCCGCGCGGATTGGCCGACAGTTCGCGGGCCGCATTCTCGGCATCCTCCGCGTCACGGTAGAGGCGCGACGCCCGCTCAGCGAGCTGACGCCCGAAATCCGTGAGCGCCAGGCGCCGTGACGTCCGGTTGAATAGCCGCGCGCCAAGCCGCTCCTCCAGGCGGCTGACACCGCGTGACACCGTCGCCACCGACAGGCCGAGCACGCGTGCGGCAGCGGCAAAGGATCGCTCCTCCGCGACCTTGGCGAACATGGCCAAGCCTTCAAAATCCGGGATTTTCGACATCACCAATCCTGCAATGATTATTTGCAAGCATTGCTATTTCGAAAGGCTCCACCTGTCCATATGTGTCTGTCACCTCAACAGGAGTGACGGAAATGACAACGAAACTTGAAGGAAAGATCGCCGTGATTACCGGCGGCAGCAGCGGCATCGGCCTTGGCATCGCCAAGCGCTTCGCCATGGAAGGCGCGCATGTCTACATTACCGGGCGGCGCAAGGCCGAGATCGACAAAGCTGTCGCCGCAATCGGCAGGAACGCCACCGGCATCCAGGCCGACTCGACCAGTTTCACCGATCTCGACCGGCTCTATGCCCAGGTGAAAGCACAAAGCGGCCGTATCGATGTGCTCTCGGTCAATGCTGGCGGTGGTTCCATGCTGCCGCTCGGCCAAATAACCGAACAGCACTTTGATGACACGTTCGACCGCAACGTCAAAGCCGTATTGTTCACGGTGCAGAAGGCGCTTGGATTGCTGGTGGACGGTGGATCGGTGATCCTGACCGGTTCGACCGCCGGCTCAACCGGCACCGCAGCGTTCAGCGTCTATAGCGCGTCGAAGGCGGCCCTGCGCAATTTTGCCCGCAGCTGGATAATCGACCTGAAGCAGCGGCGGATCCGCGTCAACGTCCTCAGCCCAGGCCCGACCCGCACAACAGGCCTGGCCGAGCTTGCCGGAACTGAAGCCGAACAGCAGAAAGGTTTGCTCGAGTTCCTGGCTACCCAAGTGCCGCTGGGCCGGCTCGGCGACGCTGATGAGATCGGCAAGGCGGCGGTGTTCCTGGCCTCGGACGATTCCAGCTTTGTCACCGGGGCCGAGCTGTTCGTCGACGGCGGTACGGCTCAGGTCTAGCGCGTTTCACCGTTTCACAGAAACGGTGAAACGCTCTATCTCCTTGTTTCTACGCAATTCCCAAGGGAAAGCGCTACGCGCTTTTCCCGGGAAAACCGTTTCACACGTTTCCTGGAATTGCTCTAGCCCGGCATGCCGGTCGTCCTCAAGCAGGCGCGACCGGTTGCCGACTGCGCATCATCATCTATGCAATGTCTCGATGTATTTCTCGTGGAAACGGACATAGCCGGGCTCGACCACCTTCAGATGCAGCTCGATCAGCGCGTGAAACCGCGGCAGTTGATGAAACGGCACGCCGGGATAGGCATGGTGCTCGGCATGGAACGGCATGTTCCAGGCGAGCTTGCGCACCACCCAATTGGTCAGCGTGGTTCTTGTGTTCTCCAGCATGTTGGCAACGAACGGACAGCGGCCGTGCTCGGCCAGCAAATAGAGGCGCAGAAAGGGCTGCCCGAGCAGTGCGGGAATGATCCAGACATAGAGAAGCACTGTGAGCCGGAGATACACGGCGAGCAGAAGGACGACAGCGTAGAAGGCAATCATGGCGCGTGCCTCGGCTCGCACCTTGGGTCGGCCTTTCGGCGGCACATAGCTTTCCTGGCTGCCACCAACTGCATTGGCGTAGAGCGTCCTGAGATGGCCCCACCACAGCGGGATGCCAGACACATGCACGAGATATTGTCGCAGCGTTTCCGGTTTGGGAAAGGCCAGTTCCGGATCGTTCTCAGGATCCTGCGTGTATCGATGATGGGCGAAATGGAAATAGCGGAACCAGTCGGCCGGCAGCGCGAGTGCCAGGCTGCACACCCGCGCCACGGCATCGTTCAGCCATTGCTTCTCGAACGCGGTGCGATGAACCGTCTCGTGCAGAAGCGTGAACAGGAACACGATCAGGATGCCTTGCGGCAGCATCAGCAGCGGCCAGAATGGCACTCTCGCGGCGATCAGCGATCCAATGACCACAATCGCACCCCAGTGGGCGCCGAGCTGCAAGAGACCCGCGACATCGGATTTGGCGGTCAGGCGACTGCGCTCTTCAGGGGTCAATGAGGCGATTATGTCGCGATGGTCCATCGGCTTCGATCCAGACTGGCGATTTGATGGTGCCCACCCTAGTCGGTGAAAAAGCTTTCCAAAAACGACGATTCCTGCAATTTAGATAAGCTTACCTTATCTATCTGGCGATCATGGTCACATCTCCGTCCCTGAAAGGACTTCAGGCTTTCGAGGCCGCGGCACGCGCAGGCAGCTTTGCCGCGGCAGCGGAAGAGCTTTCGGTTTCGGCCGCCGCCGTCAGCCAGCTTATCCGTACCGTCGAGGAACAGATGGGGCGCAAGCTGTTTCATCGGGTCAACCGCAGGGTTGTCCTCACCGAGGCCGGCGTGGAGATGCTGCCACGGCTGACCATGGCCTTCCAGGAAATCGGCAGTGTCTCGCGCGAACTCAGCGGCGATGCATTTCGCCCGCGCCTGGTGGTTTCGGTGCCGCCATCCATGGCCATGGGTTGGCTTTCGCAGCGTCTGGCCGGCTTCGTCGCCAGCCATGGCGCCGCCGACATATCGCTGCGCGGCGATGATGATCCGGTGCCGTTCGACCATGGGCTGATCGATATCAGGCTCTCCTACGGTCCGCACTATCGCGAGCACCCGACCGAGGACATCGTCCGGGACGCTGTCTATCCCGTATGCGCGCCAACGCTTGCCAGCGCGGTCAAGACGCACGGCGGTCCACTCGCGGGGCTGCCGCTGATCCACACCGACTGGGGACCGACCGGCGCCTCGTTTCCGTCCTGGCGCAACTGGTTCGACGCTGCCGGTGTGCAACCCGGCCGGGCGGCGCAACGAGGCCTGTCGGCCAACTCGTCGCGCGCAGCCCTCGACCTTGCCATTTCGGGGCTGGGTGTGGCGCTAGCGCAAGGAGTCTATTGTGCCGAAGCGTTGGAGGATGGCAGGCTGGTCCGGCCCGCCGTCAGGTCGATCGCGTTGCGCCAGCCCTATTGCCTGACGATTCCGGAGCGCAGCGGAAGACGCGACGTGGTGGCGGTGTTCCGCGCCTGGTTGATCGAGCAATGCCGGCACGCGGTGGGCTCGCCGGCGCTCCGTTGAAGACTTGCGGCTCAGAAAGATGGGCGGCCATGCGGCCCACTTAGAGATGAGCGGCCAATGCCGCTGTCATATCCTTGTTCGTCGCCACGGGAATGATCTCGAATTCCACCAGGTCGGCCCATTCGATGACCCAGCGCTGCAACAGCGTGACATCATCGGCTTCGACCAAAAGGAAGCAGCGGCTCATATCCGCCGCGATCCAGGAGTGGTGCACGACAAGCTCGTCCGGCTTCAGCCGGCCACGCTCACCGAAGCGGCGATAGATCTCCTTGCGATCGCAGCCGATGAAATCCTCAATGACGATGAACTGCATAGTCTGCCCTCAATTAAATCAACGTCCCGGCCGGTCGAGCCGTTCGAGGAACCATTGTGTCAGCCGAACCCAGACCTCGTCCTTCTCGCCGGAATCCTCCCAGCCATGGTCGAGATTGGGGTTGTCGTTGACCTCGATGACGAAGACGCCGTCCTTGGTCTCCTTGAGGTCGACGCCGTAGAGGCCGTCGCCGATGCAGCGCGCGGCCTTGACCGCGGTCTCAACGACATGGGGCGGCGTTTCCTTCAGCGTGAAAGTCTTGATGCCGCCCTGGTCGGGCTTGCCATTGGCCTTGTGGTTGACGATCTGCCAGTGCTTCTTGGCCATCAGATAGTGCACGGCAAACAGCGGCTGGCCGCCGAGCACGCCGACGCGCCAGTCATATTCGGTCGGAATGAATTTCTGGGCGATCAGAAGGTCGGAATCCTCCAGCCATTCGGTCGCAAGCCGTGTCAGTTCCTCCAGATTCTCGCATTTCTTGACGCCGCGCGAGAAGGAGGAATCCGGGATCTTCAGCACCAGCGGAAAGCCCAGCGTCTGTGCGGCCAGCTCGAAATCGGAGGTGCCGGCAATCATCACCGTCGGTGGCACCGGCACCTTGTTGTAGGCCATCAACTCATTGAGATAGACCTTGTTGGTGCAACGGATCATCGACAGCGGATCGTCGATGACAGGCATGCCTTCCTGCTGGGCGCGGCGGGCGAAACGATAGGTATGGTTGGAGATCGAAGTCGTCTCGCGGATGAACAGCGCATCGTAGTTCGCGAGCTTGGCCAGATCCTTCCTGGTGATGGGTTCGATTTCGACGCCCATCTTTTCGGCGATCTTGGCCCAGTAACGCAGCGACGAGATTTGCGACGGCGGCAATTCCTCATGCGGATCGACCAGCGTGGCGAAGGTGTAGCGCGCCGGCGTGCGGCCCTTGGTGTCGCGCCACTCGCGGTTGGTGTAGGTCTCCAGGCACTGGATGAAGCTTTTTTCTTCGTCCTCGGTCATCCGCGCCAGCGGATGGAAGCCGATCTTGCGGATCGAGGCCCATTCGGCGCTGTCCTTGATGTGGACTTCGAGCGCAGGCGCCCGGAACCAGTCGAACAACAGCTTGGCGAAGCGGTCCCAGACCTTGGACGGACCGATGCCAAAGAAGATGCAGACCTTGGCCGGAAAGGCGCCGCCGAGATCCTTGCGGCATTTGTTCAGCGCCAGCTCCAGTTCCGGCAACGCGTGCTCGTAGAGTTTGCGTTCCGACAGGTCGATCATCGTCTCGACGGTCGGGATGACCTTGTGGCCGCGCGAACTCGCCAGCAGCGAGGCATAGTAGCCACGGCTCTGATAGGCGTAGTTGTTCGACAGGTTGATGACCTTCGGCCGCTGTCCGCGAAACAATGAGGGATGCGCGAGATAGTCGCGATTGGTGATGATCTTGTGCGGTGTCGCCACCTGGTCGAGATCGCTCTGCCGGCCGGTAAGGATGACCCAGGTCATTGTGTGTCGCGCTTCCCCAGAGTGATGGCGGCGCGCAGTCCGTCGCGGCCGAACTGCGCCATGTTCATGAAGATGCCGTAGGGCACGGGAATGTTGGCGGCATCAAGGATGGTTTCCTGCCTTTCGTCCTCGACCCAGGGATCGTGGATCAGAATATGGTCGCCATCATCGCCAATGGCCAGCACCCAGTGCGGCACCTTCTTGCCAAACATCAGGAAGCCGCTGATCAGCACCAGCACCAGTTTTCCGCCAGCGATCGCGGTTCTGATATCATCGATGGTGAACGGGCGGTAATTCACCGGGATACCGTAAAGTTCCGCACGGCGGCGAAAGTCGACCTGGGCCAGCTCCATCACCCGGCGCTTGTCCTCGCTGCGCACCGATTGCAGGAACAGCGCGCCGTAGAAGGAAACGAAAATCTCTGCCGCGAGTCCACTTTCGTATCCCGAGACGGCCAAGCCGAATGGCTCGCAGCCGCCCGGTCCCGACATCATGAAGACAGTGGTCGCCTCTCGCCAGAGCCGGATTTCCATCACCGGATCCGGCACGAAGCCGCGGTCGAAATTGGCCATCGCCATCATCAGGCAGCATGGGCCGCAAGTGAACTCGCAGGTCTGCTGATAGAACGGCACCCGGGTGGCGATCGGAACGTCGCCGCGCAGGGTTCTCTCATAACGAAGCGCCGTCGCGCCGTCCTCGTAGTAGCCCGGCTCACGGCCGATCTTGCGGTAGCCGGCCTGCTCGTAGATGCGGATGGCGCGGCCATTGTCCTCGCGCACTTCGAGACGCAGCATCATGCGGTCGTGTTCGAATGCAGCCTCCTCCGCTGACGCAAGCAGCATGCGGCCGACACCCAGCCCGCCAAAAAACGGGCCCGTGGCTATGGAATAAAGCCGTGCCACCCCACTGCCCTTGCGAAACAGCACGATCGCGTAGCCGGCGACGCGGCCATCGACTTCGGCGACCAGCGTCTCCGCTGTCTCGCGTTCGATGAACAGACGAAAGGAGCGACGGGAAATGCGGTCGCTCGAGAAAACGGCTTTCTCGATGGCGGCGAGATCATCGACGTCAGACGCGCGGGCCGTGCGGATCTCGGCAGGCATGCGACTTGAGAAAACCTCGATTGGGTTGCGGAAACGGCCCGGTCAAAAGCGTCGCAAACACCGGCCGAAGCGCCGGTATTCATCAAGCGCTATCGCTCCTTGATTAGGGCCGAATTGTGACAGTTTCCGCCGCGGCAGGGAAGCGCGCCGGCTTTGAACAGGATCGCTATTTTGAAGAGCCGCCGGCGACGAAAATTGTGGCCAGCTCAGCTTGCAAGGCCTGCCATAAGCTGGCCGTAAGCGCTCCTGGCCACGACCGCCAATTGCTCGCGCGGCAGCGAGCCGACGACGGCGCAGCCATAGCCCTTGTCCAGCCAGTAGACGGCCTGCGGGCCGTCCTGCGCCGAGGCATAGGTGCCCTTGGCATTCTCCGTCGATTCCGCGGTGACGAAGAGGGATATGCGCTCGCCCTTGTCGTCCTCGTAGAGCAGCATCGCGGCCTTGCTTTCGCCGGCCGGCAGCAAGCGGCCACCAACCAGTTGAAAACCGTTCGCGGTTAGGTCCGGTGCGACCAGCTTCAAGCCAACCCGATTGGACAGCCAGGTCTGCAGATGATCCTTGTCGCTGGCCGGCACTTCCACCGCATGCCGCTTCTCGGCGGCGTAGATGACATGGGCGGCGATTGCCTGTTCGGCTAGCTGATCCTCCGCCGGGTCCTCCTGGCCGATGCCGTCAATGCCGGCAAAGTAGCCGCCAAATCCGCCGGTGGCCAAAAGCACGGCAGCGGCAGCGGCAAGCCACCAGCGTGAGCTTGGCGCAGCCGCCTTGACCGGCGCCTCGCCGAGCACCACCTGGCGCAAGCGTACTGGTACAGCCTCGTCCAGCACACCAGCAAAGGCTGCGCGCAACGCCTCCCGGTCGGCGGTGAAGCGGGCGCTTCTGGCCTTCATCTCGGGATTGGCTTCGAGCCAAGCATCGTAAGAGGCACGCTCATCGGCCGGCAGTTCGCCGTCGAGCGCCATATGGATGTCACGTTCGGAAAAATCGCGGCGGATCATTTCTCGACGATCCTTATCGCACGGCGGCGCGCCGTATCGTCCAGCAAGCCACGCAATTCCTCACGCCCGCGCGCAATGCGCGACATCAGCGTGCCGGCGGGCACGCCCAGAATGTTGGCGGCCTCGGCATAGGAAAAGCCTTCGATGGCAACCATGACAAGGGCCGCGCGACGATCGGGGCTGATCGCCTGCAACGCGTCGATGATCTCGCGCGAGGCGATGCCCTCCAATTGCTCGGCCGGCTGGGCCACCCCTTCGCCCGCCTCCAGCGGCAGCATTGCCGTTTCGCCGCGGCGATTCACCTTGCGCATCTGGTCGATGAACAAATGATGCATGATCGTAAACAGCCACCTCCTGGGGCTCTCTCCTGTCTGCCAGTTGTCGAGCCGCGTGAGTGCGCGCTCGAGGCAGTCCTGAACGAGGTCGTCGGCAGAATCGCGATCGCGCACAAGCGAGCGTGCGTAACGGCGCAGGCGCGGTATTTCGCCAAGGATTGCTGCCTTCTTTTCGTCCATGACCGCTGGTTCTGAGGTCGCCCTTGTAAATCCCAATTGAACGCGCCTTCCCGGCGCGACGCAAGCGGCCAGCGCGAAGCGGTCCGCCGCCCCGGTCACCCAAGCAATGAGATAACGCTGGCGGGTGTCGGTTTATTCCCGGCTCATTGAACTGTCGTCATCCCTGCTCGCTGACCGACATTTTCTCCTTCGCCGCGCGCGTCAAAAGCCGCTGGTAGAACAGGCCGATGCCGATCAGTACGGCGCCAAGCCCGATGAAGGACAGTGCCCTGAGCACGCCTTCCAGTTCCGACATGTCGAAGAGGAAGACTTTCACCACCGCAATCGCAATCAGCGCTGCCGAGGCGATACGCAGCACCTGCGATTTCAGCCAGACGCCGGAGGTAAGCAACACCACGCCGATGACCAGCCAGAGCGCCGAATAGGTGTAGGTCTCCAACTGGCCAAGTCCGCTCCACAGACCGATGAACTCGCCCTTGAACAGGCGACGGACCGACAGTGTGGCATAGGCGAAGGCAAGCACTGCCGCCACCAGCGCCAGCATCTGCGCATACCATTTCGGCCGCTTATCCCTGGCAAAGAGTGCCAGCCCGCCGGCCGCGACGGCCGGCAGCAGATAGGCCAGGAACAACAGGTTGAACACCGGGATGCGGCCGGTCGATCCGTCGGTAAGCAAAGGGTTCAGCTGCAGGAAATGCTGGAAGACGATGAAGGCAACCGAGAGCACACCGGCGGCCATCGAACCGTAGCGCAGCACCGAGCTTGGCGAGCGCATGTCGATGGCGACCAGTATGGCGCCGGCGCCGATGGCGATCAGCGTGTAGATCGCCTGTTCGGCGAGCGTCACGGCGCCTGTTTCGATGACGCCGCCATGCATGGCGTGGCGCACCAGCATGGCGACGGTGAGCAGCGCGAAAAGTGCTGCACCCGCCTCCATGGCAAGGCGCGGCCGGCCATTTGTGGTGCGCGCGAGCTGCCAGGCCGTGAAGCCGAAGGCGAGCGCCGGGACGCTGTAGCCCGGCAGCAGCCAGTTGAACACCGGTGTCGTCGACAGGAATTCGGCGCCGACGATGGTCGGGTCGAAAGCAACGCGGCCAAGCACGGCGATCACCGTGCCGACCGAAATCCAGCCGAGCACCGGATAGGAGCGCCAGCGGGTGGCCAGCGCCGGCACAATCGCCGCGGCACCAAGCAGAATGGTGGTCCAGCCGGAATCGAAAGCCATATGCAGCATCAGGAGGCCAGCGATCGCCGCGCCCCCCAAGGCGAATGAAACAGCCACGCTGCCCTTGAGCGGCGGCTCTTCAGCCCGTGCGATCCACTCGCCGCCGGCGGCAAAAACCACGACCAGCGAAGCGGCGACCGCGGCGTAGGCAAAATCACGGTCGAGATTTCCGTAAGTGAGCCACAGCGCCAGCAGGATGACCAGCGGCGCAGCGATGCCCCATGCCGCCCAGCATGCCGCACGGATCTGCGCGACGGCGGCGAAACGGCGGGCGGCCCAGAAACCGGCGGCGACAAAGACCAGGCCGAGGCCAATACCAATGCGCAGCGTCAAGGCATTTCCGGCTGCTACCTGCAGGCCGTCAAAGCCTATGTTACCCTGGGATAAATCGGTGCCGATGGTGGTGGGCGGAATGATGCCGAGATAGATCATCACGCTCACCACCCCAGCGGCGTGCAGCAGCGGCACGGCGCGCGGCCGGTAGAGTGCGGTGGCGACAAGGGCGACGAGGACCAAAGCGCCCGGCAAGGCATCGCCGGCGGCGACAAGTGTGGAGTCGACGGACAGGCCGAGTGCTGAAAACGCGACAAAAACGCCCGGCACGATCGATGGCCAGTCGAAACCCTTCTTTGCAGTTTCCGCTTCACCGCCGCGGCTTCCCAGCCAGACGAGAGCAAGCACCGCCAGCGTCACCGCGTTGATGAACAGGATGACGGCAAGGTCGGCACCGGGCGCATTCATCATGTAGGCGATGGTCCAGGCGCCGGTGCCAAAGAAGGCGGCTGCCATCAGGAACTTCCAGTCGCGCATGCGTGCGATCACCGCCGTGGCGGCAAGCACGATGGCGAGATAGACGAACAGCGCCCATGGATTTGGCGCCTGCGATGACACAAGCGCCGGCGTCGCCATCGAACCGACGAGACCGATGCCGGCCAGGGCCTGGCCGTGGACGAGAGCAGCGACAATCGTCGTCACGCCGATGGCGCCGAGCACGGTGAAGGCGAAGGCCGGGCCGACGAAGCCGTAAATGGCATAGGCGGCGTAGACCGTGCCGAACAGGATGAAGGCGCCGGCCGCGGTCAGGATGGCTGGAATATAGGCGCCGGCGACACCTTGCACCGGCACCTTGAAGCCGGTGCGACGGATGAACTCGCCGCCGGCGACCAGGACGAGCCCGAGCAGCGCTGCCATGATGAGCCGCACGCCGGGGCCGAAAATGCCGGCCTCGATGGTGTAGCGGATCAGGAACAGCCCGCCCAAAGCCAGCGCGATGCCACCGACCCAGACCGCCCATCGGGTGCCGAGTGCTGTTTCGACATCGGACTGGCGGGCGGCTTTTGCTGCTGTGGCGGGCTTGGCAGGCTCTGCCACAGTCGGGGCTGCCTCGCCAGCCGACGACGGTCCGGACACAACCTCAACGGCCTCGATAGCCGGCGCTTGCGCGGCCATCTCCGGCTCGCCAGCCACCGGCGCGGCGATTTCGGCCGCTGCCGCAGCTACCGGGGTCGCATCGGCCGGCTTACCTTCGGTGGCGGCTTGTTCGAATGGCTTGGCCGCCTGCGGCACCACACCTGAAAGAACGAGGCTGCGCAGTGCGCCAAGTTCGCGCTCGATCAGGCCGATGCGGCCCTGCTGGCGTGAAATGATGACGAACAAAGCGATGATGGCGACAAGGCCAATCAGGCTCTCAAACATGGCGGTTCCCCCAAACCAGGCCAGTTTTCACTGACGTTTCGTCTCACTGACATTCAAATACGGCGGCTAAACGGCTGGTAAACTCAACGCGCCGCCAGATTCGCAGCCGGAAAGATCGAACATGTTTCGGTGCCGAAAGCCAGCAGCTTGCCGTTGGCATCCTTCAGCGTCGCTTCCGAAACGGCAAGTGTGCGACCCTTGTGGACCACTTTGCCTTCGCAGACCACCTCGCCGGTCCCGGGCGTGATCGGCCGCGTCAGGTTCACCTTGAACTCCGCCGTCGTATAGGCCTCGCCCTTCTCGAGCAGTGTCTGCACGGCGCAGGCCAATGCCGAATCAAGCAGCGTCGCCGCCCAGCCGCCATGCACGCTGCCCAGCGGGTTGAGGTGGCGTTCGCCCGGCATACCGCGAAACACGGCGCGGCCTTCCGACACTTCAGCCAGGGCGAAGTTCAGTTGAAACGAGATTGGCGGCGCCGGATATTTGCCGTCGACGATGCGCTGCAGCAATTCCAGGCCGGTGTATTTCAGGATGTCGGCGTGCGGAATGGTGCCGAGGCCGAGCGGCGAGACCCGGCCAGGATAGAGTTCGACTTCGCTCATGTGATGATTTCTCTGGCTGCATTTTCTCCGGCTATGGTCTTGCCGCGCGCGTGGTGCTTGCGCAGTGCGACAAGAAAGCCGGCGCGGGCATCGGGCTGTTCGATGCCGCGCGGCTCATAGACATGGCGCGTGAAGAAAAACCCGGTCAGCCGGAAGGCATCCTCGACCGCCGCCGGATCCGCGCGCAGGCCGGAGCCGCGCTGCAGAAACGCCGGCAGCGCCAGCATCTTGTCGTGCCATGGCGCGCCTGCGTCGCGCGACACTGCGCGGCCCGACTTCGGCGACACATAGGCAAGGTCCTGTCGCGTGCCGGTCGCGGCGCATTGGCTGAGATCGAGGCCAAAACCCAGTTCTTCGAGGATCTGAAGCTCGAAGCGCGCCACCAGTTCACCAGCAGCATCAGCATCGTCGAGATGGACGATCATCACGGCGAGCGCTTCGTAAAGGCCGCCATGGGCGTCACGTTCCGGCAACAGGCGCAGATGCGCAGCCATCGTCTGCAGCCCATAGACGGCGACAGCGCTATCCATCAATCGGGCAGCGTTCATCTCGATCGCCTCGACCTGAAAGGTTCCGAGATGCTCGTCGAGCCGCGCCCGCCACAGAAGATCGACGCGATTGCCGGCTTGGAGGACAGGTTGCTGCTTGCGCGAGCGGCCGCCACGGACGAGGCCGAGATGACGGCCATGCGCGCGCGTCATCACCTCGATAATGGCGCTGGTTTCGCCATGCTTGCGGGTGCCGAGAATGATTCCCTCGTCGCGCCATTCCATGCCGGAGCTTTTCACCGATCGGGTGGCGAAATCAAGGTATAGGCCTGGCGCCGAGGCCAACGCTCGCAAGAACACATAAAAAACCGCCCGCGGCGCTGCGGGCGGTCTGGTAAGGTCAGTCGATCTGTTAGAACGAACGCTGGAAGCGGAGAATGCCGCCGAGGCTGCTCTTCTTGGTAGCCTTGGTCCAGTTGTTGAAGTCGGCGTCGCCGAACTTGCCTGCATTGAGGTAGTCGACTTCAGCCGTGACCGTAAAGCCGGGCACAACAGTGTAGGCAACGTTGGCGGCGATGCCGAGGTTCTTCCAGTCGTCATAGGAGACCTGGGCGTTGAACGCAGTCTTGGCGTTGAACTTGTAGGTGCCGCCACCCCAGATTGCCCAGTTGCCGCCCCACTGCTTGTAGAAGCCGCGACCTTTGGCATTGACGAAGTTGGTCGGATCGTTGAGGTTGTTGTCCGAACCGTAGCCGCCCATGACGAACAGCGTGAGTTCCTTGCTCACATTCACGTCCAAACGAACTTTGCCGGCCACTTCCTCGTAGTTGCTGTCATAAGCGACGACGCCGGTGACCGCGCCCCAGTCACCCTTGTACTTCAAGCCGCCGACCACATGCGGGACGTAGCTGTCGATGGTGCCGGTGCCAGCGCCTTCTTCAAGCGAAACCAGCCCGGTCAGCCCGTTGCCTCCGTCGAAGTAGTACTGAACGACGTTGCTCTCCTGCCCGCCATACGGAACGAGCGTATCCTGGATGACGTTGCCGGCATAGCCGATGAACGTATCGAAAGCCGTATCGTCCTTGCCGACGCGCAGGCCACCGAGCTGGATCCAGGCGAAACGCAGCGAGAGAGACTTGTTAACCGCCTGCCAATCGGTGCTCGCAACCTTCGGACCCGCCCCGTCAGGATCGGAGTAGTCGCCAGGCTTGTTGCCGAAATTGAATCGTGTCTCGGTATAGGTCTTCAACGTGCCGAGTTCGGTCTCTTGGCCGGTCCAAGTCTTCAGCGTGAAGCGGGTGTTCTTGTAGTAGGTCGAGTGATCGCCATTGCCCCTGCTGTCAGCAACATGGTTGACACCATCGAGCGAGCCGACGTCACCGACGCCGATGTCATAACGGACATAGCCGCCGATGCGCAGGCAGGTCTCGGTGCCCGGGATGTAGAAGTAGCCGGCGCCGTAGACGTCGCAGATCTTGACGTATTCGGCCGGTTCCGGCTCGGCGACGACAACCGCGTCCGCGGCGCGAGCGCCGGAAACCGCGATCAGCGCCGCGGCTGAGCCGAGAAGGAGGCTCTTGATGTTCATTTTCTGACCTCTCCAGTCAAAGTTAAAAATAGCTTCGGATTTGTGGCTGGCGGATATGTTTTCCCGCCTCACCCCCACAACGAAAAAAGGCTCGCACCGCGTCCCCTTTTCGCGGCGAACATACCCATCAATCCTCAGCCTTCAATGACGGTTTGGGAAATAACGGCGATTCCGTGAACAGATTAATGCTGTGTTGCACAAATAACACTGGCCTATATGGCGAATGGCACAATTGGCACAACGTCATATATTCAATATATATATGGATAGTTTCTCGGCTAACTATGTATTAATAACGAGATATTTCCAATCAGCAGCTCAAAAATGGCATTTTTTGGCTATTTATCTTGAAAAGCACCCGTTTCGTTGCGTTCAGCAGATGCCAGGCGAGTGTCCTCCACCTGCGATGACGCAAGGGAATTCCAACATCGCCTGCCAAGTCGGCCAAATCTCGCCAAGGCGGTCGAAACAGGCTGGCGCACGCTCCAGCGCTATCGATTGTGACAGCCACCCGGTCGCCGTGGGCCGGTGCGGGGCCGCTTTTTCAAACCCAATGCGACGAAGGAAGGCGAACAAGAAACAAGGGCGATCGCGGAATCACGTCACGCTGAGTTTCTTGTAATCGGCCAGCACTTCGTCGATCACGCGTCGGGATTTTTCGACTTCTGCCTGATTGTTGATATGGCCAGCGACCGTGATCAGCGCCTTCCACAGCGCCCAGCCACGTCCGCGTGCCCAGGTCGCATCATCAACGGCAAGACCGGTGCGGAAAACCTCCCTGCTCTCGCCCTCGAACAAGGTCCAGGCGATCGCCAGGTCGCATGAAGGGTCGCCGACGCCGGAGGTGCCGAAGTCGATCACGGCGCTCAATCGCCCCGCTTCGACAAGGAGATTGCCCCAACTAACATCGCCATGGAACCAGACCGGCGGCCCCTTCCAGGTCGCGGCAAGGGCCGCTTCCCAAACGGCACTCGCCAGGCTTGCGTCGATGTGGTTGCCGAGAGCGGTGATCGCTCGTCTTGTCTCGCCGTCATATACGGCCAGCGGTCCGCCCCGAAAGAAATTATGCTGCCCGGGCGCCGGCCCGCCGGTAGGGTCGATGCGCTTCAGGGCAACCAGGAAACTCGCCAGGTCCGCCGCGAATTGCGACAGGTCAGAGATGCGCTCCCGCTTTGCCGTCTCGCCCTCGATCCAGCCATAGACGGACCAATGCCAGGGATAGTCCCCGGCCGGCACGCCCATCGCCAATGGCAGGGGGATCGGCAATGGCAAAAGCGGCGCCAGCCTTGGCAGCCAGCGATGTTCTTTTTCCACTTGCGGGGAATAGTCGGCCGCGCTCGGCAGCCGCACGGTCATCTCATCGCCCAGATGAAAGGTCCTGTTGTCCCAACCGCCAAATTCTACCGGCCTGACAGCAAGATCCTTCCACTGGGGGAATTGCGCAGCGACCAACCGGCTGACCAAAGCCATATCGATGTTCAGCTTGCCGGCCATTTAATGCGGGAATTCGAGACCCATCTCGCGATAACGCTCAGGATCGTCGCCCCAGTTCTCACGCACCTTGACGAACAGGAACAGGTGCACCTTCTGCTCGAGAATGCCTGCTATCTCCATGCGCGCGGCCTGGCCGATGGCGCGGATAGTCTCGCCCTTGTGGCCAAGCACGATCTTCTTCTGGCTGTCGCGCTCGACATAGATGACCTGATCGATACGCACCGAGCCGTCCTGCTTCTCTTCCCATTTCTCAGTTTCGATATGGGAAGAGTAAGGCAGTTCCTGATGCAGCCTGAGATAGAGTTTCTCGCGGGTGATCTCGGCGGCAAGCTGACGCATCGGCAGGTCGGAAATCTGGTCCTCGGGATAATACCAGGGGCCGGCAGGCAGCGTTTCGGCCAGATAGTCGAGAACATCCTTGCAGCCGGAGCCGGTCAGAGCCGAGACCATGAAGGTGCGTTTGAAAGGCACCCGCTCGTTCGCCACGGCCGACAGCGCCAAGAGTGCCTCGTGCTTGACCCGGTCGACCTTGTTGAGGATCAGCACCATCGGCTGGCGCACGTCCTTCAATCGCTCCAGGATCGCGTCGGCATCGCCGCGGATACCGCGCTCGGCGTCGATCAGCAAAAGCACGACATCGGCGTCCTTGGCGCCACCCCAGGCGGTGGTCACCATAGCCGTGTCCAACCGCCGCTTCGGCTTGAAGATGCCGGGCGTGTCGACAAAGACGATCTGCGCATTTTCATGCGTGGCGATGCCGCGCACGATGGCGCGGGTCGTCTGCACCTTGTGGGTGACGATCGACACCTTGGCGCCGACCAATTGGTTGACCAGCGTCGACTTGCCGGCATTGGGCGCGCCAATCAGCGCGACAAAGCCGGAATGCGTGGCGGGGGCTTCAGCAGTTTCAATATCCGTCATGCAGCGCTCCATACACCTTCGCGCAACAGAAGGGCAGCCGCAGCAGCCTGTTCGGCCTCGCGCTTGGAACGGCCGTTGCCGATCGCCGGCTGAAATGCACCAACCTTGACGCTCACCGTGAACAACGGATCGTGGTCCGGCCCTTCGCGGCTGTCGATCTGATAGGCAGGAACGGCATTCGCCGCCTGATGCGCCCATTCCTGCAATTCCGTCTTGGCATCACGGCGCGCCGCACCCGAAGCCTGCGAGCGCGGCTGCCAGTATTTGTGGATGAAGCTGCGCGCTGCTTGCAGTCCGCCATCAAGGTAGAGCACGGCGATCAGCGATTCCAAGGCATCGGCGCGCAGATTGACGCGCTTGCGTCCCTCAAGGCCGCGCACATCCGATCCGGCACGGATCAGCTCCGGCAGCCCGATATCCTCGGCGATCTCGGAAAGCGCCTCGGCATTGACCAGCGCATTGAGCCGCAGCGACAATTCGCCTTCCGCCGCATCAGGAAACGCGGCCAGCAGCATGTCGGCAACGACCAGACCGAGAACCCGGTCGCCGAGAAACTCGAAACGTTCATAGTCGGCGCCGGCATTGGCGCCGCGAGCACTGGCATGGGTGAGCGCACGCTGCAAGCGCTGGCGGTCGGCAAAGGCATGGCCCGTGCGTTCCACAAGCGCTTCGGCGAGCGCGTCGGCGGTCAGCCGCTTCGCCGCTGCCATCCCTAGTTGACGAAATGGAACAGCCGCGAAGCGCGCATCAGCGACGGCCATTTCCAGATTTCGAGCGGGCTCGCCTTGCCGGCGATCGAGAAGAAGACAAGGTTGGCGCGGCCAACCAGATTCTCGGCCGGAACATAGCCGACGGTGAACCGACTGTCGGCGGAATTATCCCTGTTGTCGCCCATCATGAAATAATGGCCGGGCGGCACATCGAACTCGCGCGTGTTGTCGCCGATCGAATTCGGATTGAGGTCAAGCGTGTCGTAGCTCACGCCGTTGGGCAGCGTCTCGCGGTAGACATCGATCGGCTGAGGCATTTCGGTGATATCGGGATTGTCGATCTGGCCGGTCTTCACGCGCGGCACGCCGACGCCGTTGATGAACAGCTGGCCATCTTTCATCTGGATCTTGTCACCGGGCAGGCCGACCACGCGCTTGATATAGTCGACGGACGGATCGGGCGGGAACTTGAACACCACCACATCGCCACGCTTGGGTTCGGAGCCCCAGATACGACCCGAGAAAATGTCAGGTCCAAAAGGCAGCGAATAGCGCGAATAGCCGTAGGACCATTTGGTGACGAACAGATAGTCGCCTTCCAGAAGCGTCGGCCGCATTGATCCCGACGGGATCGAAAAGGGCTGGAACAACAGCGTGCGGATAACGAGCGCAAGCAAAAGCGCCTGGACGATGACGCTGACGGTTTCGCCAAGCCCGCCGGATTTCTTCTGGGATTTTTCAGCCACGCTCATGTCGTCCTCGATTGTGCGTTGGATGGTATAGAGTCTCGGCGCGCGCTGGGCAACGTCAATGCCGGTCGTCAGATGCAATCAATGTGGCGCTTCTTCGACGGGCAACGCCTCTATGATCACAAAGGCTTGAGCAAGCGGAAAATCATCCGTGATGGTGAGGTGGATCGCCGCCCGATGGCCCTTTGGCAGGATTTTGTCCAGCCGCGCCAGGGCGCCGCCGGTCAATGCCATGGTCGGCGCACCGCTGGGCAGGTTCACGACACCCATGTCGCGCCAGAAGACGCCTTGCGCCAGACCGGTACCCAATGCCTTGGCGCAAGCTTCCTTGGCGGCGAAGCGCTTGGCGTAGGAGGCCGCTCGGGCGCGTCGGTTCTCGGAACGAGCCTGTTCGACCTCGGTGTAAATCCTCTGGACGAAGCGCTGGCCGTGACGCTCCAGCGACTTCTCAATGCGCCTGATATCGATCAGGTCGCTGCCGATGCCGATGATCATTGTGCGGCGGAACCGACGCTTCCGCCGGGATGGGACGATTGCGCGTGGCGATGCGCGCGCTCGGCAAGGCGCTTGCGCCTTTGCTCGCGGAAGACATTCATGCCCCAGCGCGTGACACCGTAGAACAGGAGGCCAAACACCAGCCCGAGCGGCACCGCGCCGATCAGCATGGGCTCCAGCACGGGATGCCACAGTTTCGCGAAGGAAAGCGTGTGCAGCATCTCGCCCAGATGCGCAGGCGGACCATGCGCCGGCAGCCGGTCATGCAGGATGAGCTTGCCGGTCTCCCAGGACGCGCCCCACAGAATAGGAAAAGTCAGTGGATTGCCGAAGAAAACAGCGCCGAGTGCGGCCGCCACCAGATTGCCGGCGATCACCCAGCACAGGACGAAGGCAATGACGAAATGGAAACCGACGGGAAAGAACGAGGCGAAGACGCCAGCCGCAACACCTGCCGCAACCGCATGCGGCGTGGCCTTCAGCCGCAGGATGCGCTTGGACAAGTACTGAAGTGAGCGCGAAAACGAGCGGCGCGGCCAAAGGTAGGTACGCACCCGTTCGAGAAGGCCATCAGGCTTGCGGCGTCGAAAAAGCACTCTGTTCCCGTTCCACAACTCTCGCACCGGCAATTTCCGCCGGCTATGAGATACATCATCTTGCGCTTAACGATCGCCCGATGGCAATCACAACGTTGATATAGCGACGCGCGTCGGCAAGAACAACCGAACACCGTCTGCGCAGCGCGTGCATGTTGCCGCCCTTCCGGGACAGGCGTCCTTCGGTTCGAACATTGGACAATCGCGGCGAATTTATGGAGCCGGCAGCCGCTTCGCCGAAAGGACGGCCTTGCTGGCGGCTAAGATCGGTATTCGCTAACCTCGACCAGATTGTCGTCCGGGTCGCGAAAATACACCGACAGCATCGGGCCTCGAGCGCCGACACGTTCGACCGGGCCGAGTTCCACCACCACGCCATTGGCCTCGATGTGGGCTCGGATTTCGTCGAGCGGCCTGTCGGTGATCAGGCAGAAATCGCCTGAACCTGGTGTCGGTGACTTCGCCTTCGGCTCGAAAGTGCGGCGGACTTCGTGAACATTGATCTTCTGATTGCCAAACACCAGCGCTGTCGGCCGTCCCGTAGTGTCGATGCGTTCAAAGCCCAGCACGCGTTGATAGAAGGCGCAGGTCGCTTCGAGCGAAGCGACCGTCAACACGAAATGATCGATGCCGACGATCATCTGCATTTATTTTCATGCATGTCGTCCCTCCCAAAACCGCTGCACACTCTTGGGCGACATGCACGGTCAAATGTTGCGACTACCGGGCTTAACGGCCGGGATGGCGGCAAGTTCCGGCGGCAAACGATCGGCGGGATAGGCTGGAACCTCATATTCGGCGAGCGCGATCAGCGGCACACCGACATGGGACTTGCCGGCAGAACGGTCGATGATGCAGGCAGCCGCCACCACTTCGGCGCCAAGCTCGCGCAGGCAGTCGATGGTTTCGCGGATCGACAGGCCGGTGGTGACGATGTCCTCGACGATGACGACGCGCGCACCTTTGGCAATCTCGAAGCGGCGCAGGCGGAACTCGCCCCCTTCCCGCTCGACCCAGATCGCCGGCACGCCGAGATGGCGCGAGGTTTCGTAGGCCGGAATCAGGCCGCCGATCGCCGGGCCGACGACATAGTCGATCTTGCCTGGCACCGCCTTGCGGATTTTCTCGGCCAGCGCCTTGCATAGCCGTTCGGTCTTGTCGGCATGCATGAACACCCGCGCCTTTTGCAAGAAGACCGGGCTGCGCAGGCCCGACGTCAAGATGAAATGCCCTTCCAGAACAGCACCCGCCTCACGGAAAATGCCCAGCACTTCATCGGTATTCATCTGCGCCCCTCTTGAATTGACCATTCCGAAAACCGGTTCCCACTTTTCGGGATCATGGTCTAGCCATTTACGCGCCGTGCATCGCTGACGCTCGAATTGTCCTTGAGCTGCGACAGCAGCCGGTTGAGATGCTTCAAATCCCAGACTTCGAGATCGATCAGCATTTCGGTGAAGTCGGGCGCGGTGCGCACCATCGACAGCGTATGGATGTTGGCGTCGTTGGACGCAACGACCTGGGCGATATCGGCGAGCGACCCCGGCGCATTAATGGCGGTGACCGAGACGCGCGCGGGAAAGCGTTCCTTGGTGCGTTCATCGATGTCCCAACGCACGTCGATCCAGCGCTCAGGCTGGTCGTCGAAGGCCTGCAGTGCCGGCGACTGGATCGGATAGATGGTGATGCCGGTGCCTGGCTGGACAATGCCGACGATGCGGTCGCCCGGCACCGCACCTTCCGGCGCGAAGCGCACCGGAAGGTCGCCACGCACACCACGGATCGGCACGGCGCCATCGCGCGGCTGGTCCTTGTCCTTGCGCGCGGCCCGAGTACCGGGCATCTGGAACAGCATGCCGGCGGCGTTGCGGATCTTCGACCAGCCTTCCTCACGCTGCTTGGGGGCACTGACGGTGACGCGCTCGTCCTTGTAGTCGGGGAAGACCGCCTTCATGACGTCGGTGGAGGCCAGTTCGCCACGGCCTACGGACGCCAGCACGTCCTCGATGTCCTTGCGCGCCAGCCGGTGCAGCACCGGCTTCAGGCTTTCCTTGGTGAAGGTCTTGCCGGCCCGTTCGAAGGCGCGCTCCAGAATGCGCGCGCCAAGGCCCGAATACTGTTTGCGGATGGCGTTCTTGGTGGCACGACGGATGGCGGCGCGGGCCTTGCCGGTGACAACGACCGATTCCCAGGCAGCCGGCGGCACTTGCGCCTTGGAGCGGATGATCTCGACCTCGTCGCCGTTCTTCAGTTCCGTCATCAGCGGCATGATGCGGCCATTGACCTTGGCGCCGACGCAGGTGTCGCCGACGTCGGTGTGCACGGCGTAGGCGAAGTCGATGGGCGTGGCGCCACGCGGCAATGCAATCAGCATGCCTTTCGGCGTGAAGCAGAACACCTGGTCCTGGAACAGTTCCAGCTTGGTGTTTTCGAGAAAATCCTCGGGATTGTCGCCTTCGGCGAGCTGCTCGATGGTGCGCCGCAACCAGGCATAGGCGTTGGTCTCCTTCGAGATCGCGGGGGCAGCACCATTCGTCTTGCCGCCGGTGTCCTTGTAGATGGAATGGGCGGCGACGCCATATTCGGCGATCTTGTTCATTTCGCGGGTGCGTATCTGCAGCTCGACGCGCTGACGCGACGGCCCGACGATGGTGGTGTGGATCGAGCGGTAGTCGTTCTGCTTCGGCGTCGAAATGTAGTCCTTGAAGCGGCCGGGCACCATCGACCACGTGGTGTGGATGGCGCCGAGCGCGCGGTAGCAGTCTTCGACGCTGTCGACGACGACGCGGAAGCCGAAAATGTCGGAGAGCTGTTCGAAGGACAGCGCCTTGGCCTCCATCTTGCGGAACACCGACCACGGCTTCTTCTGGCGGCTCTTCACGCCGGCATTGATGGCATGCTTTTCAAACAGCGCCGACAGTGCCTTTTCAATGTCGGTCAGCACGCCCTTGTTGCGCTCGAATATCTCGGCAAGCCGCGCAGTAACGGCGCGGTAGGCTTCCGGATTGATGAAGCGGAAGGCGATCTCTTCCAGCTCTTCGCGCATGCCTTGCATGCCCATGCGCCCGGCCAGCGGCGCATAGATGTCCATCGTCTCCTCGGCGATGCGCAGGCGCTTGGCCTCCGGCATATGGTCAAGGGTGCGCATGTTGTGCAAACGGTCGGCGAGTTTGACCAGCAGCACGCGCACATCTTCCGAAATCGCCAGCAGCAGCTTGCGCAGGTTCTCCGCCTGCTCAGCCTTCTTGGACACGAGATCAAGCTTCTTCAGCTTGGTCAGGCCCTCGACCAGCTTGCCCATTTCGGGGCCGAACAGATCGTCGATCTCGGCCCGCGTCGCGGTGGTGTCCTCGATGGTGTCGTGCAGCAGGGCGACGGCTATCGTCGCCTCGTCCATGTGCATTTCGGTGAGGATGGCTGCGACTTCGAGCGGATGCGAGAAATAGGGATCGCCGGAAGCGCGCTTCTGATGGCCATGCTTCTGCATGGCATAGACATAGGCCTTGTTGAGCAGCGCCTCGTTGACGTCAGGCTTGTAGCGCTGGACGCGCTCGACAAGCTCATACTGACGCATCATGGGCGAAATCTCTCAGCGATGAAATGAATCATGCGCCGCACTGCTGTACGGCGCATGTCATAGATAGCCACGAAACTGCCGAGACGGAAGTGCCGCTGGATTGTTCCAGGCGCTTCCGGAGCGTTGTCTTAGTAGTCGTCGCTCTTTTCCGGGGGCACCAGACCCTCGATGCCGGCCAGCAGATCTTCCTCGGTCATCCGATCGAACGTCACATTCTCCTCGGCGTCATCGTTGTTGGTGGCCGCAACTGCACCGCCGGTCTGATCGGCGATCACTTCGCCATCGGCTTCGGGCTCATCGACCTCGACATGCTTCTGCAGCGAATGGATCAGATCTTCCTTGAGGTCGTCGGGCGACAGCGTCTCATCGGCGATCTCGCGCAGCGCGACGACCGGGTTCTTGTCGTTGTCACGCGGCACGGTGATCGGCGCGCCCTGGCTGATCTGGCGAGCACGGTGGCCGGCCAAAAGCACCAGCTCGAAGCGGTTGTCGACCTTGTCGATGCAATCTTCAACGGTTACGCGGGCCATGGACTGCCCCTTTCATGCCTGGATTTGATGGAAAACAGGCGCGGTCCATAACCCGAACGCCGCCAAAATACAAGCATCATGCCAAAGTCGGCGCTGCGGGGCCTCAATCCTGCGGTCAAACATCGGATTGAAGCACAACCCCGTCGTATCCGTGGCGTCGGATGCCTCGATCACAATTGCTTGCGTTGCCTCATCTCGCCTTGGATTGCCGCCAAACTGGCGTTATCTCGGATGGCGAAGGTCAGCCGGTTTATTATGAGCCTGACCGATAGTCGCTGCCGCATTTCGTTTAGACGACCGCATTTTTCGAAAAGGAATATTTTCCATGTTCGACCCTCGTGAAAAAATAGCCCTGTTCATCGACGGCGCCAATCTCTACGCCACGTCGCGGGCACTCGGCTTCGACATCGACTATCGCAAGCTCCTGTCGAGTTTCCACAAGCGCGGCTATCTCTTGCGCGCCTATTATTACACGGCTTTGGTGGAAGATCAGGAGTACTCCTCGATCCGCCCACTGATCGACTGGCTGGACTATAACGGCTTCAAGGTGGTGACCAAGCCGGCCAAGGAATTCACCGACTCGACCGGCCGCCGCAAGATCAAGGGCAATATGGACATCGAACTGACCGTCGATGCGCTCGAGCTGGCCGACGTCGTCGACCACTATGTCATCTTTTCCGGCGACGGCGACTTCCGCACGCTGGTCGAAGCGCTGCAGCGGCGCGGCCGCAAGGTGTCGATCGTCTCGACCATGGCCTCGCAGCCGCCGATGATCTCAGACGATCTGCGCCGCCAGGCCGACCATTTCATCGACCTGACGACGCTGAAGAACGAAGTCGGCCGCGATCCCTCCGAGCGGCCGGTGCGCCGGCCCGAACCAGCTGAAGTCGACGAGGACGACTACTGAGGGCGGTCACCTTGACCGCCCTTTCCGCTTCCGAACCCGGCCGCGACTGTCCGCTCTGCCCGCGGCTGCATGGCTTCATTGCGCAATGGCGGCAGCGCGAGCCGTCCTGGTTCAATGCGCCGGTGCCGACCTTCCTGCCACCGGGCGGCGAGGGTGCCGTCCGGCTTCTGATCGTCGGGCTGGCGCCCGGCCTACGCGGTGCCAACCGCACCGGGCGCCCGTTCACCGGCGACTATGCCGGCGACCTGCTCTACTCCACGATGATTGCGCACGGCTTCGCACGCGGTGAGTTCAAGGCACGTCCCGATGACGGGCTGGAGCTCGTCGGCACCGCGATCACCAATGCGGTGCGCTGCGTGCCGCCGGAGAACAAGCCGGTGGGCGCCGAAATCTCCACCTGCCGGACATTCCTGGTGCCGACGATCGCCCGGTTCCCCAACCTGCGCGCCGTTCTGGCGCTGGGGTCGATCGCCCACCAGTCGACGGTGCGCGCGCTGGGCGGGCGTGTCGCCGCCTACCCGTTCAAGCATGGCGGGCAATTGCCGGCCGGCGGCATTACGCTGTTTTCCAGCTATCATTGCTCGCGCTACAACACCAATACCGGTGTTTTGACGGAAGCCATGTTCGTCAAGGTTTTCGCCGAGATCGCGGCATTCCTGCGAACATAGCTCCGTCTTTGTTTTTATGCATGTCGTGGCCCCAAAACCGAGGTCACTTTTGGGCGACATGCATTAGAACCCTTCCAGCACGATCTTGCCCTTGGCCTTGCCGGTCTCGATCAGCGCATGGGCGCGCTTCAGATTGGCGGCATTGATGGTGCCGAATATCTCGCCCAGCGTGGTGCGGATGGTGCCGGCGTCGACAAGCCGTGCCAGTTCATTGAGATGCTCGCCCTGCGCCGCCATGTCCTGCGTCTCGAACATCGATCGGGTGAACATGAACTCCCAATGGACCGAAACGCTCTTGCGCTTGAACGGGTTGATGTCGAGCGTCTTGGGATCATCGATCAAGCCGAACCGGCCCTGCGATGCGATCAATTCGGCGATCTCGGCCAGGTGCTGGTCGGTGTTGGTTGTCGAGAACACAAAGGCTGGTGCGCCGATGCCGAGGGCTGCGACTTCGGCAGCCAGCGGCATGGAATGATCGATCACATGATGGGCGCCAAGCCCAAGCACCCAATCGCGGGTCTCTGGCCTCGATGCGGTGGCGATCACCGTAAGTTCGGTCAACTGGCGCGCAAGCTGGACCGCAATCGAACCGACGCCGCCCGCACCGCCGATGATCAGGATGGCGTTTGCGGCGCCAACGACAGGCTTCTTCACGTCAAGACGGTCGAACAGGGCCTCGAAGGCGGTGACCGCCGTCAGCGGCAGCGCCGCCGCCTGCGCATAGTCGAGTGATGCCGGCTTGCGACCGACGAGGCGCTCATCGACAAGATGGAACTCGGCATTGGTGCCTTGCGGGGCAAGCGCTCCGGAGTAAAAGACATCGTCGCCGGGCTTGAACAGTCTGGCGTCCGGACCGGCCGCGACAACGCGGCCGGCGGCGTCCCAACCGAGCACCCGCCACGTTCCGGCTTCGGGCTTGGCGCTTTTCCGGATCTTGGTGTCGACCGGATTGACCGAGATCGCCTTCACCTCGACCAGCAATTGACGGCCTTTCGGCTCCGGCTTGGGCAGGTCGATATCGACAAGGGAGGCCTCATCGGCGATGGGGGCTGGGATTTGATAGCCGACGGCACGCATTCTGGTTCTCCGCGATTGCTGTTGAGCGTTGTGTGGGTCAGAGATGCGGATTATGTGCGCCGAGCGCAAGAATGCACATATAAAGCACATAGTGTCGAAAAGGATACCGTCATGCCGCGCATTCGCCATGAACGATTCGATTGCAGCCCCGGCTGTACCGTGGAGGGAACGCTCCGCTATATCGACGGAAAGTGGAAAGGCGTCGTGCTCTACCACCTGTTCGAGGGCACGCTGCGCTTCAACGAGATACGCCGGCGCATTCCCAACTGCACGCAGCGCATGCTGACGAACCAGCTCCGTGAACTGGAAGCCGATGGGCTGATTGCCCGCAAGATCTATCCGGAAGTGCCGCCGAAGGTGGAATACAGCCTGACCCCGCGCGGCAGAAGCCTGGAACCGGTGATTACAGCCCTGAAGGTCTGGGGCGACGCGAATGTGACGCTGGCGCCGGAGGTCGCGCAGGTTGCGGCTTGAAGCGACGCCGGTAGGGCCGGCAGAGTTCACACCGGCAACAGCCGGATCGTCAATGTTTGCAACAGCATAACCGGGCTTGTGAAGAAACGGATACTGACGTGCAGCCCCGATCGATTTGGCCGGAAAATCTTAATGCGCGGATGCAAGCAGCGCGGCCAATTTCTCGGGCCCACCCTGCAAAACATTCAGGTCGACATCGCCCTCGATGCCGTCCACGCGGCCCCTGTTGTGGTACTGCCAGCAGACCCAGTCGTGGCGATCCGGCTCCATGAGCAAGGAGCGAAGCCAGAGTGGGCGAGCGGCGATCTGCCCAGCGTAGGCCGCTTCTGCCTCATCGGTCAGATAGACGATGGCCGTCTTGCCGAACGCCGCCTCGACAGGTCCGAGGAAAGCCTGGAGTTCGGCATTCAACTGTTCGGGCGATGGCCGCTGCGGACAATTGCCCCCGAACTCGATGTCGACGACCGGCGGCAGCAAGGGCTGATCGTGCGGCACGACAGCGATGAAATTCTTCGCCTGGTCGGCGCCTGGCCGGCAGAAGGTGAAGAAGTGATAGGCGCCGACAGCGAGGCCAGCCGCGCGAGCCTCACGCAGATTGGTGGCAAAGGCGCGATCGACATGATCGCCACCCTCGGTCGCCTTGATGATGGCGAAGGCGACATCGTCGGCGGCAACGCGGCTCCAATCGATCTGTCCTTGGTGATGGGAGACGTCGATGCCTCTGAGCGGATATTTGCCGCGATCAGGAGAATAGGTGTGGAAATAGGTAACGCCGGCGGCAACGATGACGCCCGCAAGAACCACACCAACCAAGCCCCAGAAGACGATCCGATTCTTCAAGGCTGTCCTCAGGTGGTAGCCGGCTCGGTGTGTTCAAGACTTGAAAGCCAACTTGGCTTTTTTCAGGCCATCACCTGACGTCCGGCCCTTCGCTGTGGCTCCGGGCGTTCGTCGCTCGAAAAGCCAAATCGTTGGCTTTTCGTCCGCTTCGCGGACCGCTCCTCACCCACGTTCCTTCAAGAGCCGGCCCTTCTCGCGCGACCAGTCGCGCTGCTTTTCGGTCTCGCGCTTGTCGTGCAACTTCTTGCCGCGGCCGACGGCGAGCAAGAGCTTGGCGCGGCCCTGGTCGTTGAAATAGATTTTCAACGGCACCAGCGTCATACCTTCGCGGTCGACGCTTTGCGACAGCTTCGCCATCTCGCGCTTTTTGAGCAGGAGTTTGCGGCGCCGGCGCGGCTCATGGTTGAAGCGGTTGGCCTGCAGATATTCCGGCAGATAGGAATTGATCAGCCAGATCTCGCCGCCCTCGACGGAGGCATAGCTGTCCTGGATGTTGGCTTGGCCCTGGCGCAGCGACTTGACCTCGGTGCCGGTCAGCACCAAGCCGGTCTCGACAGTGTCGAGCACCTCGTAGGAAAACCGCGCCTTGCGGTTTTCCGAGACGGTCTTGTTGTTGGGATCGGCTTTTCTGACTTGGTTCATGATGTGGAGAGGTGGCGCCTCATCGCTAATTAATCAAGCCGGCGTGCTTCAAAGCCGCATCGATCTTCTCGGTCGTCGACTGCTCAACGGTGACCAATGGCGAACGCAGCACGTTCTCGACCTTGCCGAGCTTCGACAGGGCATATTTGGCGCCGGAGACACCGGGTTCGATGAAGATCGCCTTGTGCAATGGCAGCAGGCGGTCCTGCAATTCCAGCGCCTTGGCACTGTCGCCGGAGAGCGTTGCTTCCTGGAATTCAGCGCACAGCCGCGGCGCGACGTTCGATGTCACCGAGATAGCGCCGACGCCGCCATGCGCGTTAAAGCCGAGCGCCGAAGCGTCCTCGCCGGAAAGCTGGATGAAACCCTTGCCGCAGGTCATCCGCTGCTCGGATACACGCTCGACCTTGCCGGTGGCATCCTTGACACCGATGATGTTCTTGAAGTCGTGCGCCAGCCGGCCCATCGTCTCCGGCATCATGTCGATCACCGAGCGCGGCGGGATGTTGTAGATGATGATCGGCAGCTTGGTCGCCCTGGCGACGGCAGCAAAGTGCTCGTAGAGGCCGCGCTGCGTCGGCCTGTTGTAATAGGGTGTGACGACCAGTGCGGCATCGGCGCCGGCCTTCTCGGCATATTGTACAAGCCCGACCGCTTCTTCGGTATTGTTGGAGCCAGCACCGGCGACGACCGGGACGCGGCCCTTGGCTACCTCGATGCACACCTTGATGACGTGGCGATGCTCGTCATGCGACAGAGTCGGCGACTCGCCGGTCGTGCCGACGGGAACCAGACCCGTAGTGCCTTCCCCGAGCTGCCATTCGACAAACGCGCGAAAGGCTTTCTCGTCGAAACGCCCGCTCTTTTCGAACGGTGTCACGAGCGCAGTAAGCGAGCCTCTCAGCATGTCGTCCAACTCCTTGGGACTTTTTGTTTACGCATATCGTTCCCCCAAAACCGGTATCCACTTTTGGGCGACATGCTTCGGTTTGTTTATGCATGCCGTCGTCCCAAAACCGGTAACCACTTTTGGGCGACATGCATCGGTGTTTTGTCGTGCGCGCCTTCTAACCGAAAGCGAAGCGGCGCACCATAGTCTCGACATGGTTACGCGGCAAGCATTGCCATGGTGCCAGCAAGCGCAATTCGAACGACCTCGATAACTCTTTGTTTACGAGCCCTTCACCACCTAAGTTTAGGCTTCGAAGCATCTTCGCCTGCTGGTAAAATGCTGGAACAGGGAAAGACACGGGATCATGCCGGCCAATCGGCCCCACCTCCTCGCGCTGCTTGGCGCCATTGCCGCGCTGATGCCGGGCGTAGCGATCAGCGGCAGCGTCGATGTGCAGGTGACGTCGGCCATCCCGATGCCGGGAGTGCAGGAAAAAGCTCAACAAGACACCTCACCCAGCGTCGCCCGGCTGAAAACTGGGCTGGATGCGCTGGCGGCTGGGGATATTCCTACCGCCCGTTGCATTCGTGAGGCTCTTCCCGGTCAATCGCTCGACCAGCACATTCTCGCTTGGGCGATCGCGCTTTATGGCGGCGACAAGGTTCCGAGCGGCGACATCGCCGCCGCCGCGAAGATGCTGCCCAACTGGCCGGGCACGGTTGCCCTGCGCAAGAACAGCGAGCGCGCGCTCTACCGCGAGAACCCCGCCCCCGACATCGTCATTGCGGCATTCGATGGCAGCCAGCCGCAAACATTTGAAGGCGTCATGGTCCTCGCCCGCGCCTATGTGGCAACGGGCAACGTCAAGGCGGCCCGCTCGGTGCTGTCGCCGTTCTGGCGCACCACGGTCCTGGAAGCCAAGGACGAGACGGCGCTGATCAAGGAATTCGGCGGTCTGATCCCTGCCGCCGACCACCGTTTTCGCATGGACCGCATGTTCTATGCCGACCGGGTGAATTCCGCGCTGCGCATTGCCGGTCTTGCCGGCGCCCAGCAGTTTGCCGAGGCCTGGGTCGCGGCTGACAGAGGGGACAAGAATGCGCTGAAACTGCTGAAGGCAGTGCCGGAATCCCAGCGTTCAGCCGGCTACTTCTTCGCGCAGGCGGAATATCTGCGCAAGCAGGAGGATTTTGCCGGCGCCGCTGCCGTTGTGATGAAGGCGCCGACGGACCGCGAAGCTTTGGTCGATCCCGACGCCTGGTGGGTCGAGCGCCGGGTGCTGTCGCGCGAACTCGTCGACCAGGGCGACATGAAGACGGCCTACCAGATCGTCGCCACGCATGCCGCCGAAAGTGCGGCCAATGCGGCGGAGGCCGAATTCCACGCCGGCTGGTATGCGCTGCGTGGCCTCAATGACCCCAAGCTTGCCGCAACGCATTTTTCGCGCATCGCCGACCTCGCGCAAGGGCCGATGACATTGTCGCGCGCCTATTACTGGCTCGGCCGCGCGGCGGAAGTCGGCGGCCCCGGCAATGCCAAGGACTATTTTGGGCGGGCCGCCACTTACGGCACGACGTTTTACGGCCAGCTCGCCGCAGAACGTATCGGCCGGCAGGCGCTCGACATCGTCTATCCCGCGCCAAGCGCTGCTGACCGGCAGAGTTTTGTCAGCCGCGAGGCGGTCAGCGCCATCAAGCGCCTGCAAGAGGCGGGTTACGACCGTTATGCCGAAACGCTCTATCGCGACCTTGCCGGGCAGCTGACCAGCCCGGGCGAACTGGCGCTGCTCGCTGTCCTTGCCGAGAAGCAAGACAACCATTTCATGGCGCTGAAGGTCGGCAAGATCGCCGGCGCGCGCGGCATCGATGTCGGCGCGCTGTCGCATCCGCTCGGCGTCATTCCCGATTCGGCCAATATTTCCGGCTCGGGCAAGGCACTGGCCTACGCGATCGCCCGCCAGGAAAGCGAATTCAACATCGGCGCGGTATCCAGTGCTGGCGCGCGCGGGCTGCTGCAGTTGATGCCGGGAACCGCCAAGCAACTGGCGAAGAAGGCCGGTTTGGAGTTCTCGCAGAGGCGGCTCACCACCGATGCCGGCTACAACGCCACACTCGGCTCAGCCTTCCTTGGCGAGCAGCTTGACCGCTTCAACGGCTCCTACGTGCTGACTTTCGCCGGCTACAATGCAGGCCCCAACCGGGCCAGCCAGTGGGTGGCGAAATACGGCGACCCACGCGGCAAGGACATCGATGCGGTGGTGGACTGGATAGAGCGGATTCCCTACACGGAAACAAGAAGTTACGTGCAGCGCGTGATGGAGAATTACGAGGTCTACAAGATGCGTATTTCCGGCAAGTACGACATCGTCGGGGATCTGGTGAACGGGCGCAGCTGAGGCTTGCCCTGCTCGGTCAGGTTGAGGGACAGAGCGTCTTTCATTTGACCAGCCCTGCCCTCGCCTGTAGCTGTCTCTAGTCTATCCAGCCAGGGCAGCATTTCAAATGTCGAGCGACGAAGGCTTTACCGACTTCTTCTATGCGGCGCCGGACGGGTTGAAACTGCACGCCCGTGTCTACGGCAAGGCCAATACCAGCGACTGGCCGGTGGTCTGCCTGCCCGGCTTGACCCGGAACGCCCGCGACTTTCATGAACTTGCGCTCTATCTGTCGCAGCGCGCTGGCACTTCGCGCCAGGTCGTGGCCTTCGATTACCGAGGGCGAGGAATGTCGGCCTACGATCCCGAAATCGCTCACTACAATATCGGTGTCGAAGCTGGCGATATCCTGGCCGGGCTAGCGGCACTCGGCATTGACCACGCGGCTTTCATCGGGACGTCGCGCGGCGGCCTGATCATTCATGTGCTCGGGGCATTGAAGCCGGCCGTGCTGAAAGCCATTGTGCTCAATGACATCGCGCCAGTGATCGAAGCCGAAGGCCTTGCCAACATCCGCTCCTATCTCGAGCGCTCGCCGAAGCCGAAGACATTTGATGAAGCCGTGGACGCGCAGTGGCGCACGCATGGCGGCGACTTTCCGGCACTTACCCATGCGGACTGGGCTCGGATGGTGGGTGCGCTCTACCGCAACACGGATGTAGGACTGGTGCCCGATTTCGACCCGGCCTTGATCGACACTCTGGCCGGAATCGATTTCAGCAAGCCGTTGCCAGATCTGTGGCCGCAATTCGATGCGCTGAACGCCGTGCCACTGCTTGCCATCCGCGGCGGCAATTCGAAACTGCTCTCCACCGCAACGCTCGAGGACATGCAAAAACGCCATCCCGGCATGGAGACGATCACCGTCGAGGGCCAGGGCCACGCGCCATTCCTGGAAACCGGAAATCTGCCGAGCGCCATCGCGACCTTCCTGGATCGGGCGCAACAGCAACCTCAAACAAAGTAAACCCAAGACCAGATCTGGTCCTGGGGTCATCATGACAATATATTTAGGCTCGGCGAACTATTTGACTTTCGAGCTTTTCCCGGGCGCCTTTGCCGCGACCGCCTTGCCCTTTTTCGCGGGCGCTGCCGCTGAAGGCGTGGTCAGCGGAGATGAAAACGCCGAACTTTGTGCGCCGCCAGCCAGTCCCTCGCCACGGGGCGTTTCCAGGACCACAACGCAACCGTCGAGATCGTTGGTGGCCAGATGGGCGTAGCGCATGGTCATCGAAAGTGTCTGGTGGCCGAGCCACATCTGCACGCGCCTGATGTCGATGCCGCCTTGGACAAGACGTGAGGCGCAAGTGTGGCGCAGAATGTGCGGCACGACCTGATCGTCGGCGCCGAGGCCGACTTCTGCTTTCGCGTCGTTCCAGATGGCACGAAACTGTGCCTGGCTGAGCTTGGTGAACGGACCTTTGGGCCGGCGGCCTTCGGTCGGCGGCAGCTTGATGACTTCCTTGACCCGCTCGGTCATCGGAATGGTGCGACTGCGGCCGGACTTGGTGATCCAGAAGGAGACGCGATGCTCCTGGATGTCATTCCAGATCAATCCGAGCGCCTCGCCGAGGCGGCAACCGCTGTCAACCAGGAAGACGGAAAGCCGGTAGGCATCCTCGCTGCGACTCTTTATGGCAGCGAACAACCGCGCCTCTTCGTCCCTTTCCAGGAAACGAATCCGTCCCGCCCGCTCCTTCTGGCGGCGGAACTCGGGCAGGCTGTGGATATCTCCCATCTTGTGAGCCTTGCGCAGCAGTTTGCTGAGAGCAGCCATCTTTCGATTGATGGTTGCGTTGCTGTTGCCGCGCTGGCGCAAGGTGCCGATAAGGTTATCAAGGGTACTCTGGTCAACGGCGCTGAAACGCTCCCCAAGGAGAATCTCATCTATTTCGCCGATGAATGAGCTGACATTGTATTTATGCCGCCCATCATCCCACAGTATGTCCCGGTAAGCTGAAAAAAGCTCTCCGACCCTGTACGACTTTACTTCTCTTATCTTGTTGTAGGTGTAGTTGATCTTTGAGTTCTGAGAAGAAAACATCGAAAACGGATCCGGGGGGCTACCCTCTTGAATCGCTTCGTTGGTCATAATTCGTCACACCCCCGAGTGGATAGATCAGCCCTATCCGCTTGGAAGCGTCCTTTCAAGAGATTTTAATCACGCGGTTGTGATCCCATCCGCCCATCAACGGATCCCACGATATCGTCCCGCGGATTTATTCAGCTACCGATTCCCCCTGTTCCTTCTGTTGCGTTGACCCAGTCACGAAACAAAAACAGCCCGGGCGATTGTGCGCCCGGGCTGGATTTCACCTGTAAGGAACCAGCCCTTAGAAGGAGCGCTGGAAGCGGAGCATGCCGCCGACGCTGTTCTTCTTGTCTGCATTGGTCCAGTTTCTGTCGCCAATGTTCCCGAACTGACCGTCGTGAGCATAGTCAACTTCGGCAGTGACCGTGAAGCCGGGAACGAGGTCGTAGGCCACGTTCGCCGCGACGCCATAGTTCTTGTCCTGGTCAACTGACGCCTGAAGGTTGAACGAGGTTTTCTCGTTGAACTTGTAGGTGCCACCGCCCCACACTGCCCAGTGACCGCCCCACTGCTTGTAGAAGTTGCGGTCGATATTCTTGTCGGAACCCCAGCCGCCCATGATGAACAGCGACAGTGCGCTGGTCGCATTCACGTCCAAGCGGACCTTGCCTGAGTACTCATCCCAGGTACTGTCATAGGCTGCAACGCCAGTGACGGCACCCCAGCCCTGCGTATACTTCACGCCGCCGACAACGAACGGAACGTAGCTGTCGATCGAATCGTTGCCCGAAGTGCTGGCCTGGTAAATTCCAGGCGTACCGCTGGCGCTACCCGAGCCTTCTTCCAGCGAAACCACAGCCGAGAACCCGTTTCCGGCATCGAAGTAGTACTGCAGGACGTTGGTGTCGAAGCCGCCGTAGGGGACGAGCGTATCGTTGATGACGTTGCCAGCATAACCGATGAACGTATTGAAGGCCGATTCGTCTTTACCGACGCGGAAACCACCAAGCTGGATCCAGGCGAAGTTCAGCGAGATGCCCTTGTTTTCAGCATAATTGTCGCTGATGTAGTTGTTGTGGTTGCCGAAGTTGATGCGGGTTTCGGTGTAGGTCTTCAACGTGCCGAGTTCGGTTTCCTGGCCGGTCCAGGTCTTCAGCGAGAAGCGGGCGTTCTTGTAGTAGGTGCTCTGGTCTTTGCCGGACCGCTGATCCTCTGTCTTTGCACCGTCGAAAGAACCGACGTCACCGACGCCGATGTCGTAACGGATGTAGCCGCCGATGCGCAGGCAGGTTTCGGTGCCGGGGATGTAGAAGTAGCCAGCGCCGTAGACGTCGCAGATCTTGACGTATTCAGCGGGTTCCGGCTCGGCGACGACGACGGCGTCGGCGGCGCGAGCACCGGAAACTGCGATCAGGGCCGCAGCGGAGCCGAGGAGAAGGCTCTTAATGTTCATTTTCTGACCTCCAGTCAAAAGTTAAAAAACGGGTCTGGGTATTCTTTGCTGAAGGACAGCGTTCCCTGCCCCATCCCCACTACCGAAAAAGATGCGCACCGCGCCGCTTCCTCGAAACCGACATTACCCATGAGCCGGCGCCGTTCAACAACGATCGTACCGGCGAAAGGGCTGTTCGGCTGCTATCCCCCGGCGTTGTTGCACAAATGACACGATTTGGCCTCACTCAGAAAGCTCTTGTTAACCATCAGGCCTGCCGCTACCGCCTATTTCCCGCCGAATCCGGCAATCGGCCGACGGAATCATGGCAGGGTCGCGAGTCACCAGCCAGGGAGTTGCCGCAAAACGGCCGTACCAGGTAACCCCGCGGTTCCGGCCCGCTGTTATTTTTCCATATAATGATGCGGGCTTGTTGATTGTGCCGGCGCTTTTCTTTATCCACCGGCCCAACGGAGAGGTGGCCGAGTGGTCGAAGGCGCTCCCCTGCTAAGGGAGTAGAGGTCAAAAGCTTCTCGTGGGTTCGAATCCCATCCTCTCCGCCACCCTACGCCCTGCGGGCTTCGGGTGGCAGGCCACCCGTAGCGCAAAGGGCGTGGGGTGTCGCCCGAAGCTACGAAGTAGCGTAGGGGGACTATGT
>NZ_AXAL01000002.1 GCF_000472785.1 Mesorhizobium loti CJ3sym
AGGGTCGCGACGAACGGTCGACCATGCCGGCCCGCCCTTCGACCTTATAACGCTCGACCCAGCGCGCCACGATCTTGGCCGTCACGCCGTAGACGCGCGCCGCATGGGCTTGGGAAAGAGCGCCTTCTATCACCGACAGCGCCATCTCCTCTCGACGCAGCGGCGTGAGACGGGCATTCTTGTGGATGTTCATTCGGACCCTCCGGTGGATGCTGAAGCCTGGTAACTCCAGTCTCCTCGATCCGGTCCGAATGGACAACCTCCCGAAAGCTCACATCTAGCTCTTTGTTTTGACGCAATTCCGAACGGAAAACCGCTACACACTTTTCCTGGAATTGCTCTAAGCGACGTGCCGCGATGAACCAGCAGATCCGCAAATTCCGTGAAACGAGGCAAGGCGTTGAGCCGCGCCTCGATCCCGAGGGCCTGTTCGACTTCCGCTACAGGGCGTTCCTGGAGACGGTCTCGCATCTGCGCGTCCGTCTGCACCGCTATTGCGCGCGCATGACCGGCTCGGCTCTCGACGGCGAGGATATCATGCAGGAGGCGCTGTTCGAGGCCTATCGCAAGATCGGGCTGCTCGACGATGCGCAGGCGCTGCGGCCTTGGTTGTTCCGCATCGCCCATAACAGGTGTATCGACTTGATCCGCAACCGCCGCACGCGGCTTAAGGCCGAAGCAGGCTATGCCAGCGACGAGATCGTGCTGCCCGTCGAGCCCGCCGGCCCAGGCGCCGGCCGCGCCATCGAGCGGCTGGTGGTGCACCTGCCGCCGAAGGAGCGCGCCTGTGTGCTGCTCAAGGATGTCTTCGACCATTCGCTGGACGAGATCGCCGAGCTGGTCGGCTCGACATCAGGCGGCGTCAAGTCAGCGCTCAATCGCGGCCGTGCCAAGCTCGCCGCTTTGCCTTTGCGGCCGGTCGCGGCGCCCGCGCACGACCCCGAGCTGGCGCGGCTGCTCGGCCGCTATGTCGAACTCTTCAATGCAAGGGACTGGGACGGGGTGCGGGCGCTGACCAGCGCCGATGCGCGGCTGCGGGTTTCGGACTGCTACAACGGCCTGCTGTCAGCCTCGCCCTACTTCGTCGAATATGAGGGCGGCGAACCCTGGCGCATACGGCCGGACGTGGTCGAAGGGGAGGCCGTGCTGGTCGTCGACAGGCGGAGAAACGGGGACTGGCGGCCGGCCTATCTGGTGCGGGTCCACGCCGATGGCAGCGTCATCGACCGCATCGCCGACTATTACGCGTGTCCGTGGATCCTGGAGATGGTGGCTGCGGACGTGGAATGAAGCGCCTCTCCTTACGTGTCGAAGAACTTCGCTGTGTCGTAGTTTGAGATGGTCATGGCCAATGAACGTGGACTTACGCCATGAACGTTCGCCGCGTCAGGGTCCGCCCCCGCATTCAAGAGCGGGGTGATAGCTTCAGCACCACCCCGATAGGACATTACTGCTCTCCACAAAGGGCTGTTGCCGTTGCTATCTCGCGGCTCCAGCGCCACTCCCGCTCGAATGAGCATCTGAACTAAATCCGCGTCACAGTTCTGGGCAGCAAAGTGCAAGGCGGACCAGCCTGCCTTGTCGATTGCGTTCGGATCAACGCCACTGTCCAGCAAGCGCTGAGCAAGTGCCATCTCGCGATCAATTGTCGCGTTAATGAGGGCGGTGCGTCCCGCTCTATCCCTATCCATTCGTAAGAGATACCAGCTCTGGGAGCGTCCGCAATTGGGGTAGTAGCCGAGCGCTGGGGAATATACGCCTTGCCAGGGCAAAACCCATCGGCTTGGTTCACAAGATCGGTTTCAACAGGCCCGAAGTGGTCGCGTCGGGCGGTTGTTACCTGGAGAGGAAATCGGTGATGAGCTTGACCGTGGCATCCGGGTTTTCTTCCATGATCCAATGGCCGGATGCGGGCACGATGGCGCCCGTCACGTCCGACGCGACAAACCGCAGGATGTCGGCCTGTCCCGTGCCCGCCGATTTCTCCGCGCCGGCGGCCAGCACCGGCATGGCCAGTTTGCCGCCGGTGGACAGCATCGCCTGGTTGTCGATGGCGTCCTGGTCGAATGCCTTGAACTGCTCGAAGGCATCATGCATGGCATGCGGCCGCGCATAGAGTTTTGCGTAGTGGACGCGCGTCGCCTCGTCGATCTTCTTCGGGTCGGCCGACAGTTCGTTGTAGAAGCGGTCGAGATAGATGCGCTCGCGGCCCGCGACCAGCCGTTCCATATCAGGGCCGCGGAAATTGAAGTGCCAGAGCAGCGGGCTTTGCTTGATCTTGTCCCAGTCGCCTATGCCCGGCAGCGGGGCGTCGATGACAACCCATTTCCGGATGCGCTTAGGATACTGCGCGGCCAGCGCATAGCCGACCATGTTGCCGATGTCGTGGGTCACCAGGTCGGCCTTGTCGATCTTCAGCGCATCCATCACGCCGGCGATGTCGACCGCCTGGTTCTTCTTGGTGTAGCCGCTGTCGGGATGAGCCGACAGGCCCATGCCGCGCAGGTCCGGCACGATCACCGTGTGATCCTTCATCAGTTTTATCGCGGCCGGCGCCCACATGTCGCCGGTATCGCCGAAGCCGTGCAGCAGCACCACCGCCGGCCCTTGTCCGCCGACGCGCACATACAGTTTGGTGCCGTTGGTCTCGATCGACTGCGTCTTGAAGCCAGTCGGAAACGGGATCACGCGCGCGGAGGCCGGAGCGGCGAGTGACAGCAGACCAAGCACGATAGCCAAACGACGAAACATGATGCATCCCCCGAGCTTTTATTTTGTCTCGCCGTATCGCGATCTTTCCGACTATGGCACCATGTCCTTGATTTCGTTAGGCGTCAGCCGCCTGATTGTGACTTCGGGAAAACCGAACAATGCTAAAGCTTGAATCCGCCGCCGCGTTTGTCGCCGTCGCGGAATCCGGTTCGATCACCGAAGCGGCCAGGCGCATGAACCTGTCCAAATCCGTCATCAGCGAGCGGCTGTCGGAGCTTGAGCGCAGCCTCGGCGCAAAGCTGCTGGACCGCACCACCCGCAAACTCTCCATCACCGCAGCGGGGCGAGGTTTTTACGAGCGCGCCAAGCGCATCATGCAGGAGGTGGCCGATGCCAGCGCCGAAATCACTGAGCATCGCGGCGCACTCGCTGGACCGCTCAGGATATCGGCGCCGACCAGTTTCGGCATCCTCCATCTCGGTCCGGCACTGTATGGCTTCCTGGCCAGGCACCCGGGGATCGAACTGACGCTTGAACTCGACGATCGTTTCGTCAGCATGGTGGCCGATGGCTACGATGCCATCGTGCGTCACGGGCCGGTCGTCGATGATGGACATGTCATCGTCAAGAAGCTGGCTTCCAGCCGTCGCTTCCTGGTGGCCTCGCCGGACTATATCGAGCGTTCCGGGCGGCCCGCGACCACCGACGACCTGACACGCCACAAGGGCATCATCTATTCCATCCGGGGTGCCGCCGACTGGCGGTTCAGGATTTCGCGGCGGCTGGTGACGATCCGTCCGCAAGCCGCGCTGCGCGTCAACAACGGGATTTTGATGCGCGACGCAGCACTTGCAGGGCTCGGCTTGGCGCTGCTCCCCGCCTACTTCATCCGGACCGAGATCGCCGACAAGCGATTGATGGTCGTCGATGTCGGTGCCGAGCCTGAAGGGGCCACCATCTATATCGCCTCTCCCGAGGACAGGCGCGGATCCGCCAAACTGCGCGCGCTCACCGCATGGCTGCGCGATGCCTTTGGCGATCCGCCCTATTGGCAGGGTTGAGCCGGCGCCTCACTTCGCGTCGTGAAAAATGATGCCGACCGTGTGGCGCATGCCTGAGCGCAGGCGGCTGACGCCGTGGCGCAGATTGACGCGGTAGTTGCCCTTGGTTCCCTGCACCGGCCGGTTGTGGACGGCGAAGGCGACGGCGTCACCCTGGCGCAGCGGCACCACTTCGACCCGGCTCTGCATGCGCGGCCGCTGCTCGGTCAGCGCGAATTCGCCGCCGGTGAAATCCTTGCCCGGCTCGGAGAGCAGGATCGCCACCTGCAGGGGAAAGGCGAGGTCGCCATAGAGATCCTGGTGCAGGCAATTGAAATCGCCCGGCACATATTGCAGCAGAAGCGGCGTCGGCCTGACCTGGCTGGCGCCATGGCACTGGTCGAGAAACTCCGCATGTGCCGCGGGGTAGCGCATGGCGATCCCCATGCGCTCGTTCCATCGGTTGGCAACCTCGGCAAGCCTCGGATAGAGCGCGCTGCGCAACCCGCCAAGCAGGTCGGGCAAGGGATAGCGGAAATAGCGGTATTCGCCCTTGCCGAAACCGTGCCTGGCCATGTGGATGTGGCTGCGGAAATGTTTTTCCTCGGGGTAGAGGCCGGCGATCTGCCGGCATTCTTCAGGCGAGAGCAGCTTTTGCATGACCGCGCAGCCGAAGCCGTCGAGCTCGGCGGCAAGGGCCGACCAGTCGTAAGCGGTGACGCGTGTCTCGGCGGCTTCCACCGCCGCCGTGGCTACCTTGGCGTGGGCGTTCATATCGCGGCCTCCCGATCCAGCAGCGCGCGCTTGCGTTCGATGCCCCAGCGGTAGCCCGACAGCGTGCCGTCGGCGCGCACGACACGATGGCAGGGAATGCCGAGCGCGATGGCGTTGGCGGCACAGGCGGTCGCCACCGCGCGGGCGCCGTTCGGTTCGCCGAGGCGGCGGGCAAGCGCGGTGTAGCTGATGGTGGCGCCGCACGGGATTGTGCGCAGCACGTCCCACACACGCTGCTGGAACGGTGTGCCGTGGCGCATGTCGAGCGCCAGGTCGAGGCCGATGCCAGGCGTTTCGATGAAGCGCGCTATGGCCGCGAGATCGTCGCGCAAGGCGGGTTCGTCTTCAACCAGCACCTTGCCGGGGAAGCGCTCGGCGAGGTCCTGCTCCAGCGCATCAGTGTCGGAGCCGATCAGGATGGCGCAGACGCCGATGGGGCTGCGGGCGGCCAGGATTTTGCCGATCGCGGATTGGCCGATGGCGTAGGCGATCGTGTCGATGTGCGCCGCCGGCGCGGTCATTTGAGTTTGCATGAGGTTCATTGCCTTCACTCCTTGTGTTGTGACTGAACCCTAGCCGCGTGCCAGTTGGCGCTCACTCCGGTGCTTGCTTTCAAATTCAAATCTCGGGATTTGGCCTGAATGGTGCGGAGGTAAGTGCTCTATGCGACACGCGTGACGGACACCGCACCGAGCAAAAAAACCTCGCCGCTCACCAGCCGCAACTCAACCTCACCCGTCGCCGTGCGGCTCCACTCCGCCCTGCCATCATCGACCAACTCGCCAATGGCAGCCACTACCAGCGACTTCGCATCTTCCCAACTGACGGCGTTCTGGACATTCGCACCGGCGGTGGAGGACCTTGCCATGGTGCGCATCGCCGGTTCCCGTCAGACCCGCGAAGACCGGTCGCCGGATACCGCCTCGCGGTCGAGCAGCGCGCGCTTGCGCTCGGCTCCCCAGGCATAGCCCGACAGGGCGCCGTCCTTGCGGATCACGCGGTGGCAGGGAATGGCGACGGCATGAGCGTTGGCGGCGCAGGCGGCGGCGATGGCGCGGGTTGCCCTGGGCGCGCCGATGCGCCCGGCGATCTCGGCGTAGGAAACCGTGCTGCCGGCCGGGATGTCGCGCAGGGCCTGCCAGACGCGCTGCTGGAAGGCGGTGCCGCGCACGTCGAGCGGCAGGTCGAGACCGAGCCTTGGGGCCTCGACAAAGCCGACGACGCGGGCGACCTGCGCCTCGTAGTCGCGGTCGCCGCCGATCAGCCGCGCCTTGGGGAAACGGTCCTGCAGGTCGCGCACCAGCGCGTCCGGATCGTCGCCGAGCAGGATCGAGGCGACGCCCTTGCGGCTCGACGCGACCAGGATGGCGCCGAGCGAGGTCTCGCCGACGGCGAAGCGGATGTCTTCATGCGCGCCACCGGCGCGGTAGCGCGTCGGCGTCATGCCGAGCATGCCGGTGGATTTCTCGTAGAAGCGTCCGCTCGAATTGAAGCCGGCATCGTAGATCGCCACGGTCACGCTGGCGCCGTCCTCCAGGCCCTGGCGGACCCGGGCGGCGCGGTGTGCGGCGGCATAGTCCTTCGGCGTCAGCCCGGTGATCGCCTTGAAGACGCGGTGGAAATAGCCGGCGCTGCGGCTGGCGGCGGCGGCCAATTCGGCGAGCGAGGGCTCTTCCTCGCTCTGCTCGATGAACCGGCAGGCCTTGGCGACCATTGCCGCATTGCCGGCCTCGGGCGAGGGGCCATCCGGGTTGCAGCGCAGGCAGGCGCGAAAGCCGGTCGCCTTGGCCTGAGCCAGCGTGTCGTGCAGTTGCACATTCCCGGGGTTGGCGCGCCGCGACGGGCAGGAGGGCCGGCAATAGACGCCGGTCGTCGCCACCGAATACCAAAATTGCCCGTCCGCCGATTTGTCGCGGGCAACGATGCGCGTCCAGCGCGGATCGTCAGTCACCGGCAGCGGCGTCGATTTCAGATCTCTTTGAAGCGTGATGAACATGGCCGCATTGAAGCCGCCAAGAGCCGGCGTCGCCACCCGTTTCCTGCCAACTGTCAGGAGAGCCCCTAAGCCGCGCGCTTAGGCTCTACCGCAAACGGGCTGAGCCCAAGCCAGGTCTGCATCTTTTTTCCGATGGCCTGGTCGCCGGTCAGGGCAACCTTCGTGCCGGCCTTCTCGACCGTGAGCAATCCCATCCAGATCGCCGTCATCGTGTGCAGGTCGGTCGAGACGTAGAGATCGACGTCGAAGCCCGGATCGTACCAGCACAGATCGACCTCGCCATGCTTCTCGACGATCAGCCACCAGGACCGTTTGGATGCCGGGAGATCCTGATACAGAAATTGTATCACCGTGCGTCCCTCGGGCAGCGGCGAGGGGTTCAAATTGCGCCGCATGTCCCACATCAGCAACGACGGATCGAGGTTTTTGAGCGACAGCCGGGACTCGACCCATTTCTGCCCCCAAAAACCCATCGCCTCGACTACCGGGCGCAAATCGCGGCCGGCTTCGGTCAGCCGATAGTCGAAAATTCCCTTCTCGCCCTCGATCTCCTTGCGCTCGACGATCCCCGCCAGCTCGAGCTCCTTCAGCCGTTGCGACAGAAGGGTTGGCGACATCTTTGGCACGCCGCGGCGCAGGTCGTTAAAGCGGGTCGAGCCCGCCACCAATTCGCGCAGCAGCACCATCGTCCAGCGGGTGCACAGCACCTCGGCGGCCATCGATAGCGGGCAGAACTGCTTGTATCCGTGCTGGGTCATGAATGGTGTTCCTCCCTCGAAGCTGGGATGAACATTAGCCCTTCATGATTGAAGCGACGAGTACAGAAACTGTACCGGCCCAGTACAGATCGCGGACTGGTTGGCGAGGGCGCTGCCATGCGAGCCCTTTGGCCGGTGCACGGGATACCCCTGTGCGCCGCAACCAGGAGACTACCCATGACTGCTTACGTAATCGCGGACATCAAGATGAACGACCCGAAATGGGTGCCGGCCTACGCCGCCTCGGTGCACGACATCGTCCACAAGCATGGCGGCAAATATCTGTCGCGCAGCGGCAATGTGAAGACGCTTGAAGGCAAGCCGCTCGATACCACGCTGATCGCCTTGATGGCGTTCCCGTCGGAAGCGGCGGCGCGCGCCTTCGCCAACGATCCGGCCTACGCGCCTTTCGTTTCGGCACGCCAAAGTGGCAGCGACAGCCGTTTCCAGCTGATCGACGACACCGATCTGGCGGGAACGATCCCATATCTGCCGAAGGGATGATCCTTCCCTGATACATCGAATTCGGTATCACCAAGCAACAACAGTCACGGCGCTTGCCTGCCGAGCCTCCGTATTTTCGGCGGCCGGCCAGCCGTGCTTTTTCAAGAAGAATGGAATGGATATGAAATCAAATCTTCGCAACAGGCTCGTCATGGCGGGGGCCATGCTGGCCGTCTGCACCAGCTTCGCATGGGCGCATCAGGAAGCGGCTGAAGCCGCATCGGGCCCCAACCCGCTGGCCGACAAGGTACGAGCCGCGAACAGCCGGTTCCTTGACGTCAAGGCGGCGACCGCCGAGGGCTATGCGCCCATTCCCTGCGCCAGCGGCATCACCGGTGGCGCCATGGGCATCCACTACGTCAACGGCCAGTATCTGAAGGACGACAAGATCGACATCGCCCGGCCTGAAGCCGTGATGTACGAGCCGATGGCCGACGGCCGGCTTAAGCTGGTGGCGGTCGAGTACATCACCTCGAAGGGCCCGGCCTCGCTCGACGGGCAACTGTTCAACTTCAACAGCGCCCCCAATCGCTACGGCCTGGGTGAATTCTACGAACTGCATGTCTGGGCCTGGAAGGGCAACCCGACGGGCACTTTCGCCGACATGAACCCGAAAGTGTCATGCGAACACGCGATGGCGCCGAGCCAGTAAGCAGTGGGCCAGGCGGCGCTCATGCGGCCTGGCCCGAAACAACCGGTCTGTGCGACTGCCTCACGCGGCCTTGATCAGGCCGAGCTGGGTAAGGGCGGTGACGCCGTCGTCGAGGCCGATCTCCTCGACGATCCGGCCGCCGATCACTTTCAGCACCGTGGTGCCGGTGAAGCGCATCGTGCGGCCGGTGGCGGCGGGCAGCGAACCGACCAGGAAATCGCTGAAGGCCGGGCCGGTGTGGGTGCCGCCGCCTTCCCACTGGCCTACGACATAGTCGCCTTCGGCGATGAGGTCGGCGGTCGCCCAGAAGTTGAGATCCGGAAAGGCGGCGCGGAAATCGGTCATGAAGGCCTTGATGTCGTCGCGGCCGTTGCGCGGCTCATGCAAGGAATATCTAAGCAGCATGTCGGGCGCGGCAATGTCGTCGACGACGGAGAGATCGCAGGTTTCACCCCAGAAGTCGGTGAACCATCTGACGACGGCGGCCTTGTTGTCTTCTTGCTTGGTCATTGGGAGGTCCTCTTCCTTTTTGCTAGGGATCATCGACGCTGCCGATGACCCGGGATCATCGGAACTGCCGATGACCTGGAGCATCGGAGCTGCCGATGACCTGGAGCAGCAGTAGGATGAACCGGCGGCCGCAAAACTCCGGTTCTTGCCTTCCAATCGAAAGACGGGGTTGCGGACGAGAAGGCAGGGACGCTGCCCATGCCGCGTCCGGTAACTGTTTCTTCTCTGGTTTTGCTGCAGATTGCCCCCTGGCGGGGATGAGCGAAACAGAAGATGGCGCGTCAGGGCAAGAAAAGTCGCAATGGAGAGTTTTGGGCGCTGGCGCTCGAACGCGCTCATCTTGGCGTCTGGGACTGGGATATTGCAAACGGCAGCTGCTTCTATTCGCCGACATGGTGGCGCATGCTCGGCTATGAGGAGGGCGAGCTTGCCGACACGGCCGATCTCTGGCTGCAACTGACGCATCCCGACGACCGCGAGCGGGCGCTGGCCAGCGGCGACGCCCACATTGCCGGCTTGACCCCGTCGATCGAGACCGAACTGCGGCTGAAGCACAAGCAGGGCCATTGGGTCTGGGTGCTCGACCGCGGCGGCATTGTCGAGCGCGACGCGTCCGGAAAGCCGGTCAGGCTGATGGGCGTGCAGACGGACATTTCGAAGCAGAAGGCGGCCGAAGCCGCGCTTGAACAGGTCAATGTGCGCTTCGGCCTGGCGCTCGCCGCCAGCGGCACCGGCATCTGGCACTATGACATCGCCACCAACAAGAGCTATTGGGACGCCCGTACCAGGGACATATTCGGCCTCGTTGCCGACACCGACGAGGTGACGGCCGACCTCTGGCACAGTTTTCTGCACCCCGATGACAAGGAAGCCACCGAGCGCGCGCACCAGCCGGCACCCGGCTCGGACGCGGTGACCGCCTCGCAATACCGCATCATCAAGCGCGACGGCGAGATCCGTCATGTCGAATCGCTGGTGCGCTTCGTTGCCGCCGCCGGCACCGCGGGCCAGGTCCTCGGCACGGTGCGCGACATCACCGAGGACAAGCTGCGCGAACAGGAGCTTGCCTTCGCCGCCCGCCACGACGCGCTGACCGGCCTGTGGAACCGCTCCGCCTTTGACAGGCTGCTTGCCGAGCATATCGCCACGGGCGTGCCTTTGGCCGTGTTCTATGTCGATCTCGACTACTTCAAGGCGCTCAACGATTTCGCCGGCCATGCCGCCGGCGATCTGGCGCTGAAGAGCGTGGCGGCGGGCATTGGCCGCTGTCTGCCGCCATCGGCGCATGCGGCGCGTCTGGGCGGCGACGAATTCGCGCTGCTGGTGCCGCATTGCGACGCCGCGCAGGCAGAGCAGCTGGCCGGCGCCATCCTGGCGGCCGTGCGCGGCGCGGATCTCGGCCTTGCCGCGACCTCGCGGCGGCTCGCGGCAAGCATCGGCATCGCCATGGTCCATGACCACACCACCACGGTCGCCGACGCGCTGGCCTGCGCCGACGACGCCTGCTACGCGGCCAAGGCCGCCGGACGCGACCGTTTCGCGGTGTTTTCGGCCGAGGCCAATTCCGGCGGGCTCAATGCGGCGCGGCTCGCCGCCGACACGGTCGACGCCATGGAGGACGGAAGGCTGAAACTGTTCGGCCAGGAGATCCACCGGCTGGGGCGGCCCTGGGACGAGAGCCGCCATGTCGAGGTGCTGGCGCGGCTTGTCGGGCGCGGCGGCAGGCTGATCCCGCCGGGCGAATTCATCCCGGCGGCGGAGCGCTTCGGCATTGCCGCCAGGCTCGATCGCTGGATCATCCGCACCGCGCTCTCGCTGCACGGCTCGGCGATGAAGTCCGGCGCGATCACGCTCGGCTTCAACCTGTCGGCGCAGACGCTGAGCGATCCGGGGCTGTGGGACTTCGTCGACAGCATCATCGAGCAGACCGGGGCGCCGCATTCCGGCATTGGCTTCGAGATCACCGAAACCGCCGCGGTCACCAATTTCGACGCAGCCGAGACGTTCGTGCGCAAGGCGCGTGAGCGGCGCTGCCGGGTCAGCCTCGACGATTTCGGCGCCGGCATGAGCTCGTTCGAATATCTCAGGCGCTTTCCGGTCGATGCCATCAAGATCGACGGTTCCTTCATCGAGCACATCACCGAAAGCCGCTTCGACCGCGAGATCGTGCTGGCCATCACGAGCATCGGCCGCAGCCTCGGCTGCGACGTGGTCGGCGAGAAGATCGAGCGTCAGGATACGCTTGGCATGCTCAGCGACATGGGCGTCGCCTTCGGCCAGGGGTTCCTGCTGCATCGGCCGGAACCGCTGGAGCAGGTTGTCACCCGCGCCACCGCTGCGGCGAGCGCGGTCCGCAAGGCATCGTAATCAAGGCATCGCAATCATTGCCGCGCTGCCGAGCGCGGAAACTCCAGCACCCCGGTCTCGGGCCGTCTGTGCTGGGCCTCCACCACGGTTTCGATCAATTGATCGAGGACCTCGCATGCAGAGCGGCTGGCCTCGTCATTGCCGCGCAGATAGTGATAGGCGCGCTCAAGATGGATTCGGGCAGCTGAAAAATCGCTGGTCAATGGTCCCTCCATGATCCCGCCCTAATGTATCTTGGCCTGCCTGGCGGAACGCCGGGTAAATATCCACAGTCGGGTTTTATTCAAATGCCGCTGAAGTTTGCCAGAATATGGACCGGGACCAGAACATAGACCAGGACATGCACGCAGGAGCGGGCGAGGCATACTTGATTGCGAGGGCGGTGGCTGCGGGCGCTGTCCGGCTGGCACAACGGGCGGCCGATCGAGCCTGTCGATCGGCGCCGGTTCGTGTCGTCAGAACTTGACGCTGAGCGTGCCCTTGAGGGTGTGCTCCTGCGTGCCGGATCCAAGCTGGCCGCTATAGGTGAGGTCGAGGCTGGTTTTTTCCGTCAGGCGCCAGTTCGCACCCGCTTCCAGCACCAGCGCGTCGCGGGCGATCGGCACGCCGCTCACCGCAAACGCATCGCTGCCGGTGAAGGTAAAGGTTTCCGTCGGCACCACGTCCGAATAGGCGTGCTGCCAGCCCACCAGGCCGTGCACGCGCAGCAGGCTGTCTCCAGCCGTGATGTCGGTCGCGGCCCTCAGGCCGAGCGTGGTGTAGGGGACATCGCGGGTGATGCCGTCGCTGGTCAGCGCCGCCGGCCCGCCGGTCTCGGTGAAGCCGTCGGCATTCAGATGGACATAGGCGGCGTTGACGAAGGGCTCGAAGTCGATCCCGCTGGCGGTCATGGCGTAGCCCATCTCGCCGAACAGGTAGGTCGCCGAGGCGTCGTAGTCGGCGCTCAGCCTGTCGGCGAAGCCCGGGAATGCGACAGTGCGGTCGGTCTTGACCTGATACCAGTCATGACCGACGCCGAAGCGCAGGCCGATATGGTCGAGCTGCGTGCCGGCATAGGCCATGATGTGATAATTGTTGCTGGATCCCGACGACTGGCGCGCATCGACGTCGAACGACGAATGCGAATAGCCGGCCGCCGCGCCCACCAGCCAGTTGTCGCCAACCGGCCCGTCGACGCCGATCAGAAGACCGCCAAGCGAGTGCGTGAGCTCGGCCGCATTGCCGTCGCCGCTGAACTTTCCCCAGCTGCCGATGGCCTGCGACCAGACACTGAAACGCTCGCGCTCGGGCGTGGCCGCCGAGCGGGTCATCAGCGGATCCTTGAGGTCGACATAGGAGCCGGGATCGGACGCCTCGACCGCAAGCCCCGATATGATACGGTCGGCCATGGTCTTGCGCATGAAGCGCGTTTCGTCGATCAGGGCACTGGTCACGCTCGGGTGGATCTCGCCCGAAAGCTGGTCCAATGCCGCTTGCGCCTGGGCTTCCGAGCCGTTCAGGATGGCGGTCACGATCGGGTTGGACGGATCGAGCGTCTCGACCGCGTTGCCGACGCTTTGCTGGTTGGGCGTCTGGCCGACATCGCCGATGGAGGTGCCGTTGCGGTTGACCTCAACCTCGACCGCGTCCGGCTGGTAGATCAGCGTCGGCGTCAGGAAGGCCGAGCCACCGGCCGCCGCAACCGTGGTGAAGGTTCCGCCGACGCCGGCGCCCGAGGTGATGATCGTATAGGTGGTGCCGGCGATCATCATGCCGCCGACATTGACCGTGCCGCCGGTAAGCGTGGTGGTGCCGGTCGCGGCGATGAGGTCGCTGGTGCCGCCCGCGCCGACATCGACCGCCAGTGTGGAATTCGGTCCGAAGGCGACATTGCCGGCAACGTTCAGCGTACCGACTGGATTGCCGCCGGTCGCGCTGCCTGGCGCGACGGTCGCGCCGGCGCCGGCAGTGATGCCGCCGACGGTGCCGGTGCCGGCGAGCGTTCCGCCAGTGTCGACGACGACGCTCGAGCCGGCGATCGAGCCGGTGATGTTGAGCGTGCCGTCGAGCACATTGGTCGGGCCGGTATAGGTGCTGGTGCCCGACAGCGTCAGCAGGCCGGTGCCGATCTTGTCGAGGCCAAGGCCGCCAGTGCCATCCTCGATGGTGCCGGCGAAGCTGCCGGCGCCGGCGCTGAGCACGGCCGCGGCGCCGCCGTCATTGGTGATGGTGGCACCGGCCGATCCGGTCAGGTTGGTGGCCGTCGCGCCAAAGCCGTTGAGGTCGAGCGTGCCTTGCGCGCCGATATTGAGCGTTGCGCCGGTTCCCGCCGTCAGCGTACCGGCGGCTGCGTCGCCAAGCTGCAAGGTGCCGAAGTCCACGGACAGCGTTGTTCCGGCTCCAACCGAAGCGCCTGTCCCGTCGAGCGCCACCGTGCCGGTGTTGCCGGTCGAGCCGATATGCAGATCCGCGCCGGCGCCAAGCGCCAGCGGTCCGGTGAGCAGCGCATCGATGCCGGCCTGGGCCGACAGCGTCGCTGCAGTGCCCGCCGCCAGGTCGAGCCCGTTGTTGAAGGTGCCGTTGGCGCCGAGGATCAGCTGCGTTCCAGCGCCGAGCGTCGCGTCACCAGTACCGAGCGCGCCTGTGTTGCCGGCGATGACGGTGCCGGCAGTGATGTCGAGGCCGCCGCCGAAGGTGTTGGCGCCGTTGAGCGCCAGCGTGCCGGCACCGGTCTTGACCAGGCCGTTGGCGGCGCCACCGGAGATGATGCCGCCCAGCGTGCCGGTCCCGGCGGCGACGTCGAGCGAGGCATCGCCGCTGCCGGTGAGGGCGATGTTGTTAGCAAGCGTGATGCCGGCGCCAAGGCCGAGCGTGGCGCCTCCGGCAAGCGAAGCATCACCGCTGCCGAGCGCGAGATTGTTGCCGGCGATGACGGTGCCGGCGCCGATGATGAGACCGCCGGCAAAGGTGTTGGCGCCGTTCAGCACCAGCGTGCCGGTTCCAGTCTTGGTCAGGCTGTCTCCCGCTGCCCCCGAGATGATGCCGGCAAGGGTTCCAGTGCCGAGCGTCACGTCGAGCGAGGCATCGCCTGTCAAGGCGATATTGTTGGCAAGTGCGATGCCGGCGCCGAGACCGAGCGTGGTGCCGCCGGCCAAGGTGGCCGCTCCGCTGCCCAGTGCTGTGTTGTTGCCGGCAATGACGGTGCCGGCACTGATGGTGAGGCCGCCGGCGAACGTGTTGGCGCCGTCGAGCGTGAGCGTGCCGGCGCCGGTCTTGATGAGACCGTTGGCCGCGCCGCCGGAGATGACGCCGGTCAAGGTGCCGGTGCCGAGCGCCACGTCGAGCGAGGCGTCGCCGGCGCCGGTCAGGCCGATATTGTTGCCAAGCGTGATGCCGGCGCCAAGGCCGAGCGCAGCACCCCCTGACAGGGTGGCCGCGGTAGAGCCGAGAGCCAGGTTGTTGCCGGCAAGGACGGTGCCGGCCGTGATGTCGAGACCGCCGGCGAATGTGTTGGCGCCGGTCAGCGCCAGCGTGCCGGCGCCGGTCTTGATCAGGCCGTTGGCCGCGCCGCCGGAGATGACGCCGGTCAAGGTGCCGGTGCCGAGCGCGACATCGAGTGAGGCATTGCCGGCGCCGGTCAGGCCGATATTGTTGCCGAGCGTGATGCCGGCGCCAAGGCCGAGCGTAGCGCCCCCGGCAAGGCTGGCCGCACCGGTGCCGAGTGCCGTGTTGTTGCCGACGATGACGGTGCCGGCATTGATGTCGATGCCGCCGGCGAAAGTGTTGGCGCCGTTGAGCGCCAGCGTTCCGGCGCCGGTCTTGATCAGGCCGTTGGCCGCGCCACCGGAGATGACGCCGGTGAGCGTGCCGGTGCCGAGCGCCACATCGAGTGTGGCATCGCCGGTGCCGGTCAGGCCGATGGCGTTGCCGAGCGTGATGCCGGCGCCAAGCCCGAGCGTGGCGCCGCCGGCGAGTGAAGCCGCACCGGTGCCGAGAGCCGTATCGTTGCCGGCGATGACGGTACCGGCGCCGATGTCGATGCCGCCGGCAAATGTGTTGGCGCCGTTGAGCACCAGCGTTCCGGTGCCGGTCTTGATCAGGCCGTTGCCAGCTCCGCCGCCGGAAATGATCCCGGTCAAGGTCCCGGTGCCGAGCGCCACGTCGAGCGAGGCGCCGCCGGCGCCGGTCAGGCCGATATTGTTGCCGAGCGTGACGCCGGCGCCAAGGCCAAGCGTGGCGCCGCCGGCCAGTGACACCGGATTGGCGGCGAGGCCGAGGGCCGTGTTGCTGCCGGCGACCAGCGTGCCGCCGCCAATGGTGACGGCGCCGGTAAAACTGTTGTTGCCGGTCAGCGTCAGCGTGCCCGCGCCGGTCTTGTCGAGCGAGATGTTGCCGGTGATCGTGCCGCCGAAATTGCCGGCGGCGATGCCCAGGGTTGCCGCGGCCCCAGCATTGCCGATAGTGCCGCCGGCAACGCCAGTCAGATTGCCGATCGTCGCGCCGAAACCGTTGAGGTCGACCGCGCCGGTGGCCGCGACATTGAGCGTCGCATTGGCCAGTGTCGCGCCGATCGCCGCGTCGCCCAGCTGCAACGTGCCGAAATTGGCCGACAGCGTGGCGCCGGCGCCGATCGTGCCGGCGCCCGCGATGCCGACGATGCCGTTGTTGGTTGCCGTGCCGATGGCGAGCGTGGCGCCGGCGCCGAGATTGAGCCCGCCGCCAAGCGTGGCGATGAGGCCGGCGCCCGCCGACAGCGTACCGCCGAGACCGGCACCAAGATTGAGCGTATTGTTGAAGGTGCCGGTGGCGCCGAGCGTCAATTCGGTGCCGGCGCCGAGCGTGACCTGGCCGATGCCGCCAGGGCCGCTGCCCAGCGCATTGAGATTGGTCGCCAGCACCGAGCCGGCGCCGATGGTCAGCCCGCCGGTGAGGCCGATATTGTTGCCGCCAAGCGTCAGTTGCCCGGCACCGGTCTTGATCAGCGCATTGCCACCGCTGATCGCGCCGGTCAGCGTTCCAACGCCGAGCGAGACATCGAGCGTGGCATTGCCGGCGCCGGTCAGGCCGATATCGTTGCTAAGCGTGATGCCGGCGCCGAGGCCGAGCGTGGCGCCACCGGCGAGCGAAGCCGCGCCGCTGCCGAGCGCGAGGTTGTTGCCGGCGATGACGGTGCCGGCGCCGATGGTGAGGCCGCCGGCAAACGTGTTGGCGCCGTTGAGCGCCAGCGTGCCCGCGCCGGTCTTGATGAGGCCGTTGGCGCCGGAGATGATGCCGTTCAATGTGCCGATGCCGGCCGAAACGTCGAGCGATGCATTGCCGGCGCCGGTCAGGCCGATATTGTTGCCAAGCGAAATGCCGGCGCCGAGGCCGAGCGTGGCGCCGCCGGCCAGCGAAGCCGCACCAGTGCCAAGCGCAAGGTTGTTGCCGGCAATGACGGTGCCGGCGCCGATGGTGAGACCGCCGGCAAAAGTGTTGGCGCCGTTGAGCGCCAGCGTGCCGAGGCCGGTCTTGATCAGGCCATTGGCGGCGCCGCCGGAGATGATGCCGGTCAGCGTTCCAACGCCGAGCGAGACGTCGAGCGAGGCATTGCCGGCGCCGGTCAGGCTGATGTTGTTGCCGAGCGTGATGCCGGCGCCGAGGCCGAGCGTGGCACCGCCGGCGAGCGAAGCCGCGCCGCTGCCGAGCGCGAGGTTATTGCCGGCGATGACGGTGCCAGCGCCGATGGTCAGGCCACCGGAGAACGTGTTGGCACCGTTCAGCGCCAGCGTGCCGGTGCCGGTCTTGATGAGGCCGTTGGCGCCGGAGATGATTCCGGTCAATGTGCCGATGCCGGCGGAGACGTCGAGCGAGGCATTGCCGGCACCGGTCAGGCCGATGTTGTTGCCGAGCGTGATGCCGGCGCCCAGCCCAAGCGTCGCGCCGCCGGCGAGCGAAGCGGCGCCGCTGCCGAGCGCGAGATTGTTGCCGGCGATGACGGTGCCGGCGCCGATGGTGAGACCGCCGGCAAAAGTGTTGGCGCCGTTGAGCGCCAGCGTGCCGAGGCCGGTCTTGATCAGGCCATTGGCGGCGCCGCCGGAGATGATGCCGTTCAGCGTGCCAGTGCCGAGCGCCACGTCGAGCGTGGCGGCGCCGGTGCCGGTCAGGCCGATGTCGTTGCCGAGCGTGATGCCGGCGCCCAGCCCGAGCGTGGCGCCACCGGCGAGCGAAGCCGCGCTGCTGCCGAGCGCGAGGTTATTGCCGGCGATGACGGTGCCGGCGCCGATGGTGAGACCGCCGGCAAAGGTGTTGGCGCCGTTGAGCGCCAGCGTGCCGGTGCCGGTCTTGATAAGGCCATTGGCGCCGGAGATGACGCCGTTCAGCGTGCCGATGCCGGCCGCGACATCGAGCGAGGCGTTGCCGCTTCCGGTCAGGCCGATCCCGTTGCCGAGCGTGACGCCGGCGCTGAGCCCAAGCGCGGCGCCGCCGGCCAGGGAGACGGCGTTGGCGGCGAGACCAAGCGCCGTGTTGCTGCCGGCAATCAGCGTGCCGCCACCAATGGTGATGCCGCCGGCAAAACTGTTGCTGCCGGTCAGCGTCAGCGTGCCCGCGCCGGTCTTGTCGAGCGAGATGTTGCCGGTGATGGAGCCGCCGAAATTACCGGCACCAATGCCCAGGGTAGCCGCAGCGCCCAAATTACCGATGGTGCCGCCGGCAAGGCCGGTGAGGGTGCCGACTGTCGCGCCGAAGCCGTTGAGGTCGACGGCGCCGGCCGCGCCGACATTGAGCGTTGCATTGCCGAGCGCGGCGCCGATCGCGGCGTCACCCAATTGCAGCGTGCCGAAATTGGCCGACAGCGTCGCGCCCGCGCCGATCGTCGTGCCGCCGCCGAGCAGCGCCACGGTGCCGTTGTTTATGGCGGTGCCGATGCCGAGCGTCGCGCCGGCGCCGAGATTGATGCCGCCGCCGAGCGTGGCGGTAAGACCGGTGCCCGCCGACAGCGTGCCGCCAAGGCCCGCGCCAAGATTGAGCTGGTTGCTGAAGGTGCCGTTGGCGCCCAGCGTCAGCTCGGTGCCGCCGCCGAGCGTGACCTGGCCGATGCCGCCGACGCCGCTGCCCAGCGCGTTGACGTTGGTCGCCAGCACCGAGCCGGCGCCGATGGTCAGCCCACCGGTGAAGCCGGTGTTGATGCCGCCGAGCGTGAGTTGCCCAGCACCTGTCTTGGTCAGGCCGGCGGTGCCGGTGATGTTGCCGTTGAGGGTGCCGATGCCGCCGGAGACATCGAGCGAGGCAGCGCCGGTGATGTCGAGATCGTTGGTCAGCGTCGTACCGGCGCCGATGCCGAAAGACGAGCCGGCGCCAAGGCTTATGCCACCAAGCCCCAGCGCCAGATTGTTGGCCACCACCAGCGAGCCGCCGCCGCTGATCGACACGCCGCCGGTGAATGTGTTGACGCCCGACAGCGTCAGCGTGCCGGCGCCGATCTTGTTCAGCCCGAGATTGCCGGAGATCACGCCGGCGAAATTTCCGGCGTCGATGTTGAGGGTGGCAGCCCCTCCCGTATTGGTGAGGCTGCCGCCGATGGCGCCGGTCAGATTGCCGATCGTGGCGCCGAAGCCATTGATGTCGACGGTGCCGGCCGCACCGATGTTGAGCGTCGCGCCGGCCAGCTGTGCGCCGATCAAGGCATCGCCAAACTTCACCGAGCCGAAGTCGGCGGACAAGGTTGCCCCAGCGCCGATGGTCGAGGTGCCGGCCAGCGTCAGGCTGCCCAGCGAAGCCGCCGTGCCCAGGCCGAGCGTGGCGCCGGCGCCAATGTTCAAACCGCCGCCCAGCGTCACGTTGAGGCCGGTGCCGGCCGACAGCGTGCCGCCGAGCCCGGCGCCGAGATTGAGCGCGTTGTTGAAGGTGCCTGCCGCACCGAGCGTGAGGGCGGCGCCACCGCCGAGCGTCACCTGGCCGATGCCGCCGGCGCCGCTGCCCAGCGCGTCGACATTGGTTGCCAGCACCGAGCCGGTGGCGATGGTGAGCCCGCCGGTGAGGCCGGTGTTGACGCCGCCCAGCGTCAGCTGTCCGGCGCCCGTCTTGGTCAGGCCGATCGTGCCGCTTATCGCGCCGTTCAATGTTCCGGTGCCGAGCCCGACATCGAGCGTGGCGCTGCCGGTGCCGGTCAGGCTGACGGCGTTGCCGAGCGTGACACCGGCGCCGAGGCCGAGCGTGGCGCCGCCGGAGAGGCTGGCAACGCCAGTGCCAAGCGCCGTGTTGGAGCCAGCGACCAGCGTTCCAGCGCCGATGCTGACGCCGCCGGTGAAAGTGTTGGCGCCGGTGAGTGTCAAGGACCCGGTGCCGGTCTTGATCAGCGAACCGCCGGTGCCACCAATGGTGCCGCTGAAAGTCGTGTTGCCGCCGATGCCGCCAAGCGTCAGCGCCTTGGCGCCGAGATCGACCGAGCCCGTGCCGGACAGCGAGCCGATGCTCATTCCGCCCGATGTCAGGCCGGAAAGGCCGAGGCTGCCGCCGGTAAGGGTGATGGCGGCGTTGCCGCCGGTGCTGGTTCCCGTGAAGTTCGCAGCACCCCCCAGAGCGACGGAAATGGCGGCGTTGCCGCCAGTGCTGGTCCCCGTGAAATTCGCGACGCCGCCGAGATTGACTGCAATGGCGGCGTTGTCCGCGCTGCTCGATCCGTTGAAATTGAGGGTGCTGCCAGCCCCGCCAACGGCGATCTGCGCGGCTCCGGCGAGACTGTTGCCGGCGAAGTTGATGTCACCGCCGGCCGTGGCGGTGATGACTGAGGTGGCAGCCGTGCTGGTGCCGGCGAAATTGACGGTACCGTTGGCGGTGGCATTGATCAGGGCATTGCCGGCGCTGGTGCCGGTGCCGTTGAAGGTCAACGCCCCGCTACCGCCCAGCGTGCCGCCCACGGCGAAGGTCGGCGTTGTCAGCGTGGAATTGTTCTGGATGCCGGCGCCGCCCAACGTCAGGGAACTGGCCAGGCCCAAACCACCGACACTAAAAGTATAGGGCACCGCCCCTGCGGTCAACGATATGGCCCCGACGGAGCTGGCCCCAGGTCCGAACCCAACGGCGGGTACCCCAACTGTGTCGAATGTTGCGGTGTCCGCGGCGGTGGGAATGCCGGCCGTCCAGCTCAAGGGATTGTTCCAGCTGCCGAGACCTGCGCCCGTCCAAGTCGAATCGGCTGCCAATGCCGGCCCTGCGGCTGATGCGATGGCTATTGCGAGACTTGAGACACCCAGGAGAAGAGCAACCCGATTGGAATGGCACGAACGAATCCGCCAAGGCATGCGTTGCCCCTTCCTGTTGCAGGATCAACGCATGATTACTCTTACCATCTTTACCTGTATTGAAAAAATAACATGTGGATAAATGAGCTACAAGCATAATTATCTCTGATATGTACTTTAGGGCTTTTGCATATTCTTAATCCTTGATTCTAAAAGAGTGTACATATGTGTTTTCGAACCTCATCTTACGCTAATTTAGCTTAAGCCTTTCCCAGAATATCGATTTTTTATACTTTATGAACGTAAACTATATAAAGTAGCGTAATCGGCAAAAGCGTTGTCAGGGCGCGTCAACGGCGAATCAGTGCCATTCGCGGTACTGATTCGGAGTCGCGCCATCAATGCTTGTTGAACCATCCCAGATATGCGGTCGCGGGATGCCGCTCGGCGACCGCGATAAGCTGAGCTCCATCGCCACCGACTTGTCAGCAGTGTGTTGCTTTAACCTTTGCCACGGCGCTTGAGGCAGATAGATTCAGCCAACTGTCGAAGGAGGGATCATGATAGTCCAGGCCTGCATCAACGGCGCGCGTCAGCGCGATTTCCATCCAAGGCTGCCGCTCACGGCCCAGGCAATGGCCAGCGATGCGGCCGCCTGCGTGGCGGCTGGTGCGGCCGAACTGCACATGCATCCGCGCGGCGCGGACGGACGCGAAAGCCTGGCTGCTGTCGACGGAACCGTGCTTGCCGTGCGCCAGGCCTGCCCGGGCACGTTCGTCGGTGTCTCGACCGGCGCCTGGATCGAGAACAATGTCGCGCGGACCCGTGCGGCGATCTCCGGTTGGCGCGAGCTGCCCGACTATGCCTCGGTCAATCTGTCGGAGGCCGACGCGCCCGCCGTGATGGCGCTGCTGCGCCACCGTGGCGTCGGCATCGAGGCCGGGCTTGCCACGATCGCCGACGCCGAGCACTTCGTGGCGCTTGCCGACCACGACCGGGTGCTGCGCATCCTGATCGAAATCGACATCCAGGATTTGTCCGCCGCGTTGGACGAGGCGCACGGCATCGAAGCTGTCCTCGAACGTGCCGGAGTGCGGCGGCCGATCCTTCTGCATGGCGTCGACGCCACCGTCTGGCCGTTCGTGGAGCTTGCCTACGACAAGCGCTGGTCGACGCGCGTCGGGCTGGAAGACGGCAAGACGCTGGCTGATGGAACAGTGGCGAAGGACAATGCGGCAATCGTCGCGGCGGCCGTCGCTATCTTCCGGTCGGCCGGCTGAACGCTCAGTCCTGCCCGCCGGCTGGTTCTGTCCATGTGCGAAGGATGTGTTTCTGGATCTTGCCGGAGGCGGTGCGCGGCAATGTGTCGATGAGCAGAAACTCCTTCGGCACCTTGTAGCGGGCGATGCGGGCGCAGCAATGGTTTGCCAGATCGGCCGGATCGACAACGCAACCGGGTTTCACCACGACGAAGGCGCGCCCGACTTCGCCCCAGCGCTCGTCGGCAATGCCGATCACGGCTGCCTCGGTGATGTCGGGATGATCGAGCAGCGCTGTCTCGATTTCGGCCGGATAGACATTCTCGCCGCCGGAGATGAACATGTCCTTGCGGCGGTCGACGAGGGTAACGAAGCCTTCGTCGTCCTGCCGTGCGATATCGCCAGTGCGGAACCAGCCATCGGCGGTGAAGGCACGCTCCGTCTCTTCCGGCCGGTTCCAGTAGCCTGATGTGACCGAGGGACCGGACAGCCATATCTCGCCTGGCACGCCGGCCGCGACGTCGTGGCCGTCCTCATCGACAATGCGCAGACCGATCATCGGTGCCGGCAGGCCGGCCGAGCCGGCCTTGCCCGCGATCCGGTCGGCCTCGACCGGCATGCCAAGCACGGTGCCGGCCTCCGTCATGCCGAAGCCATCGACCATGCGGACGCCCTGCGCGAGCCACCAGTTGATATCGGCGGCCGGATTTGGCGCGCCACCGGTGAAGATGGCGGTGAGCGAGCTCCAGCGTCCCGGCGCAAAATCCGGGTGGTCGCGCAGCATCCTGGCCATCTGCGGCACGCAGAAATAGTGGGTGACGCCGAGCGCAGGATCGGCGAGGCGGCGATTGGTGGCGCCGGCGTCAAAGCCGGGTGAGATCAGCACCGTGCCGCCCTGCAGCAGCGGCGGACGCAGATTGGTGATGAGGCCGATGACATGGAACATCGGCGCGTCGCAAAGGAAAATGCTGGCATTGCCGACGCGCCCCAGAACGCCGAAATTGACCGCGGTGGCGAAGGCATTGCGCTCGGTGACGATGACGCCTTTCGGCCGGCCCGAAGTGCCAGACGTGTAGAGGATGATCGACGGCGCATCGCCGGCGGGCAGGGGACGACGCGGTGCCGGTGCCTGCGCCTCAACCGCTTTCGCCAAGGTGGCGACTTCGACAGGGATACAGCGCTTGGTCAGCGCCAGGTCGATGGCGGCGTCATGCAGCAGCAGCACCGGGTCGCAGTCCTCCAGGATCGCCTGCTGTTCGGCGGCGGCGAGCCGCCAGTTGAGCGGCACGAAGATGGCGCCGAGCCGCATGGCGGCCTGCTGCAGGATCAAGAGATCGACGCTGTTGCGGGCAAGCGTGGCGATCCGTTGCCGGGGCTTGACGCCGTAGCCGGTTTCGAGAGCGCCCACGGCGCGCAGGATGGCCTCGTCGAAGGCGCGATAGGTCCAGCGCCGGCCGGATGCCAGGTCGACACAGGCGAGGCGATCCGGCTGCGCGCCGGCATGCAGGGCCACGGGGTCAGGTGTTGTCCAGTCCGGCATTCGCATCTCCTCCCAGATTGCGTCGGTGGCTCGCGTCACCTTGCCTTGTCGTAAGCGCCGAGACCGGGCTTGTAGCTCTTTTCGTCGATGAACTGGCGGATGCCTTCCTTGCGGCCCGAATTGTCGTGGAAGTTCGCCGCCTCCTGCGCCCGCACCAGATAGTCCTCGGCATTGTCGTAGGTCATCTCGGCGACGCGCCGGATGGCGTCCTTCGTGGCTTTCAGCGCAATCGGGTTCTTCTTCAAAAGGATGTTGGCGACCTCGGTGACGCGCGCCTTCAACTCCGCCAGCGGCAGGCTTTCATTGACCAGTTTCCAGGCGGCGGCCTTCCTGCCGTCGATGAGTTCGCCGGTCAGCGCGTGGTACATGGCGTCGCGCATCGACAGGAGGTCGACCACCACCTTGGTGGCGCCGCCGCCGGGCAGGATGCCCCAGTTGATTTCGGACAAAGCGAACTGTGCCTCGTCGGCGGCGAAGGCGAGGTCGCAAGCGAAGAGCGGACCATAACCGCCGCCAAAGCACCAGCCATTGACCATGGCGATGGTCGGCTTGCCGTACCAGCGCAGGCGCCGCCACCAGCCATAGGCCTCCGACTGCGCCTTGCGGATGGCGCCGAGCCCCTTGGCTTCGGTCTCACGAAAATACTCCTTGAGGTCCATGCCCGCCGACCAGGCGCTGCCTTCGCCCGACAGCACCAGCACGCCGACATCGTCGCGGAACTCGAGCTCGTCGAGAACCTCCATCATGCGCCGGTTGAGCGCCGGGTTCATGCAATTGCGCTTGTCGGGCCGGTTGAAGCGCACCCAGGCGATGCCGTTCTCGACATCGAAGGCAACGGTTTCTTCGGTCATGGTCGGCGTCCTCCCGTTTCGTATTGGTGTTGGTGGAAATTGCTATGTTTAATAGCTATCATGATTGCTATGTTGCATAGTCTTTTTCGCTTGACAAGAGGGGTGATCGCGGCGATCGGTTGCAACATGGATGATACAAAGGTTCACGCCAGTACTGCCGCGCCAGGCGCGATGACTGAGGACGCGCTCGACGCGCAGATCGGCTACAATCTGAGGCGCGCCTCAGCCTTTGCCTTGAATGATTTCGCGGTCGAGCTGGCGGATGCGCCGCTGCGCCCGGTGACCTACGGCATGCTGGCGCTGATCGACGAGAGGCCCGGCATTCGCGCCGCCGAACTCTGCCGCCTGCTCGGCATGAAGAGCGCCAACATGGCGCCGCTCTTGGCCGAACTCGAGGAGCGCGGGCTTGTCGAGCGCGACGACCATGCCGAGGACAAGCGTGTGCGGGTGCTGACGCTGACGCAGGCAGCCAGACAGGCCATGCCGACATGGCGCCAACACGTCCGCCGGCACGAGGACCGGTTCCTGCACCGGCTGACGAAAAAGGAGAGGGCAACGTTGCTGCGCATGCTGCGCCTGATCTGGACGGACGAAGACTGAGGGCCGGCGGCTACTTGGCTTCTTCGTTGGGGGTGGAAAGCCGCAGCACCAGCGCGGCGAGCGCGATCACCGGCGGGACGACGAAGCACCAGACATTGGCGAAGGCAAAGCCGAGAGCGGCCGCCGCGCAGCCGGCGGCGAACACGGCGACCGCCGCCGCCATGCGCCGGAGGCGGGCAATGAGCGCCGGGCGGGCCTCCGGCGCTGTGCCGCCGATGAGGTCGGCGATGTCTATCATGATCTGGGTGGTGCTGCCGGTCATCAGCGTCGAGGGCGGGGCTGCCGCCAGATGGACCCGGTGCACGGCGTTCTGGATCGCCATCGCGGCGACCAGCACCATGCCGGTGACGATCGCGGCCGCGCCGTCGCCGCTGGCAAAGGGGCCAAAGTGGATGGCGAGCGCGCCACCGATGACAAGCAGCGCCAGTTTGGTTCCGAGCAGGGGCCCGAGCGCCTGATGTCCCCGCCGGCGCAAGTGCTCGCCGGCCAGCCGGGTCCGGATGACGACGATGCAGAACACCGGCAGCGCCAGCAGCTTTGCCGCGACGCCTGAAATGCCGAGCACGAGCGAGGCGCCGAGCGTGACGAAATTCCCCGTCACATGGGCGGTGAACAGGCCCTGGAGCGCCAGGAAGCCGGCGGTGTCGACATAGCCGCCATTCAGGCTCAACAACAGCGGCAGAGCAGGCCTCATGGCGTCGCCTGGCCCAGGAAGCGGTCGGGCGCCAGTGCCGCGGCGGTGACGCCGAGTGCCGTGACATCGCCGGGCAGGGGCTCGCCGCGCATCAGCGCCGCGCTGAGACGTGCCAGTGTCAGCGATACCTGAAAACCGTAGCCGCCCTGGCCGCCGAGCCAGAAGAAGCCGGGCAGGCGCGGGTCGAAGCCGGCAACCGGCGTGCGGTCGGGCGCGAAGGTTCGCAGGCCCGCCCACGGGGTCGAGGGACGGCCGATGCGCATCGACGTCGCCTGCTCGATGCGGTCGACGGCTATGGCGACGTCGATGTCTTCGGGCCAGGCGTCGCAAGGCTCGGAATCGGTCTCGTCGGCGAGCGAGCCGATCAGCCTGCCGGCATCGGGCTTGAAGTAGAATTGTTCATACAGATCGACCACCAGCGGCCAGCCGGCTATGTCGGTGCCGACAGGCGGGTCGAACAGGAAGGCGGTGCGCCGTTTCGGCTGGAAGCCAAGGCCGGAGAGCCCCGCCATGCCAGCGACGACATCGACCCAGGCGCCGGCGGCGTTGACGACGATGTCGGCCTGATGGGTGCCGGCATTGGTGGTGACGCGGAAGCTGCTTCCGGCACGTGCGATCTCGCGGACCTCCTCGCAGGTGCGGATGATGCCGCCGCTGGCCTTCAGCGCCGAGGCGCTGTCGGCCAGCATCTTGCCCGTGTCGATATCCACCGCGTCCGGTTCATAGACGCCGCCGCAGGTGGCCTCGACGGCAATGACCGGAACCAGCGCGTGCAGCTCGGCCGCCGACAGGCGGCGCACGCTGGGCACCAGCGCCTGCAATTCGCCGGCCAGCCGGTCTATTGCCGCGTCGTCGCCGCGCCAGCCGACATGCAGCGCGCCGCGCCGATGGGCGACGAAACCGCCCTCGACTATTTGCTGCCGGCTGGCCAGCGTCAGCCCGCGCACCACCCGGTTGCCATAGGTCTCGGTGAACAAGGCGGCGGAGCGGCCGCTGGCATGATAGCCGAGATGCGGCTCGCGCTCGATGACGGTGACATCAGCCCAGTCGCGCAAGGCCGCGGCCAGGGAAAGCCCGGCAATGCCGCCGCCGATGACGATGATTCTTTTGGAGGGATTCGACTGCATCCATCTGTCGTATCGCCGCGCCATGGAGCTGACAATGTCGTAGCGACCGAACCTTGGTGATTGTCTGTGAAGCCGGACGCGTTGCCGCCGGTCTAGACCGGCTGGCTCTCCCCCGCATCGAGCAGCCATTGCCGCACGGCTTGCGTCGGTTCGGGATGGCGCTGCTTTCTCGGCATCACGACATAAAAATCCTGCGTGCCGCGCATTTCGCCTTTGACCGGCTGGACCAGCCGCCCGGCGGCGAGATCGGCGGCGACGAGGAAGCGGCTGGCCAGTGCGATGCCCTGGCCGGCGATGGCCGCGTCGATTGCGAGGCTGGTCTGGTTGAAGCGCATGCGTTTCAGTTCGGTCGTCATCTTCAGGCCGACAGCCTTCTCCATGAACTCCGGCCACAGATTGTGCGCATCGTGCAGCAACACATGATGCTGGATTTCGGCCGCGGCGATTTCGGTTGTGCCGGCCGGCAGCAGGGCCGGGCTGCAGATGGCGATGATCTGCTGGGGAAACAGCAGGTCGACGATCAGGCCGGCGCCAAAGGGCGGGCGACCCTGGCGCACGGCGATGTCGACGCCATCTGCCTGAAAACTCGACAGGCTCTCGCTGGCCAGCACGCGCAGGTCGACCAGCGGATTGTGCGCCACGAAATCCTGCAGCCTGGGGATCAGCCATTTGGTGGCGAAGCTCGGCGTCACGCTGATGGTCAGCCGCGCCGGTTCGGGGCGCAACAGCAGGGTCGCCTCCGAGATCAGGTCGAAGGCGCGGCGGATGTTGGGTACATAGGCGCGGCCCTCGTCGGTCAGCGCCAGGCCGCGCGGCAACCGCTCGAACAGCTTCGTGCCGAGATCGGCCTCCAGCCCGCGAATGTGCTGGGCAACCGCCCCTTGCGTGACGTTCAGCTCCTCGGCGGCGATGCGGAAGTTGAGATGGCGCGCCGAGGCCTCGAAGGCGCGCAGCGCATTCAACGGCGGCAGGCTGAGGAAGGCTTCGGGCATGCAGGAGTTTTTCTACTGGTTGATTTCAGGCATTCTGGTTCGAACAGGTTGGGAAAACCAGCTATATCAATGCTCAGATCCCGAAAACACCGCTTGCGGTGCCCGCCAACCCTGAGAGGAAAATCCGATGAGTGTAGAAAAAGTGGCCGTTGTGGTGGCTGGTGGCAGCGGCATGGGCGCGGCGGCGGCGAAGCGCCTGGCGGCTGACGGGTTCAAGGTCGCCATCCTGTCCTCGTCGGGCAAGGGCGAGGCGCTGGCCAAGGAGTTGGGTGGGCTCGGCGTGACCGGCTCCAACCAGTCGAACGACGATCTGCAGCGGCTCGTCGACCTGACGCTCGAAAAGTGGGGCCGCATTGACGTGCTGGTCAACAGCGGCGGCCATGGCCCGCGCGCGCCGATCCTCGAGATCACGGACGAGCAGTGGCACACCGGCATGGATGTCTATCTGCTCAACGTCGTCAGGCCGGTGCGCATCGTCGCGCCGCAGATGGTCAAGCAGAAGGGCGGCGCCATCATCAACATCTCGACGGCCTGGGTGGCCGAGCCGAGCCCGATGTTCCCGACGTCAGCCGTGTTCCGCGCCGGCCTCGCCGCCTACACCAAGATCTTCGCCAATACTTATGCCGCCGACAATGTGCGCATGAACAACGTGCTGCCCGGCTGGATCGACAGCCTGCCGGCCACCGAAGAGCGCCGCGACAACGTGCCGATGCAGCGCTATGGGACGAGTGAGGAGATCGCCGCGACGATTGCGTTCCTGGCGTCGGAAGGGGCGGGGTACATCACCGGGCAGAACATCCGCGTGGATGGGGGCGTTATACGGGCGCTGTGAGGGAGGCAGGTGCCGCATCTCGGCGGGCACTGATATCAAGCGGTGGTCGGACCCGGCTGCGGCGTTCGACCATTGCGCGATATGCTTCGAACGGTCATCCTTGGCCCATAAAGAGGAGGGACCATGTCTGACACTTTTCTGCGCCTGGTTCCGACTGACCCACACTGGCATCCCGACGAAGCGGCTGCCACGGCAGCCGTGAAGATTGCGCGCGGATTGTTCCCGCTGACCGAGCATGTCGCCGTCGAATACGAGGAAGGCGTGACGTTCTTCGACGCCGGAGCCAACACGGACAGCATCTATTGCCCATTCTGCGGCAGCGATCTGGAGGATTGGTGGGGCGACACAATGGATCAGGCCGCCGCGTCACGCTTCGAAGACCTTTCGGTCACTACGCCGTGTTGTCACAAGACCACATCGCTGAACGATTTGCGCTATGTCCGGCCGGCGGCGTTCGGGGTCTGCGCGCTGACCGTGGTGAATCCCGGTGTGGCCACCCTGGCCAGCGAGCAATTGCGGACGATCGAGCAAGCCATGGGCTCGCCGCTAAAGGTGATCTGGCAGCATTTGTGAGACTCAGTTGATATCAGGCATCGGAGGCATGGCGTGACGAGCTTTCTGAGTGAGGTCGAGGGTACGTTTCCCTCACTTCTGCGAATGCCGGAAGAATTGCAGATGGCACTTCAGTGGATGGAGGAAAACGGCTTTGTTCGAAACCACTCCATTCGCTTTGCTTCGCTGTACCCGGCGACGGTGGAGCAAAAACAGGGAATAAGTCGTACCCATTTCACCGTCGTCGATCCTGACCTGATGAGAGCTTGGCTTGGCAATGACGATGCTTCCGCGACGGGACGAGTTGCGCCCTTCATCGTTACAGGTGGCGAGGGGTCGCAGGCCGGAATCTGGATGGACGACAACGGCGTGCAGCGCTTCGTGCATCTGGGATCCGGATCAGGATCGACCTTGTCCTGTGTGCTGGCGGACAATGCCGTCGATTTCTTGCGCTTGCTAGCCATCGGCTACGAAGAAATCTGCTGGCCAGAAGTCTTCACACTGACGCCTGAGGACGCCTACACAAATGAGCATCGCGGGGATGAGCACGCTATTCCTTACCGCGCGCCCGTCGAGTTCAGGCATTGGGTCGAATCCACTTTTCATGTGACTGTGCCAAGGACTGCTTCCGAGATCGTCGCGTGCGTGGCGGATATGGATGCAGCCTTTTCGGACGATCCGTTCTGGCAATGGGCTCGAAAGGCAGCCGGATGATCGTGCTGGCTGAAGCTCCTGTGCTCAAGTCGACAGGTCGCCGAGAAGCCGGCGGAGTTGAGGGCGAACGCGGACGCGCAGTAATAGCCGGCTAGCGCTCCACGCTGCCTAAGCCGTCAAGGCCTCTGGCTGGTCAAAAAGCGCATGAAGCTCGGAGACCGGCATTGGGCGGCCAAACAACCAGCCCTGGACATCCGTGCAGCCATTCTCCCGGACCAGGCGATACTGGTCTTCGGTCTCGACGCCTTCGGCGGTCGTCGTCATGCCGAGCGTGGTGCCGAGTTCTGCGACGGCCTTGACGATCGCGCGGCTTTCGCTGCTCTCGCACATCAGGCTGACGAAGCTGCGGTCGATCTTGATGCGGTTGAACGGGAACGACCTGAGATAGCTCAGCGAGGAGTAGCCGGTGCCGAAATCGTCCATGGCTATGGAGATACCGAGGTCGCGCAGGCTGTGCAGCGTTCTCACCGTGTTTTCGTTGTTCGCCAGCAGCACCGACTCGGTGATCTCCAGTTCGAGCCGCGACGGCAGCAGGCCCGAAGCCGCGAGCGCCGAGGCAACCTGAAGCGATAGTCCCTGCTGCTTGAACTGGGCCGGCGAGAGATTGACCGCGACCTTGACGTGCAGGGGCCATTTCGCGGCGTCGGCGCAAGCACGCCGCAGGATCCACTCGCCAAGCGCATCGATGACAGCCGTTTCCTCGGCCAACTGGATGAACTCCGACGGCGGCAGCAGACCGAGGCGCGGATGGTTCCATCGCACCAGCGCTTCGAAGCCGGTGAGCTTGGAGGTCTTTGCGTCGTGCAGCGGTTGATAGTGCAGAACGAACTGCTCTCTGGTCACGCCGAGAGCCAGTTCGGATTCCAGCAGGCGCCGCTCCTGCAGTCTTGCATCCATTCCCGGCTCGAACGACCTGCAGGTGCCACGACCCTCCATCTTGGCCTTGTACAGAGCAAGGTCGGCATTGCGGATGAGGGTTTCCGAACGTTGCCCGTCGTCGGGGAAGACGGCGATGCCGATGCTGCCGCCGATGTTGATCTTGTGGCCCTGGATGGAGAATTCGTCGGACAGGGCATGAATGACGCGGCTTGCCAGCACGCCGGCCTCGTCGTTGCCGTCGAGCAGGAGCTGAAGGATGACAAACTCGTCGCCGCCTATTCGCGCCACCATGGCGGTTTCGCCGGCATGCTGTTTCAACCGCTTCGCCACTGCCCCGAGAAGCTCGTCGCCAACCGGGTGGCCAAGCGTGTCATTGACCGGCTTGAAACGGTCGAGGTCGACGCAATGGACCGCCAGCTTCTCGCCATCCCTTAGGCTTCTCAGCGCCTCGTCCATGGTGTCGGCCAGGAGGCCCCGGTTAGGCAGGCCGGTGAGAATGTCATGCGTGGCGAGGTGCTGGATCTCGGCGGTGCGTTCCTCGACCCGCAGTTCCAACGTCTCGGCGGCATTCGCCTGCATCATCATTGCGCGCCCGATCGCATACCAGCAGGCCAGCGCCAGCAGCGTGACCACGGCGACCGCCGCATAGCCGGCCAACTCGAATTCCCGCACGGACTGGGCGTCCATGTTGGCGTCGAACCGGCTGTTGGGAAAACCGGCCCAAAGACGCCATGCGCTTCTGGGATCGTTGAGCGAGAGCGGGATGACTTCGGAATAGATCAGATTGGGGTCGGCCGCCGTGAAGGCACGGGAATCGGCGGCGAGCGCCGTCGACATCTTGTGCTGGTCGGATTCGAAGCCGTAGCCCGAATTGGCGATGACATAGTCGGTGCTCGGCAAGAGTTTGCGCAGCGCCGAGGTGAGCATGATCGCCGAGACGGAGCCGCGCAGACTGCCATCCGCGCCGAACACTGGGACCGAAAGGATGAAGCCGGAGCGATCGGCATCATTGCCGGTATGGATGAAATCGGTGTTGTCGCAGGTGATGAGCTCCTTGGTGCCGATGATCGGCACGTTGAGCCCGTCGATGGCGCTTGAATTCGGATAGTTCGCCTTCAGCCAGGCAAGCTGCTTGGCCAGCTCATGGTATTCATAGGTTTCGACCTCTTCCGGGGGCCGGGTCAGCGCATTGTCGTCGAGCTTCGCGTGCTTGGCGCCGCCGGCGGCATCGGATCGCGCCTTGGCATTCACGATCAGCTGGTCGAACTGAAGGATCGGCTCCTCGAGTTTGCCGGTCGCGGCATCGAAGCGATCCGGATCGAAATCCAGCGGCAGGAAGTAGACCTCGGAAATCGAGACGTTGTTGGCGAGGTTGTTGTAGATCTGCTGGATCGTCGCGCGGCCTTCGTCGCCAAGGTTCGTGCCATGCCGGTCGAGGTTGCGGACGCTTGGCAGGTAGCTCAGCGTGCGCACATTCTCGTAGACGGCCCGCAAGGCGTCTTCCACCGTTTTGGCTGTCGTCCTGGCCGCCGCCTGGGAGTTTTCGATATAGCGTTGCCTGGCCAGCGCGTAGTCGCGCTGGCTGTCGATGCGCAGCGCCACCAGCATCACCGCGCCGGTCACAAGGATCACAGCAAATCCGACTGCTCGCCTGAATGCGTTCATCGGCTCCCACCATCAATTGGTGAGGGATACTCCAGAGCGGTTTAGGAAGCGCTAATGAGGAAGCACGAATGAGAACGTCTTCTTTGCTGCCCCGATGCTGCCGAGCACGTCTGGCGTGATCCAGAAACCTGCGTTCGCGGGTGCGGGCGAGCCGAGACCGAGGCCTGCCCAAGACCCAGGGTTCAATTCACCGGTGCCGCCCCTGACTGCTGGTCCGCATCGGTCAGCGTGCCGAGGAAGGTGACGATGTCGTCGATCTCGGCATCGTTCAGCGCCGGCTTGTCGCCGGGCTTTTTGCCGTTGAAGGGCGGGTCCTGATTCAAGTTCGGCCAGTAAGCCTTTGGCAGATCGTCATATTTTCTGACCGTGCCATCGGCATTTCTGGAATACCAGTGGCCTGGATCCGTGTCGCGGCTGGCGTAGAAGGCGACCGCGTCGCGCAGCGTGTGGAAGGTGCCGTTGTGGAAGAAGCTCTTGCGCAGCGCGACATTGCGCAGCGTCGGCGTCTTGAACAGGCCGCAATATTCGGTCCGGCCACGAAAATCGGTGCGCAGTGGGCCGCACAGGCCGAGATCGATATAGGCGGGGTCGGCATTGGCCGGTATGGAAGCATTGCGTGGCACGGCGATGGCGATCAGGCCGAAATCGGTGAATTGCGGCGGCTCGCCGTCATTGGTGGGTTCGCTGAGATGACAGCTGGCGCAATTGCCCTTGCTCTCATCCTCGAACAGCGCGCGGCCGCGCATTTCCTGCGCTGACAACTGAGCCTTGCCGGCGAGGAAGGCGTCGTAGCGGCTGGAATAGGGGTAGAAGTCGGCAGCGCTCTGCTCGAAGGTGCCGAGCGCTTCGGCGGCGGCGTCGAAGGCATCGCCGGGGTGGTCGAACACGTCGTCGCCGAAGGAGGCCTTGAATTCACCGGCATAGGCTGATTTGCGCAAGGCTGATGTGACGGCGGCCCCGTCCTTGTTGGCCATTTCGAAGGGCGAGAGCAGGGGGATCTTTGCCTGGTCCTTGCCATGGTCGGCGCGGCCGTCCCAGGTCAGGCCGCCGGTCGGGCCATTGTCGACGCTCTCGTCACCCTCGTCGTCGGAATCGTAGAAATGCTCGGTGAAGGCGGGTGCCGCCTGGAGGTAGCGCAGCGAGGGGACGGCGCGCACGCCGGGCTGGTCGAGGTTCGGACCGCCCATTTCGACGGGTGAGGCCGAGGCAGGGCCGAAGGCATGATGCGGATCATGGCAGGACGAGCAGGCCTGCTTGCCCGAGGCCGACAGCGCCGGGTCGAAGAACATTTTTTTGCCAAGCGCGGTCAGCGCCTCGGCGCGTGCATAGGCCTGCACGCGTGACATCGGGCCGGGGTGGACGCCATCGGGTTCCGCCGTGTTTGCGGGCGCGACGAAGCTTACCATCGATACCGCGGCGACCACTGCCGCCCGGCTTTTCCATCGTCCCATTGCCATAGCTGCAGTCCGTTTTCGATCCCGCAACTAAGTATCCTGTGCAACGGATTCATGACCCAGCCTGACGTTCACGAAACCGTGTTCGAGGGCTCGGCAAATGTCACAAAGGTGACAAGGCATGGAAGTAGCTCCATTCCTGTATTTTCGTTGCCCATGCGTGCCGTCCTCCAGCCAGCCACGAGGCATCTTTCCATGATCAGGTCTTTTCTCTCGCTTTGCCTCGCCTCGACGGCGCTGGCGTCGTTCGCCGGCGTGGCCCACGCCGCTCCTCCCGGCTACGACAGGATCGACACCGTCGTCGTCATCTATGCCGAGAACCGCAGCTTCGATAATCTCTATGGCGGCTTCCCCGGCGCCAATGGGCTGGCGAATGTCTCGGCCGACCAGGCGCGCCAGCTCGACCGTGACGGCACGCCGCTTTCCGAATTGCCGCCGGCCTGGGGCGGGCTGACCGCCAAGGGGGTGACGCCACCGGTGACCGAGGCGCAGTCGGCGCATCTCGCCAATGCCAGCTTCGCCATCGACGACGCCAGCGGCTTCAACGAGAAGACATCGGTCGTCACCCGCGACCTCTGGCACCGCTTCTACCAGGAGCAGATGCAGATCGATGCGGGCAAGAACGACAAGTTCGTCGCCTGGGCCGATTCCGGCGGTCTCGTCATGGGCCATTATGACGGCTCCGGCCTGCCGATGTGGGCGGTGGCGAAGAAATACGTTTTGGCCGACAATTTCTTCCAGGGCGCCTTCGGCGGCTCGTTCCTCAACCATATCATGCTCGCCTGCGCCTGCGCGCCGGTTTATCCGCATGCCGACACCAGCCCGGTGAAAGGGCAGATCGCCGTCGTCGAGGCCGATGGCAAGACGCTGAAAGTTGCCGACAACTCGCCGGCCTCGGCACTTGGCGGCGCGCCGAAATTCGTCAATGACGGCGCCATCACTCCCGATTTCTATGCCGTCAACACCATGCAGCCGCCCTATCAGCCTAGCAACAACAAGCCGGCCGAGGGCGGCGACAAGGCGCTGGCCGATCCGTCCGTGGCAAGCACGCTGCCGCCGCAGCATGACATCACCATCGGCGACTTGCTGTCGCTGAAGGGGATCGACTGGGCCTGGTATGCCGGCGCCTGGCAGGCCACGCTCGACGGCAAGAACGCGACGCCGGTGCCGAACTTCCAGTTCCACCACCAGCCGTTCAACTATTTCGCGGCCTATGCGCCGGGTACAGCCGCGCGGACCGAGCATCTCAGGGACGGTGGCCTGGATGGCACCGAGTTCATCAAGGCGATCGACGACGGCAAGCTGCCGTCTGTCAGCTTCTACAAGCCGCAAGGCAATCTCAACGAGCACAGCGGTTATGCCGATGTGACCTCTGGCGACCAGCATCTGGCCGACCTCGTTTCGCATCTGGAGAAGAGCCCGCAATGGAGCCACATGCTGGTGGTCGTCACCTATGACGAGAATGGCGGCTTCTGGGATCATGTCGCGCCGCCCAAGGCCGACCGCTGGGGCCCGGGCAACCGCATCCCGGCCTTCATCATCTCGCCCTATGCGAAGATGGGCACGGTCGACCACACGCAATACGACACGACCTCGATCCTGCGCTTCATCACCGCGCGCTACGACCTGCCGGTGCTTCCGGGCATCGTCGCCCGCGACAAGGCGCTGGCCGGCAATGGCGAGCCGCCGATGGGGGATCTGAGTGCTGCGCTCGATTTGAGCCGGTAGGGCGGCGACCGGGAAACAGACTTGTCTGCGTCAACTTCCGGCACCGGCTATTGCGGTGCCGGAAGTGTGGCCTGCGCCGGATTGTAGTCGTAAAGTTCGAGCGCGACCGCAAACGGAAACTGCCAGCGTGTGTCGGGGTAGCGGCGAACCACCTTCATGAGCCTATGGTTGCCCTGCGTGACCCACAGTTCCGCCGCTGCGGTGTAGGGAAAGTTTTGCCACGTCGCCGCTTAGTGAAGGAGCTTGCCCGAGGCCGAAGATTCCTCGCCCACCAATTTGCAGGATGTGAATTTTGGCCCCATGCGATCCATGATGGAAAAATAGGCTTTGCCGTGTGGCAGCCATTTGTCGGCGAAGGCATATTTTGTGTAGGAATTGTCGTCGGCTACACGCATGGCCTGGTAAGGCTTGAGCGAGCCATCGTCCTTCACCTGGTATGTCGTGATCGTGTATCGCGGCGGCCGATTGCCTTGCCGATAGGCATTGTTAACATCAAGGCATGAGGGATCGGGTCCCGGAGTGCTGGCTCCTGTAACCGAACTGCTGGCAGTTGTGTCGTAGGCGTAGACGTCCAGAGCAACCGCAAAGGGAAGTTGCAAGGGGCGGCCTTTCGGATAGCGCCGAAGCATTTTCGCCAGCCGGTGGTCGTCGCTAGTGATCCACAGTTCCGCCTTGGTCACGTAGGGAAAGCCGTGCCAGGTCGCTGCGTAGTGAAGAAAGCTTCCCTTCCTGTCTAGTACTTTGCAAGACGTGAATGTCGGCCCCATCCGATCCATCAAAGGAAAGTATGCTTCGCCGTTCGGCAGCCATTTGTCGGAGGCGGCGTATTTTTTAAAGGAAGCACGTTTGGTAACCTGCAGGACCTGATAAGGTTTCAGTGAACCGTCGGCCTGCACCTCATGCGTCGTTATTGAATATTGTTCGGGTCTCTTTTCCTGATCGTATGCCTTATCGACCTCAGAACAGGATGGATCTGGCTTTGGTCTTCCACTGGCCTGCGCCCACGAGTTGGAAATAACAATCGCGAGCGCAATTGCTCCGGCATAGGTAAGAATTTTTGCCATGACGACCCGCGCGAAAAAGATGTTCGGAACTATAATCCCTGATTTACACGGTTATTTATTCGCGTGCCAGCGGTGCAGTCGCCAGTGGCGCGCCGCCGATGGGCGACTGAGTGGAGCGTTTGGTCTGAGCCGGTAGGGCGCTCACCCGCCATTCACCAAAGCGAGGACAAGCTTCTGCAAATTGCCGCCCTGGCCGAGTTCGACACGGTCGAAATCGCGGCTGCCCTGTATCCTCGCTTTCGAGATCGCGTCGAGCCGACGGACCACCTCGGCCCTGGTCTTGCTGCATTTGGGATCGTCAGTGACGGTCAGTCCGTCTGTCACGGCTTCGATGTCATGGACCATCTGTATCATGCTGGCGCCATGCACCTTCTCATGGGCGCTGACGCCGGCGATGAACACTTCCCATTTCTTCTGCACGGCCGGCGGCAGCGGCGCGGAAGGGCTTGGCAAGGTGTAGGTGATGACCAGTTTCGGATTCCTCGCCGTCAGCACGCAGTCCTTGCCCCTGGGCTTGTAGTCCCTGACCCCCCAGGTCAGCTTGAAGTTGGTGTAGGCGATGGCGCGGGTAATACCGACATTCGGCCCGTTCTCGCCGATCGACCGGTAGAGCTCCAGCCCGGACTGGCCTGAAATGGCGTAGGTCTCGACCTTCTCGACCGGCTTCCACGCGGCATGAGCGGTCACCGGCAAGGCCACCAGGGCGGCCAGCAAAAGACACAGACGAACTCGCGACACGATGTTCACCAAACCGGGCTCTCCAAACCGGGGCCGAGCGCCCGTGCCGAACAGGCAATGCCACCGCACCGCTTTTCCTATATGGTGCCAGCCAGTGCTGCAAATGCCTTAGAGGCAGTCAATCGGGGGAAATCATGAAAGCGGGATATCTCGTCGTCGCCGGTGCCGTGGCCGCGTTGCAGGCCGCGCAGCCGGCTTTTGCCGCGTCGTGCAGCGGCTGGAGCGCGAAGATGGAGGACGACGAAGGCGGCAAGGTGCTGACCGCCTCGGTCTGTGGCGGGCCGAAAGGTGACGCGTATCTGATGCTGACCTGTTTCGACACGCCGATACTGAGCTACGATCTCGGCTCCAGCGGCCAGCAGACGGAGCCCGGAGCCAGCGGCGCTTTCGACTTCAAGGCCGACGGCAAGACGTTGACCGAGACGCTGCAGCTCGAGGAAATGTACGGATATTTCGTGGTCAATCTGGCGAAGGCCGATCCGCTGCTCGACCTGTTGCGTTCGAAGGGCGATGTCTCGGTCAGTTCAGCCAAATATGGCGCGATCAGTTTTCCGCTGAAGGGCTCGAGCGGGGCCATCGGCAAGGTGCTGGCGCAGTGTGGCAAGGCGAAGCCCGCGGCTGACGGGGATTGAGACCCGCCGGCGCCCTGGCGTCGCGCCGCCTTGCCGTCAAGGCCTCATTGCGTCCTCGCCTTGGCCACATCCGCCGGCGTGATGGCTGATTGCTTGCCGCCGAAATGCGCCAGGACATAGTTGCCGAGCGCAGCGATCTCGACGTCCGAATAGGCGTTGGCGAAGGCTGGCATGGTTTGCGCGCCTGTCGGCGTCGTCATATGCGCGCCCTTGAGGATGACCTGGATCAGATTGGTCCCGTCGGGGTCGTTGACCGTGCGGCTGCCGCGCAGCGCGGCATAGGGCGTCTGCAGCCCTTCGCCGTTCCAGCCGTGGCAGCTGGCGCAGGCGCCCTGGAACAGTTTCAGGCCAAGCCCGCCTTGCGCGGCTGCGTCGGTAGCCGGAGCATAGGCGGTCGACGCCTTGAGCGTGGGTGGATCGGCCTCTACGATCGCCTGGTCGCTGCTGACCTGCGGCGGCACGGTTCTGACATAGGCGACGATTGACTTGATGTCTTCGGGCGTCAAATGGCGCAAGCTGTAGTCCACCGCTTCGCCCATGCTGCCGGTCGGCGAGCCGCGCCCTTCCGCATGGCCCTTGGAGAGATAGTCGGTCAGCTGCTCGTCGCTCCAGCTGCCGATGCCGGTGCGTTTGTCCGAGCTGATATTGTAGGCCTTCCAGCCCTGCAGTTCGGCGCCGGCGAAGGTCTTGCCGCTGTCGAGGGCGTAGAACAGATTGCGCGGCGTGTGGCATTCGCCGCAATGCGCCATCGCCTCGACCAGATAGGCGCCACGGTTCCAGTCCGCCGTCTGCTGCGGGTCGGGCTGCAGCGGGCCGCTCGGCACGAACAGCAGGTTCCAGAAGCGCATGACGTAGCGCTGGTTGAAGGGGAAGACGAGTTCGTTCCCTGGCGCGTCCGCGCGCACCGGGGGCAGGCTGAACAGATAGGCCTTGATCGCCAGCGCGTCTTCCGTCGTCATCCGCGCATAGGCGGCATAGGGGAAGGCCGGGTAGAGATTTTTGCCCTGGTCGTCGATGCCCTGATGCAGGGCCCGCACGAACTCGGCATCGCTCCAGTTGCCGATGCCGGTTTCCTTGTCGGCGGTGATGTTGGGCGAATAGAGCGTGCCGAACGGCAGCTTGAAGGCGAGGCCGCCCGCATAGGGCTTGCCGCCTGACGTGGTGTGGCAGGCGACGCAGTCGGCGGCGCGCGCCAGATACTCGCCACGATCGATCAGCGCCTGGCCGGTCGGCAGTGCGGCCTGCGCCACGGAGACATCAGGCAGCGACGCCGGCTTGAACAGGAACACCGCGACGGCAGCGGCAATGACCACCACGGCGGCGAGAATGATGAGGCCCAGCCGTTTCATGGTCACGCCGCCTCGGCTTCGGATTCATCGGCTTCCCCGGTTATCGCCAACGCCGCCAGCACGGGCACGCTGAGCGGCGGCATCATCGACACGCTGGTCTTGTCGGCGCTGTCGCTCCTCAGCTGGTTGCGGTCGAAGGGCAGGCTGCGCAGGCGCTTTCCCGTCGCGGCGAAGATCGCATTGGCAAGGGCAGGCGCGGCCGACACCGTCGCCGTCTCGCCGATACCGCCGGGCGATTCCAGGCTCTTGACGTGATAGACTTCTATCTTCGGCGCCTCGTTGTTGCGCAGGATGCGGTAGTCGTGAAAATTGCTCTGGTCGACGCGGCCATTGGTGAAGGTTATGCCGCTGTAGAGCGCGGCCGACAGACCGAAGATCAGCCCGCCTTCGATCTGCGCCTCGACGGTGTTGGGATTGATGGCAATGCCGCAATCGACAGCCACCACCGCCCGGTGCAGCGTGATCTCGCCGGCTGGCGAAACCGAGATTTCCAGCACCGCCGCCATGAAGCTGCCGAAGGCATCGTGCAGGGCAATGCCGCGTCCCGAGCCGGCCGGCATGGGCGAGCCCCAGCCGGACTTTTCGGCCACCAGCTCCAGCACGCCGGCCGCGCGCGGCTGGTTCTTCGTCAGCGCCCGGCGATACTCGACAGGGTCCTTGCCCGCCGCATGGGCGAGTTCGTCCATGAAGCTTTCGACGACGAAGACATTGTGCGTGGGGCCAACGCCGCGCCACCATGTGATCGGCACCGGCGGATCCTGGCGCACCCAGTCGACCTGGATGACCGGCAGGTCGTAGGGCGGCTTGACGGCGCTCTCGACGGCGTCGTCGTCAAGCTTGTCTTCCGGCCAGCCGCCGGGAATGTAGTTGCCCAGCACCGAACCGCCGGCGACATGGTCGATCCACACCGTCGGCAACCCGTCCGGGCCGAGGCCGGCGGAGATGCGATCATAATAAGCGGGACGGTAAAGGTCGTGCTGGATGTCCTCCTCGCGGGTCCAGATCACCTTGACCGGATAACTGACCTGTTTGGCGATCGCCACGGCCTGGCCGACGGATTCGGCGACAAGGCGGCGGCCGAAACCACCGCCGATCAGGTGATTGTGGACGATGATCTTGTCGAGCGGAAAGCCGGTGACCTGCGCGGCCCAGCCTTGCGCCTGGGTCGGCACCTGCGTGCCGACCCAGATCTCGCATTCGTCAGCACGCACATGCACGACGCAGTTGATCGGCTCCATCGGCGCATGGGCGAGGAATGGCAATTCATAGGCCGCCTCGACCGTCTTCGATGCTGCCTTCAGCTTGCCTTCGACGTCGCCTTCCTTGCGCGCCATGATCGGCGTCTTGTGCTCGGATGCTGTCTTCAGGGCGGCCATGATATCGGCGCTGCCGAGCCTGGCATTGGCGCCGTCGTTCCAGGTGATGTCGAGTGCCGCCAGTCCCTTCTTGGCGGCCCAGAAATGATCGCCGATGACGGCGACCGCATTGGGCAGGCGCACGATGTCGCGCACGCCCGGTATGGCGCGCGCCGCCTTGTCGTCGACATCCGCCAGTGTGCCGCCGAAGACCGGGCAGGCGGCCACGGTCGCCACCTTCATGCCGGGCACACGCACATCGATGCCGTAGACCACCGCGCCGTTCACCTTGCCTGATGTGTCGACCCGGCGCAGCGATTTGCCGATCAGTTCGAAATCCCTGGGGTCCTTGAGTTTTATGTCGGTTGGCACGGGCTGCTTGCCCGCCGCATCGGCGAGCGCGCCATAGGCAAGCTGCCTGCCGGTCGGCTGGTGGGTGACCACACCCAGTTTGGCGGCACATTCGGATACCGGAACCGACCATTGCGCGGCCGCCGCCGAAACCAGCATCATGCGCGCCGTGGCGCCCGCCTTGCGCAGCGACTCCCAGGTGGCGCGCATCGAGGTGGAACCGCCCGTCGCCTGGCCGCCAAGGGCGGCTGTGGCGTAGAGCTTGTCGTTGGGCGGCGCGTCGACGACGCTCACCTGGTCGAGACCGACTTCCAGCTCCTCGGCGATCAGCGTCGCTTCGCCGGTATGCGTGCCTTGTCCCATTTCGATGTTGGGCAGGATGAAGGTGATCTTGCCGTCGGTGCCGATGCGGATGAAGGCATCGGGCGCGAAGGCGGCGGAAACATCACCCTCGACAGGATCGGTCGCGGCAACCACCGGCCTGATGCCGGCGCCAAGCATGGCGAAGCCCAGCAGAAGGCCGCCGCCTTGCAGGAAGGCCCGGCGCGAGGCATTTGTTTTCGGGTTCGGGGAGGAGAATGGCTTGCTCATGCTGGCTGTCTCCTTCAAGCCTTGGCGGCCTGTTTTATCGCCGCCCGTATGCGCGTGTAGGTGCCGCATCGGCAGATGTTGCCAGACATCGCCGCATCGATATCGCTGTCGCTCGGGTTGGGGTTTCGTTCCAGCAGCGCCGAGGCCGACATGATCTGGCCGGACTGGCAATAGCCGCACTGGATGACCTCGAGGTCGAGCCAGGCCTGCTGCACCTTCTTGCCCGAGGGCGTCGCGCCGATCGCCTCGACGGTGGTGACATGCCGCGTGCCGACAGAAGCGACAGGCAGGACGCACGACCGCACCGGCTGGCCGTCGAGCTGCACCGTGCAGGCGCCGCACTGGGCGATGCCGCAGCCGAACTTGGTGCCGGTCAGGCCGATGACATCGCGCAACACCCAGAGCAGGGGCATGTCATCGGGAACATCGACGCTGCGATCCTGTCCATTCACGTTCAGCGCAATCATGGCCTGCTCCTCGGTCGTTCGCATCCCCCGCGTGTACAATAGGCACCGGTTCGCGCGACGTGTCCAATCAAATGGAATGTGTTTCAGCGGCGGCAAGGGAGGCTATCGCATCACCCCACCCAGCCGCACCGTTGCGGCCATCAACTCCTCATCCGAGAACCCGGAGAAACCCAGCACCAAACCATGGCGAGGCGGGCCGTCGATGAACATCGAGGACAGGGCCCGAGCGCCGACGCCCGCAGCCTTCGCCGCTTCGACAATCGCCGTATCCGGCCCGCCACCCCTCAGCATCGCCATCAGATGCAGCCCTTGTTTGGGCACCGTCACATCAAGCGCATCGCCACAATGCGCCTCGAGACCCGCCACCAGCACATCGCGCGCGGCTTGCACGTGGCGGCGCACGCGTCTCAGATGCGCGGCGAAATGGCCTTCGTTGAGAAGGTCGGTCAGCGCGCCTTCGGCCAGCGTCGAGGGGTAGCGGTCGGCGCGTGCCCTGACCGCCATGACGGCGTCGAGCAGCGCTTCGGGCACCACGACATAGCCGATGCGCAGGCCGGGGAAGAGCACTTTGGAGAAGGTGCCGAGATAGGCGACGCGGTTCGCGCCATCAATGCCTTGCAGCGCGGTCAGCGGCGGGCCGGCATAGCGGAACTCGCTGTCATAATCGTCCTCGATGATCCAGGCATCATTGCGCCGCGCCCAGTCGAGCAGAGCGAGCCGCCGGCGCATGGTCATGGTCACGCCGAGTGGATATTGATGGGAGGGCGTGACATAGGCGGCGCGTGCCCTTGGACAGAGACGCTCGCCGATCTCGGGATCGAGCCCTTCGGCGTCGACCGGTACGGCGATAATCCTGGCGCCGCTGCCGGCAAGTGCCGCATGCGCCATTAGATAGCAGGGATTCTCGATCCATACGGCATCGCCGGGGCGAAGGGCGGCGCGCGCAAGCAAGTCCAGCCCTTGTTGCGTGCCCGAGGTCAGCACGATCTGGCCGGCGTCGCAGCGCACGCCGCGTGCGGTTCGCAGATACGTGGCAATCGCGGTGCGCAAGCCGATGCCGCCGCGTGGATCGCCATAGCGGAAATGCTCCGGCCCGGGACGAGCGAGGTGGCGCGACAACAGGATGCGGAACATATCAAGCGTGCGCGGGTCCGACACCGCCACGCCAAGGCCGCAAGGCAGCGAGGCAGCGGCATCGATCTCCGGCGGTCGCGGCTTGACGAGTGTCGCCGGCAGATAGGGCACATCGGGCGCGACGAAGGTGCCGGCGCCGACCCTGGCGATGGCAAAGCCTTCCGCGATCAGCATTTCGAAACAGGCGACCGCGGCCGAGCGTGACAGGCCGAAGCGCCCTGCCAGGTCGCGGGTGGTCGGCAGTTTGGCGCCGGCGGCCAGCGTGCCGGTCTCGATCAGCCGCCGCAGGGCCGCATAAAGTTCGCGGCTGCGCGGGCCATCACCTGGCAGGACCGGGATCAGCGCCGACCAGTCCGGAGAATTGGTCTGAATTTTATCCATGGGATTGGTTCTTTTATCGACCAATATCACAGCGCATGGTTGGCGGACAACAACCGAGGATGCAAGCCGTGAACGACGTCGCCGCCAGCTTTCCGACCACCAGCCGCAACCGGGTCAAGCGCCTGCATGAGCGCGGCAGCTACGACCACGCGGCCGTCTTCGCGGTGCTGGATGCCGGGCTGCTCTGCCATGTCGCCTATACGTTCGACGGCCAGCCCTATTGCACGCCGACCATCCACTGGCGCGAGGGCGACATGCTTTACTGGCACGGCTCGTCCGCCAGTCGCATGCTGCGCCAGTTGCGCGGTGGCACGCCGGCCTGTCTGACCGTGTCGCATCTCGACGGGCTGGTGCTGGCGCGCACCGGCTTCAACCATTCCGCCAACTACCGCTCGGCGATGTGTTTTGGGACGGCGCGGATCGTCGACGAGCCGGAAGAGAAAATGAAGGCGCTGGCCGGCGTGGTCGACCGCTTCTATCCCGGCCGATCCGAGACCTTGCGGCCGATCTCGGCGCAGGAGGCCAAGGCGACGACGGTGATCGGCATGCGCATCGAGGAGGCATCGGCCAAGGTGCGCGCCAAGGGCGTCGGCGACGATGAGGAGGATTATGGGCATCCGGTGTGGGCCGGTGTCATCCCGGTGCGGATGGTGATCGGCGCCGCCGAACCGTGCCCGAGGCTGCTGCCCGGCATCGAGCGGCCGCAGAACCTGGCTGGATATGCCGAGGGTGAAAGGCTGGACCGGGCGCTGATGGAGGCGCAGGCGGTATATGAGGGGTAAGTAGCGCCTCTTCCTTCTCCCCCTGTGGGAGAAGGTGGCCTCGCGAAGCGAGGTCGGATGAGCAACTGTGTTTTCAGGACCTGTTTGGGTTCCAAGGTTCGTTGTTTCGGATCATTGCACTGAGGATGGTGAGGATCTTTCGCGCAACGGCGATGAGAGCGACCTTTGGTTGCTTGCCGTTGGCAATGAGACGCTGGTGGAAGTCCCTGAGTGGGGGATTGGAGCGGCTGGCGGTGAGCGCAGCCATATAGACCACCCTGCGCAGGGCGTGTCGGCCGCCCCAGATGATGCGGCGGCCTTTGAATGTGCCGGTGTCGAAGTCATAGGGCGCCAGACCGGCAAGTGCGGCGATCTCTCGTCGCGAGGCCTGCCCGATCTCCGGCGCCAACGCCAGTAGGGTATGGCTGAGGACCGGACCCGCACCGTGGAAGGATTGGATCAGTCGATCCTTGGCTGCGAGTGGCGGCTGGCTGGCGACGAGTTCGGCCATACGCTTGGCGAGCAGTGCGATGTCGAGCTCGATGCGGCGCAGCCGCTGGGTGAAGATGCGCTTGACTGTCGGCTCGCGTAGCTGCTGGAGCTGATTGGCGAGGCTGACCTTGTCGTCGCTGAGCTGCCTGCGGGCAACGACGAGATCGGCGAGTTGCTCGGCGATTGGGTCGCAACGTACCGGCCGGGTCGGCAGCTCGGCGGTGTAGCGCGCAATCAGCAGGGCATCGATGCGATCGTTCTTGGCCAATCGGCCAAGGGCGCGGGCATAGTGGCGCAGCTTGTGCGGATTGACGTTCCTGGCCGGCAGGTCGGCGCTGCGCAGCGCCTTGGCCACGCCCCGCTCATAGCCGCCGCTCGGCTCCATGCCGATGGCGCGTACGGTGCGGCCCCGCAACCATCTTATCAGCTTGGCCCATCCGTCCTTGTCGTTATCGAAATGCGCTTGTTCCTGCGTTTGAAACACGGCCACGTCGAGCCAGCGCTTGGCAACATCGATGCCGATGTCCTGAACCGTTTGCGCAACCATTTCCTCGGTCCCTTCCTTGTGTGCGGGGGCTTGCCCCTTGCAACTGTTCGGGTTCACAAAAGAAGGCGGTCGGGCCCCAGCTCATCCACGGTTTAAGCCACCTGAGGGGTGACGGGCTCTCGGCCGCCGCCACGGATCAGGCAAGCACCTGGTCCGTGGCACCCTCAACAATGCACGATTCCAAATACACAAGGGGTGTTCCAGGGGACGCCATCGTCTCACTCCGCTGGAACACCCCTCAACCGTCTCGGCGCTGCGCGCCGATCCACCTTCTCCCACAAGGGGAGAAGGGAAGAGCGCACACTTGCCGCCCCCCAAGCCTCGCGCTATCCCGGCGCCATGATCATCTTCCGCAAAGCTGTGGCCTCCGACCTGCCTGCCATCGTCGCCATGCTGGCCGACGATCCGCTTGGCGCTGGCCGCGAGGACGCCTCGTTGCCGCTGGCGCGGGGCTATCTCGATGCCTTCAACGCCATCGACGCTGATCCCAACCAGTTGCTGGCGGTGGCGGTCGATAGCGGCGAGGTGATCGGCACCTTGCAGATCAGCTTCCTTGCCGGGCTGTCGCGCAAGGGCGCCTGGCGCGGGCAGATCGAGGCGGTTCGGGTCGCCGGCCATCGGCGCTCGGGCGGCGTTGGCCGGCTGATGTTCGAATGGGCGATCGATCAATGCCGGACGCGCGGGTGTCGTCTCGTCCAGCTCACCACCGACAAGGGACGGGCGGATGCGCACCGTTTCTATGAGAACCTTGGCTTCACCGGCAGCCATCTTGGCTACAAGAAAACCTTGTAGGCGTTCCGCCCCGGCGGCTACTGGCGTATAGCGGAAGGCGTTCAGGCACTATTCAAATCGCCTGACAAAGCGGATATAGGTCAGCCAGGTTGACCTATATGAAATCGTCTGGGGAGGCGTGACTTGACCCTTTTGAACCTCTTGGCTTCGCGCTCGTCGCGCATGAAAGCCTCCGAAATCCGCGAACTGCTGAAGCTGCTCGACCAGCCCGACATCATCTCGTTTGCCGGTGGTATTCCCGATCCGGCGCTGTTTCCGGCCGAGGCGATCCGCGATGCCTATGCCGAGGTGCTGGGCGGCGCCGAGGCGGGAGCAGCACTGCAATACCAGGTCTCGGAAGGCTATCTGCCCCTGCGGCGCTGGCTCGCCGCGCAGATGGGCAAGCTTGGCGTCGCTTGCGACGAGGGCAATATCTTCATCACCTCCGGCTCGCAGCAGGCGCTGGATTATCTGGGAAAGCTGTTCCTGTCGCCGGGCGATACCGCGCTGGTCACATGGCCGACCTATCTCGGCGCGCTGCAGGCCTTCAATGCCTACGAGCCGCGTTACGACCGGCTGCGGCCCGAAGGCGGCAACATGACGCCTGCGGCCTATCACGCGGCCGCCGCCGCAAATGGCGGCAAGGTCAAGTTCGCCTACCTGGTGCCTGACTTCGCCAACCCGACCGGCAACACGCTGGACAAAAAACAGCGCGAAGCCGTGCTCGACCTCGCCGGCGAACTCGACATCGCCGTTATCGAGGATGCCGCCTATCGCGCGCTGCGCTATGACGGCGAGGGCGTGCCGCCGATCCTGGCGCTCGATTGTGCGCGGTCCGGCGGCATCGACAACGCACGCACGCTTTATTGCGGCTCGTTCTCGAAAATCGTGTCACCGGGCATGCGTGTCGGCTGGGTCTGCGCGCCGCGCCACGTGGTGGAAAAGCTGGTGCTGATGAAGCAGGCTTCCGACCTGCACAGCCCGTCGATCAACCAGTTGGTCATGCACCGCGTCGCCGAAGCCGTGTTCGACGGCCAGGTCGAAAAACTCATCGGCGCCTATCGCCAACGCCGCGACGGCCTGCTTGGTGCGCTGGAAGCCAACATGCCTGATGGTGTGACCTGGAGCCGACCGGAAGGCGGCATGTTCGTCTGGGCGACGCTGCCGGAAGGTGTTGATGCCAGCGCGCTCCTGGCGCGTTCGGTGAAGGAGGCGCGCGTCGCCTTCGTGCCCGGCAACGCCTTTTACGCCGACGGCACCGGGCGCAACACGCTGCGGCTGTCCTTCACGCTGGCCGACCGTCGCGCGGTGACCGAAGGCATTCCAAGGTTGGCGGCGCTGCTGAAGGGATAAATCCCGTCCATGAGCTCAAGGGCCGTTATGCGTGCCCTTGATGGCGTCGCCTTCAAGCTTGGTGAACGGCACGAAGGACAGCGTGCCGCCATTGTAGATGTCGGCGCGCGTAACCTGGAACGTCCCATCCGCTTCCTGATGCTTGGTGACTTTCAGCACATGCTGGGCGCCAGGCGGGCCGACCGGGATGACCATCATGCCGTTCGGCTTCAACTGCTGCAGCAGCGGCGGTGGGATGTGGTCGATGCCGCAGGTGACGATGATCTTGTCGAACGGCGCTTCTTCTTGCCAGCCATAATAGCCGTCGGCGTTGCGGGTGTGGATCGCCTTGTATTCGGAATAGCCCTTGGCGATCAGCGCGTCGTAAAGCGCGCGCGTCCTTGCCGCCAGCGGCTTGATGATCTCGATCGAGAACACCTTGTCGGTGAGGTTCGACAGATAGGCCGACTGGTAGCCCGAGCCGGTGCCGATCTCGAGCACCTTGTCGCCGGGCTTTATCTCCAGTGAATTGGTCATGCGCGCGACGCTGTGGGGACCGGTGATCGTCACGCCATAGCCGATATCGAGATAGTGCCATTCATAGGCGCGGTCGAGATTGGCCTTGGTGACGAACTCCTCGCGCGGCGTCATCAGATAGGCGCGCTTGTCACGCTGGTCCCAGACATCCTTGTGGGCGAGCAGGTCCTGGAAGCGGTCCCAGCGCTGGCCAAGGAAGCCGGCATCCTCGCCCCGGTTCTTCTTCATCCAGTCGATGAAGCCGGCTCGACTGTCCATCGCCGGCATCGCGTTGGGATCATAGGCTGTCGGCACATTGGCCGTGGCGGGCCTGGTCAGCAGCGTGCCGGCGATGCCGAGCAGGACATGCCGGCGGTCCATGCGCAAGCGTTTGCGCCTGACTTCGATGCGTATGGGTCGATCCTTCATGGCAGCGTATCCTGCGGCTGACAGGCTCCGCCAAGCTTCGTCCCGATCCGACGGTTTGACAATCGGGCGGTCCATACAATTTGGTAATGCGGCCTCCGTCTATCCAGCGCCGCTTGGAGCAGAAGGCCGCGATTGCAGCGATATGGAGGCTCCTGGGAACCGCGTTCGCGGATGGGTGACCGGGCTTAAAACCTGCTACGCCGGCACGTTGACCAATTGCCTGATGTTCGAAAGCCTGGTGCACGCCAGCTTGCGCATTGGCTTCTCGAACTCGTCCTCGCCGGTTTCAACGACGAAGACCAATGTCATGAAGTCGAGCATGAATTCGTCAATGGCCGTAGTGAGAGGCTGCGACTTGCCCTTGAAGCGGCGCAGCAACGCAGTTGCTTGCTCGACATCGTCGATACCGGCGCTGTCGATGAGCGCCTCGAGCTTTTGAAAAAGGTCCAATCGCCATTCCTCCCGGCCGCGCCACAAAACCTCGTTGGGCGCGGAAGGTTCCACTTCAAGCCAGTCGCCAACGCAAACAAATCGCTCCACTGTCGAATCGCGCAACTTCGCGGCTCTGCCGCTAGATTTTTTTCGTTGCGCCGGAACCTTCTCGGGCCGCAAGGGTTTTCCCACGTCTGATCCCCCCTCAGACATCTGAAAGCTCCAAGCTTTCCCAAAGCCCGTCGGATCCCCCTCCTGGCGGGCTTTCGTTTGTCTCAATGCCTGTTGCCCTGCGTTGCCAGATTGGTCGCCTCAATGTTAACCGTGCATGTGGCGGGCGGGAATCGGCATTGAGGCAAAGCGTGCCACGGTTTTTCAATGTAACTCCCAAACAGAATATCTTTACCCCATCGCGGAGAAATACACTTTATGCAGAGATCTACCAGGGCGATCTGCGCCACCACGCTGTTCCTTGCGATCGGGACCATTGATCTGGCTAATATATTATCAGTTTCTTATGTCCGCCCAGTGCAAGCTCAAGAGGAATACCTCCCGACCGAGAAGGATTTCGTCGGCAAATGGACACTCAGCGGCTCAGCCATCCGGCCGCCGCGCGACATGACGGATGCGCCGACGCCGGAACAGGAGGCGGCGGCCACCGAGTTCCAGCAGACGCTGACGGCGTTTTACGGCGCGTTCGACTATCTTGAGATCACCGCGGACGGCCGCTACAATTTCCATCAGCCGGGCGACCCGACATCGGGGCCTTGCGTCTGGTGCGGAACCTGGTCCTTCAAAAAGAGCTCACTATGGCTGGAGCTCGATACGGCACCGAGGCTCGACATCTACGCCAAGGACGGCGATATGCAGATGACCTACACGGTCGAACCCGACGAAAAATCGAAATACGCCTGGCAGGTCTTCGGCTGGACGAAGGCCGAGTAGGCGGGGCGACGGCACCATCAAATTCCGACAGGCTTAAACGGTTTTTCATCAATCTGGTATTCTCGTATACGAGATTGATGCGAGCAGCCCGAGAGATACATGAACCCGTTGCCTGAAACCGTGCCGTTTTTCAGCCAGTGGGAAACGCCTGACATGACGCTGGCCGTGCTGGCCGATGGCGCCGAAGTCGCGCTGCGGCGCGATCCGTTGTGGCGAGGGTCGGGCGCGGAAACGCTCGACGAATACGCGGTCTGGGCCGCCAACATCTGCGGCATGGCGTGCCTGAAAATGATCCTGGCGAGCCGTGGCGAGATCGTGCCGACGATCGAGCTGGCCAGGCGCTGCACTGGCCATGGCGGCTATGTCGTCCATGAAGGCTCGATCAAGGGCCTGATCTACGCGCCCTTCGTCACCTTCGTGACGGCGGAATTCGGCCTGGAGGCGCAGGTGATGACCAATGTCGCGACAGCGGATATTCCGGCGATTCTTGACCGATCGCGGTTCTTCATCGCTTCGGTCAGCAGTTCGATCCGCTGGCCCGAGCGCGAGCCGCCGTCGAAGGGCGGTCATCTGGTGCTGGTGACGGCGGCGTCGGATGACGGTTTTCGCTTTCACAACCCGTCCGGCCACAACAGGGCCACACAAGAAAACGCAGTGTTGGCGCCAGCCGATTTCGACCGTTTCTTTGCCAATCGCGGTATTGCCGTCACCATTTGATTTCGAGGGATTTCAATGACTGAGAAGGCTTTTCAATGAAGAAAAGGATTAGGGTAGCCATCCTCTATGGCGGGCGCTCGGCCGAGCATGACGTGTCGAGACTGTCGGCCGCCAATGTGCTGAAGGCGATCGACCGGACGCGCTATGAAGTGGTGCCGATCGCCATTTCCAGGGATGGCAAATGGCTGCTGCAGCAGTCGTCCGAGGCTGGTGTTGAGGGGGCAGGGGCTTTGGTGTCCGAGGATGGCATCGAGGTCGCCCTGCTGCCCGGCGGCAAGGGCCGGCTGGTGGTTGTCACCAGGGGTGGCCAACAGCCTGACCCCGTCGATGTCGTCTTTCCCGTGCTGCACGGGCCGTTCGGCGAGGATGGTTCGGTGCAGGGTTATGCCGAAGTCGCCGATGTCGCCTATGTCGGCTGCGGCATCCTGGCCTCGGCCGCCGCCATGGACAAGGATGCCGCCAAGCGGCTGATGCGCGAGGCCGGCCTTGCCGTTGCCAGCTCGGTCACCGTGCGGCGCGGCGAGCCCGCAGCGTTCGAGGATATCGCGGCACGGCTCGGCCTGCCGGTGTTCGTCAAGCCGGCGCGCCAGGGCTCATCGTTCGGGGTGAGCAAGGCGGCCGACAGCGCCGGTTTCACTGCGGCCATCGAGGCGGCGTTCCGGCACGACAGCAAGCTCCTGGTGGAGGAGTTCGTCGCCGGCCGCGAGATCGAGTGCTCGGTGCTGGAGCGGGCCGATGGCTCATTGGCGGTTTCGCCGCCCGGCGAGATCATCCCGGCCGGCAAGCATGGCTTCTACACCTATGAGGCCAAATATCTCGATGCCGAAGGTGCTGTGGTCAAGGTGCCCGCCGATGTCCCGGCTGAAATCGTTGCCAAGACGAAGGAGATGGCCGAACAGGCCTTCCGGGCGCTCGGCTGCGAGGCCATGGCGCGCGTCGACTTCTTCCTGCGCGCCGACGGTTCGCTGCTGGTCAACGAGGTCAACACACTGCCCGGCTTCACCGACATTTCCATGTACGCCAAGGCGCTGGCGGCGATCGGTATCGGCTACAGCCAGGTGATCGACGTGCTGATCGAACATGCACTGGCGAGGTATGGGGCGCGGTGATCCGACAAGCCAGTCTCAATCGCGCGCAACAGAAGTCTGCTCCCGTCCGGGAACAAAGCGCTCTGTGCAGTGCGTTTTTTTACGGAATGCTACCGTACGGTATCTGATTTGTGTCTGATCCCGATCGGGAGCAATCCTGCTTGAATTTCACTCTCTTACTTGCTATGTTCCCGTTCGGGATCAAAAAATATGCCGAAAACCACCACACCCGTACCGACGACCGCGCCACTGAGTGCGATAGAAATCGCGCGCCGCGCCGCTCGGTCCGAAAACGCCGATATCGGCATGCCCGGTGGCTTTGCCGAAGGTGGCGTGCCGCTGGCGCCGACTCCGGGCGGGCGAAATGACGTCCTTGTGGCTGGGGTGGAGATCAGGGCCTTTTCGCCGAACGTCCGGGTAACGTTGCCGCGCATCCTCGAATCCGATGTAAAGGAGCAGGCAGCGACGCAAAGCACAGCCAAAGCGGCCGAACTCACCACCATCGCATCCTCGGCGGATCTCGGCAGGCTGGTGCGCAAGGTGCGTGAGGGGCGAGGGCTTTCGCAGCAGGAATTCGCCGATCTCGCCGGCGTCGGCCGGCGTTTCCTGTCCGAGCTTGAAAACGGCAAGCTGACGCTGGAACTGGGCAAGGTGCTGAAGGTTGTCAATGCTGCCGGCATCGCGCTCCTCGCCAGGGAGCGATGATGGACGCGCTGACACTCGATGTCCGGCTCGACGGGTTCGCCGAGCCGATCGGCATTCTGGCGTGCGACGGCAATGGCGCGGTCGCCTATGCTTACCGGCCGGACTATGTCGCCAATCCCGATGCCGTTGCCTTGTCGCTGTCGCTACCGTTGACCGACGAGCCTTATGGCGATGTTGCGGCCCGGCCGTTCTTCGACAATCTGCTGCAGGAGCGTGACACGGCACTGGCCGACATCATGGCCCGCGAGGGGCTCGCCCGTGACGACATTGCCGGCCTGTTGTTCCATCTCGGCAAGGACTGCGCCGGCGCCCTGTCGGTGCTGCCGGCGGGGGCACCTCCGGTCAAGCTGCCCGGTGACTATAGCCGGGACTACATACCGGTCGGCGCGGAACGGATGGAGCAGATCGTCGATGCGCTGCATCGTCGCCGTCGTCTGCCGGACGGTACCGCCGACCCGTCGCCGCTGGCCGGAGTTCAGAGCAAGATCGCGCTGACCATGCTGCCCGACGGCTCCTTTGGCGAGCCGCGGCCGCGTTCGGGCGCGCCGACCACGCACATATTGAAGGTTCCCGATCAGGGCCATGTCCACGATGCGCGCGACGAGGCCGAGGCGCTCTCGCTGTCGCGAACGCTTGGCTTCGAGACGACTGACGCCGTGGTCGTGCCGTTCGACGCGGTCGCAGCTCTACTGATCACTCGCTTCGACCGCGCGCGTACACGCGACGGCCTGATCGTGCGTATCCATCAGGAGGACTTCGCCCAGGCACTCGGCTTGCCGGCGGCACTGAAATACGAACGGCGTGGAACGCCTGGTCGGCGCTTCGACGCGCCGGCCATCCTCCGTGTGCTGGAGGCGACGGCGGACCCATCGGACGCCAAGGAGATCTTCGTCAGAGCCACCCTGTTTGACCTGATGATCGGCAATACCGATGGCCACGCCAAGAATTTCGCGCTGCTTCACGAGGCACGAGGGCGCATCCGCATGGCGCCACGCTACGACCTTCTGCCGACGCGGCTCGACGCCAACCTGACCGATGAGCTTGCCTTCAGGATAGGGTCGGCGGATCGGCTGAAAGCAATTTCCGTCGACGATTTCTCAGCCTTCCTGCAGGCGCTCGGCATTGATAGTGCCGCTGCGCGCAAGCGTATGCGGGCGGGCTATACGGCCGATATAGCAGGGTCGTTGGCGCGGCAACTCGCCGGCCTCGACAAGCGAAACATGAAGCGCTTCGCCGATCTCATCGCATCGAACATCGCGACGCTGACGACGGCGTTTGGGCTTGGCACACCGGCGGCGGTCGAGCAGCGCGACGCGTTTCTCGACCGGGCCGGGGGCTGGCTGATGAGCTGAGCCGCGCTTGGTGCCGCGCGCCTCAAGCGGGTGCCTGCGTCAAGCCGCGCCCGGCCAGGCGACCCCCGTCAACTCCTGCGACACATCCCACAGTCTTGCAGCAACAGCGGTGTCTTGCGCGTGCCTGCCGATCTTGGCCTCGCCGACCTTGCCCTTCATTTCGAACAGGCCTTGCGGTCCGTAATAGCCGCCCGGTTTCGCCTCGGGTGCCGTCGCGGCGAACAGCGTCGGCAAAGCGCCTTCCGATGCCGATTGCGACAGAACCGGCGCCAGCAGCACGCCGAGCCAGTCGAACGGTGAGGACCCGCCGTCGCGGCCCATGCGGGGGCCGATGGTCTGCAGGTCGGTGAGGGCGTAGCCGGGATGGGCGGCGTTGCTCAGCAGGCCCCAGTCCTTGGCATCGCTGCGGCGCTGCAGTTCGAAGGCGAACAGGATCATGGCGAGCTTGGACTGCGCATAGGCCGCCCAGGGCCTGTAGCGCTTATGCCATTGCAGATCGTCGAAATGGATCGCCGCCTGGATGCGGTGGGCGCCGCTGCTGAGATTGACGACGCGTGTCTGCCGCCCCTTGCGCAGCATCGGCAGCAGGCGTCCGGTCAGGGCGAAGTGGCCGAGATAGTTGGTGCCGAACTGCAACTCGAAACCGTCGGCGGTTTCATGGCGGGCCGGCGGGGTCATCACGCCGGCATTGTTGACCAGCAGGTCGATGGCGTCCCATTCGCCGGCGAGCTGGCCGGCGAAGGCTTCGACCGAGGCGAGATCGGCAAGGTCGAGATGGGCGTAGCGAACGGTTGCACCGGGGACGGCTGCCTTGACGCGGGCCAGCGCATCCTTGCCCTTGGCTTCGTTGCGTCCGGTCATCAGCACGTCGGCGCCGGACTTTGCCAGCGCCAGCGCGGTCTCGTAGCCCAGACCGCCGGTCGCGCCAGTGATGAGCGTTTTGTGTCCCTGCTGGGGCGGAATGTCATGTGTGGTCCAGGTGCTCATGACTGGCTCTCCCGCGACAGGAATGACAGGTCGACGCCGTCGATATCAATGGAGGTGCTGACCAGCGCCCATTCCTTCGCCGCTTGCTGGCGTGCGGCTTCCGCCTGGCCAAACACATGCAAGGCGTCGCTGCCGAGGATCAGGTGAACGGGCAAGGTGTCATGCTTGGTGAGATCGACGATGATTTCGGCAACCTTGCGGGGGTCGCCGATGGCATTGCCGACATAGGCCTTGAGCATGCCGAGCACCGCGCCGACGCTCGGCTCATAATCGGGCAGCAAGGCCGGCGCGTTGGCCAAGGCGGTGGCGCCCCAGTCGGTGCGCATGCCGCCGGGTTCGACCGAGATGATCTTGACGCCGAAGGGGGCGAGTTCCAGCGCCAGGACTTCGGTGAGACCGCCCACCGCCCATTTGGCCGCCTGATAGGCGCTCAGTCCCGCCGTGCCGACGCGCCCGCCGACCGAGGAGATGTTGATGATATGGCCCGAGCGCTGGGCGCGCATGGCAGGAACCGCGGCGCGGGTGAGGTTGACGACGCCGTAAAGGTTGGTGTCGACCTGCGCCCGGAAATCCGCTTCCTCAGTCTGTTCGAAGGGGCTGATATGGCCGAAGCCGGCATTGTTGACGAGCACGTCGAGGCGGCCGAACGTCTTGATCGCGAAGTCGACGGAGGCCTGCGCGGCGGCGGGGTCGGTGACATCGAGCGCAAAGCCGCGCAGCTGCCCGGGGTAGCGGCTTTCGAGATCGGCCAGGCGACCGATATCGCGAGCCGTCGCCACGACGCTGTTGCCGGCGGCAAGGGCCGCCTCGGTGATATCGCGCCCGAGCCCGCGGGCGCTGCCGGTGATCAACCAGACTTTCGACATTGTGTTTTCCTTTCAGAGGGTTGATAGATAAAAGAGTGATTAGGCACTCATTTATGAGCTTTGGTTTGGCCTTGAATTGCGGTGGTGATGGTTTGCCTTGCCGTTATCGGGAGGGCCGGATGCTACTTCGAGATACCGTTCCAGAAGAAGCCGAAGCCGGCCTGCTTGTAGTGCTCGCGTCGTTGCGGATCGCGGGCGATGAATTCGAGCGTCGTCTCCGCCAGCGCCTCGAAAATGCCGCCGGCGAAAGTCATCGAGCAACCCTTCAGCGCGCCGTCGGCAAGGCTTTCCTCGATCATCCCGCTGATGTCGGCGAACGCGGCGTTGCCCTGCTGCTTGCTTTGCTCGGTAATCCGCTCGGAGACGCTAAGCTGGCGCATGGCCTTGTGCTTCATCGGGAATTTCGCGCCCCAGTCGATGAAATTGTCCCAGACATGGCGGTTGCGCTCGCGCACGCTGGCTTGCGACGGATATGACGTCAGCAGGGCCTTGCCGAGATCGGTCTTGATCTCGAGATAGAGCTGGTTGAGCAGCTCATCCTTGCTGGCGAAATAGTTGAACAGCGTGCCTTCGGAGAGGCCGGCATCCCTGGCGATCTTCGCCGTGGCAGCACCCGTGCCGAGCGTCGCCACCAGGGCGGTGGCCGATGCCAGGATTGCGTCGCGCTTTTCTTCGCTGAGGGGGCGGGCCATTTCAAAACCATTTGAGTGAGTGATCACTCATTTATTGATGCGCACTCAAGATGTCAAGGGTGAACCGGATTTTTCCCCTTGGGCGATCAGCGTCTCGTCTTCGGCGAAGGTTGCGCGCCGGCTCAATATATCAGACCATGGCCGTTGGCAGGGGGAGATATCAAGTGGCGGTCAATCGTCGAAGCGGCACGGCGTCTTCCGGGCTGGAGGCCATTCTTTCCGCCTCCTCCCATCCGCGCACGTCATTGCCGAATGTGGCAACCATCGTCACCACGGTGGCGGCGCTGTATTTCGGGCGCGAGGTGTTTCTACCGATCGCCATCGCGCTGCTTTTGACTTTCGCGCTCGCGCCGCTTGTTTCGGCGCTCAAACGGATCGGCATTCCCCGGATTGCCGCCGTCATCGCCAGTGTGCTGGCCGCTTTCGCGGCCCTTGCCCTGTTCTCCTTCATCGTCGCCTCGCAGGTCAGCGAACTGGCGCAGAACATCCCGGTCTACCAGACCAACATCCTGGAGAAGATCCGTTCGCTCAAGGAAACCGGGGTCGGGGGCGGGTTCATTGCCAGATTGAGCAGCGTGGTCGAGCGTGTCGGCCAGGAGATCGACAAGCAGGACGCTACGCTGCCGGCCGCCACGCCGGACAAGCCGCCGCGCGAGCCGGTGCCGGTCGAGATCGTGTCGCGCGAGAAGCCGCTCGAAGTCCTGCAAAACATCGTCGGACCGCTGATCAGCCCGCTCGGATCGGCCGGTCTGATCATCATCGTCGTCATCTTCATGCTGCTCGAGCGAGAGGATTTGCGCGACCGCTTCATCAGGCTTGTCGGCTATGGCGACCTTCACCGCACCACCGAGGCGCTTCGCGATGCGGGAAAAAGGGTAGGCCGCTATCTCCTCATGCAATTGGTGGTCAACATCGTCTACGCCATACCGATTGCGATCGGGCTGTGGATCCTCGGCATTCCCAATGCCTTGCTGTGGGGGCTGCTGGCGCTGGCGCTGCGTTTCGTTCCCTATATCGGGCCGGCCATCGGCATGCTCTTGCCGCTGTTCCTGGCGCTCGCCGTGGCGCCCGGCTGGTCGCTTGTGCTGTGGACAGCCGCCTTGTTCGTGGTGATGGAACTGGTCACCGGCAACGTCATCGAACCCTGGCTTTACGGTTCGCGAACCGGGCTGTCGCCGCTGGCGATCATCGTCGCGGCGATCTTTTGGACCTGGCTGTGGGGCCCGCTCGGACTGGTGCTGTCGACGCCGCTCACCGTTTGCCTCGTGGTGCTGGGCAGGCACGTGCCGCAGTTTGAATTCCTCGACGTGCTGTTCGGCAACGAGCCGGTGCTCGAACCGCATGCGCGGCTCTATCAGCGGCTGCTGGCCGGCGATCCGGATGAGGCCACCGACCACGCGGAGGAGATGCTGGAGGAAAAATATCTGGTCGAATTCTACGACAAGGTCGCCATTCCGGCCCTTCTTCTGGGCGAGCGCGACCGTGTGCGCGGCGTCATGGGCGACCTGCAGAGACGACAGGTGGCGGCCAGTGCGCTGGCACTGGTGGCCAACCTCGACGACGACGCACAGGAAGAAGCCGACGAGGCCGATGCACCTGATGTGGCCGAAGCCGGCGACCACGCCGACGCCACCGACGAGGACGAGGTCGACCTGCCCGACGGCACCGGAATATCTGTGCTTTGCGCCGGCGGGCGAGGCGAACTCGACGATGCCGCCGCCGCGATGCTGGCGCAGGTGCTGCACGTCCAGGGCGCGACCGCGTCGAAGGCGGGCTTTGCCGACATGGAGCCGTCAAGCATCCGCGGCCTCGAGCTCGGAACAGTCGACACCGTGGTGGTCGGCTTCCTGAATCGCGATTCCGTCAAGCACGCCCGCTTCCTGGTGCGGCGGCTGAAGCGCGCGAAGGCAGCACTAAGAGTGGGGATCGTGTTCTGGTCGGAGACCGGCAACGACGACAGGCAAGCGGCCGATAAACTGGCTCATGACATCAACGCCGATTTCGTCGCCCATGGCATGGTGGAGGCGGTGACAGGCGCTCTGTCGAAAGAGCAGGCGGTGGCGCTGAAGCTCGTCGCCAAACGGCGCCGGCCGCGGGTGGCGTCGAGGAAGGTTGCGGCGGGGTAGCAGACGGCGCCGGTGCGGCTCACTAGCCGCTCGAGCGCCAGCAGCGTATGCTGCAAGACGGCCGCAACACCCCGCGGCTGATACTTTTCGTTCTGGGAGCCGGGAGATGCGAACGCGCGACCATTGCGCACCGGTACTGCTGTTTTTCGCCCTCGGGCTCGCGGGCACAATGTCGGGCTGTTCGGGCGGACCGCCGCCGCCGGTGACTTTCACCTTGACGGACCTTGGCACGCTCGACGGAACCGAAAGCTATGCCTGCGCGGTCAATGACGGCGGCCAGGTCGTCGGCTACGCCACGACGAAGGACAATGGTTCCGACGCGGCGGGCGCGTCGCCACCGGGCATCAATCCGAACGTTCATACCGTCAAGTGGGCCGGGAAGGCCGTCGTGGACCTCGGTGCGATGGGCGGAGCCCCCGGTTGTTCGCAGGGGATCAACGAGGCCGGGCAGGTGGCCGGCTATTCGCTTATCGCGGGCACATCCGAGGTCCATGCAACGCTTTGGAACGGCACGGCCCCGACCGACCTCGGCACTGTCGCCGGCCACAGCAGCAGCGCCGTGGGCATCAATGCCAAGGGTGAGGTAGCCGGAGATTCGACCGTCGGTGACACTCGCCTCGAACACGCCGCGCTCTGGAGCGGCAGCACCGCGACCGACCTCGGCACCCTCGGCGGACGCACCAGCTCCGCCACCGCCATCAGCGACAGCGGGTGGGTGGTCGGGTTCGCTGACATGACCGGCGACTTTAAGATCCATGCGGCGCTCTGGAAGGGAGGGGTTCCAACCGACCTCGGCACTCTCTCCGGTGGCGACTATAGCTTTGCCATGGCCATCAACAATCGCGGCATGGTTGCCGGCTATTCCATGCTCTACGCCAATACGGAAACCCATGCGACCGTGTGGGTTGGCTCGAAAATCGTCGATCTGCGTACGCTCGGCGGCGAGTTCAGCATGGCGCTCGGGATCAACGATGCGGGGCTTGTAGTCGGAAACGCGGCGCTCAAGGGCAATTCCCCAACTCACGCCGCCTTGTGGATCGGGACGGCGGTCTACGACCTCAACGATATGCTGGACTCCAGCGGTCGCGGCTGGACGCTCTTCGAAGCGCGAGACATCAATTCGAGCGGCCAGATCGTCGGCGGTGGCCGTGCGCCGTCTGGAGAGCCGCACGGATTTCTGCTGACGCCGACAAAACCCATTCCGCTCCCAGCGAAAGACAAGCCGTAGAACGCGGCCCCGCTTTGTCGACCATCGCTATGCCGCGCTCGCAGCTGGGCCAGAGGCTTTCCCGGTGCGGGCATCTCGGCCAACGCGGCCATTTCGGCGGCGTCGAGTTTCACCAGCTTTTCACTCTCGGCACGGATCGCCTCGCAACAGGCGCCGAACCGTGAGAGGTGTTTTCCCAGCGCCCCTGAATCTGATGAAGGGTCTGGATCATGCCAAATTGAAAAGCAATTTCAATAATTTAATGAACCGACAACGCGAGTAGCGAGATTCCCAGGGCGCGACTATTCTTCGCCTCCTTCAGACGGATACAACTGCGAGGTGAACCATGTCGGACGAGCAAGTGCGCTGGCTTTTGAAGGTCATCCAGCCCGAGCGAGGCTTGGCCTCTCTGCCTGGAGGCGCCAGCCTTAGCCCGGAAGTTCATGCCGGGCTCCTCGGCCTCCCGGTTGAGATCTACGCGACCGAACTTGGCCGCATGCAACAGGAGGCCTCGGAAGCGGCAGGCGCATTGCTTGCCGACCAGGCCGTGGCATCGATGGTCGATCGCCTTCCCCTACGCAAAGGGGCCAAGGTCGTGGCATTCGGCGACAGCTTGACGTCCGAGCCCCAATCCTGGGCGGTAATCCTGAGGGAAATGCTGGCGAGGCGCCGCCGCACCGACGGGATTTCGTTGACCATCAGCGCGGTCGCAGGCGAGACGACCACGCACGGTCTCGTGCGGGTCGCGGATACCATCAATTCCCGGCCCGACTGGATCCTCTTCCTCGTCGGCACGAATGACGCCCGCACACAGGGCCCGCACCCCACCAAGACACTGGTCCATCATGAGGAGACCGCGCGCAACATTGCCGAGCTGCGCCAGCGCGTTTCCGGAGAGACCACGGCGAAATGCGTTTGGATTACTCCGCCCGCGGTCAACGAAGCGCAGGTGGCGGCGCATCCGGGCCTGGCCAGGTTCGGGGTTCGGTTCCGCAACGAAGACCTGGAGCGCGTCGCCAGGATCGTGCGCGAGGGCGACGGGGCGGTTATCGACGCCCACTCAACGCTGGGGAGCCCGCCTCCCTACGACCTGCTCATGGGCGACGGTCTGCATTTCACTCTGGCGGGCCAGAAGCGAATGGCACTCGAGGTGATCCGTGGCTGGAGCAAGCTCAAGTGAAACATCTCGTCATCGGCGCGACGGGAAACATCGGCTCTCGGGTAACCCAGCGCCTCGTTGATTCCGGTGCACGCCCATCGGTCTTCGTGCGCCGCGCGAAGAGGGCCAGAGCCCTTTTCGGTGACCATGTCGATATCCATACCGGAGACCTCGAAAAGCCAGGCCCCTCCCTGACTGCCGCGCTGGCCGGGGTCGACGGCATATTCCTCCTGACTGATGGATCGGACCTCGAGAAACGAGATCGCGCAATCTCCTTCGCTGCCCGTCACGCAGGTGTCCGCCACGTGGTCAAGCTCTCTACGTTGGACGTGCGAACCGGGATCGGCACCGGTCCGTGGCATGCACGCGGCGAGGATGCCATTCGGGGAAGCGGGGTGGCGTTCACGTTCATTCAGGCAGCCGGCTTCATGTCCAACGCGCTCGGTTGGTCGGATTCCATCCGCCACGAGGGTGTGCTGCGCTCGTCTACGGGTGGAGGCAAGATCGCATTCATCCATCCAGACGACATCGCTGCCGTCGCCACGGCTGCGCTGACCTCGCGCGACCACGACGGCCGGGCACTGGTGATCACCGGCCCTCAGGCGCTGTCGTATGGGGAGATGGCGGCCACGATAGGCAGAGCCATCGGCAAGCCCGTCGGCTTCGAGGAAATATCCGACCGGCAGGCGTACAACAGCACCGTCGAATGGGCCGGGAGAGGCCCCTACGTCGATGCCCTTGTGGACATCTGGCGCGCGGTGCGCGAGGGCCGACTTGACACCGTCACGGACGGGGTAAAACGAGTAACCGGGCGGGAACCAATCTCGTTCGCCCAGTGGGCCGCCGAGAACGCCGCATCGTTTCAGTAGTGCTAGGCCGAGGTGCTCTAAAAAGAATTCACGTAGACCAGCACGGTACGGATCGTCTCGCTCATGGCGCCATCACGCGATAGGGCGCGCGCCGGGTGGACTGCTCCGTGCACGAGCGATTCCACCATGCGTGGAAGGACAAAAAGCATTCGCTCCGTCTGGTCGAGGCTGTATCGCTCCTGGTCGGCGTGTGACAGCACCCGTCCGAAGGTGAGATGCAGCGCGTTCTTGAAGCCGAGAGCGCCCTGCGGAACAGCGTACGAAACAATCTCGTGCAGTTCGCCAGCTTCCGCGTGCACATCCACCAGACCTCGGACGAGTTCGCGCGTGAATTCCTCCAGCGGAGCCGAGGCGCAGTCAGCCGTCGTCTGCCCGATGATCCGCCGTACATCGTCGACATGTCGGTCATGAAGGGCGGTGAAGATTGCGCGCTTGTCGGGGAAGTACTGATACAGCGACCCGACGCTGACGCCGGCGGCCTCCGCGATGCGGTTCGTGGTGATGGCCCGGGTCCCGTGGCGCTTCACCACGAGTTGGACCGCCTCGAGCACGGCATCGACGGTCTGCCGTGAGCGTTGCTGCTTCGGCTCGCGCCGCGTAAAGGTTCTTTCGAGCGTGGTCATGCTGCCTTGCTGTGTGTCGTCGCCGTGCCGAACCCCGACACGGGACCGTAACAGCGACCACGCCTGCGGGCAACGCTCGCCAGGTCGTCGGACTGTTGCCGGGATACAGGCGAGCGTGCCGTTATCGCGTTCTGGGATCAGAACTGCGCCGCGCCCCCGTCGACGTCCAGTTCGATGCCGTTAATGTAGGCGCTTTCGTCGGATGCCAGGAAGAGAGCCGCCTTGCCAAGGTCCTCTGGGGTACAGAGGCGGCTGAGCGGGATCGTCTCGATGACGCCGGGATGCGCCGCTGCAGGCAGCAGGTTGTTGAAGCCGGGTGTCGAGGTATGGCCGGGGTTGAGGACGTTGATCCGGATGCCGAGGCCCTTGGTGTCGAGGATCCAGCTACGCACCAGGCTGCGGATTGCCGCTTTGGTCGAGGAGTATACCGACATCGCCGGGATGCCCCGGAACCCGGCGATCGAGCCTGTCAGGATGACAGAAGCGCCTTTCGGCAGCAGCGGCAGGGCCTTCTGGAATGCAAACAACAGTCCCTTCACGTTGGTGTTGTAGGTCTTGTCGTAGTGGGCTTCGGTGATCTCGCCAAGCTTCATGAATTCGTAGAAGCCCGCGTTCAGCGCCAGCACGTCGATACGACCGTGCTGCGCCTTGACGGTGTCGTAGACACGATCTAGGTCCGCGAGGTTCGACGCGTCGGCCTGGATGCCGATGGTGCCATTGCCGATCTCGACGACGGCCTTGTTGAGTTCTTCCTGGCGGCGGCCGGTGATGACCACTTTCGCGCCATCGGCGGCAAAGGCCTTGGCTATGCCAAAGCCGATACCCGCGCTGCCGCCGGTCACGACAGCGATCTTGCCCTCAAGCTTCTTACTCATTTCAATCCTTCGATTCTGGTTGTGCCGCCCAACGGCTGGTAGCGGCTTGCAACGCCAGAGGTAGAAGGGTGGCCGGGCGTGCAGTAGGCGAGGGATTGGACTAGGCCATATTCCTGTTCGGAATGCCGCCAAGCGAGGCAGCTAAGTCTTGACAGCGAAAACTGTCGCGTCGTCAGATAAGTATTCCACGAGGGAATGAGAATGAATCGCCTTGTCGCCATGGATGCGTTTGTTCGCGTCGTCGACACCGGTTCCTTCACGGCTGCGTCACGCCAACTTCGCGTCGGTCAGCCGGCGGTCTCTAAGATGATCGCGCAGCTCGAGGAACGCGTCGGGGTAAAGCTTCTCCTGCGCACGACGCTGGGTCTCAAGCCAACGGAGGCGGGTGAGAATTTCTACGAACACGCCAAGCGTGCGGTGGAGGAGGCTGACGAAGCCGAGTTGAAGGCACGCGGGATCGGGGCCGCGCTGACCGGCAGGTTGCGCATCTCAGGCGCGGTGACGTTTGCGAGGCTCCACATAGTGCCCCGACTGCCGAAGTTCATGGCGCTGCATCCCGGGCTCGAAGTCGAAATGTTCCTCGATGACGGCAACGTCGATCTGATCGAGGCAGGAATCGACATAGCGCTGCGCATGGGCGACCTGCAGGACTCCTCGCTGACCTCACGCAAGATTGGACGAGGGCGGCGCATCGTCGTGGGCGCGCCGCGCTATTTCGAGGCGATGGGCGAGCCGCTGACACCTGCCGAGCTGGTCGACCACGAAGCCGTTATCTACGATCAACGGGCTGGTGGCACGGTGTGGCTATTCACGAAAGGCACATCGGAGAGTTCGGTGACGATCAAGGGCCGCATGCGGAGCAATGCGGCCGAAGGGGTTCGCGAAGGGGTGTTCGCGGGAATAGGATTGGCAGTTGCGTCGGAGTGGATGTTCAGTCCGGAGCTCGCGTCCGGGAGGGTCCGGCGCGTGATCGCGGACTGGGAGCTCCCGCCGGTCGACCTCTGGATCGTGTTCCCGACCGGCCGCAATGCCAGCATGAAGGCGCGGGCGTTTGCGAGCTTCATCGAGCAGGAACTGCGGGCGGATTTTGGGGGCAGGGAGGTCTCCGGATTCTGAGCGTCTATGCGCGCCAAAACCGATTGCGAACATCCAATGAAATGGCTTACAACTGATTGCATAACGCAATCGGATTTCGCTCGGATACGGCGCGCAAGGAAAGGGAGTGAGCATGGCCAGGCTCGTGTTCGGAATGAACCAGTCGCTGGACGGCTATGTCGACCATATGGGATTCGCGCCAGGCCCTGAGCTGTTTCGCCACTTCGTCAAGGAAGCTCAGGGGTTGGCGGGCAGTGTGTACGGCCGCCAGATGTATGAGGTCATGCGTTACTGGGACGATGATCATGCTGAATGGAAGGCAGATGAACGCGCCTTCGCGGCGGCGTGGCGCAAGCAGCCGAAATGGGTCGTCTCGCGCACCTTGAAATCGGTCGGCCCCAACGCGCGGCTTGTCCAGGGTGATCTGGAGAGCGCGATCCGTGCGATCAAGGCCGAGCGCGACGGGGAGGTCGAAGTTGCCGGCCCGAACGTGGCGCGAAGCCTGACAGACCTTGGCCTGATCGACGAGTATCGGATCTACCTGCACCCCGTCGTGCTCGGTGGCGGCAAGCCATATTTCGCCGGACCCCGGCCGCCGCTGCGCCTTGTGGCTCATGATCGGATGGGCGGGGACGTGATCAGGTTGACCTACGTTCCTGATTGACCGGCGGGGGGCCGGATGTCCGGGACATACGAAAACGCTACCGGTCGACCATCGCCATGCCGCGCTCGTTATAGCCGGGCTGGCGATTTTTTCTGGCGCGAGCGCCGCGTCCAGCGCCGCCATCTCGGCGGCGTCGAGGATCTCCGCTTCGTCCATCAGGCCCAAGGCAGGGCAATCCGTGCCTCGGGCCGACGCACACTGAAGGCCAGTTCGGAAGTCTGCTGTCCCATCTCGAATTCGTATGTGACGCGCGCCGTCACGGCGTCAATCTTGGCATCGGTGCGGTAGGTCTCCCGAGCGGCCCAATTGATTCCGAAGATTTCTGAACACGTTACGTTGGCTTCGCCTCAGGTCGAAAATGCACCCATGAAAGCAGTTCCCCAGCTCACGACACAAAGGCTCGTTCTTCGAGCGCCGAGCGAGCGTGATATCCCAGCATGGTTTGCGCGCGCCACGGATGTCGAATCGGCCTCCCTTGCCGGCGATCCCGTTCCCGACGACATAAGCGCTGGCGAGCGATGGCTCGCCCGTTCGCGTCAACGGTTCGCCGACGGCAAGGCGACCCAGTGGTCGATAGACCGGGTAGGGGTATCGAACGCGATCGGGACGATAACCCTGTCCTTTGGCGCAACCGGCGCCAAGGCAGCCGCATTGGGATTTGTTCTGGCGCGCGCGCATTGGGGGCACGGACTGGGCAGCGAGGCGGCGCGCGAAGTCCTTCGCTACGCCTTTGAGACTCTGGCGCTTGAACAGGTGACGGCCGAGGCGGCAGCGCGCAATTTCGCGTCGCTGCGGATATTGGCGAAGCTCGGCTTCAAACATGTCGTAAGCTTCATCGATGAGTCCGACGGCGAGCGTTGCGAGCGTTTTGTGCTCGACGCGGGCAAAGGATCGTCACTGTTGGCGAGCAACGCGATGCAAGACCGGTAGGCTTTGAGCCATCCGCCAGTAAAGATTGTCTGCGCAGGAGCGCCCTATCGATCCACCATCGCCATGCCGCGCTCGTTATAGCGCGGACCGGCGATTTTTCCTGGCGCGAGCGCCTCGTCGAGTGCTGCCATTTCGGTGGCGTCGAGTTTCAGCGAGGCGGCGGCGATGTTTTCTTCCAGATATTGTCTGCGCTTGGTGCCGGGGATCGGTACGATATCGATGCCGAAATCGCTGCCTTTGCCGAGCAGCCAGGCCAGGGCGACCTGGCCTGATTTGACGCCCCGGGCGGCCGCGATGGCGCGCACCGTGGCGGCCGCCTCGACATTGGCGTCGTAATTCTCGCCCTGGTAGCGCGGGTCGTGGCGGCGGTAGTCGCCCTCGGGATAGTCCTCGGCGCGCTTGACGTCGCCGGTCAGAAAGCCACGGCCGAGCGGCGAGAACGGCACCAGGCCGATGCCGAGTTCACTGAGCAGCGGGATGATCTGCGGCTCCAGATTGCGCTCCCACAGCGAATATTCACTCTGCACCGCGGAGACGGGAAAGGCGGCATGCGCCCGGCGGATGTTGGCGGCACCTGCCTCCGACAGGCCGAAGAAGCGCACCTTGCCCTCGGCGACAAGTTTGCCGACCGCGCCGGCGACATCCTCCATCGGCACCTCAGGGTCGACGCGGTGCTGGTAGAGCAGGTCGATATGGTCGGTGGCGAGCCGGCCGAGCGAGGCTTCGACAACCTCACGGATGTGTTGCGGCCGGCTGTCGACCCCGACCTGCTTGCCGTTTTCGATGCGGAAGCCGAATTTGGTGGCGATGGTCACCTTGTCGCGCTTGCCCTTCAGCGCCCGGCCGAGCAGGGCCTCATTGGTGTGCGGGCCGTAGACTTCCGCCGTATCGAGGAAGGTGCAGCCAAGTTCGATGGCGCGGTGCAGCGTGGCGATGGATTCGGCCTCGTCGGCCTGGCCGTAGGACTGGCTCATGCCCATGCAGCCGAGACCAATGGCCGAGACTTGCAGTCCCTGGCTGCCGAGTTTTCGTGTGGCGAGGGTCATGGCTGCTGGTCTCCGGTTGGGCTTCCGGAACTATATAGGGCGCCGGCTCGATTCCAACAGCATCCGGCGCCGTCTTTGCGGGCCGCTTCGCGCGCGGATGCCTTCGGCGGCTGGCCGGCGCGGCGCGAGGGTGTCTATTGCAGCGAGGCCGGCTGACGAAGATCGAACGAGGCGATCGCGCTGTCGTCATCCTCGACGACGCCGTTTCCAAGCAGAGCCAAACCGTCGAATTCGATTGCCGCGCCAAGCAATTGGGCGGCCTGGAGGACCAGATATTCAATGTCCTCGAGGGCGACATTCTCGGCCAGATTGCTGATCCGGACACGCTCAGCCACCGCCGTAATGTTGACGATGCCGGTCTTGTTGAAGGCGACCAGAACCGCTGAATTGACGTCATCGCGCAGCTGCGCGGAGTATTCGTACCGCATAGAAACCTCCCGGGGGGAACGGTTTTCTGTTCAGGCTGCACCATGCGCCCGATGCCGATCAACGACAAGTAAACATCTGTTAAATATATAAATAAAACAATTAGTTAGTAGAATTACACAAATGCGCGGCCGGCGCTCGATCCTCATCATGAGCGTGATGTGTGGACCACGTAATGGCCTGCCTTTACGCTCTATGATAGTTATTCTAACTAGAAGACGAATGAGTGAAGTACTAACTCGACGCATTTTGGTCCTGAGCGAGGAAGCGCCATGGCTGAACTGGAACGCCCGGAACGATGCAGATCATGCTGACCGCCGACGAATTGGCGGCTCTGGAAAACTGGCGCTACGACAAGCGCATGCCAAGCCGCTCGGCCGCGGTCAGGGAGCTGTTGCGGCGCGGCCTCGCCTCGGACGGATTCCTGACGGCCGAGCAAGGCGCCAAGTCCCAGGATTTCGGCGTGCTGCCTGACGGCGAGGGCACGACCGACACGTTGATGAGGCGTTCGCTGAGCGGCGGCTTGCCTGCAGCAATTCTTTCCCGGGCAATTGCCTTGCGCCGCAAGCGCGCTACCTAGCGGGGATGGCGGAATTCCAGACGGTGATGGCCGACAGCAAGCGCAGCGACAGGCTGGACACACTCGCCGGTGGGCGGCTCGCTGCAATTGTCGATTCCTCTTTCGATGCCATCATCAGCAAGGATTTGAACAGCATCGTCATGAGCTGGAACCAGGCGGCCGAACGCATGTTCGGCTACAGCGCCGAGGAGGCAGTCGGCCAATCGATCCTCATGCTCATTCCCGATCACCTCAAGAGCGAGGAGACCGAGATCATCGGCAGGGTCCGCAACGGCGAGCGGGTGGCGAGCTATGAGACGATCCGACAGCGCAAGGACGGCACGCTGATCTCCGTCTCGCTGACGGTTTCGCCGATCAAGAACGCCCATGGCGAGATCGTCGGCGCTTCGAAGATCGCCCGCGACATTTCCGCCGCCAAGGAGAGCGAGCGCCGCATCAGGCTCTTGATGCGCGAGGTCAACCACCGCGTCAAAAACCAGTTCGCGGTCATCCTGTCCATGGTGAGGGAGACCAGCAAGCGTTCGAGCGATCCGCGCGAGTTCGAGGAACTGATCCGCGCCCGCATCATGGCGCTGTCGCGTTCGCACGATCTGCTTGTCACCTCGGAATGGGCGGGCGCCAGCCTGTTCGACCTGATCCAGGAACATTTGAAGCCATTCGGCCGCGAGGAGCAGATCCTGCTCTCCGGCCCGGTGCTGACGCTGCAGTCGAATGCGGTGCAGAACCTCGGCATGGCTTTCCACGAACTTGGCACCAACTCGTCCAAATATGGCGCGCTGGGCAGCGAAGACGGCCGGGTCGAAATCACCTGGACGATAGGCTCCGGCGATCCGGGTTCAGATGCTTCTGGCTCGGGGGCTTCGGCCGGGCGTGAATTCCATCTGCTCTGGAAAGAGACATCCACGCCTCGTCCTGACGACGGGCACGACGAGACCACGCGAAAGGGGTTCGGCACCGTCGTCCTGCAACGGGTGGCGCCGCAGTCGCTCGGTGGCACCGCCGTGCTGGAGCGGCGGCCCGGCCATCTCAGCTGGAGCCTCAACGCGCCGCTGGCGTCGATTATCGTGCCGCAAGCCGGCGTCGATGTGGACGACGCCGCGTTGGGCTTCGGCATCTGATCTAGAGGATGCTGGTCGTCACTTCGACGATGATGGCGGCACCTTCCGGTGTGCCGCCGGGAACATGCACCACGCGTGAGACCCGCAGATCCTGCTGACTTCTGTCGACCGACAGCGAAATGCTTTCTCCGATCCGCGGCACTGCCTGGAAAATAGCGTCGGCGGCGTCGGGCCGATTGTCGATGGATATGCGGCAGTTGACGGTCATGAAATGTCTCCTGTGTCTGGCCGTGCCTTGGTGGGTCAACGCAGGGGCCTTCAAATGGTTTCAGGAGAAGGCCGACGCCATGCGGCAGGCTTGAAATCCGTCAGCCCTGCCGAAGGGCTGGTTCCCGCTCATGGGCTCGAACCACGATTCACGCCTTCAAAGGGCGCTGTCCTACCATTAGACGAAGCGGGAGAAGCGGGCAGGGCGCACCACCCCTAGCCGGTTCGGGCGGCAGGATCAACGTGGTCCTGATCCACGGTCAAAATTGGCACGGGCAAAATTGGCGCGGGCCGATGCCGTCAATCCGGGGGGGCGCCGACTGGTTCGTCGCACCGGTAAACCGGGCAGTGCCCGTCGCGTGCCGGGATATAGGCCGACATCGGCACTTCCGGCCAGTCGCATTCATTGCCGAACTGCCGGACATAGCGGTCATAGGTGTTCGGGCCGGTGGTCAGCACCACGGCGCGATGGCTCTGTATCGCGGCTTGGATCGCGGCGCAGCTCATGCTGCGGCTGTCGGGCCGCGCCTCGGCCAGACCGGGCGCCGCGAGCACGGTGCCGAGGGTCACCAACAGGATGCGAACACGAGCGGACATGGCGGTTTCTCTCTGTCTTGTTTCTCTGTCTTGGCGCAATTACGGATAAAAACCGATTCACTTTTTCTGGAATTGCTCCCCGGCGTGATTCTACAAAACTCACAATCTGTCCGCCGGTTCCGCGACAGGCTGTGCTTTGTGCGTGGCGCGGCGCGGGGCCGCGCAACCAAATCGCTTGTCGCGCATTGCTGGGCATGGACAGCAGGAAACCCTATGAAACACCGCAATGGTGGCCCGGAGACGGGGGCCGCGAAGCCATGTGCTGTTCCTTCTGCGGCGGCCGCGAACACCGCTATGAAGATTGCCCGCAAAGGGTCGATCCGCCAGATGTCCCGTCCGAGGGCGAGGCAGAGACGCCTCGCTGACCACGATCGTCGCGCGGCCAGGGGTTTCGTGAGGAAAGCTCCCAAGGGCGAAGCGGCTGGCACGGCCAAGCGCGGCGCCAACCCGATCCATCTCGATGAGCCCGATCCATCTCGATGAGATTGAGTTCTGTGCCCTATGAGGGGGCGGACCGGCCGATCTCCGCTACATCCGCACTTTACCGGTATCGCCAATGTCCGGCCTGATATCGCTGACTGCGGCTGCCAGCATTTTGACGTAGCTGACGACGGTGCCTGGGCTATCCCAGAACTGCGCGTCTTTCGCCGTCACCTTGAGCACGCGGATCGACGGATCGTCGGCGCTGTCCAACCAGGCTTTCGCCGGTGTCGACCACAATTCCTTGATCTTCGCGCGGTCATTGGAAACCTCCGCCACGCCGCTGACGGAGACATATTTCTGGCCACTGGAATCGGCAAAGGCCAAGGCGACATTCGGTTCAGCCTCGATCTCATCATCCTTGTGGCTGTCCGCGTCGGTCAGGAAATAGATGGTGTTCTCTTCGCGCACACTGTGCGCGGCCATGGGCCGTGAGCGAATGTCCTCGCCTTCGCGGGTGGCCAGCATGCAGAAGCCAATCTTGTCCATCAGCTTCCAGACGCGGTCGAGGTCTTTCTCTTCAATAGCCATGAGTTGCTCCTTTCTCAAAGTTCAGGATCGCAACTCCGGCCGGTTGCCAAGGTTCCGTGTCTTCGGTTGAAAAATCCGAGAGGTTTCCCGGTGTTCCTATTGGACGGAACTCCCGCAAGCCGTTCACGTTATGCGCTTTTCATACTCAAAGGAAAATCTTGGAACAGCTCGTCGAGGAATTCGGCCATCCCACCTACACCTCGTTTCCGGTCATCGCCGCGCGATTGTTGCTGGCGACGCTCTATGGTGCGGTCATCGGCTTCGAGCGCGAATGGCGCAACCGCCCCGCCGGACTGCGTACGCATATTCTCGTCAGCGTGGCCGCCGCCACTTTCGGCATCCTGACAATCGAGATCATCCATGCGCCGATGTTCGCGCAGGGCTCGGTCAAGGTCGATCCGATCCGCGTGGTCGAAGCCGTGACCGCCGGCGTTGCCTTCCTGGCGGCCGGCTCGATCATGTTTTCGCGGGGCGAGGTGCATGGGCTGACGACAGGCGCCGGCATGTGGCTCGCCGGCGCGATCGGTGTCGCCTGTGGGCTCGGCCTGTGGCAGGTCGCCGGGCTCGGTACGCTGATCGTGCTTGTCGTGGCCGGCTTGCTGCATCGGCTCCAGCTCGGGACGGGCGTTGTGGCAGGGTCTGACAAGAAATCCGCTCCGGTGTCTGGCAAGCGGCCGCGCGAATAGAATCCATGCGATGGATTTTTGGTCGCCAACCTTTTTGGCAGGCAGGCGTTGTCCCTGCGAAGGGAAGGCCGCCGCCGGCGGCCGTATAAGAAAAGGAGGCCGAGATGAAACCTCTCGCCATCGCTTCGCTGATGCTGGCCCTGGCAGTGCCGGCAGCGGCACAGACGGATCCGCAGCAGAGCCCGGCCCAGCAGGCCGACAAATGCCGGATGCAGTCGGACCAAGGCGGCAAACAGCAGCCTGGCGGCGGCAATCTGACCGACAAGCTCAGCGATTGCGGCGGGGTGCTGAAACCGCCGGCCACCGGCGACCAGGGCATGGCCGCGCCGGCGCCCGACGAGGGCAAGACGCCGGTGATCAAGCCGGGTGAAGTGCCGGCTCAGCCGCCTGCCCAGTAGAAGTTAATAGAGATTAATTTGCCGGAACCTCTGCTTGTCGAGGACGTTTCTGTCGGGACTTCGAATTCTGAAAGGACGGCACCGTGAGAGATATCGCCAGCACCGCCACGTTTCTCGCCTCGATCGCCATTGTCATCGTGCTGATGCTGATGGCCCCCAAGAATTTCGGCATCGGAAACGAAAGCCCGATCGTCCATGGCGAGCAGCCGCCCCAATAATCGGCCGTCTCCGTAAAAAAAGAAGGGCAAGGCGCCACGCGCCTTGCCCTTCTTTTTTTTAGGTGGCGTCCATGGCAATTGGAAACTTAGCGAACCAACACGCCGGCATGATTGCAGAGGGCGGAGAAGGCTTCCTGTGCTTGGGCCGCGCCGCCATCGCCATTCAGCGCCGCTTCTATCTGCTCGCGCGCGGCCTGATAGAAGGGACCACGCTTTGCCTGCGGCCAATCGATCAAGATTTCGCTGGCATCCCTGAGCGTGGCGACGTCCCGGATCGTGTCCGAGCCGTGTGGTCTGATCCGTATTGGCGTCGACAGCATCAAATCGGCCATTCGCTTTCCCGCTATTGGAGGATGTGTGCTTCGCGTGCGGCGTCGATCATCGCCCGCATCGCCTTTCTCGGCGGCGTCCAGCCATCAAGCGCGTCGCGGCAGCAGCGCAGCGCCGCCCGGTATTGGCGGCCTTGGCCGGCCGGCCAGTCGCCGAGGCATTCCAGACCTTCCCAGGCGCTGCGCACGACGCGCTCGCGCTCGGCGGCGAATTTAAGGCGGACGGGGTGGGGAAACATCTTGTCGTTCAACGGTCGTCTCCGTAACGGATAGAGGTCGGCCCCTGAGCGAGCTGCCTGTTCGGGAGAACGGTGTACTGAAGGGCCGCCGGATAACGTGGCCGATAGGGGAGGGTTCCGGGCCTAAAAGATGAATTTTCAATCGTGCGCGACGGCGTCCGACAAAGGTCTTGGCGCCGGCGGTTCGTCGTCCTTCATTGTCCCATCATGGGGCCGATCATGCTCGAACTGCTCGGTGCCGGGCAAGGCGTGCAGCCAGGTCTCACGCCGGCTGATCCACAATTCGTATTCGGGCTCAAGGTCGGTCGGCGCGACGTCGAGGCTGCCAAGCATGACCTCGACTTCGGTGTCATCGACCCAGGATACGCGGCCGCCGCAGGTCGGGCAGAAGCTGCGCGTGCCGTAGGTGGCGACTTCGCCCGATGCCTCGAAGGCGTCGCGCGGCCAGATGGCAAAGGCTGAGTAGGCGGAGCCACCGGCCTTGCGGCAATCCTTGCAATGGCACAGCCCGACCCGTTTCGGCTGGCCGGTGACGACGAAGTGCACGCCGCCGCACAGGCAGCTGCCGGTCCTGCTTATGGTGTCGGACATGATCGCGGCCCTCCGTTCTCGCCAGTCTGGCTTCGTCGGCATACCGACCAAATGGTTGGCGGTCGCCGACGCCGCCTTCTATCCGCGCGCGGCCATGTGATTGTCGAGCTTCTTGCGCGAGGGGCCGTAGCGCTTGATGATGGTCTGGGCTTCGCTCTGCGGGATGCCGTATTTGCGCGCGAACGCGGCAACCTCGTAGGTCTCCTCGCTCGAAACCAGCTTGCGGTCCTGTTTGGTCTTGGATTTGTCGTCGGGCATGTCAGGCCTCGCTTTCTGTCAGCCGCATGATCGCGCGGACACCGGTATATAGGATGCCGCGGTCAGACATAACAGCGAGCGGCGCTGGTGGTTCCATGGCCGGCCGCGCAGGCCCGCCGGGCGGAAAGCCAAGAGCTGCCTGGTCAGGCCGAGGGATGGGCCGCGTCGGTGCCGTGATGGTCGGTGGCGCCGCACTCGGCGCAAGGCGCGCTGGCGCCGGGGCAGCCGCGCTGGTGCGTGCCGGCGGGACAGCAAAGGCCGTTGGAGCTTGTCCAGCGCGGGCATTGGAAAACCTGCCCGGTGCCGCCGCAGCCTTCGCACTCAAGGACCGATGACCGGACGAGATAGGATCTCGCCCCTAACTTAACGCTCGCGCCCAATTTTTTACCCTACCCAACACTGCACAAGACATGCCTGTGCATTAGCCCCAGCTAACAATACCACGATCTTGGTTACGAACAAGTTTCATGATTTCGTGGCCACCAGGCTTCGAGAAAAGGTGATTGTGCCGCAACTGACGGTGGTTTGTGGCCTCAGGCCGGCTTCAGCCGCCTGGCGGCGAGATACATGAGCGCCGAGGCGGCCTGGCCGCGATCCCAGCCGGCGGCCTCGACCTTGTCGAGCAGGGCGTCGAGATGGGGGATCAGCATCTCCCTGCAGTCCTGTTCATAGGCGGCGCTCAGTGCCGGATGCTGCGGCGCGCCGATGGTCAAGGCCTTGGCCATGTCCGATTCCCCCTGTGAGCGGGCGCCATTATAACATCAGCCGGCAAACCGAAATAATCCGATTTCACTGGCGCGGAAGGAGCGCGCAGCGCCAACGATCCAGACCATGACCCGGAACCCGCGGTTCGGCAGGGATCATGCTCTTGGTTCAAAAAGCTCGACGACGTTGCCGGACGGGTCTTCGCAAAGGATCTGGCGTCCGCCCGGGCCGTCGACAATCTCGTTGCGGAACCGCACGCCGGCCTCGCGCATCCGGGCGGCGAGCGCCGGCAGGTCCTGGACCTCCAGCACGATGCGGTTCCAGCCGCCTGGTTCGGGCGTGCGGCCATCGGGCATCGGTCTCGCCGCCGACGCCATCGGGCCGGCAAGCCAGAACGTCAGGTCGTCGCGCTTCAGGATGGCCATCGCCGAACCGAACTGCTGCTGCAGCACGAAATCCAGATGCCTGGTGTAAAATGCTATCGCCAACTCGACATCGCTGACGAGATATCGGACCGTCGCCATCCGCTAACTCTCCTCACAAACGGATCAAGCACCCTTGGCGAGCAATAGCCTCCGGTGCAGGCCGCGGCAAGGTCGAGTTCCAGCACGGCGTCCTGTCCGCGAGCGCCAGACCCGTGCCGATATCCCGCGCGGCAGCGCTTGCGGACAAAAATCTCCGAGCCGGTGTCGGAACTGCACGGCGTCGCTCGTCCTTGGGTCGAAAGCCATCGCAAACCCTGGAGACAGTCATGCCCTCGCAAATTACTCAATCGCCGTGGCAGACCGCGGCCGTTCTCGTCGCCCGCCTGATCTTTGCCGCCGTCTTCCTGATGGCGGTGACCTTCAAGGTCATGGGCATGGAGGCCACCGCCGGCTACATCGCCGCCGTCGGCTTTCCCTTCCCGCTGTTCCTCGCCTGGTGCGCGGCGATCCTGGAGGTGGCGCTGGTGCTGTGCTTCCTGAGCGGCGCCTTCTTCACCCAGGCGGCCCTGGTCGCGGCCGCCTATGTGCTGTTCCTGGCCTTTGCCTTCCACGGCCCCAGCCACTGGGCCGCCAACCAGGACGAGTTCGGCTTCTTCGTCGACCACTTTACCTTCCTGGCCGGATTGCTGTTCGCGGCGGTGCACGGCCCGGGAAGGGCGCTGGCAGTGAACCTGGGCTGGCCCGGCAGGGCTTGAGGCGAGGCCGCAAGGCTGTCCTAGCGTGGCCTCAGCCAGTTGGCGAGCAGGGTCAATGGCCAGATCAAGAGATAGGCAAGCGACGCCTCGGTCGGTCGCCAGAAGGCGACGCCTACGCTGGCCAGTGAGCTCAGGCCGATGATCAGGGCCGGCCGCCAGCCGACCTCGTGGCCTTCGGCCTTGCCGTCGAGGAACAGGTCCGGGTGGGCCCTCAAGTGCAGGTCGCGCAGCACGGCGACAAGCTGGATGGCTGTGATGTTGATGGCGTAGACGATGTGCGATTGCACGAGTTCGTCATGCTCGCCGATCAGTGTGGTGGTGAACGGCACGACGCTGGTGACCAGAAGCCAGAGCACGACCAGCCGGAACAGCCGCCCGTCGACATGCCCAACCTGGCGGAAGTCGATGACATCGCGCTGCCAGCACAGCGCCAGGATGAGGAAGGAGACCACCCAGGACACGATCTTCGGCCTGAGCTCGCCAAGCGCGCCGAACAGATTGCCATGGATGTCGTCGGGCAGCTTGAGCCCGAAGACGAGCAGCGTCATGGTGATGGCGAGGATGCCGTCGACCAGCGCGTCCAGGCGGTTGCGGGGGAGGTAGGATGGCCCTGGCATCCGGCTGTTATAGGCGAAGGCGCGTGACAATGGATAGACGCGAAAACGCGCCGCGCGGGCAGGCCGGCGTCACAGGCGCGAAAGCTGCGTCCCGACCCTACAGCTGGTCGTTGTAGGGCTCCTTCATCTGGCCGACCATGCGCGCCAGTTTCGAGAAGGACGGCATGTCCGCCTCCGGCTGGCACTGGTTGGCGAGTTCCAGCAGCCGGATCGGGAAATTGACGGCGTCGCGGCTCGACGCCGACATGCCGCCGGACCGCTCCTCGCCGGTTTCGCCGGCCTCGGCCTTGCGCAAGGCGATGTCGATCTCCTGCGATGTCAGCACGCCCTTACGGACCAGGACATGGTTGATCGATGCGACGGCCATCAGCAGGCCTTCGAGTTGCAGATTGGCGACGTTCATGGTGCTTTCCCTCGGTTGCTCTCTGATCAAACGCGCCAGCGGCGTTTCCGATCCGAAGCAGGGCCTCAGATCTTGTTGGTGAACAGCAGGACCAGCAGCACCAGCAGGATCGCCGCCACGATCGCGGCCGGCCGCCACGCCCAGCCGCGCGACCACGGCCAGATCGGCACCACGCCGACCAGGACCAGCATGATTGTGATGATGGTGAAGGCGCCGGGGACGGTCATCCTCTGTCCAGATGTCGGGAGGCGGTTGACGGGGAAATAGCCTATTCCTGCGTCAGGCGCTCGCCATATTCGCGCCACAGCGACTTCACCTCCAGGCTGCCGAGGCGCGGGATCGAGGGGTCGCCGCAGACGATGGCGACGGCGCTGATATCATAGCTGGGATAGGCGTTGGCGACGAAGCGGATCGCTTCGCCGAGCGAGTGCACGCGGATCGCTGGATCGGCCTGGCCCTGGCCGGTGCTGCGCACACCGGAAACCGAGGCCGGAGCATGCCGCATCCTGAACACGGATGCCATGGCTGGTCTGTCCATCGTCCTCTCCCAAAAAGGTCGTGACGGGAATCATTCCATGCGCGTTGGCTAATGATTTCACAGGTGGCGACTGATGAAAAGCCGGCTGGGCAAAGCGGGTTTCGGCGGCGAGGCGGCGACGATCCGGTTGTCCGGTGAGGGCAGTTGTGCTATGTTTTTGTCCATGGTGCTGATTTGCGCCGACGACCCGCCGCCACGGCGGGTTTTTGTTTTTTCTCCCTGCTTAAAGCGAGCTTTCCTGGTCAGCCCATCTTCGAGGCGATGATGGCGAGCGAAGCCAGCTTGCCATCGCTCAGGCTGCGAATGTAGTTCTTGCGGCGCTGCACGAATTCAGCGCCCAGCACGATTTCATTGGCTTGCAGCTGCGCAGGCGACGGCACGATGCCGGCGCTGGCTCTTTTCAGCGCCAGTTCGACATGCTCGCCGGTTTCGTCGATGATTTCGCCGATCTGGAAGCCGGCGTCGACGAACAGGGTTTTCAGGGTTTTGCCATCAACCAGGTGACTGGTCGCCGGCGCGACCGCCCAGGGCAATGGGTAATAAGGTTCGTCGCCGGCCAGCACCGCTTCGGTCCAGATCAGCTTGCCTGCCGCCTTCAGCACGCGAAAGGCCTGTCCGATGACGGCGGCCTTGTCCGCTATGTTCATGCCGACATAGAAACAGATCGCGGCGTCAAAGGTGCTGTCGGCAAACGGCAATTTTGTTGCGTCGGCTTCTTGGAAACGAACCTTGTCGGCCAGGCCGCTCAGCTTGGTCAGTCGGCTGGACGCCTCGACAAAGGCCGGTGTCAGGTCGACCCCGTCGACGTCGCAGCCATAGGTGGCGGCAAGGAAGCGCGCCGGGCCGCCAATGCCGCTGCCGATATCCAGGATCCGGTCGGTGGGCGAGGGCGCAAGACGGGCGGCATGCTCCTGCGTTGCGATGAGTTCGCGGCCGTGAAGCTGATCGAACGGATAGAGTTGCGCGGCACTCAGGCTGTCGATTTTGGCATCGGGGATGGCGGCCACTATGCGCTCGACGATGCCGTCGCTGCCGTAATGCGTGGTAACGTTGCTCACGGCGCTTCCTCCATCCTCAGGCGCAGCTTCCCATCAATGGATGCATTAGGCAACGCGCCGGCACCGGAGCGCCTTGATGGCAAACGCTGGAGCCGTGGCGAAAGACGAAATAGGAATTTTTTCCTGAAAGTGATTGACGGGATGAGGGCAGCCATGCTATCTTCTTGTCCATGGTGCTGATTTGCGCCGATGACCCGCCGCCGAGGCGGGTTTTGTGTTTTTGGGCGATCCTTTGGGTGACGCAGCTACGGCTGCCGATCTTGAACGCTGGCGCCACAGAACGCGACCTTTGCGAGAATCCCATGAGCCAACGCTACGCCACGATTATCACCGACGATGACGGACGCGAAATTGTCAGCGCAATTGGCGAGTTCGAGGGCGCCGCACCCGAGCCACGCTTGGGCCGGATGGAGCCGGTCGGGCCCGGCGTGCTGATCGGCATGGTGCGGGATGCGGCCGGTGGCTTTTGCTTTCCGCAGGCTGGTATCGGCGAACACGCCGTCCTCGTGTTGGCGCGGCTCAAAGTGCAGGCGGTAAAACGCGCCGTTGCGCCCGCCGCTTCGGCAAAGCCGAAGCGCGTCAAAAGGGTCAAGGTGGCGAAAAGGAAATCCCGCTCAAAGAAGCCGGCCAGATCGGTGCCGAAGGCGGCGGCTGGCGCCGTCGACGCCCCGGCTCGCGACAATGGCTGACGAAGCCGAGGCCAGGCCGGCGCGCCGCCAGACAAGGCCGGCAAGGCGCAAGCCTGTCGCCCGCGAGGCGGTTGCGCAGAAACCCCGCGCGAAGCGGGCGAAAAAAACGCTGGGCGACGATTTTCTGGCCGCCGTGCGGGCCGATTTCCGCGCGCATGGCGCCGGGGTCATCGCCGAGGTGCGGGCCGACAAGCCGGACCAGTATCTGAAGATCGTGCTGTCAGTCCTGCCCAAGGATTTCGATGTCGCCGTCAACCATCTGGATGCAATCTCGGACATCTTGTTCGAGGTGATCGTGCGCAAGTTCAGGCCAGCCCCGGAGGAGTAACTCCAGGCCTTGCCTGGCGTCGAAAATCAGCGCCTGACGGCTCGATCGAGTTAAGCCCGCCTCGGCTCACGCCGGGGCGGGCTTTTTTGCGTTTGTGGCTGCTGACAGGCCACTGCTATATCCGGCGCCAGGCTGCCGCACTCGCGGTGGCGTTTATCCAGCCCGGGCTTGCGGATGCAGATTGAACGATACGACGGAAACCGGGAGGCTTTACGGCCGCTGTTTGCCCTTGCAGACGATTCCCCCATGCAGATCTCCTCCTATATCGATCGGGGCGAGGTGCTCGTTGCTCGCGACGGCGGTCGCATCGTCGGCCATGTGCAGGTCATCGAGACAGGCGAGGGCGGTGTGTTTGAACTCAAGAGCCTTGCGGTTCGTCCGGCAAGGCAGAGCGAGGGGTTGGGGCGTGCCCTTGTCGCGGCCGCAATCACCCGCTGCCGCGAGCGCGGTGGCCGGCGCCTGATTGTCTCGACGGCGACGGCCGATATCGGCAATCTGCGGTTTTACCAGAGGCAGGGCTTTCGGATGTGCCGCATCGTGCAGGATGCTTTCGGGCCATCGACCGGTTACCCCGAAGGCTTGGCTGTGAACGGGATTCCGCTGCGCGACCAGGTGGTCTTCGAACGCGACCTCGGCGCGGATTGAGGGTGGGGTCGTGCCCTGCATTGTGGCTTCGGGACAGTCGCAGACAATCCAATAGCCGCCCCGGCTCGCCGGGCCGGCTATTTTGCATTTTCACCCTAAGCCAGGATGTTGACGGCGCGGGCCGCGACCAGCGCGATCGTCAGCAGCGAGATCATCGCTTCCGCCATCATCAGCAGCTTGGCGCGTTGGGAGAGCGGCAAGGTGTCGGTCGGCGAAAACGCCGTCGCATTGGTGAAGGCGAGGAAGAAATAGTCGACGAAACCGGGCAGCCAGTGGCTGAGCTCGCGGTCATTCAACGTCATCTGTGCAAACAGGAAATCGGCCTGCGCCAGCTTGACGAGGCCACAGGTCGGCGGCCCGCCCCGATCGGTGCTCCAGAACCACAAGGCGAAGACGATGACGTTGGTGACCCAGATGTTGAGGGCATCAATCAGCAGTGTCGTGCCGCTGTTGCCGGCATGGCCCTCCAGCAACGCCCGCACCAGCAAGACCAGCGAACCGCAATTCATGACGCTGATGATCGCGGTCATGGTCAAGGCCGTTCGGCGGATCATGACGCGAAACTGGCCGATCGCATGCCATTCGTGATCCTCGACCGCCTTTCTGGTGGCGGCCTGTGTCCAGGCGGTCGCCACCGACAGCGGCAACAGCAGGGCGGCCTCCAGCGCCGGGGCCAGCCAGCGCGGTCCGAAGGAGAGGTTGTTGATGACGAGAAGCTGCAGGCAGATGATGACGAGGACGGCCGCACGCGCCATCCAGAAGTCGAGCGCGCGGTAGTGAATGACGGCGTGCTGGTGACGCATGATGGATCCAGAGACTTGGGACAGGGGTGACACAGGCTGTCTGCCTGGGCATGGCAGGAAGCGGCGAATGTTGTGCTCAATCTTGGCCCCGCAATGGCGGTGCAGATATACATTTTCGTAAGCTTTGATATCGGCACTATTCGTAAAACCGGACGATGTGGTTTAAGCGCCGCATGGCCGGAATAGATGACTCCATGGATGGTTGGATGCCGGCAGGACTGCCTGCTTCCGGTATTGACTCCCCATCGGCCTGGGCTGTCCTGCTTCGTCATCCCTTGTATTTGCTGGCGCTTTTGTGCCTTGCACAGATTTTTTGCTGGACGCTGGTGCCGACGCTGGTCGATCCTGCGCCGCCCGGCGATGTCGTGGAAGGCTTCATGTGGGGCCGCGAATGGGTGCTTTTGACCTACAAGCATCCGCAGCTCCCCGGCTGGCTGCTCGAGATCAGCCATCTCCTGACCGGATCGTTTCGCTGGCCGCAATATCTGCTCGCCCAGTTGACGATCTCCTCAACTTTCATCCTGGTCTATCTGCTGGCCCGCGACATGCTCGGGCAAAATCGCGCGCTGGCCGCCGTGCTGTTGATGCCGTCGGTCTATTTCTTCGGCTGGCCGACCCCGCAATTCAATCATGATTATGCGCAGATGCCGTTCTGGGCGGCCATCTGCTGGCTGCTTTGGCGCGCCGGCCGTGGCGGCGGGCCTGGCTGGTGGCTGGCGCTGGGGCTGGTGTCGGGCGTCGGGCTCTATGCCAAGTTCTCCACCGGCCTGCTGCTTGTGTTCGGCGCTCTCTGGCTGCTGTCCGACGCGCGGGCGCGCAGCCGGCTAGCGACGCCTTGGCCATGGCTCGGCCTTGCCGTTCTTCTCGCCGTCGCCGCGCCGCTGGCCATCGCGCTCTACCGCCTCGATTTCCTGCCGCTGACCTATTTCGCCGACCGTGACGCATGGGTGACCGAGCACCGTGCACGGCTTTATTATATCGGTGTCCAACTGGCCGGTCTCTCCGGCTTTCTCCTGGTGCTGGCTATATCAGGGCTGCTGCGACGCTCGCCGGCCCCTGAAAGGCCCGTCGAGCGCGGCACACTTGTCTACCTCCTGTGGATGGGACTTGGGCCGGCGGTGCTCGTCATGGCGGCCTCGTTGATCACCGGCACCGGCGAAGCCTGGGGCGCGCCGATGTACAATCTTGTCGGTGTCGTGGTGCTGGCCTTCGTTGGCCACCGGCTCGGTGCCTCCGAGATGCGCAAGCTGGCAATCTGCGCCTTCATCTGCATCGTCACCATGTCGGGCGCCTATGCGGCCATCCGCTGGACGGACTGCAATGTGCGAGGGCGCATGGACGCCGTCTGCTGGCCGGCACAGCCGATTTCGGACGAGGCCGAAGCGGTCTGGCACGCGGCTGCGCCCGGCCGGCTCGACATTGTCGGCGGCGATACCAATCTCGCCATGCTGGCCGGCCTCGATGCCTATGACAAGCCGTCGATCTTCACCGACCTCAACATGCGGTTCGCACCCTGGATTACCAGGCAGCGGCTGCTTGATCACGGCATGCTTATGGTCTGGTCGGGGTACGGCGTGCCGCCGCGGTTGCGGGCGTGGCTGGGCAATGTCCCGGTCAAGACCGTTGTTTTCAACTGGTCGCGTGAAGCGCCGCCTGTGCCAATCAGTTTTGCCGCCATTTTGCCTGGTACGCGCAACCTGCCGGCTGCGATTGACAGCCGGACCCGGCATCCGCGCAACTGAAGTCAGCCGCGCGGTCCAATCTCGCTTCGCGTCGTGGTATTTCGTTCGCTCATGACCGCACGCATTCCAGTTAGGCTGCCGCGCGCTTCCGGGCGACTGGACGAAACCGGCGACAATGCCCATTTATGGGAAATTCAATTTTGTTTGCGCAATTCCCGACGGGAAACCGCCACACAGCTGGAATTGCTTTTTGAGGAGACGTGACATGGCGACTTCGACCGAACGCGCAGTGCTTGCCGGTGGCTGTTTCTGGGGCATGCAGGATCTGATACGGCGCTATCCCGGCGTCCTCTCCACCCGTGTCGGCTATAGCGGCGGCGATGTGCCCAACGCCACCTACCGCAACCACGGCAGCCATGCCGAAGCCATTGAGATCAATTTCGATCCGGCGGTCATCAGCTTTCGCACGCTGCTGGAGCGCTTTTTCCAGATCCACGATCCGACGACGCGCAACCGGCAAGGCAACGATGTCGGGATGAGCTATCGCTCGGCGATCTACTACACCAGCGACGAGCAAAAGCGCGTCGCCGAAGACACCATCGCCGATGTCGATGCCTCTGGTCTGTGGCCTGGCAAGGTCGTCACCGAAGTCGCGCCGGCCGGTGCCTTCTGGGAGGCCGAGCCCGAGCACCAGGACTATCTGGAGAAATATCCCAACGGCTACACCTGCCATTTTGTCAGGCCGGGCTGGAAGTTGCCGGTTCGCGAGAAGGCGGTTTCGTAACATCCACACTGGTCGCAGGACCGTGCCCTGACACAGCTGTCCTATTAACAAAAAGCCGCGGAGCAAATGCTCCGCGGCTTTTTTAGTGCTTGGTACTGAGCTTACTTGCCGCAGTTGTTGTCATTCACGGTTGGCGCCGTCGCATTGCCGTTGGCATCGGACTGCGCGCCCTGTGGGTTGGTCGGACAATTCTTGTCCGCATTGGAATTCATGTCGCCAGGCGCAGTAGTCGTGCTGTTGGTCGCCGACGAGTCAACGTTGTTGGGGTCAACTGTGTTGGGCGACGCAGGGGTGGCCGGGTCCACCGTCACGGACTTGCCGCTGCCGCCGCCGCTTCCATCAGCGCCGTTCCCGCCTGTGCTTTGCGCCATGGCGGACGTGGCGAGAGCAACGGTGAAGGCCGAAGCTGCGAGGATTTTCATGAGCATGGTCTGTCTCCATTTCTGTGAATTCGTCGCGTCGCGACTGGTGAGACAACCTCGCGGGTCGATGAAGGTTCCCGATAAAATTCGATGTCCTGAGGCGATGCCCGGCTCGCATCCAACGTCAGACTTGGCGCAATGCTTTTGGCATAGAGGCTCGAAAAAAAACGCTTTCCCGATCGACCGAATGGTGCTTTAACGCGCCCATCCACAGGGGTGCTCCGTACGGTCGGGGCTGAGACGGGGGCGGCAAGCCCACAGACCCTAGAAGCTGATCTGGGTAATACCAGCGGAGCGAGGCGGGCGATGTTTTCAGGCGCACAGATTTCTCTATATCCCATGGCCGACGATTTCGTCGGCGTCATCCTTGGCGCGCTCGGTGCGCTCGATCCCTGGCGGGACAGACTCAGGATCGAGACCGACGACATCTCGACCTTGCTGGTCGGGCCACCCGAAGTGTTGTTCCCGGCTTTGCGCGACCTGTTCGTGGCGGCGGCGCGCAGCGGCAAGCATTGTGTGCTGTCGGCAACCATTTCGCGCGGCTGCCCGGGTGAGCCGGACGATCCGATCTGCCGCACCGATACGCTTAGCGGGCCAGTCGGGCCGCTTGGCCCACGCAAGGAAGCCGCCATCACCGCCGTGCGCAATGCTGCTGCCACCGGCCAGCCGGCGGCGGCGCAGTTCTCGCTCTATGTGATGGGTACCGGCGACCACATGGACGAGATCTATGGCTGCATCGATTTCCTGAAACAGTCCGGCGTCTATGATCGCTCCAAGAATTTTTGCACCAAACTGCGCGGCGATACAGGCGCGATCTTTTCGGCGCTGAATGAGGCCTTCTGCCGCTTCGGGCCGGGGGCCGGCCACGTAACCCTCGACGTCACGGTCTCGGCCAATAGCCCGTCGGCTGTTTAGCCGGCAGCGCTTCCGCGCGACCCGTCAAAGGTTATTCCCGTGGTCTCATCATCAGTCGCGTTGCGCCCGCTCGCGGGTTCCCTTGCCAAGGCAATACCCGCTGTCCTCTCGGTTGGGTTGCTCCTTGTGGCGTGGGAGCTCTACGCCACCTATTCCGGCATCAAGCCGACGATCCTGCCGGCACCGTCACGCGTCTTCCAACAGGCGATGCTCAATCGTGAGGCGCTGATCGACAACGCCATTCCCACCATCGGCGCCACGCTGATCGGCTTTGCCTGTTCGCTGAGCGTCGCCTTCGTGCTGTCGATGCTGGTCGATTTTTTCTGGCCGTTGCGGCGCGCGCTGTTTCCGGTCTTCATCGTCAGCCAGACCTTGCCGCTGGTGGCGATCGCACCGCTGGTGGTGCTGTGGTTCGGCTTCGGGCTGATGCCGAAGATCCTGCTGGTGGCGTTGGTTACCTTCTTTCCGACGCTGGTGGCCCTGGTTCAGGGTTACGAGGCGACGGAGGTCGAGATCGGCCAGATGCTGCGCGCCATGGGGGCAGGGCGCTGGCGCGTCTTCATGCTGGCGCGGCTGCCTTCGGCGCTGCCCTATTTCTTCGCCGGCCTGCGGATCTCCATCACCTATGCCGTGGTCGGCGCGATCTTCGCCGAATATGCAGGCGCGGCCAAAGGGCTGGGCATCTACATGCTCAACGCCAAGAACAATTTCCGCCCCGATCTGGTGCTGGCCGCCGTCGGTGTCAGTGCCGCGCTCACCCTCATCCTGTTCGGGCTGACGGTGTTTTTGCAGCGCCTCGCCATGCCCTGGGAGCGGGCCGGCCGGCAGCCTGCGCGAAAGGGGGCGCGGCGATGAGCCGGCTCGAATTGCGGCATGTGCGCAAGGCGTTTGGCGGGCTCGACGTGCTCGCCGACATTTCGCTCAACGTCGGTGCCGGCGAATTCGTCTCGATCCTCGGGCCTTCGGGCGCCGGCAAGTCGACACTGTTCCAGCTCCTGACGGGGGCGGAGCACGGCGAGGGCGAGATGCTCTTCGACGGTGCGCCGCTCGACGACCATGGCAGGCATTTTGCGTTCATGCCGCAGCGCGACGCGCTGATGCCGTGGCGGCGCATCCTCGACAACGCGACGCTCGGGCTCGAGGTGCAAGGCGTAAAACGCAAGGCGGCTCGGGCACGCGTCGCGCCGCTGTTTGCCGAGTTCGGGCTTGCCGGCTTCGAGCGGCATTTCCCGGCGCAGCTTTCGGGCGGCATGCGCCAGCGCGCGGCGCTTTTGCGCACCGTTGTGCAGGAGCGCGACATGCTTTTGCTCGACGAGCCGTTCGGCGCGCTCGACGCACTGACGCGCACAGCCATGCAGCGCTGGCTCGAACAGATGTGGCGGGAGCATCACTGGACGGCACTGCTGATCACCCATGATGTGCGCGAGGCGGTGTTCCTGTCCGACTGCATCTATGTGCTGTCGGCGCGCCCGGCCCGTGTACTGCGTGAGATCCCGGTGCCGCTGCCGCGCCCGCGCGATCCGACGGGCGCCGCCGCGCTCGAGGCCGAAATCCTTGACATCTTGCTCAACCCTCAACCATCCAAAGGAAATGACCATGACTAAGTTGACGCGCCGGCAGGCCTTGCTGCTTACCCTTGCCAGCGGTCTTCCGCTGGTTACCGGATCGAGCCGCTCCTTTGCGGCAACGCAAAAAGTCACCGTCGCTCTCGACTGGACTGTCAACACCAACCACATCGGGTTGTTCGTCGCCCGCGACAAAGGGTTCTATGGCGAGGCCGGCCTCGAGGTGGATATCCTGCCCTACAGCGATACCGGTGCCGGCACGCTGGTCGCCAACCGCGTCGCCGATTTCGGCATCAACGGCACCATCAGCCTGTTCACCCAGAAGACGGCCGGTGCCGATTTGAAGGCCGTCTATGCCGTGGTGCAGTCCGAAACCGGCCGGCTGGTGTTCAATGCCGCGCGCAGCGAGATCAATAGCCCCAGGGATCTGGACGGCCTGACCTATGGCGGTTTCGGCAGCGCCTGGGAAAACGCGCTGATCTCGACCATCATCCGCCACAACGGCGGCAAGGGCAATTTCGAGACCGTGACGCTCGGCACCTCCGCCTACGAGGCGCTGGCCAATGGCTCAGTCGACTTCACGCTCGAGGTCTCGACCTGGGAGGGTGTCGAGGCCGAACTCAAAGGCATCAAGCAGCGCAGCTTCGTCTATGCCGACTATGGCGTGCCCGACGAGCACACGACGCTGATCTCGTCGAGCGACGCGTATCTCCAGGCAAATCCGGCGCTGGCGGCGGCCTTCGTCCAGGCAACGCGGCGCGGCTATCAGTTCACAGTCGATCATCCCGGGGAAGCCGCCGCGCTGCTGATTGCGGCCAACAAGGATGCCCTGACCAATCCGACGCTGATCGAAGCGTCGCTGAAGGCGCTGATCGACGGGCACTATCTGCGCGGCGAAAATAGCGCCATCGGCACCTTGGATCCGGCAAAGATGGACGCGATCGGCGACTACCTCTTCACCGCCGGCATTTTGCGTGACGCCGACGGCAAAGTGTTGACGCAACGCCCTGATTTCGCCCAGTATTTCAGCAATTCAACTCTGGGTTAGGCACGCTGCTACGACGCCTGGGCAAGCTGCGCGAACCAAGCGAGTTCGCTTGCGCCAAGGGGCCGCGGCCTTGTTGCGATAGGCGCTGCTCGTTTGTGTTTGCCCTTGGCTTCACAGGTCCGGCTTCGTGCCTTGTAGCCCTGCGCCCGACAGTGGCTGAGCATGATCGCATGCCCGGCGCGGATTCCGGTTGGCATCATTCCGATCTTGCCGGTTAACGGCCCGGCAATGGTTGCATGCAATGGTCCCCTTGAGGGATCATGGGGTGCTTGCCTTGCTCACGTCAAAAAGTGAAGCGTTGTCGCATAACAATGAGGGCGGATTTGTTTCCGCTGCGCGCAAGCGCGAGATGCTGATCGATCTTCGCGAAGGTTTCTTTCGCGCCTGCGCTCTAGCGTGCGCGGGGCTGTTCGTCTATCGCGGCGTACATCAGCTCGTGGAGGATCCCACCCGGCTCAATGCGGCGCTGGCAGCGGTTTCCGAGATCCTCACTTTCACCTGGTTGCTGCTGTCGCGACGCCCGGTCACGCGTGACTGGAATCCGCTCACGGTCATCGTCTCCATCACCGCCAGTTTCGGGGTTGTGCTGATCAGCCTGGAGCCCGGCACAGCGCTTCTTCCTGTCGATATAGCCGCGCCGCTTCAGATCCTGGCGCTGCTGTTCGTCATCTGGGGCAAGGCATCGCTGGGCCGCTCCTTTGCCATCCTGCCTGCCAATCGTGGTGTGATGACGGGCGGCGCGTACCGGATTGTGCGGCACCCGATCTATGCCGGCTATCTTGCCGGACACGTTCTCTTCCTGCTGTCGGCCTTTTCCTTCCACAATTTCGCGGTCTATGCCGTCATCACCTACATGCAGCTGTATCGTATCGTGCGCGAGGAGGCGTTGCTGTCCTCGCTGCCCGAATATCGCGACTATATGAAGCGCGTGCCCTACAGGCTGTTGTACCGGGTTTTCTAAAAACGGCACGGCCGGCAAAAACAAGGGGGTCGTTCCGTGGCTTCGACTGGTTTGGGCAGTTTTCCCATCCAAGCGGTGTGCGGATTGCCGATTGCCAGCGGCATGCATGATATCGATCTGACGAGAGCGGACACATAGCGCCCCTGGGGACATCTCCAGGCCACCGCTGAGCGGCTTCAGCGCTATCCAGAGCTCACGACAAAGCACCACTGCCGCAGACTGGCGTGCTCAAAGGCGCAAGAGATTCGAAAAAACGTTTTTCTTATCGATAAATATAATATATCGATTATGTTGGTATTCTCCGAATAATATTTTTTACAATTAAATTATACGTCTATTATTATTATCATTTGTTAATTTGAACAATTAATACCATCAAATTATCCTGTATTGGACAATTTGAAACTGAATCTCTTCTGTTGCGTAGTTGAGTTTGCAATCGGCCGTGTGCCGACTGCCTTAGCGCAACGACAACAGGAGAGTGTTATGGCTTTTACCATCAAAACAGTCGCCAGTGTGTTGGCAGGTAGTGCAATAGTCGTCGTTCTGTCCTTGCCGGCGCAAGCTGCAGGGCTCGGTGTTGGGGTCGGTGCCTCGATTGGCGGCAGCGGTGGCGTCAATGCCGGCGTCGGTGCCTCCGTCGGCGGTAGCGGCGGCATCAGTGCCGGTGCCGGGGCTTCCGTTGGCGGCAGCAACGGCGTCAATGCCGGAGCCGGCGCCAATGTCGGCGGCTCGAACGGCGTCAGCGCCGGGCTCGGCGCTTCCGTTGGCGGCAGCAACGGGGTCAATGCCGGTGTGGGAGCCAATGTCGGGGGCGCTGGCGGCGTCACCGCTGGGCTCGGCGCCACTGTCGGCGGCACGGGCGGCATTGGCGTTGGTGTCGGCGTGGGCATCGGTGGTGGCACCAATCCCAGCAACCCGTCGAACCCGAGCAATCCGTCGAACCCCAGCAACCCGAGCAATCCCAGCCATCCTAATCTGCCGGGCGTGGTGGCTCAGATGTCGGATGGCAAGATCGCGCGGATGAAGAAGCGCTGTGCCGACGTGCTAAGCGATAGCGGCACCTATGATCGCGACCTGCGTCAGCTTTGCCTGCTGATCGCAAGCCGCTGAGGCCAAGAGTGCGGGGATCGGAAGTGCAACACCAGCCGTGAGGCTATGACCGCACTCTCCTGGCCTCCGGCCGGTCGGAAAGCCCGCCATTTCGGCGGGCTTTCTGTTGTCGATATCCTAGCAACCCGGACGCTGTTGCTAGGCTGTCGATCCGTTTGAAGGTTGCGGATTTGGTGCCTATCCGCTGATACTTCTCGATGGGTCCAATTGTCTCGAATTGGCCGGTATGCGGGTAACTGTACCACAGGTTGTCAAATGTATTTTAGCAACCAATGATAGAGACCGAAGGTTGGTCATACAGCCGGTTTTCAAGTCCGGTTTGTTCGAAACAACCCAGGGAGAGACTCATGTTTGGTATCGCAAAAAGACTTTCCAAGATCCTCGCGGGCAGTGCTGTCGTGGCTGTTCTATGCATGCCGGCGCACGCCGGCGGAATTGGCGTTGGCGCCGGTGCTTCGGTCGGCGGTGGTGGCGGCGTTAATGCCGGTGCTGGTGCTTCAGTTGGCGGCGGCGGTGGTATCAATGCCGGCGCCGGCGCATCGGTTGGTGGCAGCAATGGCGTCAATGCGGGCGCAGGAGCCAGCATCGGCGGCAACAGCGGGGTCAACGCAGGCCTCGGTGCGTCAGTGGGGGGCCAAAACGGTGTTGGCGTCGGCGCGGGTGTCGGAATCGGCAATGGCGTCGCCGCGGGTGTCGGCATTGGCGTTGGCGGAACAGATCCGAGCACGCCAAGCAACCCGTCCAACCCCAGCAAGCCTGGCCTGCCAGGCGTCGTCGCCGAGATGTCGGACAGCCAGGTGGCGCGGATGAAGAAGCGCTGCGTCGATGTGCTGGCCAGTTCAGGCGGCTACGACCGCGACCTGCGGCAGCTGTGCCTGCTGATCGCGCGCCGCTAAGGCGGTAAACGTCATGAGGCCCGCTGCCGCAAGGTGGCGGGCCTTCATTTTGCCGGCGAACGGTCTGCTCGCGCGCCTCGTCATAATCACGCGGAACGGTAAGGCTGTTCGAACGTTCTCGTCTTCGAAGCATCGCATGCGACGATGTTCAAACCGGCGTGTCAGCGCCTACAGGAGCGGGAAAAACACCATGAGCATCGGCACCATCCTCATCATCATACTTGTCATCGCGCTGCTGGGCGGCTTCAGCGGTCTCGGCGGCGGGCCGTTCTATGGCACCGGCTATTATGGCGGCGGCGGCCTCGGGCTTGTGCTGCTGATCATTATCGTCCTTGTCGTCTTAGGGCGGATCTAGAGGCTCTCGAGCCCCGGGACAATCGCGATCTCGTGACTGCTTAACGAAGGGAATGCACCGGATTGTGATGGAAGCAAGCCGGCTTGTGATCCAAAATTCTGCGCGACTCTCGTATTGTGAATTCGGTCCATACCCCCCGTGGAAACAAGAGGAGAGGGTCCCACCCCTTCATCCTCCTCCAAGGCCCGCCCCGGCTTTCCGGAGCGGGCTTTGCTTTGACCGAGGGAACCGCCTTGCGTCGAGACAGTTGAGTTGCGGAAGGCTGCCCAATGCCCGCAACACTCAGAGCAACCCTGTGCGAAATTCGCGATGATCTTCACCTCCTTAGGCGGATGGTGGCGGCCCGCGGGCATATAGAGACCATCCAGGTATCGACGCGCTGATCGGCATCGCGGAAGCCGAGGCCATCAAGGGCATCAAGGGCATCAGCCGTATCGATCGCCGCAGCTGAAGGGAAGAGGACCGGATGAACGTCACGGAGATGACGCGGCAGGACTGCATTGCCCTGTTGAAGACGCAACGCCTTGGCCGGCTGGCCTGTGTGCGCGACCTCAGGCCCTATGTGGTGCCGATCAATTTTGCCTTCGGAGATGACGCCATTTTCAGTTTCTCGCTTCCCGGCAGGAAGGTCGAGTGGATGCAGGCCAACCCCCATGTCTGTCTTCAGGTCGATGATGTGGGCGGAATCAATGGCTGGAAGAGTGTTGTCGTGGAGGGACTCTTCGAGGAACTGCCTAAAGGGCCTGATCTGGATGACAGTGCCGCCGGTGTCGAAAGGATGATTGCCCCGGTAGACATCGACCGCAAATTTGCGTGGTCGCTTCTTGCAGCGCACGCGAACTGGTGGGAACCAGGCGCGCTGAAGCCAGACCATGCCGCGACGGTTTCAGGCAGCCATCTCTTCTATCAGATCAGGATCGAGGCGATATCCGGAAGGCAGGCCTCGTGGTAGCGGTTTTACGCAGCGCGCGGTACCCGTGAGGTGAATGTCGCGCGGGTCACCGACACGCTGGTGCCGTCGGTGTCGCTGATCGTTTCCACCTTGGCCTCCAGCTGCCTAACCAGTGCCTCCACGATGGCTGTTCCAAGACCGGTGCTCGGCAAGTCGTTTGCGATCTTGCCAACGCCATTGTCCGATACCGTCAGTTTCCAGTCGCTGCCCGCGGTCTCGAACGTCACCTGGATACAGGCGCCGGCCTTCTCCCTTGGGAAGGCATATTTGATGGCGTTTAGGACTAGTTCGGTGACTATCAGCCCCAGGCTAACCGCCCTTTGCGAATCCATTCTCCCGCCTTCGGCCGTGACATTGACCGTGATCGGCTGGGCTTCGCCGATCATGGATGATGCGAGGCTGCTGCACAATTTCGGCAGGTAGGAGCCCACATCGATCTCGTCGATGCCGACAGAGGTGTGGAGGTGGCGTTGCACCTCGGCCACGGACAGAACACGCTGGTGGGCGTCCTTGAGATGCTGGCGCGTCTCTTCCGAGGTGACGGAGCGTGCCTTCAGCAACAGGATGCTGGCGATGATCTGCAGGCTGTTGGCAACGCGGTGCTCCATCTCGCGCAACAGCACGTCCTTCTGCCGAAGCAGATCCTCGGTGCGGCGCAGCAGTTCTTCTTTTTCGCGCTCGATGACGCGGCGCGCCGTTATGTCATTGAAGGCGAGAAGGATGGTGATCGCCGGGCTGTGATCGTAAAGCACTTTGCGGGCGTTGAGCAGCATGGTGCGGCGGCCGATCCGCGGGAAATCGTGCTCGACCTCGAAACCGTCCATGGCGGTCTTCTCGGGAATGATCGTCTCCAGCAACAGACGAAGTGCGGGAATGTCCCATTGACCGTCGCCGAGGGCGTAGAGCAGCGTGCCCTGCGTCTGCGCGGGGTCGACTTCAAACGTCTTGTAGAAGGAGCGGCTGGCCGCCAGCACGCGGAACTTCTCGTCAAGCACGAGAAACGGCTCGGTGATCGTATTGACGATCGCCTGCGCCAGCGTTTGCGCATCCTCGATATTCGCAATGGGTTGAAACATGGGCGCAAAGCCGGCCGAGCAGCGTTTTGCCACTCCAAACATCAACCCTATACCCTTGCCTGACCGCTGTCGCGAATTGAATCCGACGGGACGGTGATGTGATGATCCATCCCGCCCGGTGACGGCGAATTGCTTTTCCTATGTCAAATTTGAATGACGGCGCGTCGGCAGGTGCGATCGATTAGACGCTCGTGGCGGCCGGTCTTTCGGATGCCCTCACCGGTCGCGCGAGGAACCCGCTGCCTTCGGGGGGAGGCGGCGGGTTTCTGTTGCCGCCGCTGAACAGAAAAAGACGGACACTTGGCCCGCCTTTTCCGGCTGTTCCATTTGGGCATGGCCCAAATCGCTGACGTCAGTTGGCGCCGCCGAGCTGCTTGGTCATCTTACAGAAATTGTCATGCGACTTGGCAATAGCCTTATCACCGCATTCCTTCATCATGCCTGTGCGATCTTCTTCCTTCATCGCCATCCAAGCCACCTTGAATTCCTTCTCGGACTTCATCGTCTTCATGCCGGCATCGGTGAAGAACGGCGACATTTTCGCCGGATCGTCGAGCGCTGAGGTGTGGGTAGCGGCGAGCGCCGAGCCGGTCATCATTGCAAGCGCCATCGGGTGCGTGCCAGATCCTGGCGCCAATAGATTACTCCATGTCCGGTACGTCGCCGCTGACAAACAGCGTGGTCGGCGGGCCGTAGTCGCCCAGGTTCGGGTCGGCATCGCGGCTCCAGGCGATGACGCCGACATGTTTTGACGCCAGTCCTCGGGCTGTGCGTATGGCGCGGTCTTCGCTTTGCTGATCGGCGGGGCCAAAGGCTGGAAACAATTCACCGTCATCGCCGCGATCGAACGCGACCACGACGATCAGCTTGGGGTTTGTATGCTCTGTTGAATGGGACATGGTGCTCCTTCAAGGGCGGAACCTATCACACTACCGGACCAAGGGGTCGGCTGTCTGGCTCTCCACCGTATTTCGCGGGGAACTCTGGAGTTCGCTGCCTGCTTTGAGCCGCCTTCCGCATCGGATTGACTCGCGTCTTGTCGCCGTGTATTGAACAGGATTACACAGGTTCACTGAACAGGTACGCATATGAAGCGGCGCGCGGTTCAATTGTCTCCCGGCACGGGCAAGCCCGAGCAGATCGCCACCGTTCTGGAACATGAAATCCGCTCCGGCGTGCTCGGCTTCGGCGATCGCCTGCAGAGCGAGAACGAGCTCGTCCAGCGCTTTTCCGTCAGCCGCAACACCGTCCGCAAGGGCCTCGAGGAACTGTCCAGCAGAGGGCTGATCACCACCAAGGTCGGCATCGGCTCCTTCGTCACCTTCGACGGCAAGCCGGTCGACGATTCGATCGGCTGGTCGCGGGCGCTGGCCAATGCCGGCGCCAATGCCGAGACGCGGACGCTGCGGCTCGAGGTCATCGAAGACCCCGATCTGGCTGCCTTGCTAGGGATCGAAAGCCCGTTCTTCATCGCTGTCGACCGCGTACGCACCAATGCCAGTGACGGCCATGCGATCTCGATCGAGCGCAGTCGCCTGCCGCTGTCGCCAGAGCTGGAGGATGTGCCGCTGCGCGGCCTGCGCGAAGGTTCGCTGCACCAGACGCTGCGCGGCGCCGGCCTCATTCCCGACCATGGCGAGGAATGGGTCGGCATCGAGATGCTCAATGCCGAGGACGCGGCCATTCTCGGTTGCCCGCAAGGCACGCCCTTCCTGCGCGGACGGCGGCTGACCCGCGCCGCAGATGACCGGCCGATCGAATATGTCACCAGCCTGCTCAATCCCGCGCATTTCGCGCTGCATATGAGGTTTTGAGCGATGCCCGACAACACCATGCTCGATCGCGCCATCGGCGCGCTTGTCGGTGGGGCGCTGGGAGACGCACTCGGCATGCCGACGCAGCTTTTGTCGCCGGCCCGGATTGCCGAGGTCTACGGCCATGTCGAGGATTTCATCGCGCCCTTCGCCGACCATCCGGTGTCGAAGGGACTGCTGGCCGGCACCATCACCGACGATACCGAACAGGCGCTGCTGCTCGGCCGCATTCTGGTCGAATCGGCCGAGCGCTTCGACCATGCGCGCTGGGTCAACGCGCTGCTTGACTGGGAGCACGAGGTCAAGGCGCGCGGCAGCTACGATCTTCTGGGGCCGTCGACCAAGCGCGCCATCGATGCCATCAACAATGGTGTGCCGGCAGAAGAGGCAGGGCGCAGCGGCGACACCAATGGGGCGGCGATGCGCATCGCGCCGGTCGGGATCATGATGCCGCTGGAGCCGCTCGACGCGTTCGTTGCCAAGGTGGCCGAGACGTGCCGGGCCACGCACAACACCTCGATCGCCATAGCCTCCGCCGCCGCCGTCGCGGCCGCCGTCAGCCGTGGCGTCTCCGGTGGTGACTGGCGCGCTGCCTCCGACAGCGCGGTCGCGGCGGCAAGGCGAGGGGCGACGCTCGGCCATTGGGTGACCGGCGGTGACATCGCCGCGCGCATCGTCTGGGCACAGGATCTGGTGCGCGGCAAGGTGAAGAAGGACGCGATAAGGCTGATCACAGATCTGGTCGGCACCGGCGTCGCCAGTCAGGAATCCGTTCCGGCCGCCTTCGCGGTGCTGGAGGTTGCCGGCGGCGATCCCTGGCAAGCGGCCGTCATCAGCGCCAATCTCGGTGGAGACACCGATACGATCGGTGCCATTGCGGCCGGCATGGCCGGCGCCTGCACCGGCTTCTCGCGGTTGCCGCAGCAGCATATCGCCCGGCTTGTCGGCATCGACATGTCGGAGGTTCGCGCGCTTGCGGGCGACCTCGTGGCGGCAAGGGTGGTGAAAACCGGTTCCGGCAAGGACGCAGCGGCATGAGCGGGCGGCTCGTCCATATCGGCAGCGCTGTGGTCGACTATGTCTATCGTATCGACGCCTTGCCGGCGCCAGGCACCGAGAAGACGGCATCGAGCTTTGCCCAGGTCGCCGGCGGCGGCTTCAACATGATGGTCACCGCTACCCGCACCGGCATGACAGTGGCGTTCGGCGGCCAGCTCGGCAGCGGACCGAACGGCGATTTTTTGCGCGCCGCCTTCGCCGCCGCAGGCATCGAGACGCTGACGCCGCCATCGCCCGTCATGGACAGCGGCAATTGCGTCGCCATGATCTCAAGCGATGCCGAACGCACCTTCGTCTCGTGGCCCGGCGCGGAGAGTGTGCTCAGCCTCGACATGATGGCGCCCGTGGCGGTCGCACCGGACGATTGGGTGTTCACCTCAGGCTATACGCTGAGCTATCTGGGCAGCCGCGAAGTGCTCACCGACTGGATCGAGGCGCTGCCGGCAAAAATTCCCTTTGTCTTTGACCCGACGCCGGTCATTTCAGACATTCCGCGCCCTATCCTGTCGCGGGTGCTTGCGCGCACGACGTGGCTCAGCTGCAACGCCACGGAAGCCGCCGAAATCGCCGGTGAGGGTGATGTCGAGGCCCTGGCTGTTCGGCTGCTTGCCGAGCATTGCCCACAGGCTACCGGTGTCGTCATCCGCTCCGCCGCCAAGGGCTGCCATGTCAGGCTGGCCGACGGCACGGCGCAGACCATCGGCGGATTCAAGGTTGCTGCCATCGACACCAACGGCGCCGGCGACACCCATATCGGCGCTTTCGTCAGCGCATTGGCGCGCGGCGTCACGCCCTTCGAGGCTGCGCGCTATGCCAATGCGGCAGCGGCGATTTCGGTGACACGCCACGGTGGTTCATCGGCACCGAGTGACGCGGAAATCCAGACTTTCCTGTGCCAGGCCAATGGTCCTTCGACCGGCGCGCCGAGCCAGACAAAGAAGGCCCATCAGACAGCCTGACAAGCCCGGGAAGCGGGCAAACAAAGAGAGGAACCAACCATGCGCATGCCAAGACTGACTGCTCTGCTGACGGCGACTGCCGTCTTCACCACCGCACTCACGCTGGCCGCCAGTGCCGCCGAAGTGCATGTGCTCAACTGGAAAGGCTACGGCGCCGACGAGCCATGGGCCGTCGAGGCTTTCGAAAAGGCGACCGGCAACAAGGTCGTCAACGATTTCTTCAATTCCGAACAGGAAATGCTGACCAAGATCCGGACCAATCCCGGCCTCTACGACGTCGTCATGATCAACGCCGCCTTCAACGACCAGGCGATCGCGGAAAAGCTGATCCAGCCGATCGACACCTCCAAGCTGCCGAACTATGCCGACATCAGCAAGGACAAGGCCGGTTCGCCGATGCTCGACCATGACGGCAAGGTCTATGGCGTGCCGTGGGTGTGGGGCCTGACGGCGCTCGCCATCAACGAAAAGTCCTTCGACAAGCCGCCGACGTCGATCGCCGAAATGTGGGATGCCGCGCACAAGGGCCGCGTCGTCATCCGCGACGACGCCGTCGAGGCGGTGCAGTTCGGCGCCATCGCCACCGGCCAGAACATCAACGACATCAAGGATATGGATTCGGTCAAGACGAAGCTCACTTCGCTGATGCCGCAGATCAAGACGTTCTGGAGCTCGGAGAACGACTGGAACCAGATGGTCGCCTCCAACCAGATTGACATCGGCACCTATTGGAGCGGCTCGGCCGACCGCGCCAAGACGCACTTCAAGCTACCGGTTTCGCTGGTCATTCCAAGGGAAGGCGCCGTCGCCTGGCTCGATGCCTTCTCCATTCCTGCCGGTTCCAAGAATGTCGAGGGCGCGCAGGCCTTCATCAACTACATGATCGACCCGAAATTCTATGTCGAATGGGTCACCAAGGTCGGCGCGCCGGTGTCGGCCAACACCAAGGCGGTGGAAGCGCTGCCCGAAGACTCCTTCAACCGCAAGGTGATGGGTGATCCCGAGGTGGCCAAGCGCATCCAGTTCCAGGCACCGATCACCGACGCGCAGCGCGAGGCCTATCTGGCACTCTGGCAGCAGCTCAAGGTCGACGTGAAGTAAAACGCGCGTCCGGACCAGCCGGCGGTTCGCGCCGGCTGGTTCTTGCAATCCTGGGGAGGAGGGTGTCATGGCAGTAGAGGGAGCGGTCGCGTCGCGCAGCGGGCTGAGATCGGCTCTGCCGCTGCTGGCGCCAGCCTATCTCTGGCTGACGGTGGCGATCTTCCTGCCGCTCTCGGCCATGGTCTTTTTCTCGTTCATGACCGAGCTGCCGCTGTCGGGAAAGCCATGGGCCTTCACGCTTGGCAACTACGCCGCCTTCTTCTCGCAGAGCCTTTATCTGACGCTGCTACTCGCCTCGTTGCGGCTCGGCCTCGAAGTCACGCTGTGGTGCGTTGTCATCGGCTATCCCGCCGCCTATGTGCTGGCCAAGGTGCTGAAGGGGCGCAGCCGCGAGGCGATCTTCCTGCTCGTCATCCTGCCGTTCTGGTCGAACGGGCTGGTGCGCATCTTTTCCTGGGCGATGGTGTTGCGCCAAGGCGGCATTCTCGACACGGCCCTCAATGCCGTGCTGCCGTTCAAGATCAACATCGATCTCATGTATTCCTATCCGGCCGTCATTATCGGCCTGGTGCACTCCTACGTGCCCTACATGGTGCTGACCTGTTATCTCACCTTGCAGGCGATCGACGACTCGTTGATCGAGGCTGGCCGCTCGCTCGGCGCCTCGCGGCTGCAGGTGCTGAAGCGAGTGATCATTCCGCTGTCGATGCCCGGCCTGGTGGCGGGTGCGGCACTGATCTTCGTGCCGGTCGTCGGTTCGTTCATGGAGCCGCGCATCCTCGGCGGCCGCACCGGCACCTTCTACGGAACTGTCATCGAGGACCAGTTCGTCGCCGTCTTCAACTGGCCATTGGGCGCGGCGCTCTCCTTCATCCTGCTGGCCGTCGTGCTGGTCATCCTGGCTGTTGCCTCGCCGGTGCTGCGGAGGGCTGCGTGATGATGACCACGCGTATCCTGGAAGGGCTTGGCCGCCTCTATGTCGGACTGCTGCTCGCCTTCCTCTATCTGCCCATCATCATCATGGCGCTGATGTCGTTCAACGTCTCGCCCTTCTACCAGTTGCCGTTCGAATGGACGACCGAGTGGTACACGTCGCTCTGGCAGGACGATCAGATCATCGCCGCGACCTGGAACAGCCTCGAGATCGCAATCATCACCACCATCATCTGCGTGGTGCTCGGCTCGGCGGCGTCGCTGGCGCTTTTCCGCTATGAATTTCGCGGCAAGAAGGTGTTGCACGCGCTGCTCTTCCCGCCGATCGCCATTCCCTGGCTGATCACCGGTACGGCAATGCTGATCTTCTTCTTCGGCGTCGGCATCGGTCGCGGCCTGTTCGCCATTCTGCTCGGCCATGTCGCGCTGGCGCTGCCCTATGTCATCGTCGTCGTCTCGGCGCGGCTGCAGACTTTCGCGCCCGAACTGGAAGAGGCGGCGCGCTCGCTCGGCGCCAACCAGTGGCAGGTGACGAGGCGCGTCACGCTGCCGTGGATCATGCCGGGCGTGATTGCCGGCGGGCTGTTTGCGTTTGCGGTGTCGTTCGACCAGTTCGTCGTCTCCTATTTCCTGGCGACGCCGGGACAGACGACGCTGCCGGTCGAAATCTACGCAGCGATCCGCAAGGGTTTCACGCCCGAGATCAATGCGGTCTCGACCATCATCATTGTCGTGTCGATGGCGCTGATGCTGCTCACGGCGCGCTTCTTCAAATTCGGCGGAGAGAAATAATGGCCGGTGTGCAGGTATCGAACGTCTCGCGCAGCTTTGGCGCGCACAAGGCGCTGGACGATGTCTCCATCGACTTCGCCGATGGCGGCTTCTATGCGCTGCTCGGGCCATCCGGCAGCGGCAAGACCACGCTGCTCAGGCAGATCGCGGGCTTCGACTTTCCGGACTCTGGCCGCATCGCCATCGGTGGTGAGAGCGTCGAGCGGGTGCCGGTCGAGAAGCGGCGCATCGGCATGGTGTTCCAGAACTATGCGCTGTTTCCCAATATGAGCGTCGCCGACAATGTCGCCTTCGGCCTGTCGGTGCGCGGCGAGGCCAAGCCCGTCATCGCGACGGAGGTGCAGCGCGCGCTCGACCTCGTGCAATTGGGCAAGCTTGGCGGCCGCCGGCCGCACCAGCTCTCTGGCGGCCAGCGACAGCGCGTGGCCTTAGCGCGTGCCATCGTCACCAAGCCGCGTGTGCTGCTGCTCGACGAACCGCTCGGCGCGCTCGACAAGGCGCTGCGCGTCGACATGCAGATCGAGCTCAAGCGTATCCAGCGCGAGATCGGCATCACCACCATCTTCGTCACCCACGACCAGGAAGAAGCGCTGACGATGAGCGACCGCATCGGCATTCTTCGCGACGGGCGGGTGGTGCAGGAGGGGCCGCCGGAGGAGATCTACGACCGGCCGAAAAGCGAGTTCGCCGCCACCTTCCTCGGCGACGCCAACATCTTTCGCGGCGACTCGACCGGCAATGGCATCCGGCTGCCGGACGGAACGGCGATTGCCGCTGGGGTGGGGGCGACGCTTGCCGCGGGCGCCAAGGCGAGCTGTGCCGTGCGGCCGGAACGCATCCGGATTGCCACGGATGGTGGAGCTTCGGACGGCAATGCAAACACGCTCAAGGGTCAGGTGTCCAAGCGCATCTTCGCCGGCAACAACAGCACGTATTTTGTCGAGCGTGCCGGCCAGACGCTGAAGGTCATCGTGCAGAACACCGGCGCCGACAGGCTGGCCGAAGGGCAGGATGTCGTGCTGCGCTGGTCGCCGGAAAGTACGGTATTGATCGCTGCTGGTTAGGGACTAACCGGGGAGGTTGGCGCTCCGTCACACCCCCTCTGCCCTGCCGGACATCTCCCCTACAAGTGGGGAGATTGGCCGTCGTCGATGTTTTCGCAAATCTCCTACGTTGCAAGAATGAGCGCCAGGGCCGAAGCTGCCAATCTCCCTCCTTGTGGGGGAGATGCCCGGCAGGGCAGAGGGGGGCGCTGTCCCGCCATACGATCGAGTAAGTGGCTGGAGTACTGATGACGCTTGAGCTGACCGCCGAGGACCAATCCATGCTCGATGGCGAGCAAGGCCCGTCCTCCGCCGCTGCCATGAGAATTCTCGTCGCCTTCTCCAACGCCATCGATGCAGGCAGCCTGCTCGACATATCGGGCGCCCATATCGACGGCTGTCTTTACCACGGCAAGGCCGGCCTCGATTTCGTCGAACGGCTGGTCGAGGGCGGGGGGCGTGTGCAAGTGCCGACGACGCTCAATGTCGGCTCGTTCGACCTCATCCATCCCGGCATGGTGAAAATGCCGGCGGCGGAAGAGGTGCCGGCGCGGCGGCTGATGAAGGCGCATCTGGAGCTTGGCTGCCAGGCGACCTTCACCTGCGCGCCCTACCAGACACGCTTCCGGCCTGAATTCGGCCAGCAGATCGCCTGGGGCGAATCCAACGCCATCGTCTTCGCCAATTCGGTCATCGGCGCGCGCACCAACCGCTATGGCGATTTCATCGATTTGTGCTGCGCCATGACCGGACGCGCGCCGGCCTGGGGCCTGCACCTCAGCGAAAACCGGCGCGGTCGCATCCTGTTCGAGCTAGACGTTCCGGACCTTGAGCCGAGCGATAGCCTGTTTGTCGGCGTCGGACTAATCATCGGGCAAGCCAGCGGTGACCGCATTCCGGTCATATCAGGCCTGCCCCGGCCCCGTGACGAGGACCAGTTGAAGGCTTTGGGCGCGGCGGCGGCGACGACGGGCGCCGTGGCGCTGTTCCATGCGATCCGCATCACACCGGAAGCCAGCACGCTCGATGAGGCGTTCCATGGCCACGCGCCGGAAGAGACGATCCGTATCACCCGCGCCGATGTCGATCACGCGCTGGCCAGGCTTTCAATGGTGCCGGACGGAGCGCTGCTCGCCGCCGTGTCACTGGGCACGCCGCATTTCTCGCATGAGGAATGGATGCGCCTGTTGCCGCTGCTGCGCGAGGCGGCCCCTGGCAGGGGTATCCCGATCTATGTCAACACCGGCCGCGCGACACTGACGCGGCTGCAGGAAGAAGGCATGCTCACAGGCATGGAGGCGTTCGGCCTCATCCCGGTCGCCGACACCTGCACCTATGTCACCTCGATTCTCGAGCGGCTCGACGGCGTGGTGATGACCAATTCCGGCAAATGGGCGCATTACGCGCCGGGCAATATCGGCGTCACCGTCGCCTTCGCCGACATGAAGGATTGCATCCGCTCCGCCGCGGTCGGGCATGTGGTGCGGGGTGCATCATGATGCAATCGGCGGAGCGATCCGGCATCTTCCAGCTAGCGGGCAACGCCGATGGCGAGGCGCTGGTGTTTTCGCAGCCGCTCAGCTTCTGGGGCGGTGTCGATGCCGAGACTGGCGAGATCATCGACCACTCCCATCCGGGGCTCGGCCAGAATGTCGCCGGCAGGATCCTGGTCATGCCGAGCGGGCGGGGATCGTCGTCTTCGTCGTCTGTCCTGGCTGAAGCGATCCGCCGAGGTACAGCACCAGCCGGCATTCTCATGGAACGGCCGGACCCGATCCTGGCGGTCGGTGCCATCGTGGCGGAGTTTCTCTACGAAATACGCATGCCGCTGGTGGTGTGTGAGATTGCGGGCATTGTGTCCGGCGACAGGATAGCGATCGGCACCGGCGCGGACGGCCGCGCGATCATCAGGGGTTAGAACCGAAAGCTAGCCGCTCAGATCTCCGGAATGTTCTCCTTGAAGATCACCTGCAGTCTCGGCTGGTGCAATTCATAGGGCAGGCCCCGGACCGCATGGGTCAAGGTGTTGAGCGCCTCACGCGCCTCGACACGTGGGTTCTGGTCGATGACCGCATCGAGCGTACCGTCGAGCAGCAGGTCCTTGGTGCCATCCGTCACTTCATGGCCGAGGAAGACCATGGATTGCGCGCGGCCGCGCTCCTTGAGCGCGCGGGCGATGCCGGTGTTGCCGGCGCCGACATTGTAGATCGCGGCAAGGTCGGGGTGCCTGTCCAGAAGCGCTGACGCCTCTGAATAGGCTTTTTCGCGGTCGTCGAGCATTTCGCGCATTTCGACGATCTCGAGATTGGGCGATTCCTCGGTCAATATGTGCCGGAACCCCATCTCGCGTTCCTCATGGCCGCGATAGGAGAGCGAGCCGGCGAACAGCGCCACCTTGCCGGGGCGTTCCGACCCCATGAAACGGTTGAGCAGATAGCCGGCCAACCTCCCGGCGGCGCGGTTGTCGATGCCGATATAGGCGACCCTCGGCACATGCAGGATGTCGGAGGCGATGGTCACCACCTTGATGTCGTTGGCCGACAGCGAGCGGATCGCCTCGCGCACCGTTGGATGGTCGAGCGCGATGACGCCGACGCCTTGCGTCTGCCCGCGTAATTCCTGCAGCAGGCGCGCGAGCCGGTCGGGATTGAAGCCTTCTATGGTGGCGATGTGGACATCGAGATCGGGGCGGGCCAGGGCCTGCGCCTCAATGTGCCGGTGCAGCATCTTGATGAAGGAATTGGTGCCGGCCGGCAGCGCGAAGTCGAGCCGGATGACCTCGCCGGGCAAGGCGCGCGGCGGCGCCCCGTTCGGGCCTTCGGCGATGTAGCCGAGGCGCTGCGCCATTTCGAGCACGATTTCGCGAGTGCGCGCCCGCACACCGGCGCGGTTGTTGAGCACGCGGTCGACGGTGGCGGCGGAAACGCCGGCCTCCCGGGCTATGTCAGTCAGGGTGGAACGCACCGTCTTTCATCTCCTCAACGCATCAGGATCACGCAATGCCGGCGGCCGGCCTGATGGCCACGACTCCTCGCCATCGGCGATTCTGATGGGAAATGATGTATCCGGCCTTGGCCGAAGCGCAAGCCGTTGGGCTAAATCAGGTTGCCCGGCACGGCTATTCCGGGGCGGGAGGATACATTTCCCATCAAATCGAGGCATCTGGAGCGATATATGGACCCCGGTATGACGCATTTCCTCGCCTCATTGCAATGTTGTGATGTGTTTTGATTATTTATGATGTTGACAGCCTTCCAATCCTGCCGTCAATATCCCTCATGGGCTCGTGGGGGAAACGTGAGCCCTGAGGGAGGAACTCCAATGTCTGATCTGATCCGCATATCGCGACGCCGGTTGCTGGCGTCCGGAGGAAAGGCGGCGGTGTTCGTAGCCGCCACGGGTATCGCACCGCAATTCATTCGTCCCGGCCGTGCCTTCGCTGCCGACGCACTTGCGCCGGGCATGATCGGTGGCCCGACCGGCTTCGAGGGCGCCGAGCGCTACCAGTATGGTGACGACACGCCGGAAGGCCGCGCCATCGAGGCGGCCAAGGCGCTGAAGGGTGCCGGCAAGGCGCCGGCGAAGATCGTGCTCGGCCTGTCGGACGGCTCGATCGGGCAGCTGACGCAGCCTTTCCCGGCCGGCGCGCCGTCGATCAAGGATCTCTGGGAAAAAGAGACCGGTATTCCGATCGAAATCGTCGGCCTGCCGAACGGCCAGGAATTCACCAAGACTATGCAGGACATCTCCACCAAGGGTGGGGCCTATGACATCTATTCGACCGAATGGAACCGCCTCGGCGACCTCGCCGAGACCGGCGGCATCGCCAAGCTCGACGACTTCGTCGCCCAGTACAAGCCGGAATGGGACGATCCCAAGACCGGCTATGTCGACGGCGCCAAGGGTGTGTCGCTGCTCAACAAATATCGCGGCTCGAACTACGGCGTGTCGCTGGACGGCGACTTCCAGACCTGGGTCTACCGCACCGACCTGTTCGGCGACGCAGCCGAGCAGAAGGCTTTCAAGGACAAGTACGGCTACGACCTGGCACCGCCGAAGACCTGGAAGCAGCACGGCGATATCGCCGCCTTCTTCCAGCGCCCGGACAAGGGCCTGTTCGGCTCGACCGACCTGCGCAACCAGGGCTGGGGCTACACCAATTGGTACCAGCGCTATGTCTCGATGGCTTCGCCCAACCAGTTCCTGTTCGGCGATGACGGCAAGCCGCTGATCAATTCCGAGCACGGTATCGCCGCCACCAACGAATATGTCGCTTCGCTCGCGCACCACTCCCCGGATGCGATCTCCTGGGGCTGGCCGGAACAGTACGGCAATTTCGCCAAGGGCGGTGCGGCGATGACCTGCGCCTTCTCCAACCTGCCGAAATTCCTCGACAATGCCGGCAACAAGGATTCGGCCGTCACCGGCAAGATCGGTTCGATGCTGCCGCCCGGCCGCGAGATCGACGGCAAGCTGATCAGCCGCTCGGTGCTGTGGTTCTCGCTGACCGGCATGGTCTCGTCGCAGTCGAAAAACCAGGAAGTCGCCTACCTCCTGCTGCAATGGCTGGGCTCGGCCCGCATTTACGCCTGGATGAGCGCCAACCCCGGCGGCTATCTCGATCCGTTCCGGCTGTCGGACTTCTCCGATCCTCTGGTGCGCCAGACCTATCACGCCTACCACATGGACGTGGTGCGCGAGACGGTGGCGCGCACGGTGCCGACCATCAACTATCCCGGCGCCACCGCCTTCCACAATGCGCTCGATGAAAACCTCATGGCCTCGCTGACCAAGGCCAAGACATCGGAGCAGGCGATGGCCGACACCGAGACCGAGTGGAAGAAGATCGCCCGGCGCATCGGCGAGGACAAACTGCTCGAAGCCATCAGGACCAACAAGGAGGCATGGCCGACCGTTCTCGATCCGATCAGCTGATCCGTCTCCCTGGATCAGAGCCGGAGGGGAGGGGCGAAAGCTCTTCCCCTCCGCACTCAACGCCACCAGCAAAAGCAGCCAGATGAAGCGTTCCGTTCCTTTCGAGATATTCCGCTACGCCGCGATCCTCGCGGCGATGGCGGTGACGCTGGTGCCGATCCTGTGGATGGTGTCGATGGCCTTCAAGCCGATCGCCGAATGGTCGGCGACGGGTGCCGACCTGACATGGTGGCCGAAGAACCCGACGCTGAGCAATTTCCGCTTCGTCTTCGGCGAGTCCACCAACAGCCTGATCGTGGCGCTCGACCGCACCGCGCTGAAGCCGATCCTGTCGTCGCTGCTGTCGGCGGTGTTCGGGACGGCGATCGCCATGTCGGCGGGCACGGCGGCGGCCTATGGGCTGTCGCGTTTCGGCTCCGGACAGAACCTGCCGTTGGCGCTGATCCAGCTCAGGCTGTTTCCGCCGATGGCGGTGATGATCCCGGTCATGATCATGTGGGCCTTCCTGAACTTCACCGACAGCTGGTGGGGTCTGGCGCTGATCTACGGCATCGTCACCTTGCCCTTCGCCTTCTGGCTGATGAAGACCTTTTTCGAAGACATGCCGCGGGAGATCGAGGAAGCCGCCTTGGTCGAAGGCTGTTCGCGGCTGCGCGTCTTCACCCGCATCACACTGCCGATGATGCGCGCGCCGCTCGCCAGTGCGGCCCTCTTCGTCTTCATCCTCAACTGGTCAGACTATCTGATCGCGCTGCTTTTGACGACGCGCGAATGGGTGACCATCCCCGTCTACATGGCGTCGCTGTCGTCCTCGATGACAGGCCAGCTCTATGGCGCCAAGGCGGCTCTTGGCCTGATCGCCGCCGTGCCGCCCGTCATCATGGGCATCGCCATCCAGCGCCATCTGGTGCGTGGGTTGACATTCGGGGCGCTCAAGCAATGAGCGCGGTGATGACGACGATTTCGGAGGGCGAGATGGACGCGCGGACAAAGCCGGCCCTGCGCGACGAGGGCGCCCGGCTGGGCTTCCGGTTGACGCTGCCGGCGCAGATCCTGGTGCTGTTCATCTCGGTCTTTCCACTGCTGATGCAGCTCTACATCAGCGTCACCGACTGGTCGCCGCTCTCGGGCCTCGGTTGGTGGAATGCCTGGGAGATGTGGAACAGCTTTGCCAACTACACCGATCTTGCCGCCGACGCGCGCTTCTGGAGCGCGCTGAAGCGCACGGCCATCGTCATGGTCGTCTGCGTGCCGGCGGAGTTCCTGCTCGGCCTCGCACTGGCGACGCTGTTCGCCGATGATTTTCCCGGCAAGCGCATCTTCTATTCGATCCTGCTGATGCCGATGATGGTGGTGCCGGCGGTGGCCGGCTATATGTTCTTCATGCTGTTTCAATCCGGCGGCCCGGTGAACGACATCCTGTCGGCCATCACGGGTACACGCGTCACCATCGCCTGGCTGTCGGATCCGACGCTGGCGCTGATCGCGGTGATGATCGCCGACATCTGGCAGTGGACGCCGCTGATGTTCCTCATCCTGCTCGCCGGCCTGGTCGGCGTGCCGGAGGACCAGGTCAAGGCAGCGACCTTGCTTGGCGCCAATCCCTGGCAACGCTTTACCACCATCGTGCTGCCGAAGATGAAGACCATCATCATCATCGCGCTGGCGATCCGCGTGATCGAGAACTTCAAGATCTTCGACACGCTCTACATCATGACCGGCGGCGGCCCCGGCGTCGCTACGGAAACGATCTCGGTCTACATCTACAAAGTCACCACTCAGGACCTGATCTGGGGTTATGTCGCGGCGATTGCGCTCGCCATCCTGATCGTGCTCTCCATCGTTGCCGTGTTCGCCATGAAGCGCATGGCACGGGCAAGGCAGGTGGCGGCATGAGTACGATCCAACTGCGCAACCTCACCAAGACATTCGGCGACTTCACCGCGCTGAAGACCATGGATCTCGACATAGCGGATGGCGAGTTCATGGCGCTGCTTGGGCCTTCCGGTTGCGGCAAGTCGACGACGATGAACATGATCGCCGGCATGGAGGAGCCGACGAGCGGCAAGATCCTGTTTGGCGAGCGCGACATGGCCGGCGTGCCGATGGGCCGGCGCGGCGTCGGCTTCGTCTTCCAGAACTACGCCATCTTCACCCATATGACGGTGCGCCAGAACCTGGCTTACGGACCGAAGATGCGCGGTGCTGCGAAAGCCGAAATCGACCGCCGCGTCGGCGCCATCGCCGAATTGCTGCAACTGACGCCGCTGCTCGACCGCAAGGCTGACCGGCTCTCGGTCAACATCTTGCAGCGCGTGGCGATCGGCCGGTCGGCGATCATGGAGCCGGCGATCTTCCTGCTCGATGAGCCGCTGTCCAATGTCGATGCCGCCTTCCGGGCGGTGATGCGCACCGAGCTGAAACAGCTGCAGCGACAGTTCAAGCAGACGATGGTCTATGTCACCCATGATCAGCTCGAAGCCATGACCATGGCCGACCGCATCGCCGTCATGGACCATGGCGTGCTGCAGCAGGTCGGAACGCCACTCGAAGTCTACAACAATCCGGTCAACGTCTTCGTCGCCCGCTTCATCGGCGCGCCGGGCATGAACCTGCTGAAGGGCCGGCCGGCGGAGAGTGACCGCGGGCTGGTCGTTGATCTCGGGCCGCTGGGCATCACGCCGCCACTGCCGGACGATCTGGCGGCGACCGTGCGCGGCGCACGCGGCGAAGTGCTTTACGGTTTCCGGCCGGAGCAGGTGGCGCTGGCGCAAGATGGGCGCGGCCTTGCCATGTCTGTCACCTTCGTCGAGCGCATCGGCGCGCGTACCATTGTCCATCTCGGCCAGGGCGAAGGCGCAGTGAAGGCGGTCTTCGACAATGATGTCGGGTTGTCGATCGGGCAAACCGCAGTTGTCGCCCCCGACGCGTTGTCGGTACGTGTCTTCGATGCCGCCACTGGTGTTGCGATGAAGGCAAGTTGAGATGGCTGACATCGTCTTTCGCAATGTGACCAAGCGCTACGGCAACACACACGCCGTCGACGACGCCTCGTTCACGGTCAATGACAACGAGTTCTTCTGCTTCTTCGGGCCGCCGCTGTCGGGCAAATCGACAATCCTGCGCCTGGTGCTCGGGCTGGAGAAGCCTGATACCGGAGACATCCTGATCGGCGGCAAACCGGTCAACGCGGTGTCGCCGGCCGAGCGCAATGTGGCGATGGTGTTCCAGAACCTGGCGCTGTTCCCGCATATGAGCGCGCTCGACAATGTGCGCTTTCCTCTAGTCGAACGCCGGGTCGCGGAACTCCAGATTAAAAAGCGAGTCGCCGATGTCGCGGCCAAGCTGCATATCGGCCATATCCTGCACAAACCACCGGCGCAGCTTTCGGGCGGCGAGCGGCAGCGCGTGGCAATCGCGCGCGCGCTGGTGCGCGACCCCAATGCCTATCTGATGGATGATCCGATCTCAGCACTCGATGCACGGCTGCGCGAGGAGACGCGGGTCGAGCTGAAGCGCATCCAGCGCCAGCTCGGCAAGACGCTGATCTATGTCACCCACGATCAGGAAGAGGCGATGTCGATCGCCGACCGCATCGCCATACTGGAGAATGGCAGCATCCGGCAGATCGGCGCGCCGGCGGAGATCTATGATCGTCCTGCCAGCACCTATGTGGCACGGCTGCTCGGTTCGCCTGTCATGAACATCCTGAAATCGGCCCGGGGCGAGGGCGGCGTCGAGGCGGCCGAAGGCACGATCCGGATTGCCGACAAGACTGCCCCCGCTGATGCCGTCGAGATCGGGCTGAGGCCGGAGGATATCAAGGTCAGGCCGTGGGCGGATGGGGGCCAGGGTCGCCCGGCGCGGGTGTTCGAGGTCGAGCCGCTTGGTGGCTACACCGTCGTGACACTCGCCGCTGGGCAGGCGCGGCTGAAGGCGCTGTTGCGCGGTCAGCCCGATATCAGGCCGGATGCGATGGTGGCGATATCCTGCGAGCCGGCCCGCGTGCATTATTTCGGGCAAAGCGGAGGCGCGTTGGTGAGATGATTGCGGCCGCGAGGACAGAGTTTCGGGAGGAAAGCATGACAGCCAAAGGCTTCGAGCCGGACGTTAAAGTCCGCACGAAAGAATACAGGATCGGCTGCGTCGGCGCCGGCATGATCATGGCCGAGTGCCATCTCGCCGCCTATCACGAAGCGGGCTTTCCGGTCGTGGCGATCGCCTCGCGCACGCCTGCGAATGCGCAGAAGGTCGCGACACGCTGGGGCATCCCGACCGTGCACGACACGCCCGAACAGCTAATCGAGGACGAAGCCGTCGAGATCATCGATTTGGCCTTTCCGCCCGACCTGCAGCCGGCCCTGATCCGCCATGCGCTGAAGCAGAAGCATATCAAGGCTGTTCTGGCGCAGAAACCCTTGGCGCTGTCGGTCGAGGAAGCCGTCAAGTTGCGCGACGAAGCGGCGAAGGCCGGCAAGATCCTCTCGGTCAACCAGAACATGCGCTACGACCAGTCGATGCGCGTCCTGAAGCAGATCATGGACAGCGGCGCGCTGGGCGACATCGTCTTCGCGCAGATCGACATGCACGCCATCCCGCACTGGCAGACTTTTCTCGAGGATTACGACCGGCTGACGCTCGCCAATATGAGCGTGCACCATCTCGACGTGCTGCGTTTCCTGTTTGGCGACCCCGATGAGATCACGACGCTGACGCGCAAGGATCCGCGCACGACATTCGACCATCTGGACGGCATCACCGTGTCGACACTGCGCTTCCCGTCCGGTGTGCTTGCCGTGTCGCTGGAGGATGTCTGGTCCGGTCCGCGCCAGGATGGCTACAAGGACGACCAGCACATCAACTGGCGTGTCGACGGCACCAGGGGCGTTGCCAAGGGTACGATCGGCTGGCCGACGGGGGCTGCCTCGACGCTGACCTATGCGTCGGCCGAGACGACCGGCGGCGAATGGGTCAGCCCAAGCTGGGACACGATGTGGTTCCCGCATGCCTTCATCGGCGTGATGGAGCAGCTGCAGCACGCGGTGAAGACAGGCACGCCGCCGGCGCTTTCCGTCGCCGACAACGTCAAGACCATGGCGCTGGTCGAGGCGGGCTACCGCTCGATCAACGAGGGCCGCACCGTCAGGCTTTCCGAAATCGCTATCTGATCACCGCAACTGAAACACCAGACAACTGAATCGCTTACAGGGAGGAATTCACACCATGATGCAGGCAGGTATTTTCACGGGCTATTTCCCGTACGGCCTCGAAGAGACGGCGAAGAAGATCCGCGGGCTCGGTTTCAACACGGTGCAGCTCGACCTGCATTTCCGGGATGTCGATCTGTCAGCCGGGCAGATCACCAAGGACAAGGCGAAGAAGGTGCGCGATGTCTTCCGCGACCACAATCTGCCGGTCTGCTGCGTGTCGGGCTACACGAACATCATCCATCCCGACAAAGCGGAGCGCGACAAGCGCGTCGGCTACCTCAAGGAGATCATCCGCAACGCCCGCCATTTCGGCTCGCCTTACGTGATCTCGGAAACCGGCACCTACAACACCGAATCCGACTGGGTGCATCACCCCAAGAACAAGACCGAGGAAGGGTTCGAGGAATGCCGCAAGGTGATCGCCGACCTTGCCCAGACTGCCTATGACCATGGCGCGGTCTTCCTGCTCGAAACCTATGTCAACAATGTCGTCGGCTCGGTCGAGGAGACGGTGAGGATGTTCGCGCAGGTCGACCATCCCGGCCTTGGCCTGTTGATGGATCCGACCAACTATTTCGAGACCCACAACATCGACCGCATGGACCAGATCCTGAACCAAGTGTTCGACACGCTGACCGACAAGATCAGGATAGCCCACGCCAAGGACGTCAAGCGTTCGGGCGACGACAAGTCGGAGAAGCATGCCGATATCGGTGACGCCGATGCGATGGAAAGCCATACTTTCCGCGGCGTTGGCGAGATCGAACTGCCAGCGCCGGGTCTCGGCTCGCTGAACTACGATCTCTACCTCAAGCGGTTGGCGGAAAAGCATCCGAACATCCCGGTCATCATCGAGCATCTGTCGGAAGACGACGTGCCGCGCGCCAAGACATTTCTCGACGGGAAGTTCCGCGCCAACGGGCTTTGAGACGCACGCGGCGCAGCGAGGAACGACAGCAAAATGAAGGACGCCGTCGTCGCATGGTAGAGCTTTACGGCAAGACGCTGTCGCGGAGGCAAGTGGCCGAGCGGTCCGGCATGCTGTCGCAATTCGCCGGCGTGCGGCTGATGACGCTTGGCGATGGCGTCGAGCGCGGCATCCGCATGCTGGAGTTTCGCACCGGCTCCGGCCTGCGTTTCACCGCGCTGGTCGACCGCGCGCTCGACATCGCCGATTGCGACTTCAAGGGCCAGGCGATCGGTTGGCATTCGCCGAGCGGCTTTCGCCATCCGGGCCTGCACGACTATGAGGGGGAGAGCGGGCTCGCCTGGGCGCGCTCCTTTTCCGGCCTGCTGGTCACTTGCGGCCTCGACCACATATTGGGCCGGGAAGAAGTGCCGGCCGAGAGCTACAATTATCCCGGCAAGAAGACCGTGATCCATTCGCTGCACGGCCGTGTCGGCACGATCCCCGCGCGGCTGACCGGCTATGGCGAGAGCTGGGATGGCGACCGCTGCGTGCTGTGGGCGGAAGGCATCGTCCAGCAGTCGGCGGTGTTTGGAGAGGATCTGCATCTCATCCGTCGCATCGAGGCCGATGTCGGCGGCAACCAGATCCGGCTGTCCGACCGTGTCATCAATCACGGCTTCAACCGCACGCCGCATATGTATTTCTACCACATCAATGTCAGCCATCCCTTGCTCGACCAGGGCTCGCGCTATCTGGCGCCGATCCGCGACGTGGTGTGGGCAGGCCATGCCGGCGAGCGCTATGAGGCGCAGAAGGTCGGCTACCGCACGGCGCTAGCGCCGCAGATGGGGTTCAGCGAGCAGGTCTGGCAGCATGAGATGGGTGCCGACGCAAAGGGGCAAGTGCCGGTGGCGGTCGTCAACGACCGGCTCGGCCTCGGCTTCGAAGTGGTGACGCGCAAGGACCAACTGCCTTGCGCCTATCAATGGCAGAATTTCCAGGCCGGGCAGTATGCGCTGGGCATCGAGCCTTCGACCCATCATGTGCTCGGCGATCTCGCCGCGCGCGAACGCGGCGAGATGATCTGGCTGGAGCATGGCGAAAGCCGGGCCTACGATGCGGTGTTTCGCATCCTCGATGGCGCCGGTGAGATTGCAGTGGCGGAAGAAAGGATCGCTTCGATCGTCAGGCAGCCGCAGCAGGATTATCCTAGGCCGTCGGGGAATTTTCCGGGATTGGGGGCATGATGCGACAGGAATGCTCCGGCTGGCGGGCCGGAAACCGGAGGTCGGTGTGATGGGCAACAAGCGCGACTACAGCCTGGTCGGCGAAAGCACGCGGGCCGCGATCGAGACCGGCCTGGCGTCGGCCGAGTGGTACCACACCGACGTGCCGCGCAAGGCGATGAAGGAATTGATGCAACGCTCCGACGGCCCGGCGATCCGCGACACCATCATCTGGCTCGCTGTCATCGTGGGCTCGGCCGCCGGCATCGTCTGGTTCTGGGGTTCGTGGTGGGTGGTGCCGTTCCTGTTCGTCTATGGCGTGCTCTATGGCTCGTCGAGCGACTCGCGCTGGCATGAATGCGGCCACGGCACGGCCTTCCGCACGCGCTGGATGAATGATGTCGTCTACCACATCGCCTCCTTCATGCTGATGCGCAATCCCGTGCAATGGCGCTGGAGCCATGCCCGTCATCACACCGACACCATCATCGTCGGCCGCGACGCCGAGATCGCCGTCATGCGGCCGCCGGACCTGTTGAAGGCGGGACTGGCCTTCACCGGCATTCTCGACTTCCGCTATTCCCTGCCGACGCTGGTGCGCCAGGCCTTCGGCACGCTGTCGGACGACGAGAAGAGCTATATCCCCGAGATGGAGCAGCACAAGGCGGTGGTCGCCGCCCGCTGGCACGTTGCCATCTATGTCGCGACGATCGCTCTTGCGATCGTGCTGGGCTCATGGGTGCCGCTGGTGCTGATCGGCCTGCCGCGCCTCTACGGCACCTGGCACATGGTGACGACCGGCCTGCTGCAGCATATCGGCCTCGCCGACAATGTCATCGACCACCGGCTCAACACCCGCACCGTCTACATGAACCCGATCAGCCGGTTCATCTACTGGAACATGAACTATCATGTGGAGCACCACATGTTCCCGATGGTGCCGTATCACGCGTTGCCCAGGCTGCACGCGCTGATCAAGCACGATCTGCCCGAGCCGAACCCGTCAATGTGGCATGCCTATCGCGAGGTCTGGCCGGTCCTGCTCAGGCAGCTGAAATACGAGGACTATTACCTCAAGCGTGAGCTACCGCCGACGGCCAGGCCCTATCGCGGCGAGTTGCATGAGGTCGATATGTCGAGGGCCGCCGAGTAGCCGTCCTCTCAGCTATCCGGTTAGCCTCTCGGCCGGTAAGGTGATGAAATCAACTGAATGCCTGCTACCAAACAAGGATATCCGATGCGCCGAAAGAGACCGACCGTCGCCGATTTGCGTGCGATGAAGGGTAAGCGGCAGCTGACCATGCTGCGTGTGCTCAACCTGGACGAGGCGGAGGCGGCCGAACGGGCAGGGGTCGATATCGTCTCGGTGCCGCCCGAGCTGGTGCTCAACCCGCAATACCGCGACGCGGCACCAAGCCTTTTCACAATGCCTGGCGAAAACTTCTTCGAGGTCGGCACCGCGGACGATTTCATCCGCTGGGCCTTCCGGCTCTACAAGGCAAGCGCCGACGCGGTCTATTGCAGCGCCGGCTACGCCACGATCAAGCGGATGGCCGACGACGCGATCCCCGTCATCGGCCATGTCGGCCTCATTCCGTCCCGCGCCACCTGGACCGGCGGCTTCAAGGCGGTCGGCAAGACCGCCGACACCGCCATGCAGATCTTCGAGGCGGTGAAGCAACTGGAGGCCGCGGGCGCTGTCGGCGCCGAGATCGAAGTGGTGCCGGTCGAGGTGGCCAAGGCGATCTCGGAGCGGACCTCGCTGATCATGCTGTCGATGGGGGCGGGCACGGGCTGCGACGCGCAATATTTGTTCGCCGACGACATCCTCGGCCAGAACCGTGGCCACATGCCCCGCCACTCCAAGGTCTATCGCAATTTCGCCGCCGAGTATGACCGGCTGCAGGCGGAGCGCGTGGCGGCCTTCTCCGAATATGTCGCCGACGTCAACAGCGGCGCCTATCCCGAGGACAGGCACGTCGTGCACATGGACCCGGCCGAGCTAAGCCTGTTCCTGGACAAGGTCGGCCGGAAGTAAACCCGGCTGCCAATTGCCGCCGGCAAGCGCGGCATGGAGCGCTTCGGCGTCGATGCCGAGCGGCCGGTCCTCCTTCAGCGCCGGCACAAGCGCACGGATCGCTGCGTGAACCGTTGATGTGCGCGGCGCCAGCGTCAGCCCTTCGCGCAGGTCAACGGCCTGGGCCGCCGCCATCAGCTCGAAGGCGATCAGCCGCCGCCACAGCGCGATCATCCCGGCGCATTTCGAAACGGCGAGGGGGGACTGGGTGGCGTGATCCTCGACACCTTCCGAAACAGGCAAGAAGTCGAGCATGACCGGATTGGCCTTGTGGCGGATGGCGGCCAGGATCGATGTCGCCGTCTTCTGCAGCGGCACGAAACCGGCCGACGCGCCGCCGATGGGCGACAGATATTTCGGCAGACCGTTGCGGCCCGAGCCGGTGAGCTGGATGAAGCGGGCGACGCTTGCGGCCGCTGCCTGGGCGACCGCAAGACCAAGTGTCTCGAAGGCGAGCGAGAGCGACGCCGTGTGGAAATTGCCGGTCGACAGCACCAGTTCGTCGTCGCCCAGTACCAGCGGGTTGTCGGCGGCGGCGTTGAGCTCGATCTCCACGGCACGTTTAGCCTGGCCTATCGCCTCGATCAGCGCGCCATGGATCGACGGCATGCAGCGGATAGACAGCGGGTCCTGAATGGTGGTCGGCGCCGGCGGCTCGTCACGGGCCAAGAGATCGTGCAGGGCCTTGGCGGCTTCAGCTTGTCCGGCTGCCGGGCGCGCCATATGCAGGCGCGGATCGAGGATGGTGCGGTTGGCACCAAAGCCTTCCATGGTCAGCGCGCCGGCCTGCTGCTGTTGGGCCAGAGCCGACAGCGCGTCCACGATTGCCAGCGCGCCGCTGCCGGAAGAGACCGCCGAGGCGTTGATCAGCGACAGCCCGTCTTTCGGCGCCAGGCTGATGGGCGCAAGGCGCGCCATCATCAGCGCCTTGGCCGCCGGCATGCGCCTTCCCTGATAATCGGCTTCGCCTTCGCCGATCAGCACACGGGCAAGCGCGGTCATCAGCACCAAATCGCCGGCACCGATCGAGCCGAGCGACGGCATGACCGGATGGACGCCAGCATTGAGCGCGTCGACCAGAGCGACAAACACGGCGGGCGACAGGCCGGAGCCGCCGGCCGACAGCATCGATGCGCGAGCGACCATGGTGGCGCGGACGATTTCGACCGGGAGCGCTTCGCCAACCGCGCCGCTGCGCCCCTCCAGCAACTGGCGCTGGAAAGCGCTGGCGTCGCCCTCTACCGAAGCGCCGAGGTTGGCGCCAAGCCCGGTGTTCAGGCCATAAATCTGCTGGCCGGAGGCGGCGGCCTGGTCGAGCACTTTTCGCGCCTTTTCCAGCTTGCCGACGACATCGGGTCCGATTTCCACTTTGCGTGCTTCGCGAGCGACGCTGGCGACATCGCCGGCACTGACACCGGCTCCGGTGAGGACGAGCGCGCTCATGCGAAACGCAGCCTCTGGCCGATGCCTTGCGCCTGCGCCTTGGCCAACATGGCCTTGCCAAGCGCGATATCGGAGAGCGACAGGCCGCGATGCCAGAACAGGATGGTTTCGTCGTCGCTTTCACGCCCGGATTTGAGACCGGCGGCGATCTGGCCGAGCTCGGCATGCAGCGTTTTCTCGCTGAGCCTTCCGGTTTCGACATGGGCGCGCAGCGAGCCGAACTTGCCGCCCTTGCACTGGCCCCAATCGTCGACGACCATCTTCCGCATGATGTCGGTCAGCGACAGCTCCACCGCGCTCATCGTGCCATAGGGCACGACCAGCGCACCGGGCTTGATCCATTCGGTCTTCAACAATGGTTGCGGCTCCGGCAGACGAGATGCCTCGACGACGATGTCGGCGCCCTTGACGCAGCTCTCCCAATCGGCGACCGCCGTGACTTTCTTGCCGAGGTCGGCCGTCAGTTTCGCGGCAAAACCGTCGCGGCTTTCCGCGCGGCGCGAATGGACGCGGATCTCGTCGAAATCGAAGAGATGGTCGAGCAGGCGCACATTCCAGTAGGCGGTGCCGCGCGCGCCGATATGGGCCAGCACCTTGGAATTCTTGCGCGCCAGATGTTTGGCGCCGATAGCGGTGACCGCCCCGGTGCGCATGTCGGTGATGACGGTGGCGTCGAGAATGGCGCGCGGCGTGCCGGTGCGCGGGTCAAACAAATTGAGGATACCGAATTCGGAGGGCAGGCCGTGCAGATAATTGTCGACATAGTCGCCGACGATTTTCACGCCCGCGGTGTCTAATGGCGCGACGTAGCCGCGTAAGACGTTGAAATGGCCGTGGAAGGATGGATCCGGCTCGAGATGGACACGCGGCTCGATCACCGTCTGGCCCTTGCCCTGGGCGACAAGGCCCGCCTCGACAGCGGCAATGATTTCGCCATCGGTCATATCGAGCGCTTCGATGTCGAGGGCATTGAGATAGTCGATATAGATGGGCTTCATTTTACGCGCGCACTTTCCTCGGTCGCCCCGTCCATCCCATAGCAGGCCACGACGCGACACGAAAGTTTGTTGCGCTGTGTCTGGACGCAACCGGCCAAATGCTGTTCAAACCGAACCCGTCATGACTGCCATTCCCGAGACTGAAGCCTTAGCCGAAACGGCCACCAATGCGCGGCGCGTGGCGCTGATCGTTGCCATCGCCTTCTTCATGCAGCTGCTGGATTCGACGATCATCTCGACCTCGCTGCCGCAGATGGGCGCCTCCTTCGGCGTGCCTGCGGTGGCGATGAGCATCGGCATCACCGTCTACATGCTGACCATGGCGGTGTTCGTGCCGCTGTCTGGTTGGCTAGCCGACCATTTTGGCGCGCGCAACATCTTCCTGCTGGCGATCGCGCTGTTCACGCTGGCCTCGCTCGCCTGCGGCTTCTCTGAGAATTTGACCGAATTCGTCGTGGCGCGCGCCGTGCAGGGGCTGGGCAGTGCGCTGATGACGCCGGTCGGCCGCATTCTGGTTTTGCGCAACGCGTCGAAATCCGAGTTGCTCAACGCCACCGCGCTGATCACCTGGCCGGCGTTGTTCGCGCCCGTGATCGGGCCGGTGCTTGGCGGCTTCATCACTACCTATCTGTCCTGGCACTGGAATTTCTTCATCAACATCCCGCTTGGGCTGATCGGGCTGGCGCTTGTCGCGCGCTTCATCCCGGGCGATCGTGAGGCCGATCCCAAACCGCTGGACCGGCCGGGTTTCTTCCTGACATCGGCGGGGTTGGCCCTGCTGCTCTACGGGCTCGAGCGTATCGCGCATCCGGAGGACGGTGCGTTGCCGACCGTGCTGTTGATCGTTGCCGGTATCATCGTCTCCTGGCTGGCGGTGCGGCATCTCAGGCGCGTGCCGCATCCGCTGCTCGATCTCTCCTCGTTCAAGGCGCTGACCTTCGCCATCTCGACGCTCGCTGCCGGCACCATCTTCCGGGTGGCGATCAACGCCACGCCGTTCCTGCTGCCGCTTTTGTTCCAGGTTGGCTTCGGCCTCTCGCCCGTCGATGCTGGCCTGATGATCCTGGCTTATTTCCTCGGCAATCTCGGCATGAAGACGGTGACCACGCCGACGCTGCGGCGCTTCGGTTTCCGCACGGTGATGGTCGTCAACGGCATCATCGCCTCGGCCTCGATCATGGCTTGCGGGGCGATCTCGCCGCAGACGCCGCAAGCGCTGGTGGTGGCGCTGATGTTGATCGCCGGCCTGTCGCGTTCAATGCAGTTCACGGCGCTCAACACGCTGGCCTTCGCCGATATCGATGCGGCACAGCGCAGTTCTGCGGCGACGCTGTCCTCGATGCTGCAGCAGGTGGCGATGCTGTTTGGCGTCGCGGTGGCGGCGGCGATCCTCAACCTGTCGCAGATCGCCAGGGCGCAGCCGGCGCTCGACCTCGTCGATTTTCGAATCGCCTTCCTGGTGATCGGTGCCATCGGGCTGGTGGCGGCGCTGCGTTTTCTGGTGCTGCCGCCCGCCGCTGGTGCCGAGGTTTCCGGCCATACGCCGGGGAACTGAAATCGAATTTTTCGGCCTTGGCGGAGATAAATTCCGCCTCCTCCTTTCGCCTTGATGCAATGCTTTCGCGAAGTGCGGTGATGGCGCAATCGATTGCCAAAAATGCAGCAGTTTCCGCGCATTGCGCCAGCTTCGGCAATCGATGCGTCCACTCGACGAATCTCGGCAAGAAGCGCCGTTCTGAACGCGGATTCATTTGACGAACCGGCGCCGAGGCGATTAGCTCTGCTTTCGGTATGGCAGCGCTGCCATCGGGGCGAATGCAGACATGAACGCGATTGGCTGGCTAAATCTCAGGAGCCTGAATCAGGAAGGCATTGTCTTTGCCATTGCGGTGGTCCTGTTCGTTGCCGCTGCCATAGGCCTGCCGGGCTTCATCGATCCCAACAACCTCGTCGCCATTGTCCGCTCGGTGTCGGTGCTGGGTATATTGGCGCTCGGCATGGCCGTCGTCATCATCGGTCGCGGCATCGATCTGTCGGCGGTGGCGATCATGGCGATGTCGGTCGCCTGGTACCTGCAACTGCTCAACACCGGAACCCCTGACGGGCTGGCCTTCGCCTATGTACTATCAGGCGTGCTCGCCATCGGCCTGCTCAATGGTTTTCTCGTTGCCTATGCGGATGTGCCGGCGATCTTCGTGACGCTGGCCACCGGTTCCTTCGTCTTCGGCTATGTGCGCTCGCAATTGATCACGCAGGATGCGGTGCCGGTGCCGCAGGGCCATTGGGTAGAGCTGCTCGGCGGGCTGCGCTTCCTCGATATCCCGATCGAGGTGTTCGTCTTCGCGGGGCTCGCTTTCCTGTTCTTCCTGTTCCTGCGCTACACCAAATGGGGCCGCTACATCTATTTCGCCGGCGACAATCCGGCAGCGGCCCGCAACATCGGCATTCCGGTGCGGCCGATGCTGGTGCTGCGCTATGTGCTCTCCGCGTTCGTGGCACTGATCGCCGGCCTGTTGACTGCGGCCAGCCTGCATTCGATCAACACGCGCGTCGTCAATTCGACGCTGCTCTACGACATCGTGCTGGTGGCGGTGATCGGCGGCATCGGCCTGTCGGGCGGCAGGGGCGGGGTGCGCAATGTGCTGGTGGGGGCGGCGCTGATCGGCATCCTGCTCAATGCCATGACCATCATCGACATTCCGCTGCTTTACCAAAACCTGATCAAGGCGGCGATCCTGCTCGGCGCCATCATCGTCGACGGCATCATCAATCCGCGCGACGAGCAGACCGCGCAGCAGGGCGACATTTAGGGGTACCCGACCGGGTCATGCCGACCGGCCGGCAATAAGTGAAAACAGAGGATGTGACATGAAACTGATCAAGACACTGATGGCCGCGGTCACGGCGCTGGCCGTTACAGCCTTCGTGGCGCCGACCTTCGCCGCCGACGATCCGGGCCCGGCCGCCTATGCGCAGGCGCTGAAGGGCAAGCGCGTCATGCTGGTTCCGCTGGCGATGGGCTTCGACCTCGCGCAGGGCTGGGCCCACTATCTGAAGAAGGAAGTCGACGCCTGGGGCGGTACGTTCGAGACGCGCGATCCGAATTGGGTCGTCGATGCCGGCGCGCAGGCAATCACCGACGCCATCTCGTCGGACACCAGGCCTGACGTCCTGATCATCCATGCGCCGGACCTCAATTCCTATTCCAAGCTGATGAAGAAGGCGCAGGCCGCCGGCACCTATGTCATTCTCGTCGACAATCCGGCCAACTTCCCGGCCGACGCCTTTGTCGGCAGCGACTGGGACCGGCTTGGCCAGCTTGAGGCCGAAGCGGCGATCAAGGGCTGCGGCCCGAACTCGTCGAAGAAGATCGGTCTGGTGCAGGGCGACCAGGCCAATTCGTCGAGCCTCTACCAGTATGCCGGCATCATGAAGGTGCTGGACAAGAATCCCGATTTCAAGGTGGTGGCCAAACCCGACTCCAACTGGGACGCGACGACCTCGCGCAATGTGACGACGACGATGCTGCAGCAGAACCCGGAAATCTGCTCGATCATCGATTTCTGGGATGGTGACGCTACCGGCGCATCCGCCGCGATCCGCGACGCCAAGCTCGATGGCAAGGTGTTTCTGGTCACCACCGGCGGCGGCGAGAAGGCGGCCGATTGCGACAAGTTGGCCGACGGCACCTACGGCGCCGTGGTGATGACCGATCTTGCCCGCCAGTCAGGCGACATGAACGCCATCATCAAGTTCCTGCTGCAGAGCGGCCAGCCAGCCGGCACCTCGCACACCTACATCTACACGCTGGAGAAGGCGACGACGAAGGCCGATCTCAAGCCGGACAGCTGCTGGGACCTGAAAGCGCTACAGGCCGAAGCGGCGGCGAAATAGGATCTGCGCGGTTGATATAAATGAGGTGGCCGGGTCATCTCTAATCGCCAAAGGTTTGCGCTGCCCCTCACCCTTACCCTCTCCCCGTGAAGAACGGGGAGAGGGGGACGCCGACGTTGGTGCGCTTCCCTTCTCCCCGTCACTATACGGGGAGAAGGTGCCGGCAGGCGGATGAGGGGCTGCGCCGAGATCGAAATACCCCCGAAGCGATTGCCTCGGGAACAACCCGGCCCTTTTTCTCATGGAATAGCAGCAGCCGATGTCCTTTCGCGAACGCCTCCAGTCCTGGCGCTACAATCTCGTGCCCGACCATCTGGTCGGCGAGATCCTGACCAAACGCTGGACCGACAACGCCATTCCGTTCCTGGCGCTGGTGGCGACACTGGCGACCTTCGGCTCGATCATTCCGGGCTTCTTCAAGCTGACGGCGCTGCAGGAATCGACGCGCCAGCTTGGCGAGTTCTCGATGGTCGTCACCGGCATGACGGTGGTCATGCTGGGCGGCGGCATCGATCTCTCCGTCGGCTCGATCTTCGCGCTGTCCTGCTTCTCCGCCGTCTACGTCTTCTTCATCCTCGAACAGTCGATCTGGCTGGCGCTGGCCGCCTCGCTCGCCACCGGCCTCGTCTTCGGCGCCGTCAACGGCTACCTCGTCGGGTATCTGCGGCTGCGGGCCTTCCTCACCACGCTGGTGACCTTCATCTTCGGGCGGGCGCTGTTCGACATCCTGGTCACCACCTATGCCGCCGACGTGCAGCTTTCCCAAGCCACGTCGGACGTGCTCGATTTCATCGGCGACAGCACATTCTGGGGGCTCTCGGTTTCGGTCTGGCTGGCGATCATCCTCGCCATCGTCACCCACATCGCACTGACACGATCGCGGCCCGGCTGGCATGTGCTGGCGGTCGGCGGCTCCAGGCGTTCGGCGCACAATGCCGGCATCCGCGTGCGCCGCACCGTGTTCATGACCTATGTCTTCTCCGGCTTCTGCGCCTCGATCGGCGGGTTCCTGATCGCTTGCCGCCTGAGCGGGGCAGGGCCGGGCACCGGCCTTAACCTCGAAATCATGGCGCTGACGGCGGCGGTGGTCGGCGGCGTCAGCCTTGGCGGCGGGCGTGGCTCGGTGATCAAGGGGCTGATGGGCGCCATCATCGTCTTGACCATGACCAACGGACTGATCCGGCTGGGCTATGGCACCGGCACCAACCAGATGGTGCTCGGCATCATGCTGGCGGTGGCGGTGACCATCGACATCCGCTGGCTGAAGAACCGCCACAAGGTGCTGAACGAAGTCTATGTCGCGCCGGTCTATCTCAAGATGGGCGAGACGCAGTCGGCGGTGCCGGGCTCCGGCACGCCTTACGCGCTCGACAACAGGTTGTCTGCTGCCGACCATATCGGGCTCGGCGAGCTCGAAGGACCGGAAGACGTCATCCTCGACCGCGACGACCATCTCTATTGCGGCACGCGCCATGGCGAGATCGTCCGCTTCTTCGCGCCGGATTATGTGAAGTCGGAAGTGTTTGCCCACATTGGCGGTTTTCCGCTGGGGCTGGCCTTCGACAAGGCAGGCAATCTGATCAGCTGCGTCGGCGCCATGGGCCTCTATTCCGTCTCGCCCGACCGGGAAGTGAAGCGCCTGTCGGCGGAGACGTCGCGCTCCTGGACCTCAATCGTCGACGATGCGCGGCTGCGCGATCCCAATGATTGCGACATCGCGCCGGACGGCCGCATCTATTTTACCGACTCCACCAAGCGCTACGATGCTCACGACTGGGCACTGGACTCGATCGAGAACCGCGCCACCGGACGGCTGCTGGTCTACGACCCCCGGGACGGTTCGACCAAGACGCTGCTCGACGGCTATCGTTACACCAATGGCGTCTGCATGGCGCATGACGGCAAGTCGCTGTTCTTCGCCGAGAGCTGGGCCTGCCGCGTGCATCGCTACTGGCTGGAAGGGCCGAAGGCCGGCACCGCCGAATGCGTCATCCGCGACATGCCGGGCTATCCCGACAACATCAACCGGGCGTCGGACGGCAATTACTGGATGGCGTGGCTCGGCATGCGCACGCCGAGCTTGGACCTGTCGCTGCGTCATCCCGACATGCGCAAGCGCATGACGCGCCGGCTGCCGCAGGACGAATGGCTGTTTCCCAACATCAACACCGGCGGCGTGGTGAAATTCACGGAGAAGGGCGGCATCGTCGAGGCGATGGGCGACCTTTCGGGCGGCGCGCATCCGATGGTCACCTCGATGCGCGAGCACAAAGGTTTTCTGTTCGTCGGCGGCATCCTCAACAACCGCATCGGCCGCTACAAGATTGAGGGCGCTGACCCGAACTGGACCAGCCCGGCCTCCTATTGGGGAGCAAAGCCATGATCCTCGATCCGATCCTGGACATGTTTCGCGGCAAGGCCGTCACCATCCCGCCGCTCGATGGCGCCTTTCGTCCGAACACGCGGCTGGATGATGCGCCGGCCTTGGTAGGGTTGACCGAGCCTGACAATTTGCTGGTTGCCGATGGCCGGCTGCTCGCCTCCAGCGGCAACGCTGTCTATTCGATTGCTGCCGGAGCAGAGCCCAAGGTTGTCGAGACCTTTCCATCTCCGATTACCGCACTGGCGCTGTCGCCATCTGGTGAACTGACGGTGAGCATCGAAAGCGGCAAGCTCCTGATATCAGGCAAGGAGGTTTCGCTGCCGGCTGATGTCAGCTGCATCACCGCACTTGCCTATGCCGAGGATGGCACGTTGTGGCTGGCCAATGGTTCGGCTCAGCATGCGCCGTCGCAATGGGCTGCCGATTTGATGAAAAAGGGCGCGTCCGGTTCGCTTTGGAGGCGGGACGCGGCAAGCGGCGATTTCCGGAAGGTGGCCGGCGACATCGCTTTTCCCTATGGGCTCCACCCCATAGGCGGTGATGTGCTGGTCAGCGAGAGTTGGCGCCACCAGCTTGTCCGCTTCGATGGGGCGACGGGCAACCGTTCGACCGTGCTGACGCATCTGCCCGGCTATCCCGCTCGACTATCGCCATCCGCCGATGGTGGCGCGTGGCTGGCTCTGTTTGCGCCGCGCAACCGCCTGATCGAATTCGTGCTGCAGGAAACGCATTATCGGCGCGACATGATCGACCAGGTGCCGCCAGCCTATTGGATCGCGCCGTCTCTGGCCTCAAGCCGCAGCTTCCTCGAGCCGTTGCAATGCGGCGGCATCCGCACCATGGGCATTCACAAGCCATGGTCGCCAAGCCGCTCCTACGGGTTGGTGGTCAAGCTGGATCAGAACATACAGCCGCAATTCAGCCTGCACAGCCGCGCCAACGGCACGCGCCACGGCATCTGCAGCGTGGCGGAAAAGGACGGCCGGTTGTTCATCGCCTCCAGGGGCGGCAACTGTGTGCTTGCCGTCGATACGGGAGGTTTCTGATGGAACCGATCGTCCGCCTGGAGAACGTCACCAAGAATTATCGTGGCGTGCCTGCCGTGAAAAATGTCAGCTTCGATCTGCGCAAGGGCGAGATCCACGCGCTGCTCGGCGAGAATGGCGCGGGAAAATCGACGCTGACCAAGATCATCGCCGGCGTTGTCGATGCCACGTCCGGCAAGATGTTCCACAAGGGCCGGGAGATCGCTTACGCATCGCCGCATGCGGCACTCGAAGCCGGCATCGCCATGGTGTTCCAGGAGACCAGCCTGGTGCCGTCGATGACAGTGGCGCAGAACCTCTATCTCGGCACGGAAAAGTTTCTGAACCGGCTGCGCGGCACTTACATCTCCGCGCAACAATTCCTGCAGTCACTGAACTTTCCGGTCGACCCCAACGCGATGGTGGCGACGCTGGGGGCGGCCAAGCGGCAGATGGTCGAGATCGCGCGCGCCGTGCACCACAATGCCGAGATCATCATCTTCGACGAGCCGACGGCGACGCTGACGCCGGAGGAAAAGCGCCACTTCTTCGCGCTGATCCGGCGGCTGAAGGCAAGCGGCGTCTCCATTGTCTTCATCAGCCATGCGCTGGAAGAGGCGCTTGCCATTGCCGACCGCATCACCATCCTGCGCGATGGCGAGCTGGTCGTCACCGACGACACGTCAGCCTTCGACCGCGACAAAATCGTCGCCGCCATGGTTGGGCGCACACTGTCGGGTCAGATCTACCGCCAGCGCGACGAGGCCAAGCTGCGCAAGGCCGGCAAGAAGGTTCTGTCGGTGCAGGACATCTCGATGAGCAATGTCGTGCGCAACACCTCCTTCTCGATCTTCGAGGGCCAGATCACCGGCGTATTCGGGCTGATCGGCTCCGGCCGCACCGAGACCTTCAAGATCGTGTCGGGCATCTACAAGCGCGATTTCCTGCGCGGTGGGGCGATCGAGCTGGATGACAAGCCCGTGCGCTATCTCGTGCCCAGTGAAGCAGTGGCGGACGGCATCGTCTATGTCACCGAGGACCGCAAGAGTGAGGGTATTTTCGAGACGATGGGCATCGCCGAAAACCTGTTCGGCGGGCTGTTGGCGGCAGGCCGCGAAAAGGCCTGGGTAATCAACCAGCAGGAGATGCGAACGCTCTCGGCGGAATGGACGAAGACGCTGAACATCAAGGCGATCAACGACAATGCCCGCGTCGTCGAGCTGTCCGGCGGCAACCAGCAGAAGGTGGTGATCGGCAAGGGCCTGGTGCAGCAGCCGCGCATCGTCATCTTCGACGAGCCGACGCGCGGTGTGGATGTCGGCGCCATCGCCGAGATCCACCAGATCATCAACCGACTGGCCGAGGAGGGGCTCGCCGTCGTCGTCATCTCGTCCTACCTGCCGGAGATCATGAACCTGTCGGATCGGATTCTGGTGTGCCGGCAGGGCCGCATCGTCGAGGAGTTTTCGCCGGCGGAGGCGACGGAGGAAAAGATCATGTACGCGGCGGTGCATTAGATTCAGGTGAGGCCGGCCTGCAAATGGCGTGTTCCTGCGCTTCCGATGCTCACGTACGAAAAGTACGCTCCGCTCCGGTTCTCGGAACCCACCATTTTCGACTCGGCCTGACCTGAATCTCCACGCCAGCGCTGGAAAAGTGAATCGGGCGAGTGGATTGGCCGCGATTGCTCAAGACTTGATTCAATTCACACGAAGATCCACACGAAAGGACCAGATCATGGCCACCACAAAACTCCTCAGCGATGCCGAGGTCGATGCTATCCCGGCCGTGAAGGCGGTGTTCGACGATATCCGTGCGACGCGGAAATCCGATTTCGTCAACAATTTCTGGCGCGGACTGGCCAATGATCCGGCCTCTCTGAAGCGGATCTGGGAACAGCTGAAAGTGGTGATGGTGGCGGACAGCGCTATCGATCCGCTGACCAAGGAGATGATCTACATCGCCGTGTCGACGGCCAATGGCTGCTCCTACTGCGTCCATTCGCACACGGCGGCGGCACGCGCGAAAGGTATGACTGATGCGCAGCATGGCGAGCTGGTGTCGATCATCGGGCTCGCCGGCCAGACCAACCATCTGGTGACAGCTATGCAGATCCCGGTCGATCCGCAATTCGAGGTGAAGTGAGCGTGACCTGCCCTGCGCCGTGACAAGATTGCGAGTGCGGCCGACGTGCAATCGAACTGCGGCAAACGCCTGAAATCTATTCGGTTTCCCGCGCTGCGGCGATCTTCGCTGAGCCTCTTCGTCGGCAGCTGTTCGCAATTGCACAATTTATCCCAGCCGCTGTTAAGGAAGTGACATGGAACGGCACTAAGGAAGCCCCATGCGATGCCGCTCGCCTGGGGGCACGGCTCGCATGGTGGAGCCGGCATGAAAATCGTTCAGATCACAGACACCCATTTCAGCCCGACCAAGCCGCACTTCAACGGCAATTGGCAGCCGCTCGCCGCCTGGATCGAGCAGAGCGGCGCGGACCTTGTCATCCACACCGGCGACCTCAGCGTCGACGGCGCCGACAAGGACGACGATATCGCCTTCTGCATGGATCTGATGCGGGAAATCTCCAAGCCGATGCTGCTGGTGCCCGGCAATCACGATGTCGGCCATCTCCCCGGCTCGCTGCAGCCGGTCAATGCCGGACGCCTCGAGTGCTGGCGCCGGCTGGTTGGTCCGGATTACTGGATGGAGGACGCTGGAAGCTGGCGCCTCATCGGGCTCGACAGCCTGCTGATGGGGTTTGATGATGCCGAGGAAGAGGCGCAGTTCGAATGGCTGCGGACTGCATTGGAAAGTCGCGGCGGCCGGCGTGTCGCGATGTTCGCCCACAAGCCGCTGTTTGTTGATCAGCCCGGTGAGGGCGATACCGGCTACTGGAGCGTCAGGCCGGCGCAGCGCCAGCGCCTCTACGATCTGATCGCGGCTCATGATGTCGCGCTGTTTGCAAGCGGCCATCTGCACCGGGCCTGGCAAGGCAACTATGAAAACACGTCGCTGATATGGGGACCGTCGGCCGCCTTCGTCGTCGGCGACATGGAGCGCGAAATGCCGGGCGAGCGGCTGCTTGGCGCCGTGATCCATCAATTCGGCGACACGCTCGCCAGCGAGATCGTCGCCATTCCCGGCATGACGACTTACGTCCTCGATGACGTGGTCGCCGAGGTCTATCCGCACGAGGCGCACAAGGTTCGACAGCGGGTTGCGTCATGAGCGCGCTGTCGCTTCGCGGCCTGAAGAAATCCTTCGGCGGCAATGCCATTTTGAATGGCGTGAGCCTCGATGCCGAAGCCGGCGAATTCATTGCCCTTGTCGGTCCCTCCGGGTGCGGCAAGAGCACCTTGCTGCGCATTCTTGCGGGGCTCGACCATGCCGACAGTGGCGACATCTTCGTCGATGGCCGAGACATGTCGCCGGTTGCCGCGGCCGACCGCAACATCGCCATGGTGTTCCAGTCCTACGCGCTCTATCCGCATTTGACGGCGGGCCAGAACATCGCCGTGCCGCTTGCCATGAAGCGGCTGAGCGGGTCGCAGCGCCTGCCGCTGATCGGCTCGCTGCTGCCCGGCCAGAGAGATATCCGCACCGGCATCGCGCGCGATGTCCGCGAGATGGCGGCTTTGCTCAAGATCGACCATCTGCTCGATCGCAAGCCGGGACAGATGTCGGGCGGCCAGAGGCAACGCGTGGCCTTGGCGCGTGCGATGGTGCGGCAGCCCAGCATCTTCCTGATGGACGAGCCGCTCTCCAATCTCGATGCCAATCTGCGCGTCCATGCGCGCGGCGAGATCGTCGAACTACACCGCCGCGCCGGCGTGCCGACGCTCTATGTGACGCATGATCAGGCCGAGGCGCTTTCGATGGCCGACCGCGTCGCGGTGATGATCGGCGGCAATCTGCTGCAGTTCGCCGCGCCCGAGTTGATCTACAACGATCCCGCCCATATCGAGGTCGCGCGTTTCGTCGGCCAGCCGAGGATCAACATCATCCAGGCGCAGGCCGAAAACGGCCGTGTCGGCTTTGAAGGCATCCGGCTAGCGCTGCTGGAGAAGGTGGCGAACGGCCCGGTCAGCCTCGGCATCCGGCCTGAATTCGTCAAACTGTCTCCCAGCGGGCGCAGCGGCCTGGCCGGGCGGATCGAGCGCCTCGAATTCCTCGGCTCGGAAGTCATTGTCCATTGCCGGCTCGACGCGTCCGGCGACAGCGTCATCGCCAAGCTGGCGCCGCATGAGGCGAGAGACCTGATCGCCGGAATGCCAGTGGGAATCCTGTTGCCGCCGGAACACGCGATGGTCTTCGGGCCGGAGGGAAAGCGGCTGCGCATCGCGGCAGGCGCGCGGCAGGAGCCGGCCTATGTCTAGCGTCGCGCTGGCGGGTCACATCCCGAGCGCCGCAGCACTGCGTCAGCGTAGCGAGAACCGGACCGCCTGGCTGCTGGCGGCGCCGGCCATCGTGCTGTTGCTGCTATTCGTGCTGTTGCCGGTGGCCGCCGTGATCTTCCTCGGTTTCACCGATTTCGAGCTCGGCTACGGCAAGTTCCGGTTCGTCGGCTTCGAGAATTATGCGCATCTCCTGAACGACCGCACCTTCCGCAGATCGCTATGGAACACGTCCGTCTACACGGCGATCGTCGCGCCGGTCTCGATCGTGCTTGGCCTCGGCGTTGCCATCCTGATCGAAGGCGAGGGGCGGGCGCGCGGCTTTTTCCGCACCGTCTACTTCCTGCCGGTCGCCTCGCTGATCGTCGCCATGGCGACCGTCTGGCAATACATCTTCCATCCGACGATCGGGCCGCTCAACGCGCTGCTTTCGCTGGCCGGCATTCCCGGCCCGAATTGGCTCGGCGCGTCGAACACCGTGCTCTACAGCCTGTCGATCATCGGCATCTGGCAGTCGGTCGGTTTCAACATGGTGCTGTTCCTGGCGGGCCTGACGGCGATCCCGCGCGAGCTCTATGCCGCCGCCCACGTCGACGGCGCGAAATCGGCGCTCGACCGGTTTTTCCTGGTCACCTGGCCGATGCTCGGGCCGACGACGCTGTTCGTCGTCACCATCAGCATCACCAATGCGGTGAAGGTTTTTGAAACGGTGAAGATGCTGACCGATGGCGGCCCCAACAAGGCCTCCGAAGTGCTGCTTTTCACCATCTACCAGGAAGGCTTCGTCTATCTGCGCGTCGGCTACGCCTCGGCGATGACGGTTGTCTTTCTGGCGATCCTGGTCGTGCTGATGCTTGTGCAATACCGCGTGCTCGACCGGCGGGTGCACTACACATGACGAGCCCCGCCTTTCCCTTCGGCCGCATCGTCCGCTTCGCGCTGCTCTCGCTCGGTGCGCTGATAATCCTTGCGCCCTACATCTTTATGATCTCGACGGCGGGCAAGACGCAGAGCGACATCTTCACCTCGTCGCTGACGCTCATCCCGCAGCATTTCTACTTCGCCGAGAATTTCGCCAAGGCGTTTGCCAAGGTGCCGATGACGACGCTGCTGTGGAACGGCGTCATCGTGTGCGGCCTGATCTTCTTCTTCCAGGTCGTGGTCGCGATCCCGTGCGCCTATGCGATGGCCAAGCTGAAGTTCCGCGCCGCGCGGCTGATGATGGTGCTGGTCATGCTCGGCCTGCTGGTGCCGATCCATGCGACGGCGCTGCCTCTCTATGTCGCCTTCGACAAGATGTCGCTGCTCAACAGCTACACGTCGCTGGTCGCGCCCTTCACCATATCGGTGTTCGCGATCTTCATGTTCCTGCAGTTCTTCCGCGCCATGCCCGACGACCTGCTGCACGCGGCACGGCTCGACGGCATGTCGGAACTCGGCATCATCGCCCGCGTCATCGTGCCCAATGCGTGGCCGGCCGTCACCGCCTTCGCGATCTTTTCCGTCGTCGCGCACTGGAACGATCTCTACTGGCCGCTGATCGTCGTCAGCAAGCAGGCCTACGCCACGCCGCCGCTCGGCCTGATGTATTTCCGGGCCGCCGAGGCCGGCGACGACTACGGCGCGCTGATGGCCGCCACTCTGATCATCACCCTTCCTCTCGTCGCCGCGTTCCTGCTCGCGCAGAAGCGCTTCGTCGAGGGCATCACCATGACCGGTCTCAAAGGCTAACCGGACCAACGAGGAGCACGAGCAATGAAGCATATCTCCAGGATTTTTGCCGCGGCAGTGGTGTCGCTGGCGGCAGCCCTTCCGGCCCATGCCGAAACGACGCTGACGGTTCACTACCCGATGCCCGGCTTCTTCAAGAACGTGATGGACACGATCTCGAAGAAGTTCATGGAAGAAAACCCCGACATCAAGATTCAGTTCGCCAGCCCGTCGGCGACTTATGAAGAAGGCATCCAGACCATTCTTCGCCAGGCCGGCACCGACGAAATGCCCGACATCACCTTCATCGGCCTCAACCGCCTGCGCATGCTCAACGAGCGCGACGTTGCCGTCGATCTCGGCCCGCTGGTCAAGAAGGAAGGCAATATGGCGGAGCTCGGCTTTTCCGACACGATCCTGAAGCTGGCGCAGGTCAACGGCAAGCAGGTTGGCCTTGCCTTCGCGACGTCCAACCCGATCATGTACTACAATGCCGACCTGGTGAAGGCAGCCGGCGGCGATCCCGACAATCCGGCCAAGACCTGGGACGAGGTGATCGCGCTTGGCGGCAAGATCAAGGCTCTCGGCAACGGTGTCGACGGCATCGACTTCCGCTGGCAGGGCGACGACTGGATGTTCTCGGCGCTGCTGTTCGGCGCCGGTGGCAAGATGCTGAACGAGGATGAAAGCAAGGTCGCCTTCAACGGGCCGGAAGGCGAGAAGGCGATGGAGATTCTCGAGCGGATGGTGAAGGAGGGCGGCATGCCGGTCTTCACCAAGCCGGCGGGCGAGCAGGCCTTCGCGGCCGGCAAGGTCGGCTTCGAATTCCAGACCACGGGTGCCTTGGTCAACACGATCAAGAATGTCGGTGACAAGTTCACGCTGCGCACCGCCAAGATTCCGCTGATCGATCCGGTCAACGGCCATCTGCCGACCGGCGGCAATGCCGTGGTTATCCTGACCAAGGACGCGGCCAAGCAGGAAGCCGCCTGGAAGTTCGCGAAATTCGCCGCCGGCCCCTATGGCGCTTCCGTCGTCGTGCCGGGCACGGGCTATGTCCCCAACAATGAGCTGGCGGCGAAATCTCCTGACTATCTTGGCGATTTCTACAAGAAGAACCCGCTGTTCCAGGCCGGGCTCAGCCAGATGCCGCTGATGGTTCCGTGGTATGCCTTCCCGGGCACCAATGGCGTGAAGGTGACGCAGACGATCGTCGACAATCTGTCGCGCATCGTCGACCAGTCGGCCACGCCCAAGGAAGCGCTCACCGACGCGGCCAGCGACGTCGAAGGCATGCTGCCGACGCAGTGAGAGCGTCTCATAGCGGCGGTCTTCCCTTCTCCCCTTGCGGGAGAAGGTGTCGCGAAGGCGACGGATGAGGGGTGTTCCAGGGAACGCCAGCGTCTCACTCCGCTGGAACACCCCTTGTCCGTCTCGGCGCTACGTGCCGATCCACCTTCTCCCACAAGGGGAGAAGGAAGAAGCTGCGCTACACCGGCCTGTAGACCCGCTCGGCCGTGTTCCAGAAGATATCGGCCTCGGCGGCTGCACCGTGCCTCGCCACCGCATCGCGGTGCGCCTTGATCAGTTCGGCATGGCTGGTCCACAGCTTCTCGATCGGGAAGTTGGAGCCGAACATCAGGTGATCCGAGCCCAGAATGTCGATCGCGTTATCGACGATATAGGCGATCAGGGCCGGGTCGTTGCGGTGGACGAAGGTGCCGAGACCGGACAGCTTTGCGTAGAAATTGGGTGCCGCCGACAGCGTGCGCAGTCCGGCTTTCCAGGCTTCGGTGGTTTCCGGTTCGATGCCGGTCAGCATGCCGGCATGAGTGAGAATGAAATTGGTTTGCGGGTTTTCGCCGACCAGCGTCAGCCCGTCCTTCATCTGGGCCGGGAAGAGCTGCAGGTCGAATGACAGGCCGTAATCCTTCAGCCTCGCCACGTTGGCGCGCACCTTGGGGTCGATGACCTGGTCGGCAGAGGCGGCAAAGCGGAAGGCCGGCGTCTCGTGCCAATGCAATTGCATGCGCACGCCGCGCAGCAGCCTGTGTTTCATCAGCCGGTCGATCTGCGGCCTGACGTCATCCACAGTCATGTCGGCATAGCCGACGATAGCGTGCGGCCAGCCGGTTTCGTCGGATGTCTTCTGCAGGAAGTCGACTTCCTTCTCGAAATCCTCCTTGGCCCAGTTGGTCTGGACATAGACGGCCTTCTCGACGCCCGAACTTTTCTGGTCTTCGAGGAATTCGCCAATCGGGTAGTCGCGTCGGATCGGTTCGTAAGGCCCAAAGATGCGCGGCACCATCGGGCCGACCAGCCAGGGCTGATCCTTTTGGCGCCAGATGTGGAAATGCGCGTCGATGGCTTTCTGCATCACGATACCCTTTTCCAGATTGTCGATGCCGCCGGGGCAGGGAGGGCAAGCGACAGGATGAAATCGGTGAGGCTTTTCACCGACGAGCCGTCGATGAGATCGTCGAGGTCGGGCAGGATGGCGCGAAGCGCTGCCGTGGCCGGGCGGAAGCGCGGGTCGCCGGCCAAGGGTGTGGCCAGTGACAGCCGGAAGGCGCGGGCGCTCAGCCGTCGTATCGCTGTTTCCAGTTCGGCATGGCCGCCACGCTCCAAGGCGTCCGACAGGATGACGACAGCGGCGCCGCGCGCAAAAGACGAGAAGCGGGGCACCGAGAGGAAGGCAAGGAGCGTTGGCCCCATGCGGGTGCCGCCGTCCCAGTCGTCGACCTGGGCGGCCGCGCGCGCCAGCGCCTGGTCGCGGTCGCGGAGGCGCAATGCCGAGGTGATGCGGGTCAGCCGCGTGCCGAAGGTGAAGATTTCGGCGCGGTCGGCGCCTTGCACGGCGGCATGCGCCAGCTCGAGATAGTCCGCCGTGTGCAGCTTCATCGAGCCGGAGACATCGATCAGCAGCAGCAGCTTGCGCGGCACGCTCTGGCGGCGGCGCAGCAGCGGCGAGGGCACATCGCCGTCGGCGCTGACGATTTCGCGCAGCGAGCGGCGCAGGTCGAGTTTGCCGCGCGAAGGGGTGCGCACGGTGCGGAAGGAGCGGCGGGCGGGCAGGGCGGCGGAGAGTTTACGGCGGAAGGCGGTCAGCCTGTCGTCATCACGCTGGAAATCGCGGGTGCTCAATTGCTCCAGAGCGGAGGTTAGCTCGCCGCCCTCCTGGCTCTGCTCCGCCTCGATCCGCTCCTCGTTGGGTCCGCCATCGTCCTTGATATGGGTTTCCTCGTCGGCGTCACCTTCGGCCACGGCTGAAGTGTTGCCGTAGAAATGGCTCTGGAAATGCGCTTCGAATTCGTCGCGGCGGTCGGGGGGCGGTGCGAGCGTGGCAAGGGCGGCTTCTCTAATGCCTGCCATGGAGCGCGGTCCGAGCAGGGTCACCGCTTGCATGAAGTTGGAGATTTGCTCTGGGGCAATGGCGAAGGCGTGGCTGCGCAGCAGCCGGGCAAAACCCAGGAATGGAGCGGCAGCGCGGGGCAAGCATGTTTCCGGCATCATTCTGTGGCGCCCCCCTCTGTCCTGCCGGACATCTCCCCCTCAAGGGGGGAGATTGGCAGCTCTGACGCTTCGCTCAGTTCTGCGACGACGGAGATTGGCGAAAGCCGAAATGACAGCTGATCTCTCCCCTTGAGGGGGAGATGTCCGGCAGGACAGAGGGGGGCGCTGTCCCGCCGGCGTGGAGGAATGAAGTCGCGGATCATGCCAGCGCCTCCTCGACGATCCGTCCAAGCTCAGGCGCGATATAGGACAGGTCTTCCTCATCCTTGATCAACACGCCGATGGCGCGGCGAAAAGCCTCCGGCCAGGGGCTGCCGCCTTTTTCGAGGATGGTCGCGGCATTCGCCCATTCGACCGCTTCGGCGATGCCGGGCGGCTTGGCCAGCGGGCGGGCGCGGATGGTCTGCACCGCTGCGGCCACCGCGCGCGCGGTGGCCTCAGCCACATCGCCGGCGCGCAGCATGATGATGGCGGCCTCGCGCTCGGCGTCGGGATAGCCGATCCAGTGGTAGACGCAGCGCCTCCGCAGCGCTTCGGCGAGTTCGCGGGTGCGGTTCGAGGTCAGGATGACGATCGGCTGGGCGGCGGCGCGGATGGTGCCGCGCTCGGGAATGCTGATCTGGAAATCTGACAGGAATTCGAGCAGCAGGGCCTCGAATTCATGGTCGGAACGATCGATCTCGTCGACCAGCAGCACGCGCTGTTCAGGCGCCCGCAACACCTGGAGCAGCGGCCGGGCGATGAGAAAGCGGTCGTCATAGATGTCGATTTCGTGCTCGCCGGCATGGCGGATGGCAAGCAGCTGGCGCTGGTAGTTCCATTCGTAGAGCGCGTGTGCTGCATCGATGCCTTCGTAGCATTGCAGACGCACCAGATCGCGGCCAAGCAGCTCGGCGATTGCCTTCGCCGCTTCCGTCTTGCCGACGCCGGGCGCGCCTTCGAGCAGCAGCGGCTTGCCCAGCCGGATCGCCAGGAAGATGGCGGTGGCCAGGCTGTCATCGGCCAGATAGCGCGAGGCGGCGAGATGCTGCGCCACCGCCTCCGGCGAGGTCGCGACGGTCTCGGCGCTTGTCCCGCTCATTTCGGTCCTCAGCTCGCCGCTTGCGCCTTGAGCGCGCGCAGGATGCGTTCCGGCGTGATCGGCAGCGTGTCGATGCGCACGCCGACCGCGTCGAAGACGGCGTTGGCAACCGCAGGGATTTGCGGGTTGGCGCACATTTCGCCCGGCCCCTTGGCGCCGTAAGGACCATCCGCCGAGGGTCGCTCCAACACGATGATCTCGGTCTCGGCAAGGTCGCCGGGCCCGGGCATCAGATACTGGTTGAAATCGGTGCCGCCATTATCGCGGTTGGGATAATAGGGCTCGGTCGTTTCGTAGAGCGCGTGGCTGATGCCCATCCACGAGCCGCCGACCAGTTGCTGCTCGACCATTTTCGGGTTCAGGGCGCGGCCGATCTCGAAGACGTTCTTCACCGTCAGCACGGTGACCTCGCCGGTCTCGTCATCGACCTCGACCTCGGCCACCGTGCAGGCATGCGCGTAGCAGGTCGACGGCTTCATCGCGCCGGTTTCCTTCTCCGGATAGGAGCGCGGGATGAGGAACATGCCGCGTCCCGAAATCGAGCGGCCGCGCTTGAAATGGGCGGAAAGCGCGACATCGAAGATCGAGATCGATTTTTGCGGTGCCCCCTTGACCAGTATGTTGCCCTGGCCGTCGGTCTCGAGGTCGGAGGCGTTGACCTCCAGTTCTTCCGCCGCCACTTCCAGCATCACCTGTCGCGCTTCCTTGGCCGCCTGGATGACGGCATTGCCGGCGCGGTGGGTGCCGCGCGAGGCGAAGGTGCCCATGCAATGCGGGCCGGTATCGGTGTCGGCAGTGTCGACGACGACGCGGTCGGTCGGCACGCCGATCGTCTCGGCGCAGATCTGCGCCATGATCTGTTTCATGCCCTGGCCGAGATCGACCGAGGACAGCGTCACCATGAAATTACCGGTTGGTGTCGAATGGACGAGCGCCTGGGTCGGGTCGCCGCCGAGGTTCATGCCGGTGGGATAGTTGATGGCGGCAACGCCGCGTCCACGCCTGATCGCCATCTCAAGCTCCGTTCTTGTAGGAGGACATTGCCATGTATTTTTCCGCCACCGGCCAGTTGGCGGCGCGCGAGGCTTCCTGCATGCACTCGATCAGTGCTGCCCCTTCGGTCGGCTGGCGATGCGCCTTCATGTCGCCGTCGCGATAGGCGTTGATGAAGCGGAATTCGAGCGGATCCATGCCGATCAGCCGCGCCAGCTTGTCCATCTGCACCTCCAGCGCGAAATCGCCGATGGTGACGCCGAAGCCGCGCATGGCGGAGGAGGGCGTGCGGTTGGTGTAGACGCAGTAGGTGTCGATCCAGACATTGGGGATGGTGTACGGCCCAGGATAGTGTCCGGCGCCCTTCTGCGCGCCGTAGGGCGAATGGCGGGAATAGGCGCCGGCGTCGGTATAGCCGGTGACTTTTCGGGCGATGATGCGGCCGTCCTTCATGACGCCATCCTTGATGACGACCTTTTCGGCCGCTCGGGGTGACGAGATCTGCATCTCCTCCTCGCGGCTGTAGATGAAGGACACCGGACGGCCGGTGAGCTTGGCGCCGAGAATGGCGATCGGCTCGACGATGACGTCGACCTTGCCGCCAAAGCCGCCGCCGACGGTGCCGCCGACGAAATGCAGCTTCGAGCCCGGCATCTGCAGGATGATCGAGGTGTTGTCGAGGGTGAAGAACATCGCCTGCGTGTTGGTGTAGCAGGTGAAGCGGTCATTCCCTTCGGGCATCACCACGCAACCGGTGGTCTCGGTCGGCGCATGCTCGATCGGCGAGGACTGGTAGCTCTGCTCCAATATGTGGTCGGCCCCGGCAAAACCCGCCTCGACATCGCCGAAGCGCACCTTGCGGCACGCGCCGCTGTCATAGAGATAATAGTTCTGGCCGTGATATTCGTTGACCAGCGGCGCGCCGGGCTTCAGCGCCTCCTCCATGTCGAACACGGCCGGCAGCACTTCGTAGTCGACCTTGACCTTCGCCGCGGCCTCTTGCGCGGCGCGTTCGGTTTCGGCCAGTACCGCCACCACGGCCTCGCCTTTCCAACGCACCTTGCCGTCGGCGAGCACCGTCTCGTCCTCCGGGCCGATCTGGATCAGGATCAGGATGGTGTAGACATTGTGCGGCACATCCTTGGCGGTCAGCACCTTGACCACGCCCGGATGTTTTTCAGCCTCGGACGTGTCGATCGAGCGGATGCGCGCATGGTGATGCGGGCTGCGCACCATCTTCAGGTGCAGCATGCCGGGAAAGTTGCGGTCGGCGAAAAACGCGGTTTTGCCGGTGACATGGCCGGGTGAGTCCGAACGCGGACGGGGCTGGCCGATCTCGTGCAGATCGTCCTTGCGCACATCGGCGAAATAGTTTTTCCGCAGTTCCATTCTTTTGCTCCCTCAGGCCGCGTTCTGCGAATTGGCGCGGGCAGCGGTGAGCACGGCCTGGATGATCGGCTCGTAGCCGGTGCAGCGGCAGATGTTGCCCGACAGCGCCTCGACCACCTCATCGCGGCTCGGGTTCGGGGTGTGGTCGAGCAGCACCTTGGCGGCGATGATCATGCCCGGCGTGCAGAAGCCGCATTGCGTGGCGAAAGTATCGAGGAAAGCGCGCTGCAGCGGATGCAGGACGCCACTTTCCGACAACCCCGATAGCGTGGTGATGGCCGCGCCACTACAGGTTTCAGCCAGCGTCAGGCAGGACAATCGAAGCTCGCCATCTATGATGACGGAGCAGGCGCCGCAGGTGCCCTGATGGCAGCCGCCTTTCGGCGAGGTGTCGCCGATTTTGTCGCGCAAGGCGTTGAGCAGCGTCGTGCCGCTGTCGATGAATTCGGCTTCTTCGGAGCCGTTGAGCGTGAACTGGACCGGGACCTTCGCCATGTTTCCTCCTTGCGCGCCTGCCCGACGGATCGGACAGACGCGCGCCCCCCAACGGGGTGTTTTCAGGTCAGCAGCAGCCTGCCGAGATGGACCGGCAGGACTTCAGCGCGATACCAGGCGCTGGCGATCGGATCGGTGATCGGCGCGGTGCCTTCGGTGGCGGCGGCCAGCGCCGGTGCGATGCCGTCCCGGTCAAGCGTCTTTCCGAGCAGGGCCTTTTCCGCCGCCCTGGCGCGCATCGGCCGGTCAGCCATGCAGCCGAGCGCGATCCGCGCCGAGGAGATGGTGCCGTCGGCAGCCTGTTCCAGAACGGCCGCGATGCTGAGCACCGAGACGCCCTTGGGCTTGACCCGCGACACTTTCAGGAAGCGGAAGGTGCCAGCCTTCGGCAGTGTGAAGCTGACTGACGTGACGATGGCACGGCTGTCGTTCCGGCCAGCCAGAAAGGTCTCAATGGGCAATTCGCCATTGTCGGTGCTGACCGTGGCGTCGAGCGCCAGCAAGGCCACGGCAAAATCGCCATAGGGCGCCGGCGCGAACAGATTGCCGCCGATCGTCGCCATGTTGCGGATCGCCGGGCCACCGACGGCGCGTACAGCCTTGGCGAGCGCGCCGAGCTCCGGATGGCGGGCGATGGCCGCCATCGTCACCGAGGCACCGATGCGGGCCATGCCGCCGGAGACCGCGATGGCCGACAGGACCGGTTCGGTCGACCTGACAAGGCCGGACACCGAAACATCGCCTTCATTGGCCGCGCGGACAACCAGCGTGCCACCGCCGAGATAGCGGGTGCCAGCCGCCTTCAGCGCCGCGTTGGCATCCTTCACGGTCGGGAATGTCTGGAGTGCAAGCGCCATGGAACGCTCCTGTTCTCAGCCCAATTCAGCTCTGGCCGGCAAAATGGGTTTTCAGCGCATTGAACCCGCCCTGAAAGACGTTGGCGCCCATGCCCGCGGCGATCTTGTCGGCTTCTTCGGGCGCTGCATCGAAGCTGGCGGTCCATTCGGCATAGGTACGATCGCCATCGGTGACGCGCCTGAGTTCCAGCGTTGCCTTGTGGTTGGTGAGCGGCTGCGGCGTTTCCAGGATGGAATAGCTGACTAGGAAGTTCTCATCGGAGAAGTCGAGCAGCTTTTCACGGATGCGGGCGCCGCTGGCGAGCTCGAAATTGCGCACGCAGCCGATCGCCGAGGCGTCCTTGCCGTCCTCTATATGGCTTTCGACCATGCGCGGGTGCCAGCCCGGCAGCCCGTTGAAGTCGCGTATGCGCGCCCAGACCTTTTCGACCGGCGCGTCGATGACGCTGGAGATGGTGACTTTTGCCATAAGACGTTCCCTTGCGAATTTTCGTCTGGGGCAAGGGTAGGGCGATGTTCGCGGCGCCGTTTATCAAAGCGTCTTGCGCGCCTATCAATCAGTATGAAAAACTGGCGGCTGCGGTTCAGGCTGTTGCCCGCGCCGCCTCACGGTAAAGCGTCGGCGGCACGCCGACATGGTCGCGGAAGAAGCGCGAGAAATTGCCTTGCGTGGTGAAGCCGAGATTGCAGGCGACCGAGATCAGCGGTGCCTCGGACCACTGCAGCTGCCGCACCGCTTCTTCCATGCGCAGCGTGTTCCAGTAGACGTTGGGCGTCAGATTGGTCTGTTCCTTGAACAAAGCGAAGAAATGCGGCCGCGATAGGCCGACGCTGCGCGCGACGTCGTCGAACGAGATGCGCTCGCAGACATTGGCCCGCATCAGCTGGATCGCCTTGCGGACGCGAAAATCCTGCATGGTGTTGATGCGGATGCGCTCCGGCGGCGCCGACGCGTCGGCGGCGTCAAGCACTGAGTCGATGAAGCGTTCGATCTCGTAATTGGCGACGTCGTCGACGCTTTCATTGTCGGTCAGATGGTCGAGCAGGCTGGCGGCGGCCTGGTGCAGCCAGGGCTCCAGCGTGATCGCCGCCTGCGAAAACAGCGGTGCGGAAGAGGGCAGGTCTCGGCGCCGCCGCGCCCAGTCCGGGTCGACATAGAAGGCGAGGAACAGGCCAGGCCTGCCGTTCTGCGACAGGACGTGGCTGTGCGGCTGGAAGGAATTGATGCCGGCGGCGGTGCGTGGTCCAAGCTTAACCGTTTCGCGGCCGATGGTCATCTCGCCGGCGGTGCCTTCGAGCCAGATGATCAGATGTGCCTCGACATGGGCATGGGTGACGAAGTCGCTTGCGACATTCAGGACAGAAACATGTCCGAACCGGCCCCAGTAGAGCCTGATCGCGTCCGTCATGGGCATATCCTCCCGCAGACGACTGGCCTCCCTTCGCCTGCATCGCGGATTGTGCGGCCGGTTTTCGGTCTCCGTCAAGGCATGGGCTGTAGGCCGGTAGCCATGCGGGCCGTTTCAGCCGATTTTCAGACTGAGAGATCGGAACCGGAACGAATAACCCTTGGTGCCTTTTCCTTCTCCCCTTGTGGGAGAAGGTGGATCGGCGCGCAGCGCCGAGACGGTTGAGGGGTGGGTGACGGAGTGCCGTTGTTACCAAGCTGGAGCACTCCTCATCCGACCTCGCTTCGCGAGGCCACCTTCTCCCACAAGAGGAGAAGGGAAGCCGCATCAGTCGCTGCGCCTGAAGTTGCGGATGCGGTCGAACAGCACTGCCAGCAGGATGGCGCCGCCGATGAAGACGCCTTGCCAGAAGGCATTGATGCCGAGCAGGCCAAGGCTGTTGCGGATCACCTCGATGAGCGCAGCACCGACAATGGCGCCAAAGGCGGTGCCGACGCCGCCGGCGAGGTTGGCGCCGCCGATGACGGTGGCGGCGATGACCTGCAGCTCCATGCCGGTGCCGAGATTGGTGGTGACCGCACCCAGCCAACCGGTCTGGATGATGCCGGCAATGCCGGCCGCCAGCGCCGAAATCATGTAGACCGCGACCTTGATCGGCTTCACCGGGACGCCGGTCAGCGTTGCTGCGTGCTCATTGCCGCCAATGGCGAAGATGTGGCGGCCAAATTTTGTCCAGCGCAGCACGAAGCCGGTGATGAGCGCCAGAACGATGGTGTAGAGCACCGGATTGGCAATGCCGAACACCCAAGCCCCACCGCCGAGTGCCAGAAGCTTGGCATGGTCGGGCCCGAACTGGAAGACGACGGTGTTGTTGGAGGCAACCATGGCCAGGCTGCGGGCGATGGACAGCATGCCAAGTGTGACCACGAAGGGTGGAAATCCGATATAGGCTATTAGAATGCCGTTGAAGGCGCCGATGGCGAGCGCGGTGGCGATTGAGGCGAGGATGCCGATTTCGATCGAGTAGCCGGCATGCATGGTGACGGCCAGCACCATTGACGACAGGCACAGCACCGAACCAACCGACAGGTCGATGCCGCCGGTGATGATGACGAACGTCATGCCGAGCGCGATGATAGCGACGAAGGTGACATTACGGGTGATGTTGTAGAGGTTCTTCGAGGTGGCGAAGGCGTCGGTGGCAAACGACAGGAACAGGCAGGCGAGGATCACGGCTATCACCACCCAGAAGGTCTGGCTGGCGAACATCCTTGTCAGCAAGGATTGCTGCTTTTGCACGATCGGCTGGTCAATTGTCAGTGCCATCGTCGACCTTTACCCCATAGAGAAAACGCTTGAAAATCAAACCTGTTCGATGGCGCCGGTGATCAGCCCGGTGACTTCCTCGGGCGAGCTCGACGCGATCGTCTTGTCGGCAACCTTGCGACCGCGCCGCATGACGATGACGCGGTCGGCGACGTCGAAGACGTCGGGCATGCGGTGGCTGATCAGCACGACTGATATACCCTGGTCGCGCAGCCGGCGGATCAGGTTCAGGACCTCGGCCACCTGCCTGACGGAAATTGCCGCGGTCGGCTCGTCCATCAGCACGATCTTGGCCTGCGACAGCCTGGTGCGGGCGATCGCCACCGCCTGGCGCTGGCCGCCGGACATCTGCTTGACGAGGTCGCGCGGCCTGGTCTCGGACTTCAGCTCGGCGAAGATCTGGCCGGCGCGCTTGTACATCGCGGCATAGTCGAGAATGCGGAACGGACCGATGCCGCGCCGCAACTCGCGGCCGAGATAGACGTTCGCCGCCGCGGTCAGATTGTTGCAGAGCGCGAGGTCCTGGTGGACGATCTCGATGCCGTGCTGGCGCGCCTCGACCGGCTTGTGCAGGATCAGTTCCTTGTCGTCCATGCGCATTGAGCCGTGGCTCGGCCGGAAATTGCCGGCGATCATCTTGACCAGCGTCGACTTGCCGGCGCCGTTGTCGCCCATCAGGCCGACGACCTGGCCGGGCTCGATCGACAGCGACACGTCGTTGACCGCCTGGATGGCGCCGAAATGCTTCGAAATATTGGTGAGTTCGAGAACCGCCACCAGCCTGTTGCCTCCCTATGCCTGCCTGCTTTCCCGGTCGACCGGGCGCGGCTTTCGCGGCGCCCTCCCAGCTCCTCCCGGAAGCAGCGCTGACGTGCATCTACGCAAATGCCCGCGCGGGCGTCAATTGTCAGACGAATAAGAACCGGCAATTGTCGGAGAAATAAGGTCGACGCCTTCCGCGATACGGGTTCTGTCATTTCGAAAAATCCGTTTTGTAGGACAAATGGCATTGACGTTGGCTTCGCGCCGTTATTAGCTGAGTGCTGGAGGAGTACTCCACCGATCCTGTTTGCCGGTTTGCCGCGCGAGGTGTGGTGGAAATTGTCGGTCCTTGCCAGCCCACTCTGGATCTGGCTGACCGAACTGAAAAATGCTTATCGACCTGGCTTGGTGACACGAGCGCTCGCATAACGATCCTCTGTCATCGCTTCCGGGTTGGTCTGTGTGGCGGGCACGCCGTGTCCGTCTGTTTCCAAGGGAGGACTGATATGAGGAAAACAGTTTTGCTTGCCGCCGTCGCCGCCATGGCGCTGGGCGCCGGGCCGGCTTTGGCCAAGAAGCAACTCGTCATCGTGGTGAAAGGTCTCGACAATCCATTCTTCGAAGCCATCCACCAGGGTTGTGAGAAGTGGAACAAGGAAAACGCCAGCTCGGAATATGAATGCTTCTACACCGGACCGGCATCGACTTCCGACGAGGCCGGCGAGGCGCAGATCGTCCAGGATATGCTGAGCAAGGCCGACACGGTAGCGATGGCGATTTCGCCGTCCAATGCGCCGCTGATCGCGCAGACGATCAAGACCGCCAATCCGACGATCCCGATCATGACCATCGACGCCGACCTCGCCAAGGAGGATGCAGCCCTTCGCAAGACCTATCTCGGCACCGACAACTATCTGATGGGCAAGAAGATCGGCGAGTACATCAAGAAGGGCAAGCCGAACGGCGGTACGATCTGCACCATCGAAGGCAATCCTGCGGCTGACAACATCCTGCGCCGCGCGCAAGGCATGCGTGACGCGCTGTCGGGCAAGGAAGGCCTCGCGGCACTTGCCGGCGAAGGCGGCTGGACCGAAGTCGCCGGCTGCCCGGTGTTCACCAATGATGATGGCGCCAAGGGCGTGCAGGCGATGACCGACATCCTCGCCGCCAACCCCAAGCTCGATGCCTTCGGCATCATGGGCGGCTGGCCGCTGTTCGGCGCGCCGCAGCCCTATCGCGACTTGGTCGGACCGCTGAAGGACCGTCTGGCCAAGAACGACTTCGTCATTGGCGCCGCCGACACGATCGGCGACGAAGTGGCGATCGCCCGGGATGGGCTTGTGACCGCTCTCGTCGGCCAGCGGCCGTTCGAAATGGGCTACAAGGCGCCTTCGGTGATGATCGATCTCATCAAGGGCACCAAGGTCGCCGATCCGGTGTTCACCGGCCTTGATGAATGCACCAAGGACACGGTCGACACCTGCATCCAGAAGTAGTTTTGCGATGACGGGGCGCCCGGCAGCCGGGCGCCCCGTCGATTCCTCAATGAGACGCTGTGGCGGGGGCCAGAGGCTCCGGCTTTGACGCGTCCATGGTTTGGATTTCGGCAACAGGATCGGCGCGCCGAGCGGGTTCGGATCCTTCCGGACGACAGACGGCCGACGCATTGGAACGTGGATGCCGGACGAGACGTCAAAGAAAAAAGCCAACCGGGCCAAGGCGCAAGCCAACCGCGATCCGGTGGTCGTGCGCAGGGCGGATGCGGCGCACTTTCCTGGATCGAGCGTTCACGCCTCGCTCGCCAGCGAGATTGGTCTGCGGATCGTGCGCGGCGACTATCCGCCCGGCAGCATCTTGCCCAACGAGGCCAAATGGGCCGAAACCTTCAATGTCAGCCGCTCGGCGGTGCGCGAAGCGATCAAGATGTTGATGGCCAAGAGCCTTTTGGCATCACGTCCCAAGATCGGAAGCTGGGTCGAACCGAGGGAGCGCTGGAACCTGCTCGACCGCGACGTGCTCGCCTGGTACGCGACCGCACCCGACCGCGAAGCGTTTCTGCGCACCGTGCAGGAGTTCCGCCATATCATCGAACCGGAAGCGTCCGCCTTTGCCGCCATGCGGCGCAGCGACGAGCAAATGGCCGAGATCAGCCTGGCCTGCCGCGAGATGGGCGAGGCGGCAAACCTGCCGGAACGCATCCGCGCCGACACGCGCTTTCACCTCGCCATCCTGCGGGCCTCCGGCAACGACCTTCTGGTGCCGCTCGGTGTGCTGATCGAGTCCGCACTCGACCATCTCTTCGTCTTCACGACGCGCCAGGTCGGCGATCAGCGGCGGGCGCAGATGCTGCACGAGGCGATCGAGAAGGCCATTCGCCTCCAGCGTCCCGCGGCAGCGCGCAACGCCGTGCACAAGCTGCTCGCCGACACGGATGAGGGGATCGGAAGCAGGCGGCGGTGACGCTGGCTTGCGCCGGCCCTTCGCAGGCTCAGGGCGTTCGAAGTTCGAAAAGCCAAGCAATTGGCTTTTCGTCCGCTGCGCGGACCACTTCTCACCTCAGATCGTCTGCTTCTTGCCATCCTTCGTCGGCATCAGGTCGACGCCGTTTACCTTGCCAATATGGGTCGCCAGCATCGGCACGAACTGTTCGGCCGGGCCAGTGGCATGGGCGCCGGCGAAGGAATTCTTGGTGGCATTGCCAAGCGGGTTGGCGATGCCGGCGGCACCGGCCATGGACTCCAGATAGGTCAGGTCCTTGAAGGCATTGGCGATGGTGAATTTATGGGCGTCACGGTCGCCTTCCAGCGTCCAGCGCATGAAGGTCTGGTAGAAGCCGCAATCCATGCGACCGTTGCGGATGACGCTGTCGAAACGCGGCGGTGAGATACCGACCTTTTCCGCCAGGGCCAGCGCTTCGGAATAGAGGGCGGCATAGCCCAGCGAGATGAAATTGTTGAGCAGCTTCATGCGGTGGCCGTCGCCGGTGTCGCCGATATGGACGATGCGCCCCGCCCAGGTTTCGATCACCGGCTTGACCCTGGCAAAGAGTGCGTCGGGCGCGCCGACCATGGCGTCGAGCGTGCCTTCCCAGGCCTCCTTCGGCGTGCGGCTCAGCGGCGCATCGACATAGTCGATGCCCAACGCCTTGAGCTCGGCTGCAAGGGCCACGGTCGAGACCGGGTCGGAGGTCGAACAGTCGACGACAACCGAGCCCTTCTTCAAGCCTTCCTTGAGGCCGCCGGGGCCGCGGATGATGGCTTCCACCTCGCGCGAACCAGTGACGCAAATGAAGACGATGTCGGATGCCGCCGCCACATCGCGGGAGGTCGCCGCTTCCTTGGCGCCACGGCCCAACAGGTCCTCCGCCGGCTTGCGGTTCTTGCGGCCAAGGAATGTCAGGGGATAGCCCTTGTCGACAATGTTCTTGGCGATGCCGTGGCCCATCAGGCCTAGGCCGATGAAGCCGATATTTTCGCGCGCGGTGGTGGTGCTCATGTCGTCGGTCCTATCCCGGATTATCGATAATGATGCAGCCGTTTTAGCCATATGTGGTTGCGGAACGCAATATTGTCTGACAATACACGTCAATTCCAGAGCCTGTCATGGAGACCAGAATGACGAAGAGGATCATGTTCACCGGCGGCAGCGGCAAGGCTGGGCGTCATGTCGTGCAATACCTTGTCGAACAAGGCCATCAGGTGCTCAACATCGACACCAAGCCGCTCGACAATCCAAAGGTGCGCACGCTGATCACCGACATCACCGACAGCGGGCAGGTGTTCAATGCGCTGTCGAGCTATATGGGCCTGCACGAATTCGACCCGTCGCTGCGTCCGCAGCCGGTGGATGCCGTGGTGCATTTCGCCGCCATCCCGCGCATCATGATCACGCCCGACAATGAGGTGTTCCGCATCAACGCGATGGGGACCTACAATGTTATCGAGGCGGCGGTGAAGCTCGGCATCCGCAAGGTGATCATCGCCTCCAGCGAGACGACCTATGGCCTAGTGTTCGCCAACGAGCCACGCGATCCCAAATATTTCCCGCTCGACGAGGAGTATGACGTCGATCCGATGGATAGTTATGCGCTGTCGAAGGTCGTCAACGAGAAGACGGCTCGTGCCTTTGCGCTGCGCAATGGCACCGACATCTACGCCTTGCGTATCGGCAATGTCATCGAGCCGCATGAGTATTCGCTGTTCCCGAAATGGTTCGCCGATCCGGGCTTCCGCAAACGCATCGCCTGGAGCTACATCGACGCGCGCGACCTTGGCCAGATCACGCTGCGCGCCATCGAAAAGGATGGTCTCGGCTACCAGGTGTTCAACGCTGCCAATGACGACACCTCGTCCGACCTGCCGACGGCCGAACTCCTGAAGCGGTTTTATCCCAACGTGCCGGTCAAGGCCGAACTCGGCGAATACGAGACGCTGCTGTCGAACCGCAAGGCGCGCGACATGCTCGGTTTTTGCCCGGAGCACAGCTGGCGCAAATACGTCAAAACGACCTGAGCGAGCGAGCAAACGGGGATGGGCTGTGCATAGCGGAGCGGTTTGCGGCCCAACCGCCCGGTGGTGCTTGACAGCTTCCGTAAACCGGCCTTTCTGAAGCGTATGCGGGACGCGAAGCCGAACAAGGAAAAATCGCCGAAAAAGCCGGCAGCCGCCGAGCGCCCGGCCGGTGTTCGCCGGCCCGACGCGGCGCGCATTCCGGGCGCCAGCGTGCACGGCTCGCTGGCCAGTGAAATTGGCCTGCGGATCGTGCGCGGCGACTATCCGCCCGGCACCATCCTGCCCAATGAAGCGAAATGGTCGGAGACCTTCAGCGTCAGCCGCTCGGCGGTGCGCGAGGCGATCAAGATGCTGATGGCCAAGAGCCTGCTGGCGTCACGCCCCAAGATAGGCAGCTGGGTTGAGCCGAAGGAGCGCTGGAACCTGCTCGATCGCGACGTGCTCGCCTGGTACGCGACCTCGCCCGACCGCGAGGTGTTCCTGAAGACGGTGCAGGAGTTCCGCCACATTATCGAGCCGGAAGCGACCGCCTTCGCCGCCATGCGGCGCACCGGCGAGCAGATGGCCGAGATCAGCCAGGCCTGCCGCGAGATGGGGGCAGCGACCAGCCTGCAGGAGCGCACCCGCGCCGACACGCGCTTTCACCTCGCCATCCTGCGGGCCTCCGGCAATGACCTCTTGGTGCCGCTTGGCGTGCTGATCGAATCCGCCTTCGATCATCTCTTCGCTTATACGACGCGGGCGGTTGACGACCTCAACCATGCGCAGAAGCTGCATGAGGCGATCGAGAAGAACATCCGCCTGCAGCGGCCGGACGCGGCACGCGCCGCAGTGCGGAAATTGCTGGCCAACACCGACCACGTGATCAAGTCACGCTGAACAGCTGATCCGCCGGCAGCACGCCAAGGTAGCCCCGGCTATTCGCGCGGGGCCTGGACGGCTATTGCGCATGCGCATTTTCAATCTGGAGCCACGGATTTGCCCGCCGTGGCGCTGCTGCCGGCTGAAAATGCGCTGATAGTGGCGCAAACGGTAGCCGATTTTCGAGACCGCCGGCAAGGAAACGCCTTTGACCCGAACCGATCTGAGCCGGCCAAGCCCCGGCATTGACAGCTCCTACGCCTGGACGCGGCTGGCCATCTCGATGGTGCTGGCGACAATCGGGGCTGTCGGCATGTGGGCCGTCGTCGTGGTGCTGCCCGCTGTGCAGGCCGAATTCGGCGTCGACCGCGCCGCGGCATCCATGCCCTACACCGCGACCATGGTCGGCTTTGCCGCCGGCAATGTGCTGGTTGGCCGCGCCATCGATCGCATGGGCTATTGGATCCCGGCGCTGATCTCTTCAGTGGCGCTCTCCGCCGGCCTGCTGCTCGCTGCGTTGTCGACCTCGATCCTGCAATTCACCCTTGCGCAAGGCGTGCTGATCGGTGTCGGCACGTCGGTGATCTTCGGGCCGCTGATCGCCGACATTTCGCACTGGTTCAACCGCCGGCGCGGTGTCGCGGTCACGGCGGCGGCGGCCGGCAACTACCTCGCCGGCGCGCTCTGGCCAACCATCATGCCGACCCTGATCAAGGCGGAAGGCTGGCGCTTCACCTATGCTGCCATCGGCGTCTTCTGCCTGGTCACCATGGTGCCGCTGGTGCTGCTGCTGCGGCGCGGGGCTCCGGATGCGGCGGCGGCCGGCTCGCCCGGAAGCCGGCCGGTGCAGCCGATTCCCATGTCGCCGGCGGCGTTGCAGGGGCTGCTGGTCGTCGCCGGCCTCGGCTGCTGCGTGGCGATGTCGATGCCGCAGGTGCACATCGTCGCCTATTGCATGGATCTAGGCTACGGCATCGCGCATGGCGCCGACATGCTGTCGATCATGATGGCGGCAGGTGTCGTCAGCCGGCTTGCTTCGGGGTTTATCGCCGACCGCATCGGCGGGGCGAAAACCTTGATCATCGGTTCCGTGCTGCAATGCCTGTCGCTGCTGTTTTACATCCCATTCGACGGGCTCGCCTCGCTCTATGTCGTGTCGCTGGTGTTCGGCCTGTCGCAAGGCGGCATCGTGCCTTGCTACGCGATCATCGTGCGCGAATATTTGCCCGCCAAGGAGGCCGGCCAGCGTATCGGCATCGTCATGATGGCAACGATTTTCGGCATGGCGATCGGCGGCTGGATGTCGGGCTGGATCTACGACCTGACCGGTTCCTATGCAGCGGCGTTCCTCAACGGCATCGCCTGGAATCTGCTGAACATATTGGCCATCGGGCTGTTCATGTGGAAGGCAAGGAGCAGGGCCGTCGTGGCTGCCTGAAGCAAGGGGCGGGCAAGGCTCCTGGACACCCTCCGCTTGACAATGGACACGCAACTGCGCGACGCCAGAGGCCAAGGGGTGCGGCAACGGGCCGGTGAGATGGCGACAGCTGGGATGATTGTATTGCGGGCGCGCTTCGGCGGCTGCGGGCCGTGGCCTTGATCAAGCCACGCTCGCGCCGGGGCGGCGGTCGCCCGACCATATCGGATGTCGCGCGCAAGGCCGGCGTCGGCGCCATCACCGTGTCGCGTGCGCTGCGCGAGCCGGAGCGTGTCTCCGAGGAATTGCGCCGGCAGATCCAGGCCGCCGTCGACGAGCTTGGCTATGTGCCGGACCCCAATGCGCGGGCGCTGGCCTCGGCGCGCGCCGAAGTGTTCGGCGTGCTGGTGCCGTCACTCACCAACAACGTCTTCGCCGAAGTGGTGCGCGGCATCTATGACAGCCTGTCCGACAGCCCGTTCCGCATCCAACTCGGCAACACGCACTATTCGGGACTTGAGGAAGAGCGGCTTTTGCAGGTGTTCGGCTCGCAGCGGCCGGCGGCGCTGATCGTGGCCGGCATCGACCAGACGCCGACCTCGCGAAAACTGCTGGAAAATGCCGGCTGCCCGGTTGTGCAGGTGATGGAGACCGGACCCGAACCCGTCGACATGATGGTCGGCTTCTCGCATCTCGACGGCGGCAGGGCGGCGACCGAGCATCTGATCGAGGCGGGATATCGGCGCATCGGCTTCATCGGCGCGCGCATGGACCCGCGTTCGCAGCGGCGGTTGGCCGGTTATCGCGCGGCGATGGAGAAAGCCGGCCTGTTCGACCCGCGCCTGGTCACCACCACGCCGGTGCTGTCCAGCGTGCCACTCGGCCGCGAACTCTTCCGCGATGCGCTGGCCAAGATGCCGACGCTCGATGGCGTGTTCTGCAACAATGACGACATCGCGCTCGGCGTGCTGTTCGAGTGCCATCGGGCCTCGATCGACGTGCCGAAGACGATCGGCATCGTCGGCTTCAACGATCTCGACATGATGCAGGTGGCCTTTCCCTCGATCACAAGCATCCGCACCTACCGCTACGAAATCGGCAGGCGCGCCGTCGCCATGGCACTGGCGGCAATCTCTGGCGACAGGCCGCAGGAGCGGATCGTCGACCTCGGCTTCGAGCTCAAACGCCGCGAGAGCACAGCACGCTGAATACGCTTTCGAGACCGCCCGCAAATGGCGCTTTACACAACGTCATGGTAGCGCTACCATTTTTATTGAGCGGGTATAACCACTTAGATGCTGAGCCTGTTTATTATACATAAGCAACAGCTCATGCTTGTTTATTATGTATAATATGATAGATTTCACCCCGCTGAAGGGGGCGGCAAGGGGAGGGATCGCGGAGGCCTTCGGCACCTTGGTAGGCGTGACTGGGCAAGGCGGAGGGGCCAGCCGGAAGCGCGAAAATTCCATAAAACTGAACAGACAAATCAGAACTGCAATCGGGAGGATTATCGATGATCAAGTCACTTGTTGGTGGCATCGTTGCCGCCACTGCATTCGTCATGTTGAGCTCGTCGGCGATTGCCGCGGGTCCTGAAATCGTCAAGGGTCCGGCGGCCGAGCCGGATTGCTTCTCACCCTGGGCCGCGGACACGCTGTTCTTCAAGTTCCCCAAGAAGGCCGGCCCATACCGCATTGCGCTCGCCAACGGCTATATCGCCAACACCTGGCGTATCCAGATGGTGCAGACCGCGAAGGCCTATGCGGCGCAGAAGGACGTCGCCGCGAAGCTGAAGGAATTCAAAGTCGTCTCGACCGGCGAAGACGTGCCGGCGCAGATTTCGGCGATCAACAACTTCATCGATTCCGGCTATGACGCCATCGTCGTCAACGCACAGAACCCGACCGCCTTCGGGCCGGTGATCAAGCGCGCCAAGGAAGCCGGCGTCGTGCTGGTTGCCTTCGACAACATTCTCGACACCAAGGATGCCATCAACGTCAACGTCGACCAGAAGGGTCTTGGCGAGCTGTGGGGCAAATGGCTGGTCTCGCATGTGCCGAACGGCGGCAAGGTGCTCGAGGTGCGCGGCGTTGCCGGCACATCGGTCGACACCGACCGCCACACCGGCATCCATGAGGTTCTCGATGCCTCTGGCAAGAAGTGGGACGTCACCGAAGTCGTCGGCAAGTGGGATGACGGCGTTGCGCAAAAGGCTTCGGCCGATGCAATCGCCACCAACGGCCCCTTCGACGGCGTCACGGGACAGGGCGGCGACACCGGCATCGTGCAGGCGATGATCGATGCCAAGCATCCGTTCGTGCCGTTCGGCGGCGAGACCGAGAACGGCTTCCGCAAGTTCTGCGCGGCCCACGCGGCCGACGGGTTGAAATGCTCGTCAGCCGGTACCGGCCCGGCGCAGGTGGCGGTTGCCATCAAGACCGCGATCGCAGCGCTTGAAGGCAATGTCGTCCCGCAGTCGGTCAAGCTGCCGCTGGCGATCGTCGAGGATCCCAACTTCAAGGCCGGTCAGGATTTCTTCCCCGACCAGTCCGACAATTTCTTCGTCGGTAATTCCTTCCCGACCTGCGGGATCAACTTCACTGCGCAGGAAATCATGGGTCAGACCAAGGCTGACCAGTAGGCTGCACACCCGGCGCCGCGGGATCTCCTGCGGCGCCGACCACTCGATATCCTTGGTCGTCAAAGTGCCTCGGGAGGGCCGATGGACGGTGCGGTTCCGCTCTTCCAGATGGAAGGCATATCCAAACGCTATGGCGGCGTGCGAGCGCTGGAAAAGGCGGAGCTTGTCGTCACGTCCGGCAACATCCACGCCATCCTTGGCGAAAACGGCGCCGGCAAATCGACGCTGATCAAGGTGATGGCGGGCGTCGTCGCGGCCGACGAAGGCCGCATGATGCTGGATGGCCGTGAGGTGACCTTCGCTTCGCCGGCTGCCGCCAACAAGGCAGGCATCGTCTGCATCTTCCAGGAACTGTCGCTGGTTCCGGAACTCAGCGTCGCCGACAACATCCTCATATCGGATCCGCCCAAACGCTTCGGCATGATCGACCGCAAGGCGCAGCGCCGCATCGCCGAGGAGGCATTGGCGCGCGCGGGTGCTGCCGACATCCATCCGTTGGCGCTGGTCAAGGACTTGCCCTTGTCGCGCCGGCAGATGGTCGAGATCGCCAAGGCGCTGGCCAGAAAACCGCGCGTCCTGATCCTCGACGAGGCGACGTCCGCGCTCACCGCGGCGGATGTCTCGAACATTTTTGGCGTGCTGAAGCGATTGCGTAGGGAAGGGCTGGCGCTGCTCTACATCTCGCACCGCATGAATGAGATCGCGGAACTCGCCGATCAGTGCACGGTGTTCCGCAACGGCCGCAACGTCGCCAGCTACAAGGCCGGCTCCAAGAGCGACAATGAGGTGGTCGAACTGATGATCGGCCGCGAATACAGTCACATCTTCCCGCCCAAGCCTGCGACCGTGCCAGCTACAGCCGCACCCAGGCTTGAAGCCCGCAAGCTCTCGTGGACCGACCGGCTGGACAACATCTCGCTGACGGTCAGGGCAGGCGAGGTGGTCGGTCTCGGCGGTCTCGACGGCCAGGGCCAGCGCGAATTGCTGCTTGCCTTCTTCGGCGTGCTGCGCGGTCTTTCCGGCGAGGTGCTGATCGACGGCAAGCCGGTGACGATCGGCAGCCCCGCGAAGGCGCGGCGGGATGGTATCGGCATGGCGCTGATCCCGGAGGACCGCAAGACCGAAGGACTGATGTTGCCGATGACAGTGCGCGAAAACCTGTCCTTCGCCGCGCTCGACCGGCTGTCCAGGGGCGGCATCATCGACCGCGCCGCCGAACAGCGGCTGATCGACGACATGGTCGGCCTTCTGGCGATCAAGACAGCGGGCCTCGACATTCCGGTCGGCGCGCTGTCGGGCGGCAACCAGCAAAAGGTGGTCATCGCCAAATGGCTGATGCGCCAGCCGCGCATCATCCTGCTCAACGATCCGACACGCGGCATCGATGTCGGCACCAAGCAGGAGCTCTACCAGCTGATGCGCAAGCTTGCCGACGCGGGTGCGGCGATCCTGTTCTATTCGACTGACTATGACGAGCTGATCGGCTGCTGCGACCGGGTGCTGGTGCTCTATGACGGCGCCGTCAAGCGCGAGCTGGTCGGCGCCGAGATTACCGAACGGGCGCTGATAGCGAGCGCGCTCAACATCCATGGCGAGGAGAGCCCGGTGGGCCTGGGAGCAAGCGCGTGAAAGATTGGCGCTATTGGCTGGCCGAGCAGCGCGGAACGCTGCTGGCGCTCGGCATCTTCATCGTCATGTTCGTCATCTACACATCGAACCATCCGGCCGGCTTCACCGCCAATGTCGTGCAGACGGCGGCGAACAAGGGCGTGCTGCTCGCCTTCGTCGCCATGGCGCAGACACTGGTGGTGATCACCGCCGGCATCGACCTGTCCGTCGGCATGATTTTCCTCCTCACCAACTGCCTGGCCTCCTGGCTGGTGGTGGGCACGCCGATGCAGACCACGCTCGGCGTCATAGCCGTATTGGCGGTTGGCCTTCTCTGTGGCGCCATCAACGGCGCCATCGTCATCTACGGACGGCTGCAGCCGATCGTCGCCACCATCGCCACCGGGGCCGTCTATTACGGCATCGGCCTTTTGCTGCGGCCCTTCCCGGGCGGTTCGGTCAATGAGGATCTGGCCGATGCGCTGACCGGCCGCGTCTTCGATGTGGTGCCGGCGAGCCTCGTCGTGCTGCTCGCCATCGTGCTGGTGATCTGGGTGCCGTTCAGCCGCTCGGTGCTTGGCCGGGCTGCCTACGCGGCGGGTTCGTCGGAGACGGCGGCCTACATGTCCGGCGTGCCGATAAGGCGCGGCAAGTTCGCCGCCTACACGCTGGCCGGGCTGCTGGCCGCGATCGGTGGGCTGTTCCTGACCTTCTTCACCTATACGGGCGACGCGGCCTATGCCAGCGGCAACGCCTACACGCTGTTCTCGATCGCCGCCGTGGTGCTTGGCGGCGTCTCGCTGTTCGGCGGCAAGGGCAGCGCCATCGGCGCCATCTTCGGTGCGCTCGCCTTCCGCACCATCGGCGATTTGTTGTTCGTGTTCGATTTCGATCCGCTCTGGCAGCCGCTGTTCCAGGGCGTTATCCTGCTGATCGCCGTCAGCCTCGGCGCCTTCGCCCTGTTTCGGGTCCGTAACCGGCTGGAGTGGTTCCTGTGAGCGAAACGACGCTTGGTGGCATTGCCGGCCGCATGCCCAAATTCATCCGCCGCGCCGACCCGGCGGTCCTGACGGCATTCGCCTGTATCGTGCTGCTGCTGTTCCTCGGCAGCCTCTATTCCAGAAGCTTCCTGTCACCCGAATATCTGCTGCAGCAGCTCAAGGTCGCCTCGTTCCTCGGCGTCATCGCCACCGGCATGATGCTGGTCGTGCTGCTCGGCCAGATCGACCTGTCGGTGCCATGGTCGGTGGCGGCCGGCGCAATGATGGCTTGCGCTGCAGCAGCCTACGGCCCGGTCGGCGTGGCGCTGGCCATTCCGTTCGGCATCTTCTGCGGCGTGCTGATCGGTATCGTCAACGGCATCGGCGTCGCCTATCTGCGCATTCCCTCGATGATCATCACGCTGGCCACCAACGCTGTCGCGCAAGGGCTGATGGTGGTCTACACCGGCGGCTTCTCGCCCCAGGATTCGGCAACCCGCGCAATGCGCTACCTAGCGACGGGTTTTACAATTCCGGGCGTGCCCAACGCGGTCATCATCTGGGCTGTCATCGGTGCCGCGATGGTGTTCGTGCTGACCCGCACCGGCTTTGGCCGCACCGTCTACGGCATCGGCAACCGCGAGCGAGCGGCCTATCTCTCCGGCATCGACACAAGGCGTGTGGTGATGATCGCCTTCGCCGTCTCCGGCGGACTCTCGGCTTTCGGGGGCGTGCTTCTGGCCGGCTATGCCTCCAAGGCGGCGCAGTCGATGGGCGATGCATACCTGCTGCCGTCGATCGCCGCCGTGGTGCTTGGCGGCACCTCTATCCTCGGTGGGCGCGGTTCCTACCTCGGCACCGTCGCCGGCGTCATCCTGATCACGCTCTTGCAATCCATTCTCTCGGTCATGCAGATGCCGGAGGCGGGCCGGCAGATCATTTATGGCGTCGTCATCGTCGCCATGCTGTTGCTCTATGGCCGCGCGCCGGCAAGCCGCTAGAGCCGGATGATTTCAGGTCGAATCGACCAGAAATCTGAATCCGCCTCTAATTCAAGGAGATAGAGCATGATGTCATCCGAAAACCGCTTCACACTTTTCGGCATCATGCTCTAGTCGTGGACGAAGAAGCAGCGCAGGCGCCAACGAGCGCTCCCGGCTCAGTGCCTCCGGCCATCGTGGTGATGGGTGTCGCAGGCTGCGGCAAATCGGCGGTCGGCATCGCGCTGGCAGCCGCGCTCGGCGCTGCCTTCATCGAAGGCGACAGACTGCATCCACCGGAGAATGTCGCTCGCATGGCAAGCGGCGAGCCGCTTACCGACCAGTTGCGCGAAGGCTGGCTCGACGCGATCGGCGAGCGCATCGCGGCTTCGGCTGGCAAAGGGCAAGGTGTGGTCGCGGCCTGCTCAGCGCTGAAGCGCTGCTACCGCGCGCGCCTGCGCGGTTTTTGCGCTGACATCGTCTTCCTCTATCTGGAGATCGATCAGGCGACGGCAAGGCAGCGGGTCGCCAGCCGCAAGGGGCATTTCATGCCGGCAAGCCTGGTCGACAGTCAGTTTGCCATTCTGGAACCCCCAGGGAGGGATGAGCGGGCCGTGACAATCGATGCGACGCGTCCCGTTGCCAATGTCGTTGCGGACGCAATGCGGCTGCTGGCCAGATTATGAGCCGGTATCGTCACCGGCCATGACCTCGTCCGAGGCTTCCGTCATCCGACGGCTTCCGGACCAGATCAGCATCTGTTCGGGAAACAGTTTCAGCGCTTCGAGCAGCCGGTCACGCTTGAGCAGGATATAGCGTGCCTGCAGCATCATGTCCTTGGCTCCGTCCCGTCCGATCCCGGCTGCAGCCGGCAACAGCTCCGGGCTGATGACGGCCCGATATTCGCGGAAGGGAATGGTCTCGAAGGTCGACATCGAAAACAGCGCCGCCTTGCCCCTGGCGGCGAAGTTCGCCGGCGCCGAAGCAAGATGCGTCCAGCCGCTTTCGCCGATCGCGACCTCGGTGAAGGTCGAGCCTGCGTGGATGGTGTTGGTCATCAGCACCACGCCATTGCCTCTGAGGATCTTCTGGATGCGGATGGTGACCTGGTAGGCGTCGTCGCGCTCGAAGACGATGCGGCTCTTCAGATAGCGGTTCTCGACCTTGACCAGCGGCGGGTTCAGGAAACGCAGGCCGAACATCGATTCCGAGACACCGTGGGAATTGACGCTGACCTGATGCGCCTCGACATCAGCCTCGTGCAGGGCGCGCTTGCCGAAGATGGTCTGGGAGGTGAACTGATCGCACCAGATGATGGCGCCGTGGCCACGCCGCAAGGCTGCTTGCAGCCCTTCCTGCCCCTCCAGCAGGATGGTCGGTGACCATCGGAAGCCGGCGACGTGCGCGGCAAGCTGCAGCCGGCGGCGGTGACGCGCCGCGAGCAAGGCCTCGAACAGTTTGCGCGCGTCGATGCTGCTGCCAAGCACTGCGCGCGTGGCGTCGGCATAGGCTGGAAATTGCTTGCGCACATGGCGTTTCAGGCGAAGCTGGGACATTCGATCGCAAATCGACGCCCACCAACGCACCGGCACTGCAGCCGCGACCGCGAGATAGAAGATGGCGAGTAGGCTTTCGCGAAGGTCCCGGTTCGAGAACCGGCGCACCCTGCCGGGGTGGACGACCTTGCGGCTGAAGAAGCGGACGTGCTCAGCCCTTTCCGGTACAGGGACGTCGGCGATGATTTCGGTCCGGAAACTTGCCGTGGCGGTCGGCCTGCGGGATTTCGCGAACCTTGACAGCCTCATCCGACGGGCGTCCATCCGTTCCTGTTGCAAAACGCTTTATGCGCCTGAGCGCATCTTACGATGATGAACGCCGGGTGCCAGTGGTCGATCTAGATCTGCGAAGACAGTTCGACCGGGAAATCGTCGTTGTCGGCATCGCGCATGGCGGCGAGGCTTCTGTTATCAAGCACCTCGGCGATCGCCTGGCGCACTTCCAGCATCATGTGCCGGACCTGGCAGGTGGCTTCGTCGCAATCCTCGCAGCGCTGGTACTGCGTGCGGCTGGCGCAAGGTATCGGCGCCAGCGGCCCGTCCAGCACGCGCACGACATGGCCGATCTTGATCTCGGAGGCCGGGCGGGCGAGGCGATAGCCGCCTTCCTTGCCCTTGCGGCTCTGGACGAAGCCGGCATTGCGCAATTCGCCCAGAATGGCATCGAGAAATTTCTTCGGGATGTTGTTGGCGACCGCGATGTCGTTGACGAAGGCCAGTTGGCCAATCGGCAGACTGGAGAGATGCACGAGGGCCTTGAGGCCGTATTTGCCTTTTTTCGTCAGCATGCCCGAGTCAACCCGTTAAAGCCCCAACCACACCGCATCTGGCGACTGTTTGTGTGCAAATAATGACGTTTTGATCACACGATGATGTTTCGCCAAAACAAGCCGGCCGATTGGCACATTAGGCACAAACGCGTTGATTCTTTGTAACGTTTTGCAGGAATGACGCTGATATCCAGGGATAACAGGCCTGAAACGAAAGAAGGCCGGCAAAGCGCCGGCCTTCTCGGTGAGTTCAAACGCTGAAACCGTCAGCGGCTGCCATAGGCCTGGTCGAGAAGGCCGCCGGCGGCGAAATGCTCTTTCTGGATCTTGTCCCAGCCGCCGAAGACGTCTTCAACCGTCAGCAGGCGCACCTGCGGGAAGTCGGCCTTGTATTTGGCGGCGACCGCTGCGTCACGCACCCGGTTGCCATTCTGGGCGAGGATGTCCTGGCCTTCGGGCGTGTAGAGGAAATCGAGATAGGTCTTGGCCAGATCGCGCGTGCCGTGCTCGTCGGCGACCTTGTCGACGATCGCCACCGGGAATTCGGCAAGCAGGCTGACCGAAGGCGTGACCTGCTCGAACTTGTCGTCGCCATACTCCTTGCGGATGCCGCGCGTCTCGGACTCGAAGGTGATCAGCACGTCGCCGATCTCGCGCTGCACGAAAGTGGTGGTCGCGGCGCGCCCGCCCGTGTCGAAGACCGGCACGTTGTTGAACAGCTTGGTGATGAATTCCTTCACCTTGGCATCATCGCCCTTGAAGGCTTCCTTGGCGTAAGCCGTGGCCGCCAGATAGGTGTAGCGCGCATTGCCGGAGGTTTTCGGGTTGGGGAAGATCACCTGCACGTCGTCGCGCACCAGATCGTTCCAGTCCTTGATGTGCTTGGGGTTGCCGGCGCGCACGAGGAACGAAGGCAGCGAATAGAAGGGCGAGGCGTTGTTGGCGAAATCCTTCTGCCAATCGGCCGAGACAAAGCCTTTCTTGACCAGAAAGTCGATGTCGGTGACCTGGTTGAAGGTGACGACATCGGCGCCGAGGCCCTCGGCGATGGCACGCGCCTGAGCGGATGTGCCGGCATGCGACTGGTCGATGGTCACGCCCGGATGCTGGGCAATGAAGGCCTTGTTGACCTGGACGAACAGCTCGCGGCCGACGTCATAAGAGGCGTTGAGCAGCTTGTCGGCCGACCAGGCTTGGGAGGATGCGAGGAACAGGCCGGCGACAGTGGCAACGCCAAGGAAAAATCGCTTCATGAAAATAGGGCTCCGATGCAATGCGTTTATGGGTTAAGCATAGCCGTGCGGGACGATAGGCAGCGAGGTACACAGCGCAGCATCATCGCTTTGTCGCGAGAAAAGACGTCGCCGAAACAGCGAGTGCTTGGAATTCTGTTCCAGCGGGCGGCTCCCAGAGCCCGATTCTTTCTGCACCTTGAATGCTTACGGTATTTGGCATATACATATGGCATATACAAAGCGAGGCGCCATCATGTCCGAGCACCGTCATCCAACGACGCCACCGAAGGAGGCAAAGCTCTTCCGCAACAACCGCAGCCAGGCGGTGCGCATTCCTGTGGAGTTCGAGCTGCCGGGTGACAAGGTGCTGATCAGCCGCGAAGGTGATCGCCTTGTCATCGAGCCGGTTCGCAAACCTGGCCTCAGCGCGTTGCTCGCCCAATGGGCGAAAGAGGCGCCGCTTGGTCCTGAAGACGACTTTCCCGAGATCAACGATGCGCCGGTCCAGTCCGAGGATATTTTCTAATGCGGTTCATGCTGGATACGAACATCATCAGCGAGATGATCCGAAACCCGGCCGGCAAGGCTGCCGGCACTATGGTGCGCGAGGGAGACGCAGCCGTCTGCACAAGCATCGTCGTCGCCTCTGAGTTGCGATATGGCTGCGCCAGGAAAGGCTCGGCCAAGCTGCTCAGGAAGGTCGAGGAATTGCTGGCCGAAATCCCTGTTCTGCCGCTCGATGTGCCGGTGGATGCAGAGTATGGCGCACTTCGCGCCGAGCTGGAGGCCATTGGCCAACCCATTGGCCATAATGACCTTTTTATTGCCGCTCACGCCTGCGTGCTGGGTGCCATTTTGGTGACGGCCAACATGGGGGAGTTCACCCGGATACAGAAGCTGAAGGTCGAGAACTGGCTGGAATAGCCGTTGGCCGAGGATCAAGCGGCCGGAAACAGCTTCCAACGTCCCGGACGGAACGCCACCCGGCTCTTCTGCGCCGCGGGATGGCCGACCGGCAGTTCGATCTCGACCCGCTGGCGCTGGCCGCCGATCTCGAGCTCGACGCGCCGCGTGCCGGCAACGCGACGGCTGGCGGCGACCGTGCCGGCGATGCAGCCGCTGCAGCCGTCGAGCAGTTCGACGTCGTGCGGACGGAAATAGAGCGTCGCATCGCCCTCGGGCGCATGTGGCGCCGCCAGTCCGATCGGACGGTCGGCAAGCCAGATCTCGCCATTCTCGACCTTAACGGGAAGCGCGTTCGATTCGCCGATGAAGCCGTAGACGAAAGGGGAGTTCGGGGTGTCGTAGATGTCGTCGGCGGTGCCGACCTGCTCGATGCGGCCCTGGCTCATCACCACGACGCGGTCGGCAAGCTCCAGCGCCTCTTCCTGATCGTGGGTGACGAAGACGGTGGTGTGGCCGGTGCGGTCATGGATCTCGCGCAGCCAGCGGCGCAATTCCCGGCGTACCTGCGCATCGAGCGCACCGAACGGCTCGTCGAGCAGCAGCACCTTGGGTTCGATCGCCATGGCGCGGGCAAGTGCCACACGCTGGCGCTGGCCGCCTGAGAGCTGCGCGGGGTAGCGTTTTTCGAGCCCTGAAAGCTGGACGAGGTCGAGAAGTTCGGAAGCGCGGCGGCGGATTTCCTGCGCCGGCGGCCGTGACGGCCCGTGCCGGACCTTCAGGCCAAAGCCGATATTGTCGGCCACGGTCATGTGCCGGAACAGCGCATAATGCTGGAACACGAAGCCGACATTGCGCTCCTGGATCGACTTCTGCGAAGCATCCTCGTCGCCGAAGAAAATCTTGCCGCGCGTCGGCCGCTCGAGCCCGGCGATCAGCCGCAGCAGCGTCGTCTTGCCGGAGCCAGATGGTCCCAGCAGCGCGATCAGCTCGCCCGACTTGATGTCGAGCGACACGTCGTGCAGTGCCGGAAACCGCTCGAACTCCTTGCGCACATTGGCAACGCGAACTTCCATACAAATCCCTCTGCTAATGTCCGCGCGTCGCGGCAAGCTCGGCGCCGTAGCGCATCTCGAGCAATGTTTTCAAGACCAGCGTGACCAGCGCCAGCCCGGCAAGCAATGAGGCGACGGCGAAGGCGCCCACCGCGTTGTACTCGTTGTAGAGGATTTCGACATGCAGGGGCATGGTGTTGGTCAGGCCCCTGATATGGCCCGATACCACCGACACCGCGCCGAACTCGCCCATGGCGCGGGCGTTGCACAACAGCACGCCGTAGAGCAGCCCCCATTTGATGTTGGGCAGCGTCACGTACCAGAAGGTCTGCCAGCCATTGGCGCCAAGCGAAAGCGCTGCCTCCTCGTCGCCATTGCCCTGTTCCTGCATCAGCGGGATCAGTTCGCGGGCGACGAAGGGGAAGGTGACGAAGACGGTGGCGAGCACGATGCCGGGCACGGCGAACAAAATCTGGATGCCGTGCATTTTCAGCCAACCGCCAAGCAGCCCCTGCGCGCCGAACAAAAGCACATAGACCAGGCCTGAAATGACCGGCGAGACCGAGAAGGGCAGGTCGATCAGCGTCGTCAGGAAGGCCTTGCCCTTGAACTCGAATTTGGCGATGGCCCAGGCGGCGGAGATGCCGAAGACGACGTTGAGCGGCACCGAGATCGCAGCGACAAGCAGTGTCAGGTGGATGGCCGAGCGTGCGTCCGGTTCGACCAGCGCTTGCGTATAGGCACCGATGCCTTTCGCCAGCGCCTCATGGAAGACGATGATCAGCGGCAAGAGCAGAAAGATGCCGAGGAAGGCAAATGCGATGGCCATCAGCACGGCTTGCGCCGGACGGCTTTCGGTCACCGCCGCCGAGCGGCTCTCATGGTAGGGTTCGTAGGATTTGATCTCGGGGTCAGCCATAGCGCTTGCGGCTCCATGTCTGCACGAGATTGACAATCAGAAGCATGACGAACGACAGAGCTAGCATGATCGCCGCGATCGCGGTCGCCGCCGGGTAATTGTATTCCTCAAGCCGGATTACGATCAGAAGCGGCGCGATCTCGGATTTGTAGGGCAGATTGCCGGCGATGAAGATGACCGAGCCATATTCGCCGACGCCGCGGGCAAAGGCCAGCGAAAAGCCGGTGATGATGGCCGGCGCCAGGCCCGGGAACAGCACGCGGGTGATGATCTGGAAGCGGCTGGCGCCAAGCGTGGCTGCTGCCTCCTCCACCTCCTTGTCGATTTCCTCCATGATAGGCTGCACGGTGCGCACGACAAAGGGCAGGCCGATGAAAATCAGCGCGATGACGATGCCGAGCGGCGTATAGGCGACCTTGATGCCGAGCGGCAGCAGCAATTTGCCGATCCAGCCGTTTGGTGCGTAGAGCGTGGTGAGCGCGATGCCGGCCACCGCCGTCGGCAGCGCGAAGGGCAGGTCGACCATGGCGTCGACGATGCGGCGGCCAGGGAAGCGGTAGCGCACCAGCACCCAGGCGACCAGCGTGCCGAAAACGACATTGACGGCCGCCGCGATGAAGGCGGTGCCGAAGCTGATTTCAAGCGCATTCAGCGTACGGCGATCGGTGGCGATGGCCCAGAACTCGGTCCAGCCGAGTGAGGCCGAGCGCCAGACCAGCCCGGACAGCGGGATGAGAATGATGAGGGTGAGGTAGGCAAGCGAGAAGCCGAGCGTCAATCCGAAACCCGGAATGACGCTCGGCTGCTTGAAACGCCACCCCGCCTGCGCGGGTGCTGTGGTCATGTCGTCCTGATCTAGATTTAGCTCACTGGGCCGGCTTGTAGATCTGGTCGAATATACCACCGTCGCCGAAATGATAAGGCTGTGCCTTCTTCCAGCCGCCGAAAAGCGGATCGTCGATGGAGATCAGCTTGATATCAGGCGTCTTCGGAATATCCGCCGGCGCCACCAGTTCGGGCTTGGCCGGACGATAGTGGTTCTTGGCGATGATCGTCTGCGCTTCCTTGGAATAGAGCCAGCCGAGATAGGCTTCGGCTACTTTGCGCGTGCCCTTGGCATCGACATTGGCGTCGACAATCGCCACCGGCGGCTCGGCCAGGATCGAGGTCGGCGGATAGACGATCTCGAAATTGTCGGCGCCGAATTCGTCGAGCGCCAGATAGGCATCGTTTTCCCAGCCGATCAGCACGTCGCCAATGCCCTTTTGCGCGAAGGTCACGGTCGAGCCGCGGGCGCCGGTGTCGAGCACCGGAGCATTGGCGTAGAGCTTGCCGACGAATTCCTTGTTCTTGGTCTCGTCGCCGCCATCATGGGCGTTGGCGTAGGCCCAGGCGGCGAGGTAGTTCCAGCGCGCGCCGCCCGAAGTCTTCGGGTTCGGCGTGATCACCTGGACGCCGTCCTTGACCAGATCGCTCCAGTCGTGAATGCCCTTGGGGTTGCCCTTGCGGACCAGGAAGATGATGGTCGAGGTGTAAGGCGCTGAATTGTTTTCGAATTTCTTGCGCCAGTCGGGGTTGATTTTCTTCGACTTGGAGACGATGGCGTTGATGTCGCCCTCGAGCGCCAGAGTCACCACGTCGGCGTCGAGGCCGTCGATCACGGCGCGGGCCTGGGCGCCCGATCCGCCATGTGACTGCTGGATGGTCACCGTCTCGCCGGTCTCGGCCTTCCAGTGGGCGGCAAACGCCTCGTCATAGGCTTTGTAGAGCTCACGTGTCGGATCGTAGGACACGTTGAGAATGGTGGTGTCGGCAAACGCGAAACCGAGCGTCCCGAACTGGACAGATGTGGCGACCAGTGCGCCGAGCAGTTTCCTGAAATGAGGTTTGGTCATTTCTGCCTCCGTTGAACCCGCGCCAAATCTACCGAATTGATAGAAATAAGATGCATCGAATGTTGCCTTTTTTGCCCTCTTGAAGAAAATCTTCGATGAGATTTTGCATATAGGAGAAATATTTTCCCCTGCGCGTGATCGACGCGAATCCACGCGGCTATCAGACCTATCTAGAAATGTGAGGTGTCGGGGCAAGGCCGTAGGGGACTGATGGGGGGATCACTCCGCAGTAATGGGAAAGTCGAAGCGCTGCCGGGCGAACGGTTCGTTTGTCAGCGTGAAGTGCCACCATTCGCGCGCATAGTTCTTGAAACCGCCGGCACGCATGACATCGACGAGCAGCTTGCGGTTTGCCGCTGCTTCGTCGCCGAGCGGGCGGTGGGCGGTTTCGCTCATCGGGTCGAAACAGTCGAAGCCGGTGCCGAAATCGAGCGTGTTGGCATCGACAGCGCCGCAGGCCGGTTTCGGCGCAGCCGTGCTGCCGACAGGCGCTATGGCGACATCGATTGTCGAGCCGCGTGAATGGGTTGACAGTTCGCCGACATAGCCTTTGGCAATGAGGTCGCCGCGCTTGACCTTCGGATACCATTGCGGATCGGGCGGGCCACCTTCACGCGTCCATTCGCCCATATCTGCCACCGCACGGGCAGGGCGATAGCAGTCGAACACGACCAGCGTCAGACCCTTGGCGACGATCGCCTTCTGGAGACCGGCGAGAGCTTGCGCCGCCTGCAAGGTGAGAATGCAGACCGGCGCGTCATAGCCGCTCACCTTGCGGTGCAGGAAATCATCAGATCCGGCGTAGCGGATGTCCTGGCGGATCGAGGGGTCGATATCGGCAAGCCGAACAAAGCCGGCAGGGAGAGGGCTGGCACGCGCGGGCAGAACGAAAGCCGCAACAGCCAGCGCGCAAAAGCCAATGCGTTGAATCGCCTGGCGCATTCTATTCAAGGAAGGCCTTCATTCTCAAGGAAGGCCTTCATTCAACAAACACGTTCACGCTCGCCGCCCGGCCCGCCGCGTCGATCACGGTCAGCGTCGAGTAGCCGGCGCCATCGGGCAGCCAGGTCGCGGTGCGGCGGCGGTCGATACCAGCGAGCGGCTTGCCATTGGCCAGCCAGCGGAACGGCGCACGTCCGCCTTGCAGTTTGAGCACCAGCGGCGAGGCATCGGCCGAATTCGTGGCGAGGTCGACGCGGGCGCCGTCCGGCGGGAAGATGATGGTTGGGGCGGGTTCGGTCGCTGTTGCCTGCACCAGGCCGTCGGCGCCGGCGCCGAAGCGGGCGAGCGTCACCGGCAGGTCCTCGCGCTTGGGGGTGAAGGCGCCGGGCGGCTTGCCCGGCAGCGGCACGGTGGCAAGGCCGGAGCGGACAAAGCCTTCGAACAGGATGGGAGCGGCCGAGACATAGCCGGAAAGGCCCGGCACCGCGCCGGCATCGGGGCGGCCGACCCAGACGCCCAGCACATAACGGCCGTCGAAGCCGACCGACCAAGCGTCGCGGTAGCCGTAGGAGGTGCCGGTCTTGTAGGCGATGCCGCGCTGCAAGGCGCCTTCCGGCGGTTTGACCCCCGAGAGGATGTCGATGATTTGCCAGTTCGCCTGGTCGTTGAGGATGGTAGCGGTGGTGCGTTCGGCATTGGTCGGCTCGGTGCCATCATGCAGCGTGTGCGTCTTGCCGCCATTGGCGAGCCCCGTATAGAGCTGGACCAGATCACGCAGCGTGACGCCAACGCCGCCGAGGCCGATGGCCAGGCCCGGCGCTTCGTTAACCGGCAGGATCGGGTTGACGCCGGCTTGGCGGAAGCGCGCCGTCAGCCGCGCCGGACCGACCGCGTCGAGCACGCGGATCGCGGGCACGTTGAGCGACAGTTGCAGCGCCTGGCGGATGCTGACATCACCCTGGTAACCCATGTCGAAATTCTTGGGCCTGTAGCCGCCGAAATCGACCGGACTGTCCTCGATCAGCGTTTCCTGCGCCACCAGTCCCTGTTCGAAGGCGAGGCCATAGATGAACGGCTTCAGCGTCGATCCGGGCGAGCGCACGATCTTGGTCATGTCGATCCAGCCGGAACGGCTGGCATCGAAGAAATTGGCGGAGCCGACTTCGCCAAGAATGTCGCCGGTGCGGGAATCGGCCAGCACCATGGCGACGGACAGACGCGGTCCAAGCTTGGTGGCGGCGTCGCGCGCCACCTGTTCCAGCCCTTGCTGGACACTTTTGCGGATCGTCAGCTTGAGCGGCTGGCCGGGAACGGCCCTGGGCAGCATCGCATAGGCGGCGTGCGCGGCGAGTGCCGGCAAGGTGCGGCGCAGGCCCGACACGTCGTCAAGTGCTGCGCGCGCCGCCTCGCGTTCGCCGATCAGGCCTGATGAGACCATGCGGGTCAGCACCCGGTCGCGGGCGGCATGCGCGATCTCCAGGTTGCGGTCGGGGCGGCGCTTTTCCGGCAATTGGGGCAGGGCGACGAGCAAGGCGGCTTCCGAGACGGTGAGCCGCTTCGGCTCCTTGCCGAAATAGGCGAGCGAGGCGGCCCGCACCCCTTCGAGATTGCCGCCATAGGGCGCCAGCGTCAGGTAGCGTTCGAGGATCTCGCGCTTGGACAGCCGGCGCTCGATCTGGATGGCGCGCAGCATCTGCTTGATCTTGGAGCCGAGGCTGCGGCTTTCGCGCGGCTCGATCAGGCGTGCGAGCTGCATCGACAAGGTCGAGCCGCCTGAGACGATGTGGCCGCTGGTGATAAGCTGGGCGGCGGCGCGGCCAAGCGCCAGCACGTCGATACCCTCATGATCCCAGAAACGCTTGTCCTCATAGGTCACCAGCATGTCGACGAACTGCTTGTCGACCTGGTCGAGATGGGTTTCGAGCCGCCAGTAGCCGTCCGGCGTGGCGAAGGCACGCAGCAGCTGGCCATCGCGGTCCTGGACTTCGGTGGAGACCGTGAGTTCCGCCGGAAGTGGGGGCGGGAAGGCACGATCGAGTTCCCAGAGGGAAGCCGCTGAAACGGCGAGGATGCCGGCGCAGGAGGCTAGCGTTATGGCTGCCCGGCGAAGGAATTTTCTGGAGAGCATGGCGCTGCCCCTCATCCGCCTGCCGGCACCTTCTCCCCGTCCTTGGACGGGGAGAAGAGAGCTGTCATGAGCGCAATCGCCATTTGCATGATCGCCACCATCGGCACCTTACGGGGCCTTGATCTCCATCACGCCGGTGGCGGTGCGGGCCGAGTATTGCGGCCGGTACATGTCTTCCACCGTAGCTGCCGGGTGCGCATAGGTACCAGGCGTCACGGCGCGCACGACATAGGCCATCGTCAGATTGTGGTCGTGGTCACCGTCGGCGGGGTTGAATGCCGCGACGAAACGGTCGTCGCGGAATTCGAGATGCGCGGCATCGGTCTGTGCCAGCCAGGAGAAATTCGTCAATTGGGCGCTGGAGACTAGGCCCGGATTGTCGATCTCGAAGCCGGCTGGCAACAGGTCGGTGACCAGCAGGCGCGAAGGCCAGCTGTTCTGCTCGGTGACTTTGAGCACGACGACATAGCGTTCGTTCTGGGTTGCCTCCGTCACATTGGCTTCGGTGCCATCGAGCTTGTAGTAGGTGCGGTCGATGGTGAAGCCGTCACCGCCAGCCGGCAAGGGCTGGATCGGCGACGCCACGGTGGTGACGACGGCCTGCAGCGGGGTCTTGCCGGTGTTGGCGATTTCGAGCGGGCTGTCGACCAGCTCGGAGCCGTTGACCTGGTTGGAATAGCCGCCCGAATGCGGCGCGCCATTGACGGTCAGCGTGATCGAGTCATTGCCTTCCTTGAGCGCGCGGGCCGCCAGCAGCATCCAGGAATCGTCCTGGGTGCTGGTCCAGCGGACTTCGGCGCGTTCCCTGGTCACCAGCTTGATCAATTCGGGCACGATCGTCGATACCGGCTTCGATTCCGCCGCCAGTGACAGCATTGCCGCGCCGTCACGCAGCGGCGAGCCATAGTCGGAGCGGTAGTAGTCGTAGTCGGTCTGCGACTTGGCGAGCTGCAGCGCTGTCTTGAACGTTGCTTCCGAGCGCTGGGTGTCGCCATAGAGCGCAAGGCTCGCCGCCAGCTGGGCAACGGCCATCGGGCTCGAGAAGGCTTCGAGCTGGGTGTCCGCATAGTAGCGCAGATCACCGATCGAGGCCTTCTTGTTGCGGGCCAGAACGTAGAGGGCGTAGGCGATCTCGCTGCCGCGGTCCTGGACGCTCTGGTCGTAGCCTAGCGAGTTCTGCAGATTGCTCAGCGCCTGGTTCATGGCGAGAGCCGGCACATCGTATTTCCGCTCGCGTGCCCGGGTCAGGAACTCGCTGACATAGGCGTCGAGCCATAGATCGCCGGAGCCCGGGCCCCACAGGCCGAAGCTGCCGGACGAGGACTGATAGCTCAGCACCTTGTAGATGGCATCCTGGATGCGGCCGTGCAAGTCGGGGTCGCTTTCCATGCCGATGCCGGAAGCCATGTCATTGACATAGAGAAGCGGCATGGCGCGGCTGGTGGTCTGCTCGGCGCAACCATAGGGGTAACGGTCGAGCGTCATCAGCAATGACGGCACGTCGAAGGCCGCGGCCTGCGAAACGCCGACACTGACCGAAGCGCCTTCCAGCAGGCTTGCCGCCAAGAGTTCCTTGTCGACGCGCAATGCGCCGCCATTGCCTTTGAGGTCGACCACAAGGCGGGTGGTGACCGGCAATTGCGCCGGGCGCACCGGCACGTATAGCGTCTGTTCGACCTTGGTGCCGTCGGCGTGCGCCAGCTTTATGGTGAGCGAGGCATTGCCCGCCGTCTTTGCGATCAACGGCACGGTCAGTGTCTGGCGCTTGCCTTGGGCGAGCGTCAGCTTCTGGGGCAGGGGCTTGTCGCCGGTCGACAGGTCGCCCGTCGTGTCGATCGAGAAAGCATAGTCGCCGGCCGGGCCGTCGGTGTCGGCCACGTCGAGCCGCATGACGGCGTTGTCGCCAGGTGCCAGGAAGCGCGGCAGGCCGGCGGTGATGACGACGGGATCGCGCACGATGACATCCGACTGGGCATGGCCGACCGCTTCCTTGGTCCAGGCGACGGCCATGACGCGCACGGTGCCGTTGAACTGCGGGATGTCGAAGTCGACCCGCGCCTTGCCGTCAGAGTCGAGCTGGACCGGGCCGGAGAAGAAGGCGACCAGCTTTTCGGTGGGCGGGCTGCCTTGCGTCTGCATGTTGGCGCCGTCACCGCCGGTCCTGAGCTTGCCGGTGGTGCCCAGCGAGCCGTCGATCAGGCGGCCATAGATGTCGCGGATCTCCATGCCCAGCATGCGCTGGCCGAAGAACCAGTTCTCCGGATCCGGTGCCTTATAGTTGGTCAGGTTGAGGATGCCGACATCGACCGCGGCAACCATGACATAGGCGTTGGTGCCCGGCTGCACGCCGGCCACGGAAACCGGGATCGACAACTGTTGGCGCGGCATCGTCTTGTCCGGCGGCGTCAGCGTGACGGCAAGCTTCTTCGAGCCCGGATCGACCGTCAGCCACTTCACGCCGATGGCGCGGGCCGGCATGCGCGTTTCCTGCGCATCGCCCGGCCGGAACAGGGTTGCCGTGACATAGGCGCCGGCACCCCAGTCGTCACCGACCGGAATGTCGACGGTGCTGCCGCCGACCGGCACGGTTGCCGTGATGGTCTTCAGCAGCTTGTCGGAACCGATGTTGATCAGAAGTTCGCCGGCAAAATGCGGCGAGATTTTCAGCTTGGCCACTTCGCCCGCGGCATAATTGTCCTTGTCGAGGGCGATCTCCAGGCCGTCAGGTGTTTCGGTGGTGGTCGAGGCGACATACCAGCCGGCATCGAACTCATAGCTGGTGGCAGGCCCCTCGGGATCAGATGTCTCGACCTCGAGCCGATACTGGCCCCAATCGACCGGCACGGAGACGGTGGCGTCGCCATCGGCGCTGAGGTCGATCTGGCCGTTGGCGATCGACTTGGTGAGGTCGACCGCCTCGTAGTTCCAGGAGTTGTTGGAGCGGTACCACTGGTAATTGCGTTCGACCTTGACCAGCGACCACTGCGCGCCCTTCAGTGCCTCACGCTTGCCGGCTGGATCGACCGCGATCAGGCTGAACTTGGCTGTGCCGCCCTGCGGCACTTCGCCGTCGGCGAAGTCCGGACGAATGCCGATCATATGGCCTTGCGGGCGGATGCCGATGTTGAGCGAGCGCTCGATGGCGCGGCCACCGGTTTCGCGCATCCGTACCGTCACCTTGCCGTTGACCAGCTTGGTGGTCGAGGGCAACTGGTCGACGGAAATCGGGAAGGTCGCCTTGCCGTCATCGCCAACCACCGGCAGGTTGGTCAGCGGTGTGACCGTGGGCTGCGCCGACTGCTCGTCGGCGAGGCCGAAGGAAAAGTTGGGGAAGCGGTCCCAGTCGCGCGCCGTCGACAGCGTCAGTTCGCCTTCCAGGGCCAGGCCCGCCGCCGGCGCGCCATAGAGGAAGCGGCCGTCAATGTTGATGTTGGCGGTTTCGCCCCGCTCGATTTCCTGCTTGTCGGCCTTCATGTCGAATTCGATGCGATCCGGCACGAAGTCCTCGACCAGGAACATCTGGGTGGCGACCGCCGGCTGCTTGGGATCGGTGTAGATCGATACCGACCAGGTGCCGCGCATGGCATTGGGTTCGAGCGGCAGGTCGACGGCATGGCCGCCGGCCGAAGCGCCGTCGCTGACGATGCGGCGGTCCTCGACACCGTCGGGACGCGAGAAGATGAAGGTCAGCGGGAGGTTTTCGACCGCCTTGGCGGCACCATCGCGGGCAAGGGCCGCGACATGGACATCCTCGCCGGCGCGGTAGATGCCGCGCTCGGTCCAGGCATAGACGTCGAGCGCGCCGGGAGCCGCGCGCCCGGTGACGCCACGGTCGGACAGGTCGAAGCCGGCCTTGGACATGTCGAGGAAGACGAAATCATTGTCGCCCTGCTTGGCCATCAGCACGGCCGGCACCATGCCGCCGTCGCCACGTGTCAGGCCGGGGTTGAAGACGGCATGGCCGTCGGCATCCGAGGTCGCGGTGCCGAGAACCTCGTTGTTCCTGGCAACCAGCGTCAGTTCGGCGCCGGCAATCGGTTTGGCGCTGCCCAGCGAACGGGCAAAGACATTGAGCCCGTCCTGGCCGGTATAGGTCGACAGGCCGATGTCGGAGACGACGAACCACTGCGTGGCCATCTGACCGGAATCGTCACTCTTGTCGTTGACGGCCTTGGCGGTCAGCACATAGACGCCGGGCTTGCGCTGCGGCAGGGCTTGGTCGACCGGGAAGGAGGTGGTGACCTCCTTGTTGAGGTCGTTGACGATGTCGATCTGGCCCTGCCAGACCGGCGCGCCCATCTGCTCGGTAATGTTGGAGATGTCATAGCTGTCGAGCTGGTGCAGGAACTGGTAACCCGACAGAAGCTGCGCCAGCGAACGGTCGCCGATGCGGTAGAGCTTCATCTCGGCGGCGTTCATGTTGACGGTGACGATCGGGATGCCACGGCGTGCGCCGGCCGGCAGCACGAAGCTGTCGCCGGTGAAGCGGGCGGACGGCGCGCGGTCCTGCACGTAGATCGACAGCACCACGGGAGCGGCGGTCACTTCGCCGATTGCCGCCGGCAGGCCGGCGCGGAAGGTGACGTCGTAATGCTGGCCATGCTCCAGGCCCTCGACGCAGATCTGTTTGTCCTTGGCCTCGACGCCCTTCGGCGGCGCATTGTCGACGGTGACGAACTGCGCGTAGTCGACACCGGTCTTGACCAGTTCCTCGGAGAACTGCGCGCAGATGCGCGGCGCGCTGGTGTCGGCATCGACGCTGTGGTCGATGACACGGAAACCCTTGCGGGCCTTCAGATCGGCATAGTCGGCCTGGACGGCCGGCGACGTTACCAGCGCAAGGCTCGCCTCATAGGCCTGCAGGGCAGGGCGGTAGAGATCGCGCTTGTCGAGGCCGGCGCCGAGCAGGGCCAGCACGTCGGCGCGGGTCTTGGTGGTGCGCAGCAGCTTGTAGGCGTTGAAAGCGGCCGAAGTGCCGTTCATCGGCAAAGTCGATACTTCCGCGGTGCTGGCTACGGGTTGCACGGCCAGCGTTTCGCGCGCCAGATTGAGCCAGAGCTGGCCATCGTCGGGCATCACCGAGACCGCGGCCTCGTATTTCTGCATGGCGGAGCGATGGTCGCCGGTCTGCACCGCCTGTTCGGCAGAGCCGATCAGGGCCGCCATGCCTTCGGTGGGCTTGTTATAGGCCGGACCGAGCAGCGTGTTGCGGTATTGCTGGGCCTGATCGGCCATCCAGTTGGGGAAGAAGGCCAGTGCTGGCGGGGCGCCGATATCGGGATCGCCGTCAATGTTGACGATCTTGCCGGCGACGGCGCCGTTGAACGGCTTCAACTGGTTGTAGTCGGATTTGAGAAAGCACCATTTGGCCTTGGTGTTGTAGGTGAAGGCGCGGCAGGCCGGATCGCCAAGGCATGTCGTCTTGCACTGGTCGAGCGTGACATTCTGGTCGGATCTGAGATCAAAGCCGAAATAATCGGAATTGTCGGTCGTTGCGATTCGCCGGGCTTCGGCCGCTTGCGCGACGCCGTTCCAGGTTAAGACATTGGCCCAGGCGAAGAAAAGAAGGATCAGGATCGACAGACCACGAGCCGCGCGCATTGCCATAACACCCTCCAGACAGTGCAATCGTGCGGGCATGTTCAAGCTTCAGCCAAGCTTGTCAACGCGCGAACGAGGCAGGTTCCGCCTGCCAACGGTTTATTTCCCGGCCAAGGACCGGTATGCGAGCAGTAACCTCCACGGGATAGGGGATCACGCTTTCTTGCGGAAACGCAGAAGGTGTGAATTCCAAGCCCGTCCTATTTCAGACAATTGGATTGTGGCTCCTTTACGAGCGCTTCAGAACTTCATTCCAATTTTAGTTTTGTAACCTAGGTTGTCTTAATGCCGGCGCATGAAAAGCAGATGTCAGGAAGGACCGCGCCAGGGCGCGCCCTTCCGCGCGCCCTGCTTTTGGCTGCGATCTGCTGGGCCGCGTTGGCCGCCGAATCACGGCCGGCGGCTGCCTTCTCGATCTTTGGTATCAAGCTGTGGGGCTCTTCCAGCGACCCGGACGCCGATATCGTCGACCCGCTGCGCTATGCCGTAACCATCACGGCTCCAGACGCCGACAAGGATCTGATCAAGAAGCTCGAAAACGCTTCGGCCCTGAAAAGTGATGTGGATCGCCCCGTGTCCGGCTCGCTCGGGCTGATGGCCAAGGCGCGCAGCGACCGTGAGCAACTGGTCGCCGCCCTTTACGCCGATGCCCGCTATGAAGGCGTGGTCACCATCACCATTGACGGCAAACCGATCGACGACTTGCCGCCGGACGCCGAATTCAAGGGTCCGCAGCCGATTCCGGTGGTGGTCACTGTCGCCGCCGGCCCCAAATTCACCCTTGGCACCATCCGGCTGGAGGGCGACGCGGCGGGGCTAATGAGCGCCGATTACGGCCTGATATCGGGTGGCGACGCCGGTTCCGGCGCCGTGCTCAAGGCTGAGGCGCTGATCGTGCGGACGCTGAAGGAGCAGGGCAGGCCGCTGGCCAAGGTGACCGACCGGCAGATCGTCGCCGACCATGCCACCTCGACGCTTGATGTGACGCTGACGGTGGCGGCAGGGCCGGTTGCCGGCTATGGCGCGACGACGGTGGAAGGCACCGAGAAGGTTGACCGCGACTTTACCGAATACATGACAGGGCTGAAACGCGGCAAGCAGTACTCGCCGCAGGAGATCAGCGATGCGCGCGACAGGCTGCTGGCGCTCGAGGTTTTCAACAGCGTGACGTTCAAGGAAGCCGAGAAACTCGATGCCGACGGCAACATTCCGATCGGCGTCCAGGTCAGCGAGCGCAAGCCGCGCTATTTCGGCCTGGGCGGTACTTTTTCCAACACCGAGGGGCTGGGCCTGGAGGGCTATTGGGGCCACCGCAATTTGTTTGGTCACGCCGAAAAGCTGCGCATCGACGGCGCCATCAGCGGTATCGGCAGCAACAATCTGTCCGAGCTGAACTACAATGCCGGCATCATGTTCGAGAAACCCGGCGTGATCGGGCCGGCGTCGAAGTTCTTTGCCAGCGTCAAGACCGTGCTGGAGCATCCGGACGCGTACGATCATTTCTCGGTCAAGGGCAGCACCGGCCTGTCCTATGAGCTCGACAAGAAGCAGACCGTCTCGGCCGAGGTGGCGCTCGACTACTCACGCATCCATGACGCCTTCGGCAAGCACAAATACCTGATCGCCAGCATTCCGCTGCAATATGTCTACGACAACCGCGACAACCGGCTGAACCCGACCAGCGGCTTCCGGGTGCTGGCCTATGCCGAGCCGAGCTATGACATATTGAGCGGTGCGGCCTTCCTGAAGGTGAAGGGCGAGGGATCGGCGTATCAGTCGCTGGATACGGCCTCCAAGTTCGTGCTGGCCGAGCGCGTTGCCGCCGGGTCGATCGTCGGCACCGGGCTGCAGAACGTTCCGGCCGACCGGCGCTTCTATTCCGGCGGCGGCGGCTCGGTGCGCGGCTACGCCTATCAGGGCATCGGCCCCAAGGATTTCAACGGCCAGCCGATCGGCGGCCTGTCCTTCTTCGAGACCTCGGTGGAAATGCGCATCGCCATAACCGACACGATCGGCATCGTGCCGTTCGTCGATGCCGGCACGGTGTCGACGAAGTCGGTGCCGAATTTCTCCGACGTCAAGGTCGGCGCCGGCGTCGGCCTGCGCTACGTCACACCGTTCGGGCCGCTGCGCATCGACGCCGCCATTCCGCTCAACCGCGATCCCAGCGATCCGCATTTCGGCATCTATGCCGGCATCGGACAGGCATTCTGACGATGAAAACGGTCTGGCGCATCCTTCGCATTGTCCTCTACACGCTGCTGATCGTGGTCGCGGGCGCCATCAGCGCGTTGGTTGTGCTGACCAAGACCGAGCGCGGACGCGACAATCTCGCCGGCATCATTTCGCAGATGGCCTCCAGCGACGATCGCAAGATCACCGTCAGCGGCATTGACGGCATCTGGTCGGGCGCGCTCAGCGTCGACCATGTCGTTGTAGAAGACCGCCAAGGCGCATGGCTGGTGGCGCGCAAAGTGGCGGTCGACTGGTCGCCGCTTTCGTTGCTGTCGAAAAGTTTCAGCGCCGACCGCATCGCGGCCGAGCGCATCGAACTGGCACGCCTGCCGGTGGCAGGTCAGCAACAGCCGGCGCAGAGCGGTACGGCGACGCTGCCGGTTTCCATCGACATCAAGCTGATCGACCTGCCGGAAATCGCGCTTGGCCAGCAACTGGCCGGCAGCGGCATCGCCGAGCTTGCCGCCAAGGGAATGCTCAAGGCCGATGCCGCGCCGCTGGCGGTCGAGACAGTGCTCAACGTCACCCGCCATGACGGCAAGCAAGGCAATGTCGACGCCAAGATCCACTTTGCGCCTGATGACAACAGGCTCGATCTCGACCTCAAGGCGTCGGAACCATCAGGCGGCATCATCGCCAATCTGCTCAAGCTGCCCAATGCGCCGCCGGTCGACTTAGCCGTCTCGGGCACCGGACCGCTCGCCAATTGGAACGGCATCGCCACGTTCACGGTCGACGGCAAGATCGTCACCCAGCTGACCGGCCGCCACCAGTCTACCGACAAGGGCAATCACGTCGAGGCCAAGGGCGACGGCGAGTTCGCGCCCTTCCTGCCCGAAAATCTGAGGCCGCTGTTTGCCGGCAAGACCAGCTTCGATGTCGCGGGCACCGCGACATCGGCCGGCGGCATCAGCGTCGACCGGGCCAACATCGAAAGCGATACGATACATGGCACCGCGACCGGCATCGCTGACCCTGCCGGCGCCAGCGACCTGTCGGTTGAAATTGCCGCCAAGGGCGCACCCGTGCCGATCACCATGGGCAGTGCGGCACAGCCGATCACGGTGGTCATCCGGAACATCACTGCCCGCGCCTTTGGCGACGGCAGGGCGCCGATCATCGACATCGGCGCCTCGCTGGTTTCGGTGGTGGCTGGCGGCACGCAGCTGAACGATCTTTCGACGCAGATCCATTCAGACGGCTTCGACATCCAGAACCGCGCCGGGCCATTTGCCGTCAAGCTGACGGCAGGCGGCCTGAAAACCGACGTGGCGACACTGGCGCCGCTGATCACCGGCAAGGTCGATGTCGATCTCGCGGGAGCGCTCAGCAAGGACGCCATCACCATCGACCAGGGCACGCTGCGCTCCGATGCGCTCAACGCCTCGCTGACCATGACGGTGGCGCTTGCGGATCTCTCGATGCAGCTCAAGATGAATGCGGATGCGGTATCGACCGCTTTGCCGCCGCAGATCAGCTCGGTGCTCGGCGAGCGGGTGAAGTTCTCGGCCGCTGCGACCCGCGATCCGCAGGGGTCCTTTGCCGCCAATTCGATCTCGTTTACCTCCGGCTCGCTCAGCGCAAGCGGCACCGCCAGCGCGCAGGGGACCGACATCCAGGCCGACATCAAGGGCACGCTGGGCGATGTTTCGGTGCTGTCGCCGATGGTCGGCGTGCCGGTTGCCGGCGGCGTCGATTTCGCGCTGTCGGCGAGCGGCGCCAGGTCGGCACCGGATTTCACTGTTAGCGCCGACAGCGACAGCCTGACGGCCTCGGGCCGCACGGTGAAGGCGATCAAGCTGACGGCGAGCGGCAAGGCCGACATAGCAAGTCCCTCGGCCAACGTGTCGCTGACCGGGTCGGTCAACGACCAGCCGCTCGACCTCAAGGCGGCGCTGGTGACGAGCGAGGGCAAGCGCTCGATCAACGGCTTCCTTGTCTCGCTTGGCGACAACAAGGTTTCCGGCGACCTGGCGCTGGATGACAAGTTCATGCCGCTCGGCACGCTGACGCTTGCAGCACCCGCAATCGACCAGCTGGCGGCACTCGCCGGCCAGACGGTGACCGGCGACATCAACGGCACCATCAACTTCGCCAAGGAGGGCGACGCGCCTTCTGTTGCCATCGATGCCAAGAGCACGTCGATCGCGCGCGGCGAGGTGACGGCCAAGACGATCGCGGTCAATGCGCTGATCGCCAACTATCTCAAGGCGCCGGCCATCGCTGGCTCGATCAAGGCCGACAGCGTCACCTCGGGCGCCACCGAAATCAGCGGCATCGGCGTCGATCTGAAGCGCGACGGCGACTGGACCAATTTCACCGGCGGCGCCACCATAGCGGGCATTCCGGCGACGGCGGCCGGCCGGGTCAAGATCTCCCAGGGTACCACCAGTGTCGAGATCGCTTCGGGCGAAGCCACGGTTCGCGGCATCAAGGCGGCAATCGCCGAAGCCTCTGCCCTGACAATCGCCAATGGCACGACCAGCATCGACAAGCTGGCTTTGAATGTCGGTGGCGGCGCGGTGACACTGTCGGGCACCGCAGGCCAGACGCTCGATCTCGCGGCACAGTTTTCCGCGCTGCCGGCGGCCCTTGCCAATGATTTTGCGCCCGGCCTCGATGCCGTAGGCACGCTCGGCGGCACGGCGCAGGTGACGGGAACGCCGGCCGCTCCCGAGGTTCGGTTCAACGCACAACTCGCCGGCGTCGAAACCAGCCAGACCCGCCAGGCAGGGCTCGGACCGCTCGCTGTCGATGCGGCCGGCGCCTATACCTTGGCCGGTGGCGTCGCCCTCGACCATGCGACGCTGTCTGGCGACAAGATTTCCGGCAAGGCCGCCGGCACTATCAATCCGAACGGCGCCAGCGATTTTGCACTGGATCTTACATCGTCGGGGCCGAGCCTGCCGCTGACCTTCGGCAGTGCTGCGAGCCCGGTGAAGATCGAGATCCAGTCTTTATCGGCAAGGGTGGCGGGCGAGAGCACGCAGGCTCGCCTCGATGTCTCCGCGATCCTGCCTTCGGTCACCACCAGCCCGGCCAAGGTGGATGGACTTGTCTTGACCTTGCATTCGGATGCGTTCGACCTCAAGAGCCGCGCCGGACCGGTGTCCGGCACGGTGTCGGTGGATAAGGTCGGTCTCGACAACGCCGCGATCGCACCGCTGATCGCCGGCAAGGTCACGGCCGCGCTCAATGCCCGGCTGACATCAGACGCCGTTTCCATCGACAGCGGCTCGCTCAAAAGCGATGCGTTGAACAGCCAGGTCGCGGGCCAAGTGTCCCTGCGTGACGGCACAATCGACCTCAAGCTGAGTGCGGATGCCCCTTCATCGGCCTTGCCGGCGGCGGCGCGTGGTGTGCTTGGCGAACGCGCGCAGATGAGCGCCACGCTGAAGCGCGACCCCAATGGCGGCATCAATGTCGAGGGGCTGAAGCTGGTCTCCGGCGCGCTGAGTGCACAGGGGCAGGCGAGCCTTGCCGACAACAAGGTGGCCGCCGACATCACCGGTGCTCTCGCCGACATCTCGCTGTTGTCCAAGGATGCCAAGGGCGCTATCGCCTTTGCACTGAACGCTCAGGGGCCGGCAATCGCGCCTGATCTGTCGCTGACGGTCAACAGCGATCGGTTGCTGGTGGCGTCGCGCGAGATCACTGGTCTGAAGCTCACCGCCACCGGCAAGGCGGATGCGGCCAACCCGGCGGCGAATGTGCAACTGACCGGCAATGTCGCGGGACAGGCCTTGCAAGGCAGCGCGGTGCTGGCGACAGCGGACGGCAAGAGCGCCATCAACGGCCTGCTCCTGTCGCTGGGCAAGAACCGGATTTCCGGCGATCTGGCACTGGACGACAAGTTCGTGCCGGAAGGCACCATCTCGCTCGACCTGCCCGATATCGGCCCGCTCGCCGCGCTTGCACTGGAAAAGGCCGAGGGCGATGTGCGCGGCACGATCGCGTTCTCGAGGAACGGCGCGGCGCCGCAGGTCGCCGTCAAGGCAACGACCGCTTCGATCACGCGCGGCGATCTGCAGGCCAAGGCCGTTTCCATCGATGCGCTGATTGCCAACTATCTCGCCGCTCCAGTCATTTCCGGCAAGATCCGTGCTGACACCGTCACATCGGGCGGTACTGTCATCAGCGGCATCGATGTCGATTTGAAGCGTGACGGCGACTGGACCGGCTTTTCCGGCGGCGCCACCGTCAAGGGCATTCCGGCGCAGGCCGCTGGCCGCGTGAAGGTCGCCAATGGCACCACCACCATTGAGCTCGCTTCCGGCCAGGCGACTGTCCAGGGCATCAAGGCGGCCATAGCCCAGGCTTCGACCGTCAGCATCGCCAATGGCACCACGACGCTGGACCGGCTGGTGCTCAACCTTGGCGGCGGCACGGCGACGGTGACCGGCAAGGTCGGGCAGGCGCTCGACATCAACGCGACGCTGGCGAAAGTGCCGATGTCGCTCGCCAACAGTTTTGCGCCGGGCCTCGATGCAGCCGGCTCGATCTCGGGCACGGCGAAAGTGACGGGCGCACCTGCCAGTCCCGCAGTTGCCTTCAACATCAATGCAGCCGGCGTGCAGACGTCACAGACTCGAGGTGCCGGTGTCGGGGCGGTGAGTGTTTCCTCGTCGGGCACCTTTGCCAGCAACAAGCTGACCTTCAACGCCAATCTGAGCGACGGCGCCGGCCTTGGCCTCAAGGGCGGCGGCACGGTGACGACCGCAGGCACGCCGGCATTGGTACTCGACTTCAATGGCGCCGTACCGTTCGGCATCCTCAGCGAGAAGCTGGCCGCGCAGGGCCTGTCGCTGACCGGAACCGCCAACGTCAACGTTCAGGTGCGCGGTCCGGCGACATCGCCTGTCATCGGCGGCACTGTGAGCGCGTCTGGCGCACGGCTGGTGGATGCCAATTCGGGCCTTGCGGTCAACAACATCGCTCTCGATGTCTCGATCGGCAGCGGCGTCGCCAGGATCAACCGACTGACGGGAACATTGTCGACGCGCGGCAGCCTGTCGGCCAGCGGCACGGTCGGCATCAACCCGGCACAAGGTTTCCCGGCCGACCTGTCGATCAAGCTTACCGATGGCCGCTACACGGACGGGCGCGTGGTGACCGCCAATCTCGGCGGCGACCTGACGATCAAGGGGCCGCTCGTCTCCGCGCCGGTCATCGCCGGCACCGTCAATCTCGCCAAGACCGTGGTCACCGTTCCAGACAAATTGCCGGGCTCGCTCGCCGCGCTCGACGTCAAGCACAAGAACGCACCGGGAGCTGTCAAGGCGCAGGACAAGGCGCTGCGTCCCGCCACGACATCAGGCAAGAGCGGCGGCAATGGTCTTGCGCTCGATGTCACCGTCAACGCGCCGAACCAGATTTTTATCCAGGGCAGGGGCGTCGATGCCGAACTCGGCGGCTCGCTGAGGCTGACCGGCCCGGCCTCGTCGCCGCAAGCGGTCGGCACCTTCACCCTGCAGCGTGGCCGGCTGTCGATCCTCGGCAAGCGGCTGACCTTCACCGAAGGCACGGTCGGCTTCTCCGGCTCGCTGGTGCCCTACCTCAACCTGACCGCGACAACGACGACGACCGGCGCCACCGTCACCATCGTGGTGTCGGGCGAGGCGACCAATCCGAAATTCACCTTCTCCTCGGTGCCGGCGCTGCCCGAGGACGAGGTGCTGGCGCAACTGATCTTCGGCCGGTCGATGTCGAACCTGTCGCCGTTGCAGATCGCGCAGCTGGCCGAGGCAGCCGCGCAATTGGCCGGCGTTGGCGGCTCGACATCCCTGCTTGAGAACCTGCGCAGCGCCATCGGCGTCGACGATCTCGACGTGACCACGGACAGCCAGGGCGGCACGGCGGTCTCGGCCGGCAAATACCTGAACGACCGCACCTATGTGACCATCCAGAAGGGCGACAAGCCGGGTTCGGGCAAGGCCACGATTGACCTCAATGTCGGGCGCGGCGTCAAGCTGCGCGGCGAGGCGACGGACGCCGGCGAAGCCAAGGGCGGCATCTTCTACGAAAAGGAATATTGAGGCGCTGGCCCTCATCCCGGGTGAGGCGCTGGCCCTCATCCTGGCCAGCACTGGCGCTGTCGCAGCCCGCGCCAATGTCTCAGTTTAATCGCTCCGAGTAGATTTTGGCGGAATCTGGGCGCACTAGCAATTTTGCGTCAAGACTGTCGCTATCGCGCGTACCGCTCCCTTTTCAAAGTTGCACATTCGCTAACATGTTCCCAATCCAAGCTGTCTTTGACATCGTGGCCTGGATGCGGAATGTTAATCGGCGGAAAGCCAACAATGGGAGTTAGTCATGACAATTTATAAGAGTAATGGCGATCGCGTGCCGGATCACATCCTGGCCATGGCCGAAGAAGCCAAGGCAGGCAAGGTCGATCGCCGCGAATTCCTGGCCATGGCAAGCGTTTTCGGGGCCTCGACGGCGATGGCTTATGGCCTGCTCGGCCTCGCCGACCCGACCCCGGCCAAGGCTGAAGAGGTAAAAGGCAAAAAGGGCGGCACGCTGAAGGTCGCGCAGTGGATCAAGGATCCGAAGGACCCACGCAAGGCCGACTGGTCGGAAATCGCCAATGCCGAGCGCCAGGCGCTCGAGCCTCTGGTCAAGTACACCACCGAATATACGTTCCGCCCCTATCTGCTGGAAAGCTGGGATGTGAACGACGACGCCACCCAGTACACGCTGCATGTGCGCAAGGGTGTGACCTGGTCGAACGGCGACGCCTTCACAGCCTCTGATGTCGTCTTCAACCTGAAGCGCTGGGCCGACAAGAAGGCCGAAGGCAATTCGATGCCCGGCCGTCTCGGCACGCTGGTCAAGGATGACAAGCTCGACGAAAGCGCCGTGACCATGCCGGACGACCACACCGTCGTGCTCAAGCTCGGCAAGCCTGACATCGCGCTCATCCCCAACATGTGCGACTATCCCGGTCTGATCGTCCATAAGAGCTTTGACGAGAAGGGCGGCGACTTCAAATCCTGCCCGATCGGCACCGGTCCGTTCGAGCTCGTGTCCTACGACGTCGGCCAGAAAGTGGTCTACAAACGCCGCACAGACGACAAGTGGTGGGACGGCGAAGTCTTTCTCGATGGGATCGAATTTATCGACTACGGCACCGATCCGGCGGCCATGGTCAGCGCTTTCGAGGCTGGCGAAGTGCACACCAACTTCGAAACGTCGGCCGACTACGTCTCGATCCTCGACAAGATGGACCTGGTCAAGTCGGAGATCGTCACGGCTTCGACCATCGTCTGCCGTACCAACGTCAACAACAAGCCCTATGGCGACCAGAAGGTGCGCAACGCGCTGCAGCTCGCGGTCGACAACAATGTCGTCCTCCAGCTCGGCTATGGCAATGCCGGCTCAGTCGCCGAGAACCACCATGTCTGCTCGATTCATCCCGAATATTACGAGCTGCCGAAGGTTGCCCGTGATCCGGCCAAGGCGAAGGCGCTAATGGCGGAAGCCGGCCAGGCCGATTTCGAACATGAGCTGATCACGGTTGACGAGGACTGGCACAAGAACACCGGCGACGCGATTGCCGCCCAGTTGCGCGATGCCGGTATCAAGGTGAAGCGCACGGTGCTGCCGGGCTCGACGTTCTGGAACGACTGGACGAAGTATCCGCTATCGATGACCAACTGGAACATGCGCCCGCTCGGCGTCCAGGTTCTGGCCATCGCCTATCGCACCGGCGAGGCCTGGAACGAGGCGGCCTGGTCGAACCCCGAGTGGGATGCCAAGCTCAATGCGGCGCTCGCTGTTGCCGATGCCGCCAAGCGCAAGGAAATGATGAAGGATATCGAGCAGATCCTGCAGGATTCCGGCATCATGATCCAACCCTACTGGCGCAAGCTCTACAGCCATTCGGTCAAGGCGGTGCAGAATTACAAGATGCACCCGACCTTCGAGCGTGACTACGGCAAGGTCTGGCTCGACCAGGCTTGATCGCACAGATAAGGGAAAGGGGGCCTCAGCCCCTTTCCCTGCTGTTTGTATCATCTGTCCCCGTTGGTCCGCGCTTCTCTAAAAAAGTTGCGGACTCCCGGGCAAGGTCATGCAACAAAAACAGGGTTGATCGCATCCGAAGGCCTGTTTGACGGCCAGCCTCGCCAGGCACGGCAGGGTTGGCTTTCATAGCCGGCTCAAACCCCAACCCGTCGGCAGGGGGCCGCCATGCTTTCCTTCGTTATCAGGCGTCTTGGCACCATGGCATTGACGATGCTGTGCCTGACCATGGTCGTCTTCTTCCTGATCAACCTTCAACCCAATCTGAAGAAGCTGGCGATCAGCCAGACCGAAATGCATACGTCGGCCGAGCAGCTCGAGAGCTGGCTGGTCGAGCATGGCTACCGGCAGAACTTCTTCATCCGCTATGGGCAGTGGCTGGGCGTCATGCCCAAGCAGCCAGTGACCGACCCGGCGACCGGCAAGCCGGCGCAGCGTTTCTCCTTCTGCAATGACCCGGTCGTGCCGACCTTCGCCGGAGTCCTCGAAGGCGATTTCGGCTGCTCGACCAAGTTCAAGGCAACGGTGGCCTCGAAATTGTTCCCCGCCCTTGGCGCGACCGGCATCCTGATGTTCTGGGTGCTGGTGGTGATGGTGCCGATCTCGCTCCTGATCGGCATCCTGGCTGGCATGCGCGAGGGCTCGCGAACCGACCGGGTGCTGTCGGTGGCCTCGATCGCCTCGACGGCGACACCCGAATATGTGTCGGGTGTCATCTTCACCGTGATCTTCGCCTCGTGGCTTGGCTGGCTGAACGGCTCGGCCGCGTCGGCGAGCCAAGGCATCACCTTCTACAATTTCACGCTGCCGGTCATGACGCTGGCGATCTACGGCATCGGCTACATCGCGCGCATGACGCGCGCTTCGATGGTCGAGGTGATGACGCAGCAATATATCCGCACCGCCCGATTGAAGGGCCTTAGCTTCGGCAGTGTGGTGGTGAAACATGCGCTGCGCAACGCGCTGATCGCGCCCTTCACCGTCATCATGCTGCAGTTTCCCTGGCTGCTCACCGGCGTCGTCATCGTCGAGGTGATGTTCCGCTACCAGGGTTTTGGCTACACGCTGGTCGAGGCCGCCGGCAACAACGACATCGATCTTTTGCTCGGCTGCTCGCTGGTCTCGGTGTTCATCGTCTTGATCACGCAGCTCATTTCCGATGTCGGCTACGCTTTTCTCAATCCGCGTATCAGAGTTCAGTAGGGGGCGAAGCGGATGCAGGTCCAATATATCAGTGCCTTCACCGTCGTTCTCGAAGTGCTGTCGCGCTTCTGGCCGGTCTGGATCGCGCTCATCATCGTCATGGGAGCGAGCTTCCTCTACAAGAAAAAACTTGCGCTCTACGGCCAGCTATTCGACAGCGGCGTCGGCATAGCGGGTGTCTTCATCTGCCTGTTCTGGTTGTTCACGGCTATCTTTGCCTCGACCATCTCGCCCTTCGATCCGCTCGGCCAGATCCCGATCATGAAGGACACGCTGCCTGGCGCCATCGAGCCGCAATCGGGGCTCGTCTATCTCTTCGGCGGCGACAAGCTGGCGCGCGACGTGTTTTCGCGCATGGTCTATGGCAGCCAGATCGTGCTGATCATCGCGCCGGCGGCGACCGGCTTCGCGCTGATGGTCGGCATCACGCTTGGCCTGCCTGCCGGCTATTACGGCGGCAAGATCGATACCGTGCTGTCGTTCCTGGCCAACCTCGTGCTGGCCTTCCCGGTCATCCTGTTGTTCTACCTGCTGGTGACGCCGGGGATCATGGACACGCCGATCCCCTATGCGCTGGCCGGTGTCTTCTTCCTGTTTCCGATCATCTTCTTCAGCGTGCTGTTCTGGACGCGCTACAAGAACCGGCCCGACCGGATCTACATCCTGCTCGGTCTGACGCTCATCATAGGCGGCTGGATCTATCTCGGCCTGGTCTTCGACAGAGACCCGCTGCACATCGTCCACATCGATCCCAACCAGCTCAACATCTTCGTGGCGGTGGTGTTCGCCTCCAGCCCGGGCGTGTTCCGCATCGTGCGCGGCCTGGTGATGGACATCAAGACGCGCGACTATGTGGCGGCGGCGCAGACGCGCGGCGAATCGCCCTGGTACATCATGCTGTGGGAAATCCTGCCCAATGCGCGCGGCCCGCTGATCGTCGATGCCTGCCTGCGTATCGGCTACACCACCATCCTGCTCGGGACGCTGGGCTATTTCGGCCTGGGTCTCGCGCCGGAAAGCCCCGACTGGGGCACCGCGATCAAGGACGCCAGCCGCTTGCTGCGCTCCTTCATCCACCCGGCGCTGCCGCCGACATTCGCGCTGATGTCGTTCGTGCTGGGGCTGAACCTGCTGGCCGACTCGCTGCGTGAGCAATCGATGAAAGACTGATTGACGGGCTCTTGCCCGCGTCTGGTAAAATTTGGATTGGAGCGACCCATGAACGAGGCAGTTCGAAATCCCGCAGAACCGATCATCGAGATCGAAAACCTGTCGATCTCCTTCTTCACCCGCAAGGGCGAGATACCGGCGGTCATGGATTTTTCCTGCACGGTCATGCCCGGCGAGGCGATGGGCATTGTCGGTGAATCCGGCTGCGGCAAGTCGACAGTGTCGCTCGGCATCATGCGCGACCTCTCCAACATCGGAAAAATCGTCGGCGGCAAGATCAAGTTCCAGGGCAAGGACATGGGCGAGCTCTCCGACGAGGAACTGCGCGCCATCCGTGGCAACAAGATCGCCATGATCTATCAGGAGCCGATGGCAAGCCTCAATCCGGCGATGAAGATCGGCCAGCAGCTAATGGAAGTGCCGCTGATCCACGACAAGGTGTCGAAGGAAGAAGCCTATAAAAGAGCGGTCGAAATGGTCCGTTCGGTCAAGCTGCCCGATCCCGAGCGCATGATGCGCTCCTATCCGCACCAGCTCTCCGGCGGCCAGCAGCAGCGCATCGTCATTGCCATGGCGCTGCTGTCGAAGCCGGCACTGCTTCTGCTCGACGAGCCGACGACCGCGCTCGACGTGACGGTGGAAGCGGGCATCGTCGAACTGGTCAAGGGGCTGGGCGAGAAGTTCGGCACCTCGATGATCTTCGTGTCGCACAATCTCGGCCTCATCCTCGAGACCTGCGACCGCATCACGGTGATGTATTCGGGCGAGGCGGTGGAGACCGGCAAGATCAAGGACGTGTTCGATCGGATGCGCCATCCCTACACGCAAGGCCTGTTCCGTTCGATCCCGCTGCCGGGCGCCGACAAGAATTCGCGGCCGCTGATTGCCATTCCCGGCCAGTTGCCGCTGCCGCATGAACGGCCCAAGGGCTGCAATTTCGGCCCGCGCTGCCACCATTTCGTCGAGGGCGTCTGTAACGCCGCCGAAATCCCGATGATCGAGGTCGCCGGCCATGACGGCCATTTCTCGCGCTGCGTGCGCTTCAACGAGATCGACTGGGAGGCCCTGCCGCCCGGTGCCAAGAAGGTCAATGAACGCGTCGTGCCCGGCGCGCCGGTGCTCAAGATCGAAGACCTCAGGAAATACTACAAGGTCGGCGGCGGCGAGGTGTTCGGCTCAAGCGAAGGCCGCGTCGTCAAAGCCAACGAGACGATCTCGTTCATGGCGCGCGAATCCGAGACCGTCGCCATTGTCGGCGAATCCGGCTGCGGAAAGTCGACGCTGGCCAAGGTGCTGCTCGGCCTAGAGACGGCAAGTTCTGGCAAGGTCACGCTGGGCAACAAGGAAATCCAGTCGATCGGCATCGAGAAGCGCAGCGTCGACACCGTGTCGTCGATCCAGATGGTGTTCCAGAACCCGTTCGATACGCTGAACCCCAGCCATTCGGTCGGTTCGCAGATCATTCGGACGCTGGAGAAATTCAACGTCGGCAAGACCGTCGCCGACCGCCGCAAGCGGATGCTGGAACTGCTCGACCTGGTGAAGCTGCCGCGCGCCTTCGAGACGCGCAAGCCGCGCCAGCTCTCGGGCGGCCAGAAGCAGCGCATCGGCGTGGCGCGCGCCTTTGCCGGCGACGCCAAGGTGGTGGTGGCTGACGAGCCGGTTTCCGCGCTCGACGTGTCGGTGCAGGCGGCGGTGACTGAACTGCTGATGGACATCCAGCGCAAGAACAAGACGACGATGCTGTTCATCAGCCACGATCTCTCGGTCGTGCGCTACATCGCCGACCGTGTCGTCGTCATGTATCTCGGCTATATCGTCGAGCAAGGCACGACCGACCAGATATTCGCGCCGCCCTATCATCCCTATACGGAGGCACTGCTGTCGGCGATCCCGATCGCCGACACCAGCGTGGTCAAGAAGCACATCGTGCTGGAGGGCGACATCCCGTCGGCGATGAACCCGCCATCCGGCTGTCCGTTCCAGACGCGGTGCGGCTACAAGAAACTGGTGCCGGACAATCTGTGCGAAACCAAGGTGCCGCCGGTGAAGCATCTCGGCGACGGCCATATGAGCCTGTGCTGGCTGTCGGACGATGTGCTGGCGACGATGGAGCCGGTGATCAAGTTCGACAAGGACCACGCCGCGCATGAGGGCGTGCCGGAAGACGCGCAGCATGGCGACGGTCCGGGTTCAGCTAGCGCGCCGCCCGAGCGGCCGCACGGCAAGAAGCCGAGCTGACGGCCAAGAGGAGGCAATGCCATTCGGTGGCGCATTGCCTTCACGGCTCTCGTATCTCACACGTAAAGCAATGACAGGCTACGTTCGCTTGAATATATCCGTATACTGCCCTATTTGATGCGTGATGTTTGATGCGCAGCGAGGAAGCGTGTTGTGAGAACGACGCTTGCAATTGATGACGATGTCCTTCTTGCCGCCAAGGCCATGGCGCGACAGCAGGATCGCAGCGTTGGCGAGGTGATTTCCGATCTGGTTCGCCGGTCCCTGCGCAGGCCGCACGCCGGCGGCGAACGCAACGGCATCCCCTTGCTTTCATCGCGGCCCGATGGCCCGACTGTCGATCTTGAAATGGTCAATGCGCTTCGCGATGAACTGCCGTGAGCTTCCTGCTCGATGTCAATGTCTTGATTGCATTGATCGATCCGGCTCACGTCGCGCATGACGATGCCCATAGGTGGTTCCAATCCACGGGTCATTTATCGTGGGCTACATGTCCCATTACGGAGAATGGCGTCATCAGGATTCTGAGCAACCCAAAATACCCCAATTCTCCGGGTTCGCCTGCTATCGTTGCGCAGATTGTGAGCAAATTGCATGCGCTTTCAGGGCACCATTTCTGGTCCGACGATATCAGTCTCGTCGGTTCCAACGATATCGATACAGCCAGGATCCTAACCTCGGCGCAAATAACGGACACTTATCTGCTGGGACTGGCCAAGGCACGTGACGGCAAGTTGGCGACCTTTGACCGAAAGCTGTCGACAGCCGCAATAGTGGGAGGAAAGCCGATCCTTCACCTGATCCCGAGCAGTTAATTACCGCACTGCCTTAGCTGCGCGTCATAGTCTCGCGCCATCTTCTCCGTCGCCCGGGCATAGCCTTGAACGCCGGCATCGCCGCGGTTGCCGCGGCCATAGGTGGTCCAGCCGAGATAGTAAGCGAGATAGAGATTGTAGGTGTCGGTGCGGGCGATGCCGTAGGTGTCCGCCGTCTTGGAATGATACCAGCCGACGAAGTCGACAGCGTCGGCGAACTTCGTGCGCCGCGCTGCCCAGTTGCCGGTTTCGCGCTGATATTGCGACCAGGTGCCGTCCAGCGCCTGCGAGAAGCCGGTGGCCGTCGAGACGTGCTTCCACGGAATGAAGCCGAGCAGCTTGGTGCGCGGCGGCCGGGCATTGCTCTTGAAGCCGGATTCCTTGCGCACCGTCGCCATCAGCACGGGCACGGGGACGCCATATGTCCGAGAGGCCCGTTCGGCGGCCGACTGCCAATTGTCGAACCAGCCGTCATTCTGGTCGAAGACGGCACAGACATTGTTGATGTGGCTGGGCGCGGTCGCGCAGGCCGAAAGAGCCAGCAGCACACCAACCGCTACAATTTTACTAAAACTCGACCTACGCATTGGATGAGCAATAGGCCGAAATCATAAAAGGAATCTTGCTGTCTCCGTTAACGCTTCGTCGGCCCGAGCGCTCGGGAAAAGGGCATGTTGATATTCCGACGCTCCTTGTCGCTTCTTATAAAAGGGTGCTGCCGAAATGCCGCCTTGGCTAAAATCACGCCTGTAAACGGCGTATTTCTGACAGCTCGCTTTGTTTGCCGAGGCTTTGATGCCTCACATGAACGAGCCAAGACGCAAGCGCGGCGCCGAGCGCACCAGCAACAGGGGGCCAGTGCCCATCCCGCAGCTGCCGCAAAGGCGTGTGACCAATCCCTATCCGCCGATGGCGTTGCTGTCATCAGACCAGATCGAGGCGATCCATCAGGCGTCGATGCACATATTGGAAAATTTCGGCATCGAGGTGATGAGCCCGCGCGCGCTGTCGCTGTTCGAGAAGGCGGGCGCAAAAGTCGATCACGCAACGGCGAATGTCCGCATCGATCGCGGCATGATCGACGAGGCGCTGAAGACGACCCAGTCCAACTATACGCTGACCCCGCGCAATCCGGCCAAGTCAATCCATCTCGGCGGCAACACCATCAACTTCACGCTCGTTGCCGGGCCGCCCAATGTGCACGACATGGAGCGCGGACGCCGTGCCGGCAATCTGCGCGACTATGCCGATCTGACCCGGCTGGCGCAGCATTTCAACTGCGTCCACATGCTTGGCAACCAAGTCTGCGCGCCGGTGGAGCTGCCGGCCAACTCACGCCATCTCGACACCTACTTCACCAATCTGACGCTGACCGACAAGAGTTTCCATGTTTCGGCAATCGGCCGGGGCAGGGCGCTGGACGGCATCGAGATGATGGCGATCGCGCGTGGGCTGACGCTGGACCAGCTGCGCGACGATCCTGGCATTGCCACCATCATCTCGGTCAACTCGCCGCGCCGCTTCGACGAGATGATGGCCGAGGGGCTGATGACGATGGCCGAGTTCGGCCAGTCGGTGGCGGTGACGCCGTTCACGCTGATGGGGGCGATGAGCCCGGTGACGCTTGCGGGTGCTTTGGCACAGCAGAATGCCGAGGCGCTGTTCGGCGTGGTGCTGACGCAACTGGTGCGCCCCGGCGCGCCGGTGATGTACGGCGCCTTCACCTCCAATGTCGACATGAAATCGGGCGCGCCGGCCTTCGGCACGCCGGAGAATACCAAGGCCAATATCGCGTCGGGGCAATTGGCGCGGCGCTACGGGCTGCCCTACCGTACGACGCCGGGCTCAGCCTCCAATGCCGCCGATGCGCAAGGCGCCTATGAGACGCTGATGGCGCTGTGGGGCGCGGTGCTCGGCCACGGCAATCTCGTCTATCACGCCGCCGGCTGGCAGGAGGGCGGGCTGACAGCGTCGTTCGAGAAATTCATCATCGATGTCGAGATGATCCAGCACATGATGGAGTTCCTGCGGCCGATCGTGGTCGACGAGGCCGAGCTTGCCGTCGAAGCGCTGGGCGCGGTGCCGACCGGCGGCCATTTCTTCGGCGAGCCGCACACGCTGGAGCGCTACGCCACCGCCTTTTACCAGCCGATGCTGTCCAACTGGCAGAATTTCGAAGCCTGGCAGGAGGCCGGCAGCCTTGATGCCACCGCGCGCGCGACGCGGCTGTGGAAGAAGGCGCTGGAAGACTATGTCGAGCCGGTGATGGATATCACCGTGCGCGAAGCGCTGGAGGCCTACATGGCCAAGCGCAAGGAAGCGATCGGGCAGGGCGAGCCGTGAAGCCTCCCATCTTGAATCCACTCACCCATCCAACTCACTGATATCAGAGAAAAATCCATGAAATCGCATGCAAAGGTCGTGGTCATTGGCGGCGGTGTCGTCGGGTGTTCCGTGCTGTTCCATCTTGCCCGCCACGGCTGGACAGACGTGGTGCTGCTGGAGCGCGACGAGCTGACTTCAGGTTCGACCTGGCACGCTGCAGGCGGCATGCATACGATCAATGGCGACCCCAACGTCGCCAAGCTGCAGAAATACACGATCAACCTCTACAAGGAGATCGAGGAGCTGTCGGGCCAGGCGACCGGCGTGCACCTGACCGGCGGTGTGCTGCTCGCCGCGACCGAGGCGCGGCTCGACTGGCTGCGCGGTGTCGTCGCCAAGGGGCGCTATCTCGGCATCGAGCTGGAAGAAATCTCGCCCAGGGAGGCGGCCGAACTGATGCCGCTGCTCGATCCCAAGCAGTTCGTCGGCGCCGTCAGAAACAAGGAGGACGGCCATCTCGATCCCTCCGGCGTCACCCATGCCTATGCCAAGGCCGCGCGGAAGCTTGGGGCGGAAGTCGAGCGCTTCACCAAGGTCGAGGACATCGTGCGGCGGCCCGACGGGATGTGGCGCGTCATCACCAACAAGGGCGAGGTGGTGGCCGAGCATGTCGTCAATGCCGGCGGCCTGTGGGCGCGCGAGGTCGGCCGCATGGTCGGGCTCGAACTGCCGGTGCTGGCGATGGAGCACATGTACCTGATCACCGAGGACATGCCGGAAGTCGCTGCCTGGAACGCCAAGACAGGTGAAGAGATCATGCATGCCGTCGACTTCGACGGCGAACTCTATCTGCGCCAGGAGCGTGGCGGCATGCTGATGGGCACCTATGAGAAGGCCAACAAGCCATGGTCCGAATACCAGACACCGTGGAATTTCGGTCATGAACTGCTGGCACCCGATATCGACCGCATCGCGCCCTCGCTGGAGGTCGGGTTCCGGCATTTCCCGGCCTTTCAGAACACCGGTATCAAGCAGATCATCAACGGGCCTTTCACCTTCGCGCCGGATGGTAATCCGCTGGTTGGGCCGGTGCGCGGCCTGCCGGGCTTCTGGGTCGCCTGCGGCGTCATGGCGGGCTTTTCGCAGGGGGGTGGCGTGGGCCTCGCTTTGTCCAACTGGATGATCGAGGGCGACCCCGGCGCCGACATCTGGGCCATGGACGTGGCGCGCTACGGCGACTGGGCGACGATGGCCTATACCAACGCCAAGGTGCGCGAGAACTATTCCAGGCGGTTTTCAATCCGCTTCCCGAATGAGGAACTGCCCGCCGGACGGCCGCTCAAGACCACGCCCGTCTATGATTTGTTGTCGGCGAAGGGGGCGCAGTTTGGCGTAGCCTACGGGCTTGAGGTGCCGCTCTGGTACGCGCCGGAAGGCATCAAGGACGAGTTCTCGTGGCGCCGTTCCAGCGACTTTTCCCATGTCGGCACGGAAGTTGCGACGGTTCGCGACGGCGTCGGCCTGTCGGAGATTTCGAGCTTCGCCAAATACAAGGTGACTGGCGAGGGGGCGGCTGCGTGGCTCGATAAGATGCTTGCCTGCAAGCTGCCGAAGCCCGGCCGCATGACGCTGGCGCCGATGCTGAAGGAAGACGGCAGACTGATCGGCGATTTCACCCTGGCCAATCTGGGGGAGGAAGGCTGGTTCCTCGCCGGTTCCGGCATCGCCGAACAGTACCACATGCGCTGGTTCGAGGCGCATCTGCCCGGAGATGGCTCGGTCCATATCGAGGCGATGGGCGCGAAACTCACTGGCCTTGCGATTGCCGGGCCGAAGGCGCGGGAGGTGCTGGCCAAGGTCAGCCGCGCTGATGTTTCCAACACGGCGTTTCCGTTCATGGCGGTGGCGAAGATGGATGTCGGCATGGCGCCGTGCCTGGTCGGCCGTGTCAGCTACACCGGCGATCTCGGCTACGAGATCTGGGTGGCGCCGGAATACCAGCGCGCCGCGTTCAATGCATTGATGGCAGCCGGCGCGGAGTTCGGCATCGGCCTGTTCGGTTCGCGCGCGCTGAATGCGCTCAGGCTGGAGAAGAACTACGGTTCATGGGGGCGCGAATACCGGCCGATCTACGGACCGCTGGAGGCCGGGCTCGACCGCTTCGTCGCCTATGGCAAGGAGGCGGATTTCATCGGCAAGGCAGCGGCGCTGGCCGAGCGCAAGCAGGGTGGCAAATTGCGGTTGCGGGCGTTCATCGTCGATGCGGACGACGCCGATGTCATCGGCGACGAGCCGATCTGGTTCGGCGGCGCCGTGCGCGGCTGGGTGACGTCGGGCGGCTATGCGCATCATTCGAAAAAGTCGGTTGCTATCGGTTATGTGCCGAAGGAGATCGCCGACGAGAGCGAGGGGTTCGAAATCGAGTTGCTGGGCAAACGCCATGCGGCGCGCATCCAGGCAGCGCCATTGTTCGATGCGAATTTCGAACGGATGCGGGGGTGAGGGCTCACCCCCGTATGGGACCTCAGCCCTTGCCGCGGTTGTCCAGCGCGAAGGCACCGGCGCCGGCGAAGACCAGATAGAGGAAGATGAAGCAGAACGAGATTGCCGCATCGCCGCTGTTGTTGACCGGGAAGAAGTCGCGCGGCATGTGCGCCATGAAGTAGGCGATCGCCATTTCGCCGGCCAGGAGGAATGCCACGGGCCGCGTGAACAGGCCAAGCGCCAAGAGGATGCCGCCGGCGAATTCAAGGATGCCGGCAGCCGTGGTCAGCCCGGTGAGGGCGTGAGGCTGGGCGCTGACGGGGAAGTCGAACAGTTTCTGGCTGCCATGCTCGACGAACTGCAGCGCGGTCATGATGCGCAGCACGCCGAGCGCCTGCGGCTGGTATCTGGAAAGGCCTTCAAAAAGCTTCATCTGAAACTCCATTTTCACCCTCCCGGCCCGGCCATAGATTATCGCCGGGCCATGGACCATTCACTTCCCATGGCATGCCATCAACAATCGGTGATTGGAAATGTTCCCCGGTTTGACCTTTCATAGCGCTCTCTCCAGGGTTGTATTTATATCGCTATGGTTGTATTGTTATGAGCGCACCAAGAATGGGATTTCCGCTGCCATGAAAAAAGTCGTCATCAGCCTGTTCGCACTCCTTGCAGGCACCAGCTTGGCCATGGCGGAGGACGCCGGCTGCGAGGCCTTCAAATGGCCGGTCACGCGCGAACAGGCGCTGTTTGCCGCACCGCCAGCAACGCCGTCCGGAGCGACGCTGGCGGTGGGGGCTGCCGCGGATCTGGCATTGGTCCCTACGGAGAAAGCCGGTTTCACGCTACCGCCCGAACATGCTCCCCCAGCAGACACGTTCGGTGCGGTCGCCAGCGTGCAGGTGCCGGCCGAGGGGGCCATTCAGATCAGCCTGTCGGGTGAGGCCTGGATCGATGTGATCCAGGACGGCAAAGCCGTCAAATCGGTAGGCTACAGCGGCGTGAAAACCTGCCCGGGTATCCGCAAAAGCGTGCGTTTCAAGCTCGCGGCCGGCCCGGCCACCGTCCAGTTCAGTGGCGCGAAAAAGGCTGAGCTCAAGGTCGCGGTGCTGACGCCGGAGTAAGCAGTCCGGGGTAGACGGAGAGCGCTGCTCTCGTGCCCGACGTCTCCCCCACCTTGGGGGAGACCGATCGTTGCGGTGGCTTTGCCAGGACAGTGTTATCGCATTGGCGCCAGAAGCGCGAAATACGCGCCTTGCGGATCTTGGCATTGCACGATCCATTGGCCGGTCGGCACCGCCATCGGACCCATGACGAGCTTGCCGCCATTGTCGGTGATGCGTTTGGTCGCGGCGTCGATGGCGGCGACGTTGAAGTAGAACAGCCACACGGGAACGGCGAGCTGCGGCGGTTTGTTCATAATGCCGCCGCCTGATTCAGGACCCGCCTTGAAGGTCTGGTAGACACCCATTTCACCGATATCGAAATCGCCTGCGCTGGTCCAGCCGAACTGGCCCGAATAGAAGTCGAACGCAGCCTGCCGGTCCGAGGCGTAGAGCTCGTGCCAACCGACATGGCCTGGCGTCGTGGACGGCAGGGTCGGCTGATCGGCGAGATTGGGCTGCAGGAACATGAAGGTCGCACCTTGCGGGTCCGCCACGACGGAGAAGCGGCCGACACCAGGGATATCGTCGGGCTGGCGGTGCACAGCTCCGCCGGCGGCCTTCACCGCCTCCGTCGAGGCATCGACATCTCTCGTGTGGATATAGCCGACCCAGGCCGGCGGCATACCCATCTTGGCGGCGTCATCGGGCATCGTCATCAGCCCGCCGACGCCGCGTTCGGCGGAATTTACAACGATATAGCGCGGCATGCCCGGCGCCTTGTCGAAAGGTTCGGCCGTCCAGCCGACAACCTTGGTGTAGAAGGCTTCGGCGGCGTCGAGGTCTGTTGTCATCAGCTCGTACCAGAAGAAGGGCATCGGGGATTTTGCCATGGTCGGTCTCCTCACCGTTCAGCATCGATCGTTGTCCGATCCTTCCAAGGACGATCCTGGCGATGGAAATCCGACAATCGCCCGAACAATAATGTAGGCCCATGACGGGTGTTCCCGGTTGCGCAGCCAGCCCTTTTCAATTTCTCTGGCGGAAGAGGGATTGTCGTTTCATGCGCCTTATTTCGCTCACGCCTGAGCTTGTCGCACTGTGCCACAGGGAGGAGGCCGATCCCGGCCCGGATCCGAGCTGGACGCAGCTGAACGACGAGGATTTCCGGACCCTTGCGATGCGGCTTGCCGCTGAGGCGGATGCGGGGCCGCTCTGGGTGTTCGCCTATGGCTCGCTGATCTGGAAGCCGGAATTCGAATCGGTCGAGCAACAGCTCGCCACGGCCTTCGGCTGGCATCGCTCCTTCTGCCTTGACATGGTGCGTTGGCGCGGCAGTGCCGCGCAGCCGGGCCTGATGATGGCGCTCGAACGCGGCGGATGCTGCAACGGGGTGATCTACCGTTTGCCGGAGGGCGAAAAACCGGCCCAGATCGAAAGGTTGTTAAGGCGCGAGATCAGCGACCACGAGAGCATCAGCTCGGTCCGGTGGCTGCCGGTGCATACGGCGCAAGGCGCGCCGCGGGCGCTCGGTTTCTGGGTTGGCGTGAAGGGCAGGGGGACATCACCGAACCAGCCACTGGACAAGGTGGCAAGCGTGTTGGCCAGGGCCTGCGGGCATATCGGCTCCGGCGCGGAATATCTCTACAACACCGTCAGCCATCTCGAAGCGTTCGGCATCCATGACCGCAATCTGTGGCGTTTGCAGGAACTGGTGGCGGATGAGGTCAAAGCAATCCATCGAGGCGCACTCTGATATCCGCTCCGAGCCGAGTGGAGGCAGGCCACACAATCCCAGGTCTGTCCCGCCGCCTGGAGCAGTTGTTGCTTTCAACGGACAATCAAATCCATGCGACTAAAGCTTCACGAGCAATCACCTCAACCGTGCATTCGAGGCTGAGCAACAGAAAATGCGAGCAGCCGTCTGTTGGGCCCGGGATTGATCGCAACCAATGCGAGTTTTCCACTCGCAGGATAGGCCACCTGTAGGTGTTTTGGGCGCCAGAATCTATCAACGGGATCGAGTTGCCATCGCGGACATGCGCCAACCCCAGCATGTCATCATGAGCCGAAAGGACCAGCACTCCATGAAAGTCGATCTTGAGGGTCCGTTCGGCCGTCCCAACAAAGAAGTCGCCTTCGACGGTCAGTTCAAAGTAATTGTCGGATTTCAGACGCCACACCTGACAGGCAGCCTGAGGTAGATCATCCACAGGCTCCCAACGCTGAACCGTTTCCTGATCATAGGTCATCACCGTCTCCGTCTGTGTAAAACCGCATTATGATCAAGCGCCTATCATTTCGCGCGGGCCTCGAACAGCTTGCCGCTATTTTGACGTTCAAGCACGCACGACCCTTTTGAGAAGGCGCGATGAACAACAATAACATGAGTAAAAAAATCATGTTATTGTTTAGCCTTTTCAATGCCTTACGCCGAAAATTGACCAATTGATAAAAAAATAAAACGTGCTAGCCTTCCCCAAAACGAAAACATGGGGAACTGACGATGCCAGAAGGCCAGTTCAAAGAGGGTATTGTCGGCGGGCGGCTCGCGGCCGACCAATACGCGGACAATTTTTCCGACCTGCATCCGCCGCTCGATCATCACGAGGCGCTGGTCGAATCCGACCGCTGCTATTTCTGCTACGACGCGCCGTGCATGAATGCATGCCCGACCTCGATCGACATCCCGCTGTTCATTCGCCAGATCTCGACCGGCAATCCGATCGGCTCGGCCAAGACCATCTTCGACCAGAATATCCTTGGCGGCATGTGCGCCCGCGTCTGCCCGACCGAGACGCTGTGCGAAGAGGTCTGCGTGCGCGAGGTGGCGGAAGGCAAGCCGGTGCAGATCGGCCGCCTGCAGCGCTACGCCACCGATGTCGCCATGGCCGAGAACAAGCAGTTTTATCCGCGCCCGGAGCCAACCGGCAAGACGGTTGCCGTGGTCGGCGCCGGCCCGGCCGGCCTTGCCGCCGCGCACCGGCTCGCCCGTCATGGCCATGACGTGACCATCCTGGAAGCGCGGCCGAAGGCCGGCGGCCTCAACGAATACGGCATCGCCGCCTATAAGAGCGTCGACAATTTCGCCCAGGCCGAGGTCGATTATGTCACCTCGATCGGCGGCATCGACATCCAGAACGGCAAGGCGCTCGGCCGCGACTACCAGCTCTCCGACCTGATCCGCAATTACGACGCGGTGTTCCTCGGCATGGGGCTGGGTGGCGTCAATGCGTTGCGCGCCGATGGCGAGGATGCCGCCGGTGTCACCAATGCGGTGGAGTTCATTGCCGAGCTGCGCCAGGCCAGCGATCTCTCCGGCCTGCCGGTCGGCCGCCGTGTCGTCGTCATCGGCGGCGGCATGACGGCGATCGATGCGGCCGTGCAGTCGAAGCTGCTCGGCGCCGAGGAGGTGACAATCTGCTACCGGCGCGGCCAGGAGCATATGAACGCCTCCGGGTTCGAGCAGGATCTTGCCGCCGCCAACGGCGTCACCATCCGCCACTGGCTGCAGCCAAAGCGGGTTGTCGCTGAAGGCGGCAAGGTGAGCGCCATCGAACTCGAATACACAGCCATGAACGGCGACAGGCTTGCCGGCACCGGCGAGACGCTGACGCTTGTCGCCGACCAGGTTTTCAAGGCGATCGGCCAGAGCTTTGTCCCGGCTGCCCTCAACGGCAGCGGCGCGTCGATCGAGCTCGAAGCCGGCCGCATCAAGGTCGATGCCGAAGGGCGCACCTCGCTGGCCAAGGTCTGGGCTGGCGGCGATTGCATCTTCGGCGGCGACGACCTGACGGTTTCGGCAGTGGCGCAAGGCCGCGATGCCGCGGAAAGCATCAACAGGAGTCTGATGCAGGGATAGGGATCATGGCCACGGTGGAACCGGGCATCGCCCGTCACTACGAGGTATCGGACCTGGAGCAGCGGATCCTTTCCGTGCTTGCCGACAGGGGCGTGGACATTGCCAATCTGCGTGCCAGCGATCTCGAAGCTGTCGACGAATTCCACATTGGCGGTGTGGTCGCCACGAGGGAACTCGTCAATCAGATGGGGCTGAAGCCAGGGTCCAGGCTGCTCGACATCGGCTCGGGCGTCGGCGGTCCGGCACGTTTCGTCGCCTCGACCGGCGATGTCGACGTCACCGGCATCGATCTTACGCAAAGCTATGTCGACATCGCGACCAGCCTGTCGAACCGAACCGGTATGACCGGCACGACGCACTTCGTGCAAGGCAGCGCGCTGGACATGCCGTTCGACAATGCCAGCTTCGATGCGGCCATGATCCTGCATGTCGGCATGAACCTTCCCGACAAAGCGAAGCTGATGAGCGAGGCGGCGCGTGTGCTCAAGCTGGGCGGCATCTTTGCCGTCTATGATGTGATGCGCCTGAAAGACGGGGCGCTGACCTTTCCGCTGCCATGGGCATCGGACGAGAGCATGTCGTTCGTCTCGACGCCGGACGACTACCGTTCGGCTGCCACGGCTGCGGGCTTTTCCGTTATCGAAGAACGCCCTCGTGGCGCCTTCGCCATCGATTTCTTCGCCTCGGTCCGCGCCGGCATGGCCGCCGCGCAGGCAGAAGGCAGGACGCCGCCCAATGTCGGGCTTATCATGGGCGAGAACGCCCGCGCCAAGATCGCCAATCTCACCGCCGCGCTTGAAGGCGGCATTCTCGCACCCGTCGAATTGATCCTTCGTTTCGGCTGAAAGGGACCTGTCATGGCAGACATCCGCAACAATTTCGTCGGCATCAAATCGCCCAATCCATTCTGGCTGGCCTCGGCGCCGCCGACCGACAAGGCCTACAACGTCATCCGTGCCTTCAAGGCAGGGTGGGGCGGCGTGGTGTGGAAGACGCTGGGCGAGGAAGGCCCGCCTGTCGTCAACGTCAACGGCCCGCGCTATGGCGCGATCTGGGGCGCCGACCGGCGCCTTCTCGGCCTCAACAATATCGAGCTGATCACCGACCGCGACCTGCAGACCAATCTGCGCGAGATGAAGCAGGTCAAGATGGACTGGCCGGACCGGGCGCTGATCGCCTCGATCATGGTTCCCTGCGAGGAGGCGAGCTGGAAAGCCATCCTGCCGCTGGTCGAGGAAACCAACGCCGACGGCATCGAGCTCAATTTCGGCTGTCCGCATGGCATGTCGGAGCGCGGCATGGGCGCCGCCGTCGGCCAGGTGCCGGAATACATCGAAATGGTGGTGCGCTGGTGCAAGCAGTACACGCGCATGCCGGTCATCACCAAGCTGACGCCCAACATCACCGATATCCGCAAGCCCGCGCGCGCCGCCCATGCCGGCGGCACCGACGCGGTGTCGCTGATCAACACCATCAACTCGATCACCGGCGTCGATCTCGACAGTTTCGCGCCGATGCCGACGATTGACGGCAAAGGCTCGCATGGCGGCTATTGCGGTCCGGCGGTGAAGCCGATCGCCATGAACATGGTTGCCGAAATCGCGCGTGATCCGGAAACGCGTGGCCTGCCGATCTCGGGCATTGGCGGCATCACCACATGGCGCGACGCGGCCGAATTCCTGGCCCTTGGCGCCGGCAACGTGCAGGTCTGCACGGCGGCGATGACTTATGGCTTCAAGATCGTGCAGGAGATGATCGCCGGCCTGGAAAACTGGATGGACGAGAAAGGCCACCGCACGCTCGACGATGTCATCGGCCGCGCCACGCCCAACGTCACCGACTGGCAGTATCTCAACCTCAATTACATCGCCAAGGCGCGTATCGACCAGGACGCCTGCATCAAATGCGGCCGCTGCCACATCGCGTGCGAGGATACTTCGCACCAGGCGATCACCAACATGGTCGATGGCGTCAGGCATTTCGAGGTGATCGAGGCCGAGTGTGTCGGCTGTAATCTGTGCGTCAATGTCTGCCCGGTCGACAATTGCATCACCATGGAGCCGCTGGCCGTCGGCGCGATCGATCAGCGCACCGGCAAGCCGGTGTCGCCGATCTACGCCAACTGGACCACGCATCCAAACAACCCGATGGCCAAGGTGGCCGCGGAGTAGAGTTTCCGCCCGAGGATTACCTCAATCGCCCCGTGCCTTGGTATGGGGCGATTTCGTGTGGCGCGAGATGCTTCGATTTCAGAGGTCAGCGCCGCCCCTCATCCGCCCTTCGGGCACCTTCTCCCCGTGAACGGGGAGAAGGCAAGCTGCGGCGCCCTTGGCGCCTTTTCTTGCGACGTTGGTAGTTGGCGAATTCATCGATGACGCCGTCTTTCGCCCCGTTTACGGGGAGAAATGCCCGGCAGGGCAATGAGGGGCAGCGCTAACCTCGAAGGAATGCGCGGCGAATCCCTTAGCTTCTCGCACCACCGTCGGCACAACAAATCATCATCGCGACTATATGGATTTCCGCACCTCCCTATTGCAGATAAAATTTATCCACGATAAAAGATATCCATGCATAGGAGGCCGGCACCATGAAGCTGGGTGAGGGCGTTGAAGCGGCCATCCACTGCGCGGCGACGCTGGCGAGCGTCGAGGGCAACAGCACCATGCCGGGTGCTGCTCTTGCTGAGTCCTTTGGCCTGTCGCCGAGCTATCTCCTGAAGCATCTCAACATGCTGACCGCCGCGCGCATCCTGGAGTCGGTGCCGGGTCCGGCGGGCGGCTATCGTCTCGCACGGCCGGCCGAACGCATCACGCTGCTCGACATCGTGTTGGCTATCGAAGGGCGCGAACCGGCGTTTCGTTGCGGCGAGATCCGTCGCAACGGTCCGGTCAAGCTCGATGCCTCGGCCTATGTCAAACCCTGCGGCATCAATGCCGCGATGCTCCGGGCTGAGCGCGCCTATCGGGCAGCGCTCGCCGAAACAAAGCTGTCCGACATCGCGGCGGACTACGCGGCGGAAGGCGATCCGAGATCGTTCGCCGCGAGCTGCGCCTTTGTCGCACGCCACCAGCGGCCGCAGAAATCCAGTTCAACCCCGCAAAACCCAAAGCAGATGTAAAGGACATCAAGATGAAACAGAGGATGCAATTTTTCGCCAAGGCGCCCGAAATCATGAAAGCGGTGTCGGCGCTCAACAAGGCGGTCGACGAATGCGGGCTCGAGGTCAGCCTGCTGCACCTGATCAAGCTCAGGGCCTCGCAGATCAATGGCTGTTCCTTTTGTGTCGAGATGCACAGCCGCGAGGCGCGGCGCGACGGAGTAACCGAGCAGCGGCTCTATCTCGTGGCGGCCTGGAAGGAATCGCCGCTGTTTTCCCAACGCGAGCGCGCCGCCTTCGCCTGGACCGAGGCGGTGACCCTGATTGCCAACAATGGCGTGTCGGATGAGCTTTATGCCCGCACGCTGGAGCATTTCTCGGAAGAGGAGCTGGTCAAGCTGTCGGTGGCGCTCGGCATGATCAACACCTGGAATCGGCTGTGCATTCCGTTCCACGCCATTCACCCGGTCGACAAGGCCAAAGCCGCGTAACCCGCGAGAACCGGCGCGCGGGCTCCAGCTTCGCGCGCCTTTTTGGAATGAAGACCATTACCGCGAATTTTGAGAATTAGATTCTGTTGGCCACCCGTCTGCTGATAGGAGAAGCCTTTGTCTTCTCCGGCCTGCGCAAGCTTCCGAATATGGCTTCCTGACCCGGCTATGGCAAGCCGCGGCGTGCCGCAGGCGCGGCTGATGCTGTGGGCCGGTGTCGTCCTGCAGATCGTTGCCGGCGCGCTGGTGATCGCGGGCATCTGGACCTCCCTGGCAGCCGGGTGCCTGATCCTGTTTCTGATCGTTGCCACGCCGATGTTCCACAATTTCTGGGATTACCAGGGCCCGGAACGGGCCACGCGTATCGACGGCATCATCGTCAACATCGCGCTGACCGGTGGATTCCTGGCGCTGATGGCGCAACAGCTCTGACAGGTGCGGCGGCGGCTCGAGCCGCCGCCTTTGTCTGGTCTAGGCCGCGAACCGCAACCCGCCATCGCAAGTCAGCACCTGGCCGGTCATGAAGCCGTTGGAAACGAGGAAGGCTATCGCCGAGGCGACGTCCTCGGCATGGCCGATCCTGCCAACGGGCGTTTTGCCGGCATATTCGGCGAAGGCCGCCTGCCGCTGCTCGTCGGGCAAAAAATCCCACCATGGCGTGTCGATGACGCCGGGCGCGACGACGTTGACGCGCAGCGGCTTCAACTCGACCGCCAGGATCGGCGTCACGGTCAAAAGCATGCCGTTGACGGCACCGATGCCGGCAACGCCGGGCATGGTGACCTGAGCCGACACTGCCGATATGAAGGTGACCGATCCGGATTTGTTGAGCGTCGGCAAGGCGGCCTGCAGGCAGGACAGTTGCGGCCGTACCTTCTCCTCGACGCCGCTGCCGATATCGGCCAGGTCGAGCGTCGCGAAGGGACCAAGGCCCTTGCCGCCGCTGGCGGCCAGGACGAGGTGGTCGAACGGGCCGAGGCGCTCGAAGAACTGGCGGACCTCGTCCGGCTTCGACGCATCGAATGCGGCCTTGTCGGCGGCGCCGCCGAGGCTTTTCCAGGCGCTGTTGAGCTTGTCCTGGTTGCGCCCGGTGATCGTCACCTTCATGCCAGGCCCAATCAGCTTGCGCGCGGTTGCCAGGCCGATGCCGGACGAGCCGCCGATGATGACTGTGTGTTCGGTTCTGTCGGTCATGAATTCTGTTCCTTCTTTTCCGGGGAAGCCAGCCCGACAAGGTCGAGGCTCAGGCTTCGCAATTGTTGTCTTGCCTTGGCGTCGTAGGCCTGGGCATCGGCGCGGGATTCGCGCAGGCCGTCGAAATAGAGGCCGCTGGGGCCTTCGAGGGCAGATGAGGTTGCGAGGTTGACGATGGCTTCGGCGCCGGTCTCCACTGAGCTCCATGGCGTCACGCCGGCCTGGCGGACCATGGTGGTGTTCATGTAGCTTGCAGGATGCAGCGCGTTGACGGTGACCCCGGTGCCCTTCAACTGTTCCGCCAGATCGACGGTGAACAGGATCTGCGCCAGCTTGCTCTGGCAGTAGGCGCGCACGCCGCTATAGCCATGGGTCAGCATCACATCGCTGAAGTCGATCGCCTGCTGGCCGGCCGAAGCAACGTTGACGATGCGCGCCGGAGCGCTCGCCTTCAGCAATGGCAGAAGTTCCGAGGTCAGCAGGAAGCCGGCGAGATAGTTGACGGCGAAGCGCAGTTCGTAACCGTCGGCGCTGATCTGTCTCTTGGCGCCAGCCGTGCCGATGCCGGCATTGTTGATGAGGATATCGAGCCGGTCCGTTCGGGCACGCACGGCCTCGGCGAGGCGGCGTACCTCGGCCAGCGAGGCGAGGTCGGCGGCGAAGAACTCGGCCTTGCCGCCGGCGGCTTCGATTTCGGTAACCGCTGTCTTGCCGCGCGCCGCATCGCGGCCGTGCACCAGCACGCGGGCGCCGGCGGCACCCAGTCTTTGCGCTACGACGCGGCCGACGCCGTCGGTCGAGCCCGTGATGAGGATTGTCTTGTCTTTCAGGTCCATGTCCGGAGCCTCCTGTCTGTTGCTCCAGACGCAAGATGGGACGTCCGGCCGGTCTCAAACAGTTCAAACTTTATCCTGGTATCAGTACTGCTATAATACGTGTCATGGATGCTCCCTCACATTCCGCTGAAGACAGCCGCCGGCGCGAACTCGGTGCTTTCCTGCGCTCGCGCCGCGAAAGGCTAACGCCCTCGGCAACCGGCATCACGACCGGCCTGAGGCGGCGCACGCCGGGCCTGCGCCGCGAAGAGGTGGCGATGATCGCCGGCGTCGGCACCACCTGGTACACCTGGCTGGAACAGGGCAGGGATGTCAGGCCTTCCGTGGAGGTGCTGACGGCGCTGTGCGGGGCGCTGCGGCTCGATGCCGCCGAGAAGCGGCATCTGTTCACGCTTGCCGGCCGCCAGCAGCCCGAGCGGCGGCGCATTGGGCCGGCAAAGGTCGAAGGCCCCTTGCTGCATATGCTGCAAAGCCTTGTCCTGCAGCCCGCCTATGTCGTCGGCCCGCGCTGGGACGTGCTGGCCTGGAATGACGGGGCCGTTGCCATTTTCGGCGATTACGGCCAGCTTGAGGGTGACGCCCGCAACATCATCCATGGCGTGTTTACCGATCCGCATCGGCGGCATCTGCTGGTCGACTGGGAACAACTCGCACGCGCAACTCTGGCCGCGTTCCGCGCCGAGAGCGCGAAATATGTCGGCGACCCGGATTTCGAGCGGCTGATCGCGCTGATGATGCGTTCAAGTCCCGAATTCCGTGAATGGTGGCCGCAGCGCGACGTCGTGCACCGCCTGTCCGGCCTGAAGCATCTGCGACACCCGATCGCTGGCGCGATGGTGTTCGAGCATATGAGCCTGTCGATCGATGACGGCTCGGACATGAAGCTGATCGTCTATACGCCGCTCGCCGAGCAGAACTCGATCGCCAAGATGCAGTCCTTGCTGGACGCGCTGCCGGCCGAGCGGCGCAGCGCTTGAGATTGGCTGGCGCCCCCTCAACTTCGTCATCCACGGGCGGAGCGGGAGCGAAGCGGACGCGGAGACGATCCATTCCGTGACATTGGTCGAAGGGTGCAGCGGAGCAGAATTTGTACCGTTGCGGCGCGTTGAAGTCGCGGCATGGATTCTAGGGTCTGCGCCGCGTCGCTTCGCTCCTTGCTTCGCCCTAGAATGACGAAACCATTTAGCCCTTCGGCTTCAGTCCATCCAAGAACAGCTGCTCCAGGAACCTTGCTGCATCCTCGAAGCGGCCGTCGCCGCCGCGGTTTGGCCCCAGCACAGCGCGGACCTGGACGTCGAAATCGGCATAATGCTGCGTCGTGGCCCAGATCGAGAAGATCAGGTGCCACGGGTCGGTCCTGGCGATCTTGCCGGCGCGCATCCAGCCCCTGATGACGGCGGCTTTCTCGTCGACCAGCGTCTTCAACTCACCGGCCAGCAGCGGCATGATGCGCGGCGCGCCTTGCAAGATCTCGTTGGCGAACAGCCGGCTCTCGCGCGGAAAATCGCGCGCCATTTCGAGCTTCCGCCTGATGTAGCTCCTGAGTTCGGTCAGGGGATCGCCGATATCGTCGAGTTCCCTGAGCGGCGCCAGCCATGTGTCGAGCAGGCGCTGCATCAGCGTCTCGTGAATGTCCTCCTTGCGGCGGAAGTAATAGAGCAAATTCGGCTTCGACATGCCGGCGGCTTCGGCGATCTGGTCGATGGTCGAGCCGCGGAAGCCGTTGGTGGAGAACACTTCGAGTGCCGCCTCCAGGATGAGCTCGCGCTTTTCCTGCTGAATGCGGGTGCGGCGAGGGGCTTCCGTGCCGGTGCTCACCTTTGCGAGCCCTCGTGTTGCCAAATCTCGCATTCAAGGTGATCTGGACCAATTCTCTGGACCAGTTTTTCCCCGGGCTGTGGAACGCACTTCAGGAGCTGCATTTCCGCTAGTAATCCCTTGACCGCCGACAGGGCGGTGCTAACGTTTGTCCAATCGGTCAAAAATTTGCGTAGCATGAAAGCGCGGCAAAGACCAAGCGTTGGACGCACCGAAACAGTTCACAAGGGGAAGTCCTGCTCATGTCCAACCGGCTGAAAGTCACGCCGAACGATCTCAGCGCATTTTGGATGCCGTTCACCGCAAACCGGCAGTTCAAGCAGGCGCCACGCATGTTCGTGTCCGCCAAGGACATGCATTACACCACCAGCGACGGCCGCAAGGTGCTCGACGGCACCGCCGGTCTGTGGTGCGTCAATGCCGGCCATTGCCGGCCCAAGATCACCGAGGCGATCCAGCATCAGGCGGCCGAACTCGATTATGCGCCGGCCTTCCAGATGGGCCACCCCATCGTGTTCGAACTGGCCAACCGCCTGGTCGATCTGGCGCCCAAGGGCATGGACCATGTGTTCTTCACCAATTCCGGTTCGGAATCGGTGGAAACCGCGCTGAAGATGGCGATCGCCTATCACCGCGTGAAGGGCGAGGGCTCGCGCACCCGCCTCATCGGCCGCGAGCGCGGCTATCACGGCGTCAATTTCGGCGGCATCTCGGTCGGCGGCATCGTCACCAACCGCAAGATGTTCGGCACGCTGCTCGGCGGCGTCGACCACATGCCGCACACGCATCTGCCGGAGAAGAACGCCTTCTCCAAGGGCGTGCCGGAATACGGCGCGGAACTCGCCAACGAACTGGAGCGCATCGTTGCGCTGCATGACGCCTCGACCATCGCCGCCGTCATCGTCGAGCCGGTCGCCGGTTCCACCGGCGTCATCCTGCCGCCCAAGGGCTATTTGCAGAAGCTGCGCGAAATCTGCACCAAGCATGGCATCCTGTTGATCTTCGACGAGGTCATCACCGGTTTCGGCCGTCTCGGCACGCCATTCGCCGCCGACTATTTCGGCGTCACGCCCGACATCATGACCACCGCCAAGGGTGTCTCCAACGGCGTCATCCCGATGGGCGCGGTGTTCGTGAAGAAGGAAATCCACGACGCCTTCATGACCGGCCCCGAGCACATGATCGAGTTCTTCCACGGCTATACCTATTCGGGCAATCCGGTCGCGTGTGCCGCCGCACTCGGCACGCTCGACACCTACAAGGAAGAGGGCCTGCTGACCCGTGGTGAGGAACTGGCGCCCTATTGGGAAGACGCGCTGCATTCGCTGAAGGATGAGCCGCATGTCATCGACATCAGGAACATCGGCTTGATCGGCGCGATCGAACTGGCACCGATCGCCGGCCAGCCGACCAAGCGGGCCTTCTCGGCCTTCGTCAAGGCGTTCGAGCGCGGCGCTTTGATCCGCACCACCGGCGACATCATCGCGCTGTCGCCGCCGCTGATCATCACCAAGGGCCAGATCAACGAACTGATCGACCATGTGCGTGAAGTGCTGAGGTCGATAGACTAGCCTATTCTAGCCTATAAAGTCGGACGGCGTTGGGAACCGCCGTCCGATTTTGAATAAAATGGAAGGACTTTGAATGGCCGCACCCGGCGAGAATCTGCGAATCAATTCAGACCGTTTGTGGGATTCGCTGATGGAGATGGCGAAGATCGGCCCCGGCATCGCCGGCGGCAACAACCGCCAGACCGTGACCGACGAGGACGGTGAGGGCCGGCATCTGTTCAAGCGCTGGTGCGAGGCCGCCGGGCTCGAAATGGGCGTCGACGAGATGGGCACGATGTTTGCCCGCCGCGAAGGCACCGACCCCAGCCTGCCGCCGGTCTATGTCGGCAGCCATCTCGATACGCAGCCGACCGGCGGCAAGTATGACGGCGTGCTGGGCGTGCTTGGCGGGCTGGAAGTGGTGCGCTCGCTCAACGATCTCGGCATCAAGACCAAGCATCCGATCGTCGTCACCAACTGGACCAACGAGGAAGGCTCGCGCTTTGCCCCGGCGATGATGGCATCCGGCGTGTTCGCCGGCGTGCTCGACCAGGCCGACGTCTATGCGCACACCGACAAGGCCGGCAAGAAATTCGGCGAGGAGTTGGAGCGCATTGGCTGGAAGGGCACCGAGAAAGTCGGCGATCGAAAGATTCATGCCTTCTTCGAACTGCATATCGAGCAGGGGCCTATTCTGGAAGACGAAGACATCGACATCGGCGTCGTCACCCATGGCCAGGGCCTGAAATGGCTGCAAGTAACGCTGACCGGCAAGGAAGCGCATACCGGCTCGACGCCAATGCCCAAGCGCCGCAATGCCGGTCTCGGCATGGCCCGCGTCATCGAACTGGTGCACGAGATCGCCATGGACTACCAGCCCGACGCCGTCGGCGCGGTCGGCCACATGGAAGTGTTCCCGAATTCACGCAACATCATTGCCGGCCGCACCGTCTTCACCATCGACATCCGCTCACCCGAGAAGGAAGTGCTGGACGCGATGGACGGCCGCATCCGCGAAGGCATCGACACGATCTGCGAGGCGCTCGATATCCAGTACAAGATCGAGCAGGTCGGCGCGTTCGACCCCGTCACCTTCGACGCCGGCTGCGTCAAGGCAATCCGCGATGCCGCCGAACGGCTCGGTTATTCGCACCGCAACCTCGTCTCCGGCGCCGGCCACGACGCCTGCTGGATCAACCGCGTCGCGCCGACCGCCATGGTGATGTGCCCTTGCGTTGACGGGTTGTCACACAACGAGGCTGAAGAGATTTCGAAGGAATGGGCCTCGGCGGGCGCCGATGTGCTGTTCCATGCGGTGGTGGAGACGGCCGTCATCGTAGAGTGAACTGAGAGATCCAGATTCCAAACGACGCTCGCAAAGAAGCGCGAAGAGAACAAGGGAACACGAAAATGACCAAAGTCATCAAGAACGGCACTGTCGTCACCGCCGACCGCTCGTGGAAGGCCGACGTGCTGTTCAGTCACGGCAAGATTGTCGCCATCGGTTCCGACCTGCATGGCGACCATGAGTACGACGCCACCGGCTGCTATGTGATGCCCGGCGGCATCGACCCGCACACCCATCTCGAAATGCCATTCATGGGCACTTATTCGGCCGATGATTTCGAATCCGGCACGCGCGCGGCGCTCGCCGGCGGCACGACGATGGTGGTCGATTTCTGCCTGCCTGCGCCGCAGCAATCACTGCTTGAAGCCCTGCAGATGTGGGATAACAAGACGTCCAAGGCTGCCTGCGACTATTCCTTCCACATGGCGATCACCTGGTGGGGCAAGCAGGTGTTCGACGAGATGGCCACTGTCGTCGACAAGGGCATCACCTCGTTCAAGCACTTCATGGCCTACAAGGGCGCGCTGATGGTGGATGACGACGAGATGTATGCCTCGTTCCAGCGCTGCGCCGACCTTGGTGCGCTGCCGCTGGTGCATGCCGAGAATGGCGACGTCGTTGCAGCGCTGTCGCAGAAGCTGCTCGCCGCCGGTAACAACGGCCCCGAGGGGCATGCTTATTCGCGTCCGCCGGAAGTCGAGGGCGAGGCGACCAATCGCGCCATCATGATCGCCGACATGGCCGGCGTGCCGCTCTATGTCGTGCATGTCTCCTGCGAGCAGGCGCACGAGGCCATTCGGCGTGCGCGGCAGAAGGGCATGCGGGTGTTCGGCGAACCGCTGGTCCAGCACCTCACGCTCGACGAAACGGAGTATTTCAACAAGGACTGGGACCATGCGGCGCGCCGCGTGATGAGCCCTCCCTTCCGCAACAAACTGCACCAGGACTCGCTGTGGGCCGGCCTGCAGGCCGGATCGCTGCAAGTGGTGGCGACCGACCATTGCGCCTTCACCACCAAGCAGAAGCGCAACGGCGTCGGCGATTTCACCAAGATCCCGAACGGCACCGGCGGTCTCGAAGACCGTATGCCGGTGTTGTGGACGACGGGCGTCAACACCGGCCGTCTGACGATGAACGAGTTCGTCGCGGTGACCTCGACCAACATCGCCAAGATCCTCAACATGTATCCCAGGAAGGGCGCCATCGTCGAAGGCGCCGACGCCGACATCATAGTCTGGGATCCCAAGCGCAAGAAGACCATCACCTCGAAAAAGCAGCAGTCTGTCATCGACTACAATGTCTTCGAGGGCGTCGAGGTGACAGGCCTGCCGCGCTTCGTGTTTTCGCGCGGCGAACTGTCGATCGAGGAAGCCGAGGTGAAGGCCAAGCCCGGCCACGGCCAGTTCGTTGGCCGCGAGCCGAATGCGGCGGTCAATCGGGCGCTGTCGACGTGGAAGGACATTACCGCACCGCGCAAGGTGGAACGGTCAGGCATTCCGGCGACGGGCGTCTGAGCTTGGCGCGATCCGCCGCGCTCATCGTCCTGGTCCTGGCGACAGTTGCCGGTGGTCCGGCAAGTGCGGCTGGCATGCTCGCCGGCTCCTGGGGCAATGATGTCGGCTGTGCCGGTGTCAAGGCTGGCTACCAGGACAGCGACGCCTATATCGTGCTGACGGCCGAAGGCATCGAGACCTATGGCAGCGGCTGCCGCTTCGCGCAACAGCTGACGGCGGCGCCGGGTGCGCAATCGGTGAGTTCGACCTGTTCCGCCGAGGGTGAGGCGGGGACGACGACCGAAACCATCGTGGTCACCGACAAGGGAGAGGATGGCTTCTTCGTCACCATTCCCGGCCTTGAGGAACTGGGGCCGCTGCAATCATGTTCTTGAATTTGGGCAAGGGGAAATGAGCATGCGTGGTTTTGGTCTGTCTGTTGCGATGGTTGTCGTTTTGGCTGCTGGTCAGGCTTCAGCGGCAAATATCGATCTGTCCAAGCCCTACGGCGACAAATATGGCTGCATCAACCGCAACGGCCAGGAAGTCGCCGCTGACCAGATGCTGCTTTTGACCGACAAGGAATTGATCACCGCCGCAAGCGCCTGCACGTTCACGAAGACGCAAGCGCAGGCTGACGGATCGCTGGTGGTGACAGCGACATGCGAGGCGGAAGGCGAAGATGGACAGGAGCCGACCACGTTCACCATCAAGCGCAGTGCCAAGAACGCCAAGAAGCTGACAATCGCCGATGCGGACGGCAATTTGATGGGAGAAGTCTCGCGGTGCAAATGACGGCGGTCCCGTCAGTGTCAGGCGACCAGCGCATCCAGTTCCGGCAGCAGGACGACGCTTTCCTGTTCGTTGGGGTCGGTGCGGGCAATGACGGCCGAAGAGGCAGCATTGCTCAGATTGGCCGGCAGATGCGGCACGCCGGCCGGAATGTAGAAGAGGTCACCGGCCTTGACGACGATGTGGTGTTCGAGCCGGTCGCCATACCACGTGTGGACCTCGCCGGAGAGCACGTAGATCGCCGTTTCATGGTTCTCATGCAGATGCGCCTTGGCGCGCGCGCCCGGCGGCAAGGTGAGAACGTGCATGCAGATGCCAGACGAGCCGACCGACTCCTTGGCAATGCCGGCGAAATAGGTCAACCCCTGCTTGCCTTCATAAGTGCTTTCAGGGCGGATAAGATGACAAGTGGGTTTGGGCGACATCGGGGAAACTCCGGGCGTCGATTGAGTGGAACAAAGACCAATGGGACTGGGCGAGTGGAAAACAACATCGCGATAAAAGCAATCGGATTCCAGCCGGCGCCCCTGTGGCGGGAACAGGCAGGCAGCGGCCGATGACGGGAATTTCGCCAGCCGTCGTCGCGGCAAGCAAACTTGGCCTCACCTTCCAGACCAATGACGGGCCGGTGCAGGCATTGTCCAATGTCGACCTGACGATCGGCAAGGGGGAGTTCGTCTCCTTCATCGGGCCATCGGGCTGCGGCAAGACCACGCTGCTGCGCGTCATCGCCGACCTGGAGAAACCGACCTCGGGCACGATTTCGGTCAACGGCATGACGCCGGAACAGGCGCGCGAGAAACGCGCCTATGGCTATGTCTTCCAGGCTGCGGCCCTGTTTCCCTGGCGCACGATCGAGCGCAATGTCGGGCTGCCGCTGGAGATCATGGGCCTGTCCAGGGCGGAGCAGGCGGAGCGCATCAAGCGCACGCTCGACCTCGTCAACCTCTCGGGTTTCGAGAAGAAGTATCCCTGGCAGCTGTCGGGCGGCATGCAGCAGCGCGCCTCGATCGCCCGCGCGCTGGCCTTCGACGCCGACCTGCTTTTGATGGACGAGCCGTTCGGTGCGCTGGACGAGATCGTGCGCGACCACCTCAACGAGCAATTGCTGGAACTGTGGGGCCGGACCAACAAGACCATCTGCTTCGTCACTCACTCCATTCCGGAAGCCGTGTATCTGTCGACGCGCATCGTCGTCATGTCGCCGCGCCCCGGCCGGGTCAGCGACATCATCGAATCGACGCTGCCGAAGGAGCGGCCGCTCGACATCCGTGAAACGCCGGAGTTCCTGGCGATCGCCGCGCGCGTGCGCGATGGCTTGAGGGCAGGGCATAGCTATGATGATTGAGGGCGCGCACGATGAGCTTCCTCATCTCCCCATCAGGGAGAGGGTGGCCGGAGCGAAGCGGAGGTCGGGTGAGGGGGCGGCGCCGACGCATCCAACCAAGAGGAGGGCCGGGGTCACGGAGCGCGCCCGAGAGCTGCGGCTTGACGAAACCAAGGCCGAATACCGGCTTTGGGGCGAGCTGCGGGGGCGTCACCTCAACGGCTACAAGTTCGTAAGGCAAGTGCCACTCGGACCGTTCTTCGCCGACTTTCTCTGCTGCGAGAAGAGCTTGATCGTTGAAATCGATGGCAGCCAACATGCCGAGTCCGCGACGGATGAAAGCAGAACAGCTTGGCTGAACAAGCATGGTTATTCTGTTCTTCGCTTCTGGAATCACGAGGTTCTGGCTGAGCGGCGGGCGGTGCTGGATACAATATTAGCGGTGCTTGATGGGCAGATACACTCCCCCTCACCCGACCTCCGCTTCGCTCCGGCCACCCTCTCCCCGGCGGGGAGAGGAGAAGGGGAGCGACCCTGATGGACACCTTCCGCGACAAGCTCGTCCCCGTCACGTCGATCCTCCTGGGCGTCGTCATCCTCTGGTACGTCTTCGCCGTTATCCTCAACACGCCGTTCCAGCGCGATCTCGACCGCCGTGCGAATGAGACTTCCACCTTCAGCGAGCTCATCGGCAAGACGCTGTCGCAGCCGAAGCCAACGCTGCCGGCGCCGCACCAGGTGGCGGTGAACTTTTTCGAGAACACTTTCCTGCGGCCCATAAATTCGAACCGCAGCCTCGTCTACAATGCCTGGGTGACGCTGTCGTCGACGCTGCTCGGCTTCGCCTTCGGCACTGCGCTGGGCATCATCATCGCTGTCGGCATCGTCCATGTGGCGACGCTCGACCGCAGCCTGATGCCTTGGATCATCGCCTCGCAGACCATTCCGATCCTGGCGGTGGCGCCGATGATCATCGTCGTGCTGGGGGCGGTCGGCATCAGTGGCCTGATTCCGAAAGCGATGATCTCGACCTATCTGTCGTTCTTCCCGGTGACGGTGGGCATGGTGAAGGGGCTGCGCTCGCCCGAGATCATGCATCTCGACCTGATGCACACCTATAATGCCAGCGGCTCGCAGACCTTCTGGAAGCTGCGTGTACCGGCCTCGGTGCCATTCCTGTTCACCTCGATGAAGGTAGCGGTGGCGGCAAGCCTGGTCGGCGCCATTGTCGGCGAACTGCCGACCGGTGCGGTCGCCGGCATCGGCGCCAAGCTTTTGGCCGGCGCCTATTACAGCCAGTCCATCGACATCTGGTCGGCGCTGGTCGCTGGTTCGATCGTGGCCGCACTTCTGGTCATGGTGGTCGGCATTGCCGGCCGCATCGTTGACCGCGCCATGGGCGGGAGGCCGGCATGAACTGGCTGAAGCCTTCCTGGCAAGCGGTGCTGGCGATTGTGTTATGTCTGATCGCGATTGCGCTCGGCGCGCCGTCGAAACCGGAAGCGGCAGCACTTGCCGACCCGACAGCGAGTTTCAACTACCCCTATCTCGGCACCAAGGGCTTGATGTTCGGTTTGGCCGTGCTGGCGGCACTGATCTCGATGGTCAGGATTCCACCGCTTGCCGAGGCTGTGGTGCTGTTCATCGGTGCCCACGTCGTCGCTTGGCTGCTGATCTCGGGCATTGCAGGGTTCGAAGGCACCGCACTGGCGCCGTACTTCCTGCTGCTTGCGGCGGCCTGGTTGCTTGGCTGGCGTTGCGTGGCAGTGCTTTCATCGCTGCGCCCCCTTGATAGCTCTGCGCGGACGGCCTTGCGCCTGATCATTCCCGCCATCTTCGGCGCCTGGATCCTGATCATCTGGGAAGCGGTGACGCGAGGTGCCGGCATCCCCTTCATCCTGCTGCCACCTCCGAGCGCCATTGGCCTGCGCATCGCCAACTCCCTGCCGGTGCTCGGCGCCGACGTGCGGCAGACCATCTTCAAGGCGGTGCTGTTCGGCTATGTCGTGGGCAGCGGCGCTGGTTTCATCACCGCGATCCTCGCCGACCGCGTGCCGTTCCTGCGGCGCGGGTTGCTGCCGATCGGCAACATGGTCTCGGCGCTGCCGATCATCGGCGTCGCACCCATCATGGTGATGTGGTTCGGCTTCGACTGGCAGTCCAAGGCGGCAGTCGTCATCATCATGACCTTCTTCCCGATGCTGGTGAACACGGTCGCAGGCCTTGCCGCGTCAGGCCATATGGAGCGCGACCTGATGCGCACCTATGCGTCGGGCTATTGGCCGACGCTGATCAAGCTCCGCCTGCCGGCCGCTGCGCCCTTCATCTTCAACGCGCTGAAGATCAATTCGACGCTGGCGCTGATCGGCGCCATCGTCGCCGAGTTCTTCGGCACGCCCGTCGTCGGCATGGGCTTCCGCATCTCGACCGAGGTCGGGCGGATGAACATCGACATGGTCTGGGCCGAAATCGCAGTTGCAGCACTTGCGGGTTCGGTCTTTTATGGCGTGGTCGCTCTTGTCGAAAGAGCCGTCACGTTTTGGCATCCCTCTGTCCGTGGTGGATAGGGGCGGTGGGTTTAAGGGCACTAACTTCAGAGGGTAAAAAGATGAAAAGACTGATTATTCCCGTTCTGGCCGGCGCGATGTCGCTGGCCGCGTTCCAGGCAATGGCCGCCGACAAGGTGACGTTGCAGCTGAAATGGGTCACGCAGGCCCAGTTTGCCGGCTACTATGTTGCCAAGGCCAAGGGTTTCTATGAAGCCGAAGGCCTCGACGTCGACATCAAGCCGGGCGGTCCCGACATTGCGCCCGAGCAGGTGATTGCCGGCGGCGGCGCCGACGTTATCGTCGACTGGATGGGCGGTGCGCTGGCCGCACGTGAAAAAGGCGTGCCGCTGGTCAACATCGCCCAGCCGTTCAAGAAGGCCGGCATGGAACTGGTCTGCCCGAAGGATGGCCCGATCAAGACCGAAGCCGACTTCAAGGGCCATACGCTCGGCGTCTGGTTCTTCGGCAACGAATATCCGTTCTACGCCTGGATGAACAAGCTCGGTCTGAAGACCGAAGGCGGCCCGGACGGCGTCACGGTTCTCAAGCAGAGCTTCGACGTGCAGCCGCTGATCCAGAAGCAGGCGGATTGCATCTCGGTCATGACCTACAACGAGTACTGGCAACTGATCGACGCCGGCTACAAGCCGGAACAACTGACCGTGTTCAACTACTCGGCGATGGGCAACGACCTGCTCGAGGACGGCCTTTATGCCTCGGAAGACAAGCTCAAGGACCCGGCCTTCGAGGACAAGATGGTGCGTTTCGTGCGCGCCTCGATGAAGGGCTGGAAATACGCCATCGATCACAATGACGAAGCGGCAAGCATCGTCATGGATGGCGGCGGCCAGGACGAGAATCACCAGAAGCGCATGATGAGCGAAGTCGCCAAGCTGATCGACAATGCCGACGGCAAGCTCGATCCGGCCACCTACGAACGCACCGCCAAGGCGCTGCTCGACCAGAAGATCATCACCAAGGAGCCGAAAGGCGCCTACACCACCGCGATCACCGACAAGGCCGTGAAGTAAGCCGGCCTCCAAACATCCTGACTTCGAGAACGGCGCCTCTACAGGCGCCGTTCCTTTATGGTGTTCATGACGAAGCTGGTCTCGATCGAGGCGACGCATTTCAGCCGCGCGATATTCTCCTTGATGAAGCGCTCATATTGTTCGAGGCTGCCGGTCACCACCTTCAGCACATAGTCGCGCGAACCGGTGACGAGGTGGCACTCCAGCACCTCTTCCCAGCCGCGGATCGCGTCCTCGAACATGACGATCTCGTCCTCGTTCTGGCGGCTGAGGCGGATGGTGGCGATGGCGACCATGCTCCAGCCGAACGCGGCCGGGTCGACCAGCGTGGTGTAACCCCTGATCACGCCTGTTTCCTCCAGCCGCCGTACCCGCCTCAGGCAAGGCGACGGCGACAGGCCGATGCGCTCGGCAAGCTCATTGTTGGTGATGCGGGCGTCGGCTCGCAATTCGCGCAGAATCCTGAGGTCGAAATCGTCGGCTATCTTCTGCTGCACTTTGCGTCGCTCCAGGCAATTTCTTGCCGAGATGCAGCCATGCAAGGCCGAAAATAGCAAGGACTGGCCGATCGGGATCGCATAAATTGCGGCAAGAAACCTTTCGGAAGCAGGAAGAGCCATGACCGCGCCACGCCCGTCGAAAACCCATATCGGCAACCACAAGCTCCATCCGGAGACGCTGATGCTGAGCTATGGCTTCGATCCGCAGCTGTCGGAAGGCGCGGTCAAGCCGCCGGTGTTCCTGACCTCGACCTTCGTGTTCAAATCGGCGGAGGAGGGGCGCGATTTCTTCGACTACACGTCCGGCCGCAAGGAGCCGCCGAGCGGCACAGCGTCGGGTCTGGTCTATTCGCGGTTCAACCATCCCAACAGCGAGATCGTCGAAGACCGGCTGGCGATCTATGAGGGGACGGACGCTTGCGTCCTGTTTTCCTCGGGCATGTCGGCGATCGCCACGACGCTGCTCGCCTATGCCCGCCCGGGCGACGTCGTCCTGCATTCGCAGCCGCTTTACGGCGGCACCGAGACGCTGCTGACGCGCACGCTGTCCGGCCTTGGCATCGGCGCTGTCGGCTTCGCCGACGGTGTCGACGAGAAGGCGGTGCGGGCGGCCGCCGATGCAGCGGTTGCGAAGGGGCGTGTCTCGGTCATCCTGATCGAGACGCCGTCGAACCCGACCAACAGCCTGGTCGACATCGCGCTGATGCGGAAGATCGCCGACGGGATTGGCGCCAGCCAAGGCTCGACGCCGATCATCGTTTGCGACAACACGCTGCTCGGCCCGGTGTTCCAGCGGCCGATCGAACACGGCGCCGATGTCTCGGTCTATTCGCTGACCAAATATGTTGGCGGCCATTCCGACCTGATCGCCGGCGCGGCCATGGGCAGCAAGGCGGTCTCCAAGCCGATCAAGGCGCTGCGCGGCGCGATCGGCACGCAGCTCGACCCGCATTCCTGCTGGATGCTCGGCCGTTCACTGGAGACGCTGTCGATCCGTATGGAGCGAGCCAACGACAATGCACGCCTGGTCGCCCAATTCCTGCGCGACCATGCCAAGGTCGAGAAGGTGCATTACCTGCCGTTCCTGGGGCAGGACACGCCAGCGGGCCGCGCCTACATCAGGCAATGCAGCGGCGCCGGCTCGACCTTCTCCTTCGACATCAGGGGTGGAGAGAAGGCCGCGTTCGCCTTCCTCAACGGTCTGCAGATCTTCAAGCTGGCGGTAAGCCTCGGTGGTACGGAATCGCTCGCCAGCCACCCGGCGGCGATGACCCATTCGGGCATTCCCTTCGACGTGCGCCAGCGCATTGGTGTGCTGGAGACAACGGTCAGGCTGTCGATCGGCGTCGAGCATCCGGACGATCTGATCGCCGACCTGACGCAGGCACTGGCGGCGGTCTGAGCTCGAGCGTTTCACCGTTTCACGGAAACGGCGAACCACTCTATCTCTTTGTTTTTACGCAATTCCCAAGGGCAAAGCGCTATGCGCTTTGCCCTGGAAAACCGCTCACACTTTTCCTGGAATGGCTATAGGCCGAGGAAGGCGGGTGAACCGCCTTTCTGATGCGGTCAGTCACAAAAACGTGTGCCGGGATACATTACGCCGCTCAACCGTTCCGGTTAAAGCATGCGCGCGCCCCGGATTGGGGCGTGACGTATGTGAAAATCCAATCGGAGGTTCTTTCATGCGAACACAATCCTTCCTGCCGGTGCTTTCGGCGCTGGCTATTTCGACCGCTTTTATGTTCGCCTCACCGGCCATGGCGGAGGTGGTGAAATACAAGGCGACGCTCGATGGCAGCCAGCAAAGCCCGCCCGTGACCACCAAGGGCAAGGGAACGGCCACTTTCACCTTCGACACGACCAAGAAGAAGCTCAGCTGGAACGTCAAATATTCCGGCCTCAGCGGGCCGGCGATCGCCGCGCACATTCATGGACCGGCGGCGATGGGTGCGAACGCCGCTCCCGTCATCCCGTTCAAAGGCAAGCTCAAGAGCCCGCTCAAGGGTTCGGAAACACTGACGGACGCGCAGGCTGCTGACTTGGCGGCCGGCAACTACTATGTCAACGTCCACACCGCCGCCAACAAGGATGGCGAGATCCGCGGCCAGATCGAGGCAGCGAAGTAGCGCAAGACGCGTTGACTAAAAAGGGGCTGATATCAGCCCCTTTTTAGTCAGGCCTTGTCGCGGATCTGGGTCATTGTCCGGGTCGGCGTGATTGCTTCCGGATCGAGCCTGATCTCTACGATCGCGGGCTTGCCGCTGGCGCGGGCCCGCTCGAAGGCTGGCGCGAAATCGGCCGTCTTTTCCACCGTTTCGCCATGGCCGCCATAGGCGCGGGCCAGGGCCGCGAAATCGGGATTCCTGAGATCGGTGGCTACGACGCGCCCAGGGTACTCACGCTCCTGGTGCATGCGGATGGTGCCGTAAATGCCGTTGTTGACGACGATGACGATGATCGGCAGGTCATACTGTACGGCGGTGGCGAACTCCTGGCCGTTCATCAGGAAGCAGCCATCGCCGGCAAAGGCGACCACGGTGCGATCCGGATAAAGCGCCTTGGCTGCGACCGCTGCCGGCGTGCCGTAGCCCATCGAGCCGGAGGTCGGCGCTGCCTGGGTGGCGAAGCGGCGGGAGCGGTGGAAGCGATGCACCCAGGTGGCGTAGTTGCCCGCTCCATTGGTGAGGATGGCGTCGTCGGGCAGCACCTTTTCCAGATAGTTCATGATCGGCCCCATCTGGACGGCGCCAGGCCCGGTCTCAGGCGGCGTCGACCATTCGAGATAGGCGGCGTGTGTTTTCGCCGTCTCACTTGCCCAGGACGGTGGGCCGGCCGGCTTGCGCTTGGCAAAAGCCTCGACGAAGGCCGAGGGCGAGGCGTTTATCGCCAGCGTCGGCCGGTAGACGCGGCCAAGCTCGCCGGCATCGGCATGGACGTGGACCAGCGCTTGGTCAGGGTAGGGGCTTTTCAGCAGCGTGTAGTCGGAGGAGGGCATCTCGCCCATGCGCCCGCCGATCAGCAGCACGACGTCAGCCGCCTTGATCCGGGCCGCCAGCTTCGGGTTGATGCCGATGCCGACGTCGCCGGCATAGTTCGCATGAAGATGATCGAACAGCATCTGGCGGCGGAAAGAGCAGCCGACCGGAAGCGACCATTTTTCTGATATGGCGCGCATCCGCGCCACCGCTTCTTCGTCCCAGCGTGTGCCGCCGAGGATGACGAAGGGGCGTTTCGCGCCGTTGAGCAGCTTTTCCAGCGCATCGAGTTCGGCTTCGCCCGGCCGGGTTTCGACCGGCGTGTGCGGCAAGGCAGCCGGCGCCTCGACGACGCTGGTGAGCATGTCCTCGGGCAGTGAGATGACAACCGGGCCGGGGCGGCCCGATGTCGCCACCGCGAAGGCGCGGGTGACGAATTCGGGGATGCGCGCGGCGTCGTCGATTTCGACCACCCATTTGGCGATGTCGCCGAAGAACCTCTTATAATCCACCTCCTGGAACGCCTCGCGCTCCTTGGCGTGGCTGGCGACCTGGCCGATGAACAGGATGACGGGTATCGAATCCTGCATGGCGATGTGGATGCCGGCCGACGCATTGGTGGCGCCGGGGCCGCGGGTGACGAAGCAGATGCCGGGCTTGCCGGTCAGCCGACCCTGGCAGTCGGCCATCATCGCCGCACCGCCTTCCTGGCGGCAGACGATGGTGCGGATTTTGGAATCGTGCAGCGCGTCGAGCACCGCGAGGTAGGATTCGCCCGGCACGCAAAAAATGCGGTCGGTGCCGTTGGCTTCGAGCGCATCGACGATCAGTTGTCCGCCGGTCTTCATTTTGCTCTCTCCAGTTCGGCAAGGATTTCTTCGGTGTGTTCCCCAAGGCGTGGCGAGGGGCGTTCATAGACGAGCGGTGTGCCCGACATGACCATCGGCGCGCGCACCGAGGGCAGACGATTGCCGTGGCCGTCGTCGAGGTCGAGCCGCATGCTGCGCGCGATCGTCTGCGGGTCGGCGAACATCTGGCCGATCGTGTTGATCGGGCTCGCCGGCACACCGGCTGCTTCCAGTTTTGCCAGCAACGGGTCACGATCAAAGACCTTCAGCGCCTCGATCATATGCTCGCGCAGCCTGACCCGGTTGGCGACGCGGGCGGGATTGGTGGCGAAGTCGGGATTTTCAGGCAGTTCATCCAGCCCGACGGCAGCGCAGAATTTGGCGAACTGACCGTCATTGCCGACCGCCAGGATGATGTGGCCGTCCCGGACCGGCACCACTTCGTAAGGCGCGATGTTCATATGTGCGTTGCCCATCTGCACCGGCGACTTGCCGGAGACGAGATAGTTGAGGTTCTGGTTGCCGAGTGCCGAGATCTGGGTGTCGAAGAGCGCCATGTCGATGTGCTGGCCTTCGCCGGTGTGGTCCGCATGGCGCAGGGCTGCCTGGATGGCGATGACGGAATAGAGGCCGGTGAAGATGTCCGAGATGGCGACGCCGGCCTTTTGCGGTTCGCGGCCGACCTCGCCCGTGATCGACATCATTCCGGCCATGGCCTGGATGATGAAGTCGTAGCCGGCGCGTGGCGCGTACGGTCCATCCTGGCCGAAACCGGTGATCGAGCAATAGACGAGACGCGGGTTGGTCTGGCGCAGGCTCTCGTAGTCGAGCCCATATTTCTTCAGTCCGCCGAGCTTGAAGTTCTCGATCAGCACATCGGATGTGGCGACCAGCCGGCGGATGGTTTGTGCACCCTCCGGTGTCGAAAAATCGATGGCGATGGAGCGTTTGCCGCGGTTGCAGGAATGGTAATAGGCAGCCGACAGGTTCTCGCCATCATGGCTCATGACGAAGGGCGGGCCCCATTTGCGGGTGTCGTCGCCGCCATCGGGGCTCTCGACCTTGATGACATCGGCGCCGAGATCAGCAAGCAATTGCCCGGCCCATGGCCCGGCAAGGATGCGGGCGAGTTCGACGACGCGGACGCCTTTCAGCGGGGGTTCAGCCATAAATCACCGTGATTGCTGCGAGAGCAGAGGCTCTATCAAGCCGGGCTGCGGCTGTCACGGCCCTTGCAATGGGCCAATCCCTCATGCTTTCAGCACGCTGTCGGCCCAGGCGGCGAAATCATTCATGATGATGTCGCGGTTCACCTCGTTCAGGCTTTCGTGGCGGGTCTCGGCGTAAACCTTTGAAACGAGATTCGAAAAGCCCATTTTGCGCATGCGATTGACGAGGTGGGTGATGCCCTTGCCGTAGTCCGAAGCCGGGTCTTTCTCGCCGCCAACGATGGCGACGGGAAGCTCGCGCCGGACGCCGGCAAAGCCGGAATCCTTGCCGCCGTTGAGCGCCATCGAGACCACGTCGCGCCACATCGAGATCGAGGCATCCCAGCCGCATAGCGGATCGGCGATGTATTTCGCCACTTCCGCCTCGTCGCGCGACAGCCAGTCGAACAGCGTGCGGTGGTTGGGCACGGCCTTGCCCCAGGCCTGGAAGGTCAGCTTCGGCAGCAGGCGTGACGGAACGTCGGAGCCCAGCCGCATCCGTTCCCAGGCGAGGATGCCGAGTGCCACCTGTCCAAGCAGGCCTTGAGAAAAATTGCCGTTCCATATCGCGGCGGCATGGACACGCGGCGAATGGGCCAGAAGGTAGTTCAGCGCCACGGACGCGCCCATCGAATGGCCAAAGAGGATAACCGGCAGGCCCGGTTGTTCGGTGGCGATGAGATCGTGGATGGCGTCGACGTCGGCGATCACCTTGGCCGGGCCATCCCTGTCGGCGAATCTGCCGAGTGGCGCGTCCGGCGCCTTGGTCGCGCCATGGCCGCGATGGTCGTGGACATAGACGTGAAAGCCACGAGGCCCGAGGAAATCGGCAAAGCGGGCATAGCGCGCGGCGTGCTCGGCCAGTCCATGGTTGATCTGGACGACGGCGCGTGGCTGGCCATCGGCCTGTTTGACCAAGAGATTGAGGTCGGCGCCTGTCGGTGAGCGGACCGTGCGCTGCTGGCTGAATGGCATGGCCGCTTGATCTCCCCCTTGTCCTGATGTGGTTTGCGCTGCTGCCGATTTTGCGTCAATCCGCTTTGCCTGCTTTTTGCGCAACGATGTTTCTTGCGTTTGGTCGGAAAAGTATCGCAATTCTGACATGGAGACAGCTTCACTCTGTCACCCACTTTCTTCAGCCGGGGATTTGCTCATGCGCATTGCTGTTGTTTTCGGATTGGCCATGTTGGCGGCGTCGCTTGCCGATGCCGCGCATGCCGAGGTCAAGCTGAGCGGAACCTTCGTTTCCGATGCTGCCTGTCCGGCAACGCAAGCCATCAAGAATGGCAAGAACCCCGGCAATGTCTCGACCGACGCCGGGCAGAGTTATCAGCTGCTGGCCGGCAACAAGGACACGCCGACGCATTACCTCATCCTGGTGCCAGGAGCCGATCCCGAGCGCCGCTGGGTGAAGGTCAGCTGCGGCCATCTCTCGGGCAGCAGTGCAGCGACGCCGCCGGTAGCGCCGGCCGGGCAAGGCAAGCCGGCTGCGTCGGGCAAACCCGAATATGTCTTTGCGCTCAGCTGGCAGCCGGCCTTCTGCGAGACCAAATCCAACAAGACCGAATGCAGGGCGCAGAGCCCGAACGAGTTCGATGCCACCAATTTCACCTTGCACGGCCTGTGGCCGCAGCCGAACGGCAATTTCTATTGCCAGGTGCCGGCAAGCGACAAAGCCAATGACAATCCGGCCCACTGGAGTGATCTGCCGCCGGTCAATCTGGACGCGGGTACCCGCAAGGAGCTCGATCAGGTGATGCCGGGCACGGCTTCCCAGCTTGAGCGGCATGAATGGATCAAGCACGGCACCTGCTACGGCAAGAGCCAGCAGGAGTATTTTTCCGACGCGCTCGGCCTGATGCGGCAGGTCAACGGCTCGCCGGTGCGCGATCTCTTCGTCAAGAACATTGGCGGCAAGCTGACGGCCGACCAGATCCGAGGCGCCTTCGACCAGGCCTTCGGCGCTGGAGCAGGGGACCGCGTGCGCGTCTCCTGCGTCATAGACCCGTCGAGCGGCCGCCGGCTGATCGGCGAGTTGACGCTCGGCCTTGCCGGGCCGATCGGCCCGAACAGCTCGCTCAAGGATTTGCTGCTGGCTTCGGTGCCGACCAACAAGGCCGGCTGCCCGACCGGTACAGTCGATGCGATTGGATTTCAATAAATCTTGAAGGTTGACCAGCGGGCTGTCGCTCGGTCGTCGAGCGGTGTTATGTTGGGTCGAACATCATTCAGCGGGGGCGGGCAATGGATGGTTTGACGGGCAGCGGGTTGGCGCGGTTGGCTTTCTGGGCTAAGGGCATGGTTTCGATCAATAATGCCCGGATGGAATGGCCGGGCTTTTCCTATAGCGATGCCGAGTGGGCGCGTATGCGCACGCTGTCCGAGCCGATCGGCGCCGGCACTTATCAGCTGTTCACGATGGTCAACGCGGCCATCTTCATAGCCATCGCTGCTCTCGGCATCTTCGGCGTTTTCCTGCCGCTGGCGACCTTGCTGTTTCCGATACCGGCCGAAACCAGTGCGCTGAAGTTTTCGATGCTGCTCGCCGCCTGCGCCTTCCTGATCATCGGACTTGGCCTGCCGATCTCGATGCGTCTCTCCGCCATGCTGGTGGGTGGCAAGAAGGTGCGCGAGGCACTGGTGCCTGCAGCGGGCGACCAGGCGCTGGCGTCGAAGGTGTCGTGGCAGATCAACCGCATTATGCTGATCATGTGCGGCCTGCTGGTGCCGGGCATCCTGCTGTTCATCGCCTATGACATCCAGGCCGGACCGATCATCACCGCGCTGAAATGGGTGGCAATCGTGCTGATGGCGGTCTCAACGCTGACCGGCGTTGCGCGGCAGAGAAAATCCTAGAGAGCTAGAACTGCGCAGACTTGGTCCACGCGATCGCGGTGTCGGGCTCATGGCTGCCCGGCTCGCCGACGATCCGGTCGCGTCCTGTCGATTTCGCCTTGTAGAGGCGCTGGTCTGCGAGCGCGAACAGGTCGCCAAGGCAGGTTGTCGTTTCGCTGACGCTGGAAACGCCGGCACTGACGGTCAGCTCGAAGCGGCTGGTGACGGTCGATGCCTTGACCGCGTAGCGGATGCTTTCGCCGAACAGCCTGGCCACCGGATGCGGGCGCGAACTGAGGATGGCGAATTCCTCGCCGCCGATCCGGAACACCTGGTCCTCGACGCTCGCCACTTCCCTAAGCAGGGCCGCAACGGCTTTCAGCACCTTGTCGCCCTCGGCATGGCCGAAACGATCGTTGATCGACTTGAAATGGTCGACATCGATGATCAGCAGGCTAAGCGGCCTGGCGGTGCGCAGGCTGACCTCGACGGCTGCCTCACCGTCGGCGTCGAAACGGCCGCGATGCAGCAGGCCGGTCAGGCCGTCGCGCCCAACATGCTCGACCAGCGCTTCATAGCGCTCGCGATAGGTCAGGGTCTCGAAAATGTCGGTCAGGCCGCGCGGCAGTGGAACGTCGCGGGCCTCGAACCATCTGAGATAGGCGACAAGCATGGCGCTGAAGGTCAGCGCCGCCACCATCTTGGCGAACCAGCCGCCGAAGAAGACCGCGATCGGGGCGCCGGCGACGAAATGCAGCGCGGTGAAGAAGCCCGCCTGGTCGAAGGTGAGCACGCAGGCGACGCAGATCAGGATGCGCGCGAACTGCGCCTGGCGCAAATACCGGCCGAGCTTCTGATAGAGCAGGATGATCAGGATGGCGTCGACGAACAGCAGCGTCGTGCCCCACACCATCAGCCAGCCCATCTCGTCGATGAAGCCGATGTCGGGCATCTTGCCGTCGGGAAGCGGCGCGATGGCATGCATGCGCAACAACAGCCCCCAGACCGATCATCAGCGCATTGCCAAGCAGCAGGCCATAGATCGGCTGGCGCACGGTGGCGGCGTCTTCCTTGATGTAGAGGAGAAGGAGCATCACCAGCTTACCGGAAAACAGCACGGCCGAGCCGGGCGAAACCAGGCCGAACGGCAGAGCGACGTAAAAGACGCTGGCGAGATAGGTTTCCAGGAAATGCATGGCGCCGAGCGCGCAGATGAAGACGCCGAGGCCAATGCGCTTGCGGAACCGGAAAAGCGTCACCATGACGCTGAAGTAGACGACCGATTCGGCAAGGAGCAGGAAACTGTTCAGCACTGCCGTCGATCCGATCTCTCGCTCGAAATCGCGATAATCCAGCGATTCCACCCCGATCCTGTTTTGACGTGCAAGAGTTAACCGGAGATTTCATCGCGCCTTGTGACCGGTGGAAAACTTAACGGTCGGTGCACACTTGTCCGCGTGGACGGCTTGATATGGCAAAAGCGATTGCCGTTCGGCCCCGCATCGCCTACATAGCGGCCAACCTCCATTCAATCCGACAAATCCAGTCATTTTTCAGGGAAAAGCGCGCGTGGCACGCCAGTTCATCTATCACATGGCCGGCCTCAACAAGGCCTATGGCACCAAGAAGGTGCTTGAGAACGTTCATCTGTCCTTCTACCCCGACGCCAAGATCGGCATCCTCGGCCCCAACGGCTCGGGCAAGTCGACGATCCTCAAGATCATGGCCGGGCTCGACAAGGAGTGGAACGGCGAGGCGTGGCTGGCCGAAGGCGCCACCGTCGGCTACCTGGCGCAGGAGCCGGCGCTCGACGCTGATAAGACGGTGTTCGAAAACATCATGGAAGGCGTCGCCGCCAAGACCGCCATCATCGAGCGCTACAACGAATTGATGATGAACTATTCCGACGAGACGGCCGACGAGTCGGCCAAGCTCCAGGACGAGATGGACCGGCTCAACCTGTGGGATCTCGAACAGCAGGTCGAGATGGCGATGGAAGCGCTGGGCTGCCCGCCCAAGGATTCGGAAGTCACCAAGCTTTCAGGCGGTGAGCGCCGCCGCGTCGCGCTTTGCCAGTTGCTGCTGCGCCAGCCTGACCTTCTGCTGCTCGACGAACCGACCAACCATCTCGACGCCGAAACCACGGCCTGGCTGGAAAAGCATCTGCGCGCCTATCCGGGCGCCGTGATGATCATCACCCACGATCGCTACTTCCTCGACAATGTCACCGGCTGGATCCTTGAACTCGATCGCGGCCGCGGCATTCCCTATGAGGGCAACTACACCAAATATCTCGAAGCGAAGGCCAAGCGCCTCAAGCAGGAAGGCCGCGAGGACGACGCCCGCCAGCGCGCCATCGGCCGCGAGCGCGAGTGGATCCAGTCGAGCCCGAAGGCCCGCCAGACCAAGTCCAAGGCGCGTATCCAGGCGTTCCAGGACCTTTTGGATGCAGCCGACAAGCGGCGTCCGAGCGATACACAGATCGTCATTCCGCACGGCGAGCGCCTCGGCAATGTGGTGATCGAGGCGGAAGGCCTGTCGAAGGGCTTTGGCGACACGCTGCTGATCGACGGACTGGAATTCAAGCTGCCGCCCGGCGGCATCGTCGGCGTCATCGGCCCGAACGGTGCTGGCAAGACGACGCTGTTCCGCATGATCACCGGCCAGGAAAAGCCGGATGCCGGCTCTGTGCGCGTCGGCGAAACGGTCAAGCTCGGCTATGTCGACCAGAGCCGCGACGCGCTCGATCCGTCAAAGACGGTATGGGAAGAAATCTCGGGCGGCGCCGAAGTGGTCAAGCTCGGCAAGTTCGAGGCCAACACGCGCGCCTATTGCGCGTCGTTCAACTTCCGTGGCGGCGACCAGCAGCAGAAGGTCGGCAATCTCTCCGGTGGTCAGCGCAATCGCGTGCATCTGGCCAAGATGTTGAAGACCGGTGGCAATGTGCTGCTGCTCGACGAACCGACAAACGATCTGGACACGGAAACGCTGGCAGCACTCGAAGACGCGCTGGAAAATTTCGGTGGCTGCGCCGTCATCATCTCGCACGATCGCATGTTCCTCGATCGCCTGGCGACGCACATCCTGGCCTTCGAAGGCGACAGCCATGTCGAATGGTTCGAGGGCAATTTCGAGGACTACGAGCAGGACAAGATCCGCCGGCTCGGCCCCGAAGCCGTCAATCCGCACCGCATGACCTACAAGAGACTGACGCGGTAAGGGATCGTTGCAGGGGATCGTCGTTTGACCTAAAATTGGGCTGACGGAGCTTTCCATGATTACACTCAAACTGCCGCCAAAGACCGAGAAGCTTCTGGACGACATGGCCAAGGCCAGCGGTCGAACGGCCGATCAGGTCGCGGTTGATGCGATCCTCGAGGCCATCGAGGATTGGCAGGATGCCAAGATCGCGGACGAACGCCTGAGAGATGATGACGGTGTTCGCATTCCGCTGAAGGAGATGATCCGCAAGCTTGAACGTCGTGAGGTCGAGGAGCGCAGCAAGAAGCCTGCTGCTGAATGACTTGGCGCGTCGAGTTCACCCGGCGCGCCGAGAGAGACATCGAGCAGCTTTCGACCAAAGATCAACGGCGCATCCTGGAGTTCTTGAATCAGAGAGTTTCGGCGCATCCCAATCCGAGGGCGCTTGCCAAGCGCCTACAGCGACCAAGGAAGAGGCTTGGCGTTTTCGCGTCGGTTACTACAGGATCATTACTCAGTTCCATGACAGCAGGCTTGTCGTCTTGGTTGTGGAAGGAGGCAACCGTCGCGAGGTCTATCGATGAACAATAGCGCCGCTTCACAAAAGCCCGATTGGTCCGCCGCCCAATATCTGAAATTCGAGGATGAGCGCACGCGACCCGCGCGCGATCTCGCAGCCCAGGTGCCAGTCGACTTCCCGCGCCGGGTCGTCGACATCGGCTGCGGGCCGGGCAATTCGACCGAGCTGCTGGTAGAGCGCTGGCCGGATGCGCAGGTGAGCGGCTTCGACAGCTCTCCCGACATGATCGAAAAGGCGAGGGCGCGCCTGCCCAATGTCAGCTTCGACCTCGCCGATGCATCGACATGGCAGCCGGCTGAGCCGGTCAACGTCATCTTCGCCAACGCCGTCTTCCAGTGGCTGCCCACGCATCCTGATGTCTTCCAGCGGCTGATGGGCTTTCTGGCGCCCGGCGGCGCGCTAGCCGTCCAGATTCCCGACAATCTGCTTGAGCCTTCGCATCAGGTGATGCGCGAAACCGCTGCCGAAATGCCGTTCGCCGCAAAGATGGAAGGTGCCGCGCGCGGCCCGTTGCCGCCAGTGTCATTCTACTATGATCTATTGTCGCCGCTCTCCGACCGGCTGGATATCTGGCATACGGCCTATAATCATCCGCTTGCCGATGCCGAGGCGATCGTCGAATGGGTGAAGTCGACGGGGCTGAAGCCATTCCTCGATCCTCTGGACGCCGAGGAGCGCAAGCTGTTCCTCGACAGCTACACCGCCAAGATCAGACAGGCCTATCCGAAAATGGCCAACGGCAAGGTTCTGCTGCGCTTCCCGCGCATCTTCATTGTCGCCAAGCGGGCCGGATAGAAAACAATTACCCACTTCGCCCAGAGCCGGCCGCCGCTGCTTGACCCGGTTTGGCGGCCGTGCCCAATTTATCGCGTGGGTCTAGAACGGACCCGCGTGGCAGGGGGGTAATGATGACTTTGAAAAGATTGCTTTACGGCGGCGGCGTCTGCGCGGCTGCACTTCTGGCGTTCTCGGTTTCAGCCGAGGCCAAGCGGGCGCGCTGCTTCACCACGGATGACGGCTATTTCGCGTGCAGCTATCGCGCGATCGATGATGCCGGCAGTTTCCGAATCTCGGCGCCAGGCTATCCGACCTATGTGCTGGAGATCGACGGGCCGGGCTTTGCCTATGGCTATGTCAATCTCGGCCGCCGCAACGTGCCGTTGCCGGGACAATATGTGCGCAGCCGCGACGACGGCGCCTGCTGGAACAACCCGCAGACCAACACCAAGCTGTGTGCCTGGTGAGGTCCAAGCCGGCCTGAGCCGTTGGTTTAAGCTGGTGTAAACCGGCGTGATGAGAAAAGTGTTGCGCCGAAGCGTTTCGGCGCCCACATGAAGCCGTAACGCCCGCGGATGGACAGACTGAAACATGCATCGCGTTATCATCAGCGGCATCGGCGCTGAAATTCCTGAACCTGTCATCACCAATGAAGAGCTGGTCGAGAGTTTTAACAGCTGGGTCGACACAGAGAATGCGCGGCGCCAGGGCACCGGCGAGCCGCTCCTGCAGAAGTCCGACGCCGATTTCATCGTCCATGCCTCGGGTGTGAAATCCCGTCATGTGATCGAGCGCGAAGGCATTCTCGATCCGACCCGCATGACGCCGCGCATCCCGGCGCGGCCGGATGATGCGCTGTCACTGGAGGCGGAGTTCGGCGTCGCTTCGGCCAAAAAGGCGCTTGATCATGCGGGGCTGAAGCCGTCGCAGATCGACCTGATCATCTGCTCGGCCTCGCACCACCAGCGGCCCTATCCGGCGATCGCCATCGAAATGCAGGAGGCGCTGGGCACGACGGGCGCCGGCTTTGACATGGGGCTAGGCTGTTCTTCCGCGGCGGCGGCGCTCCACATGGCGGTCAATCTGGTGCGCTCGGGCGCGCACAAGCGCATCCTGGTGACCACGCCCGAAATCATCACCGGCCATCTCAATTTCCGCGACCGGCAGACACATTTCATTTTCGGCGATGCCTCGGTGTCGCTGGTGGTGGAGGGCCTTGCTCAGGGCGACAAACGGCCTGGGCGTTTCGAGGTGCTGGACACGCGCATCTGGACGCAGATGTCGAACAACATCCGCACCAATCTGGGCTACCACACCCGCACCGCCCAGGATGATCCCTACATGATCAATTTGGAAGGCAATCTGATCAAACAGGTCGGCAACAAGGTGTTCAAGGAAGTCACCGTTGCCGGGCAGAAATTCATCGTCGAGTTCCTGGCCGAGCACGGTCTGACGCCGCAAGCGGTCCGGCGCTTCTGGCTGCATCAGGCCAATGCGCGCATGAACGCGATGATCCTGAAACTGTCGTTCGGCCACGATGTCGATCACGACCGTGCGCCGATGGTGCTGGAGCGGCTCGGCAACACGGCGGGCGCCGGCGCCATCGTGGCGCTGTCGGAGAACCATGCCGACATGAAGCCCGGTGATTTCGGCCTGATCTGCGCCTTCGGCGCGGGGTATTCGATCGGCGGCGCGCTTATCCGGATGCTTTGATCCCGGATACCGATATCCCCGCCAAATCGCGTTTGCGCGCCGGGTCTTTATGCGTCGGCGGCCAAGGCTGGCGATTTGACGCAACGGACGCATTCGGCCGCGAACCACGTCTTGAACGCCGTCACCACCGAACGCTGCGTACTCCGGTGCGGTATCGTGATGCAGTAGGGATTGCCCAGTTCGAGGACGTGGCTGACAGCCACGACAAGCTCGCCGTCTTCGACCTGCCGGGCGCAGAAAAGTCCCTGCGCCAACGCCACCCCCAGCCCGCCCCGCGCGAGATCGAGCGCCGCCATCGAGGAATTGGCCGTCATTCCGTGCTGGATATGACGACCCGCTGTCACATCCGCCGACTCAAACCAGTTGCGCCATGATGGAAAGGAGGCGCCGGAAGGACCCCAGTCGGTATGGATCAATGGGACGGAGTGAAGGCTCGCCGGAGAGGCCATCGGACCATACTTCGCCAGGAAGCCCGGCGAACACACCGGATAGACGGCATCTTTGACAAGCTCTTCGGTCACGTGTTCCGAATAATGCGAGGGCCCGTAGGACAGACGGATATCGATGAGGTCGCGATCAAACGGAACCGGGTCATCCTCGCCCCGCAACGAGATATCGACCGGACCGTGGATGCCGACGAAGCCGGGCAAGCGCGAGGAAAGCCAGCCCATCGCCACGGAAGGCGCCACGGACACGATCAGCGAGGATCGCTGCTCGCCGCCACTGAGTTCGCGGGAGACATTCCTCAGTTCGTTGAACGCAGCGGCAAGCCTCGGGAAAATTTCCACCCCGGCCTCGGTCAGAACGGCGCGGCGATTGATGCGGTGGAACAACTTGCGCCCAACCTGATCCTCGAGCGCGCGAATGAGCTGGCTGATCGCGGCGGCAGAAACCGCGAGCTCCTCGGACGCGGCGACAAAACTTCCCGACCGCGCGGCAGCTTCGAATGCCTGCAGGCCGCGCAGGGAGGGGGCACTTGCCATCTGATCACCATGGATAAGCTGAGCTTATCTTTCTCGCAAAAATAATCTTTTTTGGGAAGGGCTGATCTTGCCTAAGGTTGGTGTCGTCAGGCGCCGGCTGGACCTTCAAGGCTGGCGCCGCCGACGAAATGGCCGATCGCAGAAGGATATAGTTGGCATGCCGCGTCGAAACATGATCCTGGCTGGCTTCTTCTTCAATCCACAGGGGGATCATCGCCTTTCCTGGCGGCACCCGCGTGCGCCGGGCCGTGAATTTCTCGGCCTCGACTATTATCGCGGCCTGGCGGAAGCGGCGGAGCGTGCCAAGCTCGACACCATCTTCATCGCCGACCATCTGGGCGTCTGGGACACGTTCGGCAGCGGATTGGCGCACTATGCCAACCCCCGGCTGGAACCGTTGTCGCTCGTCTCCGCGCTTTCGGCTGTCACCAAGGATATCGGCTTCATGGTGACGGCATCGAGTTCTTACACCGAGCCGTTCAACACGGCGCGCATGTTTGCCTCGATCGACCACATCAGCAATGGCCGTGTCGGCTGGAACGTGGTGACATCGGCGCTCGAAGAGGAGGCCGTCAATTTCGGGCGCGATTCCAATATCGAGCACGCGCTTCGCTACGAGCGGGCGGCCGAATTCCTCGATGTCACGAAAGCGCTGTGGGATAGCTGGGAAGACGATGCGCTGATCATCGACAAGACATCAGGACAGTTTGCCAATGCAGAGCATGTCCACTACCTCAACCATCACGGAAAGCACTTCAAGGTCAGGGGGCCACTCAACGTCCCGCGACCGCCGCAAGGACATCCAGTTATCGTTCAGGCGGGGTCGTCGGAGGCCGGCAAGAATCTGGCCGCCGCGCATGCAGAGGTGCATTTCGCCATCCTGCGCAGCGAGGCGGAAGGCCTCGCCTACCGTGCCGACATGAACAACCGACTGGCCAGGTTCGACCGGACACCGGAGAGCTTCAAACTGTTGCCGGGCATCCTGCCGATTGTCGCGGGCTCCGCGTCCGAGGCCGAGGAGAAGCAGGAGTATCTGGAAACACTGATGCTCGACGCCGTCGCCGTCGATCTTCTCTCAAGCTGGGCGGGCGTGGACCTGTCCGTCTATCCGCTCGACGGGCCGATCCCGGATCTGCCGGACGAGGGCACGTTCAATGGCTGGCGGACCTGGCTCGCGCTTGTAAAAGACGACGCGAACAAAGGTCTCTCGATACGACAGCTCGCGCGCAAGATCGCCAATACCGGCTCGGTTCCGCTCGTTGTCGGGACGCCTTCGCAAGTCGCCGATCAGCTCGAAGCCTGGTTCGTCTCCGGCGCCGCCGACGGCTACAATCTGATGTTCCCGCTGCTGCCCGAGGACTGGATGAATTTCATGCAAACGGTTGTTCCTGGGCTGCAAAGGCGCGGACTGTTCAGGACCGAGTATGAACCGGGGACGTTGCGTGACCGGCTGGGATTGGCGCGTCCGCGAAACTCTTTCGTCGCGGCGCGCGGAGCAGTCCAGGCGCGCGCCTGAACGGTCGTCGCCCACCTGAATTCAAAGAGTAATACTGCCCGGTGACGCATATGGCTCCCCGGGGCACAAGGCGGCAAAGGTTTCATGCAATGAACGGCCGAAAAGTTCTGGCTATATCAGCAAGTCCGTCCGAGATGTCCAAGACGGTCCGGCTTGTCGAAGCAGTTCTTGGAGTGTTGCGGGCCCAGGGCATCGATACGGAACATTTGGTCTTGCGCGATCTCGATCCCGCCGCCCTGTTGGCGGCTGATTTCCGGGTGCCGTCACTAGCGGCATTTCGCGACAAGGTTGTCGGCGCCCATGGCCTGATCGTCGCGACGCCAATCTACAAGGCGTCGTTTTCCGGACTTTTGAAAGCCGGCCTGGACGCGCTGCCGCAATTTGCTTTTGCGGGCAAGGTGGTCCTGCCGCTGGCAACGGGCGGAAGCCTGGCGCATGTGCTGGCGCTGGACTACGGGCTACGGCCTGTGTTCCAGTCGATGGGTGCAAGGCATGTCGTACAGTCCCACTTTGCCAGCGACAGCGACTTCCCCAGGGGTGGCGAGGATATTGTCCTGAGCGAGCCTTCCTGGGCGGGGCTGCGCTTTGCCTGTGACAACTTCGTCTATTCCCTTACCGACGATCATCGAGCTTCGATGCTCGGGCATCCGAGGCCACCAAACGTGGTCAGGCAGAACGGGGAGGCGGGTCAGGCCGGAGCAAATGGCACCAGCATCGGAACCCGCTTGGCATAATCGTCATAGGCGCTGCCGAGTTCGCCGCGCAGGAAACGTTCCTCGAGCTTTGCTTTCATGAAGATGCCGATGGTCAGAAGAATGACCCCGGCGACGCCCCAGACGGTGCCTTTCGCCGCCATGGTGGCCAGGAGGCCGAGCAGCAGACCGGTGTAGATGGGGTGACGGACGAGGCCGTAGGGGCCTGTGTCGATGATGCGGTGCTCGGCTTTGGCGGTGACCGTTCCCGACCACAGCCGGCCCAGATGCAGCCGAGCCCACCAGCAAAAAGCGATGCCGATCGCAACCAGCGCGACGCAGATCCAGGCCTCGGCCAGCGTGGGAGACCACAGGCGAAAGCGGCCGACATAGCCGTGTGCCGGAATAAAGAACAGGATGGCGCCGAGCACCAGCACCGCCCGGTAGGGTGCCTCGGCCCGAAAGCCGGCGCGCTTCTGCGCCTGGTCGGCCCAGAACGCGGCCGCGGCCCACGACACGGCCCAGATCAGCCAAAGCAGCACCATTGCCGTCCCGGGACGCATCATGAACCTCCGCCGACCTATCTGGACCGTCAGCATGAAGCGGGTGCAGCGCGGCAGCAATGCGGCGCGCCAACAAACATGCCATGCCGGAGGTCAGAAGTTTGTGATCCGATCGGCGCTTGACACGACCATACCGGTGAGTATGGTTCCGCCATACCAACGAGTATGGTGGCGTGGAAGAACATCATAACAGCAGAGAGCGGCTTCTTTCGGCGGCGATCGACGTGATCCGCACCAAGGGTTATGCGGCGACGCGTGTCGATGACATCGCGGTGGCGGCGGGCGTGACGAAGGGCAGTTTCTTTCATCATTTCGCGACCAAGGAAGCCTGCGCGCGAGCGGCTGCCATCCACTGGAGCACTCAGTCGCAAACAGCCTTCGCCGGGTCGCGTCACCGCGATCCGGAGAGTCCCGCGGCGCGCGTGCTGGCCTATATCGACTTTCGTATTTCGCTGCTTGCCGGCCCGGTGGCCACATATGCCTGCTACGTGGGCACCGTTCTACAAGAGGTGCACGACACGCACCCGGAGCTTGCCGCCGATAGCGCGGCTTCGATCCTCGCCCAGGCAGCATTGCTGGAAGGGGATTTGGCCGCGGTGCTCGGCGTCGACAGCCGCGAGGCCCGTGACCTGGCTATCCATATCGAGGCAACCATTCAGGGCTCTCTGCTCATCGCCAAGGCCGAAGGGGGCACTCAAGGCGCGCGTGCGAGCCTCGGCTATCTCAGGCGCTATCTCGAAATACGACTGGAGGAAGGAAAGTCATGACCGACAATCAAGAGCCGACCCGCGTGGTGCCATACCTGTCGCTCGCCGGCCGGGCCCGCGAGGCAATCGAGGTCTGGGGCCGGGCCTTTGGTGCGGAGGAGATCATGGCCGTCGAAGAGAATGGTCATCTGCGTCACGCGGAGGTACGGATCAATGGCGGCCCGGTCTTCCTGACGGATTTCAGCATGGAGCCGATACCCGCTTTTCAGCCCACGCCCAGTATCGCGTTGCATCTTGAGGTGCCCGATGGCAGCGATTGGATGGCGCGCGGCAAGGCCGCCGGTTGCCGGGTTTTGACGCCTTGGCAGAATATGGCGTTCGGCGGGTTTGGACGGCTGGTCGACTGCTTTGGTGTCATCTGGTCGATCGCCAGCCCCAAACCCGGCTACTGACAGGGCGGTCCGCCGCCCAAAATCGAGGTCACAAGCATGCCCCTTGATCTGAACTATCTGCCCGGAATCGAGAAGAAGACGGGGAAGACCACGGAAGACTTCTTAGCCTTGGCCATCGAAAAGGGCCTCGGCGATCCCGCCATCAAACCGGGTGTGCGGATCGCCTGGCTCAAGCAAGAGTTTGGCCTTGGACATGGCCACGCAATGTTCATGGCGCACGCCATCAAGAATGCGCTGCTGGAGAGCGAGAAGTCCGACGCCCCATAAAATCCGCGATTATTCGTGGGAGCAACTGAACATCCACTGCACGCCAAAGGCGTCGACCAGCATGCCGAAGCTGGTTCCCCAATATTGTCGCGCCAGGGGCACGGTGATGCGGCCACCGACGGCCATGCGATCGAACAGCTCCCGCATCGCAGCCAGGTCGTCGAATTCCAGCATCATGGCGGAGCCTTTCATCGGCTCCGCATCGTCATTGTCGGAGGAGTGGAACAGCACGCCCGGACCCTCGAAGCGCGCATGCAGGATCTTTCCGCGCATGGCCTCGGTTCGCACCGGCATGTTGTTGTCGCCCCAGCGCAGCAGGATTGTGGCCCGGCCAAGGCCGCACTGTTCGTAGAAGGCCAGCGCCGGCTCGCAATTGGTGGTGAAGAACAGCGAAGGGGAGAGGCGCATTCTATCTTTTCCTATCAGATCAGTGCGCGGCGGTGGCTGCAGTGATGAGCGCGTCGCCGGTATATTGCCTGTCGCCAATGCCCCAGCCGCCATCGGGCGCGTTGACGATGTTGATCCAGGTGTTTTCAGACTTGTGCTCGGGTACGCAGAGTTCGGCGACAATGCCAGCGGCATTGGTGATGAAGGCCTTGCGGGCTTCGACCGAGCCAAGGCCGATATTGGGCAATTTCAACTCGACCATGACAACAGGGCGGTTGGCGCTGCCGGCATAGATGTGGCGCGGCGCCAGGACGTGGACGGTGCCGCCGACAATCGCTGTGAAGAAGGAATTGCCGGTGGCGCCGGAGGCTTCGATCAGGGCGGCACTGAGGCGGGGCAGGATCTCGCGTTCTCCGGTCGGGGTCAGCACGCCTTCCGGCGCTGTCACGGTGATTGGCATGTGGCTTTCCTTGTGCTCGCGTTACACGGCCTCGCCGGGAGCTTCTGGCTTGCCATGTTTCGTATCAATTGTTACGTTATGCGGAACGAGCAAGTCAACAGGTTTCGTATCGATCACTATGGATAATTTGGAAAAGGCCAGGGGCGGTCGTCCCCGCGCGTTCGACCCCGACCGGGCACTGGATGCGGCGATGCATCTGTTCTGGGAGCATGGCTATGAGGCGACGTCGCTGGCCATGCTGCGCGAGGCGATGGGGCTGACGCCGCCGCAGATCTACAACGCCTTCACCGACAAGGAGACTTTGTTTCGCAAGGCGTTGATACGCTACCACCAGACCGAGATCGGCTTTGCGCTGGACGCGCTGAGCGCGCCGGTATCGACGCGGGAGGCGATCCGGCGGTTGCTGCTCGGCGCCGCCGAGGCCTATTCCAGGCCGGGCAAGCCGGGCGGCTGCCTGTTCGTCAGCGGTGCGCTGGCAGCCTCGCCGCAGGCGCAAGCCATTGCCGATGAGCTCAAGGCCTATCGCAAGGCGAGTGAAGCGGCGATCGCGGAGCGGTTGGCCAAGGGCAGGGCGGCGGGCGATCTGCCCGAAAACCTCTCGGTCGAAGGCTTCGCCAAATATCTGGCCGGCGTGATGAACGGCATGTCGATCCAGGCGCGGGACGGCGCCTCGGTCGAAGAGTTGCGTATTTTGGCTCAAACCGCCCTTGCGGCCTTGCCGGCCGAAGGGCAAAAACGGGGAGCATGATTCAAGGACGGAACGCCATGCTGGATCTCTTCCCCGAGGCCGAGAAACCGGTCGACATCGTCCCGGCCAAGAAACTTTCCGCCCGCGCCGCAGCGCTCTATGTCGCGCCAGCGGATCATTTCCAGACAAGACCGGTGGAGGAATTGCGGCTCGGCTTCGACGGCATTTCGGGAGACTTCCATGCCGGACCGACGCGGCGCTCGGGCGGACGCGAGCCCTGGTATCCGCGCGGCACCGAAATGCGCAATGAGCGGCAGCTGTCGATCGTGGCGGAAGATGAACTGGCCATTGTCGCCGAGCGGATGGGGCTGGCCGAGATCAAGCCGGAATGGATCGGAGCCAATCTGGTGACCGAAGGCTTGCCGCATTTGTCGATGCTGCCGGCCGGCACGCTGCTGTTCTTCAAGGGTGGCGTGACCCTCAAGGTCGACGCGCAGAACGGGCCATGTCGCCTCGCCGGGCGATCGATCGCTGAAAATTCAGGAATGGCCGACATTGAAGCCGGCGCGCTGCTCTTTCCCAAAGTAGCCAAGCGGCTGCGTGGTCTCGTCGCCTGGGTCGAGAAGCCGGGAACGATCAGGGCCGGCGAAGAGATTTCGGCGCGGGTGCCGGAGCAGTGGATTTACCAGGCATAGCCGCGTTCCCGGCCTGAGGGCAGGGGGCTACGCCGCCCTTTGAGCGGCGTAGCGGACACTGCAATCGTCAGTCCTTGCGGTTCTTCTTGGCGCCTTGCGCCATGACGGACACGTGGTCCCATTTGTCCCAGGTGGCGAGGCGGTTGGCGTATTCCTGGCGGATCATCGGCAGGCCGCCATCGCCGAAGAACACCCGCAGCGGCGGCTCGGCAGCGTCGACGATGGCCAGCATCGCCGGACCGGTCGCTTCGGGATCGCCGGCGACCGAACTGGCACGGCGCTCGGCCATCTTGGCGCGGGCCGGCGCATAGGCCTCGATCGGCTTCGAGACCTTGGCGGAGGCGCCGGACCAGTCGGTGGAGAAGCCGCCCGGCTCGACCAGGGTGACATGGATGCCGAATTCCGCGACCTCGATGCTGAGCGACTGGCTGAAGGCTTCGAGCGCCCATTTCGAGGCGTGGTAGAGGCCGAGCGAGGCAAAGGCGTTGACGCCGCCGATCGACGAGATCTGGATGATGTGGCCTGAACGCTGCGCCCGCATGATCGGCAATGCGGCCTGCGTGACCCACAGCGCGCCGAACACATTGGTTTCGATCTGGTCGCGGGCTTCCTGTTCGCTGACTTCCTCGATGGCGCCGAAATGGCCATAGCCGGCATTGTTGATGACGACGTCGAGCCGGCCAAAGCGTTTGTGGGCTTCGGCGACAGCGGCATCGACGGCCTTCTTGTCGTTCACGTCGAGCTTTATAGCAGCGATGTTGTCGCCATACTTTTCGACGAGATCGGCGAGCGTGCCGGCGTCACGGGCGGTCGCGGCAACGCTGTCCCCGCGCGCCAATGCGGCCTCGGCCCAGACACGGCCAAAACCCTTCGACGATCCGGTGATGAACCAAACCTTTGATGTCATGATGTGGAATCCTTGCCCCTGCGGGCGTGATTTTCGGGTGAAAGCGGAGGCTTCTCCGCTTTCGGGCATATACGGCCTGTCGCGTGATTTTCCAGAGGCGCGGGGAAATCTTTTTGAACAAGACGTCCAGCTATCAGGGATAATTCACCTGAGACGACCACGCCGGGTGATCATGCTTTTGCCAATAGAGCGCCATCAGCCGGCTGGTGATCGGCCCGACCTTGCCGTCGGCGATCGCCGCGCCATCGATCTCAGTCACCGGCATGATGCCGCCGGCAGTCGAGGTGATGAAGACCTCGTCGGCTGCCTTGAGTGCGGGCACGCTGACATCGGCGGCCCCCGCGATGAGCCCTTCCTCGCCACAGAGATCGAAAACGGTGCGCCTTGTGATGCCGGGCAGCACGCCGATGGCTGGCGTCGACAGTTTGCCGTCCTTGACACAGAAGACGTTGAAGCCCGGACCCTCGGCGATATTGCCGTTGAAGTCGAGGATGAGCGCGGTCTCGGCGCCGCGGTCATAGGCGTCGTAGAGCCCGCGCACGAGGTCGAGCCAATGATAATTCTTGATCGCCGGATCGATCGAGGCCGGCGGGATACGCATCTTGTCGCTGATGGCGATGCGCAGGCCGCGCTGCAATTGCTCGGCATTGGCGACCGAGCCGAACGGCACTGCAAACGCCATGAAACGGTTGATCGCCTGGCGCGGGTCGCGGCTGAAGGTCGGCGAAGCGCCGCGCGTGCACAGCATTTCGACATAGGCGGCGCGATGTCCCGACAGCGCGACACAATTGTGCAGGATCTCGGTCACCTTGTCGCGATCGAAGGGAATTGTCATGCGCAGCTTTTCCAGGCCGCCGAAGAAGCGATCGAGGTGCAGATCGAGGCGGAAGAAGCGGCCGTTCCAGACATGGACGGTGTCGTAGGTGGCGTCGGAATGCAGAAAACCCCAATCCAGCACCGACACCTTGGCTTGCGACATCGGCAAATACTGGCCGTCGAGGAAGGCTATGCCGTCGGGATAGGAATGTGGATCGACGTGGTGGTCGCTCACCGCAGGCAGCGGCTTTGAAGTCCGTGTTGCCGTCGTCTGGTCCATCGAAGCCTCCTGTCGCACAAGGCCGATCAACAGCCTATCTGCACCGCGCGGAGGGTATAGAGCCACCCGCTCGACGCCGTTCGTCCTCCAGAGCGAGCCGATACATTGGATTGGAGTTGCCTTATAGTCCGGCCACTCGGAAGAGGAGGGGGATATGGGCAGGCTTGGGGCCGTCATCGCAACCATGATGATCTTTGCTGCTGCAGGCGAAGCCGGCGCGCAATGCACGAAAGAGGGCGACGAACTTTGCCAGAAGGGCCAGACCTATCGCTGCGAAAAGACCGGCAGCGAACTGACGCCGATCTTCCAGAATGTGCCTTGCGGCGTGAATGTGCCGGCACAGTCAATGACCGGCACTTGGGTCGGTAACGGCCACCAGAGCCCAGCCGGCGATGCCGGCGCCGACTGGTCGATCGCCATGACGATTGGCGATGGCAGCGCATCGATCGATTATCCCTCACTTGGCTGCGGCGGATCGCTGTCGCAGACGTCGAGGGATGAGACGTCGGCGGAATTCCACGAGAGCATCACCTACGGCCAGGACAAATGCATCGATGGCGGCGATATCACCGTCAGGTTTTTCAAGGGAAACCTGTCCTGGACCTGGGTCGGCCGGGCTGACGGCAGGCCCTATAATGCGATCGCCGTGCTGACACGACGGTAGTGGCTTCTCATTCTTCTTCGTCGTCAGCGTCGAGCAGGCGTGTCGCGCGCCAGCGGGTGAGCACGATGTTGGTCTGCTCGATGACGAAGAATCGCGCCGAGTCGCGGTCATAGCCCTCGGCCAGCAGCTTTTCGTAATCGGTGTGCATGTGACGGATATGGGCAATCGCCGCCAGCCAGACGGCAATGCCCGGCGGCAAGGTCTTCATATGCACCGAGCCGGCGTCAGTACGGATCTTTTCCATGTCGGCATAGGGCGCCAGCGGCAGCAGGGCTGTCAGTGCCTTGGCGATGGCGCGGCGGCGGCCGGTCGGCGCTGTCATCGCTGATTCCGCTGGCGCTCATCACGCCCTTCGATGGTCGCCTCCGGTATGGCGTCGGTCGAGGCGAAATAGGGCTTGATGTCGATGACCGGCGTGCCGTCGAGCACGTCGATGGCATCGAGATCGATGCGTCCGGTGGCGATGTCCAACCCGACGAGCCTGGCCACATGCAGGCCGACCGGGTTTGGCCGGGCAGGGGAGCGCAGGCCGAATACGCCTTTGGCTTCAGCCGCATGGCGGGGTTTCTGCACAATCAGATTCCGCGGCGCGTGGTGCAGCCAGGACAGGACGATGACATGGCTGGCACGCTCCAGGCCCTGCAGGCCGCTGCGATAGGGCGCGTCGATGCTGATAACCGCCGGTTGCCCGGTCTCGCGGGCCGCGCGCATGTTTTTCGGGCAGCTCTCCCGCGTCACCCATGGCGAGGCGATGCGGCCGATGAAGACGATGCTTCCGTCCGCCGGCATTGCTGCCGGATCCAGTTCCAGCCTCTGCTCGCCTTCGCGCGCCTCGAACATTTCGCGGGGCTCGGTGATTCCGGCCATCTCTACCTTGGTGCCTGTCACTGTCCCAACCCCACTACACATTTTTGGACGCCATGCAGGGGGAAATCACGCATGCGGCATTTTCTTGTCCGGGAGCGACATTGCGCTTGCAAGGTTTTGAAAATCGACATAAACATATGTTTATATCTTTTTCAAAGAGAATGCGCTCATGCACGTTTCGCTCGACACCATGGTGGATACGCTGAAGGCGGCGGCCGAATCCAGCCGCTTGCGCATATTGGCACTGTTGTCGCGCGGCGACCTCACCGTTTCCGATCTTACCGAAATTCTCGGCCAGTCGCAGCCGCGTGTCTCGCGCCACTTGAAGCTTTTGCTCGAGGCCGGGCTGATTGGCCGTTACCAGGAAGGATCGTGGGCCTTCTTCCGCCTGTCGGATGCCGATTCGGCGCGCGATTTCGTCATGGGGCTGGTTTCCAGCATTCGCGGCGCCGATCCGCAGGTCGAGCGCGACCTTGAGCGTCTGGCCTCGGTCAAGCGCAAGCGGCAGGACCGGGCGACGCAGTATTTTTCCGTGAACGCCGCAAGCTGGGACCATATCCGCTCGCTGCACGTGCCGGATCGCGCCGTCGAGGCCGCGATGCTGAAACTGGTCGGCAAGCGGCCGTTCCAGTCGATGCTCGATCTCGGCACCGGGACGGGCCGCCTGCTCGAAATCTTCTCGCCGCTCTACCGGCGCGGCGTCGGCATTGACATGTCGCGCGAGATGCTGACCGTGGCGCGCGCCAATCTCGACAAATCAGGCATTTCGAACGCGCAGGTGCGGCAGGGCGACATCTTCTCGCCGCCGGTCGAGCGCGATGCCTTCGATCTCGTCACCATCCACCAGGTGCTGCACTATCTCGACGATCCGGCCCGCGCCATCCACGAGGCGGCGCGGCTGTTGCGGCCGGCGGGCCGGCTGGTCATCGTCGATTTCGCGCCGCACACGCTGGAATTCCTGCGCGACGAGCACGCCCATATGCGGCTCGGCTTTTCCGACCGGCAGATCGGCGAGTGGTTTGCGGAGGCCGGCCTCGATCTCGAGGATGCCCAGGAGTTCGAGCCGCGCGGCGGCAACGAGGCCAGGCTTATCGTAAAACTCTGGCTTGGCCGCGACCGGCGCCTGCTGATCGCCGATCCTGCCAACGAGCAGACCAAAGTGAACTCGATAGGGGAAATCGCCTGATGAACCAGTTCCGCTTTTCCCGCCGCCCCGACATTGGCGACAAGGTCAAGGTTTCGTTCGAATTCTTCCCGCCCAAGAATGACGAGATGGAGGCTAGGCTGTGGGACACGGTCACACGGCTGGAGCCGCTGAAGCCGAAATTCGTCTCGGTGACCTATGGCGCCGGCGGCTCGACGCGCGAGCGCACCGCGCGCACCATCGGCCGCATCCTGAAAGAGACCAGCCTGACGCCTGCGGCGCACATGACCTGCGTCGACGCCGCCCGTCATCAGGTCGACGCGGTGATCCAGGAATTCGCCGATATGGGCGTGAAGCGCTTCGTCGCCCTGCGCGGCGATCCGGCCGCCGGTGTGGGAACCGCCTATCGCCCACATGCGGACGGCTACGCCAATGGTGCCGAGTTGGTCGGCGCACTGAAGGAGGCCGGCGATTTCGACATTTCGGTTTCTGCCTATCCGGAAAAGCATCCGGAGAGCCCGGACTTCGCCACCGACATCGACATGCTGAAGCGCAAGGTCGACAATGGCGCGACGCGGGCGATCACGCAGTTCTTCTTCGACAATGATCTCTACGAGCGCTATGTCGAGCGCGCGCGCCGCGCCGGCATCTACATCCCGATCGTTCCCGGCATCTTGCCGGTGCACAATTTCACCCAGGTCGCGAATTTCTCGGCGCGCTGCGGCGCGCTTGTGCCGGCATGGCTGGCCGAACGCTTCGACGGCCTGCAGAACGACCCGCAGACCCATGCGCTGGTGGCATCCGCCGTGGCCGCCGAGCAGGTGCTGGATCTCGTCGAGCGCGGGGTGGGCGATTTCCACTTCTACACGATGAACCGCGCCGACCTCGTCTTCGCCATCTGCCACATGATCGGCATCCGCTCGCATGAGGCGGAGGTGGCAGGCTCTGCCGCTGCATAAGCACTGGCTAAACAAGCAAAAGGCCGGGTAAAACCCGGCCTTTTGCTTGTTTGGACTATTTGCTGGTGGTCTTCCCCGTCTTGGCGGGTTCAGGGAAGAAAGCCCATAATAAGGGCTCCAATGAAGGCAAACGCAGCACAAATCATCAATGCGTTGATAGGCCTCGTAAGTCCCATGACATAGCCTCCTCTTAAAGAGCTATGCCTGGGAGTCTAGGTTCATTTGTGCCACAGGCAAGCGGAAAATGTGCTGCATTGCGACGTGAATGCCGGATTTGCGACTCTGTTTTTGCCGTTAGCCGTTGAAACTTCTCGGCAAAAACCCGCTTCAGGCCTGTGAATAAAATATGGCGGGACGGTGTCGGTATCATGTCACGGCAGCGCTACCGCCGTGAAAGTCGACTTCGACTTTCGCGTCAAGTGTCGCAACAGTGTCATTGCAGCGCCACCGCCGTGAAAGTCGACTTCGACTTTCGCTGCCAATGCGGTTCAGACTAACGTTTTCCAAGGACACGTCCGTCGATTGTGAGAAGACCAAGCGCGATCAGCACCACGCCACCGATCTCGAACAGTTCCAGCCGCTCGCCCAGGAACAGGAAGCCGAGCAGAAGGGCGCTGACCGGCACGATCAGCGTGACCAGCGAAGCGTTGGTAACACCGGCCGAGGCGACGAGGTTGAAATAGAGGATGTAGGCGAAGGCGGTCGACAGCAGCGCCAGCGCCAGCACCGCCGCCCAGACTGGCGGCGAGGCCGAGAACAGCCCGGCCGGACCATGCACGAAGAGCACGATCGGGATCATGATGATGGTCGAGGCGGTCATCTGTCCGGTGGCGAGAACCGGCGAGGGCACGCCCTTGAAGCGGCGGGCGATCATCAGCGCGCCGCCATAGGACAGGGAGGCGCCGATCAGCGCGAATTTGGCCCAGACCGGTCCGCCAAGCCCGGCAAGCAGGCCGGGACCGATCATGACAGCTGTGCCGGCGACGCCGAGCCCGATGCCGGCGAGCTTGTTCCAGGACAGCTTTTCGTCCGATGTCAGCGCATTGGCGAGGATCAGCGTCCAGAATGGCGTCGTCGCATTGAGCACCGAGGCGACGCCGGCGCCAAGTTCCGTCTGGCCGGCGAAGATCAGCGAGAACGGGACGACGTTGTTGGCGAGGGCCAGCAGGAAGAACAGGCCGGCATGCGGAAGGGCGAGGCGGAAGGACGGGCCGCGCAGGCCGAGATAGATCTGCAGCGCGATTGCGGCGATGCCGACGCGAAACAGCACCAGCACCAGCGGATGAAGTTCCGCCACCGCGATGCGGGCGAAGAAGAACGAGCCGCCCCAGATCGCGCCGAGCAGCAGCAATTGCCCCCAGTCGGTGAGCGTCATCGGTCCGCGTGGTGTTGATGTGGCAGCCACTGCCATGCGAATCGTCCTCCCCAAGACGCGCTGGATGTCAGCCGGTCAGACACACGGCATATCGGGTCTGGCGACAAGGGCCACCCGAAACATGATCGCTGGCAAACAGTGCCGCCAAAGACCTAGCGCCGCTGCGTCAAGCACACGAGACACAGAATTGTTTTCATTAGCCGCTAGCTTGGATTAATTGTGCGCAGCCGAGATCGAGGATTCGTCAATGCAGCGATTCGAGAATGCCCGCGAGGCGGCACTGGCGCTTCGCCCGGACGATCCGGTCTATTGCTTCCGCCCGCAGGTGCTGAAGGCCGATGCCAGGCAGTTCATGGGCATGTTTCCCGGCAAGACCGCCTATGCGGTCAAGACCAATGGCGAGCCGATCGTGTTGAAGGCGCTGGTCGAGGCCGGCGTCACGGCCTTCGACGTGGCTTCACCCGGCGAGTTCGCCGCCGTGCGCGCGGTCTCGCCCGATGCCGAGATGCTCTACATGCATCCGGTCAAGGCGCAATCGGATATCAAGCTGGCGCTGGAGAAATATGGCATCCGCGTCATTTCGCTCGACCATGAGGACGAGATCACCAAGGTGACGCGGGTGGTGCGGGCGCTGGACATCGACCCGGGCACGATCAGCGTGTTCGTGCGGGTGCAGACCAAGGGCCACGCGGCTTACGAGCTGTCGAAAAAGTTCGGCGCCGGGCCTGCCTATGCCGTGGAATTGGCGGAGCGGCTGAACCGCACCGGCTACAAGGTTGGCCTGTGTTTCCACGTCGGCAGTCAGATCGAGGATCCCGACACCTATGAGCGGGCACTGGCCTCGGCCGACTGGGTACGCAACCGGCTGACCTTCGACATTGCCGGGCTCGACGTCGGTGGCGGCTTTCCGGCCGAGTATGGCAATGATCCGAACCGCAAGCAGGTCGAGATGCCGTCGCTCGGCCAGATCATGTCGCGGCTTTCCGGTGACCTGAAGGAATACCAGTTCGACCAGATGCCGTTGGTGGCCGAGCCGGGCAGGGTGATCGTGGCGCGCTGCCTGTCGCTGATCGTGCGGGTGCTGCTGCGCAAGGGCAAGCGGCTCTACATCAATGACGGCATCTGGGCATCGCTGTCGGATTCATGGACCGGCAAGATCACGCTGCCGGCGCGCTTCATTCCGGATCCCGCGATCCGGACCCGCAATGGCGATGAGAACAAGATCGTGCCATTCAAGGTCTGCGGCGCGACCTGCGATTCCGTCGATATCCTGTCCAGGCCATTCTGGCTGCCGGAAACCGTCGACACCGGCGACTGGATTGAGATCGGCCATATCGGCGCCTATTCGCTGTCGCTGCGCACCCGCTTCAACGGCTTTTACCCCGACACCTTCGTCGAGGTGACGACGCCCTTCGACGAGGGCGATGCGCCGCAGGGATTTGCGAGTCTGGAGACGATGGCGGATTAGGGAATAGCCAGTAGCCAGTAGCGAATAGGGAATTATCTTCTTCGCTACTCGCTACTCGCTACTCGCTACTCGCTACTCGCTACTCGCTACTCGCTACTCGCTACTCGCTACTCGCTACTCGCTACTCGCTACTCGCTACTCGCTACTCGCTACAACTTCCCCAACAACTCTGGCGTCGGCCAGCCATCCACCGGCAATCCAAGCCGCATCTGTTCCTTGCGGATCGCCTCGCGGGTGTTGGTGCCCAGAATGCCGTCGACCGTGCCGACATCGTAGCCGCGGGCTTCCAGCTTGGTTTGTAGCGCCTTCATCTGGTCGTTGTTGAGGCCTGGCTCGGGGTTGCGCGGATCAAGCGGCGGTGCGCCGGCGAGCCGTGCGGCGAGGTTGGCCGCGGTCAGCGCGTAGGTGAAGGACTGGTTCCATTCGAGATAGACGTCGAAATTCTCATAGGTAAGGAAGGCCGGCCCCTTGCGGCCCATGGGCAGCGCGAGGCCAGCCGTGAGGCCCTTGTCGACCAGCGGCGAGCCGTCGGGATTGGTGACACCCCATTGCGCCCACTGTGTCAGCGGCAATTTGTTGGTGCGCCCGGTCTGGTCCCAGGGCATCTGGTCTGGCACGCGCACTTCCTGGATCCAGGGTTCGTCGCGCTTCCAGCCGCGCGACAGCACCTTGTTGGCCGTGGTCATGATCACGTCCGGCACGCTTTTGCGCAAGTCGATCTTGCCGTCGCCGTCGCCGTCGACACCGCGGGCCAGATAGTCCGAAGGCAGGATCTGCGTCTGGCCGATCTCCCCAGCCCAGGCGCCCTGGACGTCGGCCGGCAGCACGCCATGGTCGATCAGCTCCAGAAGCGGCACCAACTGCTGGCGAAACAACTGCGGGCGACGGCAATCATGCGACAGCGTCACCAGCGCGCTCAGCGTGTGGAAATCGCCCTGCACGGCGCCGAAATCCGTCTCCAGCGCCCAGAAGGCGGTGATGACTGGTGCCTGGACGCCAAACTGCTGGTCGGCGCGGGCGAAGACGTCGGCGTATTTCTTCATGTTCGCCGCACCTTGCTTCAGCCGGTAGGCCGAGATCATGCGGTTCGAGAATTCGATGAAGGTCTGGGTGAAGACGCCCTGGGCGCGGTCGCGCGCCAAGGCTCTTTCGTCGATCTTGGCGTCTTCCAGCGCATCGAGGCCGACCGCGCCGACCCCGGCCGCCTTGGCTTCCACTGCTACACCCTGTTTCCAGGTTTCGAAATCGCCGCCGCATTCCTGCGCCATCGCCGGCAAGGCCGTGGCGCACAAGAACAGCGCCGCGAGGGCTTGGGAACGCAGTCGCATCAGCTTCCTTTCGAAACAAACAAGGCAATCAATCGTGCTTCGCCTGGGAAGCCCAACGACCTGGATTACCCGCGGTTGCACTCTTTACCGCTGGCTGTGTCGAAAAGCAGGCGGCAGGCCCGGTGTCAACGGGTGTTCTGCCGCAGCCACTTGTTCCAGGCGGCCTCAGAGCCGTTGAAGACGTTAATGTCGGACTTGCCGGTCATGCCGGGAACAATGCCGGTTCCGGTGTATTGCCAGAAGGTGAAGGGGTGGCTGCCGTACTTCTCCCGCGGGTGGCCGGCGACGGAACGCAGCCAGTAGGGATAGCCGCGGAAGCTCGACAGCTCGTTGTCATCGAAGAAGTCGACCGAGGTGTAGATGATCGGCTTCTTGCCGTAGTGGCGCTCGACGATTTCGAGGAAGGTGGTCATTTCCGCGCGCACCGTGGCGGCGTCCGGACGCAACTTGCAGGTGGGTGATTGCGGGTTCCATTCCATGTCGAGCACCGGCGGCATCGCGGAGCGGTCGACCGGGACATTCTGGATGAACCAGCGCGCCTGCTGGGCCGCCGGGGTGCAGAAATAGAAGAAATGATAGGCCGCCCGCGGAACGCCCGAGGCCTTTGTGCGCGCCCAGTGCTCGTTGAAATACTCGTCGAAACGGTCGCCGCCTTCGGTCGCCTTGATGAAGGCGAAGGAGATGCCGCTGGCCTTGGCCGTCGGCCAGTCGACCGAGGTCTGGTATTTGGACACGTCGGTGCCGTGAACGGCATAGTTCCACGGGGCACCGCTGTCCCATTCATGCGGCTTGGAATCGGCGAAGCGCGGCGCGCGCACGGCGACTGTCGCGCTGCTGGACGGCGACAGTGGTGACAGATCGTCCACGGTCGAGCAGGCGCCGAGCAGCGTCAGCATGAAAAGAGCCGCAAGACGGCGCATCACAACTTCCAAGCCGGAATCAGCCGGTCGCTGATGGGTCTGTGAACTGGTGGCCGATCCGGCCTCTTCGAGCGATCGCCCCACGCATCACTCAATATACCATTTTTAGTGATCGCCGATCATGGTTGATAATCCGTTGATGGCGCTCGACAACAGCCGCGATTTTGCGGAAGCAATGGCGGCAAATCGATGACATAAATCGAGCCGGAAACTACCGGCGGCCGAAAAGCAGGGACGGAAAAGATGCGGATCGTCGTCAAGATCATCAAATGGCTGCTTGGCCTGATCGTGCTGGCGGTCGCCGCTTTGTTTGCCTGGCTTTACATCGCGCCGCCCGAATTGATCCGCGTCGGCTCCGGCTATTCGGCCAAGATCGTCTGCTCGAACGTCTTCATCGCCGGGCGCGACCCCAACGAGGTGCTTGCCGTCGACGTGCAGGCGCCCGGGCACCCGCTGCTGCGGCTGATGCGGGTCTCGGTCGACAAGAACCGGGGAACCGTCTCGGCCGGACTGCTTGGATTCCTCGGCAAGAGCGTTGCCGTCGCGCGCGAGGGGTTAGGCTGCGCCTCGGTTCCGGACGGCGATGTCGGCAAGGCACGGCGCACGACGATCCCTGCCGAAGCGTCGGCCGCCGCCAAGGGCGATCTGTGGCCGGAGGGAGACCGGGTCAATGCCTCGCAGAATCCCGAAATCACGAAGATCATCGGCGATGCCGCGATGGCCGGCACCGGGATGCGCGCGATTGTGGTGGTCAAGAACGGCCGCGTCGTGGCGGAGCGCTATGGCGATGGCTTTTCCGACAAGACGCCGCTGCTCGGCTGGTCGATGACCAAGACGGTGAATGCCGCGATCATCGGCACGCTGGTCAAGGACGGCAAGATGGCGGTCGACAACAAGGGCCTGTTCGCGCCCTGGAAGGCCGACGGCCGTGCCGCCATCAGCCTTGCGGACATGATGGCCATGTCGAGCGGGCTGGAGTTCAACGAGGATTATGGCGACGTCGCCGATGTCACCCGCATGCTCTATCTCGAACCCGACATGGCGGGCTTTGCCGAATCCAAGCCGCTGGCGGCCGAGGTAGGCAAGGTGTTTTCCTATTCGAGTGGCACGGCGGTGATGCTGTCGCGGCTGTGGCAGGATGCGATCGGCGACAAGGCCAAGGCGCTGACATGGCCGCGCAGCGCGCTGTTCGAGCCGCTCGGCATGCACAGCGCCGTGCTCGAGACCGACGAGCAGGGCACCTTCGTCGGCGGATCCTATCTCTATGCGACCGCGCATGACTGGGCGCGCTTCGGCCAGTTCCTGCTGCAAGGCGGGGTCTGGAACGGCAACCAGGTGCTGCCCGTCGGCTTCGTCGACTGGATGCGCGAACCCGCACCCGCCTCGAAAGTTTACGGCAAGGGCCAGTTGTGGATCGAAGGGCCTGGCGACGAGGACAGCCCCGGCGCCGGTGTCGCGGCAGGCCTGCCCAAGGATACGTTCTGGATGGAAGGGCATGACGGGCAAACAGTCACCATCATTCCTTCGCAGCAATTGGTGATCGTGCGGTTGGGGCTGACGCCCGCCAAGTTCGGCTACCGGCCGCAGGCGATGGTGGGGGCGTTGGTGAAGGCGCTGAAATAAGCGCTTTTCATTCGCATTCAGGCTATCTCTCGCCCATTGGAACGGTGCAGTCTCGGTCCTGGAACCGGGAGAGCATGCGTCATGATCGTGGGGTTTATCGGGCTTGGGACGATGGGGCGCAACGCGGCGCTCAATGTCAGGCGCGCCGGGTTCGAGATGGTCGTCTACGACATCCGTCCGCAGTCGATGGATGCGCTGACGGCCGTCGGCGCGATGCCCGCCACCAGCTCCGCCGACGTGCTGGCGCGCAGCGACGTCGTGGTGACGATGGTGTTTGGCCCGAAAGAGATCGAACAGGTGGTGCGCGGGGAAAATGGATTCCTTACCACGTCCTGTGCCGGCAAATACTGGGTCGACATGACCACCAGCAGCCCGAAGCTGATGCGTGCGTTGGCCGTTGAGTTCCAGGCCAAGGGTGGCGGACCGGTCGATGCGCCGGTCACCGGATCCGTGGATGCCGCGATCCGTGGCGACATGCCGATGTTTGTTGGCGGCACCGATGCCGATGTCGAAGCGGTGCGGCCGGTCATCGAGGCCATGGGCGAACTGCGACGTGTCGGGTCCTATGGCAATGGCTATGTGGCCAAACTGGTCAACAACCAGCTCTGGAAAATCCATGCCGCCGCGATAGGCGAGGCGATGGTGACGGCCAAGCTGGCAGGGCTGGAGCCAGATGTCTGGTGGCAGGTGATGAAAGGCGGTGCCGCCGACAGCTTCGTGCTTCAGCACGATGTGCCGTCGATCTTCGCCGGCCATTACGATCCGTCGTTTCCAATCGCGCTATGCTTGAAGGATCTCGGGCTGATCGAGGAGTTGATGGCCGAGACCGGCACGCGCAATGAACTCACACGTGCGACGCACGACCGGTTCAAGCTGGCAGGCGAACGCTACGGTCTCAGCGCCGGCGAAATGACCGTCTGCAAGGTCATCGAGGATGACGCCAACGTCGAATTGCGGGTCGCGGGAGACTGGCTGGCTCCGTGGGACGTGGTGCACACGGCGGACAGCAAGACCCGGACTTGATGACCGCCTACTTCTGCCCGCCGATCACGGCCAGCCAAGCGTAATCGCGATAAAGCGTGCGGAAACGGAAGCTTGCGCCGGTTCGCCGAGATTCCGATTCCAGAACCTCGCGCAGGGATTCACGCGGCGAGACGTGGAATTTTCTGAGCCAGCCGCGCAGCAGAGTGCGGAACCAGTTGGGCAGGCCTTCCTGCTGGCCGAAATCGACGATGTGCAGCGAGCCGGTCGGGGCAAGCGAGGCGAGTGCCTCCGACACAGTCTTTTCCCAGCCGGGTATCATCGACAGCGAATAGGAGACGAAGACGCGGTCGAAGTGTTCGATGCCGTACAGTGCACCAGCATCGAAATCGGTGGCGTCGCCTCGCGCCAGCGTGACGCGGCTGGACAGGCCTTCGCGGTCGATCGCCTTGCCGGCCGTCTCCAGCATTTCAGCCGAAATATCGAGGCCAAAGAAGCGAGCGTCGGGGTAGCGACGGGCCGCAAGAATGATGTTGCGGCCGGTGCCGCAGCCGAGTTCGAGCACAGTGCCGCCTCTCGGCGCGTCGAGCCCATCGATCAGCTGGTCGCGGCCGAGCAGGTAGTATTTACGGGTCAGGTCGTAGATGTGGCGCTGCCAGCGGTAGACGCCGTCCATCAGTTCGGCATGGTTGGCCGGCAGCTCCGTCGTGCTCATGCCGGGCGCTTCACATAGAGGTGGAAGCCGCCATAGATGGCGGAGCGGTCACGGGCCGAGAATTCGCGCGAGGCCTCGTCCTGATAGTCCCACTGGTCGAGCAGCGAGGTCGAGACGCGGCCCGGCAGCAGGCTGGGTTCGGCGGCGGTGCGGAAGATGACGCGGGCGCCGGCCGAAGCGGTGCGGGTGATTTCCGACCACAGCGCATTGAGCTGCTCATCGGTCATCCAGTCCTGCGCATCGAGCAGGATGAAGCGGTCGACAGCGCCCGCATCCTTGCCGGCCAGGAATTCGATCAGATTGGCATGGTGGATGGCGACGCGGTCGATATTGCCGCGGATGGTGTCGTAGTTCTGCTTTTCCAGATAGGCGGGCAGGGCGGCCTCACCCGGCTCAGGGTAGCGCCGGGCAAAAGCCTGCCAGGCGAAGTAATTATTCTCTAGGGGAAAATCGCAAGCTAGCTTTTCCAGCCGGGCCTTCAGCACGCTGGCCATTGTGCCGTCGCCGGAGGTGATCAGGGAATCATACTGCGCCGGTGGAATGCCGAGGCCAAACAGCGAAGCCTTGCGCGAGGTTGCCCATTTCAGCAGCGGTTTGTCGAAGACCGGCGCCAGCTCCTCGTTGAAGAAGCGGCGCTGCTCGCCAATGTTCCTGGCTTCCATCATGCGGGCCGGGTTGACGCCGAAGAACTTGGCTGTGCGGTGGCCCATGGCGATGAACAGGCCGAGCAGGCCGGTCTGGTAGAAATTGCGATCGAAGACACTGATGCGCCGGCGGCCGCGCCAGCTGCGGTGTTCCCAATAATGGCGGCTGACTGGATCGAGATGCGGCGCGATGAACCGGTCGTAGGCTTCCGAATTGTGGCTGGTGTCGGCGGCACCGAAGAAGCGGAACAGGTCGCCCTGCGATGGCAGGCGGCGCACCGCCTCCAGCTTCATGCGGTTCAGCGCGATGTGCGCGGCGTTGAGGTCGACGGCGTCGATCTGTGCCGGCGAGCGGGTGAGGTAGGCCAGGATGTTGCAGCCGCCCGAGGCGATGGTGACGACACGGTGGCCCTGGCCAAGCTGCATGGCTTCCATGTCGACATCCGGGTCTTCCCAGATCTGTGGGTAGACCAGACCGGAAAACAGGAGGGCGAACAGCCGCTCGGAGATGCCGGCTTTCGAAAGCGCGCGGTTCTGGTAGACCGCTTTTCCAACTTCCTTGCCGCGGCGAAAAACCAGATCTGCGGAAACGTCCGTCATGACAAAGTGATTCCCCATTTGCTTTGTCGCAAGCGGGTACCCCAGGGTCATGACAGGCCGGTGACAGCCTGTTGACGCGTCCTCAGGACGGTCAAGCAATCCTTGCGCTGAATACCAATGGACTCGAATGTCGAGGTGACGAACGAGCTTGCAGGCAATCCTAAAGCCACCTTAATCTGGTGGATGGAAAACGAACCGAATTACGATTGGGAAGCTGTTTACACCTTTCACGACTACTATGATGGGCCGCGTAAAGGCATAGCTGACTATCGTGGCAAGGCACATGCCTACGAATGTGAGTGGGACGGTCAGAGTGATGACTGGAGCGAAACCTTCTTGCTCTCGCCGATCACTAATGAGCAGTTGAATGCCGTGAAGGAACGCTGGCTAATCTGGCAGCGATACAAAGCGAATTTTCACGCGGGAAACCTCCAGCCTGGTGACAAGCATCCAGCGCTTGCCGGCGATTGGCCACGATATACTGAGCTTAGCCCCATAGTGGATGACGCCATGCGGGTAGACGTCGCATTGGCGCTTCGTGCCATCCCAGAGTTTATCGGTGCTCTTGAGCCAACAACCGAGTTTTGGGTGCGCTGGCGTCTGGTGTAGCCAATAACTATTCCCCTACCTTTATCGGCCAAACCCACCTGGCGTCGGCGTCGTCAGGATGACGGCTTCACCTGCATCGAGCACCGTCTGGTCGCAGGCCTTCAGCACCTCGACCGTGCCGTCCTTGCGGCGAACCTTCGTCGAGCCGACCTCGCCGTCGCCGCCACCATCCAGTCCTTGCGGTGGGCGGTTGCGGTGCGAGGACAGGATCGCGCATTCCATCTTCTCGAGGAAGCGGATGGTGCGTTTGGTGCCGTCGCCGGCGTTCCACTTGCCCTTGCCGCCCGAGTTCTCTCGGATGTGGAAATCCTCCAGCACCACGGGAAAGCGCAGTTCCAGCACTTCCGGATCGGTGAGGCGCGAATTGGTCATGTGGGTATGGACGCCGGAGGTGCCGGCAAAGCCGCGGCCGGAATTCATCTGGCCAGCCGGCGAACCCGAGCAGATGGTTTCGTAGTACTGGTACTGCTTGTTGCCGAAGGTGAGGTTGTTCATCGTGCCTTGTGCGTTGGCCATCGCGCCCATGGCGCCGAACAGCGCATTGGTGACGTGCTGCGAGGTCTCGACATTGCCGGCGACGACGGCGGCGGGGTAGGCGGGCTTCAGCATGCAGCCATCGGGGATGATGATGTTGATCGGCCTGAGGCACCCGGCATTCATCGGGATCATGTCCTCGACCATGACGCGGAAGGCATAAAGCACGGCGGCACGGGCGACCGGCTCCGGCGCATTGAAATTGTTCTTCATCACTGGTGACGTGCCGGTGAAGTCGACGGTTGCCTCGCGCTTTTGCCGGTCGACCGTGATCTTGACCTTGATGACCTGACCGGTATCGGTCGGGTATTCGTAATGCGAGCTATCCGGCAGCCGCTCCAGCACGCGGCGTACGCTTTCGGCGGCGTTGTCCTGGACATGGCCCATATAGGCCTCGACAACTGCGAGGCCGAAATGCGCGACCATCTTGCGCAGCTCGGCGACGCCTTTCTCGTTGGCGGCAATCTGCGCCTTGAGGTCGGCGATGTTCTGGTGCGGGTTGCGGGCGGGATAGCGGTGGTCGGTGAGCAGCCTGTGCAGCTCGGTCTCGCGGAATTTTCCGCGATCGACGATGCGGAAATTGTCGAACAAAACGCCTTCCTCGTCGACCGTAGTGGCGAGCGGGGTCATCGAGCCAGGGGCGGTGCCGCCGATATCGGCGTGATGGCCGCGCGAGGCCGCCCAGAACAGGATGTTTTCCTGGGCATCGTCGAAGACGGGCGTCACCACGGTGATGTCAGGCAGATGCGTGCCGCCATTATAGGGCGCGTTGAGGGCAAAGACGTCGCCGGGGTGGATGTCGCCGGAGTTCAGCCGGATGATGGTCTCGACCGAGCGGTCCATCGAGCCGAGGTGCACCGGCATGTGCGGCGCGTTGGCGACCAGCGCTCCAGTGTGGTCGAAGACGGCGCAGGAAAAATCCAGCCTTTCCTTGATGTTGACGGAGTAGGCGGTGTTCTGCAGCGTCACGCCCATCTGCTCGGCGATCGACATGAAGAGGTTGTTGAAGACCTCCAGCATAACCGGGTCGGCTGATGTGCCGAGGGCAGCAGTGCGCGCTTTCCTTTGCGTGCGACGGATCACGACGTGATCGAGATTGGTGATTTCGGCCTGCCAGCCCGGCTCGACGACGATGGTCTGGTTCGGTTCGATGATCAGCGCAGGGCCTGCGACCAGATTGGACGGGCGCAGGTTTTCGCGACGATGGATACCGGCTTCATGCCACCCGCCTTCGGTGTAGATGCGCCGCGTTCCAGAAGCACCAGCTTCAACCCTTGCAGGTCCGGCGGGCGCATAGGCCTCGGCGCTGCTCTCGCCGATTTCGATGCCCTCGACGCCGACTGTCTCGACGATCGTCGGCTTGGCGTCATAGACGAAGCCGAATTGCGCCTTGTGGGCAATTTCGAAATCCCGCCTGGCCTGGAAAATCGAGTCACTTTCGAAATTCACCGGCAGTGTCGTGTCGGTGCCGTCATAGCGGATGTGCAGCACCGGCTTGGTGGCAACCCTATCCCCGGCGATGCCTTGCGCCGCCAGCTCCGCGATGACGGCTTTTTTCAAGGTGGCGATGAGGTTGCCGATCTCCGTTCTGGATTCCTCGGCAAGGGGCTTGAGCAGCGCCTGCTGGCGCGAGGCGAACACCGACGCCAGGCCGATGCCATAGGCGGAAAGCAGGCCGGAGAAGGGGTGGATCAGCACCGCCTCCATGCCAAGCGCATCGGCGACCAGGCACGCGTGCTGGCCGCCGGCGCCACCGAAGCAGTTCAGGAGATATTCGGTGACGTCGTAGCCGCGCTGGACAGAAATCTTCTTGATGGCATTGGCCATGTTTTCCACGGCGATGGTGATAAAACCTTCGGCGACCGCTTCCGGCGAGCGGCCGTCACCGATCTCGGCGGCCAGTCCCACGAATTTTGCGCGCACGGTCTCGACGTCGAGCGGCTGGTCCTGGCCACGGCCGAAGATCGCGGGGAAGAAATCGGGCTGCAGTTTGCCGAGCATGACGTTGGCGTCGGTGACGGCGAGCGGCCCGCCGCGCCGGTATGCGGCGGGGCCAGGATTGGCACCGGCGGAGTCCGGTCCGGCGCGAAAACGGCCTGCCTCGTAGTGCAGGATCGAACCGCCGCCGGCGGCGACAGTGTGGATGCGCATCATCGGGGCGCGGACGCGTACGCCGGCGACTTCGGTATCGAAGGCGCGCTCATACTCGCCATCATAGTGGGCGACATCGGTTGAGGTGCCGCCCATGTCGAAGCCGATGACCTTGTCGAAACCGGCAAGCTTTGCCGTCTCGACCATGCCAACGACACCGCCGGCCGGGCCTGACAGCAGCGCGTCCTTGCCCTGAAACATGTCGGCGGCGGTAAGGCCGCCGGAGGACATCATGAACATGAGGTGAGGAAATTGGCCGATCTCCCCCCTTGTGGGGGAGATGCCCGGCAGGGCAGATGGGGGCGTGACAGAATGAGACGCTGGCGGGACAGCGCCCCCCTCTGTCGGCTTCGCCGACATCTCCCCCACAGGTTGGGAGATCGGGGCCGCGCCCAGTTCTCCCGCGACCCTCTGCACATAGCGCGACAGGATCGGCGACAGATAGGCATCGACCACGGCGGTGTCGCCGCGGCCGACCAGCTTGATCAGCGGCGAGACCTCGTGGCTGACAGATACCTGGCCGAACCCAATCTTGCGGCAGACCTTTGCCACCGCCTTCTCGTGATCGGGATATTTCCAGGCATGCATGAAGACGATGGCCACCGCATCGATTCCATCGGCCTTCGCCTGTTCGATGGCCGGCCGGCAAGCAGCGATGTCGAGCAGCCGTTCGACGCAGCCATCGGCAAGCACGCGCTCGTTGATCTCGATGACGCGCTCATAGAGCTGTTCGGGAAGGATGATCTCCTTGGCGAAAATGTCCGGCCGCGCCTGGTAGGCGATCCTCAGCGCGTCGCGAAACCCCTTGGTGATGAGCAGGAGCACGCGGTCGCCCTTGCGCTCCAGAAGCGCGTTGGTGGCAACCGTGGTGCCCATCTTGATGTCGCCGATCTGGCCGGAGGGTATCGCGGCGCCAGGTTCAAGGCCGAGCAGGTCGCGTATGCCCTGGATGGCGGCGTCGGCATAGGCCTCGGGGTTTTCCGACAACAGTTTGCGCGGATGCAGCCCGCCTTGCGGGTCGCGGCCGATGACATCGGTGAAGGTGCCGCCGCGATCGATCCAGAAATCCCATTTCGCGGTCATGACGGCTCCCGGCACTTCAATTCCATTCAATGCATCGTGTTAGTTCGGCGCTGTCTGGCCGGCAATCGCAAAAGTGCGGGTGATGTTACATGTGGAAACGCAACGTTACGAAACTCATGGCCCGGTGATGCATTGTCTCTGCGAGCGCTCACTGCAATTTGAGCGTGTATTGAAGGAGAGATGTTATGAAAAAGCTCATTCTAGCTTCCTTGTCCGCCATTGCCCTTATGGGCGTTGCTGCCTGCAGCGACAGCGGCACTGACAAAACCACCACCCAGAGCACCAATCCGCCGGCAGCCGAGCAGCCGATGAAGCCTGCGGCCCCGGCTGACAATTCGACCAAGCCCGCCGAGCCGGCTCCGGCAACACCTGCTCCTGCGCCCGCGCAGTAGCTTGTACCTGTAGAGCGTGTCTTGGGAGGAAGGCCGGCGTCATGCCGGCCTTTTCTCGTAGAGGCGACCATCCGACCCGACCCATCCGACCAGACAAGGCTGCTTATCTTCACATCGCAGCCATGCGCCGTTATTGGCTTGATAGCGGTGACCGGTTGGCTTTATGAAACGGACCATGTCGATTTGGGACCGCCTCGGCGAGTTTATCACACGGGTATCGTCTTCAGCGACGTCGGGCGTTGCCGACGTTGTCGAGGCCGTGCGCACGGTTTTCTCCGGCGATGCCGATCTGCGCCGGCGCGTCGCCTTCTCGGTGGCGATGATCGCGCTTTCGGCCAAGATGGCCAAGGCCGACGGCATCGTCACTCAGGACGAGGTGCGTGCCTTCCAGGAAATATTCGAGGTGCCGCCGAAGGAGACGCGCAATGTGGCGCGGCTGTTCGAACTTGCCCAGCAAGACGTGGCCGGCTTCGAGATCTATGCCGAGCGTATGGCGCAGATGTGCGGCTCCGGGCATTCGAACTGTGTGATGCTGGAAGACATACTGGACGGCCTGTTCCACATCGCCAAGGCCGACGGAGTGGTGCATGAGGGCGAGGGCATCTTCCTGCACCGTATTGCCGAAATCTTCCGCATCGATGAGGCGCATTACGAAGCCATCATGGCGCGGCACATCAATCTTGGCGCCGGCGATCCCTATGTCGTGCTCGGCATCGAGCGCGGCAAGCCATTTGAAGAGGTCAAGAAGCGGTATCGCAAGCTGGTGTCGGACAACCATCCGGACCGGCTGATCGGACGCGGCCTGCCGCAGGAATTCATCAAGATCGCAACCACCAGGGTTGCGGCGATCAACGCTGCCTATGAGATGATCGAGCGGGGCCTGCGGCACGCATGAGCGGCTTCCTGCCCGACGAGCCGAGCGCCGAGGTCAGGGTATCGCCGAATTTCGGGCCAAGGCGCGACACGCTCAAGCCCGACATGATCGTATTGCACTATACCGGCATGGCGACGGGTGCCGGGGCGGAAGCGTGGCTATGCGATCCGGTGAGCGAGGTCTCGTCACACTATCTCGTCCATGAGAACGGCCACATCGTGCAGATGGTCAGGGAAAGCGACCGCGCCTGGCATGCTGGCAAGAGCTCGTGGTTCGGACGCACCGACATAAACTCCTGCTCGGTCGGCATCGAAATCGCCAATCCGGGCCATTCACTGGGTTACCCAGGATTTCCCAGACGCCAGATCGAGGCGGTGATCGGCCTGTGCAAGGGGATTGCCGCGCGGCACGCAATTCCTGCCAAACGGGTGCTGGCGCATTCCGACGTGGCGCCGGGGCGAAAGATCGATCCGGGCGAGAAGTTTCCGTGGGCAGTGCTGTTTGGCGCCGGTGTCGGCCATTTCGTGCCGGCCTCACCGGTGAAGCGCGGAGCCGCGCTGAAGCCCGGTGACAGCGGCGCCGATGTCGAGGCGCTGCAGTCGATGCTGGCGCTCTACGGCTATGGTGTCGAGGTATCGGGCATTTTCGACCATCAGACATTGATCGTCGTCGAGGCCTTCCAGCGGCATTTCCGGCCTCGCCTTGTGGATGGCGTGGCCGACGGCTCGACGATGCGCACGCTGCAAAGACTGCTTGCTTCGGCCAGGGATTGACCCTGGGTCAAGGCCCGGCCAAAGTAATCCGTTCCCTTCGTTAAGTTACAAACTGTCACTCAAAGTGACTTGCCACGCCTTCATTGGCGCCAATTCGAGCTTCAAAGGGCAATCCGTGCAGTTTGTCGGACCTCTAGCCCCCAGATGTTCCGATATTGATCAAGCAGCTCCGCGCGAAAATCTTCGCGTGGCCCAGACAGAACAGGATCACATGCAGAAATTGACCGTTTTAACGGCAGCTCTTGCTGCCGGCGTAATGACTTTTGCCTTCAGTGCGGCTGACGCCGCGCCGGTAAGCCCACGGGCCGATCAGGGCATCGTGGCGGTGACCGCCAAGGGCAAGGCCATTCCGGCCAAAAGCAGCAGGAGTGCAAGGGCGACGAAGCAGCCTTCCGCCAAGGTGGAGAAGGCAAGCTGGACCAAGGCGAAGAAATCCGCGAGGCAGACGAAGCGCGGCCGCAAAACCGTCGACATGATGACAACGGCATCGATCGGTCCAAGGGGCGTTGCGCTGCCGACGGCAGCAGTGGCCAGCAGCGGCCAGTATTCCGCGATCGTCGCCCGCTATGCGGCAAGCTACGGCGTTCCGGTCTCGCTGGCTCATGCCGTCATCACCATTGAGAGCAACTATCGGCCGAACATGGTCGGCGGTGCCGGTGAAATCGGCCTGATGCAGATCAAGCCGGCGACGGCGCGGATGATGGGGTATAGCGGCTCGGCCAAGGGGCTGTTCGATCCCGACACCAACATCAAATACGGCATGAAGTATCTCGCTTTGGCGCAGAACCTTGGTGGTGGCACGACCTGTGGCACGATCCTGAAATACAATGCCGGCCATGCCGCCACGCGGATGAACCCGATCTCGGCCGCCTATTGCAGCAAGGTCAAGGTTCAGATGGCGGCGCTTTGATTGCGAGTTGCGAGAGCCGGCAGACAAGCCGGCTTTTTCGATTGCGTTTTCCCGGCTGAACCCCTTTATACGCCTTGCCAGCTGGCTGGGCGGCCGCACTCGCAAACGCCGAAAGGCCGCGAGTGAGGAAAGTCCGGGCTCCATGGAGACACGGTGCCGGTTAATGGCCGGCGGGGGCGACCCCAGGGAAAGTGCCACAGAAAGCAAACCGCCACGACTTTGTCGGGGTAAGGGTGAAAGGGTGGGGTAAGAGCCCACCGCGCGACTGGCAACAGGAGCGGCACGGTAAACCCCACCGGGAGCAAAACCGAATAGGGGCGGTGCGAGGGGAAACCCTCGAGGGCTGTTTCCGGCTCACCGTCCGGGTAGGTTGCGTGAGGCGCATGGCAACATGTGCCCAAGATGAATGGCCGCCACGTTCTCGTCTCGCAAGGGGCGAGGGCCATACAGAACCCGGCTTACAGGCCAGCTGGCAGTTTCTCCCCGAAGAGAAATCATTTGAAATCAGCAGGTTGCGCCCTTGGGCGCGCCTGTCGATTCAAGGCTTTTCAGGTGTTGCCTGTACCGACCAGGCTCGGCCCCGGCTTGAAGCTGGTGCGATTAAATCGTACCATGGTTCGGCAACGATACCAGGAGCCTATCATGGGACAGGTCGACAAACGTAGCATCACGCTGTCGCCGGAACTGGCGCAAGCCGTGGACGATGTGGTCGCCGCCGGCGAATATGCCTCGGCGAGCGAGGTCATCCGCGATGCATTGAGGCAATGGAAGGACCGTCGCGATCTGCATGGCTATACGGTGGAGGAGCTGCGCAAGCTGGTGCAGGAAGGCATCGACAGCGGGCCGGGGCAAGACGGCCAGCCAATCATGGAACGACTGCGCGCCAAATACCTAGAGATGGCCGAGGCCAAAGGCTTTCAGGAGTGAGATACCGTCTGCTTCCTCAAGCAGTGGTCGACCTCGAAAGCATCGGTGACTACATCGCCGCTCACGATCCACGGGCCGCTGTCCGGCTCGTGGATGCGCTGGAACGACGTTGGGACTTGCTGACCTTGCATCCCTTCTCAGGCGCGCCACGCGACGATATCGCGCCCGGCATCCGTCATCTGGTCGTCGGCGACTATCTCACTCTGTATCGGGTCGGCGGCGACGCGATCGAAATTCTTCGCGTGCTGCACGGCCGTCGCAATATCGAAGCCGACGATCTCGGGTCGTGATCGGTTCGATCAGCCGCTGATCCCGTCCAGCGATGCCTCGATCGCCGCCCAAAGTTCCTCCACGGGCTCACAGCCCACCGATAGGCGCACAAAGCCGGCAGGAACCGCATCGCCTCGTTTCAAGCGTCGCTCAGCCGAAGAGTGGACGCCGCCGAAGGACGTCGCGGCCTGCAGCAGCGCGCAGTTGTTGATGAAATCCTCGGCCTTGTCCTCCGAGGCGAGTTCGAAGGAGATGAGGAAGCCGAAGCGTTCCATCTGGACGCGGGCGAGGTTGTGCGACGGATCGCTTTCGAGGCCCGGGAAACGCAAGCCGCCGACCGCCTTGTGACCTTGCAGCCGCCGCGCGATCACTTCCGCCGAGGAACACATGCGGTCGAAGCGCACGTCGAGCGTTTCCAGGCCGCGATGCACCAGCCAGGCTTCGAACGGCCCCGGAATGCCGCCGGCGGTCTCGCGCCAGCCTCTCACGGCCGAGATGATCGCTTCGTCGCGACTGGCGACATGGCCGAACAGCACGTCGGAATGGCCATTGGGCGCCTTGGTGTCGGCGGCAACGACGATGTCGGCGCCATGGTCGAGCGGCCGCTGGCCGAAAGGCGTCATGGTCGTGTTGTCGACAACGACAATCGCGCCGGCCCGGTGAGCAGCCTCGGCGACGGCCGTGATGTCGCAGATGTCCAATCGAGGATTTGAAGGGGTTTCGACATAGGCGAGGCGATAGCCGTCGAAGCCGCCGTCGAGGAAAGTCGATGTCGGCCGCAAGTCGAAGTCGATGCCGAACGGTTTCAGAAAGCGTTCGGCCAGCGCCCGTGTGGCGTGGTAGCCGTCCGAAGGCAAAAGGATGCGGTCGCCGGATTTCAGCAGCCCGAAAAACACAGCCGAGATTGCCGCCATTCCAGAGGGGAAACCGACACATTGCGCGTCTTCCAGATGCGCCAGCATGTGCTCGACTGCATCCCAGGTAGTGTTGCTGTAGCGGCCATATTGGCTGTAGCCCGCACCATCTCCGGGGTTGTGGAAGATGGCGGCCATGGCCAGCGGCAACGGAATGGGGTCACCTTTGGCAAGGCTGTCGCGGCGCAGATGGGCGAGGGACGCAGCGCGTGACCTGGCTGTTTCGGACATGGATTTCAAACCTTGTTGCTAATCAGAAAGACGGCTGACGCTATGCGCCGCAGCGGTGCGCGGCAAGCCGCCTCCGGTTGGTCCAAAGCGCTCTAAACGCTTCGTTAGGCTTAATGGATCATAAAGACGAGACGTGCCGAAACGGCTGCTCGGATTGGTCGCGATGCGCGTGTTTGTGAAGCCTATTCCCGTTGACGCCCATAGTGCCCCATGATATCCCATTCGAACACTCAAGCTTTCGTTCCGTGTCAGGGTAAAGCGTACGCCAATCGGGCAGCCGCGGCGGCTGCGCGTTTGCCGTTTCTTGGCCATGTGGACGGGATGGGTGCGGGGCAGGGAACGCGCAGCAGTGGCGCGTGCAAGACGATGAAGAGGGGTGCGGCGGCGCAAGCGGCTGTAGCGTTTAATGGACCGGTTTCTGTCGAACACGGTGAGCAGGATCGATGCGAAGGGACGGGTGTCCGTTCCGGCGCATTTCCGTGCCGTCGTGCAGAAACGCGGCTATTCGGAACTCTATGCGCTGCGTTGCCTGGACCTGCCGGCGATGGATGTCGGCGGGCTGGACCTGCTCGACCGCTACGAGCAGCGCATCGCGCTGGAAGATCCCTTCCTGCAGACGGCGGACGACATGTCGTTCTTCTGCCATGGCGATGGAACGTTCCTGAAGCTCGACCAGGACGGCCGCATCACCATGACCGATTTCATTCGCGAGCATACCGGCATTGCAACGGAGGTGGCCTTTGTCGGGCGCGGCAATTTCTTTCAGATCTGGGAGCCGGGACGGCTTGCTGCCTATGGGGCGCAGGCGCGGGCCAGGCTTTTGCAGCTTCGGCAGGGGACGAAGCCTGGGGAGCGACCGGAATGACGGTGGACCACGGCGATGACCTTCCTCACGCTGTAGGTGGGCACGCCGTTGGCGGATCGGTCCGCCACATTCCGGTCCTCCTTGGCGAAGTGCTTGAGGCACTGGCGCCGGCGGTGGGCGACATCATCATCGACGGCACGTTCGGCGCCGGCGGTTATACCAGGGCCATCCTGGCGACAGGAGCCTCCGTCATCGCCATCGATCGTGATCCCGATGCCATCGCCGCCGGGCGCGATCTGGAAGTGCAGTCGGGCGGCAGGCTGAAACTGGTGCAGGCGCCGTTCTCGACGCTGGATGAGCATGTCGAGAGCGCCGACGGCGTCGTGCTCGACATTGGCGTCTCCTCCATGCAACTCGACCAGGCCGAGCGCGGCTTCTCGTTCCGCAATGACGGGCCGCTCGACATGCGCATGGCGCAGGCGGGCTTGAACGCCGCGGACGTCGTCAACAGCTTCAAGCCGGGCGATCTTGCCCGCATCTTCGGCTTCCTCGGCGAAGAACGTCACGCCGGCCGTATCGCCCGCATGATCGAGGGGCGCCGCGAAAAGAAGCCGTTCGAGCGCACGCTGGAACTGGCCGACGCGATCGAGACACATATCGGCCGCGCGCCGAAGGACAAGATCCATCCCGCGACCCGCGTCTTCCAGGCGCTGCGCATCTTCGTCAATGACGAGCTTGGCGAACTGGCCAAGGCGCTGTTTGCAGCCGAACGCGCGCTGAAGCCCGGTGGGCGGCTCGCCGTGGTGACGTTCCATTCGCTGGAAGACCGCATCGTCAAGCGCTTCATCGCCGACCGTGCCGACGTCGCCACCGGCTCACGTCACTTGCCCGAGGCGCACGCGCGCACCGCGACCTTCCGCAAGGCTGGCGGCGGCGTGACGGCTGATGATGCCGAGGTCGCTGCCAATCCGCGTGCCCGCTCCGCCAGGCTGCGCGCCGCAATTCGCACCGAAGCGCCGGCGCGTGCAGGTGATTTCTCGATTTTCGGTCTTCCAAAGCTTCCCGGCATCAACCTGCCGGGGGAGAGGTAAGCACGTGTTCCGTACCAGCGACATTGTCCTGATCGCCGTCATGGTTTCGGCGGCGGCCCTGACCTACAAGACCAAGCGCGAGGCCGAGGATCAGTTGGCGGCGGTGCAGAAGATCCATACCCAGATACGCTATGAGGAGGAGACGATCGACCTGCTCAAGGCCGACTGGAGCCTGCTCACGCAGCCGTCGCGGCTGCAGAAGCTCGCCGAACTCTACAAGTCGCAGCTCGCCCTCGAGCCGGTCAGCGCTCGCCAGATCGTGGGCTTGAGCGACCTGCCGGCCAAGGCCCTGGACATTCAGGACATCCTGAAAGGACGCCAGGACAGCATGGCTGACAATTCCGACAAGGCGCCGTCTGGCGACAAGGATCCCGTCGTGACCGGAGACATCGCCCAATGATCGGCAAACTGCTGAAGCGCCGTGCCAGGACGGGTGAAGACGGCTCGATCGTCGTCGAGGGCGCCCGCAAGGCGACCGGCGGCAAGGGCAAGGCGCGCATCGTGATGACGATGGCGGTGTTCTTCGGCATTTTCTCGACCATTTCGGGGCGGCTGGTCTATCTCGGCTTCCAGTCGCCCGACCTGTCGGGCGGCCCGCAGAGCCGGATCACCGCCTCGCGGCCCGACATTGTCGACCGCAACGGCGAAGTGCTGGCGACCGACATCAAGACGGCGTCGCTGTTCGCCGAGCCGCGCCGCATCGTCGATGCCGACGAGGCGATCGAGAAATTGTCGACCGTGCTGCCCGAGATCGATTACGAGCAGACCTATCACAAGCTCAAGAGCGGCGCCGGCTTCGTCTGGCTGCAGCGCCAGCTGACGCCCAAGCAGCAGGCCGACATCATGCAGCTCGGCATTCCCGGGTTCGGCTTTCGTACGGAGAAGCGCCGTTTTTATCCGAGTGGCGAAACCTCGTCCTACGTTGTTGGTCTGACCAACATCGACAATCAGGGCATCTCCGGCATGGAGAAGTACATCGACGAGCAGGGCCTGAGCGACCTGCAGGCGTCGGGCCTGGCGGTGGCCAAGGACCTGCAGCCGGTCAGGCTTTCGATCGATCTGCGTATCCAGCATGTGGTGCGCGACGAGATCGCCGCCGGCCTGGAGCGCTACCGCGCCATCGGCGCTGGCGCCGTCGTGCTGAACGTCAAGACGGGCGAAGTGGTGGCCATGGCCTCGGTGCCGGATTTCGATCCGAACAATCCCTACAATGCCCAGGAAAAGGACCGGCTGAACCGGATGTCGGCGGGCCTCTATGAGATGGGCTCGACCTTCAAGAGCTTCACCTCGGCCATGGCGCTCGATTCCGGCAAGGCGACGATGAACAGCCGCTTCGACGCCTCGCATCCAATCCGGGTCGGCCATCAGGCCATCCACGATTTCCACGGCAAGAACCGTGTGCTGTCGCTGCCGGAGGTGTTCCTCTATTCGTCCAACATCGGGTCGGCCCGGGAGGCCGAGCTGGTCGGCATCGCGGGGCACCGGGAATTCCTGCATCGCCTTGGCATTCTGGAGCGGATGCAGACCGAATTGCCGGAAATCGCCCGCCCGACCGAACCGAAGGTCTGGAAACAGGTCAATTCGTTCACGATCGCCTTCGGCCATGGCGTGTCGACGACGCCGCTGCAAGCGGCTGTCGGCTGCGCGGCGCTGATGAATGGCGGCTTCCTGATGAACCCGACCTTCCTGGTTCGTACGCAGGAGCAGGCGATGGCCATCGCCAAGAAGGTGGTGAGCGACAAGACCGTCGAGGGCATGCGCTACCTCTATTCGCTCAACGCCGAGAAAGGTTCGGCCAGGAACGCCAGGGTCCCCGGCTACCGTGTTGGCGGCAAGACCGGAACGGCCGAGAAGGTCATCAATGGCCGCTACTCGAAGGAACTGAATTTCAACACCTTCGTCGCCGCCTTCCCGATGGACGATCCGCAATACCTGGTGTTTACGATCGCCGACGCTCCGCACCCGGAAAAGCCTGGGATGACGGACGTTGCCGCCAACAATGCGGGGGTCATGGCCGGCAATATCATCCGGCGTTCGGCGGCCATGCTTGGCGTGAAGCCAGATTTCAGCCATGAAAATGGTGCAACGCTGGTTTCCTATCAGTGATTCTTGGGGCGCGCCGGCAACTGCGCGCTATTTTGTTGCGGTGAACGGGACTCGATGAAGCTCAGAGATTTAGCCGGTATCTTGCCAGTCGAAGGAACAGCTTCCGCCGATCTGGAGGTTACCGGGATTTCGTCCGATTCCCGCCAGGTGAAACCCGGCGTTGTCTTCTTCGCGCTTGCCGGAACCAAGGCAGACGGTTCGGCCTATGCCGCTGACGCGGCCAGGCGTGGCGCCGTTGCAATCGTGACAAGCAAAGGTAGTTCCGCTGCTGGCTTGCAGGTTCCGGTGCTGGCGGTCGATGATCCGCGCCTGGCGCTGGCGCTAAGTGCTTCCAGCTTTTTCGGCAAGCAACCTGAGATCATGGTCGCGGTGACCGGCACCAGCGGCAAGACATCTGTCGCCGCCTTCACCAGGCAGATCTGGGAGCAGGCGGGCTATGCCGCGGCTTCGATCGGCACCACCGGCGTGGTCGCGCCCGGCCGCAACGAGTACGGCTCGTTGACGACGCCCGATCCGGTCGCCTTGCACCAGCTGCTTCGGGAATTGGCGGATGCCGGCGTCACGCATGCCTCGATGGAGGCTTCCAGCCATGGGCTCGACCAGCGCCGCCTCGATGGCGTCAAGCTTGCCGCCGGCGGCTTCACCAATCTCGGCCGCGACCATATGGATTACCATCCGACGGTCGAGGATTATCACCGCGCCAAACTGCGCCTGTTCGACACGCTGCTGCCGAAAGGCGCGCCAGCCGTGATTTTCGCCGACGATCCGTGGTCGGTGCCGACGATCAAAGCGGCGCAAGCTGCCGGGCTCAAGGTGCTGACGGTTGGCCGCCGCGGCGATTTCCTCAGGCTGAAGCGGGTCGAGCACGAACGCCATCGCCAGCGCGCCGAGGTCGACGCCGATGGCGTGCTTTACGAAATCGACCTGCCGCTGGCCGGCGATTTCCAGATTTCGAACGCGCTGGTTTCGGCGGGCCTTGCTATTTCCACGGGAACACCTGTCGCCAAGGCCTTGGCCGCATTGGAGAAATTGAAAGGTGCGCCGGGCCGGTTGGATCTCGTCGGCACCACCGCCAGCGGCGCGCCGGTTTATGTCGACTATGCCCACAAGCCCGATGCGCTGGAGAATGTGCTGGCCTCGGTACGCCCGTTCACGACGGGCCGCGTCATGGTGGTGTTCGGCTGCGGTGGCGACCGCGACCGGGGCAAACGGCCGATCATGGGCGAGATCGCCAGCCGGCTTGCCGATGTCGTCATCGTCACCGACGACAATCCGCGCTCGGAAGTGCCCGAAACCATCCGCGCCGCCATTCTTGCCGCCGCTCCTGGCGCCATCGAGATCGGCGACCGGCGCAAGGCGATCCACGAGGCGGTCGCGATGCTTCATGCCGGCGACACGCTGATCGTCGCCGGCAAGGGCCATGAGGAAGGCCAGACGATCGGCTCGCAAACCCTGCACTTTTCCGACCACGAGGAAGTCCGCGACGCGCTGCGGGAGCGTGCCGCATGAGCTTGCTGTGGACATCCGAGGCGCTGGTTGCCGCCATGGATGGGCGGCCGCTCGGCCCTATGCCGGAAGGCATATCGGGTATTTCGATCGACAGCCGCAGCCTGCAGCCGGGTGACGCATTCTTCGCCATCAAGGGTGAGGCGATGGACGGGCATGACTTTGCCACCGCGGCCATCAAGGCCGGCGCCGGTGTGCTGGTGGTGGCGGAAGGCAAATTGCCGTCGCTTGGCCGGCTGACGGCGCCGATCATTGTCGTCGAGGACGTGCTGGTCGCGCTGGAAAAGCTCGGTGTCGCCGCGCGGACCCGCTCTCAGGCCAAGATCATCGCGGTGACGGGTTCCGCCGGCAAGACCACCACCAAGGAAGCGCTACGCCATGTGCTGTCGGCCGTCGGTAATGTGCATGCCTCGGCGCAGTCTTTCAACAACCAATGGGGCGTGCCGCTGACACTGGCGCGCATGCCGGATGATTGCGACTACGCCGTGTTCGAGATCGGCATGAACCATCCCGACGAGATCCGGCCGCTGGTGAAGATGGTGCGGCCGCATGTCGCCATCGTCACCATGATCGCGGCCGCGCATCTGGGTTTCTTCCGCAATCTGGACGAGATCGCCAAGGCCAAGGCCGAGATTTTCGAAGGGCTGGAGCCCGACGGTGCGGCTGTCCTCAATCGCGACGACGCGCGTTTCAAGCTTCTCGACAAGATGGCGCATGCCGCCGGCGTCGAGCATGTCTATGGCTTCGGCGAGAATGCGCGCTCGACCTTCAAGCTTACCAAATGCGAATTGCATGCCGACCATTCCGACATCGCCGCCAGGATCGGCGGCCATGACATGATCGCCCGTATCGGCGCTCCCGGTCGGCACATGGTGCAAAACGTGCTGGCGGTGCTGGGTGCGGCGCAACTGGTCGGCGCTGATCTCGACAAGGTAGCACTCGCGCTGGTTGATCTCTCCGCCGAACGCGGGCGCGGCAAGCGGCATATCTTGCGCCACTCCGGCGGTCCGATCACGCTGATCGACGAGAGCTACAACGCCAATCCGGCCTCGATGGGCGCCGCCATGGCGCTGCTCAACGCGACGCCGGTGACGGGCGAGGGCCGCCGCATCGCCGTGCTCGGCGACATGCTCGAACTTGGCGATCATTCGGCCAAGCTTCATGCCGCCCTTGCCGATCTCATCGTTGGCACCGGTACGCAGACCATCTTTCTCGGCGGCCCCGAAATGCGGGCGCTGGCCGAAGCGCTGCCGGGCGACATCAAGACGGAATATCGCGCCGGCGTCGAGGAACTGAAGCCGGTGCTGCTCGCCGCGCTGAAGCCGGGCGACGTGGTGATGATCAAATCGTCGAAGGGCATCGGTTTTGCAAAACTGGTCGATGCACTGCTGGGCAAGTTCCCGGCTCAATCAACAGCCAACAGTCAGTCGTAGGGTCGGGGGACGAAAGCGCATGTTTACACTGCTGGTCGATTTCGCGGACAAGATCTCGGTCTTTAATGTCTTCCGCTACATCACCTTCCGCACCGGCGGGGCGTTGATAACCTCGGCGCTGATCGTCTTCATCTTCGGGCCGACGATCATCAATTCGCTGAGGCTCAGGCAAGGCAAGGGCCAGCCGATCCGCGCCGACGGTCCGCAGACGCATTTCAAGAAGGCCGGCACGCCGACCATGGGCGGGTTGATGATCCTGTCGGGCATCATCGGCTCATCGCTTTTATGGGCGAACCTGTCGAGCATCTATGTCTGGGTGGTGCTGCTGGTGACTCTGGGCTTCGGCTCGATCGGCTTCTACGACGATTATCTGAAGGTGACCAAGCAGTCGCATCTCGGCTTTTCCGGCAAGGCACGGCTGGCGCTTGAATTCGTCATCGCCGGCATCGCCGCCTGGGCGATCATGCACAACGGCCAGGCGCCGTTCTCGTCGTCGCTGACATTCCCCTTCGCCAAGGAATTCATCATCAACCTCGGCTGGTTCTTCATTCCGTTCTCCTGCTTCGTCATTGTCGGGGCCGGCAACGCGGTGAACCTGACCGATGGCCTCGACGGGCTGGCGATCGTGCCGATCATGATCGCGGCCGCGTCCTTCGGCGTCATCGCCTATCTCTCCGGCAACGCGGTGTTCGCCGAATATCTGCAGATCCATTTCGTTCCCGGCACCGGCGAACTGGCTGTCGTGCTCGGCTCGGTCATCGGCGCCGGCCTCGGCTTCCTCTGGTTCAACGCGCCGCCGGCAGCGATCTTCATGGGCGACACCGGTTCGCTGGCCATGGGCGGCCTGATCGGCACCGTGGCGGTCGCCACCAAGCACGAAATCGTGCTGGTCATTGTCGGTGGCCTGTTCGTGGTCGAAATCCTGTCGGTCATCATTCAGGTCGGTTACTTCAAGATGACCGGCAAGCGGGTGTTCCTGATGGCGCCGATCCACCATCATTTCGAAAAACTCGGCTGGACCGAGAGCCAGGTGGTGATCCGCTTCTGGATCATCGCCGTCATCCTGGCGCTGGTCGGCCTGTCCACCCTGAAGCTCAGATAGGAAACCTCCTTGATTCCCGCCGCATCCTTCGCAGGCAAGCACGTTTCGCTCTTCGGGCTCGGTGGCTCGGGGATCGCGACTGCGCGGGCATTGATCGAGGGTGGGGCTGAGGTGCTGGCCTGGGACGATAATCCCGACAGCGTCGCCAAGGCGGCCGCCACCGGCATCGCCACCGCCGATCTGCGCGGCGCCGACTGGGCAAAATTCTCGGCCTTCGTGCTGTCGCCCGGCGTGCCGCTGACGCATCCCAAGCCGCACTGGACGGTGGAACTGGCGCGTGGCGCCGGCGTCGAGGTGATTGGCGACATCGAACTGTTCTGCCGCGAACGGACGCTCAGCGCGCCGACAGCTCCCTTCATCGGGATAACCGGCACCAACGGCAAGTCGACGACCACGGCGCTGACGGCGCATATCCTCAAATCGGCCGGCCGCGACACCCAGATGGGCGGCAATATCGGCCGCGCGGTGATGACGCTCGATCCGCCGAAGCCCGATCGCCATTATGTCGTCGAATGCTCGTCCTACCAGATCGACCTTGCGCCCTCGATCAACCCAACGGCCGGCATCCTGCTCAACCTGACGCCCGACCATCTCGACCGCCACGGCACCATGCAGCACTACGCCTCGATCAAGGAGCGGCTGGTCGCGGGCAGCGAGACGGCGATCATCGGCATCGACGATTCCTGGTGCGCGCAGATCGCCGAGCGGCTGGAGCGGGCAGGGCGGCAGGTCATCCGCGTTTCCAAACGGCTGCCGCTGACCGACGGCTATTTCGCCGATGGCAGCAATCTGATGGAAGCCGTGCACGGCCGCTACAGCCGGGTCGCCTTCCTTGAAGGCATCGGCTCGCTGCGCGGCCAGCACAATGCACAGAACGCGCTTGCCGCGGTCACGGCCTGCCTGAGGGTCGGGCTCGACCTCGGCGAGATCCAGTCGGGGCTGGAAAGCTTCCCCGGCCTCGCGCATCGCATGGAGCAGGTCGGCCGCAAGGACCATGTGCTGTTCGTCAACGATTCGAAGGCGACCAATGCCGATGCGGCGGCACCCGCGCTGTCGAGCTTCAACCGCATCTACTGGATCGCCGGTGGCTTGCCCAAGGAAGGCGGCATCGAGCCGCTGCGCGGCTTCTTCCCGCGCATCGCCAAGGCCTATCTGATCGGCGAGGCGGCGCCCGCCTTTTCGGCGACGCTGGGCGAGGCGGTGCCTTACGAGATCTCGGGCACGCTGGCCGCTGCGGTCGAGCATGCGGCGCATGACGCGGCCAAGGACGATAGCGGCGAGGTGGTGGTGCTGCTGTCGCCGGCCTGCGCCAGTTTCGACCAGTTCAAGAATTTCGAAGTTCGCGGCGAAGCCTTCAGGCAAGCTGCGAATGCTATCGAGGGTGTGAAACCCATCGGAGGGGCACGATAATGCAGAGCCGTCTCGACAAAAGTCCGGTTGCAACCTGGTGGTGGACGATCGATCGCTGGTTCCTGGCGGCGTTCCTGTCGCTGATGGGGCTCGGCATCATCTTGTCCTTCGCCGCCAGCCCGGCGGTGGCCGAGCGCATCGGCCTCGACAGTTTCCACTTCGCCACCAGGCAGATCATCTTCACCGTGCCGGCGCTCGGCGTCATGCTGGCCGTGTCCTTCCTCGATTCCAGGCAGATCCGGCGCATGTCGCTGATCATGCTGTGCCTGATGCTGGTGCTGATGGTGGCGGTGCTCTACATCGGCGTCGAGGTGAAGGGTGCGCGGCGCTGGGTATCGCTTGCCGGCCTGTCGATCCAGCCTTCGGAATTCCTGAAGCCGGCCTTTGTCATCATGTGTGCCTGGCTGTTTGCCGAGCACAAGCGCCAGCCCGATATTCCGGGCAATCTGTTCGCCATGCTGCTCCTGGTGCTGGTCGTGTCGCTGCTGGTGGCGCAGCCGGACCTCGGCCAGACCATGCTGACGACCGGCACCTGGGGCATCATGTTCTTCATGGCGGGGCTGCCCTGGCTGTGGATCATCGTGCTGGGCGCCGCCGGCGTCGGCGGTGTCTTCGCCGCCTATACGGTGTTCCCGCACGTGGCCTTGCGCATTGACAAGTTCCTCACCGGCGAAGGCGACACGTTCCAGGTCGACATGGGGCGCGACGCGCTGATCAATGGCGGCTGGTTCGGCGTCGGGCCGGGCGAGGGCACGGTCAAGCGGGTCATCCCGGACAGCCATGCCGACTTCGTGTTCTCGGTCGCGGGCGAGGAGTTCGGGCTGATCATGTGCTTCTTCATCATGTCGATCTTCGCCTTCATCGTGCTGCGCGGCCTCAATTCGGCGCTGAAGGAGCATGACGATTTCACCCGCTATGCGGTTGGCGGCCTCGTCACCGTGTTCGGCCTGCAGGCCGTCATCAATATGTGCGTCAACCTGCAACTGGTGCCGGCCAAGGGCATGACGCTGCCCTTTATCTCCTATGGCGGCTCCTCGCAGATCGCCATTGCCATCTCGATGGGCATGGTGCTGGCGCTGACGCGCAAGCGGCCGGAAAAGCGCAAGCAGATGGGCTTCACGCTGCCGCAGCGCGCCATGCCGGCGGAGTGACATGGCGAGGGGTGTCATCCTTCTCGCGGCGGGCGGAACCGGCGGACATCTGTTTCCGGCCGAGGCGCTGGCGCATGAGCTGATCGAGCGCGGCTGGGCGGTGCATCTGGCCACCGACGACCGCGCCGAGCGGTTTGCCGGTCACTTTCCGGCTGCCGCCATCCATCCGATCCAGTCGGCGACGATGGGCTCGAAAAATCCAATTGCCGTGCTTGGCGCCTTCTGGAAGATCTGGCGCGGCGTGCGCCAGGCCTCCGCCATCATTGGCCGGATCAAGCCGGATGCGGTGGTCGGCTTCGGCGGCTATCCGACCTTGCCGCCGCTCTACGCGGCGACGCGGCGCAAGGTGCCGACGCTGATCCATGAGCAGAACGCGGTGATGGGGCGCGCCAACCGGGCGCTGGCCGGCCGTGTCGATGCCATTGCCGGCGGCTTCCTGCCGCAGGATACGAGTGCCACCGGTGAAAAGACGGTAACGACAGGCAATCCAGTTCGGCCTGCGGTGCTGGAAGCGGCCAAGACGCCCTATGCAGCATCGAGTGGAGAAGATCCGTTCCGCCTGCTGGTGTTCGGCGGCAGCCAGGGCGCCCAATTCTTTTCCGATGCCGTGCCGGGCGCCATAGCGCTGCTTTCTGATGCGCAACGCAAGCGGCTGGTCATTACCCAACAAGCGCGCGCGGATGACGTGGCGCGGGTGAAGGCGGCCTATGCCGCCCTTGGCGTCGCCGTCGAGGTCTCGCCTTTCTTCACCGACATGGCGGCGCGAATCGCTGCGGCACATCTGGTGATCTCGCGCTCCGGCGCCTCGACGGTCTCGGAGATCGCCGTCATCGGTCGGCCGGCGCTGCTGGTGCCCTATCCCTATGCGCTCGACCACGACCAGGCGGCGAACGCGGCAGCCCTTGCCGCAGCCGGCGGCGGCGAAGTGCATCCGCAATCCTCGCTGTCGCCGGAGAGCATCGCTGGCCTCATTGGCGGGCTGATGGACAATCCCGAGCGGCTGGCAGCAATGGCGGCGGGCGCAAAATCGGCCGGCAGGCCGGACGCGGCACGGTTGCTCGCCGATCTCACAGAGGCTATTGCGTCCAAAAAAACCGTTTCGGATTTCAGGAAGGGGACGCAAGCATGAAGATGCCGCAGACCATCGGCCTCGTGCATTTCATCGGCATTGGCGGCATCGGCATGAGCGGCATTGCCGAGGTGCTGCACAATCTCGGCTACAAGGTGCAAGGCTCCGACCAGGCCGACAGCGCAAATGTGCAGCGGCTGCGCGAAAAGGGCATCGAATGCTTCGTTGGCCACAAGGCTGAAAATCTCGGCGCTGCCGAGGTCGTGGTCGTCTCGACGGCGATCAAGAAATCCAACCCGGAGCTGAAGGCCGCGCGCGAGAAGCTGCTGCCGATCGTGCGGCGCGCAGAGATGCTGGCTGAGCTGATGCGTTTCCGCCAGGCTGTGGCGATCGGCGGCACGCATGGCAAGACGACGACGACCTCGATGGTGGCGACGCTGCTCGACGCCGGCGGGCTCGATCCGACCGTCATCAATGGCGGCATCATCAATGCCTACGGCACCAATGCCCGCATGGGCGACGGCGAATGGATGGTGGTCGAAGCCGACGAGAGCGACGGCACCTTCCTGAAGCTGCCGGCCGAGATCGCCGTGGTCACCAACATCGATCCCGAGCATCTCGACCATTATGGCAGCTTCGACAAGGTGCGCGAGGCATTCCGCCAGTTCGTCGAGAACGTGCCGTTCTATGGCTTCGGCGTGATGTGCACCGATCATCCGGAAGTGCAGGCGCTGGTCAGCCGCATCGAGGACCGCCGTGTCATCACCTATGGCGAGAACGCGCAGGCCGATGTGCGCTTCACCAACCACCGCATGGCGGGTGCGACATCCGAATTCGACGTGGTGATCCGCGACCGTAAGACCGGCATCCAGAAAACGATATCGGACCTGCGTCTGCCGATGCCTGGCCGCCACAATGTCTCCAACGCTACCGCCGCGATCGCGGTCGCGCATGAGCTCGGCCTGTCCGCCGAAGCGATCAAGAAGGGCCTGTCGTCCTTCGCTGGCGTCAAGCGCCGCTTCACCCACACAGGTTCGTGGAACGGCGTCGATGTGTTCGATGATTATGGCCACCATCCGGTCGAGATCTCGGCGGTGCTGAAGGCGGCGCGCAGTGCCACCAAGGGCCGCGTGATCGCCATTGCCCAGCCGCACCGTTTCACCCGGCTCCATGATCTGTTCAACGAGTTCTCCGCCTGCTTCAACGACGCCGACACGGTGATGGTGGCGCCGGTGTACGCTGCCGGCGAAGACCCGATCGACGGTGTCACCTCAGACGAACTGGTGTCGCGCATCCGCGCCGGCGGCCATCGCGATGCGCGCTACATCGAAGGCCCCGTGGCAATTGCACCGATCATTCGCGATCTGGCCAAGCCCGGCGATTTCGTCGTCTTCCTCGGCGCCGGCAACATCACCCAATGGGCCTATGCTCTGCCCAACGAGCTTGCCGCCTCATGATGCACGGCCAGGCCCTGATCGACAAACTCGGCGACCGGCTGGCCGGCTTGCGCGGCCGTCTCACGCCGAATGCCGAGATGGACAAGATCACCTGGTTCCGTGCCGGTGGCCTGGCTGAAGCCCTGTTCCAGCCGGCGGACGAGGAGGACCTCGCCGCCTTCCTGCGTGCGGTGCCCGAAGAGATCCCGCTGACGATCGTCGGCGTCGGTTCGAACCTTCTGGTCCGCGACGGCGGTATTCCGGGTTTTGTTATCCGGCTTTCGGCCAAGGGCTTTGGCGAGGCTGAAGTCGTTTCGCCGATCAGGATCAAGGCGGGTGCCGCGACGCCCGACAAGCGTGTCGCGGCTCTGGCGCTGGAAGCCGGCATTGGCGGCTTCCATTTCTACCACGGCATTCCTGGCGCCATCGGTGGTGCGCTCAGGATGAACGCCGGCGCCAATGGCGTCGAGACGCGCGAGCGCGTCGTCGAGGTGCGTGCACTCGACCGCCAGGGCAATGTCCACACGTTGAGCAATGCCGAGATGGGCTATGCCTATCGTTATTCGGCCGCACCAGCCGGACTGATCTTTACCTCCGCCGTGTTCGAAGGCTTTGCCGAGGACAAGGCCACGATCAAGGCGGCGATGGATGCGGTGCAGAACCACCGCGAGACCGTGCAGCCGATCCGCGAGAAGACCGGCGGTTCGACTTTCAAGAATCCGGAAGGCACGTCGGCCTGGAAGGAGATCGACAAGGCGGGCTGCCGTGGCCTGATGATCGGCGGTGCGCAGATGTCGCCGATGCATTGCAACTTCATGATCAACACCGGAACGGCGACCGGTTACGACCTCGAATATCTCGGCGAGACGGTGCGCGCCCGCGTGCTCGAACATTCCGGCATCCGGCTGCACTGGGAGATCAAGCGCATCGGCAATTTCCGGCCCGGCCATGCCGTCCAGGAGTTTCTCGGCCAGTTGCTGTAGCGTCTGATGAAGTTCATGTAACGCATGAACTTCAACGCGCTCGCAAAACGCGCGAAACCGTTGCTCCAAAGACTCAGCCGAGCGGTTTTCGCAGCCATTTTCTCACAAAGTGAATCTCTCGGAATCATAAGCACTTGCCAGTGAATCAACTCTCTGATTCTCTGCCCTAAAGCGTTTCCTGATTTGAGTCGTTCGACGCGTTACCCGCGTTTTCCGTCTGGGGGGCAACCTGCCGGGAGACTCGGACTCAATGTTGCGGAAAATCTTGGTTTTTGGTCTGCCGTGAGAGGGGATGACGGGGAATGAAAAGCAAGCATGTGGCCGTCCTGCTGGGTGGTTTCTCGTCCGAGCGGCCCGTGTCCTTGTCTTCCGGAAAGGCTTGTGCCGATGCGCTTGAGCAGGAAGGCTACGAGGTCACCCGAGTCGATGTCGGTCGCGACGTCGGCTCCGTGCTTGCCGCACTCAAGCCGGATGTCGCCTTCAATGCGCTGCATGGCCCTTTCGGCGAGGACGGCACCATCCAGGGCATCCTCGAATATCTCGGCGTCCCCTATACCCATTCCGGCGTGCTCGCCTCGGCGCTTGCCATGAACAAGGAACAGGCGAAGAAGATCGTCAAATCGGTCGGTGTTCCCGTTGCCGAATCAAAAGTGACCAATCGCTTCGCCATCCAGAACAAGCACCCGATGAAGCCGCCTTATGTGATCAAGCCGGTCAATGAGGGGTCGAGCTTTGGTGTCGTCATCGTCTCGGAGGGGCAGTCGCATCCGCCCCAGGTCGTCGGGTCGTCCGAGTGGAAATATGGCGATACCGTCATGGTCGAGCGCTACATCCATGGGCGCGAATTGACCTGCGCTGTCATGGGCGATGTGGCGCTGGGCGTCTGCGAGATCATCCCGACGGGCCATTCCTTCTACGATTACGATTCAAAATATGTCGCGGGCGGATCAAAACACGAATGCCCCGCAAAAGTTTCATCAAATATTTACCAAAAAATACAGACACTGGCGCTCAAGGCTCATCAAGCTGTCGGCTGTCGGGGCGTTTCCCGGTCGGACTTCCGTTATGACGATCGTCACTCCGAAAATGGCGAGGTTGTATGGCTCGAGGTCAATACCCAACCGGGTATGACGCCGACGTCTCTGGTGCCTGAAATCGCTGCCCATTCCGGGCATTCGTTTGGTGAATTGTTGAGTTGGATGGTGGAGGACGCTTCGTGTCTGCGTTGAAATGGGGACAAGGCAAGGGGAAGGGCGCGGCCGTGCCGTCGCTGTTCGGCCTGTCATTGTCGTTTGACCATTTCGTGCTGCCGCGCGTGCTTCGCCGCCCGGTGCGCATCCTGGCGCGCCTGGGCGATGGCGACTTCGAGGCGCCGCGCTTCTCCGCTGCGATCATGTCGGCGGTGCTGCTTGCTTCGAGCGGCGCCTATGGTGCCTATCTCGGTGGTCATGCCGACGGCATCGTCCAGAGCATCACCGCCCGCACAGGTTTTGCCGTTGATCAGGTCAAGGTGGTCGGCAACCGGCAGACCTCCGAGATCGACATTCTCGACAGGCTCGAGCTCGACGGTTGGACGTCGCTGATCGGCTTCGACGCCGAGGCCGCGCGCGAGCGCATCTCCGGCCTGCCGTGGATCGAGGTGGCGGCGGTGCGCAAGGTCTATCCGCACACGCTGGAAGTGCGCGTCGAGGAGCGTGACGCCTTCGCGCTCTGGCAGCAGGGCAATGATCTCTCGGTCATCGAGAAGAATGGCGCCGTCATCGCGCCGTTCTCGGGTGGCAAGCAGGTGCTCTTGCCGCTGCTGATCGGCGACGGCGCGCCGGCCAAGGCGCCGGACTTCCTAGCCAAGATCGAAAAATATCCTGATCTCGCGAGCCGGGTCAAAGGCTATATCCGCGTTGGCGATCGGCGCTGGGACCTGAAGCTGGACAACGGCATCACCGTCAAGCTGCCCGAGGACGACGAGGACCAGGCGCTGGCCGAACTCGTCAAGATGGACAAGGACAAGGGGCTGCTGTCGCGCGATATCGTCGCTGTCGACATGCGCCTGACAGACCGGCTGGTCGTGGAACTGACGCCCGAGGCGGCGACGCAGCGCGAGGCCGCCCTCAACGAGAAACCGAAGACCCTCAAGCGCAAGCCGGAGACGAAGATATGAGCTGGCTTGGCGGTTCTGGCGATGCCGCGTCGCGCCGGTCCGGCACCTTGACGGTGCTGGACGTTGGCTCGAACAAGGTTTGCTGCATGGTGGCGAAGCTGAAGCCGAACGATGACGGCAAGCTTCTGCGCGGCCGTTCGCACCGCATCCAGGTGATCGGCATCGGCCATCAGAAGTCGCAGGGCGTGAAGTCGGGCGTGGTCGTCGATCTCGACCGCGCCGAACATGCCATCCGGCTGTCGGTCGACGCCGCCGAGCGCATGGCGGGGCTGACGGTCGATTCGCTCATCGTCAACATGACCGCCGGCCGGCTGAAGAGCGAAAGCTTCTCGGCGACCATCAATCTCGGCGGCCATGAGGCCGACGCGGCCGATATCAAGCGCGTGCTCGGCGCCGGCGCCAAGCAGGCGTTGAAGGCCGAGCGCGAGGTGATCCATTCGCTGCCCGTGGGCTTCTCGCTGGATGCCGAGCGCGGCGTTCGTGATCCGCGCGGCATGGTTGGCGATGCGCTTGGCGTCGACATGCATGTGCTGACGGGCGACGCGGCGCCGATGCGCAATCTGGAGCTTTCCATCAATCGCTCGCATCTGTCGGTCGAGCGCATGGTGGCGACGCCCTATGCCAGCGGGCTGGCGGCCCTGGTCGACGACGAATTGGAAATGGGCGCTGCCTGCATCGACATGGGCGGCGGCACGACGACGATTTCGGTGTTTTCGGAAGGCAAGTTCGTCCATGGCGACGCCATCGCCATTGGCGGCAACCATGTCACGCTTGACATGGCCAAGGGGCTTTCGACCTCGCTCGACGCTGCTGAGCGGCTCAAGGTCATGCATGGTTCGGCGCTGCCGGGCAGCGCCGACGATCGCGACCTGGTCTCGATCCAGCCGATTGGCGACGACGGCGACGTGCCGTTGCAAATTCCGCGTTCGGTGATGACGCGCATCGTGCGCGCCCGCATCGACGAGACGCTCGAACTGCTGCGCGATCGGCTGAACAAGTCCGGCTACGGCAATGCTGTCGGCAAGCGTGTGGTGCTGACCGGTGGTGCCAGCCAGCTGGCCGGCCTGCCGGAGGCGGCGCGCCGCATCCTGGGGCGCAATGTGCGCATCGGCCGTCCGCTCGGCGTGGCGGGCCTGCCCGAAGCGGCGAAGGGACCGGCTTTCTCGGCCGCCGTCGGACTTTTGATCTATCCGCAGATGGCGAATTTCGAAAGCCATCCGGCGAAAGGCATTTCCGGTCTCAGGATGACCGGAACGGGTGGAAAACTGCATCGCATGAGTCAGTGGTTGAGAGACAGTTTCTAATTGACGGGGACAGCCCCATAGGCGGCCGCGGCGGCGAAGCGGCGTGAAAGGCAAAGGACGGAGACAATGACCATCAATCTGCAGAAGCCGGACATCACCGAGCTTAAGCCGCGCATCACCGTGTTCGGTGTCGGCGGCGGCGGCGGCAATGCCGTGAACAACATGATCACCGCTGGTCTGCGCGGTGTCGAGTTCGTCGTGGCCAACACCGACGCGCAGGCGCTGACCATGTCGAAGGCCGGTCGGCTGATCCAGCTTGGCGCGCATGTCACCGAGGGGCTCGGTGCCGGATCGCAGCCGGAAGTCGGCCGTGCGGCCGCTGAAGAATGCATCGATGAGATCCTCGACCATCTCACCAACACCCATATGTGCTTCGTCACCGCCGGCATGGGCGGCGGCACCGGTACGGGTGCTGCTCCGGTGGTTGCCCGCGCAGCCCGCGAGAAGGGCATCCTCACCGTGGGCGTCGTCACCAAGCCGTTCCACTTCGAAGGCCAGCGCCGCATGAAGACGGCCGACATGGGCATCGAGGAGCTACAGAAATGCGTCGACACGCTGATCGTCATCCCCAACCAGAACCTGTTCCGGCTGGCCAATGACAAGACCACCTTCGCCGATGCCTTCGCCATGGCCGACCAGGTGCTCTATTCCGGTGTCGCCTGCATCACCGACCTGATGGTCAAGGAAGGCCTGATCAACCTCGACTTCGCCGACGTGCGTTCGGTGATGCGCGAGATGGGCAAGGCGATGATGGGCACCGGCGAGGCTTCGGGCGAGGGCCGCGCGATGGCCGCTGCCGAGGCTGCTATCGCCAACCCGCTGCTCGACGAGACCTCGATGAAGGGCGCCAAAGGCCTGCTGATCTCGATCACCGGCGGTCGCGACCTGACCCTGTTCGAAGTCGACGAGGCGGCGACCCGCATCCGCGAGGAAGTCGACCAGGACGCCAACATCATCCTGGGTGCTACGTTCGACGAAGAACTCGAAGGCGTTATCCGCGTCTCCGTGGTTGCCACAGGCATCGACAAGACAGCGGCTGAAATCGCGTCCGCGCCGATCTCGATCCGTACGGCTCCGCCCAAGCAGGCCACCCGTCCGGCCGTTGCCCCGGTGGAAAGCCGGCAGGCGCCGGTCCAGCAGGCCGTGTATGAGCCGCGTGCCATCGATCCGGTCGCCGAGGCCATCCAGCTTGCTGAAGCCAATGCCGCCGCCATGGCGCAGGTTCGTCCGGCTCCGGTCGCGCATGCGGACGATTTCCGTCCGCAGAGCAAGATCTTCCAGGCGCCGCCAGCACAGCCGCAGCCAATGCAGCAGCCGGTCGTCCAGCAGATGATGCAGCCGGCCCCGCAGCCGCGCGAAATCTTGCGTGAGGTCCAGCAGCCGGTGGCTATGGCACCGCAGCGCATGCCGCGTGTCGAGGACTTTCCGCCGGTCGTAAAGGCCGAGGTGGATGCCAAGAGCCGTCCGCATGACCACGAGAACAGCGGTCCGATGGGCCTGCTGAAGCGTCTGACCAACGGCCTGACCCGTCGCGAGGAAGAGCCGGCACGGCTCCAGCCTGCGCAGCCGCGTGAACCCAAGCTGCGCCAGGCGGCACCCGAAGTGCGCCGTCTCGCCAGCCAGGACGCACAGCTTTATGCACCGCGCCGCGGCCAGCTGGATGACCAGGGCCGCCTGACGCCGCAGACCAGGGCGACTCAGGACGACGATCAGCTGGAGATTCCGGCGTTCCTGCGCCGCCAGGCCAACTGAGCCGTTAACGGGCCGTAACAATTGTTAACAGGCAGGCAAGGAATTGCTTGCCTGTTAACGTTTTAAATGATGCAAAATCAAATGGTTATGATGCCGTACCTGTTCCAGTTCGCGGTTACAAAGAGTAAGAAACCGTGATTTGGAGTCTCCCTGCCGGGACATTATCTTCGCTGCCTACCATAGTCGGTCTGCCGGGATTTCGGGGAAGTGACCCTGCCTGCCGATTTAACGAGAGCCGCGCCCTCGGGCTGGAGAAGCGGACTTAGGCATTCGGGCTTATGGGGTTTGTCTTGCACGACTACCAGACGACAGTGAAGGCGCGCGCGTCGCTTACGGGCACCGGCGTCCACAGTGGCAAAGAAGTCTCTATCAGTTTCCTGCCCGCGGATGCCGATACCGGCATCGTGTTCCAGCTTGTCAGTGGAGACGGGCAGGGCCGCGAGTTCCGCGCTCTGTTTTCCGAAATCGGCGCCACTGACCTGTGCACCATGCTTGGCGATCCGTCGGGCGAGCACATCGCCACCGTCGAGCACATCATGGCGGCGCTGTTCGGGCTCGGCATCGACAATGTCCTCATCGAGATCGACGGCCACGAGGTTCCCATCCTCGACGGCAGCGCCATGGCCTTCGTGGAAGCCATCGACCAGGCGGGCATCGAGAAATTGCCGATCAAGCGGCGCTACATCAGGGTCGTCAAGCCGGTTCGCATCGAGAACGGTGCGTCCTGGGCGGAGTTCAGACCCTATGACGGCACCCGTTTCGAGGTCGAGATCGACTTCGAAAGCCCGGCGATCGGACGTCAGCTGTTTGCCTCCGATCTCAATGCCGACATTTTCCGCCGCGACATCGCGCGGGCCCGCACCTTCGGCTTCATGAAGGATGTCGAGCGTCTGTGGGCCGCCGGCTATGCGCTGGGATCGTCGCTCGAGAACTCGCTGGTGATCGGCGACGACAACCGCGTCATCAACATCGGCGGCTTGCGCTATCCCAATGAGTTTGTGCGCCACAAGACACTCGACGCCATGGGCGACCTGGCGCTGGCCGGAGCCCGCTTCATCGGCTGTTTCCGCTCCTATCGCGGCGGTCACAGGCTGAATGCCGCGGCGCTGCGGCGCCTGCTGTCGGACCGCACGGCTTTCGAGATCGTCGAGACGACACGCCGCGAGCGTGGCCGCGCAGCAGAGATGAGCGCCGTCAATGCGCCGCTCTACGCGCCCTGGATGATCTGAGTCCGTAACGTTTTTGGGATGGCGGGTGTGGCAGGAATGCACCATCTTCCGACGAAATCACAGCCATATTCCAGCGCCGCTTCACCGCCACAAAAATGTGCGATTGCCCGGAGATAGCGTTGCCGGGCAAGGCGGTTTTGGTTTATGGCTGCTGCCGTCGATTAGTGCATGTCGCTCAAAAGTGGGGACCAGTTTTGGGACAACAGCATGCAAGAGGCATTAAAATAACGCCGAAAGGGCGCAATCCAATCATGTTTTTCAAGCGAGTCGGTCAATCGAAGGCGCCCCAGCGGTCCGTTCTCCTGGCGCTGTCGTTGGTTGTTCCTTCGCTCTTCCTTTCTGCTTGCATGTCGTCGCCGGAGAAAGACATCGACCTGTCGAAGTATGTCGACCAGACGGAGCCGGGCGACGTGCTCTACAATCAGGGCCTGGCCAATCTGAACGCCGGGCGCCTCGACGAAGCGAGCAAGAAGTTCGATGCCGTTGACCGCCAGCACCCCTATTCGGAATGGGCGCGTAAATCGATGGTGATGGGCGCATTCACCGACTACCGGAAGGGCAGCTACGACGATGCGATCTCGGCGGCCAAGCGCTATCTGGCGCTTTATCCGTCGACGGACGACGCGCCCTATGCCCAGTACATTATCGGCCTGAGCTACTACAAGCAGATCAAGGACGTGACGCAGGATCAGAAGGAAGCACGCCAGACCGTGCAGACGATGCAGGAACTGGTTACGCGCTGGCCGACGTCGGAATATGTCGACGACGCCAAGGAGAAGATCCGCTTCGCCAACGACCAGCTCGCCGGCAAGGAAATGCAGATCGGCCGCTATTATCTGGAGCGTCGCGAGTACATTGCCGCCGTCAAGCGCTTCCGCACCGTGGTGGAGGATTATTCCAACACCCGCCATGTCGAGGAAGCACTGGCCCGCCTCACCGAAAGTTATTACGCGCTGGGGCTGACCTCGGAGGCGCAGACGGCCGCGGCCGTGCTTGGCACCAACTATCCCGACAGCCCATGGTACAAGGATTCCTACAAGCTGCTGCAAAGCAACGGGCTGGCGCCGCGCGAGAATGCCGGTTCGTGGATATCCAAGGCCGGCAAGCTGATCACCGGCGCCTGATGTCGGGCTGAAGCGCGCATGGCGCGCTTTTTCGGATTGATCCGATGCTGAAACAAAAAGATAGTGCGGCGCTGCGACTCCGATCGGTCGCGTGCCGCTCTACGGCGGTTCAGTGGTTTGATTGAAGCGCTGAACCGTCCTATCTCTTTGTTCTACGCAATTCCCGGGGGAAAACCGTTACGCACTTTTCCTGGAATTGCTTGAGGTCCGGGTTCTGATGCTTTCCAGACTGTCGATCCGCGATATCGTCCTGATCGAGAAGCTGGATATCGACTTCCAGCCGGGCCTTTCCGTGCTGACCGGCGAAACCGGCGCCGGCAAATCCATCCTGCTCGATGCCCTGTCGCTGGCGCTAGGCGCGCGCGGCGACGCTTCGCTGGTACGCCATGGCGCGGCACAGGGCCAGGTGATTGCCGTGTTCGATGTGCCGCGCAATCATCCGGTGCGCGCGCTGCTCGCTGAAAACGCCATCGAGGATGACGGCGACATCATCCTGCGCCGCGTGCAGACCGCGGATGGCCGCACCCGCGTGTTCGTCAACGACCAGCCATCCAGCGTCACCCTGATGCGCGATGTCGGTCACGCGCTGGTCGAGATTCATGGCCAGCATGATGAGCGCGCTTTGGTCGATCCCGGTGCTCACCGCGACGTGCTCGATGCTTTTGGGGGCCATCTCGGCGCCGTCCGCTCGACGGGCGAAGCATGGCGGCACTGGCGCGCCTGCGAGCAGGAGCTGACGCGCCACCGCGCCAAGGTGGCAGCGGCCGCGCGCGAGGCCGATTATCTGCGCGCCGCGGTCACCGAACTGACCAAACTCGATCCCCAGCCCGGCGAGGAAACGGAACTGGCCGAACTGCGCGCCCACATGATGCGCGCCGAAAAGATCGCTTCCGAAATCCATGATGCGCAGGATGTGCTGTCCGGCCCGTCATCACCCTTGCCGCAACTGGCCAGCTTGCTGAGGCGCCTGCAGCGCAAGGCGACGGAGGCGCCGGGCCTGCTCGAGGACGTGGTCAAGTCGCTTGACGAAGCGATGCTGTCGCTCGACGCGGCACAGTCGGGCGTCGAGGCAGCACTTCGCGCCACCGAATATGATCCGCAGCGGCTGGAGAAAGCCGAAGAGCGGCTGTTTTCGCTGCGCGCTGCGTCACGCAAGCATAGTGTCGCCGTCGATGATCTGGCGCAACTGCGCGACACGATGGTTGCCGATCTCGCCGATCTCGATGCCGGCGAGGGGCGCCTGCATGGGCTGGAAAAGCAGGCCATCGCCGCGCGCGAGGCCTATGATAGCGGCGCCGTGCAGCTGTCCTCGCTTCGCCATGCGGCGGCGGCCGGCCTGACCAAGGCAGTCATGGCCGAACTGCCGGCGCTGAAGCTCGAACGCGCCGCCTTCATCGTCGAGATGAAGAGCGAGGCCGAAAACCGCATGGAAGAGGGCATCGACCAGATCGAGTTCTGGGTGCGCACCAACCCCGGCACACGGCCCGGACCGATGATGAAGGTTGCATCCGGCGGTGAGCTGTCGCGCTTCCTGCTGGCGCTGAAGGTGGCGCTGGCTGACCGCGGCTCGGCGCCGACGCTGGTCTTCGACGAAATCGACACCGGTGTGGGTGGCGCCGTGGCGGACGCCATCGGCCAAAGGCTGGCGCGGCTGTCGAAGCGCGTGCAGGTGCTCTCGGTTACCCATGCGCCGCAAGTGGCGGCGCGCGCGGCGACGCATTTCCTGATCTCCAAATCGGGCGGTACCGACCGTGTGGCGACCGGCATTGCCGAGATGGACAGGACGGCTAGGCAGGAAGAGATCGCCCGCATGCTGGCCGGCGCCACCATCACCGACGAGGCGCGCGCGGCCGCCGAGCGTTTGTTGCGCGAAAATACAAACGCGGCATAAGAACAGCCTGTGTCATCGATCGAGTCAGGATATGGCTCCATGTTGCTGTTCGGGAATGATTTTCCCAAGGCCGCTCTCCCTTGCGGGAGAATCCTGATCTATTGTGACGCGCCACCGTTCGGGGACAAAAAGCATGGCCGAAAAACCAGTCGATGCGCTCAGCGAAAGCGAAGCCGAAGCCGAGTTGAAGCGGCTGGCCGAAGAGATTGCCGGCCATGATGTGCGCTATCATGCCGAGGACGCGCCCACGATCACCGACGCCGAATATGACGCGCTGCGGCGCCGCAACCTCGCCATAGAGGAGCGCTTTCCCGGCCTGGTGCGCGAGGATTCGCCGTCGCGCAGGGTGGGTGCCGCGCCGGCGGAAGGTTTTGCCAAAGTGCGCCATGCCGTGCCGATGCTCAGCCTCGCCAAGGCCTATACCGACGAGGATGTCACCGACTTCATCGAGCGCGGCAAGCGGTTCTTCGACCGCGACAAGGACCTCGACATCGCCTTCACGGCCGAACCGAAGATCGACGGGCTGTCGGCTTCGCTGCGTTACGAGAAGGGCGTGTTCGTGCAGGGCGCGACGCGCGGCGACGGCACTGTGGGCGAGGATATCACCGCCAATCTCAGGACGATTGCCGATATTCCCGCGAAGCTGAAAGGCTCGGGCTGGCCCGAGACCATCGAGATCCGCGGCGAGGTCTATATGACCTATGCCGAGTTCGAGGCGCTGAAGCAGCGCTCGGCCGCGGCCGGCGGCCAGGATTACGTCAATCCGCGCAACACGGCGGCGGGGTCGTTGCGCCAGAAGGACGCCTCCGTCACCGCCAGCCGCAACCTCAAATTCTTCGCCTATGCCTGGGGCTTCACGACATCGGATCCAGCGCCGACCCAGTATGAATCCGTGCAAAAATTTGCCGATTGGGGGTTCAAGATCAGCCCCTTGATGGTGCGGGCGAAGTCAGTCGAGGAACTGGTCGCGCACTACCATCTGATCGAGGAGCAGCGCTCCTCGCTCGGCTATGACATAGACGGCGTCGTCTACAAGGTCGACCAGTTGGAGCTGCAGCGCCGCTGGGGTTTCGTCACCGGCGAACCGCGCTGGGCGGTCGCGCATAAATTCCCGGCCGAGCAGGCAATGACGACGGTCGAGAAGATCGACATCCAGGTCGGCCGCACCGGCACGCTGGCGCCGGTCGCGCGGCTGGCGCCTGTCACCGTCGGCGGGGTGGTGGTCGAGAATGTCACGCTGCACAATGAAGACTACATCAAGGGTTTTGACAGCAACGGCCTGCCGATCCGTGACGGCATCGATGTGCGCATCGGCGATACGGTGGTGATCCAGCGGGCTGGCGATGTCATTCCGCAGATCGTCAGCGTCGTCATCGACAAGCGTCCGGCCAGTGCCGTCCCTTACGAATTCCCGCACATTTGTCCGGTCTGCGGCTCGCCGGCGACGCGCGAGATCAACGAAAAGACCGGCAAGGAAGATTCCCGCCGGCGCTGCACCGGCGAGCTGATCTGTGCCGCGCAGGCCGTGGAAAGATTGCGCCATTTCGTTTCGCGCGGCGCGTTGGATATCGAGGGCCTGGGCGCGGAAAACATCGACACCTTCTTCAATGCCGGACTGATCAACACAGCCGCCGATATTTTTACGCTCAGGGACCGTCGTCCCGCCGTCACCAAGGCACTTGCCGAGCGGCGCGAGGAGCAGGCCAGGCAGCGCGAGGCGGCATCGGGCAAGACGCGCAAGAATGTGCGCAGCGTCGAGGACCGCAACTATGAAGGCCTCGACAAGCTGTTTTCGGCGATCGATTCGCGCCGTGAGCCGGAACTTGATCGGTTCATCTTCGCGCTCGGCATCCGCCATATCGGCGAGACGACGGCTGCGGTGCTTGCCAAGACCTTCTCGACCATCGAGGAGCTGATCCGTGTCGGCAAGGAGACAGCGGCAGCGGAAGATCCGCACACCGTCTTTCCGTCGGTCAACGGCATTGGCGACACGGTGATCGATGCGCTGCGCGATTTCTTCGGCAATGAACGCAATGACGACGTGCTCGACAAGCTGCTCGGAGAGGTCAAACCGAAGCCGTATATCGTCACCGTCTCTGCCGACAGCGATGTCGCCGGCAAGACCATCGTCTTCACTGGTTCGCTGGAAAAGATGACACGTTCCGAAGCCAAGGCGATGGCCGAGCGTCTCGGCGCCAAGGTGGCCGGTTCGGTTTCGGCCAAGACCGACCTGCTCGTCGCCGGGCCAGGTGCCGGCTCCAAGCTCAAGCTCGCCAGCGAACTCGGCGTCGAAGTCATTGACGAGGACACCTGGCTGCAGCGGGTCGGCAAGGCGTGATGGACGGCGCGTTCACTGGCTTCGGCCAAAAAGCCCTTCCATTCCTGAAGGCGCTGGATTTCCACCAGAGCCGGGAGTGGTTTTTGGAGAATCGCGATCTGTTCGAACAGGAATTACGCGATCCCTTGGGCGATCTCGTTGACACGCTGACACAGCGTTTTGCGGAAGCGGGGCTCGGCCTGCGCGGTGACCGCAGGAAGTCGCTGTTCCGCATCAATCGCGATGTGCGCTTCGCCAAGGACAAGCGGCCCTATAACAGGCATGTCTCGGCTATCCTGTCGCCCGATGGCAGCAAGGCCGTGCAGGGCGTGTTCTACATTCATATCGGGCTTGAGGGATGCTTTGCCGGCGTCGCCTGGTGGCAGCCGGAAGCAGCACTGCTGCTGGCGATGCGGCGGGCCATCGAGACGTGGCCCGCCAGGTTCCGCGCCATGGTGAAGGCGTTGAGGAAGAACGGCCTCGAGCTCGATGCCGAAGACGCCATGAAACGCACGCCGCGCGGCTTCGAGCATGTCACGGACGAGGACCTTGTCGCTGCCATCCGCAACCGGCATTTTGTCGTTCGCCACGTCATCGATCCGGCTGGCATCCATGACGCGGCGCTGGTCGAGGAACTCGTCGATTTCACCTTGCGCGCCAAGCCGCTGCTCGATTGGGGCAGGGCGATCGAGGGCAAGGTGCCGGGCAGTTAGTTTTCCGGTCCGTTGGGTATGACGGCTACATCCGCATCAGAAGACCACCATCGACGGCCAGTTCAATCCCGGTGATGTAGCTTGCTGCGTCGGAGAGCAGGAAGAGCGCGGCGTTGGCCATGTCCTGCGGCGTGCCGATGCGGCCGAGTGGCGTGTAGTCGGCGACGGCGGCGCGCTTCTCCTCGGTGTCCCAGCGGGCCTGCAAGGGGGTAAGCGCCATGCCCGGACAGATCGCATTCGAACGGATGCCCTCGCTCGCAAGCTGCATCGCCAGCGACTTTGAAAGCGCGCAGACGCCGGCCTTGGATGCCTGGTAGGCGTCCTGCGGTTTCGGATCACCCCGGTACCACTGGATCGTCGAGAAATGCACCATGGCCCCGCCGCGTCCGCCCGCGCGCATGACGGGAACGACGGAGCGCGCCGTGTGCACGAAGGATTTCAGATTGATGTTGAAGACCTGGTCCCAGACATCAAGGTCCATTTCCAGTGCCGATCTGTCGCGGCCGAACCAGAGCACGCCGGCGACATTGGCGAGATAATCGATGCCGCCGCGTTCGCGGCCCGCCGTGCTCACGACCTGCTCGACAAAGGCAGCGTCGGTGAGATCGCCCTGTGCAAAGGTGAGCCTGTCTCCGAATTTTGAGAGCGAAGCCGGAACCGCCTTGACGTCGATAGCGGTAACCGACGCGCCGGCTTCGAGCAGCGCGAGCGCGATTGCTTCGCCCATGCCGCCGCCCGCGCCGGCGACGACCGCGTGCCTGCCGGTGAAATCGTAAACGATCATCTGCAACCTCTCTGTGCTTTCGTGCCCCAAGACATCAGTTTCGTTGATTTGTTGGCTCAAGCGAATTCGTCTGACTTTCCAACCGCTCGCCCCTACATAACAGCGCAACTTGGGAACGGGATATGTCTGCTGAGACCTTGACCGAAAATTCTTTGGCCAGCGATTTCTGGCAGGGTGTGCGGCTCTCCATGCCTGTCGTGGTGGCGTCGGCGCCGTTCGCGGTGCTGTTCGGCGCGCTTGCCGTCGACAATGGCTTCTCGGTCCTCGAAGCCTTCCTGATGAGCGCTCTGATCTATGGCGGCGCCAGCCAGATGGTCGGCATCCAGCTGTTCGGCCAGCATGTCGCGCCCTGGCTGATCGTGCTGTCGATCTTCGCCGTCAATTTCCGCCATGTGCTCTATTCCGCCGGCATCGGCCGGCGCATCGCGCATTGGCCTGTCATCCAGCAGGCGCTTGGCTACTTCATCCTCACCGATCCGCAATTCGCGGTTGCAGAGGCGAGGGCGAACACCGGCCAGACCGTCGGCTTCGCTTGGTATCTGGGGCTCGGCCTGCCGGTCTACATATTCTGGGTGATCGAAAGCGCGCTTGGCGCGGTGTTCGGCAAGCTCATCCCCGACACGCACGCGCTGGGCATCGATTTCCTGCTGCCGATCTATTTTCTTGGCCTGGTGCTTGGCTTCCGCAAGCGGCCGCTGTGGCTGCCGGTGGTGCTTGCCAGCGCCGCTGTCTCCATCGTCGCCTACAAGACGGTGGGTTCGCCCTGGCATGTCTCGATCGGCGCCATCGCCGGCGTGCTGCTCGCCGTCATCCTGCCGCCGCATCATAGCGGCGTGGAGACAAGGCCATGAGCACGACATTCTGGATCATCATCGCTGGCGCGATCGCCACCTATCTGACACGCATCGGCGGACACCTGGTGATCTCGCGCTTCGACAACATCCATCCGCGCGTCGAGGCCGGCCTCAACGCCGTGCCAGCGGCCGTGCTGACGACGCTGGTGGCGCCGGAACTGCTCAATGCCGGGCCGGCGGAATGGGCGGCGCTGGTGGTGACTGCGGTGGTGTCGCTGCGTGGCGGGCTGATGGCGATGTTCTTGGCCGGAGCAGCGGTGTTGATCCTTGCGCGGCAGTTCGTGGGGTAAGTTTTTCCGGCGCGATCGTTTCGAACGTTGGCGCCGCCCCCCATTGCCCTGCCGGGCATTTCTCCCCGTATAGTGACGGGGAGAAAGAGGCTCACTTCAAATCTTCGAGTCGTGAGGCAATGGCGCCGTCGCCTTTTCCAGCCAGGCCAGCGTTTCGCCATCAAGCATCGGTCCGATCTCGGCCAGTACCCTTGCATGGTATTGGTCGAGCCACTGCAATTCATCTCGGTTCAAGAGGTCGGTGCGCACCAGCCTGACGTCAATCGGCGCCAGCGTCAGCGTCTCGAATGCATGCATGGCGATGTCGCCGCCTTCGATATGTCCGGCCGGCGTCACCAGGATGAGGTTCTCGATGCGGATGCCATAAGAACCTTCCTTGTAATAGCCCGGCTCGTTGGACAGCATCATGCCTTCGAGCAGCTTTTCGGTACCGGTGCGGGCGATGCGCTGTGGGCCTTCATGCACGGCGAGATAGGAGCCGACACCATGGCCGGTGCCATGGGCGAAGTCGCAGCCATGCTTCCACAGCGCCATGCGGGCGACGGCGTCGATCTCCGAGCCGCGCGTGCCGGCGGGAAAGCGCAGCGTCGAAATGCCGATCATGCCTTTCAGCACCAGCGTGAAGCGCTCGCGCATCTCCTGTGTCGGCTCTCCGATCGGCACGGTGCGGGTGATGTCGGTGGTGCCGTCCTGATACTGCGCGCCGGAATCGAGTAGGAACAGCTCGCCGGCCTGCAGCTTGCGGCTGGTGGCGCGCGACACGCGGTAATGCATGATGGCACCGTTCGGGCCGGCGCCGGAAATGGTGTCGAAGGAGACGTCGCGCAGCGGCATCTGCGTTTCCTCGCCGGTCTGCCGGCGGCTCTCTTCCAGCCTGGTGACGACCGCGATCTCGTCGAGCGAGCCGGGTTTCTGGCGCTCCAGCCAGCACAAAAGCTTGGCCACCGCCGCACCGTCCCGGCGATGCGCGGCGCGCGAGCCGTTGATTTCGGCCTGGTTCTTGGTGGCGCGCGGGATGCGGGCAGGATCTGGCGCGGCAATCAACGTGCCGCCATTGTCCTCGACCAGCATGCGCAGCCTGTCGGCCGCCAGCACCGGGTCGAGCGCGATCTTCGCGCCGCTCTTGGCGAGGGCTACGATCGCCGCCTCGAATTCGCCGGGCTCGTGCAGATCGGCAAGCTGGGTGAGATAGGCCGCGACCTGGCGCGAGAATTTGCGCTTGTCCATGAACAGCTGGTGCGATCCATCGGCGGCGAGGATGGCAAAGCCAAGCGCCAGCGGCGTGTGCGGCACGTCGCCGCCACGGATGTTGAAGGCCCAGGCGATGGAGGAGGGGTCGGTCAGCACCGCATGAGTGGCGCCGTCCTTGCCGATCGCTGCCGCCAGCCGGGCCAGCTTGTCCTTGGCGAGCTCGCCCGCAAAGCCGATCGGGTGCAGTTCGACCGGGGCCACCGGCGCCTCCGGTTGATCCTTCCAGATGATGTCGATCGGATTCCTGTCGAGTGGCACCAGCACGGCGCCGGTCTTGTCGGCCGCGGCCTGCAGCGCCTTGACCTCGCTGAGCGTGTGCAGCCAGGGATCGAAGCCGAGCCGCGCGCCCTTGCCGATATTGTCTTTCAGCCAGACAGCGGGCGGGTTGTCGACCAGGCTTTCGATCGAAAAGATGTCGAGATCGACCTCGCCCCGCACCTGCAGCGTGTAGCGCCCGTCGACAAAGACGAAGGCGCGGTCGCGCAGCACGATGGCGACACCGGCCGAACCGCTGAAGCCGGTCAGCCATTTCAGCCGTGCCGAACGGTCGGCGACATATTCGCCCTGGTGTTCGTCGGCGCGCGGAACGATGAAACCATCGAGGCCATTGGCGGCCAGCCATTGGCGTAACAGCGCCACACGTGGCTTGCCGACAGCCGGGTCGCCGGCGGAATCGAAGGTCTGGAACATGATGGGCCTCCTTGTCGTCGCGCGACCGTAGCGTATGGGCTCGAAAATCGGAATCGATTTCCAGCCGGCGCAACCTGCTACAGCGTCACTTGACTGACAACCAACTGAGCTTGGTCCAGCAGTCACGTGAAGGGACGTTTTCGACTTCTCTCAGCGACGCCATGCTTGTCGAAGCCGGCTTCGACGTGCAGCTGGCGCGGAACGCCACGCTTGGCCTGTCCTATGCCGGAAAGTTTGGCCTTCGACAACGGCTTCAAGGCCAATCTGGGCATCAAATTCTAGGAATTGGACAGGCGAGGATCGGCAGTTGCCTTGCCGGTCTCAGTGCTTGAGGTGGATCGTCACCCAGCCCTCGCGGTGCAGAGTGCGCACGTGCCGAAAATTCTGGCCGACATAGGCCGAGATGACGGCGTCACGCTGGCGCTCGAGAATGCCTGACAGCACGATCGAGCCGCCAAGCGCGATATGCCCGGCCATTTGCGGCGCCAGCCGCATCAGCGGCCGCGCCAATATGTTGGCGACGATGAGATCGAAGGGCGCGCGCTTACCGAAGATCGGGTGGTGGAAGCCCGGCGCTGTCACTGTTTCGATCAGCGCCTTGACGTGGTTGAGCCGCGCATTGGCGGCAGCGACCCGCACCGCCACCGGATCGATGTCGGTGGCGAGCACCGGGATACGCGCGAGTTTGGCAACGGCGATCGCCAGCACGGCGCTGCCGGTGCCGAGGTCGAGCGCATTGCGCGGATGCTCGCGCCGCACCACTTTCTCCAGCATTTCCAGGCAGCCTGATGTGGTGCCGTGATGGCCGGTGCCGAAGGCAAGGCCAGCCTCGATCTCAATGGCGAGTTCGCCGCTGTGGCGCTTCCTGCGGTCATGTCCGCCATGGACGAAGAAGCGGCCGGCGCGCACCGGCTTCAACCCTTCCAGCGAGTGCACCACCCAGTCGATGTCAGGCAGTGCCTCGCGCCCGATCGGCTTCGCCAACGCGAGGCCGGCGAGAATGTCCTTCATCCGCGCCTCGACGGCATCGACGTCGCCGTCGGTGTAAAGCGAGACTTCGTGGATATCCTGGTCCTCGTCGACCTCGATCACGGCGATCGGCAGGCCTTCATCCTCGAAGGCCGTTTCCAGCGCTGCGAAGACGCGCTCAGCCTCGGTCTTTCCCGTGGTGAAATAGAGCCTGGTCTGGGTCATGCGATGCGGCCTTGTCTGGGCATGAGGTGTCTCAGGACCACCTCTTCCACCAAGGCGTTTTCACATTTCCGCTCTCGCCTTTTGCCAACCGCTTCAGTTTGGCGACCGCCGTATCCGCGCTTTCGCCATAGGCGATCGTGCCGGCAAAGTCGCCCTTGCCATTGAGCAGCAGCACCGAGGCGGTGTGGTCCATCGTGTAGTCGCCGTCGCCGGTGTCGACCTTCTTCCAGTAGATGCCGAACGCCTTGGCCATGGCGTGGACCTTGTCCGGGTCACCCGTAATGCCGGTGATGCGGTCGGAAAAATTGCTGACATAGGTGTTCATCACCGCCGGCGTGTCGCGCTCCGGGTCAACGGAGACGAAATAGGCGTGCAAGGTCTTGCCGTCGTCGCCGAGCGTCTTCAGCCAGCCGGAGAGCTCGAACAGCGTGGTCGGGCAGACTTCGGGGCAATGGGTGAAGCCGAAGAAGACGACGCTGGGCTGTCCCCTGAAGGCGGCTTCGGTGATCGGTGCGCCTTTCTGGTCGACGAGGGTGAAGGGCGCGCCGAACGGTTCGCCGCCATAATGGCCGCGATAGAAGTCAAAGGTCAGCCAGCCGATGCCGGCCACCATCAAAACGAGAATGCCGACCAGGATAGAACGCATCATCAGAAAGGTCCGTCTGCAGAAATCATCGCGCCGGCTCGATGCCGCGCCGGAGCGACACTCTTAGCGGTTCGACCCTGCGCAGGCAAAGTGCCGCGTTGCCGCAACCGCGGTGGTGTTGACGCATCTGCTTGCAAAGCCGGGCAATTCGTCCCACCTGAGACCGGCAACTCGAACCGCAGGAGGCTCCTTTGCTGAAATTTATGGGTGGCGCGTTGGCCGCGTGCGTTGTGCTTGGCGCCGGTGGCGCGGTTGCCGAGGAAGTCGGCAAGGTTGGCGTCGACTGGGTCGGCAATGACATCATCGTCGAAGCGATCAAGGATCCGAAGGTGGATGGCGTGACCTGCCATGTCTCCTATTTCGACCGCAGCGTCATCGATCGCCTGCACAAGGGCAACTGGTTCGAGGATCCCTCCGATTCCTCGATCTCCTGCCGTCAGACCGGCCCGATCACCATCGGCGACATCGACATGAGCGAGGGCGGCGAGGAAGTGTTCAAGCAAGGCATCAGCCTGATCTGGAAAAAGCAGGTGGTGAACCGCATCTACGACAAGACCAACGAAACGCTGATCTATCTCTCGCACTCACGCCAGGTGCAGAACGGCTCGGCCAAGATGTCGGTCACGACAGTGCCGCTCTACGGCCAGAACGTGGTGTGGAGCAAGGGCAAGCCGAAATAAGCGGGTCGACTCTTTCCCGGAACGGAGCTGACGGACGATTGGTCCCGCTTGCGGGACCAATCGCTCGGGGGTAAAGCCGCCCGCATGGACCGTTCCGAAAACCTCGTCCTGAAAGATCCCGAGCCGCGCATCCATCCGACCGCGGAGCTGAAAGCGTGCAAGCTCGGCCGCTACGCCTCGATCGGCGAGCGGGTGGTGTTGCGCGAGGTGAGCGTCGGCGACTTCTCCTATTTCGAGCGCCATTCAGAGGCGATCTATACGAGCATCGGCAAATTCTGCTCGATCGCCGCCAACAGCCGCATCAATGCGCTGGAGCATCCGATCGAAAGGCTGACCCAACACAAGGTCAGCTATCGGCCGAACGAGTATTTTCGCTGGCTGGGTGTCGATGCGGCATTCCGCGAACGGCGGCAGTCGAACGCCGTGACCATCGGCCATGACGTCTGGGTCGGCCATGGCGCGGTGATCATGCCTGGCATCACGATCGGCAATGGTGCGGTCATCGGCGCCAACGCGGTTGTGACGCAGGATGTACCATCCTACACGATCGTCGTCGGCGTGCCGGCAAAGCCGCTCAGGCCTCGGTTTGCGCCTGACATCGCGGCGCGGATCGAAGCGCTCGCCTGGTGGGACTGGCCGGTCGAAAAACTCGCCAGGGCGGTTCCCGACATCCAGGCAATGCCGATCGAGGCCTTCCTCGATCGCTGGGAAAACGACGCCGTTTAAGCCAGCATCCACACTCGTTCCACTCGCTTCCCGTCGTTCGAAGCGGCGCGCATTCCGTTGGGGGAGAGGCTCTGACGGTAACCAATTTTCTTAACGTAAAATATTAAAGTTAAAAATTGGAAAACGGATTGCAACGACCAAATTAAGCACTCCATGGTTGCAAGACTTTTCGCGAAATGCACTAATCGACATAGGGGTAAGTCGTAAGAAGTCGAAGGAAACACTGTAAGCAACAATGGAGAGAAGTCATGAAGAAGTTCGCACTTGTACTCACCGCTGCAATGGTTTCTTTCTCGACTGTCGGCGCCTATGCCGGCGGCTGGGGAGGTGGTGGTAGCCTGATCAACGTGTCGCCGTCCATCGGCCTCGGCCAGGTGAACGCATTGAATGGAGTCCTGAATGGCAACAACATCCTGAGCGGCAATGTCGTTTCGGGCATTCTCGACGGCAACAAGACCAACGTCCTTACCGGCGTTCTCTCCGGTATCGGCGTCAACGTCCTGGGCGGCAACAGCTACAAGCTGGGCGGCCATCACTAAGCAGTAAAGTCAGGGGTAATCCCCTGTCGGGGGCAGGAGGGTCTCGTACACCCTCCTGCCTCGCTGGTTTGTTCCCGAGAAGAAAACAAGCCAGAAATCCGGCCAAAAATCCGGTTTTGCGCGCAGGACGATGTCAGATCTTGGCGCGCACCGCGACGAATGCATCAACGGTGTGCTCGCGGTCGTCGATCACCGTCTTGATTGTGCGGGAAACGTCGACCCGAAACACGAAGCTCAGCGACTTGGTCCCGTCATATGTCGCCTCGGCATAAATGCCGTCACGGCGCTCCTGGTTCTCGTAGAGCAGATTGTCCTTGATCTCATAGAAGATGCCGGATGCGACGCCCAGGTTCTCGCGCACCTTCATGCCGAGTTCCAGCTCCGCGCGCTGCAGCCATGAGGCCAGCGGGTCGTCGGTGTTGGACGTCTCGTAGCGGCCGAAATAGGTGCCGCGCAATTCGAAGCCGCGCGGCAGGGGTTTGCTGAAGGTGACCTGCCAGGTCGGGCGCCAGCGCTGGTAGATGTCGTTGGCACCGCGCAGGAACTCCGCGCCCAGCGCTACGCCGAGCGTCGAGCCGTCAGCGGCCTTGTAGGCGGCTTCGGCGCGCAGTGTATAGGCGTTGAACGACAGGAACAGCGGCGGAAAGCCGATCTGTTCGACGCTGGCGAAAAGCGCCGATGCGGATGCGCCAAAGGCGAACTGGCCGACAGTGTGGGTGATCCTCGACGCGAGTTGGAAGAGGTTGCGGTTGGCGTGCAGCTTCGCCGGCAGGATCAGGTCATCCTGGAAATGCGTCGCGCCGAGCTTCTCGAAGCTGTCGGCGGCTTCGAGAATCAGCGATGTCGCATTGCCGAGGTCGATGCCGAGCTGCGTCTGGGCGGCGAAGACCTGCTTGGCCTCGCGTGTTCCCAGCGTCAGCGGACCTATGTCCAGATTGTCGCCGGTGCTGGAGACGCGGTAGCTCAGCGTTCCCTTCAGTTCGAGACCCGGCGCCAGCCGGCGGAACGCCTCGCCCGACACTCCCATTGTGCGGTCATCTTCGATCGAGGTCTTGTCGTAATGCGAGACCTGGAAGTCCGCATTGACCTTCGCGTAGGCGTCGTTGTCGCCCCACTGCTTTTGCAGCGTGCCGCGCAGCTGCGAGTACCAGTCAGAGACATTGCGGTCGCTGTCCAGCGCGTTGTTGGTGAAGTGCCGTTCGAGACTGCCGGTGATCGTGGGATCGGTCGAGGGTGCCGCCGCCGGGTCGGTTGTCGGCTCGGCTGCCGGTACGGTCGTGGACTCGGCCCTGGCCGTTACCGCCGCGCAGGACATCAGCAGGCCGAGAGCTGCGCTGGCGAGCAAGCTGCGGGAAAGTGGAGCGACCGTCTGTCTGTGTGCCGGTCGGCGCTTTCGGGAAACCATGCTCCGCGCACTCCGGACTGAAACCCCTTCCGCCATGCGGGGGTGGCGCAGCGGAAGGGGCTGGAGGTAAACCGCTGTGAAGCGGAAGGAACAGGCTCTCTTGCCTGCACGGTTACCATGCCATTAAACCGATAAGGTGTGTTTTCTGTCAGATACGCGTTCTGCGTGTATTCAATTGCGCCTGATGAATTTGTTGCCGGCGGGAACCTGGAATGGGTGCTGTTTGTTTCTCATCGCGGCAGCCATTGAGGATCTCGACAGATGGAAAAGGTTTTCACCAGGATCGCCAACTGGGTGGCCCATATAACCGGCCTGCCGCTGACATTTGCCGCCTGCTGTCTGATCGTCGTCGTCTGGGCGGTGAGCGGGCCGCTCTTCTCCTTCTCCGACACCTGGCAACTGGTGATCAACACCGGCACGACCATCATCACTTTCCTGATGGTGTTCCTCATCCAGAACACCCAGAACCGCGACGGCGCCGCGATCCAGGCCAAGCTCGATGAACTGATCCGGGTCAGCGAGGGCCACAACCATTTCATCGGCATCGAGCACCTGACAGAGTCCGAGGTCGAGGAAATCCGCGACAAGTGCGAGCGGGCGGCGAAGCGGCATGACCAGCGGCATGATGAGAAGATCGCCACCATGGCCGCGAAAAAGGTCGTGGCGCAGAAGCGTCCGCCAAAAAAGAACGCCGCGTAAGCGCCTCAGATTGAACGATAAATCAACCTCAGGGTCATGCCTGTTCTTGTTTGAGCATGACCTGGTTCGAAAACCCGTTCCTATCCTCGAGGCAGGCTCGAAGTTTTCGAGATGATGCTCACTGTCCTATGAAGGCCGCGAAAGGTTCCTTGTAGTCTGGATGCCAGCGCGACAGAGCGGGACGGTTTGCGATGATGTCGCCGATCGCCCAGGCCATGCGTTTCTCGTCCAGCGGCCGCGCCACGTCATTGTCCGGGCACAGGATGTAGAAGTCGCCCCTGACCAGCGATTCCAGCATGAAATCAACGACCTGTTCGCCGGTCCAGGCGCCGGCGGGTTTCTCGGTCGCGCCTTCGGTGAGACCGGTATAGGTGAAGCCGGGGATGAGCAGATGTGCCGACAGGTGGGCGCCGGGCTCGTTGCGCAGTGCATGCGCCAGGCCCTCGGTGAATGTCTTAACTCCGGCCTTGGAGACATTGTAGGCAAGATTGCCGGGCGGTGTGGTGATGCCTTGCTTGGAACCGGTGTTGACGATCAGGCCCGGCTTCGCCGACGCCAGCATGCGTGGCGCGAAGGCTTCGACGCCATGCGCGACACCCCAGAAATTGATGTCGAGCAGCCGCTTCCAGGCGTCACGGTTTTCCCAGGGCTTGCCGGGGTTGTCGCCGACGCCGGCGTTGTTCATCAAGAGCGAGACCTCGCCGAAGGCGCCGAATGCCCGATCGGCGAGACGATCGACCTCGTCGGCCTTCGACACATCCGAGGCAACGGCAAGAACGGCATCGTCGCCGGCAATGGCCGAGACGGCGCGGGAGGCATCGTCAAGGCGGGCGCCGCCAATGTCGGCGAGCACGATCTTCATGCCCATCAACGCAAGCCGCTTGGCTGCCGCCAAACCAATGCCGCTGGCGGCGCCGGTGATGACGGCGGTGCTGCCCTTAATAAGCGCGGGCAGGGCGGTCTGAATTTCGGCGTCGGTGATCATGAGCAGCGGGATCCTTTTCTCGATGGCGCCGAACTTAGCGCTGGAACTGGCTTGCGCAAGTCCGCGTCAGCACGCGTTCGGGTTGACCCATCGGGCCGCGACTGCGCATGTTGCCTTTGGCAAAAGAGGTTTTTGCCAAAGGCAGAAGAGATTTTAGCCTGGGGCAAAAGGTGACTTTTGCCCGGGCAAATGGAGATTTTCGATTGACGGACTGGGTTGCAATTTTGAAGGAGCAGACCGCCACCGGCGACCAGATGGGGCGCGAGGTGCCGCAGATGCTGGCCAACCCCGATATCAGTGAAGCCCAGGTCAAGACGCTGTTCTCCGCGCTGGAAAAACAGGCCGAGTTCGTCGAGAAACTGCGCATGGCGCTGGAGAAGTTCGGCCATGATTTCCCGATCATCAAGACAGCCGAACGGCTGGAAGAACGCTACGCCGACCTTGCCGCTTCGGTGGCGGAAAAGCTGAAAGCGATACGCGATCAAAGCAATTCAGGAAAAGTGTGAAGCGGTTTTCCCGGGAAAGGCGCAAAGCGCTTTCCCTTGGGAATTGCACCGGACGAATGAGCTACTTTTCGAGAACACGCGAAAAGCGGGTGTCGGGGATCAGCCAGACCAGAGCGACAGCCACATAGATACCGACACCAATCCAGCGATTGAGGAAGGTCAGCGCGATTGCCGCTATATAGGCGACGAGCGAAAGCCGGCCCTTGCGGTCACTGCCAACTGCCTTGGCAAAGGCGGTGTCCTGGCCATGCAGGCGATGCAGCGCGGTGACCAGGATGGCATAGGCCGTCGCGCAAAGCGCGAGGTCGACGCCATAGACCGCGACCGGAACCGTGGCGAAATGGTTCTCGCCCATGAAAGCGGTCGTTACCGGCATCAAGGACAGCCAGAACAACAGATGCAGGTTGGCCCAAAGGACGCGACCGTCGACCCGTTGAACGGTGTGGAACATGTTGTGCAGGTTGTTCCAGTAGATGCCGACATTGATGAACGAGAGCACATAACATAGGAAGATCGGCCATTGCGGCAGCAGTGCCGAAAAATCCTCGCCCTCCGGCACTTTCAGGTCCAGCACCATGATGGTGATGATGATGGCCACCACGCCGTCGGTGAATGCCTCGACCCTGCCTTTGCCCATGGAGCCCCCTGCCGTTACGTTGCCAGTCTAGATGAGCCGAACGGCATCGGGGAAGGCCTCGAGGTCGGTTCTCAACCGTTCGGCGTTTCCGGCGCCATGTTGGCGCGCCCACGCGGCACGCCAAGCCCGGTGTCTGGCGGCTCGCCGGCGGCCGGCCTGTCCTCTATCATGTGCATGGTGCGCCAGTGGCCGAAGCGGTAATAGGCCGCGGCCAGCACCAGCGACGTGATCGAACCGGCCGGAAAACTCCACCACAGCGCCTCGACGCCCAATACGCCGCGCATGAAATAGGCAAAGCCGGTGCGCACGACCAGCACCGAGATCACCAGGATGATGAGCGGCGGCATCACTGCCCCTGTGGCGCGCACGGTGGCGAACAGCACGATGGTGATGCCGAACAGGATGAACGACCACGACGCCACCGTGTTGATGTGGGCTGCGATATTGATTGCCGCGCTGTCGCTGCTCAGGAACAGGCTGAGGATCGAGCGGTCGAACAGCCACAGCAGCGCGACCAGGGCGCCGGTCAGGACAAGGTTGAAGCCGACGCCGGAGGCTGCGATGCGGCCGATCCGGTCCCAACGCTTGGCCCCGACATTCTGCGCTGCCATCGACGACACCGCCGCGCCAATAGCGAGCGCCGGCATCTGGATGTAGGTCCATAGCTGCGCGGCAATGCCGTAGGCCGCTGCGACCTGGGAGCCATAGGCATTGACGATGCCCATCACTGTCAGGGCCGCCGCAGAGATGACGATCATCTGCAGGCCCATCGGCACCCCCTTGAAGACGATGATGCGCAGCAAGGCCGGATCGGGGCGCAGCAGCGCGAGGTTGGCGCCTGCCAGCCGCAGCGGATGCTTGCTGACATAGAGCACGACCAGGATGGCGATGACGCTCACCGTCTGGCCGATCAGCGTCGAGGTCGCTGAACCGGCGATGCCCAGTTCGGGGAACGGTCCGATGCCGCGGATGAGCAGGGGGTTGAGGATGATGTCGAGGACAACAGCCAGCGCCATGAAGATGAAGGGCGTTCGCGAATCACCCGCACCGCGCAGCACGGTCATGACGAAGGACAGAAGATTCATCATCGGCACGGCGATGAAGATGATGCGCAGATAGGAGCGCGCCAGCGGCAAGGCGTCGGTCGGAGTGCCGAGCGTGTTGAGGATCGCGTCGACCCAGATCCAGCCGCAGACGGCGAAAATGATCGAGATCAGGAAGAAGAAGGTGGCGCTGGTGCCGACGATTCGGCGCGCCTCGGGCAGGTCGCGGGCGCCAACCGACTGCGCCACCAGGATGGTAGCCGCCATGCCGATACCGAACACGGTGCCCAGGATCAGGAACAGCACGAGATTGGCGTTGGAGGTGGCCGTCAGCGCCGATTCACCGAGGAAGCGGCCGACCCAGACGGCATTGATCGACCCGTTGAGCGACTGCAGTACATTGGAGCCGAGCACCGGCAAGGCAAACAGCAGCAGCGTGCGCGGGATCGGGCCGCTTGTCAGGTCGGCGGTGCGCCGGCGCGCGGGCATTTTTTCGGTCATGACGGGCAACTCGGCAAAAGTGATCTGGATCCGGTCCGCCATCATCGCCGATTCAACGGGACAGGTCGATGCGGTGTCGTGAAGATGGGCCAAGGCCTTCCGGCCTGTATTGATCCAGCCATGTTCTCAAAGCGTCCGGAATGGGATATTGATCGTCCGCTTGGGGCCGCATTCCGTACCAGATCTGACAAATAGACCGGGGGGTTCATGTCCGAAATTCCGTTGTTTTCCGAGCGTCTGAATCGGCGCGTGTTCCTGGGTGCATCCGCTTTGGGTGCGGCCGCGCTGGCTGTTTCGGGGTGCACCACGACCGACGTGACGCCGGCGCCGCCAGTGGTCGCGGCGCCGCCCGAGCCGGCGCTCGGCGATACCGCAACCATGTATACCGCGCGCACCGACGAGGGCTTTCAGCTGCCGGCCATCCCGGTCGCCAAGCTCGATCCGAAGTACGTGCGCCAGATCGTGGCCGACCCGACCGGCGAAAAGCCAGGCACCATTGTCGTTGATGTCTCCGAGCACTTCCTCTATCTGGTGCGCGATGGCGGCAAAGCTATCCGTTACGGCGTCAGCCTGGGCAAGGCCGGCTTCGGATGGACCGGCAGCGCCGTGATCCAGGCGCGGAAGAAGTGGCCGGTGTGGACGCCGCCGCCGGAAATGATCAAGCGCCGGCCGGAGCTGGCGAAATTCAAGGACGGCATGCCGCCCGGCCCGCAGAGCCCGCTCGGCGCCCGCGCGCTCTATCTGTTCCGCGACGGCAAGGACACGATGTACCGGCTGCACGGCACGCCGGAGTGGGATTCCATCGGCAAGAACGCCTCGTCGGGCTGTGTGCGCTTCATGAACCAGGACATCATCGACCTCTACAGTCGCGTCAACGGCCCCGCACCAGTCTTCGTGCGGCCCAATTTGTCGGCTGCCGGCAAGATCATGGCGGTGTCGAGCAGGACCGCCGAGCCGATCGATGCGGGCGTGCCGAAGGACGCGGAGTTCTTGAAATAGGCTTTCACGATCGGGGATAACTCAGGCGGACGCGCGATGCGCGCCCGCTGCGGTGATCGTTACTTCTTGGCGAGGCCGGGAAGCATGACCTGATAGACCAGGAACATGGTGTCGACATTGGCGCCGTCATCGGCCTTGTAAGGGACGCCGACCTGGAAACCGTCCTGGGCGAGGAAGTCGTTGTCATTGGCGACGAACAGGAAATAGTCGTCGGGCAGCTTCGGATCGAGCACGCTGGCCAGCGACATCGCCTCCCACTTCTCCGAGAGATTGTTGTGGTCGTTCGGTGCGCCATTGTGCAGGCCGAAGCGGTTGAGCTGCGCATTGTCGTTGATGTCGATGAACGGCGTCAGCTTGGCCGGCGTCACCGACGGATCGAGCACGCCCTTGGGAGCGACCGGCTTGTCGGCGGCATCGAAGGCGCCGCCGGCAATGTCGGTCGCGGCCGAAACGTCGACGACGAAGATCTGGCGCAGCAGCGAAGTGTCGCCCTTCAGGCCCTGGCGGTTGCCGCTGTCGCGCGCCAGCATCAGGAACGACGTGTCCGACAGCGCCACGGTCTCGCTTTGCGCGGCGATCTTGGTCTTGCCCTTGGCATCCTTGAACACCGGCAGGGGCACGACGTATTCATGCGCGAGCTTGAGATGGGTGAGGTCGGAGGCGTCATAGACCAGCGCCCTGGTGTTCTGCCGCGTCGAACCGGAATCGCCGCCATCCTGCCTGGTCGCCGACTGCAGCACGGCGATCAGGAACTTGCCGTCCGGCGTCATTGCCATGCCTTCCAGGCCCTGGTTGTTCTGGCGGCCGGTGTCGGGATCCTTCGGATCGGGCTCGGCCGCCCCCGGGCCGGGGTTGTCCGATGAGAAGTTCGGCTTGCCCTTGCGCATCGGCACCAGCGCTGCAGGCGGCTGGGTCGCTGACAGCAGGCGGCCCTCGGCGGAGAAGTGGTAGATGTTGGGGCCATATTCGTCGGAAATGAACATCGAGGCGTCGGGCAGGCGCACAATTGCTTCATTGTCGAGAGCGAGTTTGCCGTTGGTGGCGACTGGCAGCATCGGCATGTCGCCGCTTGCTGCGCGCACATCCGACAGCGGATCGAGGCCGGTCGTATCGGCGCCCTTGTCGTCGGTAAGCAGCAAGGTATCGGCAAGCGTCGCCTTGACGCCCGTCTGCTCCTGGCCAGCGGCGCCCGGTGCTGCCGGGGTGAACTCGATGCCGATCGTGTTGACGCGCGCCCGGTAGTCGATGGTGCCGGCGACGTTGTAGCCGCGATCCGGCAGCAGCCAGAGCGAACCCTTGTAGGTGCCGGCATCATGCGTCCAGCCAGCGGTGTCAATGGCCATGCCCGAGCCTGAGCCGAACGTCTCGCCGAACTTGTCGCGCTGCGCGGCCGGGATGCGGCCGACGCCAACCAGGCCCTTGTTGACAACGGCGCCGACGGTCGCGGTGCTGTCGGCGAGCGCGGGTGTCAAGGCGGTGAACAAGGCAAGCGCCACGCCGAGCGACGCCGTTCGGTAAAGGTGTTTCATGGGCAATCCTCTTGTGACAAATGTGCCGGGGCGGCCGAAAGACGAGAAGCTGAAAGAGGCGGTACATCGATGATGCCGCGCGCCTCCCAAAAGCGGTCTAAGGCGCGAACATGATGCTTGCGTGACAGTGCGCTGTACATGGCCGCCGCTTCTTCGCGCTCCGGCAAAAACGTGTGCCCAAGCGAAAGAACCGATCATCCCGCCGCGTATCGGTACGGCCAGGCGGGGTGTGTTTGCGCATCACTAGACACTTATGTCCAGTGCGTATATGGTCCGGCTTCTGACAGACCGGGGAGGGAAGCCTTGAAGTCGCACTACCGCGCAGTGGTTATCGGAGGTGGCGTGGTCGGCGCCTCGGTGCTCTACCATCTGACGCGGTTCGGCTGGTCTGACGTGGCGCTGATCGAGCGCGCCGAATTGACGGCAGGTTCGACCTGGCATGCGGCGGCCGGTTTCCATGCGCTCAACGCCGATCCCAATGTCGCGGCGCTGCAGGATTACACCATCAATCTCTACCGCGAGATCGAGGCTGAATCCGGCCAGAACATCGGCCTGCACATGACCGGCGGCGTCAACGTCGCCAGCGATCCGGCGCGCTGGGAGTGGCTGAAATCGGCCTGGGCGGTGTTCCAGTCGGTCGGCATCGAGACCGCGCGGTTGGTGACACCCGACGAGATCAAGGAAATCTGCCCGATCGTCGATGTCACCGGCGTGCTCGGCGGCCTGCATGATTCCAACGAAGGCCATCTCGACCCGTACGGCACCACGCACGCCTATGCGGGCGCCGCGAAGAAGCGCGGTGCTGACGTGATCCTGCGCAATCGCGTGGTCGAGCTGAAGGCGCGCGCGGACGGCCATTGGGACGTCGTCACCGAACAGGGCACCATCGTCGCCGAGCATGTCGTCAACGCCGGCGGGTTGTGGGCAAAGCAGCTCGGCCGCATGGCTGGCGTCGACCTGCCGGTGACGCCGATGGAGCACCATTATTTCATCACCGAGGACATTCCGGAGATCGCGGCACTCGACCGGGAGATCGGCATCGCCGTCGATCTGGATGGGTTCTCGTATCTCAGGCAAGAGCGCAAGGGCGTGCTGCTCGGTGTCTACGAGCAGAACCCGAAGCATTGGAACATGGACGGCGCGCCATGGGACTACGGCATCGAGCTGATCCCGGAAGACATCGACCGCATCAGTCCGGAACTCGCCAAGGCGCATGAGCGCTTTCCCTGCCTGGCGACGGCCGGCATCCGCAAATGGGTCAACGGCGCCTTCACCTTTACCCCTGACGGCAACCCGATCGTCGGACCGGTGCGCGGCTTGAAAAACTACTGGGTCGCCTGTGGCGTCATGGCCGGCTTCAGCCAGGGCGGCGGCGTCGGAAAATCGCTGGCCGAATGGATGATTTACGGCGAGCCGCAGGCCGACATCTTCGGCATGGACATTGCCCGCTACGGTGCCTTCGCCGCCAACCGCGAATATCTCAAGCAGACGACGCGCCAGTTCTATTCGCGCCGTTTCGTCATGACCTTTCCCAATGAGCGGCTGCCCGCGGGCAGGCCGTTGAAACGCCCCGGCGCCTATGACGGCATGAGTGCCGCGGGTTGCGAATGGACGGCGTCGTGGGGACTGGAAATCCCGGCCTATTTCGCGCCGATGGGGTTTCGCGAGAACACCACGCTCAAGCGTTCCAACGCCTTCGACATCGTCGGCGATGAGGCGCTGCAGGTCCGGCGCGCTGCCGGTCTTGTCGATATCTCGGCCTATTCACGCTACGCGGTGTCGGGGCTAGGCGCCGAGGCATGGCTCGACCAACTGCTTGCCTGCAAGCTGCCGAAAGCGGGACAGGCGCGGCTGGCGCCGATGCTTGGGCCAGACGGGCGGCTGAAAGGCGACCTCACCGTGATCAACTGGGGCAGCAGTGACTATTGGCTCATGGGTTCCTACTACCTCAGGGAATTCCACATGCGCTGGTTCGAAAGCCAGGCGGGAGAGGGCGTCACGGTCACTGACATTTCCGACGCCATGAGCGGCTTCCTTCTGACCGGGCCGAACGCGCGGAAAATCCTGGAGCGTACGACACATCAGGACGTCTCCAGCGCGGCGCTGCCGTTCATGGCCTGCGGCGCGTTCGACATTGGCATGGTGCGCGCCCGGGTTGCCCGCCTCTCCATCGCTGGCGAGCTCGGCTTCGAAATCAGCTGCCCCGTAACCATGCATGCCACACTGCGCGACACACTGCTTGCCGCCGGCGAGGATCTTGGCCTGGCCGAGATCGGCTACTACGCACTCAACGCGCTGCGGCTGGAGAAAAGCTTCGGCATCTGGTCGCGCGAATTCACGCAGGGCTACACGCCAGGCCAGACTGGCCTTGATCGCTTCATCGCCTTCGACAAGGGCGATTTCGTTGGCCGGAAGGCGGCGCTGAAGGAGCGCAACGCCGGTGCGGCGCAGCGGATCGTGACACTGGAGATCGACGCCGTCGATGCCGACGCCAGCGGCTTCGAGCCGGTCTGGCATGAGGGCCGGCGCGTCGGTTTCGTCACCTCCGGCGGATTTGGCTACACGATCGGCAAGAGCGTCGCGCTGGCGTTGGTAGACGGCGATTTTGCCGAGGAGGGGACCGCACTTTCGGTGCACATTGTCGGCGTCGAGCGGCCGGCACGGGTCATCGCGGCTTCGCCCTACGATCCCTCGGGCAAGGCGATGCGGCAATGAGGAGGATTTTCGATGGTCGATGACGCAGCACGGGACAGCAGGCGCGAACGCCGGCGTGGACGCACAGGCGATGCCGGCAGCGAAAGCAGCCGGCGGCCCAATTACCGGTCGCTGAAGAACCCTTTCCTGCCGCAGCCGATCTTTTCGGACGATCGGGTCGCCGCGATCCACGACACGGCGCTGCGCGTGCTGGAAGAGCTCGGTATCAAGGTGCTGCTGCCGCAGGCGCGCGAATATTTCGCCAGCGCCGGCGCGCTCGTCGACCCGGATACCGACATGGTGCGCATCGGCCGCGACATGGTGGCGGCGGCACTGGCCTCGGCGCCGAAGTCGATCCAAGCGCAAGCCGGCGACCGTTCCCGCGACCTGACATTGGAACTCGGATCGATGACCTTCCTCGCCGGATGCGGGGCGCCCAACGTCACCGATCTCGAGCGCGGCCGGAGGCCCGGCACGCTGGCCGATTTCGAGGATCTGCTGCGGCTGGTGCAGCATTTCGACGTGCTGCACATGCTTGGCCCCTGCATCGAGCCGCAGGACGTCGACAACCGCTTTCGCCACTATGCCGTCAACCGCGCGCAGTTGACGCTGTCCGACAAGTTCCCCTTCGTCTTCGCGCGGGGCACGCCGCAGGTCGAGGACGGTTTTGAGATGATCCGGCTGGCGCGCGGACTGTCGCAGGACGAGTTCCTGGCGAACGCCCATTGCTACACCGTCATCAACACCAACTCGCCGCGCCAGCTCGACATTCCGATGGCGCAAGGCATCATCGATTTCGCGCGGGCCGGCCAGGTCTCCGTCATCACGCCGTTCTGCCTGGCGGGGGCTATGGCGCCGATCACGGTGGCCGGAGCGCTGGCACTGCAGCATGCCGAGGCGCTGGCGGGGCTGACGCTGGCGCAGATCGTGCGGCCCGGCGCGCCGGTCGTCTACGGCTCCTTCTCCTCCAATGTCGACATGAAATCCGGGGCGCCGGCCTTTGGCACGCCGGAGCATGTCAAGGCGACGCTGGGCGCCGGCCAGTTGGCGCGCTTCACCGGACTGCCCTGGCGGTCGGGCGGCGGCAGTGCGGCAAACATCTCGGACGCGCAGGCAGCGCACGAAACGCAGTTCGCGCTGTGGGGTTCGGTGCTGGCCGGGGCGACGATGTGCATCCACGCCGCCGGCTGGCTGGAAGGGGGCTTGAGCGTCTCCTTCGAGAAGCTGATCACCGACATCGAGGCGCTGCAGACCGTCGCCGAGCTGTGCGCCGCCACACCCGGAGACGACGATTCCATCGGCTTCGAGGCGATCGCGGAAGTGCAGCCGGGTGGCCATTTCTTCTCGGCCGGCCATACCATGACGCGCTATCGTACCGCCTTCTACGAACCGCTGGTGGCCGACTGGTCGAATTTCGGCAATTGGACGCAAAGCGGCTCGAAGACGGCGAGCGAGCGCGCCACCGGTGTCTGGCGGCGCGCGGTCGCCGATTTCGAGCCGCCCGCGTCGGCCGTGGCGACATCAGGCGTGCTCGACGAATTCATCGCGAAGCGTACCGAAGAAGGGGGCGCCGCGCCCGTGTCTTAAGGGAAACTGGCGACCGGGACCACGCCCGAACTTTCACTTTCGGCAGGGCGCTTGGCCATTGGCAATCGGCGCATACCGTGCAGAAATGAGCGGCATGCGCGAAGCCTTGATCGCAGTGGTGATTTTCCTGTGCCTGGTGGTCGCTCCGCTGGCAAGCATGGCAATCTGGCCGAGGCTGCCGGCCAGACATCGCGACGACGATACCAACAATGTCGTGCGGCTCGCCGCCAATCTGTTCGGCGTCATGACCTCGCTGGTGCTCGGCCTGATGATCAACTCGACCAAGAACACTTTCGAATCGATCGATCACAATGTGCATGCCTATGCGACGGAGATGATCCTACTCGACAGGACATTGCGCCAATATGGTCCCGAGGCCGACGCAGCCCGCCAACCGCTGATTGCCTATGTGCAAAGGGTGGCGACCCAGTGGTCGCAAACCGCGGAACAACCGGTCGTCGCCAACCATCTGTCCGAACATCTGTTGACGGAGATCGGCATTCAGCTCAACGCACTGACACCGCCCGACGCGGCACGTGGCCTGCTGTTGCAGGATGCACGTCAACGCCTGCAGAAAATTCTGGAACTGCGCTGGGCGCTGATCGAGCAGTCGGAAGGCGCGATCCCCGGGCCGTTGATCGTGATGCTGGTGGCATGGCTGGGGTTGATCTTCGCCAGTTTCGGGTTCCGCGCACCACGCAATGCGATCACCGTCTCGACCTTCGTCGTTTCGGCGGTGCTGATTGCAGGCGCACTCTATCTGATCCTCGACATGGACGTGCCGTTCTCCGGCCCGATCCAGATTTCGCCGGCGCCACTTGAGAGGGCGTTGGTGGAATTGCAGCGATGATGCGGAACCCGCGGCACTCCAGCGCATTCATGGGTACGGCGAGACTCGCCGGCCATTGAGGGAGGACGACATGGGTTTCGACCAGTATCACGAACCGCCTGAGGAACTGACGCAGAAGGTGCGCACCTTTGCCCGCATGATTGCCTCGCTGATCGAGGAGGCGGAGGCGATCGGCTGGTACGAACAGCGCATGTCGGTGGAGAAGGACCCGCAGGCCAAGGCGATCATGAAGAATGCGCAGAGCGAGGAGTTCAAGCATTTCGGCATGGATCTGGAATTTCTGCTGCGGCAGAAGAAGGACTGGCGGGCGGAACTGAAGGAAATCCTGTTCACGACGGGCGATATCGTCAAGGCCGGGGAGCGGGGCGAGAAGAAGGTGGATTGATAGCCTTAACGAGCTCCATCAATCGCTGTCGCGCGCGATCAGCTCCAGCGGCCAGACTTCGCGGATGATGCGCGGGCCTTCGGGACCAGCGAAGGCGGGAAGCGAGGCCAGTAGCATTTCGGCGAGCCGCCGACCCATCGGCTCCAGCGCCGGGCGGAAGGCGGTCAGCGCCGGGGAAAAATAGCGGCAGAGCGGCGTGTCGACGATGACTGTCACCGCGATGTCCTGGCCGGGCCGGATGCCCATCTCGGCCAACGCCTTGCAGCCGCCGAGCGCCATGGCGTCGTTGTTGAAGATGATGGCGGTGGGCCGATCCTTGGAGAGCATTACGTCCGCCGTCACCTGATAGCCGCCGGCCTCGTTGATGAAGCCGTCGGCGATCAGGCCGGGGTCGCCTTCAATGCCGTGCCGCTTCAGCGCCTTGCGATAGCCGTCCAGGAACAGGTAGCCGAAGTTGAGATCATGCGAAGGGCGGATGGCAGCGATGCGGCGATGGCCGCGCGCGACCAGCCGGTCGACGGCTTCATCACCCGCCCTCTCGAAATCGATATCGAGCGAAGGATAGGTGTCGCCGCCGGATTGACTTCGGCCAAGCGTCGCAAAAGGAAAGCCGGCCTTGCTGAGATAATCGATCCGATCGTCTTCCCGCCGCGTGTTGGCCAACACGACCGCGTCGGCTCGGCGCGTCTCAACCACACGGCGCAGCCTCTCCTGCTGATATTGGCCGGGCTCACCCATGACGACCATCAGATCCAGGTCATAGTCGGCGAGCCGCGCCTGCAGACCGGTCAGGAACGGGATGAAGAACGGTTCGCCATATTGCTGGTCGCCGGGATGCGGCTGCAGCATGAAGGCGATCGAACGGGTGGCGCCCTGGCGCAGGCTTCGGCCGGATTGGTTCGGCGAATAGTTGAGCTTTTTGGCCGCTTCGAGCACGCGCTGGCGGGTATCGGCGTTGACGTCGGCGCGGCCGTTCAGCGCCCGCGACACGGTGCCGATCGAGATGTTCAGGTGACGCGCAAGGTCGTGGATGCTGGACGCCAAAGATCATTCTCCCCCTGCCTTGGCTAGCACCGGCTGCCGCTCAGGCCAAGGCTTCGAGATGATTTTCGCAGGCAGCCGATTGACATTCTACGCCATCGGGTGTGTTCTCGTAAACGTTTACGGAAAAACGTTTACGGTGATGCCGTGGATGCCGTGACATTCGGTCTGGAGGGACCGGACGGGAGGAGCGCCGGATGATGAATGTCGTCCTCGTCGGCTGTGGTGCGATGAGCAGGCAGTGGCTCGATGCCGCGAGGCAGATCGACGGGCTCGCCATTGTCGGCCTTGTCGACCTCGACGCCGAACGGGCGAAGGCGAGGGCGCGCGAATACGACCTCGCTAGCGCTGTCATCGGCACCAGCCTCGACGCCGTACTCGATCAAACCAGGCCCGACGCGGTGTTCGATGTCGTGGTTCCCGCCGCCCGGCGCGAGGTCGCGTTTTCTGCCTTTGCCCACAATTGTCATCTCCTGACCGAAAAGCCACTGGCCGACAGTCCTGAGAATGCGCGCGCCATCATCGAGGCGGCACGTCGGGCAGAGCGTATCCATGCCGTGGTGCAGAACCGGCGCTATGTCGCCAATGTCAGGCGCATCCGGCGGTTTCTCGACTCCGGCGCCATTGGCGCTGCGACCTCCATCCATGCCGACTTCTTCGTCGCGCCGCATTTCGGCGGCTTTCGCGAGGAGATGGCGCATGTGCTGCTGCTCGACATGGCGATCCACACTTTCGACGCCGCCCGCTACATGGCTGCGGGCGAGCCGTCCAGCGTCTATTGCCAGGAATGGGAGCCGGCCAATTCATGGTACCGGCAGGGTTCGTCGGCCAGCGCCGTAATTGATTTCGGCAGCGGCAAGGTCTTCACCTATGCCGGCTCCTGGTGCGCCGACGGTTTTCGCACGAGCTGGGAAGGCAGCTGGCGCATCGTCGCCGAGCGCGGCAGCCTCATTTGGGATGGCCATGACGGCCTGAAGGCGGAAGTGGTGGCGTCGGGTCGCGATGGCCTGATCGACAAGACCCAGCCGATCGACGTGCCGCCGCTCGATCCCGCCGACCGCATCGGCGGTCATCTCGGCATCATCCGGGATTTCATGCACGCGATCGAAACCGGCAACGAGCCGGAAACGCGCGGCGCCGACAACATCAAGAGCCTGGCCATGGTTTTCGGCGCCATCGAGAGCGCCGAGACCGGACGCCGCGTGGCGATCACTGCACAGGACGAAAAATGATGCCAAACCCGCTTCTCGACATCAGGATCGGCACCATGGTGCGGGCAAACCTCGACGACCCGGCGGCCTACATCAAGCAGATCCTGCCGCTCGGCTTCGAGAGCATCCAGCCCTTCTTCTGGCAGACGCTGGGTGGCAAGGATTTGCCGCGGCTGGCCGGACAGATCCGCGAGGCGATCGGTGATGCCGATGTCATCGTGTCTTCCCTGGGCGTGTTCGGCAATCCGCTGGAGGGCGACGAGGTCGATCGCGGTGTGCTTGCGGCCTGGGAAACGGCTATCGACAATGCGCATCTGTTCGGCACTTCGATGGTCAGCGGCTTCACTGGGCGCCTGCGCGGCAAGAAGCTGACCGACAGCCTGCCGCGCTTCCGCGAAGTGTGGGGTCCGCTGGCCAAGCGCGCCGCCGACAAGGGTGTGCGCATCGCCTTCGAAAATTGCGCCATGGATGGCAACTGGGCTGCCGGCGACTGGAACATCGCCCACAATCCCGACGCCTGGGAGCTGATGTTCAACGAAGTGCCCGACGATAATCTGGGGCTGGAATGGGAGCCCTGCCATCAGCTGGTTTATCTCATCGATCCGATGCCGCAGATCCGCAAATGGGCGCCGCGCATCTTCCATGTCCACGGCAAGGACGCCACGGTGCGCTGGGATGTCATCCGCGAACACGGCGTGTTCGGCCGGCTGCCCTTCGTGCAGATGCGCACGCCGGGTTTCGGCGACAGCGACTGGACGCGGGTGATCAGCGAGTTGCGGCTGGCCGGCTATCGCGGCGCCATCGACATCGAAGGCTGGCACGATCCGGTCTATCGCGGCGATCTCGAAATTACCGGCCAGGTGCGGGGGCTGGAGTATCTCAAACAATGCCGGGGAGGTGCGAACTACCAGCCAAATCCGACGTGAGGCCAAATTTGATGTGAGAATTGGCGGCGGGAGGAGCCGGCCGCCAAGAGCCACTGCCGTAGCAATCGTCAAAAACCCCTCGGCTGCCGAGGGGAACAATGGGAGGACAAGTGCATGAGCATCGCGATCAGAACGACATTTCTGCGCACGACCGTCGTGGCGGCCGCCACGGCGCTCTGCGCCGCCATCTCGACCTTGCCGGCGCAGGCGCTCGACGCCCAATGGTGCAAGGATGTCCATATCCGCTTCTTCGTCGGTGGCGCCGAGGGCGACGCTTTCGGCACCATCGTCTATAATGGCGCCAAGCAGGCGGCGGCCGATCTCGGGCCGAAGGTCGACTACATCTTTTCCGGCTGGGATGTCGAAAAGATGGTGCAGCAATTGCGAGAGGCGGTCGCGGTCAAGCCCGGCGGCATCGCCATGATGGGCCATCCCGGCGACGACGCGATCATGCCGCTGGCCGAGCAGGCGCATAAGGACGGCATCAAGATGATGTACCAGAACGTGCCGGTGCCGAAGGTGACGGCGGCGTTCGGCGGTGGCTATGTCGGCGCGCAGCAGGAGCAGCAGGGTCGCGCGCTAGGCGCAGAGGCGTTCAAACTCGGCGGGCTCAAGGCCGGCGACAAGGCGATCATGATCGGCCCGTTCGACAATGAGAGCCGGGGCGCGCGCGAGCGCGGGACGGTCGCCGCATTGAAAGAGGCGGGCGTCGATGTCGTTCAAATCAATTCTGTACCCGAGTGGGCAGCCGATCCGAATCTGGCCATCCCGGTGATCACCGCGGCGTTGCTCAACAATCCCACCGTCAAGGCGGTCGGCTACCCCGGCGGGCAGATGCTCGGCAATGTGCCGACATATATGCAGGCCGCGGGAAGGAAGCCCGGCGACATCTTCAACTTCGGCTTCGACACCAGCCCGCAGATCGTCGAGGGCTTCAAGGGCGGCTGGGTGCAGCTGACCGCCGACCAGCAGCCATTCCTGCAGGGCTATCTGCCGATCCTCAGCCTCTGCCAGCAAGTGGTGCTGGGTCTTTCGCCGATGAATGTCGATACGGGCGCGGGCTTCGTCACGCCGCAGAATTATGAGATCGTCTCGGAGCTCGCCAAGCAGGCGCTGCGCTGACCTCCCAAGGCTGCCGGCCGGGTCGACCCGGCCGGCAGGACCGCCGGTTGAGAAGGCCGGCACGCGACAATGACAAGCGAGGATCCGATGGCCGAACGCATCATCGAACTGCGCGATATCAAGAAATCCTACGGTCAGGTCTATGCGCTGGGCGGCGTCAATCTCAGCGTCGACCGCGGCGAGGTGGTCGGCCTGATTGGCGACAATGGCGCCGGCAAGTCGACGCTGATCAAGATACTCTCCGGCGTCGTCAGGCCGACCAGCGGCGAGATCCTCGTGCGCGACAAGCCGGTGACCGGATGGAGTGCTGCGCGCTCGCGCGACGCCGGCATCGAGACGGTGTTCCAGGACCGCGCTTTGGCGGTGCAGCAGACCATCGTGCGCAACATCTTCATGGGGCGTGAGCTGACCGGCTTCATGGGCTGGCTGAAGGTCAACAAGGAGATTGAGGAGGCAAGCCGGCTGATGCGCGAGATCGGCTTCACCTCGAAAGTGTTCACACCGCATTCGATCGTCGGCCAGCTGTCGGGTGGCGAACGCCAGGGCGTGGCGATCGCACGCGCCATCTACAAGCAGGCCGAGCTGATCATCCTCGACGAGCCGACGACGGCGCTGTCGCTGACCGAGACCGCCAAGGTCTTCCATTTCGTGCGCCAGGTGCGGGCGGGCGGGCGCTCGATCCTGTTCATCGGCCACAACATCCACCACGTCTTCGACATCGCTGACCGCTTCGTGGTGATGGACCGCGGCAAGGTGGCGCTGACCGCCGACCGCAGCCAGATCAAGTCGGCGGAAGAGCTGATCAATTTCATGGAAGACGTCGCGCATCCCGGCGGATTGCCCGGACTGCACGAGGCCGGCGAAGCGGAGCAGCGAGTGCGATGAGCAAGACCATGGAACCCGATCTCGAAAGTCCTCTCGGCGCGCATGGCGGGTCGGCCCGCAAAGAGTGGAGACATCCATCCGACCACTGGTTGCGCGGTTTCGTCCTCGACAACCGCGCCTCGCTTGGCACGCTCGCCGTCTTCATCGTCATGATGGCGGTGTTCATGGCCGCCAACCCGACCGTGTTCACCACCTGGTATCTCTACAGTTCGGTGCTGACGACGCTGCCCGTTGCGCTGTTCGTGGTGGTGCCGCTGGTCTTTGTTGTCACCTGCGGCGAGATCGACCTGTCGTTTCCGGCGACGATGGGTTTTGCCTCCTGGGTGTTCTCGCTGGTGGTGCAGGCCGGCTACGATCCGTTCCTCGGCATTGCGGCGGCACTCGTCACCGGCATGCTGCTCGGCTTCCTCGTCGGCTCGCTGGTCGTCTATGGCGGGCTGTCGTCGCTGATCGCCACGCTCGGCATGAACTTTTTGCTGCGCGGGCTGATCCAGATCATCAACGAAGGCAAGTCGATGGCACTGACCGGTCTTGCCGACACCCCGGCCTACAAGATCTTCTCCAGCCAGGTTTTTGGGATCCCGGTGCAGATCTTCTGGGCCATCGCCTTCGTCGTACTGTCGGCGATGCTCTACAACCGCCACCGTTTCGGCGCGCAGGTGAAGGTGGTCGGCGACAATCCCGACAGCGCCCAGCAGATGGGCATCGACGTCAAGCGTGTGCGGGTGAAAGTGTTCGTTTTCGTCGGCATCGGCGCCGCGATCGCCGGCACGTTTTCGGTGATGATCAACTTCACCTGGTGGCCAACGGCGGGCGACGGCTATCTGTTGCCGGTACTGGCCTCGGTCTTCGTCGGCGGCACCCCGACCTGGGGCGGCATCGGCACGGTTGCCGGCGGCGCGATCGGCGCGGTCACCGTGTCGTTCATCCAGACCGGTGTCGTCGCGGCGGGATTGAGCGGCTTCTACGTGCAGTTCTTCAACGGGCTGATCATCATCCTGTCGCTGCTGGGTCATAAGTGGAACCAGGCAAGATATCGATGAGGGGTGCTTCGGTGCTGAAGCTAGCCAGCTTCGCAGGGCATTGGCGAGAAGAACACGTTGACGTACGATATTAAACTGTCTTGCTGAACGAATATATATGGCGTCTGCTGTTCGGTGCCTGTAACGCCCTTTTTTCCCAAAGAGGAAGTAGATGGGAGATACCGGTACATCAATTCTGCTGGACAACTCAGTTCGGAAGTTCGGCATTATCGCGCATGGTGTATCTGTAGAGGTGCCTGGGCCGCTCAATCGACTCGCTCTATTTCAAGCGAAGCCGGCTAAGGGATCGGATGCGCGGTGGCTTCAATCCCAAATCGAATGCATTCCAACAATCGTACGGTTGGCGCAGGGCGGAATTTTGAATCTACATACCTATCCCGAGCTAATTTTAGAATCTTTGCCCACAAGCACATACCCGGCGCAGCCCATTGGTGATTTGTTTCAGAAGTCACCTCGCAACAGTGTTCCAGGTGTGATCCGGAGGGGGCTCTTTTTTAGACAGGATTTCACCACTCATCTCGCCAAAGATGCACTGGGAGATTTCGTCGTTTGGCTCACGAATATTGACATCGATCGCTTGATCGGTATTCCCTATATTGCAGAAAAAATGAGCGAATTTGAAATTAGAAATCTAAAGGGTATGGAGGCATTTAAAAGCTTTCTGAAGGGAATAAACAGAAAGCATTATGCTGACGCTTTTCATCTGTGGACCGCTGAGGTGAATTCACTAAGCTTTTTTCTTACCGCCGACAAAAAATTCATAAATGCCGTTAAAAATTGCCGCCATAGAACCTTTACCTGTCAGCCAATTTCCCCCGTGGATTTGCTCGACATGCTAGGAATAAAAGAGCGCGACCAGCTGCCCTTAGCACATGGAAGTCAATATTTTCTGAGCGGACAGTCCTACGAAGACTAGCTGCTTTGCGTCGTACTCAAACCGCCGCCACGAACCCGTCCAGCACGCGTTTCTGGCCGGCCTTGTCGAAGTCGATGGTCAGCTTGTTGCCTTCGATGGCCGAGATGTTGCCGTTGCCGAATTTCTGGTGGAAGACGCGGTCGCCGACGCTGAAGGCGGAGGGCGTGTCGGAGACGGATTTGGCGACCAGCTCGCCGTCGATGGTGCGGCCCTTCACCGAGGTGCGGCCGGCGCCGTAGCCGGAGTCGGTCTCGCCATAGCCGATGCGCTCGACCTGGTGGCCGGAGCGCGAGCCCCAGTTGCGGTCGGTCGCTTCGGTTCGGTTGGCTTGTGCGCGCTGCCAGCCCGGCGTCGCGTAGGTGTTGGAGAAGGCGCCGGATTTTTCGGTGTCTGCGCCAACATTGTCGAAGCGCGATGCGCCGTAGGGGTTCTGGCGGCCGCCACGACCCGAAGCGAACGAACCGCCGCCATAGGAATTGCCATAGCCGCCGTAGCTGTTGCCGCTTTCGGCGACCTCGACATGGGCTTCGGGCAGTTCCTCGAGAAAGCGTGACGGGATGGTCGATTGCCAGAGCCCATGGATGCGGCGGTTGGAGACGAACCACAGATGCAGGTTCTTCTTGGCGCGGGTCAGGCCGACATAGGCGAGGCGCCGTTCTTCCTCCAGCCCGGAGCGGCCGCCTTCATCCAGCGCGCGCTGATGCGGAAACAGGCCTTCTTCCCAGCCGGGGAGAAAAACGGTCTCGAATTCGAGGCCCTTGGCCGAATGCAGCGTCATGATGTTGACGGCGTCGAGCGTGGCATTCTGCTCGGCGTCCATGACCAGTGCGACATGCTCGAGGAAGGAGCGCAGTGACTCGTATTCCTCCATCGAGCGGATCAGTTCTTTCAGGTTTTCCAGCCGGCCGGGGGCTTCGACCGAACGGTCGTTCTTCCACATGTCGGTGTAGCCGCTCTCTTCCAGAATGGTCTCGGCGAGTTCGGTGTGCGGCGTGGTTTCCAGCGCCTTTTGCCAACGCTCGAAATTGGCGGCGACCTCACGCAGGGCAGCGCGCGGCTTCGGCTTCAACTCGTCGCTTTCGGCGAGCTTGGCGGCGGCTTCCAGCATCGGCACACGCAGCGCGCGCGCCGTGTCGTGGATCTGGCGGATGGTGGTTTCACCGAGCCCACGCTTGGGCACATTGACGATGCGCTCGAAGGCGAGGTCGTCGGCGCCTTGCGCGACGACGCGGAAGAAGGCCAGCGAGTCGCGGATTTCCATGCGCTCGTAGAAGCGCGGGCCGCCGATGACGCGGTAATTGAGGCCGAGCGTGACAAAACGATCCTCGAATTCGCGCATCTGGAAGGAGGCGCGGACGAGGATGGCCATGTCGTTGAGTTTGTGTTTTTGCCGCTGATAGGCCTCGATAGTCTCGCCGACGGCGCGGGCTTCCTCCTCGGAATCCCAGGCGGCGTGGACGTGCACCTTGCCGTCCTCCGGCTCGTCGCGGTCGGTGAACAGCGTCTTGCCGAAGCGGCCCTCATTGTGGGCAATGAGGTGCGAGGCGGCACCCAGTATGTGCGCGGTGGAGCGGTAGTTGCGCTCCAGCCGGATGATGGTGGCGCCGGGAAAATCCTTGTCGAAGCGCAGGATGTTGTCGACCTCGGCACCGCGCCAGCCATAGATCGACTGGTCGTCGTCGCCGACGCAGCAAATATTCACGGTGGCGCCAGCCTCGGTCGAAGAGCGCCCGATCTCCCCCCTTGAGGGGGAGATGTCGGCGGAGCCGACAGAGGGAGGCGGTGCCCCACCGGCCTGTCTGCGCGAAGCACCCCCCTCTGTCCTGCCGGACATCTCCCCCTCAAGGGGGGAGATCGGCCTGCCTACCGGCCGCTGCGCCAGCAGGCGCAGCCACATGTATTGGGCGGTGTTGGTGTCCTGATATTCGTCGACGAGAATGTATTTGAAGCGCTTGTGGTATTCCTTCAGCACGTCCGGATTAGCGCGGAAGATCCGGATCGGGTGGCACAAGAGATCGCCGAAGTCGCAGGCATTCAGCGTCTTCAACCGCTCCTGATAGGCCTTGTAGAGTTCGCGGCCCTTGCCGTTGGCGAAGGCGCGGGCGTCGCCCTCCGGGATCTCGGCAGGGCCGAGGCCCTTGTTCTTCCAGCCGTCGATCATTTGCGCGAACTGCTTGGCCGGCCAGCGCTTGTCGTCCAGCCCCTCTGCCTGGATCAATTGCTTGATCAGCCGCACGACATCGTCGGTGTCGAGGATGGTGAAATCGGAGCGCAAGCCGGCAAGCTCGGCGTGCCGGCGCAGCAGCTTGACGCCGATCGAGTGGAAGGTGCCGAGCCACGGCATGCCTTCGACATTGCCTTCGCCAATCAGCACGCCGATGCGGATCTTCATCTCGCGCGCGGCCTTGTTGGTGAAGGTGACAGCGAGGATCTGCGACGGGAAGGCCTTGCCGGTGGCAAGGATGTGGGCGATGCGGGTGGTCAAGACGCGGGTCTTGCCGGTGCCGGCGCCGGCCAGCACCAGAACCGGGCCTTCGGTGGTTTCCACCGCCAGCCGCTGCTCGGGGTTGAGGCCCTTGAGATAGTCAGGCGCATTGCTGTGGCCGCTACGGGCAGCCATGGCGCGCGCGGCAATGCCCGACGGAGCCGTGGGCCGCGCATTGGGTTCATCGAAAAAGGGCATGTCTTCGGAAAAGCCGGACATCTTCCCTCCGAATGTAGTGATTCGGGAGGGAAAGACCAGAACTGTCTACGTTTTGTTCCGGTTTTAACGCACGATTGGAGGTCGCCGTGCAACTGTTGTGCTCCCAGCGGCCGACATCCTTCTCCAAAGCTCCGATCAGGCTTACCTCGCGGCCGCGCGCATTCGCTCGCTGATCTTGCCGGCGACATAGCTGGCATCGCGTGCGGCGCCATGGATCATCGTCGAAGAGGGCGAGTGCTGGAAATGCAGGCCGCAGACATAGAGGCCGGGCTCACCCTCCACGGCGCCGCGATACTGCTTCACCCGGCCGTTGTCGTCGAAGATCGGCAGCTTGATCCAATCCAGCCCGGCCTTGAAGCCGGTGCACCAGATGACGTTCGTGACGTCGAGGGTCCGGCCGTCGTCGAGCAGCGGTTTGCCGTCACGCGCGCCGGCGACGCGGGAAACCCGGCGCACGCCAGCCTCGTCCAGGTCCCGCGGCTTGACCCGGATCAGCGGCAGGCCATGGGAGAGTTGGCCGGACTTGGCCTTGCGGCCCATTGGTGTGTCGACGGTGAGCAGCCGGTGGAAGACGAAGCGGAACACGACGGGCAGCACGAGGCGCATTGCGAAATAGCCGTTGTAGGCGACCGGAATGTTGCCGGGATGTCGGCCGGCCAGCCAGGTCTGGTGCGTCGGCGCGAGATCCATGGCGATTTCCGCGCCGGAATTTCCGGCGCCGACCAGGAGCACGCCGCCCGGATCGAGCTGCGCCTGGTTTTTGTAGGCACTCGAATGGAATTGCCGGATCGATGGATCGAGCAAGGCGGCGAAATCCGGAACCTTTGGTTTCTGGTAGCTCGCCGATGCGATGACGACATGATCGGAGCTATAGCGAGTCCGGCCAGCCGTCACGACATAGCGGCCGTCGAGGCGGGCTACCTCGTCGACCTTGACGCCGGTACGCACCGGCAAGGAAAATTTCCTGGCATAGGCTTCGAGATAGTCGGCCATCTCGTCCTTGGTCGGGAAGGCAAAGCGGTCGGCGGGGAAGGGCATGCCGGCCAGCCCGTCATAGCGCGCCGGCGTGAACAGGCGCAGCGAATCCCAGCGCGAACGCCAGGCGTCGCCGACACGTTCGCGCCCCTCGAGTATGACGAACTTCACGCCCTTGCGGGCGAGGTGACAGCCGACGGATAGGCCGCTCTGGCCGGCGCCGATGATGATGACATCGAAATGCTCTTCCCCCGGCGCGGGCCGCTTTTCATCGACTGATGAGGCCTGGCTTGATGACGCCTGGCTGCCTGCCGCCTGCAGCACACTGGCCTCCAGTTGCATGAACGCCGCTCCCTGTTCCAACAATGCGCCGGCACGCGCCTTGGTCTCGGTGATGCCGACACGGCGGCCGCGCCGTCGCGTTGCGTGCCCAGAGGTCGGGCGAGGTGTCGAGGTCGGGTTCATGATTGCTCCATCCGGTTTCGTAGGCCTGAAGCAAAAATAACGATCCGGTGACGCGGCGCTTCGGGGAGACACCTCACGAGACCGGGAAAATGCGATGGGGATTTTCCCCCATGCCCCGGGTCTTCGGGTCGTCGGTTCAGAGCAGCCCGTTCTGAAAGGCATAGGCGGTCGCGGCGGCGCGCGAGCTGACCGCCAGCTTGTCGAATATGTTGCTGAGATGCCGGTCGACCGTCTTTTCGCTGAGACCGAGGTCGCTGGCGATCAGCCGGTTTGTCTTGCCTGTGGCGACAAGGCCGAGGACTTCGATCTCGCGTCGGGTCAGGCCGTGCGGAGGCGCCTTGTCCGACGCGGTCAGCGCCGAGACCCGGGCGCGTTCGGGCGCAGCGCCCAGGGCCGTGAAAACCGCGCGGGCGGCATCGAATTCAAGCTCGGCGGTGTCCTCGTCGCCAAGCGCTCGGCAAGCCTGCCCGGCCAGCACGCGCAGGCGCGCTTCGAGATAGGGGGCGCCGGCGCGCTGCCATGTCGCCAGTGCGGCACGGAAATGGCAAAGTGCGGCTGCTGCGTTGCCGTCGGTCAGCTCGATTTCGCCTCTCGCCTGCGAGGCCATCGCAACAAGAATATCGGTCGCGAAACGGTCGGCCGTCGTCTGCAATTCCAGGGCCGCTTCGCGCGCCTCGTCGATTGCGCCCGCCGCGATCATGATCTCGACCAGCGCCGGCAGCAGACGGGCGCGGCCGAGCGGCGTCCCGGTCGTTGCAAGCACGCGGCGCATTGTTGCGGCCGCTTGCTCAGCGCGGCCTTGCATGAGACGCAGCAACGCCATGCCGGGCTGCGGTTCGAGCCCAAGACGGCTGGCAGTGCGGTAGAGCTCTTCGGCTGCCGCGAATTCGCCGCGCAGCCGATGGATTTCAGCTTCCTGGTAGGCCGCACCGGCGGTCGTCTCGTTGCTGACATTACGGGCCAATGATGATGTCGCACGCCGCGCTTCGGCAACGGCATCCTGCCAGGCGCCGTTCACCTCCATGATCTCCGCGCGGTGCAGCCGGCATAGGCCGTTGAACTGAACCAGCTGTGGCTGCGATCCGCACCAGTTCGACATCGCGTCGGTCCATTCGCGCGAACGATCGAAGGCGTAGATTTGCCGGCAGGCATCGATGAGATTGCAATAGATGAGGCCGGTGACAACGGGCGAAAGCTTGCCGTCGACGACGGGCAGCATGGCTTCGTCGAGCGAGACGATACCTTCCTCGATCCGGCCCTGGCGCAGCAGCGCGCGGCCGAGATAGCAGCGGGAGAAGGCGATCAGGTCGAGGTCGCAACAGCGTTCGCCGATCCCCAGCGACTGCGCCGCCAGCGCCGCGGCAGCCTGATCGTTGCCGCTCCTGAGTTCCTTGTGCGCCGAAAGCATGATCAGGAAGCCTTGCGCCGCGCATTCGCGGCCAAAGCCTTGGGCATGGCGCTGCGCCTTCTGCAGCCAGGCCATGCCGCGGCCTTCCTCGCGCAAAGCCATGAGCCGGAAGCCATGGAAGAACGCCCAGTACGCCGCCTGGTCGTCACGGCCGGCATCGGCATGCACGTTGAACAGGCGCTCGGCGGCGGCGAAGATATCGGGGTCGCGGTCGAGCATGCCAGCCGACCACATCAGCCGCTCGAGGTCTTCCGGGGCGAGCGCCGTGATTTCGTCGGTCGCCCGCAAAAGCTCGAATGCATCCGCCCATGCCCTCTGTCCATAGGCATGGCGGGCTTTTTCGAGCAACGAGGCGGCGTCGGCTTTCATCGGCAAAGCATAGTATCACCTGACACCTGGCGGAAGAATGGCGGGGTTCAGGCCTTGCGGTAACCGAGGGCAACGAAGAATCGATGCCCGAACGAGCGCGCCTCGTCGGTCATAACGGCGCCCAGCGCGACCTGCATCTGGTCGTAATAATGGTTGCCGGCGGGTGAAGCCAGGAAGGCCTCGTAAAGCTTGAGATCGGCCAAAGGCAGATCCCGGTAGATATAGGCTGCCGATTCCATGACGTCCGTATCGATGTCGCGGCGAAGCCCTTCGGTCTGCTTGCGCAGCAAGGCCATGATCTGGTCGTCGGGCAGGGGCTTTCCGGCGGCACCCAGCATTTCGGAAAGCATCGCATAGCCCATGTTCAAGGCGACGGCTTCGCCGGTATCGACGGCGCTGAGATCGTCCATGATCTTTTTGTACTGTGCGAGCCGGGCCGGATCCCTGGAGGGAAGTTCGCCAAGGATTTTGGCTCCCTCGATCTTCTTGGCCTCCCTGGCCTGCGGCGCCGCAGCCTGGATCTCCAGCGCCGTGACCTGTTTGCCCAAGGGCGAAGCGTAGAACGAGGCCAGGTCGGACAGCTCCTTGGCGGTGAGCTTGTCGGCCATCCGCGTTTCGATGGCCGCCTCCATCTTGGCCGGATCAAAGGCGCCTTCCATGGCAGCGGCAAGCGCATCCCTGACTTTTTGCGGCGGCATTCCCGGCGCCGATTTCACGGCTGCGACGAAACCCGGGCCGATGCCCATCAGCATCTCGTGAAAGCCGTTGGCCTTGTTGATGTCGCTGATGGTCTGCGCCGGTGCGGCCATGGTGAGAGAGACGAGGCAGCAGAGCGCAAGCGCCATGCGCGTCAGTGACCGAACGAATGACGTCATTTGCTTGCTCCAGCGGAGAGATGATTGAGACTGCTGGAAAACCGGCATACAGGCAAGATGGGTTGCCACCTTGGCGTGTACACCAGCTTGACAGGCGAGGCGGTCGGGAGAAAGCTGGGGCAAGGCAGGGAGGTATCGTGTCGCCCATGCCGCGTGAGCGCGCAACAGTCGAAGGAGTATCATCTTGGCTGTCACCATCACCTCCCTCATTCTCTTCCTCATCGGCCTGGCGCTCGGCGCGGGCGGCATCTGGTTGGCCTCGCTGGGCGGCAGCTGGTACTACATCATTGTCGGTCTGGCCTTCCTGATCGCCGCCTGGCTGCTCTACCGGCGCCGATCCACGGCAATCTGGCTCTACGCGGCGATCGTGCTGGGAACGCTGGCCTGGGCGGTGTGGGAAACCGGCTTCGACTGGTGGGAACTCGGGCCGCGCGGCGGCATCATCGTGCTGCTGGCGCTATGGCTGCTGACGCCGTGGGCGCGGCGCGGCCTCGCCGGTCCTGACGCTCGGGCGCCGCTGATCCTGGCCGTGCTGGCTTCGCTGGCCGTGGCGGGCTATTCGATGACAACGGACCCCAAGGACATCGCCGGCGCGCTTGATACAGACAAGGTGATCCCCAACGCCAATCTCGGCAACGATGTGCCGGCTGGCGAATGGCACTTCTACGGCCGCACGCAGTTCGGCCAGCGCTATTCGCCGCTCGACCAGATCACGACGGACAATGTCGCCAACCTGCAGCCGGCCTGGACCTACCGCACCGGTGATGTGAAGGGGCCTGATGACATCGGCGAGACCACCTATCAGGTGACGCCGCTTAAAGTTGGCGACACGCTCTACATCTGCACACCGCATAATTTTGCCATCGCCGTGGATGCCGCGACCGGCAAGGAAAAATGGCGCTACGATCCCAAGATCAAGCTCGACAAGGACCGACAGCATCAGACCTGCCGTGGCGTGGCCTATTATGCCGATGCCGCCGGCACCGCCGGCCAGCCCTGCGCGACGCGGGTCTACCTACCGACGTCGGATGCGCGGCTGATTGCGCTCGATGCCACCAGCGGGCAGGTCTGTCCCGCCTTCGCCGAGGGCGGTACGCTCAATCTCCTGACCGGCATGCCCTATCCGAAGTCGGGTTATTATTACTCGACCTCGGCGCCGCTGATCGCGGGCGGCAAGATCATCGTCGGCGGCGCGGTCAACGACAATTATTCGACGCAGGAGCCGTCCGGCGTCATCCGCGCCTTTGATGCGGCCACCGGCAAGCTGGTGTGGAACTGGGATTCCGGCAATCCGGACCAGACGACGCCGCTGCCGGCCGGCCAGACCTACACCGCGAACTCGCCCAACATGTGGTCGACGCCGAGCGCCGACGAGAAGCTCGGCCTGCTCTACGTGCCGCTCGGCAACCAGACGCCGGATCAGCTCGGCGCCGGGCGCAGCGCCAATGTCGAGAAATTCTCCTCCTCGATCACCGCGCTCGACCTCAACACCGGGCAGTTGAAATGGGGGCGCCAGACCGTGCATCACGACCTCTGGGACATGGACGTGCCGGCGCAGCCGAGCCTGATCGACATCACCAGGGCCGACGGCACGATCGTGCCGGCGCTGGTCGGACCGACCAAGCAGGGCGACCTCTATGTGCTTGACCGGCGCACCGGAGAGCCGGTGATCGCGGTCAAGGAAGTGCCGGCGCCCGGCGGTGCCATCGAGGGCGACAAGGCCTCGCCGACGCAGCCTTCGTCCGACCTTTCCTTCAACCCGAAGCCGCTGACCGATGCCGATATGTGGGGCATCACCATGTTCGACCAGCTGGCCTGTCGGATCGCCTTCCACAAACTGCGCTATGAAGGCCGCTATACGCCGCCCTCGCTGCAGGGATCGCTGATCTATCCCGGCAATTTCGGCGTCTTCAACTGGGGTGGCGTTGCGGTCGACCCGGTGCGACAGGTGATGTTCGGCATGCCGACCTATCTTGCCTTCACATCCAGGCTCATTCCCCGCGCCGACGTGCCGGCGCCGGGTGACAACACCAAGGGCAGCGAACAGGGGCTGAACCGCAATGAGGGCGCGCCCTATGCGGTGGTGATGGGACCGTTCCTGTCGCCGCTTGGCGTTCCCTGCCAGGCGCCGCCCTGGGGCTATGTCGCCGGCGTGGATCTGAGGACCGGCACGATCGCCTACAAGCATCGCAACGGCACCATCTACGACATGACACCGCTGCCGCTGCCGCTGAAGGTCGGGGTGCCCGGCATTGGCGGGCCGATGATCACCGCCGGCGGGGTCGCCTTCCTCGGTGCGGCAGTCGACGATTATCTGCGCGCCTATGATCTGACATCGGGCAAGCAGCTCTGGCAGGCGCGGCTGCCGGCCGGCGGGCAATCGACGCCGATGACTTATACGGGCGCCGACGGACGCCAGTTCGTGGTCATCGTTGCCGGCGGCCATGGCTCGGTCGGCACCAAGCCAGGCGACTATGTGATGGCTTACGCGCTGCCGAAGTAGGGAGGATATGGGCCGGAGCAGGGTTCCAGGCCGGCTTTGCCAAGCCTCTTGCAACGTGGGCGCTGCCCCTCATTGTCCTGCCGGACATTTCTCCCCGTAAAGCGACGGGGAGAAAGACGCAGTCAGCGATGGTTTGGCCAATCGCCGATTTTGAGAAATGCGCCGACGTTGAGGTTCTCCTTCTCCCGTCACTATACGGGGAGAAGGTGGCGGCAGCCGGATGAGGGGCAGCACGACGTCTGGCAGGGGCGCAGATAGAACGATCTTCGTCCGTTCGTAGCTTGCCTCTTAGCCAAGCCCCAAATGGCTCTTCAGGCTAGGCACCTGGCCGAGCACCTGGTTGGTCAGATCAGGGCCCGCCGCGGCTTGGGCTTGCTGAATCAGTGTCTGACCGGCCTTCTCGATCTGCGCCATGTCGAGGCCGGAGGCCTTGAGCGCGGCGAGGCCGTTGACCAGCGCGCCGGCCTTCTCGCCGAGAACGCCGCCAAGCGCGCCCTGAAGCGACGACAGGAAGCCGCCACCGCCTCCGGCAGGGGCGGCGGCCATGACGTCATATTTCTGCGCCAGCGCATCGGCGCCCGGAATCTTAGCGAAGAAGGCTGAGGCGCTGGTGCCGTCGGCTTCGTGTTCGAGCACCGAGAAAATGGTGCCGACGACTTTCTCCGTCGTAGCCTGGTCGAGACCCGCCTTTTGCGAGACGGTGTTGACGATATCCTGGACGTTCATGGTCTCACCTCAACCCTGGGTTTTCGTGTTTGCCGGATGGCGCTTGATGGGAACCTTGACCATGGACTTCCGGCTCGCCGCGACAACAGTCGCGCGCATCGCCAGAACGGCGGCTACTGCAACCACGAAGGCGGTTGCCAGGATCGGCGAGGTCATGGTCATAAGTTTTCCTTTCAGATCGGGCCCTTCAGGACCGTGGCCGCGCCATGGGGCGACCGGACTTCAGTTTCTCCCACTATTGTGGCAGCGCCATCAAGATTTGTCACCGATGACCAAATTGTGATGATCACTGCTTTGCTCCCACATCGCTACGCGAACCGCGAGCGTCACCGGCCTGTGACTGGACGATGCGAGGCTCGCCCCTATCTTGCGAGCGGGCAAGGATACAGAAGTCGAGATACCGAGATCGAGGAGTGCGCCATGTCGAAATCCACTGAAAAGCCTGTCATCACCCAGGCAATGATCGACGCCTATGACGAATACACGCATCTGACGCTCGATCGCCGCCGCTTCATGGAACAATTGACCAGGCTCGCCGGAACCGGTGCCGCGGCGGCCGCGATCGCGCCAATGCTGGCGGCGAATTCCGCCCAGGCGGCGATCGTCGCCGAAAGCGATGCCCGCGTGAAAGGCGAGGACATCACCTATCCCGGCGGCAGCGGCGAGATGAAGGGCTATCTGGTGAGACCGGCAGACCAGGCCGGCAAGCTCGGCACCGTCATCGTCATCCATGAAAACCGTGGGCTCAACCCGCATATACGCGACGTCGCCCGGCGCGTGGCACTGGAAGGGTTCGTGGCGCTGGCGCCGGATTTCCTGTCGCCACTCGGCGGCACGCCCGATGACGAGGACAAGGCGCGCGACATGTTCACCAAGCTGGACCCGGCGCAGACCGTTGCCAATGGCGTGGCGACCGTCACGTTCCTGAAAGGTAACAAGGACGGCAACGGCAAGGTCGGCGCCGTCGGCTTCTGCTGGGGCGGCGGCACGGCCAACATGCTGGCCGTCAACGCGCCCGATCTCGCCGCCAGCGTTGCCTATTACGGCATGCAGCCAAAGGGCGCCGATGTGTCGAAGATCAAGGCCGCGCTGTTGCTGCACTATGCGGGGCTGGACGATCGCACCAATGCCGGCATCGACGCCTTCAAGAAGGAACTCGACGCCGACCATGTCGAGTACACCGTTTATGTCTATGAAGGCGCCAACCATGCCTTCAGCAACGACACCTCGGCGGCGCGCTACTACAAGAAGGCGGCCGATCTCGCCTGGGGCAGGACGATCGCTTTCCTGAAGGACAAGCTGAAATAGGCGGTCAGGCGACCGGGGGCGCCCATACGGCCTCGAAAGCCGGCGATAGGGTGAAGCCGGCCGGCCGTGTGGAAACGGGCGGCGGGCGTCGCACGCCTTCCTGCAGATACCGCAACGCCGATGTCAGTCCGTTCATCGTGTAGGGCTTGGCGATGACGCCAACCGCACCGGCGAAATGATCGGGAATGCGCTTCGGGTTGGCGGTCATGAACACCACCACCGAGCTCTTCTTCTGGCCGATATATTCGGCCACCTCGACGCCGGTTGGGCCATCGGTCAGGTGGATGTCGACAAAGGCGATGTCGGCATCCGTGGACCCAACCATGCTCTTTGCCTCAGACGAAGACGTTGCCCAGCCGACGACACTATGGCCCGCCTCTTCGACAAGGCTCTCCAGTTCCATGGCCAGCAGCGCTTCGTCCTCGATGATAAGGATCTTGAGCGGTTCAATCATGACACATTCCCTTTTTGCTGCGGTTCGTTCGGCATCGAGATCACGACCTTGGTACCGGGGCCGGCGTCGTGCCATTCGATGTTGGCGCGCAACTGGCGGGCGAGCGACTTGATCAGCCGCATGCCGAAAGACGCATCGCCACTGGCATCAGTCATGCCGACACCATCGTCGGAGACCTCGATGTTGAAGTGACCGTCGGGCTGGCTCATCTTGATGCCTATGCGTCCTGCCGTCGTCCCGTCCGGTCCTTCCTTGAAAGCGTGTTTCAGTGCATTGGTGACGAGTTCATTGACCATCAACGCGACAGGCGTCGCCTTTTCGGCTGAAATCACAATGGGTTCGAGGTCGAGTTTCGACTTGATTCCGGAGCGCCCCGACGCCGTCAGCAGATCGGTCACCAGGTCTTTGGCGAAATCCGAGACGTCGAACCGGCTGACATCCTTCGACTGGTAGAGCCGGCGATGCACGGTGCTCAGCGCCTCGATGCGCTCCAGCATGGTCTTCAGGGAACGTTTGGTTGCCTCGTCCTTTATGGAACGGCTCTGCATGATGATGAGCGACGAGATCATCTGCAGATTGTTTTTCACCCGGTGATCGACCTCGTGCAGCAAGGTGGTCTGCGCCTCAAGGGCTGCTTCCAACTCTGCTGTGCGTTCCTTCACCGCCTTCTCGAAACGGTCCTTGTCGGCGGTGATGCGATGCTCCGAGCGCTTGCGATCCGAGACATCGAGCTGCGAGGCGAAAAAGAACTGCAATTCGCCTTTGTCGTTCGAGACGGGGCTGAGGTAGAGCGCGTTCCAGAAGGTCGAGCCATCCTTGCGATAGTTCAGGATGTCGACGGCGAGGTCGGTCTTGTCGGCGATCGCCGCGCGTATCGCCGCAATGGCGGCCTTGTCGGTCTTCGGCCCCTGCAGGAAGCGGCAGTTCTTGCCAATGACCTCGCCGCGCCCATAGCCAGACAACCGCAGGAAGGCGTCATTGGCAAAGACGATCGGATTGTCGGGCCGCCGGGGATCGGTGATGATCATCGACATGCGGGTGGCGCGAATGGCCGCCGCGAACGGGTCGCCCTTGCCGTGCTCGGCATGAAGGTCGTCCGTCATGTGCCAAGCGTCGGCGGACTCCCTGGTCCGTTTCCAGTCCATGCTGTCACTCCAAGTTTTTTTCGTGGGTGACAACGGCTCAAGGGAGGAATTGGTTCAATTCTGGACGTGTTGTCGCAGTTTGGCGGTATCGGGAACCGACTCAGTGTTTCTGCAAGCGATTGATGATAAATGCTTTCCTGGCGCCTAGGATGTCGGTGCCGGCTTGTGGAAAGCGACACCGGCGACCACCAGCGCGATCCCCAGGCAATCGACGAGACTCGGAATTTGGCGCAGTACGATGACGCCGATCAGCGTTGCGGTGACCGGCAGCAACGACAGCATCAGGGCGAAACTCGAGCGCGGCAGGCGCGACATGGCAAGCTGGTCGCAGATGTAGGGAATGACCGAGGAGCAGATGCCGACGCCGATGGCGGCGAGCAACAATTGCGGTGCCGAGAAAGCCGGAAGCGCCTGTGCGAAGCCGATCGGCAGCACGACAATGAAGGCGATCGTCATGGCCGCGCCCAGTCCGGCGATGCCACCACCGGCACTGGTGCGTGCGACGCGGTGACCGAGCACGATGTAGCCGACAAAGAGAGCGCCATTGAGGAAAGCCCAGAACAGCCCGACGGGATCGCTGGACCATTTTACGTCGATGAGCAGCAAGGTGCCGGTGACGGCCACGGCAAGGGCAGCGAGATTGCGCGGGCTCCTGAGGCCGATCAGCGCGACGCCAATGGTGCCGACGAATTCGATCGCCGCCACCAGCGAGATCGGCAAGCGGTCGAGCGCCAGGTAGAACGAACAGTTCATCACCGCTAGGCAGGCGCCGAAGGCCAGCAACAGCAGCCGTGTCGAGCGATCGGCGCCGGCAAAGGTTCGCCAGGGGCGGGTCAGCGGCGCGAAGATCAGCGCCGCGGTGGCGATGCGCAGCCACGCCATGCCGAGCACGCCGACATGCGGGAACAGCAGCACGGCGAAAGCCGGACCGAGATAGTGAAAGACAGCGCTGACGCCGAACCAGACATGCGGCGGCAGTTTTGTCGCCAGGCTGTCGGGGCCGCCGAGGGCAGGGCGGGCGACGGGAGCTTGCGCTTGATCATCCATGGGATCAGTATCGCAGGCAGTTTTGGCTGAATATATGGGTGATGATCGGCCTGTTGGTTAATCTGCTTCCCGGAAGCAAGGAGTTCTCCATGAAACGCCTTCGAACCGAAAATATCGACCTCGACGTCGCGGATATGAAGATCCTGCGCCTTTTGGAAGAGGACGCTCGGATCAGCACGGCCGAACTTGCGCGCTTGGTCGGCCTGTCGGCGCCGAGTGTCACCGAGCGCATCAAGCGGCTGCAGGAGAATGGCGTAATCGAGGCCTATTCGGTTCGGATCAATCCCGCCGCACTTGGCCTTAAGCTGTCGGCATGGCTGCGCATCCGGCCGGTGCCTGGGCAACTGGCTGTCGTCGCCGATATCATCCGTGAGCTGCCGGAGATCGCGCAATGCGACCGGGTGACCGGCGAGGATTGCTTCATTGCGCTGGCGCATGTCGGGTCTGTGACCGAACTCGAACGGGTGATCGACGGGATCATTCCCTATGCGATGACGAACACGGCCATCATCCAGTCATCGCCGGTGGTGGCGCGCTCGCCGCTTGGGGCGGTGAAGCGATCACCGTGATGTTCAATAGCGAGGCGAGCATTCATAAGTGAGTTAGCAAGCTAAGTATCTCGATCGACACCCTTTCTGACGCTGTGGTCAATGCCATGGTCTTGGCGGCAGCGGTTGCGCTGGAGCACAGTCTGAAGCCGTAAGATGATGCTTAAACTCGGACCGCCGTATGAAGGGCGCGCAGAGGAAAGCCCGCGTCAACGGAAGCTAGGTCATTCACCAGCATAACGGCGGCTTCGCCTTCTGCATCAGGCACTTCGGCAGCCATTGCAGCCAACCAAACCACGCGGCCTGGGACTCGGGCGGCCCAGCGTGATGCACCAGACAAACCCTTCATATTGTCCTCGTGGGCGATCAACGGCCGATCGTCGCAATCGCCGTCAAGGGATGTTCGCGCCATGTCGCACAGCGTTGCCAAGTCACGGGCGATACCGGCGAGGTCCGTTCGCGAGGCCGCTGCCTCTTCAATCAGTGCCAGGCAGGCGTGCAGAAAAGCAAGGAGAGCCTGATGCTCGCCACCCGGTGCGGCGACGCGGCGGTGAAGCGCATCCAGAACAACTGTGAACTCGCTAGTGCTGCGTTTGCCGGAATACCTGCGTCGGAAGAAGTCAAGTCGATTGGCGATCGCCGCCGCCCATATCGGCAATCCCGCTTCGACTTCAGACAGCGAGCCGTTCGCCATCCCGCACCTCCATTACGATCCGCACGCAATCCATATCGGCAGGGATTATACAATGCAATTTCCCGACACTGTAACCGTGGCAGGAACGCATCTGCACGATAGGAAGCAGGTTTCGACAAGCGGATGAGGCAGCCGGGAGCTATTTCACTATGGCGACGCTAGGCGTGGCCGCGCTTCAGGCGGGCGCGTTTCAAAATGCTGCGCCAGCGGATCATGTCGAACGGGATCGGTTCGTTGCTGTTGGCGATGTGGAAGATCTCATTGTCGACGTTCTTGAGCGAACGCCAGAAATCATAGTCCGATATGCGCGGATCAGCGGCCAGCCTGTCCACCTCGACCTTGATGTCGGTTTTCATGCACGTCCCTCGAACCGGCTTCGCCCCGCCGCCCGTATAGCAACCCTGTGCGGAGCGTTTTCGACCGCTCCGCTGAGTCGTTCAACGGCTCAATTGGCTTTTTCCCGTTAAAACCTTGGTAAGGTTAACGCGGGCGCGGGGCTGCTTCAAGCGCTGGTGCAAGCCGATTCCAGGGTTTCGCGATTTTGGATTGCGGGTGTGGCTTTGAAGCCCGGTGGCCTCTTTGGGGAACAGTGTCAGTTCAATCTATTTGCGTTTGATGCCGATCGAGCGGCCGGCGCGCTCCGGCATCGGCAGCACCGAATGAGCGGCGCGCATGGCTTCGACCTTGGCCAGCACATCGGCCGGGAAGGGCGCGACCTTCGGCCCGGACATGTCGACATGCAGCGACAGGGTTTCGGAGGTGGCGGCGAGCCAGCCGTCGACATGGCGGATTTCCTGATAGGCCCTGAGCCGCTTCTCGTCATGGTCGATAAGCTGGAAGGAGACCGTGACCTTGTGGTCGAGATGCAGCTCCTGGACGTAACAGACATGGACTTCGGCGGTGTAGATGGTGAGGCGGCGGTCCTTCACATAGTCCAGCCCCATGCCCATCGTCTCGAAGGCCTCGTCCGAGCAGCGGTCGAACAGCACGTTGTAATAGGCCATGTTGAGATGGCCGTTGTAGTCGATCCAGTCCTTCTCGATGTCCATGGGCCTGGAGACGAAGGGGGCGGGGATGGGCATCGAAACTTCCTTGTGCTGGTGCTGGACAGAGCCTAGCTGCGAAGACTTTTTTGTTTAGACGCAATTCCCCAGGAAAAGCGCTACGCGCTTTTTCCGGGAAAACCGCTTCACACTTTTCCTGGAATTGCTTTAGGCATTCATAATCGCAGAACAAGCGTGGGCGCTGGTCCATTCGCGGAGGAATTCATGGCTCTGAGCGACCTCAATCCGGTCGAACGCAACGAGGAGGGCATCGCCGCGGTGCTTGGCATCCTCAAGCAACAGCTCGGCGAGCGTTTTCAGACTGGCCAGGCAATCCGCTCGCAGCATGCGCACACGACCACCTACATTCCGACGCAGGCGCCCGATGGCGTCGCTTTTCCGGAGACGACGGCCGAGGTGCAGGAGATCGTGCGCGCCTGCGCCGCGCACCGTGTGCCGGTGATCGCCTTTGGCGTCGGCTCCTCGCTGGAAGGCCACACCAACGCACCGGGCGGCGGCATCTCGGTCGACACCTCGCGGATGAACCGCATCCTTGCGGTCAATCCGCAGGATCTCGACTGCACGGTCGAACCCGGCGTGACGCGCGAGGATTTGAACCATCACCTGCGCGACACCGGCCTGTTCTTTCCGATCGATCCCGGCGCCAATGCCTCGCTCGGCGGCATGGCGGCGACGCGGGCGTCGGGCACCAATGCGGTGCGCTACGGCACGATGCGCGAAAACGTGCTGTCGCTGACGGCCGTCATGGCCGACGGCGAGACGTTGACGACAGGCAAGCGGGCGAAGAAGAGCTCGGCCGGCTATGATCTGACGCGGCTGCTGGTCGGCTCGGAAGGCACGCTCGGCATCATCACCTCGCTGACATTGAAGCTGCAAGGAATTCCGCAGGCGATCTCGGGCGGCGTCTGTCCGTTTCCGAGCGTCGAGGCGGCCTGCAACGCCGTCATCGCGACGATCCAGATGGGCATTCCGGTGGCGCGCATCGAACTGGTCAATGCGCTGCAGATGCGGGCGATGAAGACCTATTCCAAGCTCGACTATCCCGAGAGCCCGTGCCTTTTCGTCGAGTTCCACGGCAGCGATGCGGGCGTAGCCGAGCAGGCCGAAACTTTTGGCATGATCGCGGAAGAAAATGGCGGCGGGCCGTTCCTGTGGACAAGCGTCGCCGAGGAGCGGACGAAATTGTGGAAAGCGAGGCACGATGCCTATTGGGCATCGCTGACGCTGCGGCCCGGCGCCAAGGGCCTGTCGACCGATGTCTGCGTGCCGATCTCGCGCTTTGCCGAATGCGTCATGGAAACCGAAACCGACATCGCCGAGATGGGCTTGATCGCGCCGATCGTCGGCCATGCCGGCGACGGCAATTTTCATACTTTGCTGCTGATGGATGTGAACGATCCTAAGGAGATCGCGCTGTGTGAAGAATTCGTCGCGCGGCTCAACATGCGGGCGATCGCCATGGATGGCACCTGCACCGGCGAGCATGGCATCGGCCAGGGCAAGATCGGCTTCATGCGCCGCGAACTCGGCCACGGCGTCGACATCATGCGTTCCATCAAGCAGGCACTCGACCCGCAAAACATCATGAATCCCGGCAAGATATTGCCGGGCGGCGGTCATTAGATGTCGACTGCCGAGACGTTGCTGCCGATCGAGGTGCCGCCGTCATCCGCTGGCGCGCCTCTGCCTCATGTGTTTGCGGATGGAGGCAGACTGCTCGCCGCCTATATCGTCAATGCTCCGGATTTGTCCTTCGATGGCACGAATCCGCGCTCGGTTTCGCCGCTAACAGGCAACCAGTCCGTTGCCGTCCTGACGGCTGATCCCTATCTGGCATTTCAGTTCGGCCCGCCGAACGACGAAGCCATCAGTGGTCATCGTCTTTATTCGTTGGGCTTGCGGGCCTACGAAGCATTTGAAGTCCGCAATTCGTCGTGGATCGCTTCCCTGGAAAAGTCCAATCGGGTTCATTCGTCCCATACGCCCGAACTGTTTTCAGGCTATCGGCATTTCATCTTGGCGTTCCACGATTCGACGCTGGAGTTCATTGCCGAGAGTTTCTCCGCAAGCCTTCACAATGGAGCGGTTTTGACGGTGCTGATGGAAGCCATTGGACAAAGTCTCCCGGCGCAGCACGTTAAACCGATCCGTTTTCTCGACAGGCTTTGGCGACGCAATTGACCTGTCAGAGGTTTCCCGCCGTCTTGACCGTGCCACCATTCGGGTCGAGTCTCCTTGAGCGGCACGCCTGAAAACACAGGCACGCCAGTTGAGGAGGACTGTCATGGCCATTTCACGCAAGGAAGAAGCCCGCGCGCTGAGCGCCGATGAAACCGAGCTGGTGGAGAAATCGCACCATCCGGCGGTGCAGGAGCTTTCCGACGCCGACCTTTCCTGTCTGGTCAAGCTGCTGCGGGAGCGGCGCGACAAGGCGCAGACCGAAGCGCACCGCCGGCGGCGTGAAATACGCGGCAAGGGCGCGCCTAAAGGGGCTGCCCCCTCGAAGTCCGATGGCGGCTCGCAGGTGAAGCTGGCGGTTCTGGCGAACGCCATGCGGCGGCTGAATGGCGAGGCCGAACGGCGGCGCCAACTGGCGGCTCGCATTTCGCTGGTCGGGAATGCACGCAAGGCGCTGGCCATGAAGCAAAATGCGTCGGCGGACGGTACCGCGCTCAATTCGCGGACGGCTCACAAGGGCATGCGGGCCGTGGCCAACGAGCGGGCGCCGAAGCTGGTGCGGCCGGCGGAACTCGGCCGGCAGCGCAAGGCGGGCAAGGTGGCGCAAGCAAAGCGCGACGCTCGCTGATCCTCGCGGATAAGCGTCGCCCCTTTACCGCGCGGCGGGACGTTGTTGCTGCGCGCCCTCGACAAGGGCCTGCAGCATGGGGCGGGTCGGCGCGAAGAATGTCGTGCCGGTCTGCGGCGCGGAGACATCGAGCAGCCGGTCATAGGCGCCCGGCGGGTCGCCGATATACATGCGCTGCAGCATTTTCTCGGTGACCCAGAGATATCTGGAATAGCCGATGAAGTAGGTGCCGAACTCGTTCTGCCCGGGCCTGCCGAACGGCATGTTGTCGCGCAAAATGTCGTATTCGTTGCCGTCGTCATCCTCGATGGTGGCCAGCGACTTGTGCGATTTGCGTGGCGCGTCGTCATCGTCGATTTCGATGTTGTCGATCTTGGTGCGGCCGATGATCGCTTCCTGCTCGGGCGTTGGAATGCGCGCCCATGCCTGCATGTCGTGCAGATATTTCTGGACGACGACATAGGAGCCGCCGGCAAAGTCGGCATCCTCGTCGCCGACCAGTGCCGAGGCGGGCAGGTCGAGGCCGGTCGGGTTGGCGGTGCCGTCGACAAAGCCGAGCAGGTCGCGGGCATCGAAATAGCGAAAGCCGGTCACCTCGTCGACGACCGTGACGCCGGAACCGAGCCGGTCAAGCAGGATACGCTCGAACTCGAAACACATGTCGGGCCGCTCTGCCCGGATGTGGAAGAGAAGGTCGCCCGGTGTCGATGGCGCCGAATGGACCGCGCCCTTGATCGGCGCGAATGGTTTCAGCTCCAGCGGCCGCCGATCCGGGCTGAGCCGGTCCCAGAGATCGCGGCCGATGCCGGCAATACACGACAGGCGGCCGCCAAGGTCGCGGAACCCGACATTCTTGACCAGGTCGTCAAGTTCGCCGAGCACCGAGCAGACCTTGGCCAGCGCCGGTTGGTCGCCGGCGACGGTGACGACGAGGAAAATCGCCGACTGCGAAAGCGGCGCATCGATGCTCTGTGCGTCGATTGGCACGCGGTCCCAGTTCTTGCCCGACATCCGAAAATCTCCGCTTTTCCCGGATTTGTTTCAGATCGCTTGGGATGACGCAATACTGGATGAATTGCCTCTTTATCGACACGCGGATGCGGGTAGAGTGCGGCAGATTTCAATCAACCTGTTCGGAGCTGATGCTCGCACGCCTGTTCGTGATCTTCGGTGGTTTGTTTGTGCTGGTGCTGTGTGCGGCGCTGGTGGTGCCGTATTTTGTCGACTGGACCGGCTACCGCGCTGAATTCGAGCGCGAGGCGAGCGCCATCCTCGGCCGCAAGGTGACCGTGCAGGGCGACGCAACGGCAAGGCTGCTGCCGTTTCCCTCGGTGACCTTCTCCAACGTTGCCGTCGCCGGTGGCCCGAATGGCCAGCCGGCCATGACCGTCGAGACGTTTTCGATGGATGCGGAACTGGCGCCCTTCCTGCGCGGCGAGGTGCTGATCTTCGACATGCGGCTGGTGCGGCCGAAGGCGACCATCGACATTGCCAATGACGGCACGGTCGACTGGGCGATGCGGCCATCCTCGCCCTTCGACCTCAACCAGATTTCGATCGAGAAGCTGACGGTGACGGAGGGGCAGGTCGAGCTGCGCCATGCCGCCGGCGGACGCAGCCATATCTTTTCAGAGATCAATTCGACCATTTCGGCCAAGTCGCTGGCCGGCCCCTGGCGCATGGACGGCACGCTGCGGTTGGACGGGCTTCGCACCACGGTTGCGGCGTCGACCGGCAAGGCCGAAGGCTCCGGGCAGATGCGGTTGCGGGTGAAAGCCGATCCCGATGCCTATCCGCTGGTCATCGAGACCGACGGCAATGCCGGCATCGTCAATGGCGCCGCCGTTTATTCCGGCGACTTCAAGATCTCAGGTGCCGACAAGAACAGCGCCGAGCTGCGCGGCACCGATGGCGAGACGGTGAAAGTCAGCGCCGGCAAGCCCGATCCGGGCTTCCGGCTGAACGGCAAGTTCGCGCTCGACCACCAGAAGCTTGGCGTCGACGAATTCCGTTTCGAGACCGGACCGCTGGACAATCCCTACACCGCCGACGGCAAGGCTTCGGTCGATCTCGGCCTGAAGCCGAGCTTCGCCATCGAGGCCAATGGCGCGCAGGTGAAGCTCGACGAGGCGGTGGGCGCTCAGGCCGGCACCGGCCTGACGCTGGACCAGCGCATTGCCGGGCTGGAGCAGGCATTGCTCGACCTGCCGAAGCCGGCCATCCCCGGCACCGTCGAGGTCAACCTGCCGGCGGTCGTGGCCGGTGACACGACAGTGCGCGACGTGAAACTTTCGGCCGAACCGGTCGAAAGCGGATGGAAGGTAAAGTCGCTTGCCGCGACTTTGCCGGGCCGCACGACGCTGGAAGCCGATGGCATGCTTGCGCTCAATGTACAGGGCCATTTCGGCTTCACCGGCTCGTTGCTGCTGGCTGTGGCGCAACCCTCGGGCTTTGCCGCCTGGCTGTCGAAGGATGTCGACGAGGCGATCCGCCGTCTGCCGGCTGCCGGCTTCAAGGCCAAGGTTGATCTGTCGGAAAACCATCAAGCCTTCAGCGATCTCGAATTGATCCTGGGCAAGGCCAAGTTCTCCGGGCGCATCGATTCCAGTCAACCCGACGACGCCAGACCATCGGTGCTGATGCGGCTTGAAGGCGGCGAGCTCGATGTCGACGGGCTGGCGGCTTTTGCCTCGATTTTCGTCAGCGACAAGGGCGCCAACCGCTTTGCCAACAGCGACCTCGATTTCCAGATCAAGGCCGGTCCGGTGAGCGCAGGCGGCCTGACCGCCGACACGGTCGACACCGCGCTCAGGCTGCGTGATGGGTTGCTCGAAGTCGACCGGCTCTCGGTGGGTGGGCTGGCCGGCGCCTCGATCAGCGCTACGGGCCGGATCAAGGATTTCCCGGCGAGCCCGACCGGCAAGCTCGACGCCTCGGTTGTTGCTGTCGACCTGAAGCCGCTGATCGACGTTGCCGCGCAGCATTATCCAGACAGTGCGGTGCTGAAAGGGCTGGCGAGCCGTGCCGCCGCCTATCCCGACCTGTTCCAGGACGCGCGCGTCGACCTTGTGGCAAGTGCCGCCGACAATGGGGATGGCACGACCGGGCTGGCCGTGAGCGGCCAGGGCAAGGCCGGCGGCTCGGCCTTTTCGGCGTCGCTGTCTGGGAAGGGGGCGCCGGATAGGCTGCTCGACGCGCCGGTGACGCTGACCTTCAATGCCAAAAATCCGGACGCCACCGCCCTTTTGGCACTTTACGGCCTGCCGGCGCTGCCGCTCGGCATGCTGGGCGAGGCAACGACGGATATTTCGGCCAAAGGCACATTTGGCGGTGGCCTGGCGACAAGTTTCAATCTCACAGGCGCCGACTTCAAGGCCAGCTTCGAGGGAACCGTTGCGGACACGCCGCAAGGACCTGCCGCCAAGGGCAAGATCAATCTCGATGCCACCGACATCGAACCATGGCTGATGACGTCAGGCATCGGCCTGCCGGGCATGGGCGCGGGCATGTCGACATCGCTCTCGGCACAAGGCGACTATGGCAACGGCCTGCTGGTGGTGGACAATGTCAGCGGCGCCATCAACGAGGCGGCCGTGTCCGGCGACATCAATGTCGACGCCAAGGACGGCGTGCCGCATCTGGCCGGCGCGCTGGCGCTCGACGAGCTCGACCTCGATCCGATGGCCGTGGCGCTTTTCGGCGATTCCGCGTTCCTTGCTGACAAGAATGGGGCGGGCAAAAGTGGGGCTGACAAGGGCGGCGCCTGGCCGGCAGCACCCTTCAGCCAGAAATCCAGCCTGCCGTTCACCGCCGATCTCGACTTGACGACGGCAGCCCTTGCCGCCGGTCCGTTCGCCACCGCCTATGATGCTGCCTTTTCGCTCAAGCTCGACAAGGAGGGCATCCGCGTTTCCGACCTCAAGGCGAAACTCCTCGGCGGGGCGCTGACCGGCCTGTTCGAGTTGAAGAACAATGAGGGCACAGGGCTCTTCACCGGCGAGATGAAACTGATTGGTGCGGATCTCGCCAATGTGTTGCCGGATGCAGGTATCACCGGCATCAGCGATTTTTCGACGACGCTTTCGACCAGCGGCAAGTCGGTCGACGCAATGGTCGCCGCACTGTCGGGTTCCGGCACAGCGGCGCTCAAGGGTTTGCAGGTCGCAGGCGTCAATCCCGATGCGCTCAGCGCCTTGCTAGCCAAGGCGGACGCGATCGGGCGCGATATCGACGCGGCCAAGACCGCTGGTTTCGCGCCCGCCATCGCCGCCGCTGGCAATTTTGCAGCCAAGGACGCCGACATCGCTTTCACGGTTGCCGGCGGCACGCTGAGGGCGCCGCCGGTCAGCCTCGAAAATCCGGCGGCGACCCTGTCCGCGGATATCACGGCGGACCTCAACACCAGCACGGTTTCCGCCAAGGGCGCCATTACCTACAAGCCCGGCGACGAGGCGCTGGTCGGGTCCGAGCCGGTCGTCAATTTCACCGCCGAAGGGCCGTTCGGCGCCGTCAAACGGCAGTTCAACAGCGAACCGCTGGCGCAGTTCCTGACCCAGCGCGCGCTGGAAAAAGAGCAGCAGCGCGTCGAAGCGATGCAGGCGGCGTTGCTCGAAAAGCAGCGGCTGCGGCGCGAGGTGCGCTACTACGCAGCGCTGCAGGATGCGCGTGACAAGGCGGCGGAAGAATTGCGCCAGCAGGAGGAAGCGGCAAGGCTGAAAGCTGAAGCCGACGCCAAGGCGAAAGCCGAGGCAGACGCGCAGGCAAAGGCCGAAGCCGACGCCAAGGCTCAGGCCGACGCGGATGCCAAAGCCAAGGCGGATGCCGAGGCCAAAGCCAAGGCCTATGCCGACGCGAAAGCCAAGGCTGATGCAGATGCAAAGGCTGCCGCCGAGCAGCAGGCCGCCGACGACGCAGCCAAGGCGCAGGCCGAAGAAGAACAGCGGCAGAAGGCCGAGGAGGCGAAGCGTATCGCTTCGCAGGAAAAGGCGCGACTAGAGGCTGAACGCAAGGCCGCCGAGCCGAAGGTGGAGCGAGCCCCGCTGCCGGAAGCCAGCGATAATCCGCCAGCCAAGCCAAAGGCCAATCCGTTCACGGATGACAATCTCTTGAAGTCGTTGCAAGTCCAGTAGGCAGTAGGCAGGCTTTCCGTCGCTTGCTCGAGAGGCAATCGTCTCAAAGACTGTACAGTCTGGCGCTTTCGGTGATGTAACGGGCGTGGCGAAAATCGCGGATGGCGGCAAGCTTGCCGTCCTGCCAGGTCAGCAGGATGAAATAGGTGGGTCGCCCCGTCGGGTCGTTGGGATCGCGGACGAGGATTGCCGCCCTGTTTTCAGCGAAGCCGGGCACGAGATGCCAATCCTGCACCCGGGAATAGTTGCCGAAGTAGGTGCCGACTTCCCGGCGGCCATTGAGCCATGTCCTGGCCACGAGCTCCAGCCGAACTTCCTCGGCCAGCATTTCGCGCACCGCGTCGAAATCACGGGCATTGAAGCGATCGATGTAGGCATCAAGCAGCAGGCGCTCAGCGGCGCTCAGTCTCGGGAGAGGGCGGTCGTCGGGTTCGTCCGCAATCTGGCGCAGCCGGTCGCGGCCACGGTGCAGCGCGGCCTTGATCGCGGGGATGCTGGTGTCGAGCGTGGTGCTGATCTCGCGCAGGGAGTAGCCCAGGACATCCATCATGATGACGCTGCTTCGCTGCGCAACGGGAAGACGCATGAAGGTATGCAGTCCGGCAGCGGCGGCTTGACGATCGATGGTGGGATTTGCCGGGTCGACGATCATGTCCGGATCCTGATCGGCAAAGGTTCTTTCGCGAGAGCGTCGGCGTAGAAAGTCGAGCGCCGTATTGTGCGCGATGCGAAACAGCCAGCCTTCCGGATTGGCGATCGGCTCGGCACCGGGCAGGGCCTCGAATGCCTTGGCCAGCGCCTCCTGCAGCACGTCCTCGCCATCGATGACCGAACCAGTCATCCGGGCGCAGTAGCGGTGGAGTTTGGGGCGCAAGTCCCCAAACAGGCGCTCAAATAGCGCGCGAGGCTCGCCGGGATCGAGAATGTTCATAAGCCTCCATTCTGCGTCCTCGCTTGGTTACTCGTCGAGCATCCGGTAGCTGCCCACCACGGTCATCTCGTCGCGTTGCGGAGGCTCGCTGCAGCGATCCTTGAAGCCGTCCTGAAAGGCCCGGAATGCCGCCAGCCCGGTGATGATATCGGAATGCGCATCGGTTTGCGTCTCGACCAGATGCACGAATGTCCCATCGCTGGCGCGCAAGGTCATATAGCGAACGCCGTTCGGCGACTTGTCGCGCAATTCCTGGAAAACGGCCTCGATCAGCCGCTCGTTCTCATCGGCCCGTTCCGGTTTCATCTTGTAGCGTATCAGATGACGTTTCATCTCTGGTCTTCCTCCTGATCGCCCCGCCTTGCTGAGCTTTTCATCGCCTAGACGTCGCGGAGAGGCCAAAGGATTCGGCTACCGTGAAAATATTAGGTGCCACCGCGCAAAGAAATGCCGAGGCGTCACTCGCGGCCCTGATCGAGCAGGCGCCTCAGCATGGGCTCTATGCGCGAGAGCTCGTCGAGATGGGCCGCCGACAACTCTGCCAGGCAATCTTCGGCGTGCTCGGTCAACCGCAGCAGCACGCGGCGATGGTCGTCCCTGTCCTGGTCCCGCGCGACCAGTCCCGCCTCGCTCAGGCGATTGACCAGTTCTACGGCGCTGTGGTGGCGGATGCGCAGGCGCTCCGCCAGATCGCCGACGGTCACCGGTCCGCCATCCGGATAGCCCTTGATCGCCAGCAACGCCTGATGCTGGCGCGGCGTCAGGCCGGCATCTTCCGCCTGCAACTGGCTGAATTCGAGGAAGCGGCGGATCAGGTAGCGAAACTCGGACAGTCGCTGGTAATCGGCCTGTTTGATGGCGGGGCGTGATTTTTTTGGCTGCGTCATTCCGGACATTTGTTCCATTCCGGCAAAAGGCTCAAACGGTTTTGATACAAACCGGCTTGAATTTATATCGTGTTACGATAGATAGCGAGCCGACAAACCTGGCCGGCGTCTTCGCCGTGCCGGAATATCCGAGATCCGGCCGCCGCCAGAAAGCCAGCCATGAAGCCTCACCATTCCGAACACGGTCATCTCAGGGATTTCACCACCGACGCGCGCGTGCTGAACATCGCCACCATAGCCGTGGTGGTGGCCACGGCGGCGCTGTTTGCCGGCATTGCGCTGTTGAAGCTGATCCGGCTCGCCACCAACATCGCCTATTTCGGCCAGTTCTCGCTCGCCGATCTGAAAATGCAGGATACGCCGCTCGGCTACGCCGCGGTGATGGTGCCGGTGATAGGCGCACTGATCATCGGCCTGATGGCTCGATATGGCAGCGAGAAGATCCGTGGCCATGGCATTCCCGAAGCGATCGAGGCGATCCTGCTCGGGCGCTCCCGGCTAGGCGCCAAGGTGGCGATCCTGAAGCCGCTGTCGTCAGCGATCTCGATCGGCTCCGGCGGGCCGTTCGGCGCCGAAGGGCCGATCATCATGACCGGCGGCGCGATTGGTTCGCTGATCGCGCAGATGCTGCCGGTCAGCGACAACGAACGCAAGACGCTGCTGGTGGCAGGAGCCGCGGCCGGCATGACCACCGTGTTCGGCACGCCGATTGCAGCCATCATGCTGGCGGTGGAACTGCTGCTTTTCGAATGGACGCCGCGAAGCTTCATCCCCGTGGCGGTTGCGGCCGTCATCGCCGAAGTCGAGCGCACCGTACTGCATTTGCCTGGGCCGATCTTTCCGTTCCAGGGCGGCATGACGGTCTCGTTCGTCGGGCTTGGCGGCTGGGTTCTGGTCGGTATCTGCGCCGGCCTGCTGTCGGGACTGCTTACCCAGATGGTCTATGCCTGCGAGGACGCCTTCCAGAAACTGCCCATCCACTGGATGTGGTGGCCGATGATCGGCGGCCTGGTGGTCGGCATAGGTGGTTTGATCGAACCGCAGGCGCTGGGCGTCGGCTACGACAACATCGCCGACATGCTGGCTGGCCGCACGGTCGCGGCCGCCGCGCTGATGCTGTTGGTGGTCAAGGCCATCATCTGGTCGGTGGCGCTCGGTTCGGGAACCTCCGGCGGCGTGCTGGCGCCGCTGCTGATCATGGGTGGCGCGATGGGCGCCGTGTTCGGTGGATTCCTGCCGACGGCGGATCCGGGGTTCTGGGCGCTGCTGGCTATGTCGGCGACCATGGGCGGTACGATGCGGGCGCCGCTGACGGCGACTTTCTTCGCCATCGAACTAACCGGCAATACGCACGTCCTTGTTCCCTTGATCGCAGCCTGCGCGACCGCGCATGCCGTGACCGTGCTTTTGATGAAGCGCTCGATCCTGACCGAAAAGGTCGCCAGGCGAGGGCATCATCTGGTGCGCGAATATCGCGTCGATCCGTTCGCGCTAACGAGGGTGCGCGAGGTGATGACGTCGCAGGTCGAGAGCGTGCCGGCGACGATGACGCTGCATGGCGCGGCGGCGTTCCTGACCGCACCGGAAACCCGGCACCCGAGCTTTCCGGTGGTGGATGAGAACAGACAGGTGCTCGGCCTCATCGATCCGCCGGCGATCTTGCGCTGGCGCCGTGCCGGCAGGCACCGCACGACAACGCTGGGCGAGTTGCTTGCCGGCAGCAAGGTGACGCTCGCCTTTCCCGACGAATATCTGGAAGGCCTCTCGGACAAGCTGTTGATGGCCAACGTCTCGCATCTGCCGGTCGTGGCGCGCGAAGGCCTGCAACTGATCGGCTATGTCGGCTGGAAGGATCTGATGCGCGTGCGGTCGAGGAAACAGGCGGAGGAACGCGACCGCACGACCTTGCTGGGCTTCGGCACCAGGCGAGGGAAAGAAAAGGGCGCGGCCGAGGGCGTCTAGGCGCTCGCCCCGCGCTTCGCCCACTCCAGGACATAGAGCCGCAGCGCCGAGGACAGGTTGGTGTCGCGGGGACGCGTCTCGTCGACTTCGGCCACGAGTGCGGCGAGCGTCAGCTCTCTCGTCGCCGCTATCGCGACCAGATCGTCATAGAAGGGCTTTTCGAGGGAATAGCTGGTGCGATGGCCGCGGATGGTCACCGAGCGCTTTTCGACGACACTCACGGCCGAGCGCTCACGGTTCGTCCTTGGCGGATGGCTCGAGACGATGGCCGGCGACAAACCTTTCGGCCTTGTCGGCGATCAGCCGGTCGCGTTGCTTCTCAGCCTTGGAACGGCCGTGCAGGGCCCGGTTCTGGTCGGCGGCGCGCACCTTCTCGTCCCGCGCCTTCTGCTTGCGAGCCTGGCGGAGATTGACGATGTCGGCCATGGCGCGGACCGCCCGGCCTATTTCTTGCGGAAGGCGTCGAGCGAGACCACTTCGGCGCCCTTGGCGCCGGCCTCGGCCGCAGCGGGCTTTTTCTCGGCTTCGGCGGTCGCGGCTTTCTTTTCGGCCTTCGGCTTCTTCTCGGAGACGATGGTCAGAGGCTCGGGCGCCGGCTGGGCCGGTTCCTCTTCGGCCGGCGCGTCGGTCTTGACGTCGAACTCGAGCTCGAAATTGACCGAGGGGTCATAGAAACCACGCACGGCCGAGAACGGGATTTCCAGTTTCTCCGGCACGTCGGAGAAGGACAGGCCGACTTCGAAGCCGGTGTCTGTCACCTTCAGGTCCCAATACTGGAACTGGATGACGATGGTCATCTGCTCGGGGTAGCGTTCGCGCAGCCGTGACGACACCCGCACGCCGGGCGCGCCGGTCAGGAAGGTGATGAAGAAGTGATGGTTGCCGGGGAGGCCGGTGCGTGCGACCTCGGCCAGGACCTTGCGCATGACGCCGCGCAACGCCTCCTGGGCCAGAATGTCGTAGCGGATGTGGTCGTCGGCCATGTGCTGGTCGGGTTCCGTTGAATCGTCCGCATAGCTGTAATCAAGCTTGAGGGCGGCGTAAACCTGATATAGACCGCCGCCGCACCGAGACGAGGACTATTGCGAATGATTTGATCGCCAAGCCGGCTTGTTTGATCGGGAAGGCGGCTTGGCGGCAACCGCAAATGTTATGCGTTAGCCAGCGCAGTGTGCTTTTTGACGCTGCTCGGGGAAGGGCGCTTGCCGAAGGCGCGCAGGAAGGTGCGAACGCCATTGGTTGCCGATTGCAGGACTTCGTCTTCGGAAGGTGTGCCACCGAGCATGAAAATAGTCTGCAGTTCGGCATTGGCCAGGCCAAGGAACTGACGGGCCGCGACGTCGGGGTCGTCGATGGTGAGGTGGCCGCCATAGGCGAGGCGGGCGAAACGGGCGGCGATTGCCGGCCACGTCCTGCCCGGACCCTGTTCGCGCCATTCGGCAAACAATTCGGGATAGCGTTCGCCCTCGGTCTGGATCAGCTTGCGCAGGAATTTTCCGTCGCGGTTGCAGATGCAGTTCTGGTTGAGGCGCACAGCAAAGCCGATCAGATCGGCTTCGAGATCGCCTGGCTGGTCCGGAAAGGTGGCGATGGTGGCGAAGATGCCGACATTGCAGCGCTCGGTAAGGTCGCGCACGACGGCCATAAAGAGCTTTTCCTTGTCGCCATGATGATTGTAGACGGTCTGGCGCGAAACACCGGCTTCCGCGGAGATCAGATCAATATTGGCGCCGGCAAAACCTTCCCGGCAGAAAACGCCGGCAGCGGCGTCAACGATCGACAGACGTTTGGCCTCATGGCCGCGCGGCGGAAAAATGTCAGGAGAAAAGCCCGGTCTCATGAAAATCCATATAGAGGTGATTGACGATTTAGACAAGAGTGTCTAAATTTGTGGACACGATATATAAAGAGGTTTCGCGCTGGAGAGGCGAATAGAATTCGCTCTTGGGGAGTCGGAATCTCACGGGATGGAACGTCCTAGGGTTAGACGTCGCCTGGCGGCGGCAACCAGAATTCGAAAGAAGCCACTATCATGAGTCCCAAATTCCTCCGCATCGCGGTCGTGCTCGGCCTGTTGTCCGCCATCGGCCCGTTCGCCATCGACATGTATCTTCCCGCTCTGCCGTCGATCGGCGCGGATCTGCACGCCGGCACCGCCGCCGTGCAGATGAGCCTGCTGATCTTTTTCCTGTCGATGGGTTTCGGCCAGATCGTCGTCGGGCCGATCTCCGACATGGTCGGCCGCAAGCTGCCGCTCTATGGCGGCCTTGCGCTGTTCATGGTCGGCGGAATCGGTTCGGCAATGGCGCCGACCATCGAGTGGCTGATCGCCTTCCGCTTCCTGCAGGGCCTTGGCGCCAGCGCCGGCATGGCCGTTCCACGCGCCATCGTGCGCGACCTGCACACCGGCAATGAAGCCGCCAAACTGATGTCCTTGCTGATGCTGGTGTTTTCGGTGTCACCGATCCTGGCGCCGTTGACCGGCAGCCAGATCATCGAGGCTTTCGGCTGGCGCGCCGTATTCTGGACGGTGACCGGTGCGGCAGCCCTTGCCACCATCCTGCTCGCGACCTCGCTCAAGGAGACGCGGCCTGCGGAAGAACGCGTTGGTTCCTCGTTCGGCACCGCACTGTCGGCCTATCGCTTGCTGATGGGTGACCGCAACTTCCTCGGTCTGGTGGCGATCGCCGGCTTCGGAATTGCCAGCTTCTTCGTCTATCTGTCGAGTTCGTCCTTCATCCTGATCGATCATTACGGGCTGTCGCCTTCGGTCTACAGCGTGTTCTTCTCGATCAACGCGGTGGCCTTCATCGGCATGTCGCAGCTGACCGGGCTGCTGGCAGGGCGCTTCGGGTTGAAGCGAGTCGTCTGGGTGGCGGTGACCGGCTATGCCACGACGATGGTTGTGCTGTTTGCGATCATGGCGACGGGCGTCGACCGGCTCGACGTGATGGCGGCACTGCTGTTCGTCGGCTACGGCTTCCTCGGCCTGGTCATTCCCACCACTTCGGTGCTGGCCATGGAAGAGCATGGCGAGATAGCCGGTACAGCGTCGGCGCTGATGGGCACGCTGCACTTCGCCATCGGCGCGCTCGCCATGGGCGTCGCCGGCGTGTTCTTCGACGGCACGCCGCTGCCGATGGTCGCCGGCATCACGCTTTGCGCGGTGATCTCGTTCACGCTGGCCAAGTTCACGCTCCGCTCGCGCGAAGCTGTAGAAGCGCCGGCCGAGTAGGCAGTCGCCACCTGCAACAAAAAAGGCCGGGTCATCCGGCCTTTTTGATGTCTTCAGGCCAATCGCCGGCCACCAGAATCGTTTTGCATTTTTTTCCATGGAAAAGACCCACGCGACGTGGCGGCTCCGCGGCCTACAGGCCGTGCGAAGTCTGGACGGCAAGAGCCTGCCGCTGTGCGTGGCACATATTGAGGGGGAGAAGTGGAGGTTTCTGTTGCCAGGTACCTCCGAACCCCGCCTAGAAGTGCGAACCTCTAGGGCTTGATTTGAAGCTATCGCACCGCTTACGCGGCGAGACGTGCTTCCGCATAGTTGTCATTTGCAACTACAGGTTTAGCCCGATGACGGTGGTACCATGCCGGGCAAAAGTACGATCTTTACACCTTCGTCGATCCTATTTCGCCCCCATCAAAAACCGCTCTGTCGTCAACAGCGGCTTTTGGTGGAGGCGCCGGGTACCGCCCCCGGGTCCGAACGGCTTATTTCATCGCCCATTTATCGCCATAGTCGGTCAAGCCGACAAAACGAATATAGGGGGCGATCATGGAAATTGAAAGGCCGCAATCGGGCTTTGTCCCCGTGTCAAATCGCGACGCCAAAGGGTTGACTTGGGCGCGGTCTCAACCGAAGCTTTGCGACCGGTGAGGAGTTGCCGACCTAGCGCACAAGTTGCGAAGCGCGCCACAGCCCTCATCGATCGGATCCGTAGCGCCGACGAGGGGAATTTTGATGGCCGACTATCTTGCAGACGTGAAGAAGTACGATGCCGCGGCAAGTGCCGACGTGGTCGAAAAGATCGTCAAGCATCTGGGCATCGCGCTCAGGAACCGCGACTCCTCGCTGGTGTCCTGCACTGACCCGAAGGAACTGGAGCGGGTCAAGGAGAGCTGGGTGGCCAAGAAGCTCGGCGTCAGCGACGGGGCGAAGGCCGATGCGGCGATCGAGAAGACCTGCAAGGCGATGCACGCCGATCACAGCAAGGGCCGCGTGACCTTCTATTATCTGGTGGCCAAGGATCTGGGCAAGCTCGGCTCGCTCTGAGACCTCTGAGAATTCTACTCTGACGGCCGACTGGGGCGGTTTTCTGCGCTTCCGGTGCTCACGTACTTAAGTACGCTCCGCTCCGGTTCTCAAAAACCACCCTATTGGACTCGCCAGAGCGAATTCTGAAGAGTTCTCCACTCTCTATTCGGGGGGAAGACCTGAGACAGGCGTGGCATCAGCGCGCACATGCGCTATGATTGGTGAAATCTCGAATCGAGCCTAATCCGATGCGCCAATATCTCGACCTCTTGCAGCATGTGCTGGAAAACGGCGCCGACCGCGGTGACCGCACAGGCACCGGTACGCGCTCTGTCTTCGGTTACCAGATGCGTTTCGACCTGGCGCGCGGCTTTCCGGTCACCACCACCAAGAAGCTGCACCTGAAGTCGATCATCCATGAATTGCTCTGGTTCCTGGCAGGCGACACCAACATCAAGTACCTGACCGACCACGGCGTTACGATCTGGGACGAATGGGCCGACGAGAATGGCGACCTCGGCCCGGTCTATGGCAAGCAGTGGCGCTCCTGGCCCGATGGCCACGGCGGCTCGATTGACCAGATCGCTGGCCTTCTCAAGGAGATACGCCGCAATCCTCAATCGCGGCGGCTGATCGTCTCGGCGTGGAATCCTGCCGAGGTGGAAGCGATGGCGCTGCCGCCCTGCCACTGCCTGTTCCAGTTCTACGTGTCGGAAGGCAAGCTTTCCTGCCAGCTCTACCAGCGTTCGGCCGATATCTTCCTCGGCGTGCCGTTCAACATCGCGTCCTACGCGCTGCTGACGCTGATGGTGGCGCAGGTGACCGGGCTGAGGCCGGGCGATTTCGTCCACACGCTGGGCGACGCGCATCTCTACTCAAATCATTTCGATCAGGCCCGCGAGCAGCTGAAGCGCACGCCAAGGGCGCTGCCGACAATGTGGATCAATCCGGAGGTCAAAGACCTCTTTGCGTTCCGCTTCGAGGATCTCCGGTTGGAAAACTACGTCGCCGATGCGAGCATCAAGGCGCCTATTGCCGTCTAGGGCGGCAAGCTTCAGTCGATGCCGACCATCACGTCCGAGGCCTTGACCACGGCATAGGCCTGCTTGCCTTTTTCAAGCTTGAGGTCGGCGACGGCCTCGTTGGTGATCGAGGCGGTGACGATGACGCCGCCACCGATGTCGATCCTGACATGCGAGGTGGTGGCTCCCTTGACTATCTCGGTGATCGTTCCCTTGAGGATGTTGCGAGCGCTGATCTTCATCGTACGTCTCCTTTTATCTTTCGCTGTAGCCAGCCTGGTTCATCGTAGGCCGCGATGACATCCAGATACAATGCCGGCGTCGGGCAAAAAGTCTTCCCTTGTTATGTTCATATGGATATATCGATCGGTAGGCTCGAGCCGGTTGGATTTTAAACCCAGGGAGAATTTTCATGACGCGCAAAGGGTTCGGATTGAGGGTGATCGCTCTTGGCGGTTTTGCGGCAGCCTTGATGGCCGCGGCGCCGGTCGCTCACGCTGAGGACAAGGTCGTCGTTTTTGCCGCGGCCAGCCTGAAGGACGCGCTCGATGCCGTGAACAAGGTATGCGAGGCCGATGTCGGTGAGGCCGCGACCGTCTCCTATGCCGCCAGCTCCGCGCTGGCCAAACAGATCGAGGGCGGGGCGCCGGCTGATGTCTTCATCTCGGCCGACCTCGACTGGATGAAATATCTCTCCGACAAGAAGCTGACCAAGCCGGACACTGAAGTGAAGCTGCTCGGCAACGAGATCGTGCTGGTGGCGCCGAAAGATTCGAAAGTCGAGACCAAGATCGAGAAGGGTTTTGATCTCGCCAAGCTGATCGGCGACGGCAAGCTCGCCATGGGCGATTTCAAGGCAGTGCCGGCCGGCAAATACGGAAAGGCGGCGCTTGAATCGCTCGGCGTCTGGTCGTCTGTCGAAGGCAAGGTGGCGCAGGCCGAGAATGTTCGCGCGGCACTGAAACTGGTTTCGACAGGCGAGGCAGCGCTCGGCATCGTTTATGCCACCGACGCGCATGCCGAAAAGGGCGTCAAGGTGGTCGGCACCTTCCCGGAGGATTCGCATCCGCCGATCATCTACCCGGTTGCCCAAACCGCCGATTCGAAGGACAAGGATACGCCGGCTTTCCTGAAATGCCTGCAGTCGGCAAAGGCCGGGGCACTGTTCAAGGATCAGGGCTTCACGGTGCTGACGCCGAGCAACTGAGGTCCAAGGGGCTTTACCTCGCACTATGAACTGGCTGCTGGACCTCAGTCCCGACGAATGGAATGCGGTCCGGCTGTCCATCAAGGTGGCGACGGTGGCGATGCTTTTCAGCCTGCCTCCGGGCATCCTGATCGCGCTGCTGCTGGCCCGAGGCCAGTTCTGGGGCAAGACTCTGCTCAACGGCTTGGTTCATCTGCCGTTGATCCTGCCGCCTGTCGTGACCGGATATCTCTTGCTTTTGACCTTCGGCAAGCGCGGCCTGGCCGGCGCCTTCCTGGCCGAACATTTCGGCATCGTCTTCTCGTTTCGCTGGACAGGTGCGGCACTTGCCTGCGGCATCATGGGCTTTCCCCTGATGGTGCGGGCGATCCGGCTGTCGATCGAGGCGGTGGACCGCAAGATGGAGGCGGCGGCGGGAACCCTTGGCGCCAATCCTTTGTGGGTGTTTGGCACCATCACGCTGCCGTTGATCCTGCCCGGGCTGATCGCCGGCGCCATCCTGGCCTTCGCCAAGGCAATGGGGGAATTCGGTGCGACAATCACTTTCGTCTCCAACATTCCCGGCGAGACGCAGACGCTGCCCTCGGCTATCTACACCTTTACGCAGGTGCCGGGCGGCGATGAGGGCGCGCTGCGGCTGACGCTGATTTCGATCGTCATCTCGATGGCGGCACTGGTCGCGTCGGAAGTGCTGGCGCGGCGGGTCGGCCGGCGGATGGACATCGAATGAGCGTCCTCGTCGACATCAGCCATCGGCTCGGTGATTTCGCCATCGACGTCCGCTTCGAGAGTGCTGGACGGCTGACGGCGCTGTTCGGGCCGTCTGGCTCCGGCAAGACGACGCTTATCAACATGATCGCGGGACTGATTCGGCCCGACAAGGGCCGCATCGAGGTCGATGGCCGCGTGCTGGTCGATACCGACGCCGGGGTTTTCGTACCGAAGCACAAGCGCCGCATCGGCATGGTGTTCCAGGACGCGCGGCTGTTTCCGCATATGAGTGTCGCCAGCAATCTGCGCTACGGCCGCTTCTTCACGCCGGCCGCCGAGCGCTATTCCGACATGGATGCTGTTGTCGACCTGCTCGGCATCGGGCCGCTGCTGAACAGGCGCCCGGCAAAGCTGTCCGGCGGCGAAAAGCAGCGCGTGGCGATCGGCCGGGCGCTGCTGGCCAGCCCCAGATTGCTGCTCATGGACGAGCCATTGGCCTCGCTCGACGAAGTGCGCAAAGCCGAAATTCTGCCCTATATCGAGCGGCTGCGCGACGAGACGAAGATTCCGATCGTCTATGTCAGCCATTCGGTCGCCGAGGTGGCGCGGATGGCGAGCGACGTGGTGACGCTGGCGCAAGGCAAAGTCGTTGCCAGCGGCCCGACCGAGGCGGTTATGCAAAGGCTCGACTTGTTGCCCACGGAAGAGCGTGGCGAGGGTGGCGCCGTGCTGGACACCAAGGTGCTGGGCCACGACGAGGTGTATGGCATGACCGTGCTCGGCTCGGCCGCCGGCGAAATCCGCGTGCCGCGCCTTGCAATCGCGACCGGCGCTCTCGTGCGTATCCGCATCCGTGCCCGCGATGTGATGATCGCCACCGTGAAGCCCACGGGGCTCAGCGCGCTCAACATCTTGCCAGGCACGGTCGTCGCGATCAGCCCGGGCGAGGGGCCGGCGGTCGAAATTGGCATCAGTTGCAATGGCGCAACCGTGCTGGCCCGTATCACCGAACAATCGCGACACGTGCTGAAGCTTCAGCTTGGCGGCAAGGTTTTCGCGGTCATCAAGACTGTGAGCTTTGACCGGGCGAACACCGGCGCCGGCCTGCCCGTCGAGGCGGATGGATGACGATCGCTATGTCTTTTTGGAATAGCGGTTTTGCCGAAGAGCTTCTAGTGTGAGATCGAGCGTGACTGCGGAGGAGCAAAAATGCCGTCGCTGAGCTTGCGGATAAATCTCGATCCCGACGGGCGCATAGGTCCGGGCAAGATCGAGCTTCTCGAGCACATCGCCACCTTCGGCTCGATCTCTGCCGCAGCGCGCGGCATGGAGATGTCCTACAAGCACGCCTGGGACCTGGTTGAAGACATGAACCGCGTGTTCGGCAAGCCGCTGGTGGCGGCGCAGACCGGAGGCCGCAAAGGCGGCGGCGCACAGCTGACGACGGTTGGCCTGGCTGTGGTCAGCCGTTTTCGCGCAATCGAGCGGGCGGCGAGCGCTGCAGCGACCACACATATGGATGCGTTGCAGGCGGAGATCGACGCGGGGTAGGGCAGTAGGGTCTAATCCTCTTCGCCTGGCTTGCGCAGCAGGTAGGTGTCCATGATCCAACCCTTCTTCCGGCGGGCTTCTTCGCGGACCTTTTCGATCTCTGTAACGACATCGCCGAGGCGACCCGAGACAAGAATCTCGTCCGGTGTGCCGAGATAGGCACCCCAATGGATGGTGACATCCTGGTCGGCCAGCGTGTTGAAGGCGCATTTGCCGTCCAGCATGACGATTGTGCTGCCGGCATTTTCGGCCAGGCCTTCCTCGGTGAGCTTGCGGCCGGTGGTGACCAGGATGGAATCGCCGATGCGGTTCAGCGCCATTTTATGGCCGGCGGCCAGTGCCTGGATGGCTGATATGCCGGGGATGACCTCAAGCTCGAAGCCAACATTGCCCCTCAGCCGCACCCGCTCGAGGATGCGCAGCGCGCTGTCGTAGAGCGAGGGGTCGCCCCAGATCAGGAAAGCGCCGCAACCGTCTTCCGCAATCTCGTCGCGGATCAGGCCTTCGTAAATGGCGGCGATGGCTTCGTGCCAGTCGTCGACGGTAGAGCGATAGGAGGGCGCCGGTTCGGCGCGCACCGGCACGTCGAATTCGACGCGGCGCGACTTCGGGTTGGTGACGAAGCGGTCGCAGATCTCGCGCCGCAATTCGGCAAGGTCGTTTTTCCCAGCACCCTTGTCGGGGATGAACAGCACGTCGGCACGGTTCAGGCCTGATATGGCCTGAACGGTCATATGGTCGGGATTGCCGGCGCCGATGCCGATGACGAGAAGCTTGCGCATGGGCGAACTCCTGCCCGATCGGAACTTGTTAGTCCAGACCGCTTGCGTGTCCAGACCGCTTGCGTGTCCAGACTGTCCGAACTGTCCCGTGAGACGGAAGGGCTTTGAAACGCCACATTGAAACCGCTAGGGTCATCCAGGCATTCCAGCCGAGGGGGCTTCGATGTTGCGATATGTTCTGACCATGGTGCTGGCGCTTTCCGCCGCACCGGCACTGGCCAATGACTCGACTGCCGAACTCGGCACCGGCGGCCTCATTCTGTCGCGTAACGATGCGGTCGCGATGCAGAGTGAGGACCTCTTCATTTCGCCTGAGAAAGTGACGGTCGACTACGTCTTCCACAACAACACCGACAAGGATGTCAGCGCGATCGTGGCCTTTCCGATGCCCGACATTTCGGGCGACCCCGAGGAGATGCCGGCGATCCCGGAGAATCAGAGCGACAATTTCCTTGGCTTCGAGGTGACGATCGACGGCGTCGCGGCAAAGCCGCAGCTCGAGCAGAAGGTGTTCGCGCTCGGCATCGACATCAGCGCCGACCTGAAAGCCCAGAATGTGCCGTTCAACCCGTTCGGCGATGCCGCCAAGGCGGCATTGGCGAAATTGCCAAAGGCGGTGGCCGATGACTGGGTCAACCGCGGCATCATCATCGAGGATCCGGAAGGCGACCAAAGCGCCACACCGTCCTATGCGCCATGGTGGCAGCTGCGCTCGACCTATTGGTGGCGCTCGATCTTTCCGGCCAACAAGGACGTCCATGTTTCGCACCGCTACAAGCCGAGCGTCGGCGGCACGTCCTCGGTCAGCTTCTTCTACGACGGCAAGTTCCAGGGACAATATGCATCGTACAAGACACGCTACTGCCTGGACGATACGTTCGAAAATGCGGTGCGCCAGGCTGCGAAGGCCGACGGCTATCCGAAATTCTACGAAAACCGCATCGCCTATATCCTGACCACCGGCGGCAATTGGGCAGCCGGCACCATCGGCAAGTTCAAGCTGACCATAGACAAGGGCAATCCCAAAGCCATGGTCTCGTTCTGCGGCGACAATGTCAAAAAGGTCGGACCGACGACCTTTGAGATGACTGCGAATGATTTCTATCCGGAGCATGACATCGACATCCTCTTGCTCGAACCGTCGGACAGCAATGGCGGGGATGCGAATTGATGCATGTCGCGATCTACGTCGCCATCGCCGAAAACGGCGTGATCGGGCGCGACGGCGGGCTGCCCTGGCGGCTCTCCACCGATCTCAAGCGTTTCAAGGCCGACACGATGGGCAAGCCCATCATCATGGGCCGCAAGACCTATGAAGGCATCGGCCGGCCGCTGCCAGGCAGGCTGAACATCGTCGTCACCCGCGACAAGGCCTGGCGCGCCGAGGGCGTCGAGGTGGCACATACGCTCGAAGCCGCGATCCAGTTGGCGACAGTGCGCGGACGCTGCATGGCTGGCGTGGACGAGGTCTGCGTCATCGGCGGCGGCGAGATCTATGCCCAGGCGCTGCCGCTGGCCGACCGGCTGCACGTCACGCATGTGCTGGCAGCCGTCGATGGCGACGCGCATTTCCCGCCGATCGACTCTCAGACATGGCGCCTGCTCAGTTCGCAGGAGATCCCGGCGGGGGAAAAGGACAGCCATGCGACGCGCTATTCAGTTTATGAGCGCCGCCGCGAGATACATTGAAAGACAAAAAAGGTATTGAAAGACGACAAAGGGTCGCGACCGGCCCAAAACGGATGATGTCGGCGTGGCATCGCGTTGAAAGCGTGCTGCCACATCCCTATAGAAGAACAACACTGGATTTTGCGCCGTAACTCCGGCGCTTGAGGGAATTCCAAGCGAAAGGACATTCATGCCCTGGAACGACAAGAGCGGCGGTGGCGGCGGCCCATGGGGCGGCGGCGGCGGTAACAATCAAGGGCCCTGGGGACAGGGGCCGAAGGGGCCAAGCGGCCCGCAAGGGTCGCCTCCCGACCTTGAGGACATCATCCGCCGCGGCCAGGACCGGTTACGACGCGCGCTGCCCGGTGGCGGTGGTGCCAGTCCGGCCGTGTTCGGCCTGATCGCCGCGGTGCTGGTCGTTCTGTGGGCCTTCCAGGCGGTCTATACCGTGCAGCCTGATGAGGTCGCGGTCGAACTGCGCTTCGGCAAGCCGAAGCCTGAACTTTCCCAACCCGGCCTGCATTTCCATTGGTGGCCGCTTGAGACCGTCGAGACGGCCAAGATTTCCGAGCAGCTCGTCGATATTGGCGGCGGCAACACCAGCGGCAACGGGCTGATGCTGTCGGGTGACCAGAACATCGTCAACGTGCAGTTTTCGGTCGCTTATCAGGTGTCCGATCCCCGCGCCTACCTGTTCGACGTCTCCGATCCTGACGGCATGCTGCGGCAGGTCGCCGAAAGCGCCATGCGCGAAGCGGTCGGCCGCCGGCCGGCACAGGACATCTTTCGCGATGACCGCCAGGGCATAGCGGCGTCGGTGCGCGAAATCATCCAGTCGACTCTGGACGGCTACAAGGCTGGTCTCAACGTCAACGCCGTCTCCATCGAGGATGCAGCACCGCCACGCGAAGTGGCCGATGCGTTCGACGAAGTGCAGCGCGCCGAGCAGGACGAGGACAAGTTCGTCGAGCAGGCCAATCAGTATTCCAACCAGAAACTCGGCCAGGCGCGCGGCGAGGCGGCACAGGTCCGTGAAGACGCGGCAGCCTACAAGAACCGCGTGGTGCAGGAAGCCGAAGGTGAGGCCCAGCGCTTCATCTCGGTCTATGACGAATACGTCAAAGCACCCGATGTCACGCGCAAGCGCCTCTATCTGGAAACCATGGAGAAGGTTCTGAAGGATTCGAGCAAGGTCATCGTCGAGCAGGGCAACGGACAAGGCGTCGTGCCTTATCTGCCGCTGCCGGCATTGCAGCCGAAACCGCCGGCTCCAGCCGCGCCTGCCGCGAACACGGGAGGTACCCAGTGATGACCAACCGTCTCCCCATCTTCGTCGTCGTAGCGGCGGTCATCCTGTTTCTGCTCTATTCCTCGGTCTTCGTGGTCAATGCCCGCCAGCAGGCGCTGGTGCTCCGCTTCGGCGAGATCGTCGACGTCAAGAGCGAGCCCGGCATCTATTTCAAGGCGCCGTTCTCGTTCTTCGACGCCGATACGGTGCAACTGATCGAGAACCGGGTGCTGCGCTTCGACCTCGACAACATCCGCGTCCAGGTGTCGGGCGGCAAGTTCTATGAGGTCGACGCCTTCATCGCCTATCGCATCTCGGATCCGCGCGTTTTCCGTGCCGCCGTGTCCGGTCAGATCGAACTGGCTGAAGCGCGCCTGCGGACCCGTCTCGACGCTGCCTTGCGCCGCGTCTACGGTCTGCGCGACTTTGAGGCGGCGCTTTCGGAAGAGCGTGCGGTGATGATGCGCGAAGTGCGCGATCAGCTCCGGCCCGACGCCACCTCGCTTGGCCTGCAGATCGAGGATGTCCGCATCCGCCGTACCGACCTCACGGCCGAGGTTTCACAGCAGACCTACGACCGCATGAAGGCGGAACGCCTGGCGGAAGCGGCGCGGCTGCGGGCGCGCGGCAACGAAGCGGCACAGCGCATCACGGCGCGCGCCGATCGTGAAGTGGTCGAGATTGTTGCCGAAGCGCAAAAGGAGTCCGAGATCCTGCGCGGTGAGGGCGAAGCCCAGCGCAGTGCCACCTTCGCCGGAGCCTATCAGCGCGATCCCGCCTTCTTCGACTTCTACCGGTCGATGAACGCCTATGGCACGGCGCTGGACAACACCGGAACGACGATGGTTCTGTCGCCGAGTTCGGAGTTCTTCCGCTTCTTCCGTGACCCCGACGGCAAGGAAGGGTCGGCGAAACCGACACCGGCGGCTCCAGCAGCACCGACGACGGCACCTGCAACGCCGGCGACACAACCCAGCACCGGCCAGCAATAGCCGGTGCAGGACTTTCTCGCCGCCATGGGCCTCGTCCTCGTGATTGAAGGGCTGGTCTATGGCGGCTTTCCCGGCCTCGCCAGGAAACTTGCCACTGAAGTGCTGTCGCTGCCGGAAAATGCCTTGCGGATCGCCGGGCTGGTGGCGATCGCCATTGGTGTCGGCATCGTCTGGCTGGTGCGGGGCGGATGAGGGCAGGGTGGCCGCGGAATAACGCGCGATTTGCACTCTGCCGATAGCCACAGCCGCAAACGTGCCGTATTTCTTGCCATCATGGCGCGACACGGCGTTTTCGTCGAAGCGCTTTTCTCTTTTTAGAATTCCGGGAGGCTTCTCGATGACATCCACATCCCTTTTGCGTGCGGCACGGCGGACGCTGATCGCCGGAACAGCAGCACTTATTGTCGGCGCAACCGCCGTCCCGTCCTTTACGCCGCCGGCCTTCGCCGCAGACGGACCTGCTTCGGTGGCCGATCTGGCGGACCGTGTTCTCGGCGCGGTGGTCAACATCTCGACCTCGCAGACAGTGAAGGGCACGGAAGGTCCGGGCGCGGTGCCGATGCCGCAGCTGCCCGAAGGTTCGCCGTTCCAGGATTTCTTCGATGATTTCTTCAAGAACAAAGGCGGCGACAAGGACGCCGGCTCGCAGAAGGTCCAGTCGCTGGGCTCCGGCTTCGTCATCGACGCCGAGCAAGGCATCGTCGTCACCAACAACCACGTGATCGCCGATGCCGACGACATCGAGGTCAATTTCTCCGATGGCATCACCTTGAAGGCGACGCTGGTCGGCACCGACACCAAGACCGATGTCGCGGTGCTCAAGGTCGATCCCAAGGGCCACAAGCTGACCGCGGTGAAGTTCGGCGATTCCACCAAGATGCGCGTCGGCGATTGGGTGATGGCGGTCGGCAATCCGTTCGGCCTCGGCGGCACCGTCACGGTCGGCATCGTCTCGGCCCGCAACCGCGACATCAATTCCGGCCCCTATGACGACTTCATCCAGACCGATGCCGCGATCAATCGCGGTAATTCGGGCGGCCCGCTGTTCAACAGCGCCGGCGAGGTCATCGGGATGAACACCGCGATCATTTCGCCGTCCGGCGGTTCGATCGGCATCGGTTTCTCGATTCCCTCGCAGCTTGCCTCGGGCGTCGTCGATCAGCTGCGTCAGTATGGCGAGACACGGCGCGGCTGGCTCGGCGTGCGTATCCAGCCGGTGACGGACGACATCGCCGAAAGCCTCGGCATGGCGACAGCCAAGGGTGCGCTGGTGGCCGGCGTGATCAAGGGCGGACCTGTCGACAACGGTACCATCCAGGCTGGCGACGTCATCATCAAGTTCGACGGCAAGGACATCCATGAAATGCGCGACCTGCCGCGCGTCGTCGCCGAAAGCCCGGTCGGCAAGGCGGTCGACGTGCTGATCGTGCGCAAGGGCGTCGAGCAGACGGTGAAGGTGACGCTTGGCCGGCTCGAGGATGGCGAGAAGCTCGCCAGTGGCGAGAATGGCAACACCGACCAGGACAAGGGCGACAAGGCTCCGGCCGTTTCGACCGCCTCGGTGCTCGGCATGACCGTCGGCGAGATCAATGACGATACGCGCAAGAAGTTCGGCATCGCGGCCGATGTTTCCGGCGTCGTCATCACCGATGTGGCCAAGGACTCGGCCGCGGCCGAGCGCGGCATCCAGCCTGGCGAAGTGATCACCGAGATCGCGCAGGAGTCAGTCGCCACGCCCAAGGACGTCATGGACCGGATCGGCGCGCTGAAGGAGCAGGGGCGCAAGAATGCGCTCTTGATGCTGGCGTCCAAGACCGGTGAGTTGCGCTTCGTGACGATCCGGATGGATTGAGTTTTCAATCCATCGATTTTTCAAAAAAAGGCGGCTAACCAGCCGCCTTTTTTCCTGCCTGCCAGTCCTCGCGAGACAGCCGGTAGAGCACATGCCGCTTGAGCGCGGGATGGCTGTCGGGAATGCTGGGATGATCGAAGTCGGCTACGGGATCAGCTGTCATGCCGAGGCGTTTCATGACGGCGGTCGAGCGGTGGTTTTCGGCTACGGCGAAGGAAACGATCTCGTCGACGGCCAATGTTTCGAAACCGTAGGCGAGCCATGCCTCGGAGGCCTCGGTGACATAGCCCTTGCCCCAGAATTCCGGTGCCAGCCGCCAGCCGATCTCGATTGTGTCGGCCGGCAGGGATGGCACATGATCGGTAGCGAGGAGGCCGACGAAACCGATGCATTGGCCTGATGCGATGATCTCAGCCGCGGCGAAGCCGTAGCCATCCTTATCGATCCAGCCGCGGAGTTCGTCCATCTTGGCGTCGGCCTGCGCACGGTCACGGCGGAACGGGAAGAACTCCATGACGCGCTCGTCGGAGTTGATGCGATGGAACAATTCGCGGTCGCGGTCCTCCCAGTTGCGCAGGATCAGGCGTTCAGTGCGAATGGGTTTCATGTAGCGAATTCTTCCTGGCGATAACCCTGCAGATAGAGCAGTGCGGTCAGGTCGCCGTGGTCGATGCGAACCTTCGCCTGCGCCGCCACTGTCGGCTTGGCATGCAGCGCCACACCGGTTCCGGACAGGCGGATCATGTCGAGATCGTTGGCGCCATCGCCGACGGCAATGGCGTCCGCCGGCATCAATCCAAGGCGCGCCGAGATTTCGATCAGCGCCTCGGCCTTGGCGGCGCGGCCGAGGATCGGCTCGCCGACCAGGCCGGTGAAGTGTCCGTCCTGTTCGAGCAGGCGGTTGGCGCGGTTCTCCTGAAAGCCGAGCATGGCCGCGATGCGCTTCGTGAACACTTCAAAGCCGCCCGAGACAAGTGCCGTCCAGGCGCCATTGGCGCGCATGGTCTGGACCAGCGCGCGGCCGCCCGAGGCCAATGTCAGCCGATTGGCGACGATGCGGTCGACGACGGCGGCATCGAGCCCCTTCAGCAACGCAACGCGCTCGCGCAGCGCCGGTTCGAAGGCGATCTCGCCATTCATCGACCGCGCGGTGATGGCCGCAACGCGATCCTTGACGCCGATCTCGTCGGCCAGTTCGTCGATGCATTCCTGGTCGATCATGGTCGAATCCATGTCGGCGATGAGGAGCTTCTTGCGGCGCGTTTCGGCCTGCTGGACGATCACGTCGACCGGTTCCGCGGCAAGTGCAGTGCGCAGGGCAGCCGTGATATCGGCGGGGTCAGCCTCTTGCAGCAAGGCGAGATCGCAGGCAATGCCTTCGGCCAGCCAGACGACAGTGCTTGCGCCCACCGACCGTGAGGCCATATTCGCAAGCGACGGCGACAAAGCGCGGTCGGCGGGACGGGAAACAAGCGTGGCAATGAGCGGCATCGAGAATTCCGGCACGGATGCGGGCGAAGGCCGCGTGAAGAACGCGATCCTGATAGCCGGGCCGACCGCCAGCGGCAAGTCGGCACTGGCGCTCGATTTGGCCGAACGCACGGGTGGGGTCATCGTCAACACCGATTCCATGCAAGGCTATTCGGTGCTCGATGTGCTGACGGCCAGGCCGGAAGCAGCCGACCTCACACGTGTGCCGCATTTTCTGTACGGCCACGTCCATCCCGGTACCGCCTATTCGACGGGTGCGTGGCTGCGCGATGTGATGAAACTTATCGATGACGGAATGCTGTCGCGGCGGCCGGTCTTCGTCGGCGGCACCGGCCTCTATTTTCGCGCGCTCGCCGAGGGCATTTCGGAAATGCCCGACATTCCGCCGCGCATCCGCGACCGTTGGCGCTATGAGCTGAAGGAGCAAGGCGCCGTCAAGCTGCATGCGCTGCTGCTGCGCGAGGATTCGAGAGCCGCCATGCAGCTGAAGCCGACCGACAGCCAGCGCGTCGTGCGGGCTCTCGAAGTGCTCGACGCCTCCGGCCGATCGATCCTGGAATGGCAGGCCGAGCGCGGCCGGCCGCTCATCGACAGGCAGACCGCGCATTTCCTGGTCATCGAGCCGGACCGGGCGGCGCTTGTCGATCGGATCGAAAAGCGCTTCAACCAGATGCTGGACAAGGGCGCGCTGGAGGAAGTCAGGCAAATTGCTGCCCTTCGCCTCGATCCGGACCTGCCGGCGATGAAGGCGATCGGTGTTCGCGACCTGCAGGCGGCGATGGCCGGACTAACCAGTTTTCCTGAAGCGATCGAGCGCGCCAAGATCGCAACCCGGCAATATGCCAAGCGGCAGGCGACCTGGTTTCGCCATCAACTGGGGCCGGAATGGCAAAGATTACGCCCCGGTGACGATCTCGAAACCACGATCCAAACACTTGTTGCTAATGCAACTTAAAAAGTTGACCTTGAGGGAAGGGTTCGCGCCGAAGTTGTTGTAATTAACGCTCCGTAAGGCGGTCCGTGCCATAAGATCGGTGGGCACTTTCGATCGGGGAGCAGATGCGTTTCCATAAGGCGGAATCCGCTTTTTTCGTCTTTATTTTCGTGATCCTCGCTGCTGGCCTGGTGACACTGCATGCCTATGGGCTCTTGCAATCCTTCGCCACGGAACTCACTACGCAGTCCGGCCTGGACAAGGTCATCTATCTCAACAAGCTGTTGTTCGCGACCGGCGTGCTGCTGGCGACCGCGCTGTTTTTCGGCATCTTCTTCATCTACCCGCTGATCCGCAAACAGGCGACGGACGAGGGCAAGCTGCGCGCCATGACGGTTTCGCTCAGCGCCCGTTCCGAAACGCTTGAGCACGCTGCCCTGACCGACGGCCTGACCGGGATGCAGAACCGGCGCTATTTCGACGATGCGCTGAAGGAATATCTCGAGGAGTTCCGGCGCATCGAGAAGCCGGTCGGACTGATGATCCTCGATCTCGATCATTTCAAGCAGGTCAATGACACGCACGGCCATGATGTCGGCGACGAGGTGCTCAAGGCTGTCGCCAACTGCCTCAAGGACATGACACGTTTCCACGATGTGGTGGCGCGGCTGGGCGGCGAGGAGTTTGCGGTGGTCACACCCAACATGGAGGCGGAGCTGCTGGCCAAATTCGCCGAGCGCATCCGCAAGGCGATCGCCAACATGTCGGTCCTTTCAGGCAATGTCCGGCTCAAGATCACCACCAGCGTCGGCCTTGCCGTCTGGGACCGCAAGGAAACGGCGGAGGAGTTCTATCGTCGCGCCGACCGCCAGCTCTATGAGGCGAAGAGGCAAGGCCGCAACCGCGTCTGCGCCTAAAATCCCATCATTGAATTCGTGAGGCCGGCCGTCTGCCGCCGTTTTCTGCGCTTCCGGTGCTCACGGACTCGGTCTTATGTAGCAAACGCACCAACACGGCAAACGCGCCATGATTAGCGCGCTTGTGTGGGCAGTGCTGTCGCTGGCGTCAATCGGCTACGAAATCGCCGACAACGCCGCGCTGGAAACGAAGTTGGGTAGCGGGCATATCTCCGAATCCCGGTCCATAGCCCACGTTGCCGGGGATGTCTGCTCGCACAAGATCAAGCAGGCCGCCAGTGTGGTGGCGCTCATTCGATATAACCAGCCAATAGTGCACGGAAACCAACAAGCGAACAGGAACCGGCACGTCTCCCTGCCACGGGTCAAGACCGAACAACTCGCCAATCGATTCTATCGTCTCTTTGCTGATTGGCAGGTCGTGTTCTTGAATTGCAATTTTGCCCGGGAAAACGCTAAACCCCATGATTGTAGGCATATCGGGAAGATGCTCGGAAAGAGTGGACAAGCCCGGCGATTTTTCAAAAGAAATGAATTCGGACCGGATCCAAGCGCCTTTGGCCAAAGTTCGGCCAGTGTTCTTCACAGTGAATCTGACAGTCAGTCTACCTTCTTGCTTTTCTCGATCCCAAGTAAGCGGGGAGATGATTTCGACAGCCTCAATTTCAATCCAAGCGCGCTGATCAGCGATGAAAACTTCTCTGGAAAGTTGATTAGCTTCGACGGCGGCTTTCGTAGCATCTCGGTTCAATTCAAGAGTGCTTCTAACCAGCCAGACAGCCCAGACGCTGACGCCTACGCTAAACAGAGCGGAGAAAGCTGCGATCCACTGTGCGTACGTATCAGACGGCGTAGTGTAGGTTTTCCAGAAGCCGGGAGGCTGGACTGGCTTTTCATCCCCGCCGGTTGTTTGCTCGTTGTGCTGCTGTCCGTTCTTGCTGTCGGCTGGATCACTAAACCCGGGAACAGCCCAAACGAGAATCAAAAGGGCAATGCCAAGACCCGCAACTAGGCCAAGTGCAGTGTCTGCGGCCCTATCGCGCTGAGACATTGAAGTAGAAACAACGATTTTCCGCCATCACGCGCCAGTTGCAGTTGGCGAGATCGGGACGACGTTAGCCACCCCTTCAGGCAATGTGGCGCTTAAGCTACCCGTTTGCATTGCCTTCTCGATTTCCTCGCGACACTCGACGGCGTGCTCGGCAGCATAGTGCACTATCTTGCGGCCAACATAGACGAGGATGATAGGGGCCAACGATGCGGCGATGAGGGTATAAAGCCATAAAACTCCGGCGCTCGGGCCATATAAATTCACCGTCAATGACCAAGTGCCAAGATTAAGAGCCACTGCCGACGCGACCGTAAAGCCGCTTAGGCCTGCGCCTGCATAGGCAATGTACCTGTCCAGATGCTTCCTGTAGAGATGATGGTAGATATGTGACCAGACGCCACTGCTTATGCGCGCCTCGCGATCAGCATGTGCGATATCGTCAACGTCGTGGTTTGAAAGACTGCATAGCCCGCGCAGTTGTTTGTAATACCGCATGCTTTTTATATTCTCTGGCGCGGGCTTTTCGGCCGGCTCAAAAACCCGGCGCTGAGCATCGGCAGCAGCGCGGATTTTCTCTCGGTATCGGAAACGAGCAAGCCCGAGATATGCTAGATTGATTGCGAGTGCAGTGCTTGCCAGAGGCTCAAGACTCGTGGCAATTTTTGCTGCACTCGCCACCTGCTCAGCGGCTGAGACATCCATTTTCGCGTCACACCAGTTTTGGTGACGCCGCTATGCAGTAAGGAAATTTCCCACAGACCAGAGGGATTCAAACATCGACTTTAGATGCTTGCCCCCTTTAGCGTCCCCCCACGCTGCAATGGCGGCTACCTGAGATTTATCGTCCTCGAATCGGTAGCAGTCATCATCGGCCACCAAAAGATGAAATTTGATCTTCTGGCTAATATTAGTCGGCAATACTTTCAAGTCAATATTGTCGTAGGTGCTAAGCCGTTGGAAAAACGGGTGGTTCTCTTTCAGGCCGGGCTCAGCGTAATCCAGCAAGATCCTGACCTTATGATCATTCGTAGCGACGAACGCCTGCGCTTCGTCAAGCACGTCGTCGGGGGAATAGACACGCGGATTCAGCGTGCCGCTATAGATATCAACCGTCTTGCGAGCGTGCTTGAACATCGCGCCGACAATGACGCGGGCGTGGTCCACCGACCCGTTGAAAACAGGCTCACCCTTCCGCTCAGCGGCGGCTCTGGCTACTCTGGCGATGTAGTCTTCCATGTCCATGCGCTCGACCGGTTTGATCCATTGACTGGCCTCGCCCCCGGTCGCTCCCTGTCCAAGCGCTAAGGCCTGAAACTAGTCGATGGGACTATCATGTCAATGACATACAGAAAAAAAATTAACTATCCGTTTTGATAGTTAACCGTTTGAAATAGAATGGCTTTTTATGTTACGTCGAGCCGTTCCACATTTGCAGCGATTAAGCATTGGAGTAGAAATGCGGCAGAAAACCCTCCGCGACTGATTTTATTGTTCAGATTCCGCTCGGTCTCATGAACGCCAATGGCGGAAAGTTTTTCGGCGAGCTGCGCATAGGTCACGCCCTTCCGCTTCAATTCAGCCTTCAAAAGGTTCTTCGCTCGCGTCTCGTACTCGACTGTAGCCGGGTCGTCCTTGCGTGCCATCGACTCGCCTCAAAATATCATCATATTTGATGATATAGGCCCTTGCATTTGGCGATACAAGTCCGCATATACGGTGAACAATATCACCGGATATGATGACAATGGCCCAACACTTCCTCCTTTCCGCCGAAAGCCGCACCCTCTCTCTGAAAGAGATTTACAAGGGCGGCGAGGAAAAGGCTTACGACACGTTCAAGCGCCTTCGCTGGGCTTCGACGCAAGGCGAGCCTGTTTGCCCGAAATGCGGATGCCTGGATCATTACGAGATCCCGACCCGTCGGAAGTTCAAGTGCGCCGCATGCGGTGCGCAGTTCTCCGTTACGTCCGGTTCCATCTTCGCTTCGCGCAAGCTGTCGTTCACCGACTTGCTGGCGGCGATCTGCCTGTTCGTCAACGGCTCCAAGGGCATGTCGTCGGTCCAGTTCTCTCGCGATCTGGACGTGCAGTACAAGACCGCCTTTGTGCTGTCGCACAAGCTGCGCGAAGCCCTGTCGGCTGAAACCAAGGACGAAATCCTTGAAGGCGAGGTAGAAATTGACGGCGCATTTTTTGGAGGCACCGTGCGCCCTACGAACCGCGTAGAGGACCGCAAGGACCGTCGCACGAAGGAACACCAGTCAGACCGCCGCCGCGTTGTCATCGCCCTGCGCGAGCGCGCTGGACGCACCCTTACGTTCATTCGTCATCGTGAAGCCGAAGGCGTCGAAATCGCCCGCGCTCGCATGCTGGCCGGCTCGAAGCTGTTCGCGGACGAAGCCAACCATTGGGACGCGCTGGAAGCCGATTACGCTTCGACCCGCATCAACCACTCGGAAAGCTACAGCGACGGCCACGGCAAGCATACGAACATGGTGGAAAGCTATTTCAGCCGCCTGCGCCGCATGGTCGTCGGCCAGCACCACCACGTTTCGCACAAGTACCTCTACCAGTACGCCAATCATGCCGCGTGGCTTGAAGATCACCGTCGCCGCTCAAATGGCGGCAACGCCTTCGCCATTCTTGGCGGCGCGCTCAACCATCCTGTGAGCCGTATTTGGGCAGGGTATTGGCAGCGCGGCTCTTGATAGGCGTCTTGACAAAACGGCTTGATAAGCGCATATCAATCCCGTGCCCGCATGGCGGAATTGGTAGACGCAGCGGCTTAGAAAACCGAAGTCCTCTCCGGGGCGTGCCAGTTCAAGTCTGGCTGTGGGCACCACGTCGCAACCAAAGGAACAAAAGGAAATGGCAAGCGCGAGAGAGCAAATGAAAATGTTAGAGGCCGAATTGGTGCGCGTTCGCACCGAAATCGATAAACTTCGGGTCGAGGAGGCGCTACTGCTCAAGATGCTGGGTAAGATGTCTGGCGCTCCCGCGCTGGCTCCGCAGAGCCGGACACGCTCCCCTAGTGTCAAGCCGGTTGTCCTTGATATCATGCGCGAGGCAGGCTTTGACGGAGCCACCACCGCAGAGGTTGATGACATCGTTCGGCAAAAGGTTCCAACCGTAGCCAAGGACACAGTCGGGTCGATCTTGTCCCGACTCAAGAGCGAAGGGGCGTTGGTCTATTGGGGTGAGCGGTACTACGAGAAGCAGTTTGCCCCGAAAGACGAGCAAAACCCTTTTGACCGAATCCGAGCAGTGAACTAGACACGAAAACGCCGGGAAGCGCTAACTTCCCGGCGTTTGACTGTGGGCGCCCGTAGCTCAATGGACAGAGCAGTCCTCTCGTAAAGACACGGTTGCAGGTTCGAATCCTGTCGGGCGCGCCATAGCGGAAATGATCGAAGCCTCTCCGGGGCGTTTCCATCGCTTCCATAAATAATATGGGCCATTGGCCCGCTTAATGCACGTCAATCTTGTCCAGTCAGTTAGCGTCCGTTTAATTGACTCGTATCGTTTAGACTCCATCAGCCCACTATCAAGTTTAGCGAGCCTAAAAAAATTAGCGCATTTTCAAACCCTATCCGATTTGAAGCGCGGTTTTTCGGCTTAGCAAATTTTCGCGCTTTTCGCGCCTATGCCGCCAGCCCTTGGCCGTCTTGATATTGTTCACGAGCGGCTTCACCAAGGCGGCGTCCCAACCCCTCGCTAGTACAATGCGCGTAGCCGTTTCGCGGTTTGACGCGCTGCCTTCCGCCTCGTGCTTCAGGATGAGCCTGTAAAGCTCGCCCTTGCGGAATCGGCTGGGTGTGCGCCGTAGCGGCACGATTAGCGACGGGTCGCCCTTGTAGCCAAGGATAAGCAATACGGCGTCTATGTGCTGTAGCTGGTCAACCAGGTCCGCGCCCTTGAACCGGATTAGGCCGGATATCTCGGAACGCTTGGCGACAAGGGTGTTGATTGCATGCTCGTATCGGGTCGAGCGGACGATGGGTGCTACTCTGGGCATCCCCGGATTTTATGGGAACCCACCCTTTAGGTCGTGCGCGAAGTTGGTGCGTTTGCTACATAAGACCGCACGGACTGAATGTCCGCTCCGCTCCGGTTGTCGAAAACAACACCAGCCGACTCGGCCTGACGAATTCCCTGACGGGATTTACCCAGGCCGGCCAGCGAAGGCAGGGACAGAGCGTGCTTTTGCGGAATTCTCGGAACTGTTGGCAGATGGGGGCGTGGCGCCCAGGCTTAATCGTTCTGGGGGCGCATGCCGAAGGTGGCGGGCTTCAGACCGTAGCGCATGTCGAAATCGTCATCCGATGGCGCTCGGGTGGCTGGCGGCTTGCGGTAGTCTGGATCGCCGGCCTGACGGCCGGAATCGACCACTTCGGCGAAGGCCATGCCGCCCTGCTGCGATGGTTTCGGTACATTGCGCAGCCGTTCGACGATCGCCACCAGATCGACATCGTCGTTGACCTTTGGCCCCTCGGTCTCTTCGCGCTTGGCCGTGCCGGGAAGCAGGTGGCTGGGCAGTCGTTCGAACTTCAGCCGCATGGTGGTCGCCACGCCTTCGCCGAAGGCAATGGCTTCGCGTTGGCCCATGGACGACAGGAAGGCAAGGCTCGAGGCGGACGAGTCGGCGATGGCCGACCGGATGATTGCCTGGTCCTGCTCGTTGGCTAGTCGCATGGCAAAGAAGGTCGAGCATTGCGACAGGATGGTCGGGTCGAGCTCGCCAGGACGCTGGGTGACGACGCCGAGATAGCAGCCATATTTGCGACCTTCCTTGGCGATGCGCGACAGCGCGTGCCTTGTCGGCGCGAAGCCGAGACGCGGATCGGCCGGCATATAGCGATGCGCTTCCTCGCACAGCAACAGGAGCTGCAGCTTGCCCTCGCTCCATAAAGCAAGATCGAAGGCCAGGCGCGCCAGCACCGAGCAGACGGAATTGACCACTTCGGAGGGCATGCCTGCCATCTCGAAGCAGGTCACCGGGCGGCCGTGATGCGGCACGCGAAAAATGTTGCCGATCGTCTCGTGGATGGTGTCCTCGATCAGGCGGGAATTGAACATGAAGCGGTAACGCGGATCGGCGGCGGCCAATTCGATGCGTGTCTTCAGCGATTTGAGCGTCGGGCGCTCGTTCTTGCTTTCGAGCATACCCATGCGCTCGTCGATCTGCTTGAGCAGATCCGCGACGCGGTAGGGCACAGGTGTATCGGCGGTCAGCGCATCATTGCCGCGCCGGAGATAGGCACCTGAATTCGGGTTGCGGTAGAGGTTCTTGGCGAGCGGGATGAGGTCGCGCAGGGCGTCGATCTCTTCGGGGACCGTTTCACGGCCGCGAAACAGCACCTCGGCGAATTCCTCGAGCTTGAACATCCAGAACGGCAGGTCGAGCGTCTTGGAATCGACCCTGACGCAATACTCGGGCAGCGATGAGGCAAATTCATTGTGCGGATCAAGGATAAGGATGCGCAGATCAGGGCGTGCCTGAATCGCTTTGCGCAGCAGCAGCGACACGGCGGTGGACTTGCCGACGCCGGTGGTGCCGACAACGGCGAAATGGCGCGCCAGCGTGTCGTCGATGGCGATGTTGGCGGCTATCGTCTCGTCCTGCGCCAGAGAGCCGATGGTGATAGAATGGCGGCCCGCGAGATCATAGACCGCCTGCAGGTCTCGGGTGCGGATGCGGTGCGCGACCGCACCGATATGCGGATAGGTGGTGATGCCGCGGTCGAAGATCGGCCTGGCACCGGGCTCGGCGCCGTCGCGAACTTCACCGACCAGCTCGATGCTGACCTCGATGGGGTTCTGGCCCTCGTTGCTCCAGGCGCGGTTCGATTTGCCGATCGCGTAAACGAGACCCACGGTTCGCGTCGTGCCCAGATTGATCGAGATCATCTTGCCGACCGTCCACAGGCCGGTGACAGACCCGTCGATGTCGTCGGCATAGGCGGCGATGGTGGCGCGCGCGCCGTCGCATTGCACGACATTGCCCAGGATGCGCCGGTCGTTCTGCTCCGCGTCGCGGCGCTCCTGCGATGTCGGTTCTGCGACGGAAGCTTCGCGTTCGACATACATTGACAGGCCAATCCCCATTTCCCTGGAAGTCAGACCCTACAGGAATGGGGTTAAGGTCGGATGAGGTCGGATGGTGTAGAGAGGATTAAGCTGCTGGCGAAAATTGTCGCAAAATGGCTCTTCTCCAAGGCTCGTCTTTCGCTATAATGGACGAATGGATGATATAGCGAACGATATTTCCTCAACCATCGGCAAGCGGATCCACACTGAAAGAGGCATGCGGGACTGGTCGCTGGCCGATCTCGCCGAACGCTCCGGCGTTTCCAAGGCGATGCTGAGCACGATAGAGCGCGGCATGACCAGCCCGACCGCAGCTCTTCTGGTGCGCATCGCGGCGGCCTTCGGCATGACGCTGTCGACCCTCATCGCGCGGGCGGAACTGCAGGGGGGCGGATTGCTGCGCAAGGCCGACCAGCCGGTGTGGCGCGATCCCGATACGGGCTATGTCAGGCGGCATTTGTCACCGGCCACCGACATGCCGCTCGAACTGATCAAGGTGCATCTGCCGGCGGGCGCCAGGGTCAGCTTGCCGGCGGCCTCCTACGCCTTCATCAAGCAGCAGATCTGGCTGATTTCCGGACGGCTCGACTTCACCGAGGGTGATGTGGTGCACAGGCTGGAGCCTGGCGACTGCCTGGCGCTGGGCGCGCCGTCGGACTGTACCTTCCACGCCCCGGAGGCGGGAGCCGACTATCTCGTCGCGCTGGTCAGGGGCTGACATCATGGCGAGACGTCCCAAACGCTCCCACAATGGGGGGCCGCCTCTTGATGAATACAAGGGACCGCCATGGGGCGGGGCGATCCCTACATCTTCCTCGCCTGGCAGGCCGCGCACGCCAAGGCATGGAAGGCGCCGAGCCGCGAAATCATGTTGATGCGCATGGACAAGGCCGAGCGGCTGGGCCTGACCTATGAGGAGTACACGCTCGAGATCCTCGAGCGTGGGCGCCATCTCAGGGAAGAAGACACCGAGCGCATCAGCGCCATCAAGGCCGCACGCAGGCGACGCCGCGCGAGCCGTCTCGACTGATGCCGGCACGCTGTCGCCCCCGTTTCCAGAGGACTGGCCCAGAGGACTAGCAATGAATTCCATTGAAATCGAAGCCCTGAGCGCCAGTGCGGAAACACTGGCAGCCCTGGCTGATCTGCTGGTCGAGACGGTTGCCGCAGGCGGATCGGTCAGTTTCATGCATCCGCTGGCGCCGGAGGCGGCAAGCGCGTTCTGGGAGAAGTCTCTGGCCACGGCCGCAAAAGGCGAACGGGTGGTGCTCGGCGCTTGGGACGGCAAGGCCCTTGTCGGCACCGTCACGCTGCTGCTCGACTTCCCGCCCAACCAGCCGCACCGGGCCGAGATCGCCAAGCTGATGACATCGGTCGGATACCGGGGCAGGGGTGTCGGAACGCGCCTGATTCGGGCGGCCGAGCGTCTCGCTGTCGAGAAGGGTCGCACCTTGCTGGTTCTGGATACGGCGACGGAAGAGGGTGCTTCAGGCCTCTACGAAAAACTCGGTTTTACGTTAGCCGGCGAAATACCGGACTATGCGCTGAAGCCGCATGGCGGGCTGACCGGCACGCTGATCTATTGGAAGCGCATCGGTGCCACGTCCCGATAAATCGAGCCGGTCAGGCCACACCGGAGAGGCGCGACAGCAGCCACTGGCGGAACTCCTGCTCGGCGCTGGTCAGGCGCGCGGTCGAGGCTCTGGTCAGAAAATGCCCTGAGTTGCTGGAGAGCTCAAAGTCGGAAAGCCTGACCAGGGTCCCGCCTTCGAGTGCGGTGTCGACCAGTGGCCGCGAGCCCAGAAGCACACCAGCTCCCGCACGAGCCGCCTCCATAGCCGCAACGAAGCTGTCGAAACGGTGCGACCTTCCGGGATGGCCCGCCAATCCGGCGGCGACAAACCATTCCGCCCACATCTCACGTGCGCCGGCGACCAGAAGCAGGGGCAGCGATGCCCAGTCGGTATCGACGGCCAGGATGGGAGCCGCCACCGGCACCAGCCGCTCGGTGGTCAGCCTGTCTGCTTCGCGGCCGGGAAAGGATCCGTTGCCGAAGCGGATGTCGAGCGCCGAGCCCGGCAAATCGTAGTCGGCCGGGCGATGGATCGTCACCAGGTCGAGTTGGATGCGAGGCAGCGCCCTGGCAAGATCGGGCAGTGCTGGAACGAGCATCAGCAAGGCAAATGAGATCGGTACGCGGATGGTCACCGTCCGGACGGCGCGCGGCTCGAACAGTTGCGCCGTGCTGCTGCCAATGGTGGCGAAGGCCGACTGGATATGGGGCAGATAGGCAGCGCCTTCCGGCGACAGTGCGACCCCGCGCGCCAGCCGCGTGAACAGACGCGTCTTCAGCCGCTCCTCGAGCAGTCGGATGTGCTGGCTGACGGCGGCCTGGGTCAAACCGAGTTCAGCTGCCGCGGCCGTGAAATTCGACAGCCGCGCCGCAGCCTCGAAACTGCGCAGCCAGTCGAGTGGAGGCAATGTCGGGATGGTTCTCTGAGCCATTATTAATTTACTGCCATTGACCAAAAAATGATAATTTGAATTATGCCTTGCTTGAGATCAACATGCAATCGAAACCCACGGACAGAGCCGTGGGCACCAAGCGGACAGGAACGGATTACATGCTCACCCACGCGCTGATCGGCGACGAAGGCAAGACAATAGAACTTGGCTGGAAGGACGGGGCGCGCACCCGCTTTCACGCCATATGGCTGCGCGACAATGCGCTCGACGCCAAGACGCGCAGTGCCGGCAATGGCCAACGGCTGATCACCATTCTCGACATTCCTGCCGATACGAAGATCGATGCAGCCTCGATCGAGGGCGATGCCCTCGAACTCACCTTCGTGCCGGAAGGAAAGACGGTCAGCTTTCCCTCGATATGGCTGAGCGCGAACGCCTATGACCGCGACACAGATCGCCAAGCTGGGTGGACCGGCAAGGACACCGTTCGATGGACCAAGGCCTCGATGCAGGATTCGGTGCCGCGCGCTGGCTATATGGCTGCCAGCCGCGACCGCACGGTCTTGCGGCAGTGGCTCGCTGCGGTGAAAACCTACGGTTTTGCGGTGATGGACGACCTGCCAACCGAATCCGGGGCGCTATGCAAGGTGTCCGACCTGTTCGGCTATATCAGGGAGACCAATTATGGCCGCTGGTTCGAAGTCCGCGCCGAGGTCAATCCGACCAATCTCGCCTACACCAATCTCGGCCTCCAGGCGCATACGGACAATCCCTATCGCGACCCGGTGCCGACGTTGCAGATCCTGTCCTGCATCGAGAATACGGTCGAGGGCGGCGAATCCAGCGTCGTCGACGGTTTTGCCGTCGCCGCCGCGCTGCAGGCCGAAAACCCCGAAGGTTTCCGGCTGTTGAGTTCGTACCCGGCTCGCTTCGAATATGCCGGCTCCTCGGGGGTGCGGCTGCAGGCCAAGCGGCCGATGATCGAGCTTGGCCCCGACGGCGAGTTGATCTCAATCCGCTTCAACAACCGCTCGCTGGCGCCGACGGTGGACGTGCCGTTCGCCGAGATGGGCAAATATTATGCGGCCTATCGCCGGTTCGCCGAACTGATCGAGGATCCCTCCTTCGAGGTGACCTTCAAGCTCGAAGCAGGGCAGGCCTTCATCGTCGACAACACCCGCGTCATGCATGCGCGCAAGCAATTTTCCGGCACCGGCAAGCGCTGGCTGCAGGGTTGCTATGCCGACAAGGACGGCCTGCTGTCGACGCTTTCGGCGATCGAACACCAGTTCAAGGAGGCCGCGGAATGAACGGCCAGGATCTGAACGCGGACAACATCGTCGAGTTCATCGCCGACATCTTTGAGCGTCGGGGGGCCGAATCCTATCTCGGCGAACCCGTCACCATGTCGGAGCACATGCTGCAGGGCGCCTGGTTCGCCGAGCAGGATGGCGCGCCGGAGGTGCTGGTGGCGGCGGCCCTGCTGCATGACATCGGCCATTACACCAGCGAGTTCGGCACCTATTCGCCCGACGATGTCGAGGACAAGCATCACGACGAAGCCGGTGGTGAGGTGCTGGCGCCGTTCTTTCCGCCGGTCATCGTCGAATGCGTCCGGCTGCATGTTTCGGCAAAACGCTACCTCTGCGCCACCGACCCGACCTATTTCGGCAAGCTTTCGCAGGCCTCGGTGCATACGCTGTCGCTGCAGGGCGGGCCGATGAGTGCCGATGAAGTGGCCGAGTTCCGCAAGAACCCGTTCCATGAGGAAGCGGTGCGGGTCCGCAGATGGGACGAGGCCGGCAAGATCGCCAACATGAAGACGCGGGCGTTTCGCGACTACGTGCCGTTGCTGCAACGGGTCGTGCGCGACTTCGCCAATCGCATCTGACAGCGGTTTATCACCGGGAGGGACAGCCAATGTGTTTCTGCTTCGACGGTGAAGGTGCCGTGAGGTTGGACAGGCCAAACCACTGTGGGGAACGTGCCGCAGGCGCTCCTGAGGGACCGCCGCGCTCCACCTGGCGAGACGATCCTCTTGGTGAGACGGGTCGTCTCAACGCGGCCGGCAAGTCCGAACCGGTCGAGCCTCGCACTTGAGCAATTGGCGACGGTGTAGCTCTGGTGCGGCATTCGCCGCACCATGGTGGTTCCTTGTGCGGGCTGGCTATCCCTTGTGATGGACTTGCTGAAGTCCGTAGACCGGCGTCGGCAAGCCTGCCTGTCTCGCTTTCAATTGCAGCGCCAGGAACTGCGAATAATGGCGTGACTGGTGCAGATTGCCGCCATGGAACCACAATGCTTCCTGTTGTGTCGGCTTCCACATGTTGCGCAACTCGCCTTCCCAGGGGCCGGGATCCTTGGTGGTGTTCGAGCCGAGGCCCCAGCATTTGCCGACCTTGTCGGCGGTTTCGCGCGAGATCAGATCGGCGGCCCAGCCGTTCATCGAGCCATAGCCGGTGGCGTAGACAATGAGGTCCGCAGGCAGTTCCGACCCGTCACTGAGCACAACCGAATGCTGCTTGATTTCCTCGACGTCGACGCCGCTCTTCAGCTTGATCGAGCCATCGATGACCAGTTGGGAGGCGCCAACGTCGATATAATAGCCGGAACCGCGCCTGAGGTACTTCATGAACAGGCCGGACTCGTCGTCGCCCCAGTCCAGCATGAAACCGGCTTTTTCCAGTCCCTTGTAGAACGCCGCGTCGCGCTTCTTCATCTCGGCATAGGCCGGGATCTGGAACTCGTGCAGGATCTTGTAGGGCAGGGACGCAAAGATGAGATCGGCCTTGGCCGTAGTGATACCGTTCTGCACAGCCTGTTCCGAGTAGAGAGATCCCAGCCCGATTTCCATCAGCGTGTCGGATCTGGAGATATGGGTGCTCGATCGCTGCACCATGGTGACGTCGGCGCCGGCTTCCCAAAGCGCGGCTGCGATGTCGTGGGCGGAATTGTTGGAGCCGATGACAACGGCCTTCTTGCCGGCATAGGCGTCAGGGCCGGGGTGCTTGGAGGAGTGGTGCTGGTCACCCGTGAAGTTCTCCATGCCCTTGAACTTCGGCAGATTGGCCTTGCCGGACTGTCCGGTCGCCAGCACCAATTGCTTGGGTTTCAGGGTGATGTCCTCGCCGTTGCGGTGGACAACGACAGTCCACTCCTTCTTCTTGTCGTCATAGGAGGCGCTTTTGGCCTCGGTCGACGACCAGTAGTTCAGCTCCATCACCTTGGTGTACATTTCCAGCCAGTCGCCGATCTTGTCCTTGGGCGCGAAGACCGGCCAGTTCTTCGGGAAATCGATATAGGGCAGATGGTCGTACCAGACGGGATCGTGCAGGCAGAGCGACTTGTAGCGTTTGCGCCAGCTATCGCCGGCCCGCTCGTTCTTCTCGATGATGATGGTCGGCACACCGAGCTGCCGCAGCCTTGCGCCGAGCGCGATGCCGCCCTGGCCGCCGCCGATGATCACCGTATCGGGTTGCGTCTTGAAGCCGAGTTCGGCGGCTTCCTTCTCGCGCTCTTCCTTCCATGTCGGGCGGTTCTTGCCAGAGCCATGCCTGGCGCCCATGGGCCGCGCGAAGCCGGCCTTCTCCTCATGGCCTTTCAATTCGGCCATGGTGGTCAGCAGCGTCCAGATCTTGCCGTCCTTCAGCCTGACATGGCCAAAACCCCGCGCCAGTTCGGTCTCGAAACTGATCCAGCCTTCGATCAGGCCGCCGCTCTCGGTCGCGTCCTCGCCCTTGGCGAGCGTCCAGTGCGACGGCTTTGTCCTCGACAACTGGCTCTTCAGCATGTCGCGCACCTGATCCTTGCCTTCCATGGTCTTGATGTTCCAGGTGAAGGTGACGAGGTCGCGCCAGTAGCAGTCGTCCTGGAAACAACCGACGGCCTTCTCGATGTCATTGGCGGCGAGCGCGCCACCGAATTTGTCGAGCAGGTCGGACAGTTTCTTGCTTGGGGCCTTGTCGAGCATAAGTCTTCCTCCGTGAAATCCTGGCCGTCATGGTGGCTCCTCCCGAGCCGGACGATCAAGTATCGGCAGAGAGCACGGTCCTCGTCACGCCCCACCATAGTTTCGCGTGGCTTCAAGGACTTATCCGGAAAACGCTGTCACCGAGCCGGTTTGGGACCGCCTTGCGGAGGGCGGTAGAAGGGACGTTGCGGTTTGCGTGACGGTGGCACGATATGGCATCGGTCGCGAAATCGTGACGGCCATTTGTCGAATTAGGAAACACGTTCAGCGCCGGTGCGATTTTTGCCGTTGACAGGCTGCCTTGCCCGCCCGTAGTGTCCGCGACCATGAAAAAGGCACTCATTCTCGTAGGAAAGCGCGTGGGCAAGGCGGTGTAACCGCCGGGCGAGATCCCCCCATGCGCAAGACACAGGCTCCCTCGGGGGCCTTTTTTATTGCCTGAAACACGACTAAACGACCAGCAAACGCCCAAATGGCGACAGTACGGGACCAGACCGATGAGCAACGGACAGAGTGAGCGGCGCGAAATGACGGGCGCCGAAATGGTGGTGCAGGCGCTGAAGGACAATGGCGTCAAGCATGTCTTCGGTTATCCCGGCGGCGCGGTTCTCCCGATCTACGACGAGATTTTCCAGCAGGACGATGTCGAGCACATTCTTGTGCGCCACGAGCAAGGTGCGGGCCACGCCGCCGAAGGCTATGCGCGTTCGACCGGCAAAGCCGGCGTCATGCTGGTGACATCAGGCCCCGGCGCCACCAATGCGGTGACGCCGCTGCAGGATGCGCTCATGGATTCGATCCCGCTGGTGTGTCTCACCGGCCAGGTGCCGACCTCGCTCATCGGTTCGGACGCGTTCCAGGAATGCGACACGGTCGGCATTACGCGCCCCTGCACCAAGCACAACTGGCTGGTGAAGGACGTCAACGAACTCGCCGCGACCATCCACGAGGCCTTCCATGTCGCGACGACCGGTCGTCCCGGCCCGGTGGTGGTCGACATCCCCAAGGACGTGCAGTTCGCCAAGGGGTTTTATGTCCCGCCGCAGATTGCGCCGCGTACCAGCTACCAGCCCAAGGTCCAGGGTGATCTGGAGAAGATCAAGGCGGCGGTCGAACTGATGGTTGGCGCCAGGAAGCCGATCATCTATTCGGGTGGCGGCGTCATCAATTCCGGTCCGGAAGCGAGCCATCTGCTGCGCGAACTGGTCGACCTCACCGGTTTCCCGATCACCTCGACCCTGATGGGTCTCGGCGCCTATCCGGCATCGGGCAAGAACTGGCTGGGCATGCTGGGCATGCACGGCACCTACGAAGCCAACATGGCCATGCATGATTGCGACGTGATGATCTGCATCGGCGCGCGCTTCGACGATCGCATCACCGGGCGCCTCACGGCGTTCTCACCAAACTCGCGCAAGATCCACATCGACATCGATCCGTCGTCGATCAACAAGAACGTGCACACCGAAGTGCCGATCATTGGCGATGTCGGTCGCGTTCTGGAGGATATGGTGCGGTTGTGGCGGGCGAGCGCCAAGGCCGACAAGAAGGCGCTCTACCCCTGGTGGGAGCAGATCGCCAAGTGGCGCGGTCGCGATTCACTCGCCTATAAAATGAACCACGACATCATCATGCCGCAATACGCCATCCAGCGGCTCTACGAACTGACCAAGGGCATGGACACCTACATCACCACCGAGGTGGGCCAGCACCAGATGTGGGCGGCGCAGCATTATCATTTCGAGAAGCCGAACCGCTGGATGACATCAGGCGGGCTGGGCACGATGGGCTACGGTCTGCCGGCCGCACTCGGCGTGCAGATCGCGCATCCCGATGCGCTGGTCATCGACATCGCCGGCGACGCCTCGGTGCAGATGACGATGCAGGAGATGAGCGCGGCGGTGCAGCACAATGCCCCGATCAAGATCTTCATCCTCAACAACCAGTATATGGGCATGGTGCGCCAGTGGCAGCAGCTGCTGCACGGCAACCGGCTGTCGCATTCCTACACCGAGGCGATGCCGGATTTCGTCAAGCTGGCTGAGGCCTATGGCGGTCACGGCATTCGCTGCGAGAAGCCGGACGAACTGGACGATGCGATCAAGGAGATGATCTCGGTCAGGAAGCCGGTGCTGTTTGATTGCCGCGTGGCGAACCTCGCCAACTGCTTCCCGATGATCCCGTCGGGCAAGGCACACAACGAGATGCTGCTGCCGGACGAAGCCACCGACGAGGCCGTGGCCAACGCCATCGACGCCAAGGGCAGGGAACTGGTCTAGCACCGAGCCGAGGCAGGGTTTTCGCGAGAAGCCGTGCGCAAACAAAGAGTTAGATCAAGAGTTTGAAATCGAGATTCATGTCATGAACGCACAGCTACAACCGACCGGTTCGGCCTATTTCATCGCCAAGGAAACCGAGAAGCCGGAGAACCACACGCTTTCCGTGCTGGTCGACAATGAGCCGGGCGTGCTTGCCCGGGTCATCGGCCTGTTTTCCGGGCGCGGCTACAACATCGAGAGCCTGACCGTCTCCGAGACCGAGCATGAAAAGCATCTGTCGCGCATCACCATCGTCACGCGCGGCACACCGCATGTGCTGGAGCAGATCAAGCACCAGCTCGAGCGCATCGTGCCGGTGCACCGCGTGGTCGACTTGACCGTGCGTTCGCACGAGTCCGGCCAGGAGCGGCCGCTTGAGCGGGAATTGGCGCTGGTCAAGGTTGCCGGCACCGGCGAAGCCCGCGTCGAAGCGCTGCGGCTGGCCGACGCGTTCCGCGCCAGTGTCATCGATGCCAACACCGAGCATTTCATCTTCGAGATCACCGGCAAGGGCACCAAGATCGACCAGTTCATCGCCATCATGAAGCCGCTCGGCCTGGTCGAAATCTGCCGCACCGGCGTGGCGGCTTTGAACCGCGGCCCACAAGCGATGTAGGCCTGCCAGATACTCATCAGCCATGAAGTCTGGCTCGGCGACCTGCCGGCGCTGGCCTTTGTGCGGTCCATAGAAAGAGACAACGATACTGACGTATCTGGGAGGATATCATGTCACTCGACGCATTCCTCGCACTGCTCGTCTATGCCTTCGTGACCTCGATCACGCCCGGGCCGAACAATCTTATGCTGCTGGCCTCCGGCGTTAATTTCGGCATCGTCAGGACGATTCCCCACATGTTCGGCATCAGCATGGGATTCCTGGTGCTGTTGTTGGCCGTGGGACTTGGCCTGGGTGCCCTGCTGACGGCGGTGCCATCGCTGCACACCGCGCTAAAAATCGCTGGCGCCGTGTATCTGCTCTACCTTGCCTGGAAAATCGCCATGTCGCGCTCGCTGAGTGGCAAAGGGGACGCCGAAGCACGGCCGATGCGTTTCATCGACGCGGCGGCTTTCCAATGGGTCAATCCCAAGGCCTGGGTGATGGCGATTACCGCCATGGCCGTCTACGCCAACCCCGAACACCCTTTCCTGTCGGTGGCGCTGATCGCCGTCGCTTTCACCGTCGTCAACCTGCCGAGCGTCTCGGTGTGGGCGGGATTTGGCACGGCGCTGCGTGGATTCCTGTCGGATCCGGTGCGGCTGAAATGGTTCAACATCGCCATGGGCGTGCTGCTGGCGGCGACGCTGTGGCCGATGCTGCGCTAGGACCAGGAATGAGTTGCAGCGACGCAGATCGCCGACTTGAATCTGATTTGTAGCCCTTGGAAATCCGTCCGCTTCAAGACAAGATCATCCGACTCTAGCCTCTTGGGGAAACTCTGATGGAAAGCCACGAGCCGTTTTTGCGCGAGGCGATTGCGCTCTCGAAATCCGCTGTGGAACGCGGCGACGAACCGTTCGGCTCGGTGCTGGTGAAGGACGACGAAGTCATCCTGCGCGCCGAAAACAGCGTCTTCACCGGCCACGATATGACGAACCACGCCGAGATGAACCTGGTCAAACTGGCCGCGCAACACTACGACACGGCGTTTCTCGCTGACTGCACCCTCTACACCAGCACGGAACCGTGCGCGATGTGCTCGGGGGCGATTTACTGGTCGGGCATCGGGCGTATGGTGTTTGCGTGCTCCGAAGCGCGGCTTGGCGAGATCGCCGGCATCGGTTTGAACGTGCCGAGCCGGACGGTGCTGCAAACCGGCGCGCGCATCGTCACCGTGGTTGGCCCGACCCTTGAAGACGAAGCCGCCGAAGTCCACCAGGAGTTCTGGCCGAAGCATCTGGGCAAGGCTTAGAGCCCAGCTTTTGAGGCCTGTGATGGGCGTTCGCCAGCGGCCATAGCCGGCTGCCTATCCATTGTGCAGTGCACATTAAATCTTCGTAATGCCGTGTTTTGGCCCTTTTCCAACAAACGCCTGTCCTATCTATTCGGCTAAATCGCGGCAATCAGCCGTGAATTGCGCTAGAATACGACCACCAAGGCAACGGCGTGTCGGACGGAGAGGGTACTTTGACGATACGTGGAAAACTCATTCTTTCATTGCTGGCAGTTGCCTGTGCGGGCGCGGCCTGGCTCTACCTTTCGCCTGACGCGCTGAGCAAGGCTCAGCAGCTGGTCGGCATGAAGCAGGTCGCGGCGGGGGACAAAAAACCGGCTGGTGACAAGGCGGCAGGGGACAAGCAGGCAGCCGGCGGCAATGGCGCTCGCTCGGCCTCGATTGTGTCGGCGACGGCGACGACGGCTGATTTTCCGATCCGGCGCTATGCCATCGGCTTCGTCTCCTCTCCGGCAGTGGTCAACATCAATGCGCGGGTCTCCAGCCAGATCGTCTCGATCGACGTCAAGGACGGGCAGATGGTGAAGGCCGGCGATACCCTGTTCTCGCTCGATGACCGGGCCTTGAAGGCGCAGCTCGCCAAGGATCAGGCGACGCTCGCCAAGGACCAGGCGATGCTTGCCAGCTCAAGCTCCGATCTTCAGCGGGCCAAGGATCTGGTCGCCAAGCAGGCCGGCACGCAGCAGACCTACGACCAGGCCGTTGCCGCGCAGAAGGCGGCGGCAGCGACCGTCGACGCCGACAAGGCGACGATCGACGCCGACAATGTCCAGCTTGGCTTTGCCACGATCACGGCGCCGATCGCCGGCAGGCTGGGCGCCGTCAGCGTCGCCGTCGGCGATCTCGTCACCGTCAGCAATGGCAACAGCAGCACGTCGACCTCGTTGGTGACCATCACCCAGATGGACCCGCTACAGGTCAACTTCAACCTGCCGGAAAGCAACCTTGCGCTGCTGCACAAGGCGCTTGCCAATCCGCAGCAAGGCGCGGTGACGTTGACCAAGGATGGCGACCCAACGCCGATCGGCAAGGGCACGCTCGATTTCGTCGATTCCAGTGTCGACACCGCGTCGGGTACCATCGCCACGCGAGCAAGCATTCCGAATGCCGATCTTTCGTTGTGGCCCGGCCAGTATGTGAATGTCGTGCTCGACGCCGGCGTCATGCCGCAGATGACTTCCGTCCCCACCGTGGCGGTGCAGCCCAGCCAGAAAGGGCCTTTCGTCTATGTGGTCAAGTCAGACAGCACGGTCGAGCTGCGGCCCGTCCAGGTAGCCCTGACCGAAGGCCAAAACAGCGCCATCAGCCAGGGTGTGAAGGCGGGTGAGAAAGTGGTCACGGAAGGGCAGACGAGGCTGAAGAACGGCGCCGCCGTGCATGAGGGCGCCGCGGCTGCGCCCAAGGTAGCTCAGGCGACAAACACGGGCGAGGCGGCCCAATGATCTCCGAATTCTGTATTCGCAGGCCTGTCGCCACCCTTCTGATGTCGTTCGCCCTCGTGCTGGGCGGACTGTTTGCCTACAAGTTCCTGCCGGTGGCGGCGCTGCCCAGCGCCGAATTCCCGGTGGTCAACGTCTCGGCCTCGCTGCCGGGCGCCTCGCCGGAAACCATGGCGACATCGGTGGCGACGCCGCTGATCAAGCAGTTCGCCACCATCGCCGGCATCGATTCCATTTCGACCACCAACTCGCTTGGCCAGACCTCGATCGCCATCCAGTTCGTGCTCAACCGCGACATCGACGCCGCAGCGGCCGACGTGCAGGCGGCGATCGCGCGCACGCAGAAATCTCTGCCGCCGCAGATGACGGCGCCGCCGAGCTACCGCAAGGTCAATCCGGCCGACGCGCCGATCCTCTTGATGTCGCTGGTCAGCGATACGGTTCCGCTGACCGACCTCGATGCCTTCGCGGAAAACGTCATCTCGCCGTCGCTGTCGACGATCGACGGGGTGGCGCAGGTCTCGATCTTCGGCCAGCAGAAATATGCCGTGCGCATACAGATCGATCCGACAGCGCTTGCCGCACGCGGCATCTCGATCGATCAGTTGCAGGCGGCGGTCGCATCGGCCAACAGCAACACGCCGCTCGGCGTGCTCCAGAACAACAAGCAGCAGCTGACCATCACCGCCAACACCCAGCTGACCGACGCCGCCGGTTTCTCCAACATCATCATCGCCACCAAGAACGGCCACCCGGTACGGCTGGGCGAGGTGACCCGCGTCGTCGATTCTGTACAGACGACCACGACCGCAAGCTGGTACGACGGTACGCGCGCGATCATCATGGCCGTGCAGCGGCAGCCCGACGCCAACACTGTCGACGTCGTCGACAAGGTCAAGGCGATGCTGCCGTCGTTCAAGGACCAAATGCCGGCCGCCGCCGACATCAAGCTGCTCAACGACCGCTCCAGCTCGATCCGCCAGGCCGTCAGCGACGTACAGTTCACGCTGCTGCTCACCATTGCCCTCGTGATCCTGGTGATCTTCGTGTTCCTGCGACGTGTGACGGCGACCATCATCCCGGCCGTGGCGGTGCCGATCTCGCTGATCGCCACGCTCGGCGCGATGTTCCTGTTCGGGTTTTCCATCGACAACATATCGCTGATGGGCCTCACGCTCGCCGTCGGCCTCGTCGTCGACGATGCCATCGTCATGCTCGAAAACATCTTCCGCCACATGGAAGAGGACGGGTTGTCGGCCTTCGACGCGTCGTTGAAGGGTGCGCGCGAAATCGGCTTCACCATCATCTCGATCTCGATCTCGCTGGTAGCCGTGTTCATCCCCGTGCTGCTGATGGGCGGCGTCATCGGGCGCATCTTCAACGAGTTCGCCGTCGTGGTGACGGTCGCCATCCTGGCGTCGATGTTCGTGTCGCTGACGCTGACGCCGATGTTGTGCTCGCGCCTGCTCTCGGTCACCAAGGCCGATCGCGACAAGCATGGCCCCGGCCACAAGCAGGACATCGTCACACGCGGGTACGACCGAGTCCTGACATTTTGCCTGCGGCACACCTTCCTGGTGTTCCTCGTCTTTGTCGGCACCGCGGCAGCATCGGTGTGGCTGATCGAGATCTCGCCGAAGGGCTTCTTCCCGCAGGAGGATATCAGCCAGATCTCGGTGACGACCATCGCGCGCCAGGACATTTCTTTTGACGCCATGGTGAAGCTGCAGGGGCAGGTGGCAAGTGTGTTTTCCCATTCGCCCTATGTTTCGCATGTGGCATGGTCGGCAGGCAGCGGTAACAATGCATTGAACCAGGGCCAGCTCTATGTGCAGTTGAAGGACAAGAGCCTGCGACCCGACATCGAGAAGGTGCAGGCGGATCTGCGAAAGCAACTGGCCGGGGTCGCGGGCATCGAGACCTACATGCAGCCGGTGCAGAACCTGCGGCTCGGTTCGCGCTCATCGGCCAGTGCCTACCAACTCGTGGTTCAGGGCCTCGATACCGGCCTGACCGACCAGTGGGCGCAGAAACTGAATGACGCGATGGCGGCCGACCATACGACTTTCACCGACGTCACCAGCGACCTGCAGAACAACGCCCTGCAGGCATCGCTGGTCATTGATCGCGACAAGGCCGCCCAACTCGGCATCGATACCGACACGCTGCGCTCCGCTCTTTATGGGGGTTTCGGCACCGACCAGGTTTCAACGATCTTCGGTTCGGCCGACAGCTATGAGGTCATCACCGAGCTCGATCCCAAGATCGAATGGTCGCCCGAGCGGATGCTCGCCATCCAGATGAGGACGGCAAGCGGCTTGCTGGTTCCGCTCGGCGCCTTCGCCCGGGTCGACCGCACGGCTGGCGCCCTGACGGTCAACCAGCTCGGCCAGCTTCCGGCCGTGACCATCTCCTACAATCTGCCGCAAGGTGTCGCGCTGGGCGACAGCGTCACGCGCATCAATGCACTCAAAGAACAGATCGGCATGCCGACGGTGATCTCGACGACTTTCGCCGGGACGGCCAAGACCTTCCAGGATTCCCTTGCCAACCAGGGGCTTCTGGTCGGCGGCGCGATCCTGACCATCTACATCGTGCTCGGCATTCTCTACGAGAGCTTCATCCACCCGCTCACCATCCTCACCGGCCTGCCGTCGGCGGTGCTGGGCGCGGTCGTTGCCTTGCGCTTTGCCGGCATGGATCTGTCCGTCATCGCGGTGATCGGCATCCTGATGCTGATCGGCATCGTCAAGAAGAACGGCATCATGATGGTCGACGTCGCGCTCGAATTGCGACGAGAAGGCATGTCTGCAAAGGAGTCCATCCACAAGGCGTGCCTGATGCGGTTCAGGCCGATCATGATGACGACGCTGGCGGCCCTGATGGGCACGTTCCCGATCGCGCTCGGCACCGGGGCCAGCGCCGAACTGCGCCAGCCGCTGGGCGTTGCCGTTGTCGGCGGCCTCTTGGCTTCGCAGGCGCTGACCCTGTTCGTGACACCGGTGATCTACGTCTACATGGAGAATTTCTCGGGCTGGTTGGTCGGGCTGTGGTCGAGGGGCAAGGCCAAACCGCAGGTGGTCAGAGAGAGTGGCGACCAGCCTTCGCTGTTCGGCACCAATGACGACATCCCGGCGGACGCGCAAAAGACGGCCGCCGAATGACAGGCTGACACGGCAAGGACAGAAGCTGGCCCAAGCCGTCGTGCTTGCGGCCGGCAGAACAGAGCCGTAATTTGCGGCCATGTCCCATGATCATGACCACGACAACGAACTCGATCCGTTTGCCGCGCGCGTACGAGCGCTGGAAACCATCCTGACCCGCAAGGGGCTGATCGATCCGGCGGCGATCGACGTCATCGTCGACACCTACGAGACCAAGATCGGCCCGCGAAACGGCGCCAGGGTGGTGGCCAAGGCGTGGAGCGATCCGGCCTATGCGGACTGGCTCAAGCGCGATGCGACGTCGGCGATCGAATCGCTGAGCTATACCGGCCGCCAGGGCGAGCACATGCAGGCGGTGTTCAACACCGAGGACACCCATAACCTCGTCGTCTGTACATTGTGCTCCTGCTATCCATGGTCAGTGCTCGGCCTGCCGCCGGTCTGGTACAAGGCGCCGCCCTACAGATCGCGCGCTGTCATCGATCCGCGCGGGGTGCTGGAAGAATTCGGGCTGACGCTGCCAGCCGAGAAAAAGATCCGCGTCTGGGATTCGACCGCCGAGCTGCGCTATCTCGTCGTGCCTATGCGGCCTAGTGGCACCGATGGCTGGAGCGAGGAGCGGCTGGCCGAACTGGTGAGCCGCGACGCGATGATCGGCACGGCGCTCGCCCGGCAACCGCAGCAAGCGGGGGAGCCGGCATGAACGGCCCCCATGATCTCGGCGGACAGATGGGGTTCGGCCCGGTCGCGCCCGAAAAGGACGAGCCCTATTTCCACGCCGCCTGGGAGAGGCGGGCACTCGGCGTGACGCTCACCGCCGGCGCCATGGGTGCCTGGAACATCGACGAGAGCCGGCATGCGCGGGAATCGCTGCATCCGGCGGACTATTACAGCTCCAGCTATTACCAGATCTGGATCAAGGCGCTGGAGACCTTGCTCAAGCGCCATGGGTTCGTCAGCGAGCGCGATCTCAAGGCTGGTGACGCGATCGATGCGGCGGCAACGCCGAAGCGGGTGCTGAAGGCGGAAAACGTTCCGGCAGTGCTGGCCAAGGGCGGTCCTTGCGACCGGCCGGTCGCAACTGCACCGCGCTTCAAGGCCGGCGACGCCGTACAGACGAAGAATTTCAACCCGACCGGCCACACCAGGCTGCCGCGCTATGCGCGCGGCAAGCGGGGCACGATCGAGGCGGTGCATGACGGCTTCGTCTTTCCCGACAGCAACGCACATGGAGAAGGCGAAAACCCGCAATGGGTCTATACGGTGGTCTTCGATGGCAGCGAGATCTGGGGCGAGGGCGCCGATCCAACGCTGACGGTGTCGATCGACGCCTGGGAGAGCTATCTTGAGCCGGCTTGAGGCGAACAGGCCCGCGGTCGATTTGCCTGACAGCCTGGATGCACCGGTGTTTGCCGAACCGTGGCAGGCCGAAGCGTTCGCCATGACGGTGGCGCTGCACGATAGGGGTCTTTTCTCATGGGCCGAGTGGGCGCAAGCCCTGTCGGCGCAAGTGAAGAAGCCGGGCGCCGCGGCGGACGGACACGACTATTACGAGCACTGGCTGGCGGCACTGGAAAGCCTGCTTGCCTCCAAGGGGCTGGCGGAAAAGTCTGATGTCGACGCCATGGCGCACGCCTGGGAACGCGCCGCGCATGCGACCCCGCACGGCAAGCCGATCCTGCTGGAAAACGATCCGGAATTCTCATCCGCCAGATGAGGCAACGGCCTCAGGAAAGTCCAATCTTCCGCATCGCTCGCCAGGCACCGGTAGCCAACCGCTGCGCATTTCACAAAGAGAGAATGGATGTATCTGTCGGAAATTCTCTCGATCTGCGCGGCATTGTGCATCGCCACCAGTGGCATGCTTGCCGGTGAACTGGTCGGCCGCATCGATGCGTTGACCCTGACCCGGCTGCAAACGCTCGCGGTGACAATTGCCACAACCATAGCAGCAACGCTGATGGGCGGCTGGGCCGGGCTGCTGCCTTGGCAGGTGGGCTATCTCTCGGCCTCTGGCGTGTTCGGGATCTTCATTGCCTCTTCGGCCTATATCTCGTCGATATTCGCGCTCGGGCCGCGCCTGGCGCTGCTGGTGTTCTCGCTGACCTCGCCCTTTGCCCTGATCATGGGGTATGTGTTCCTGGGCGAGACGGTCGGTCCGGTCAAACTGGCCGGCGTTGCGCTGGTCATCGCCGGCATTGTTCTCGCAATCCTGTTCGGGCGTCCCGTCAAGGTTCAGCCGGAAGGCATTTTCCCGACCCCGCCGATCGAGATGGTGGTGCTGCCGGCAAAGCAGATGACCTTGCCTGTCGGTCTCGCCTTCGGGCTGATCGCCGCACTCGGGCAGGCCGCCGGCGCGTTGGTGGCGCGTCCTGTCATGGCGTCCGGCGTCAATCCGTTCACGGCGATGGCGATCCGGACCGGTGTGTCGGCGGTGCTCTTCCTTCTGCTCTTGCTGGTTCCCCGCCGCAGCGCCGCCAAGCGCCCCCGCCCGTCGGCACGAACGCTCGGCATTGGCATCTGTGGCGCGTTGATCGGCACGGGCGTGGGCATGTCGCTGATCATGGCCGCTCTGGCGGGCGGAAAGGTTGGCATCGTCTCGACATTGTCGTCGCTGTCGCCGGTGCTGGTGTTGCCCATGGTGTGGCTGCGCACCGGCTACAGACCATCGGCACCGGCCTGGGCCGGCGCGGTACTCGCCTTTGCCGGCACATCTCTCATCGCGGCCGGCTGACGGGCAGCGATCAACCGGCCACCGTCTTCGTTCTCTTTACGTTCTTTTTGTGGCCTGATAGCCTGAACCGTCGGAGGCGCTCCATGCGTCACGACGGCGGTCGATATGGCGGCTGTCTTGTCTTTCCCTCGCGAATCCGGTCTGTCGCACTGATGGAATTCTCCCCCCAACAGGATGAGGCGCTGCAGGCGGTTGCCCGCTGGCTGAAGGCCGGCCAGCCGCAGCTGTTCCGGCTGTTTGGCTATGCCGGCACCGGCAAGACCACGTTGGCGCGCTATTTCGCCGAACATGTCGATGGCCAGGTGCAGTTCGCCGCCTTCACCGGCAAGGCCGCGCAGGTGCTGCGCTCCAAGGGCGCGGTCAATGCCCGCACCATTCATTCGCTGATCTACAGGGCCAAAGGCGAAGAATCAGTCGAAAACGAGGTGACAGGCAAGACCTCGATGTCGCCGACCTTCTCGCTCAACCGGCAAAGCCCGATCTCGCGGGCCAAGCTGGTCGTCATCGACGAATGCTCGATGGTCGACGAGCAGCTTGGCCGCGACCTGATGAGTTTCGGCACGCCGATCCTGGTGCTGGGCGATCCCGGCCAGTTGCCGCCGATTTCGGGCGGCGGCTTTTTCACCGACCACGAGCCGGACTATCTCCTGACCGAAATCCACCGGCAGGCGCGCGACAATCCGATCCTGCGGCTGGCGCTGGATGTGCGCGAGGGCCGCGAATTCATGCGCGGCGACTATGGCACGGCGCAGGTGATCGGCAAGGAAGACGTTACCCAGGAGCTGGTACTGAAGGCCGACCAGGTGCTGGTCGGCACCAATCGCACGCGGCGACGCTACAACCAGCGCCTGCGCGAGCTCAAAGGGTTCAATGCCGACTATCCGCAGGCCGGCGACAAGCTGGTTTGCCTGCGCAACGATGCGGCCAAGGGGCTGCTCAACGGTTCGCTGTGGAAGGTGATGACCTCATCGCGCGAGACGGTGAAGCCCGGCATCAACCTTCTGGTTTCGCCTGAAGAGGACGATCCCGACCGCGGCGTCGCCAAGATCAAGCTGCTCAAGGCGGCGTTCGAGGATCCGGACGCCGACATCCCCTGGCAGCAGAAGAAGCGTTTTGACGATTTCGACTACGGCTATGCTTTGACCGTGCACAAGGCGCAGGGCTCGCAGTGGAACGAGATCGTGCTGTTCGACGAAAGCTGGGCCTTCAAGGAAACCCGCCAGCGCTGGCTTTATACCGCGATCACGCGCGCCGCCGAGCGGCTGACCATCGTCAGGTAAGGCATGGCGTCAGGCGATAGTCGTCATGGCGCACTGAGCGGCTGGACCCCGAGCCATTTCCAGGCCTCGTCTTCATCCTCGGCCTTGAAATGCCTGAATTCGATCGGCGACAATGCGGGCAGGGCGTGTCGCGCGTCCGGCGTCCAGTCCGGCGTGCCGATCGCCGCGCACCGCCCAATATGTTCCAGTGCGTGGACGGCGCCCTGTTTGAGGGTTTCGTCGGAGATGTCGGTCCAGTCGACGCCATCGTGATCGACCATGTGTACGGCCACGTCGATTCGCTGGTGGAGCGCATAAGCCGCCTCCAGCAGGCCAAACAGGTTTTCTGCATCGGCCGCCGAGACATGCCCGACGACATCGATGGCGAACAGGTCGTCGCGACCGGTGTCGATGCGACGGATCGCCGGCACGGATTGCAGGAAATTCACGGCGGGGGCCTCCTTTTGCGAAATAGCGTTGGTCTTCTGGAACACCCGAAAGCCCTATCTGTTCCCGTCAAAGACGCTATAGATGCCCGGTCTCAAACGCGCCGACGCTGGACAGTGGCGCGCCTTAGCCGCCTGATTTCACGGATCTCAGCCAATGCCCGCAAAGCTTTCCGTCAACCTCAACGCCATCGCCATGCTGCGCAACCGCCGTGACCTGCCATGGCCTAGCGTGATCGGCGTCGGCCGGCTTGCCCTTGCCGCCGGAGCGCACGGGCTGACGGTCCATCCGCGTCCCGATGAACGTCACACCCGACATTCCGACCTGCCCTTGATCAGGGCGCTAATCGACGATGAGTTTCCGCAGGCGGAATTCAACATCGAGGGCTACCCAAGCGAGGATTTTCTGGCGCTTGTGGAAAAGCATCAGCCCGAGCAGGTGACGCTGGTGCCAGATGATCCGGCACAGGCAACCTCCGACCATGGCTGGAACTTCATCACTGACGCGGCGTTCCTGACACCGATCGTCAAGCGTCTGAAGAAGGGTGGTTTTCGAGTGTCGCTGTTTTCCGATGCCGATCCTGCCGGCATGGCGGCCGCGCGCGATACAGGGGCCGACCGGATCGAACTCTATACCGGCCCTTATGGGAGCTACCATTCCGATTCCGCAAAAGCAGCCAACGAACTGGAAAGATTGGGTAAAACGGCCGATGCGGCATTTGCCGTCGGCCTCCAGGTCAATGCCGGGCACGATCTGACGGTGGGCAATCTGCCCGATCTGGCGAAGCGAATTCCGGCATTGGCCGAAGTGTCGATCGGACATGGGTTGACAGCCGACGCGTTGGAGTATGGCATGGCCCGCACAGTGCGTCGGTTTCTCAAGGCCAGCGGCTGGTAGGGGGTATAGCTTCGCTTTGCAGGTATGGCGGCCATAGCGTGCAATTGATACCGCATCGCAGCATGCATGAAGCACCGCGCGCTTGCCGGGGAGTGGTCCATGGACCTTGCCAGTCGCGTTAGCGAGGCAGAAACCGTCGAGCAATCAGGCCATTCCAGAGCCGAACAACAGAGCACCAAGGTTCTGATGCTGGGCGCGCTCGGTGTCGTCTATGGCGACATCGGCACCAGCCCGATCTATGCCTTCCGCGAGGCGCTTCATGCTTCGCCCGGCATCGATACGCGCATTCACGTGCTTGGCGTGCTGTCGCTGATCGTCTGGGCGCTGACGATCATCGTGACCGTAAAATATGTGGCCTTCGTGCTTCGTGCCGACAACAAGGGCGAAGGCGGTACGCTGTCACTGATGTCGCTGGCACGCAGCGCCTATCCCAGAGGCGCGCGCCTCATCCTGGCGATCGGCCTTTGCGGCGCGGCCCTGTTTTTCGGCGATTCGATCATAACGCCGGCCATCTCGGTGCTGTCGGCGGTCGAAGGCCTCAAGGTGGTGACCCCGACATTGGGCGCCTATGTCGTGCCGATCACCTTGGTCATCCTGGCCATCCTGTTTTCAGTGCAACGCTTCGGCACGGGAAAGGTGGCGGCGGTGTTCGGGCCGGTGACCGCGCTGTGGTTCCTGGCTATCGGCGTCGCGGGGCTCTATCACCTGATGGACGATCCATCGATCCTGCTGGCCATCAATCCCTATTACGCGGTCGCCTATCTCGTCAGCACACCCACGGCCGCCTTTGTCACTGTCGGCGCGGTGTTTCTGGCCGTCACTGGGGCTGAGGCGCTCTATGTCGATCTCGGCCATTTTGGACGCAAGCCGATCGTGCTGGCCTGGTTTTCCGTGGTGTTCCCCTGCCTGCTGCTCAACTATTTCGGGCAGGGCGCGTTTGTGCTCGCCAATGGCGGCAGGCCAACCAATCCATTCTTCCAGATGCTGCCTGACTGGGCGCTGATGCCGATGGTGGGACTGGCAACGGCCGCGACCGTCATCGCCAGCCAGGCGGTCATCTCGGGTGCTTTTTCGCTGACCCGCCAGGCGGTGCAACTGAACCTTCTGCCTCGCATAGAGGTGCAGCATACGTCCGAAATGCAACTCGGCCAGATCTACATGCCGCGCGTCAATCTGCTCATCGCGCTCGGGGTGATGCTGCTGGTGGTCGGTTTCGGCAGCTCGAGTTCGCTGGCGTCCGCCTACGGCATCTCGGTGACGGGCGAGATGCTGATGACGACGATCCTGCTGTTCGTTGTCATGCGCAAGCTGTGGAAATGGACATTGGCGCTCGCCTTGCCGCTGACCTTGCTGTTCGGCGTCATCGACAGCGGCTTCTTCCTGGCAAACATCGTGAAGATATTCGAAGGCGGCTGGGTGTCGATCACGGTTGCCTGCCTGATGGGGCTGATCATGGGGACCTGGATACGCGGCACCCGTTATCTCTTCGACAAGACCCGCCGCAACGAGATCCCGCTCGATTTCCTCGCCGCCAATCTGCTGAAGAAGAAGCCACACCTGGTGTCGGGCACTGCGGTGTTCCTGACCAGCGACCCTCTCAGCGCGCCAACCGCGCTGATGCACAGCCTGAAGCACTACAAGGTGCTGCATGAGCAGAATGTCATCCTTTCGGTGGTGACGGCGCCGCAGCCGGTGGTGCCGGACAGCGAGCGGGTCAAGATGGAGACGGTCAACGAACTGTTCATGCGGGTGACCCTGACCTTCGGCTACATGGAACAGCCCAACATCCCGCGTGCGCTGGCCATCTGCCGCAAGCAGGGCTGGAAGTTCGACATCATGACGACATCGTTCTTCCTGTCGCGGCGCTCGCTCAAGGCCTCGCCCAATTCGGGCATGCCGGTGTGGCAGGACAAGCTGTTCATCGGCCTGGCGCGCACGGCGGCCGACGCCACCGAATATTTCCAGATCCCGACCGGACGTGTCGTGGAAATCGGCACGCAAGTTGCTATTTAAGGGGCATAAGGCAGTCTCGCGGGCGTTCGGCATGCTGCCGTGGCGGTTAATTCAGCCCCGCAACTGTTGGACTACAGGCATTTTCCAAGGAGCCTAGCGTTGCCGGCATGGGAGCCATCACGCGACGGCACTTGATATTGCATTGCAGCAAGCGTAGAGCACCGCGCGCTTATCGGAGTGTCGTCCATGGCCCTTGCCAATACTGGTAGTGAGGCAGAACCCGTCGAACAGTCGAGCCATCCGGAGATCGAGCAGCATAGCACCAAGGTGCTGATGCTGGGCGCGCTCGGCGTGGTCTATGGGGATATCGGCACCAGCCCGATCTATGCCTTTCGCGAGGCGTTGGTGGCGTCGTCCCATGGCACCGTCGCTGATCGCGGCGATATCCTCGGCGTGCTGTCGCTGATCATCTGGTCGCTGACGATCATCGTCACTATCAAATACATCATGTTCGTGCTGCGCGCCGACAACCGCGGCGAGGGCGGCGTGCTGTCGCTGATGGCGCTGGCGCGCGGCAGTTTCCCGAAGCGATCAGCGATCATCCTGGGCATCGGCATCGTCGGCGCCTCGCTGTTTTTCGGCGATGCGGTCATCACGCCGGCGATTTCGGTTTTGTCGGCGGTCGAGGGCATGAATGTCGTCACTCCTGCCTTCCAGCCTTATGTCGTGCCGCTGACTCTGGTCATTCTCGCCATGGTGTTTGCGGTGCAGCGCTTCGGCACGGGCGGGGTGGGGCTGGTCTTCGGTCCGGTGACCGCGATCTGGTTCCTGGCCATCGGCCTGTCCGGTCTCAAGCACATCATCGCCGATCCGGAAATCCTGTGGGCGATCAGCCCGCACTATATCGTTGCATTCCTGATCCATTCGCCCGACGTCGCCTTCGTCACCATCGGCGCCATCTTCCTTGCAGTGACCGGCGCGGAGGCGCTCTACGCCGACCTCGGCCATTTCGGCCGCAAGCCGATCGTGCTGGCCTGGCTGTCGATCGTGTTTCCTTGTCTGCTTTTGAACTATGCCGGGCAAGGTGCCTTCGTGCTGGCGAAGAACGGCGTGGTCGGCCATCCATTCTTCGAGATGAACGAGGGCTGGGCGCTGATCCCGATGGTCGTGCTTGCGACCGCGGCGACCGTCATCGCCAGCCAGGCGGTGATCTCGGGTGCCTTTTCGCTGACCCGCCAGGCGGTGCAGCTCAACATGCTGCCGCGGCTGGAAATCCTGCACACGTCGGAAAGGCAGTCCGGCCAGATCTATATGCCGCGCGTCAACCTTTTGCTGGCGCTGGTGGTGATGATGCTGGTGGTCGGCTTCGGCGAGTCCAGCAAGCTCGCTTCCGCCTATGGCATCTCGGTGACCGGCAACATGCTGGTGACCACGGTGCTGCTCTATGTCGTCATGACACGCATCTGGAAATGGAAGCTGTCGGTGGCGATCCCGCTGACCGCACTGTTCACGTTCATCGACATCGGCTTCTTCGCCTCCAACATCGTCAAGGTGTTCGAAGGTGGCTGGGCGTCGCTGGCGGTGGCCTTCACCATCGTGCTGGGCATGTGGACCTGGGTGCGCGGCAGCCGCTACCTGTTCGACAAGACCCGCCGCAACGAGATCCCGCTCGATTTCCTCGCTGCCAATCTGTTGAAGAAGAAGCCGCAGCTGGTGTCCGGCACCGCGGTGTTCCTGACCAGCGATCCGCTCAGCGCGCCAACCGCTCTGATGCACAGCCTGAAGCACTACAAGGTCCTGCATGAGCAGAACGTCATCCTCTCCGTGGTTACGGCGCCGCAGCCGGTGGTGCCGGACAGCGAACGGGTCAAGATGGAGACGGTCAACGAGCTGTTCCTGCGGGTGACGCTGACCTTCGGCTACATGGAACAACCCAACATACCGCGTGCGCTGGCGATCTGCCGCAAGCAGGGCTGGAAGTTCGACATCATGACGACATCGTTCTTCCTGTCGCGGCGCTCGCTCAAGGCATCGCCCAATTCAGGCATGCCAGTGTGGCAGGACAAGCTGTTCATCGGTTTGGCGCGCACCGCGTCGGACGCGACCGAATATTTCCAGATTCCGACCGGACGTGTGGTAGAAATCGGCACGCAGGTGGCGATCTGATCGGCTTGATCGCTACGACTTAGCGGGAGGCTGATATGAGCGGCGAATTGGTGCTTGTCACCGGCGGATCGGGCTTCCTCGGCGCTCACTGTATCCTTGAACTCCTGAAGGCGGGTTTCCGCGTGCGCACGACGGTGCGCTCGGCCAAGCGTGAAGCCGATGTCCTGGCCATGCTCAAGGCCGGCGGCGCCGAGCCTGGCGACAGGCTGTCCTTTGCCATCGCCGACCTTATGAGCGACACCGGCTGGCCGCAAGCGGTCGCCGGCTGTGACTATGTCCTGCATGTCGCCTCGCCATTTCCGCCTGGCGTGCCCAAGCACGAGGATGATCTGATCGTCCCGGCCCGCGAGGGCGCGTTGCGGGTGCTGCGGGCCGCACGAGATGCCAATGTCAAACGCGTCGTGCTGACCTCGTCCTTCGCGGCCATCGGCTATGGCAAGATGCCGCCCGGGCCGTTCACCGAGGAGAGCTGGACCGATCCGACGGCCAGGGTCAGCGCCTATGTCAAGTCGAAGACGCTTGCCGAGCGCGCCGCCTGGGATTTCCTCGCAGCCGAGGGCGGTAGGCTCGAGTTGGCGGTCGTCAATCCGGTCGGCATTTTCGGGCCGGTGCTCGGGTCCGACCATTCGACCTCCACCGAATTCGTCCAGCGCATGATGAATGGCGCCATGCCGGGGCTGCCGCGCCTGTCCTTCGGGGTCGTCGATGCACGCGATGTGGCCGACCTGCATGTGCGCGCAATGACCAACCCCGCGGCAAAAGGCGAGCGCTTCCTGGCGGTGTCAGGCGATTTCATGACCGTGCGGGAGATCGCGCAGACCTTGAAAACGCGGCTCGGCGATGCGGCGGCGCACGTCAAGACGCGGCAGCTTCCCGATTGGCTGGTGCGGATCGTCGGATTGTTCAACCCGGAAGCCGCGCAGCTCGTGCCGGAACTGGGCAAGGTCAAGAACGCCACCAACGCCAAGGCGGTGCGCATGCTCGGCTGGGCGCCGCGCTCGCGCGAAGATGCGCTGGCTGCCACGGGCGAGAGCCTGGTCAGGCTCGGTCTGCTCAAGAAGTAGCGCGGCGGGAAGAAGACTGCCCGCCGCGCGGATTTCAGCCCAGCAGGGCCGCCTTATTGGTTTCGAGGAACTGCTTCAACGGCACCGACTTGCGGCCGGAAAGCTTTTCGACAGAGTCCGTCACCATGCCGAGATCGCCGGCGCGCGTTGCGGCGTCGAAGGAGACCAGAACCTTGGCGATCGGCTCGGGAAGCCCGGCTGCCTTGATCCCTTCAGTCAGAGCTTCGTCGGAAAGCTGAACGATCTGGATCGGCTTGCCGGTGACCTCGGTGATGAGTGCCGCGACTTCGGCTGTCGTGTAGGCCTTGGGGCCAGTCAACGTGTAGGTCTTGCTTTCGCTGGCGTCCGAGGTCAGCCCCGCGGCTATCGCGGCAGCGTAGTCGTCACGCGCGCCGTAGGAAATGGCGCCATCGCCCGCCGACGTGTACCAATGGCCCGATGCGAGGATCTGCGGCGCTGCCATGAACAGGTTCTCGTCGTACCAGCCATTGCGGAAGATCGTGTAGGGGATGCCGCTCGCCTTGATCGCCTGTTCGGTGTCGTAGTGGTCGGGAGCGAAGGCAACCGCGGAACCCGGCTCGGTGTTGGGCATAGAGGTGTAGTGGAGATGGCCAACGCCCGCCTGCTTGGCGGCGGTGACCGCCGCGAGTTGCTGCTCGCGCCGTTTGCCCTGGATCGCAAGTTCGTTGGTCGAGATGATGAGCACCCGCTCGGCACCGGCGAAGGCCTTGGCTAGCGAAGCCTGATCGTCGAAATTGGCTTCGCGGATGGTGACGCCGCGTGCGGCGAGGTCGGCCAAATTCGCCGGTGTGCGGGTGGTGGCGATGATCTTCGCGGCCGGCACTTTGAATGTGTCCAGCAAGTGGTTGATGACGCTGCGGCCGAGCTGGCCGGATGCACCGGTGACGAGAAGAGTTGCGGTCATGGAAGATCCTGACGTTGCGGGGAAGGCGGTTCGGGTGTTGGTCTCAAAAAGAGACCAGCACTAAAATAGGAATTGACCCGGTATCGTAAAGGAGGCAGTTTTTCGGGAGGTAGGCACAGGCAGGGAACCAGTCATGGACAGCTCGATCGTCAAACTGAGATCCAAGCTTGAGGTCTACAAAGCCATGACCGATGGCGGCAACCTTTCCGATTGTCCGGTCCGGGATGTCATCCAGGGCCTGAGCGGCAAATGGAGTTCGCTGCTGATGGCGGCGCTGGCCGAGCAGCCCTACCGTTTCGGCGAATTGCGGCGACTGGTACCCGACATCTCGCAGCGCATGCTGACCCAGACCCTCTACGATCTGCAGCGCGACGGCTATGTGCATCGCGAAGTGTTCCCGACCAAGCCGCCGAGCGTCGAATACAGCCTGACCGATCTCGGGCGGTCGATGTTCGAAGCCTTGCAGCATCTCCTGCAATGGGCGGAGAACAACCACGACGCGGTGCGCGGCGCGAGAGCCACTTTTGACGCCGGGCAGGCATAGGCCGGACGCGGCTATGGCCACGGCTTGATTTTGTCCCAGTGCTGAAGGATTGTCCCGGCCAGTTCGGCTTTGGGGGCATGCGCATTTCCTACGACATCGCGATTGCCGGCGCCGGCCCGGCGGGGCTCGCCATGGCGCTTTATCTCAAGCGCGCCGGGCACAACGTCACCGTCTTCGAACGTTTCGAGGAGCCGAAGCCGGTCGGCTCCGGGCTGATCCTGCAGCCGACCGGGCTGACGGTGCTGGCCGATCTCGGCCTGCTCGCCGACATACTGGCGCTGGGCGCCCGCATCGATCGCCTGCATGGGGCCGATGCCTCGACCGGCCGCACCGTGCTTGACGTTCGCTATGATGCGCAGCACGGCGGCCGTTTCGGCCTGGCGGTGCACCGGGCGGCTTTGTTCGGTGTGCTCTTTCGCGCCGCGCAACGTGAGGCGATCGCCATCGAGACCGGCGTCGAGATCGAGACGCTGGAGGCCGGCGAGCGCGCGACGCTGATCTGGGGCAACGGCCGAAGGGCAGGGCCGTTCGATCTGGTCGTCGACGCCAGCGGTTCGCGCTCGAAACTGCGGCAGTGTGTGGTCGGCGCTGGTGCACCGCGCCCGCTCACCTATGGCGCGTTCTGGGCATCGCTCGATTGGCGCGGCGAGGGTTTTGACGAGCACGCGCTTTCGCAGCGCTACGATAAGGCCAGCGTGATGATCGGCGTGCTGCCGATCGGCCGGCCGGAACCCGGCGCCGAGAAAATGGCGGCCTTCTTCTGGAGCCTGAAGCCGGATGATGCCGATCAGGTTCGCGCCCAAGGCATCGACGCCTGGAAGGCGCGCGTTATCAGGCTGTGGCCGCAAAGCGCGGCGTTCGCCAACCAGATCGACAGTTTCGACCAGCTTTCGCTGGCGCGTTACGGTCACCATACGATGAAACTTCCGGTTGGCCGGAGACTGGCCGTCATCGGCGATGCCGCGCATTCGACCAGCCCGCAGCTCGGGCAAGGGGCGAATATGGCGCTGCTCGACGCCGCGGCGCTCAGCCATGCGCTGGCGCGTACGCAAAGTGTCGAGGCAGCGCTTGAGGCCTATGCCAAGGCGCGGCGCTGGCACGTGCGTGTCTTCCAGGCGCTATCGCTGGCGTTCACGCCGTTCTATCAGTCGGATTCGGTGGCACTGCCCTTCATGCGCGACAGGCTGGTGGCGACCATCGCAAAAATTCCGCCAGCGCCGCAGTTTCTCGCCTCGATGGTCGCCGGCACGGTGATCGATCCGTTCAAGCGGGCAGGGCTAAAGGAAGCGCGGTGGGATTTCGGACAAAATCAAGGTCATGATACGACCCCATCATAAAGGTTTTTCGTCCGGGCCGATCCGCATGCATGTCATGTTCAGAGCGCGAAAATCGCAAGGTCTGATGCGCATCCTTGCAGCTGTCCTGGGGATGCTGGTCATGGCGTTGCCTGTACCTCCGGCAGGAGCCCAGGCACCTGGCCAGGCCAGTCAGCTGGGGGCAGACAGTGAAGAGGTGCTGCAAGCCCGCATCGACGCGGCCTACAAGCTGATGATGGACGCAGGACGCTTCGACGAAGGCTACGCGCAGTTGCGGGCAACGCTGCTCGATGCCGCCAGAAGCGACTTGTACGAGTTTACCGTGGAGAGCTACTCGAGCGCTGGCGCGACATTTCTCAACAACCAGATCCTCGACAACGCCGAGGAGATTTTTGCCGAAGGCCTGAAAACCCGGGCGATGCAGCAGGATGTCGAGAAGCGCGGCGATTTCTATCTCAACTACGCGATGCTGAAGCAGGCTGAGAAGGACAACCGCGGCTTCGTTTCCATGGCCGTCACCGCAATCGATCTCTACACCCACTATCATGGCAAGGAATCCCGGCAGGTTGTTCTTGCCACAGATGTGCTGGCGACGGGACTTGCAGCCACCGGCAGCATCGCTTCAGCGGTCAATTTGGAGCAGGGCAACCTGCAGACCGCCGAACGGGTGCTTGGCAAAGACGATCCACTCACTTGGTCGCTGCAGAACGATCTGGCGGACGTGTTGCGCCAGATGGGGACCCCGACTGGCGCCTTGCAGTACGACCTAGCCGCGATCAAGAATCGAAGTGGGCACTATGGGCCCAATCATTTTGACGTTCTGGTCAGCGCCAACCACGTGGCACAGGACTATCTCGACCTCGGCAACTACAACGAGGCGCTGCGGTACTTCGAGCAGGATCGAAATATCGCGATCGCATTGGCTCTCCAAGGCAATCTGGTCGAGCAGGCGGATGCTTGGATGCTGTACACAAAGGTTGTGGGGGGTGTGCAGCCGCTGGACGAGCAGACGATCGCCTATCTGCAACCGCTAACGGTTGACGAGAGCTATCCGGACATACTGGCAATCAGGATCGCCCAGCTGTTGGCCATGCATTTCGCTACGATTGGGGACGCAACAAGCAGCAAGCGGCAGCTTGACCAGGCCTATCAGATTGCCGGCTCAAATTTCGGTCTGGCGCACCCGCTGACCTTCGAGGTGCGTCAGGCGATGGCAAATCTAAAGGCGAAGTCGGATCCCGCAGCCGCTGCCGCCGATTTTGCCGCACTCGACAATGACATGCGGCAATGGAATTCCACGCAGGTGAGCACGTCTGGCAACCGTGTCGTCGCCGAAGCCAGCCGCGCGCTTGCGGACGATATGCTCTACGACTACGCGCGTTTCTCGCAAAACAATGCAGCAGCGGTTCCAGCCTTTGCAGAAGCCGTGCGTCGCTGGCCGACGCTCGAAGACGGCAAGCGGGATACACTTCGCAAGCTCTTGCGCATGATCGACGCGAATGATGTCGAGACGCGGCATCTGATCAAGACCTCCATGCGGCTTTCCTTTGCTCTTCAGGAGGTCACGTCCAGCGGTGACGATATTGAACAGACAGGGACTGCGTTGACCGAGCAGCTTCGCGCAATGGACGGCCGGCTCAACAGAATGCTGTCGGGGAGGTACAGCTTCGACAAGAGCGCGATGGACAAGCCGCTGCCATCCGCCGACATGCTGCTGAAGCCCAACGAGGCGCTGATCGACTACTTCATCACCCGCAAATGGCGGGCGGACCGCGAGAGTGACGATCCGCTGGAAGACGAACGGCTCTATGCGATCGTCACACGCAAGGACCAGGAGCCGCGCCTCCACGATCTCGGCGATCCGCGCCGGCTCATTCCGGCTGCTCACGAAACACGAATGGCAAATCTGAGGTCGACGCGTTCCGCGCAGGAACGCGGCGCTGTGACGTTGATCGATCTGAACGCCACATTCTCCGGGCTTTATGCCGGCCTGATTGCGCCGTTGGAATCGTCGCTTGGTGGCGCTGATACGCTTTTCGTGGTGCCGGATGGCAAACTGTTCTCCGTGCCGTTTTCCCTGTTGCGGGACGGCAAGGGAGCGACGCTCGATGACCGTTTCGTCGTGCGCATGCTGACACGGCCGGAATCCCTGTTGAACGCCGGCGTCGATCAGAGTTTCCCCAAGACCGGCAAAGCCCTGCTGGCCGGCGGTCTGGACTATGCGCGAGGTTCGGAAAAGGGGGCGGAGCCACTGCCGGGCACAGCCAAGGAGGTCGACGCGATCGCCTCGATCCTGCGCGGCGATGACTATTCGGTCGAAATGCTGACCGGAAAGGCGGCCAGCGAGCACACGCTTCGCAAGGATATGGAGCAGGCGACGATTGCGCATCTGGCCACCCATGGCGCCTACCGTGATGAGAAAGAGGGCGGCGTGGGGGCCGTGAATGCGCTTTGGCAGAGCCAGGTCGTGCTGTCGCAGTCGGGAGACCGGCAGTCGATGAAACGCGACGATGATGACGGCCGGCTCTACGGCATGGAATTGATGAATTGGGATCTGTCGGGCCTCGACCTGCTTGTCCTGTCGGCTTGCGAGACGGCCCGGGGCCAGGAAACATTCGTCGGCGGCTTGCGCGGCCTGCCGACCGCGATCGACATTGCCGGCGCGAAGCGCTCGTTGCTGACATTGTGGCCGGTGGACGACGCCGGAACCGCAGCCTTCATGGTCGGCTTCTACCGCCGTCTTGCCGCCGGCCAGACCTATCCGGAGGCGTTGCGCCAGACCCGCCGCGAGGCCCGCGACGGCAAGATATCAGGCGCCCAGGATCCGCGGGTCTGGGCCGCCTTTGTCATGTTCGAGAACTGAGACCGCTCAAAGCGGGTGCTTGCCCGTTATCTGTCGTTCAAGCTGATCGTGCTAACGCAAGTGGTCCGGCTTGATCGCTTCGGCGGATGAGGCTCGACAGAAATGATCCCTTCGCTTGCAGGAAAGCATGCAGGCGCTGCGGATAATCGGGAGCCACGGCATCCCTGATCGACGCACGATCACGCAGCGCCTTCCGCCAGGCCTGGACGCGCGGCTTGCCGTCCAGGATGGAGAAATCGCCGATCTTGTCGAAGGCGTCGAGATATCTGAAAACAGGCCCGAACACCGCATCGACGAGCGAGAAGCTGTCGCCGCCGAACCATGGACCGCCCGGCAGGGCATCGTCCGCCAGTTGAGCCTCAAGGCGGCCAAACATGTCCGCCAGCGTGCTGGACTCGGCGAGGAAGGCTGCCTCCGACGACGCTGAATAGAAGCGGCCGATGACGTTGAGGGTGGCCGAGCCGAACTCTATCCAGGCGCGATGCCGGGCACGGGCATAGGGATCGGCAGGATGGAGCGGATTGGCCTGTGTTTCTTCAAGGAATTCGAGGATGACTGCGGATTCAAAGATCGTCGTTTCCTCGCCATTTCGCTGCACGCGCAGCAGCGGCACCTTGCCAAGCGGCGAAATGGCCTTAAACCACACAGGCTTGTTGGCGAGGTCGATGTCGACGCGCTCGAACGGCACGCCTTTCTCGGTCAGGGAGATCGCCGCGCGCTGGACATAGGGGCAGAGGGGATGGCTGACGAGGATGAGCTTGTCGGTCATCTCACTCTCCCCAGACATAGTTCAGCGCCCCGTTCTCGACGCGCGTCGACAGGAACATCAGGCGAGCATTTTTGGGCGCTGGACCGTCGAGCCTATCGCCATTTTCCATGTCGAACGAGGCGCCATGCCATTGGCAGACCAGTTTGCCGTCCTTGCAGTCGAGCGGCCCACCGAAATGCAGGCAGACATTGGCGGCGGCCCGGATGCGCTCGCCACTGCGGTAGACATGGACTTCACGGCCGAAGAACGGGGCGATCAGGCTGCCCGTTTGCGGGATATCGGCAACCTTGCAGATTTCATGTTTCATGGTTTTGCCTTCCGAGTATTGATGCAATTGCATCTATGTAGATGCATGTGCATTGATCGTCAAGCTTGATGCATTTGCATCTATCGCCTAGGATAAGCCATGACCGAAAAAGCCACGCCTTCGCCGGAAGCCATCATGGCCTGGGCCCGCCTGATGCGCGTGTCGCGCCAAATGGTGGAGAGTGCCGAAGAGGCATTGAAGGGGGGCGGCCTGCCGCCGCTTGCCTGGTACGATGTGCTGCACGAGCTTGCCGAGGCGGGTGAGGGCGGCTTGCGGCCGTTCCAGCTGACCGAACGTACCTTGTTTGCGCAGTACAACATCTCGCGGCTGCTGGCCCGGCTCGAAGCAGACGGGCTGGTCGAAAAACTGCCGGTGGCCGATGACGGTCGTGGCCAGACCATCCGAATCTCGGCCAAAGGACGTGAGACGCGCCGCCAGATGTGGGCCGTCTATGGACGCTCGATCGCCGAACTGGTCGGGGCCAGGCTTTCGCCGGATGAGTTGAACACGGTGTCGGCGCTGCTCGGCCAGCTGCGCCATCCGCCTCTGGGCGAGTGAGGCTGACCGGCACTGAGCGGCTGTTGCGCACCCGTCGCCTTTTGCCGCCAAATATTTCTACCTTTCCCCTTGCGTAGGGCGGTGGATTGCGCAATATGCCGAACCGTAACGTACGGTACGCTTCCAATGGACGGCGACTTTATCCATCGAACAGGAACCGAGCGTGTTGCAGGCCAACGCCGATATCGACAACAGCGAAGCGCTGACGGAGCGGCAGAAGGCCGTTCTGGATGCAGTGCTGCGGCTGCTGGTCGAGGAGGGCGATCAGCTGACCATGACCGCCGTGGCGCGTCGGGCCAGCTGCTCGAAGGAAACGCTTTACAAATGGTTCGGCGACCGTGACGGGTTGCTGACGGCCACGGTGCAGTGGCAAGCCTCCAAGGTGCGCGTGGTGCCTGTCGACGGCAAGGGCCTTGATCTCGCCTGGCTGACGGCAAGCCTTGAAGGTTTCGCTTCCGACTGGCTCAAGGTGATTTCGAGCGACACTTCGATCGCGCTGAACCGGGTGGCGATCAGCCATGCGGGATCGGGCAAGGACAATCTCGGCGCCGTTGTGCTGGAGAATGGCCGTTTCGCGCTGGCGAGGCGGCTGAAGCCGGTGCTCGAGGCCGGGCGTCATGCCGGGCTCCTGGAATTCACGGATGCCGAGACGGCGTTCCGTAGCTTTTTCGGGCTGGTCGCCCGCGACGTGCAGATTCGTCTGCTGTTGGGCGACCGGCTGGAATTGACTGAGGCGACGATCGGCGGCGATGCCGTCCGCGCGACGCAGCAGTTTCTCGCTCTTTACGGAGCAAAAACCGGCCGCAAGGCCTCTGATTCATAAAACGGGAAGGAAGTAAAAATGCGCGTCTATTACGATCGTGATGCCGATCTCAACCTGATCAAGGGCAAGAAGGTCGCTATCATCGGCTATGGCAGCCAGGGCAGGGCGCATGCGCTCAACCTCAAGGATTCCGGCGCCAAGGAGATCGCCATCGGTCTCAAGGCCGGCTCGGCGACCGCCAAGAAGGTCGAGGCCGACGGCCTCAAGGTGATGAGCGTGGCGGATGCCGCCAAATGGGCCGACCTGATGATGATGGCGACGCCCGACGAATTGCAGGCCGACATCTACAAGAATGAAATCGCGCCGAACATTCGCGATGGTGCAGCGATTGCCTTCGCGCACGGCCTCAACGTGCATTTCGGCCTGATCGAGCCGAAGTCGACGGTCGACGTCGTCATGATTGCGCCGAAGGGCCCCGGCCACACGGTGCGCGGCGAATACCAGAAGGGCGGCGGCGTGCCGTGCCTGGTCGCCGTCAACCAGGACGCCTCGGGCAATGCGCTCGACCTGGCGCTCTCCTACGCCTGCGGCGTCGGCGGCGGTCGTTCGGGCATCATCGAGACCAATTTCCGTGAGGAATGCGAGACCGACCTGTTCGGCGAGCAGGTCGTTTTGTGCGGCGGCCTGGTCGAACTGATCCGCGCCGGTTTCGAGACGCTGGTGGAGGCCGGCTACGCGCCCGAAATGGCCTATTTCGAGTGCCTTCACGAGGTCAAGCTGATCGTCGACCTGATCTATGAAGGCGGCATCGCCAACATGAACTACTCGATCTCGAACACCGCGGAATGGGGTGAGTATGTCTCGGGCCCGCGCATCATCACCGCCGAGACCAAGGCCGAGATGAAGCGCGTGCTGAAGGACATCCAGACGGGCAAGTTCACGTCGGAATGGATGCAGGAATATCGCGCCGGCATGTCGCGCTTCAAGGGCATCCGCCGCAACAATGACAGCCACCAGATTGAGGAAGTCGGCGCCAAGCTGCGTGCGATGATGCCCTGGATTTCGAAGAACAAGCTGGTCGACAAGGCCAAGAACTGAGCGAAATCAACTCTCGACAACCAGCAATAAAAAACGGCGCCACGTGGCGCCGTTTTCATTCCGATCAATCAGCTACAACTCAGCTATAGGGCGAATAGCACTGCTGGCGCGGGCCGCCATAGGGCTGGAACGTGTTGTCCCAGGACCGGTACGAACGGTAGCGGTTGTAGCACCACTGGACATGGGCGTTAGAAAGCCGGCCGGCGCGATAATAGCGGCGCGGCGGCGGCGCATAGTAGCCGTCGTTATAGTAGTTATTGTTGTTGTACATGCTGCCGAGGCCAAGTCCGAGGCCCAAGCCGAGGATTGCGGCACCCGCGTCATCATCATAATAACCCCCGCCGCGATGGCGCCAACCGCCGCGATTCCAGTGGCGGTCACCGTTCCAACGGCCACCACCATTCCAGTGATGCCCGTTCCAGTTGCCCGACCGGCGCCATCTGAAATTATCGCCATTGTTGTTGCCGCCGGCCCAACTGTCGCGCACGTCTGTGACTGTCGGAGCGGCAGTGCTGGTCGGAATCGACAGGTTCGGCTGCATGATCGGCCCGGCGGCGGACGGCGCCGTGATGCCGGAGACAATGCCGAGCGCTATCAGCCCGGATTTGATCGTGGAAGAAAGGAGCGAGTTCATTGCACTCTCCAAGAGTTACCGGCCCCACGCCTACCCTGGAATGGGCCTACTGTGGGGGGTTGCATCTGAACGACGGATGAACGGAAAGGTTCCGTCAACCATGGCGTGAAGACCGCCAGGACCAATTGATCCCAGCGTGTGGTCCTGCGATCTTGTGTTCTCCAGCGCTTGCGGGCAAAGGTCAGGACATGTCGCTGCGCCTTGCCACCTTCAATGTCGAGAACCTGATGAACAGGTTCGATTTTTCCGGCTATCGCAACCAGCTCAACGAGGATCGCACGCTGGCGCTGTTCGATATCCAGAGCGAGGCCGAATACAAGATGCTGGAGCAGGCCCGTGCCATTGCCCAGTCCGACGACACGCGGCAACTGACGGCGCTGGCGATCGCCGCCACCCGGGCCGACATCATCTGCATGCAGGAGGTCGATAACATCGAGGCCCTGAAGGCCTTCGAATATGGCTATCTGTTCAAGATGGTGGGGCAGGGCTACCGGCAGAAATACGTCAGGCAATGATTCGCGCGGCATCGATGTCGCCGTGATGATGCGCAATGAGACCGCGCAGGGCCAGCCGATCGAATTCGTGCGCATGACCAGCCACGCCTACGTCACCTATGAACAGTTCGGGCTGCACACGCCGGAACTGGCGGCGCTCGGCAACCAGGCCAATGAACGCATCTTCCGGCGCGACTGCCTGGAAGTCGACATCACCGTCGGCGGCGTGCCGCTGACGCTTTACCTCGTGCATTTCAAGTCGATGGGCTCGCCGCGCAACGGGCTCGACGGACGCGAGGCGACGATGCCGGTCCGCAACGCCGAGGCGCAGGCCGTGCGCCGCATCATCGAGGAGCGCTTCGGGGGGGAAGCTGCTGACAAGGACGTGGCCGCCGACAAGCGCTGGGCGATCTGCGGCGACATGAACGATTACCGGCAGCGCGTGAAGGTCGCCGGCGACGAATTCGACGGTTACCGTTTCGAGGTCGTCGACGAAGTCCAGTCCTGCATCAACGTGCTGACGGCGGGCGGCTTCTGCGAAAACGTCGTCGAGCGGCGGCCGGAAATGAACCGCTGGAGTTTTTATCACACGCGCGGGCCGCAAGAGCGGCATCTGTGCCAGCTCGACTACATCCTGTTGTCCAAGGGGCTGGCGGCCAGGAATGCCACCGCCGTTCCCGACATCATCCGCAACGGCCAGCCCTGGCGAACGATCTTTCCGCCGGGCCAGGAGGTCGAGCGTTTCCCGCGCGCCGGCTGGGACCGGCCGAAGGCATCCGACCATTGCCCGGTGGCGATCACGCTGGACATGGCTTGACGCGCATGAGCTTCGACCTGCCGCGCAATGTCATCCTGCCGGTCGATGCCATCGACGTCTGGCTCGATCCCGGCCCGCATCCTTTCGCGCTGGATAATGCGGAGGCGATCGCCGAGAACTGGCGGCAGGAGATCGCAGCCAATCCGGCGCTGTTTGACGGTACCGTGGTGCTGTTGTCCGCGCTTGCCTGGCGCGACCGGCGCCTGGTTGGCCGCTGTCACGCCGTCAGCTATTCGACGTTCATGCTATGGCGTAAGCAGCGCGCAAATTCAGGCGCCGAGCACGCTTATGGCCATGCCATGCTTGTGGCTGGTGACAACGCGCTGGTGGCGATCCGCATGGGCTCGCACACGGTGGGTGCCGGCAGTGTCTATTTCGCCGCCGGCTCCTTCGAACCGATCGATTTCCGCGACGGCCTTGTCGACGTCGATTTCAACATGATCCGCGAAGTGCGCGAGGAAACCGGCCTTGACCTGTCGGATGCCAGGCGTGGCCCGCACTGGCATGCGCTCTCGACCACGAGTGGTACCGTCATCTTCCGCCGCTACCATGTCGATGGAACGGCTGACGAGATTGCGCAACGCATCACCGACTTCGTTGCGACCGAAGCAAACCCGGAGATCGAGGGACCGGTGATCATCCGCCATGCCACCGACCTGCCGGACGGTCTGGCGCCGCATATGAAGCCGCTGGTCGAGTGGCATTTTGCCGGCAGCGACTAAGCGCGTGTCTTGTCCTGTGCCGCCTTGCGATCATTGCGGGCGGCGACGAGGACCAGCACGATGCCGATGCCCAGCAGCCCACCCATCGCCATTCCCATCGTCTGGCCGACAACGGACTGGAAATCCGATGTGACGCGATCTGGATTGGCCATTCCGTAACGGGCGAGATACCACCAGATGCCTGCCAGGAAGGCCTCGATGATCACCAACACGATCAATACGCGCGCTTTGCGGCTCATCTCACTGTCCTTGCTTCGGCCATAACGGAACTGCCCTCATCGCCCATCTCAGGCCGCTGGTCGAGTGGCATTCTGTGAGTGGCTCTTCCGGAGTTCGGCTGCCCTGGAATTGATGCACGAGCAGGGCGTCCGAATGAATTCCCGCAAAAGAGAATGGACCAACAATGGACGTCAAACCGGGGCTGGCGCGGGCCTCGATCATGCTTGCCGGCGCGCTCGCGCAGCGCAAGGCGCTCGGCGCCAGCGGGACAGGTCCATGGGCGGGGTTCTCGACCAGCTGCACCTTCATTCCCGACCGGCAGCATCCGAACGACTATACCTATAACTGCTTCGGCAGCATGAACCGACAGAACGGCGACAGGGTCTGTGTCGAAGCCAATGATTTCGCCTCCTACACGTCGCAGACCACGCGAACTGTTGTCGATATTGTCGACGGCCGGGCGCAGACGCGGGCGAAATGCGGCTTCGGCAATGACGGGGTCAAAACATGCCCCGACGAGACCGTCGACAAGACAGCCGCCGATGGAGGCTGGGACATGACGCAGGATGCCGCCAAAGGCGAAGCGCCGGGCAAGCCGGAGCTGAAACTCGACCCGGAGGCGTCGGAAACCGTCGCCGATGCCGAGTGGATGACTGCTTGCCTGGCGGACAAATCCTTCCCTGCCGGGGCCGGTGGCAAGGGTCCCTGATCCCGCCAGGATTAAAGCGCGTATAATCCGACGGCCTGCAGAATGACTGCCACAGATACGGCCGGCCACATTTTAGCAGTGCTGCTCACAGGGAATTAACGAGAAGAGGCGAACTATCGCGAACCATGCGGCGGTTGCGAGGGTTGCGTTGCGAAAGCTTGCCTTAGTCTTTGGTGGTCTTGTGGTGCTTGGCGTCCTCTGGGCGACCTTGACGACGAGTGGTCAGCTTCTGACCGGTCGCCTCCCGTCCAACACGGACAAGGTCATTGTCGATCGGGGCACCTATTTCCGGCTGAAGGTAGACTTTGCCTATAAGGGTGAACGACAGCACTACGACATCGTCGTCGGCTGCAACGTCCTCAACATTCGTTACAAGGACAGTTCCTCAACCTATGAAGCTGGCCTGATCCCCACCGTGTGGGGTCAGCGTATGAACGACGGCAAGGCGGTAGTGGTGCGTGCGCCCGACGCCTGCCGCGGTGACACGACGGAGAATGGAGGCGTGCCCGCGGATTTCCTGCCGGTGATGGTTGTTTATGACAATGCCGACACCGTGGCGTTCGGTATTGGCTATATGACGGACGACGCCTATCGCAGTCCGAAATCGGTGCTGCGCTTCGACAAAGCGACGGTCGAGCGAGCGACGCGCGCCGAGTTCGACACCTTCCGTGCCACTGGTCCGCAGAACATCATCACGCGCAGCCAGTATCATTCGGTGCAGAATGACCATCAGCTCGCACTTCTTGGCCTCACAAAGACCTATCCGGCGTTTGGACGAAGCTGTTACGCTTTTTCCCGCTGGAAGCTGACCGAGCCGGAGCGGGAGATTGTGCGCAAATACCGCCCAGCGAACGCTGCCCGATACTGGACTATCTCCCAGACTCTCCTGGACGAGACCACCCAAGCCGCCTATGCGAACGAAATCGGCGAAGCGCGGATAAAGGCGCACGGGCAGACGCGCGACGACGGTTTGGTGCTGGGGTGGAATGAGGGCTTCTCGCAGCCGGATTTCGGCGCTTTGCGTCGCGACGGGGTGCAATTGGTGGGTTTGAAAAGCAGTATTCGGGAAGCCGCTGCGTTCTATCCGGCGGACACGTCTTTAAGGCAGGACAAATGGCCGTTGGAGCAGCCCGCGAGGCTGGCGGCCTATGAGGCTCTTCGGTCAATAAACACAACAAATATCGATATTGATTACGGACGAAACCGCGGCTTCGCCTATTGCTACAGTGGCGAAGCTCTCAGAGGCATGCCGAGGGACACGGTGTGGGCTTTACCGGCGTTCACGACCGTCGATGGCCAAGAGTTGGTAGCTGGCGCACCAGAGCACTGGGGTTTTGGATCTGATAGCGCAAATTTCGTCGTCGAAAACGATGAATTTGTACTCGAGCGGGTTCTTTTCAATCTCGAGTCCACGAGGGGTGACGTATGATCAATCACGTGAGCTCACACGTCTGTTTGTCCAGTCGCTAGCTTTGCTGGCATCACTCGTGCCGTAGCGCGTCGATCGGGTTGAGCCTGGCGCCACGCATTGCCGGGAAGAAGCCGAACACCATGCCGATCAGCGCCGAAAAGCCGACCGCGAGCAGAATGACGGCTGGGCTCGGCGCAAAAGGTATCGTCAGCGTCAGCGAGGCGAGGCCGGCCAGTGCCAGGCCGATCAGGATGCCGATGATGCCGCCGAGCAGCGACAGCACCGTCGCCTCGACCAGGAACTGGATGAGGATATGTTTCTCGTGCGCGCCGATGGCGAGCCGGATGCCGATCTCGCGGGTGCGCTCGGTGACCGAGACAAGCATGATGTTCATGATGCCGATGCCGCCGACCAAAAGGCTGACGCCGGCGACGGCGCCCAGCATGCCGGTCATGGTGGTGGTGGCGCTGGCCATGGCGTCGGCGATCTGGGTCATGTCGCGGATGGCGAAATCGCTTTCGCGGTCGGGCGTGATCCGGCGTGCATCGCGCAAGATGTCCTCGACGCGCGGCTGCAATTCGCTGGTCGGCGTGCGGTCGTCGGCGGCGATGTAGATGTTGTCGATGTCGCGGTTGCCGGCGATGCGGCGCTGATAGGCATGCAGCGGCATCAAGACGACATTGTCCTGGTCCTGACCGAAGCCGGTATAGCCCTTGGCTTCGAGCAGGCCGATGATCTTGCACGAGGTGCGGTTGACGCGGATGATCTCACCTTCGGGATCGCCGTCGCCGAAGAACTGCTGGCGCACCGTCTCGCCGATCAGGCAGACGCCGGTGCCCGAGCGGGTTTCGGAATCGCTGAATGGCCGGCCCGACACCAGCTTCCAGTCGCGCGCCTCGAGATAGGCGCTATCGGTGCCGGTGACGCCCGAGGTCAGGCTCTCGGTGCCGAAGATGACACGCACCTGCTTTTGCGAGGCCGGCGAAATGGCGCGTGCGCCGCTCAAATGCGCAACCAGGGCTTCCAGATCCTTTTCGGCCAGCGGCCGCACCACCTGGTCAAGCCCGCCCGGGCCGCCGGGACCGGCCGGACGACCAGAGCGGACGACCAGCAAATTGCTGCCCAGCTTGGAGATGTCGGCCTTGACCTTCTCGGTGGTGCCGGAGCCGATGGTGAGCATCGCAATGACCGCGGCAACGCCGATGACGATGCCAAGCAGCGTCAGGAACGAACGCAGCACGTTGCGGCGGATCGAGCGCAGCGAGAGGCGTACGGTCTCCCAGATCATGCCAGCTCTACCTTCATAATATCCGAGGCGACATGGCCGTCGAGGAAGCGGATGGTGCGCTCGGCATAGCCGGCAACGTCGACCTCGTGCGTGACCATGGCGATGGTCAGGCCAAGCTCGGTGTTGAGCTGCGTCAGCAGTTCCATGATCTCGTGGGTCCGTGCAGTGTCGAGATTGCCGGTCGGCTCGTCGGCAACCAGCAACGTCGGCCGGGTGACGATGGCGCGCGCAATCGCCACGCGCTGCTGCTGGCCGCCGGAGAGTTCTGCGGGCGTATGATGCTCGCGGCCGACAAGACCGACCTGGGCGAGCGCCTGCATGGCGAGGTTGCGGCGCTCCCGGCTCGCCACGCCACGATAGATCAGCGGCAGTTCGACATTTTCGGCCGCCGTGGTGCGCGCCAGCAGATTGTAGCCCTGGAAGACAAAGCCGACATAGAGATTGCGCAGCATGGCGCGACGGTTGCGGTCGAGCCGGCCAGCATCGATGCCCATGAAGGAATAGGTTCCGGCCGTCGGCGTGTCGAGGCAGCCGATGATGTTCATCGCCGTCGATTTTCCCGAGCCGGACGGGCCCATGATGGCGACGAATTCGCCGCGCTTGATGGCAAGGTCGACACCGGCCAGGGCATGAACCCGGGCCTCGCCCTGACCGTAGCTCTTCCAGACCTTGTCGAAGGTGATGAGAGGCGCGCCCGCGGCCACGGCCTCAGCTCCGCAACTGCGAGGCCGTGATGACCTGCGCGCCTTCGTCGAGACCGGAGGTGATCTCGGTCAGCTCGCCATCGGTCGAGCCGATCTTGACGTTGACCGGATGCGGCCGGCCGTTCTCCAGCACATAGAGCGTGCGCGAGCCATCGGTTGGCGGCGCGACCGGGCGCTGGCGATTGGGACGGCCCATGCGGCCGGTGAACAGATCGCTCAGGCTCCAGCCGCGGGCCGCCTGCTGTGCAGGGCGGTAGCGGAAAGCGGAGGAAGGCACGGTGAGCACGCCCTTGGCCTCACGCGTGACGACGGAAACCGTAGCGGTCATGCCGGGGCGCAGCAAGAGCTCGTTGTTGTCGACTTCCAGCCGCGCATTGTAGGTGACGACGCCGTCTGTCGTGACCGAGGCATAGGAGATGTCGCGGATCTCGGCATCGAACGGCCGCTCCGGGAAGGCGTCGACGGTGAAGCGGGCGTGCTGGCCAGCCTTGACGGCGCCGATGTCGGCCTCGTCGACCGCCGCCACCAGTTCCATGTTCCGCAGATCCGCTGCGATGATGAACAGCACCGGCGCCTGCAGCGAGGAGGCGACCGTCTGGCCTGGATCGACCGAGCGGGTCAAAACGATGCCGTCGATCGGCGCATAGATCGTGCTCTTGGCAAGGTCGGTCTGCTGCGCCTTGAGGTCGGCCTGGGCGATGGCGAGATTGGCTTGCGCACTGTCGAGCGCCGCCTTGGCGCGGTCACGCGTTGCGGTCGCCGCTTCGAGCGACTGGTCAGTCGCCATGCCGCGCTTGGTCAAGGCCGCCGCGCGTACCAGCGCGCTTTCGTTCTCGGCCAGCGTCACCGTGGCGTCTTCGACATTGGCAGCGGCGCCCTTGGCGGATGCCTCGGCGCGTTCGATCTGGACCTCGAGTTTCACCGTATCGAGCGTCGCCAGCACGTCGCCCTTCTTGACCTGCTGGTTCTCCTCGGCGGAGACCGAGCGGATGATGCCGGACAGTTCGCTTGATATGTCGACCTGGGTGAGCGGCTGCAGCGTGCCGGTCGCCGACACCTGGACGGTGAGGTCGGCCTTGGCGGCCGGCGTTGTGGTGTAGTCGATCCTGGCCGGCGTGCCCGCATACCACTGATAGAGGCCCAAGCCAGCGGCAAGCACGATCAGGGTCAGTAATGCATAGAGCCAGCCACGCCGGCGTGTCTTGCGCAGCCCCTTTTTATCAACGCCGAGCGCCGTCTCGATGGCGGAATCCGATTCCGTCTTTGGCAGATTGACAATCTGGTCCACGCCAGACCCCTATGATGCGCAACGTCCCTATCTGTGCACAGATCAGGCTTGATGGTTCGAATATCAAATTAAATTTCGCCCATGTTGGGATTGAGGCAGGAATGAAAACCCGGAATTACTTGCTTTACGATGTGTTTACGACCGAGCGACTGGCCGGAAACCCGCTGGCAGTGGTGTTGGATTGCGATGGATTGGACACGACCGCGATGCAGGCTATCGCGCGCGAATTCAACCTGTCCGAATCGGTCTTTGTGCTGCCGCCGGACAATCCCAGGCATAAAAACCGCATCCGCATCTTCACGCCCGACTATGAAATGCCGTTCGCCGGCCATCCGACTGTCGGCGCGGCAATCGCATTGGCCGAGCTTGCGGGAGAGGGCGCCGCCGGCATCTTCGTGCTGGAGGAAAACATCGGGCCAGTGCGTTGCGCAGTCAGCAAACACGATGGCGCCACCTTCGCCGAGTTCGATCTGGCGAAACTGCCGGAGCCGCTGAAGCTGGAGGCCGATCCGCAGGCAATCGGTGCAGCCCTTGGCCTAGCGCCACACGAAATCGGCTTCGAGAATCACCGCGTCTCGTTCTGGTCGGCGGGCGTGCCCTATGTGACCATTCCGGTCGCCAACCTCGAGGCGGCGGGCCGGGTCCGGCTGGACAACCAAGCGTGGTCGGAACTGGCGCCGCGCAAGAGCGAATGGGCCTTCGCCAGTCCCTATGTCTATTGCCGCGAGACGGTGAACCACGAAAGCGCGTTCCATGTCCGCATGATCGTGCCCGGCACGCCTTCCTACGAGGACCCGGCGACCGGTTCGGCGGCGGCCGCCTTTGCCGGCGCCATCATGCATTTCGACGCGCCGACCGATGGCATTTCGCAACTGTGGATCGAACAGGGCCTGGAGATGGGCCGGCCTTCGCGCATACGCCTCGAACTGACCGTGCAGGGCGGAAAACTGGCCTCGGCGCGCATCGGCGGCCATGCGGTCAAGGTGGCGGAAGGCAGGCTTTTCGTCTGATTGCGATGGGCTGAAAGCGATTTGTCGGGAAATGACTCCGGCAGGGCTGGACATGACGGATGGTGGCGGCTATATGCCCGCCAACGCCGGTTTTTGCCGGCCGAGTGGGTGCGTAGCTCAGTTGGTAGAGCAGCTGACTCTTAATCAGCGGGTCCACAGTTCAATCCTGTGCGCACCCACCAAATTCTTCGAAAATTGGTGGAAAGACCCTGAGATAGGGAAACCGAGGTGGCTCATCGAAGGTGAGCCATTGGCGTTCAAAGGCGACTATTGCCGCGCCCAAAAACGCGGCCCAGAAACCTGCCGAATCGAAAAGCGATACCACCGTTTGCGCTGCCGCGTCCTTCGACGTCACCGCCGGCCTTTCCTCCTGAAAAATCGCTGATGAGCCACCAGAAGAAAATCAAGAACAGAACCAGGATCCCGGTGTCGATCGGGCCGTAGGCGGAGTAGCCGCTACGCCAGAGTACACCGGCGCATATAGTAGCGATACTTGCAGCAGCAGCGACTGGATGAAGCTTTCTCATCCCGCAAGTCTATTGGAGAATCGCCGGGAACGAAAGATGTCGTCTTTGCGGGGCAGTCTTTCCCGCTGCACCCGCCGGAAAGTCCCCTGATTACTTATCCGACACGCCTGCCTCAGCAAAGCTTGCCATGCCCGCATGGCACTCCAGCGCCGAGCGGACGATGTTGACGGCCAGACAAGCGCCGGAGCCTTCGCCGAGCCGCATGCCGAGATCGAGCAGCGGCGGCAGGTTGAGCGCTTCGAGCAGGCCGCGATGGCCCGATTCGGCGGAGACATGGGCCGCGATGGTGTGGGCGAGGCCGGTCGGGTGCAGCTTGGCCAGCGGTGCGGCGGCGGCGGTGCAGACGAAGCCGTCGAGCAGCACGGGTATCCCAAGATGACGGGCGGCGAGCGTCGCGCCGAAGATGGCGGCGAGTTCGCGGCCGCCGAGGGCAGCGGCAATGCCCAGTGGATCGGCGAGGGCCGCGGCGTGGCGCTTCAGGCCGGCTTCTATTGCCGTCACCTTGCGCTTCAGGCCGGCATCGTCGACACCGGTGCCGCGGCCGGTCCATTTTTCCGCGCCACCGCCAAACAGCGCTGCTGAAATGGCCGCAGCCGGCGTGGTGTTGCCGATGCCCATTTCGCCGAAGCAGATCAGGTCGAGATCATCAGTTACCGCGTCATAGCCGGCTGAGACAGCGGCGAGGAAGGCCGTCTCGTCCATAGCCGGCACTTGGGTGAAGTCGCCCGTGGGATGGTCGAGGTCGAGCGGGATAACGTCGAGTTCGGCGCCGGCGATGCGTGCGAGCTGGTTGATGGCGGCGCCGCCGCCGGCGAAATTCGCCACCATCTGCACGGTCACTTCCGAAGGGAAGGCCGACACGCCTTGCGCGGTGACGCCGTGATTGCCGGCGAAGACGAAAACCTTCACCCGGTCGAGTTTCGGCATGTCGCGGCCCTGCCAGCGCGCCAGCCAGGCCGCAATGGTTTCCAGCCGGCCGAGGCTGCCTTGCGGCTTGGTCAACGTGTCCTGGCGGTCGGCAACCGCCTTTGCAGCGGTATCGCTGCCGGCGGGCAGATCGAGGCACGCGGCGCGCAGTTCATCAAGGGATTTGAAGGGCATGGGGGCAAGGTCTCCGGAAGGGAATCAAGGGGAATCAGGCCAAAGGGAATCAAGAGAGTGCAACGGAAGCGACGAGCAGCACGGCGATTTCGCTCACTTGCTGCAAGGCGCCGATCGTGTCGCCGGTCTGGCCGCCGATCTGGTTGAGGCAAAGGGCATGGAAGGCGGCAAACAGCAGGCCAAGCAGGATGAGCGCGGCAATGGCGCCGCCGGGCCCAAGCAGGAGGAGCGGGATCGCGCCAAGCACGGCGCCGGCGATTGCCGTTTCAAGCAAGACGGTGCCGGCGCCGGCCGAGAGGCCGTCGTCGCGCGCCGGCGGCAATAGATGCATGAAGGCGCCGAGCACGCCACGCGAAGCCGTGTGGGCGGCTACGAGAGCGAAAAGGGCTTGCGTCGGGTCGACCAGTTGCGACAGCGCGCTCCAGCGGATCAGCAGCGACAGCGCCAGCGCCATGGCGCCATAGGCGCCAATACGGCTGTCGCGCATGATGTCCAGCTTGCGGCCACGCGATTTGCCGCCGCCAAAACCGTCGGCGACATCCGACAACCCGTCCTCATGCAGGCAGCCGGTGGTGAGCACGGTTGCCACAAGGGCAAGGGCGGCGGCCGGCGCCATGGCAAGGCCAAACCGTTCCGCCGTGGCAAAGGCGATGGCGCCGATCAGGCCGACGACGAGGCCGGCAATGGGGGCGGCCCAGATCGCGGCGGCGAGGCTGCGGCCGCGAAAATCGAAGACGGGGAGCGGCAGCCTTGTGAAGAACACGAGGCAGAGCGCCACATCGTCGAGGATTTGGCGAGGCGAAAGGGTCAAGCTCCGGAGTTTGAGCATGATCTCCGAAAATCGATTGCCAGTTTTCGGCATCTAGCTCTAGCCCCTCGCGATGGCGTGGAAGAAAGTGCCACTAACATGGCCGCGCCGGTAGCCGGAAGCGCCAATCGGATTGCCCTGGCCATCGGCGAGGTCGGCCAGAGGCTCGTCATTGCCGGTGGCCGTCATCTGCGCATAGTGGAATTCATGGCCGCGAATGAGCGCGCCCTGCAGGCCCAGCGGGCAGTCGGCGCGCAGCCGTGCCTCGCGATAGCCGAGATTCATCTTGCGCTTGGCAAAGCTGGTGGAATGGCCAAGCAGGCCGAGCATGCGGTGCGTTTCGCCGGAGGCCTCTTCCAGCGCTTCGCCAAGCACCATGAAGCCGCCGCACTCGCCATGGATCGGTTTCTTCGCCGCGAAATGCCCCATTCCAGCTTTGAAAGTCTCTGCTGCTGCGAGCTTGCCGGCGTGAAGCTCGGGATAGCCGCCGGGCAGCCAGCAGACATCGCAATCCTGGTCGGGCGCCTCGTCGGCGAGCGGCGAGAACGGGACAAGTTCCGCGCCGGCCTTGCGCCAGTAAGCGGCGACATGCGGGTAGAGGAAGGTGAAGGCGGCATCCTCGGCCAGCGCGATACGTTGGCCTGGCGGCCGCAGCGCATCGGCGAAGCCGCCTGCTGCAGGCCCAAGGGGCGTCGCCAGCGCCATGATAGCATCGAGGTCGAGCGACTTTTCCGCCATGTCGGCCAGCCGGTCGAGATGTGCCATGAGGTCATCATATTCGCCGGCCTGGACAAGGCCGAGATGGCGCTCGGGCAGGTTCAGGGTGGGGTCACGCAGGATGGCGCCGACGACGGGCAGGCCGAGCGCTTCGATGGCCTCGCTGCACAGTTTGCGATGGCGCTCGCTGCCCAGCCGGTTGAGCACGACACCGGCCATGCCGACTTCAGGATCGTAGGTGGCAAAGCCCTTGGCGACGGCGGCCGCCGTGGTTGACTGGCCGGAAACGTCGAGCACCAAAAGCACCGGCAGCCCGTAGAGTCGGGCGAGATCGGCGGCGGAGCCTGTGCGTCCCGGCGCGGCCGGAATGCCGTCGAACAGGCCCATGGCGCTTTCGAGGATGACGAAATCGGTGTCGTCGGCCTGTTGCGCGGCCAGTGCGTTGAGCAGCGATGGCGGCATCGCCCAGCTGTCGAGGTTGACGCCGGACAGGCCGGTGGCAGCGGTGTGGAAGCCGGGGTCGATATAGTCGGGACCGGATTTGGCGCCGCGCACTTTCAGGCCGCGCCGGGTCAGTGCGCGCAAAATGCCGATGGTGACGCTGGTCTTGCCCGAGCCGGAGCGCGGTGCACCGATGATGATGGCCCGTGCCGTCATGCTTGCCCAATCAATGCCGCGCGCATGGCGACGATGCCGCCGATGACGATCAGTGCTGGTGAGGCGAGGCCTGCTGCTGCGGCCTCCTCGGCAATAGTGGCAAGCGTGGCGACAACGATTCGTTCCTGTGTCGTGGTCGCGGCAACGATCACCGCCGCTGGCGTCGATGGCGCCAGGCCGCCATCAAGCAGGGCCGTGGCAATAAGGGGCAGATTGGCCATGCCCATATAGACCACGACGGGCTGACCGGTGCGGGCGATCGCGCCCCAGTCGATATCGTCATCGGTACCTGCGGCATGGCCAGTCGCCAGGATCACCGCCTTGTTGATGCCGCGCATGGTGGCCGGAATGCCGGTCGCGGCGAGCGCGCTGAGGCCCGATGTCAGGCCCGGCAGCACGCGGAATGGGATATTTTCACGCGCCAGTGCCAATGCCTCTTCGCCGCCACGGCCGAAAATATAGGGGTCGCCGCCCTTCAGCCTGACGATGCGGCGGCCGTCGCGCGCCAGGCGCACCAGCAGCGCGGTGATGTCGTCCTGCTTCATCGACGGTCTTCCGCCGCGCTTGCCGGCGAAAAACAGCTCGGCGTTTGCGGCGACGGCGACGACATCGGTCGAGACCAGTGCGTCGTAGACCAGCGCATCCGCCTCAGTCAGCGCCGCCAGCACTTCCAGCGTCAGGCAGCCGGGGTCACCCGGGCCGGCGCCGGCCAGCCAGACATGGCCGGGCTCAAGCGGGCGCGGCTTGAAGTTCAGCCGGGCGAGTGCCTGTTCGAGCGTGGCGTTTTCGCCTTTGTCTTTGGTGCTGCCGCTCACAATCCGTCCCGTCCGCGAAAACGCCTTTGGTAGTGGGCGTCGTACAATGAACTCTCGCCAAACCCTTCCGCCGCCAGCGAGCGGCCGACGAAGATGATCGCCGTGCGCTCCATCGGATCGGCGGCAAGCAGCGCTTCGATGGTCGCCAGCGTGCCGGTCAGCACGCGCTCATCCGGCCAGGAGGCGCGGAAGACGATCGCCACCGGGCAATCACTGCCATAGTGCGGCATCAGCTCGGCAACGACGCGATCGATGGCGTGGATGGCCAAATGGATGGCAAGCGTGGCGCCGGTGCGGCCGAAGCCAGCCAGCGTTTCGCCGGGTGGCATTTTTGAGGCGCGGCCGGAGATGCGAGTCAGCACCAGGCTTTGCGCTACTTCGGGAATGGTCAGTTCGCGGCGCAGTGCGGCCGCTGCAGCGGCGAAGGAGGGGACGCCGGGCGTCAGCGTGTAAGGGATGCCGTGCTTTTCCAGCCGGCGGATCTGCTCGGCAACCGCGCTCCACACCGATAGGTCGCCGGAATGCAGGCGCGCGACGTCATGGCCGGCCTTATGAGCGTCCAGATAGGCCGCCTCGATCTCGTCGAGCGACATCGGCGCGGTGTCGATCAATTTTGTTCCCGGCGCGCAGTGCTGCAGCAATTCGGGCGCGACGATCGAACCGGCATGCAGGCAGACCGGGCAGCTTGCCAGCAGCCTGGCGCCCCGCAGCGTGATGAGGTCGGCGGCGCCCGGACCGGCGCCGATGAAATGGACGGTCATTCGGCATCTCCGCTGATGGCGATGGCGCAGGTGACCGGGCCGAGCACGGTGCGCGGGCCAAGCAGTTTTGCACCCGCGCCGGCAGCCGCAAGGGCGGATGCTTCGGAAACCGAAGGTGTGCCTGCCAGTTTCTGTGAGAGGCTGGAGCTGCTGAGCGTGCGCGGCGAGGCGGCCAGAAGCGCTGCGTCATCGACGATGATGACCGGAAGGTTGAGCGCGCGGCCAGCGGCAGCGATCGCGTCTTCATCCTTCTTGAGCGCGGGGGTCGCCAATGCCGAAAGAGCCGTCATCGAAAGCCCATGCATTTCGAGAGCGGTCTCTATCGCGGCGAGCACATCTTCAACGCTCACACCTTTTCGGCTGCCGATACCCGCGACCATCATGGCTTCACCCAGCTCCATTGGGTGACCGGCATGGCCGGCCGCCAGGCCTGCATCGAGCCGACTGGAGAGCCGCGGGAGATGTTAATCCGGGTGAGATCGCCGCCCAGTTTTGTGTGCTGGGCGAGAAGCAGGGCTTCCATCTCCAGCGTCACCGCATTGGCGACGAGCCGGCCACCAGGGCGCAGCGCCTTGATGGCGGCCTTCAACACGCCGGTGTCGCTGCCGCCGCCGCCGATGAAAATCGCGTCCGGCATATCAAGCCCGGCGAGCGCCTTGGGCGCGCTGCCTTCTACCACGACAAGCCCGGGAACCCCGCAGGCGGACGCGTTGTGGCCAATGCGGACAGCGCGGGTCGGGTCGGCTTCGATGGCGATGGTGCGCATCGAGGGGTGGGCGAGCATCCATTCGATGCCGATGGAGCCAGAGCCGGCGCCGATATCCCACAGCAATTCGCCGCGCCTCGGCGCCAGCGCCGACAGCGTGACAGCGCGAATCTCGCGCTTGGTGATCTGGCCGTCATGGTCGAAGAGATGGTCGGCCAAGCCAGCCGTGAGCGGCATCACGCGGGCCTGCGGGCTAGAATCAATCTCGATCGCCAGCACGTTGAGCGGATTGATGTTTTCGAGATCGAACGCATCGGCGCGGGTGGAGCGTTGGTTTTCGTTCGTCCCGCCAAGAGCCTCAAGGATCGTCAGCCGCGATGCGCCGAAATCGAGTTCGGTGAGCAGGCGGGCAATGGCCGCGGGCGCTTCGGCATCGGATGTCAGCGCCAATATGCGCGCATTCGGCTGCAGCAGCGGCCGGATCAGGTCAAGCGGCCGGCCATGCAGCGAGACGGTCTCGATGTCCTGCAGCGCCCAGCCCAGGCGAGCGGCCGCCAGCGAAACGGCTGATGGTGCCGGGATGACATGCATGTCCCGCGGCTTGACCTTGCGGGCGAGGGTGGCGCCGACGCCGTGGAAGAAGGGATCGCCGGAGGCGAGCACGCAGACTTTGCTGCCGGCAAGCGCCAGCACGTCACGCATCTCGGCGTCGAAAGGAACAGGCCACGGTCGGGCCTCGCCCTTGGCGAAGGAAGCGACCAGCGCCAGGTGCCGCTTGCCGCCGAAGATGAATGCCGCACTGGCAATCCGCTGCTTGGCCTCGTCGCCGAGACCCGCTAAACCGTCCTCGCCGATGCCAACGACTGTCAGCCATCTCTGGTTGGCGCCGCGCGAACCCTCAGCAGGCATGATGACCCACCGCATTCTGATCCTCGGCGGCACCACGGAAGCCCGGCAACTGGCGGCCAGGTTGGCTATCCGCGCGGATTTCTCCGTCACGCTGTCGCTGGCGGGGCGCACTGAAAACCCGGTCGCGCAAAATGTGCCGACAAGGGTCGGCGGCTTTGGCGGTGCTGGCGGGCTGGCGGCCTATCTCAACGATATGCGGATCGACCTGCTGATCGATGCCACGCATCCCTATGCGGCGCGGATTTCGGCCAATGCCGCGCAAGCGGCACGCATGGCTGGTGCGCCGATTTTCGCCTTGCGGCGCCCCGGCTGGGAGCCTGTAGAGGGGGATCGCTGGTCGGAGGTAGATACGGTTGGCGATGCTGTGCAAGCGCTGAGCGCCAGGCCGCGTCGCATTTTCCTGGCGCTGGGACGGCAAGAGGTCGCCGCGTTCGAGGCAGCGCCCCAGCACCATTATCTCATTCGCAGCGTCGATCCTGTCGAGCCGAAGCTGGCGGTGCCCGATGCCGACTATCTGCTGTCGCGCGGGCCGTTTCGCGAGGACGACGAACGCACGCTGCTCGAAAACCACCGCATCGATGTCGTCGTGTCCAAGAACAGCGGCGGCGCGGCGACCTACGGCAAGATTGCCGCTGCGCGGGCGCTTGGCATCGACGTGATCATGGTCCGCAGGCCCGTCCTGCCGGAGGTGACCTCGGCTGAAACCGTCGAAGCGTTGGCCGCGATGATCGATCATTTTGTCGAACCCGCCGCCGAGCGTGGCGTGTAGACCAGCGCCGGTTTGTCGCCGCGCTTGATGATCCGGGTTTCCGGCGAGCCGATGATGATGCAGGTCGCCATGTCGGCCTTTTCAGCTTCGACATCAGCCAGCAGATAGACCTCGATGCGCTCGTCCGGGCGGCCGGCGGCGCGGCCGAAGATGACCGGCGTTGTGCCGGGCAGGATCGCGGTCAGGCATTCGAAGGCGCGGCCGAGCTGCCAGGGGCGAGCCTTGCTGATCGGATTGTAGAGCGCGATGACGAAGCCGGCGCCGGCTGCTGCCAACAGGCGCAACTCGATCAGGTCCCAGGGCTTCAGATTGTCGGACAGCGAGATGGCGCAGAAATCATGGCCGAGCGGGGCGCCGATGCGGGCGGCGACCGCCAGCATGGCGGTGATGCCGGGCACCACGGCGACATCGACCGCGCGCCATTCAGCCGGACCGGCCTCGATCGCCTCGCAGACGGCGGCTGCCATGGCAAAGACACCGGGATCGCCACCGGAGACCACGGCGACGTCATAGCCCTCGGCTGCCTTGATCAAGGCATCCTTGGAGCGGGCGAGCTCTTCTCGGTTATCGGAGGCGACACGGGTTTGATCCGGGCGCAGCTCCAGCCGGTCGAGATAGGGCTTGTAGCCATAGAAGAATTTGGCTTCCGACACGGCGCGGCTGGCTTCCGGTGTGACCTGATCGGTATTGCCGGGCCCGAGGCCGATGACTGTGAGACGGCCGCTCATGCCTGCGCTCCAAGAGCGCCGGGGCGGCCGGACCAGCCGGCGACCAGCACGATGGCGAAGTAGGGCGCCTTGTCGTCCTGCTTGTCGGCGAGCTTCATCGAGACGCTGCCGGCCATGGTGCCGCGCTCGACGTAGACAGCGCGCGCCAGCTTGCCGGTGGCTTCCAGCGCCCGCCTGATCTTGGGCAGGTTGCGGCCGACCTTCATGATGACGGCAGCATCGGTATCTGCGAGGCGACGCGTCAGTTCGAATTCGCTCATCGTGCCGGGCAAAACCGTCAGCACGTCGTCGCCCTGGACGATCGGCACCCCGGTCTGCGACCAGCAGCCAGACATGGCGGTGACTCCGGGAATGACCTCGGTCGGAAAGCGATGCGCGAGACGCACATGCAGATGCATGTAGGAGCCGTAGAACAGCGGATCGCCTTCGGACAGGACGGCAACCATCCTGCCGGCTTCGAGGTGTTCGGCGACCTTTTCGGCCGACTCTTCATAGAAACCGGTGATCTGCGAGCGGTAGTCGTCGTGATCCCTAGCGATTTCGGTGGTGACGGGATAGAGCAGTGGCAACTCCAGCATGTCTGGGCGGAAGCGCGCTTCGACGATGGCGCGCGCATTGCTGTTGTTGCCGCGCTTGGCGAAATAGGCAACGACATCGGCCTCTGCCAAGGCCCGCGCGGCCTTCAGTGTCAACAGTTCGGGGTCGCCCGGACCAGTGCCGACGCCGACGAGACGGCCTTTCGGGAGCGCGTTCACAGGCCCGGCCTCGCCAGCGAATTGAGCGCGGCGGCGGTCATGGCGCTGCCGCCGAGCCGGCCGCGCACGATGGCATAGGGCACGCCATAAGAATTCTCGGCCAGCGCATCCTTGGATTCGGCAGCGCCGACGAAGCCGACCGGCATGCCGATGATGGCCGCCGGCTTCGGCGCGCCGTCGCGCAATTTTTCCAGGAGATAGAACAGCGCGGTCGGTGCATTGCCGATGGCGACGACGGAGCCGGCCATGCGCTCGCCCCACAGGTCGATCGCGGCAGCCGACCGGGTATTTCCGATCTCCCTGGCGATGTCATGCGTGCGCGGGTCGCGCAAGGTGCAGATCACCTCGTTGCCTGCCGGCAGGCGGGCGCGGGTGACGCCATGCGAGACCATTTCCGCATCGCAGAAGATCGGCGCACCGGCCGCCAGAGCGGCGCGGGCGGCGGCAACGAAATCGGGGGAGAAGGCGAAATGGCTTGATGCTTCGACCTGGCCGCAGGCGTGGATCATGCGGATGGCGACATCGGCCTCGGCTTCCGAGAAGCGCGTGAGATCAGCCTCGGCGCGGATGATGGCGAAGGAGCGCTCGTAGATCGCCGTGCCGTCGTGGATATAGTCGTAGGCGGCCATGCTCATTTCCGTTTTTCAGTTTGGGCCTGTCGGTAAGCCTCGGCGATTGCCGCCGGCCCGAGCCTTGTCAGGCAGTGGGCGGCGGTCTCGCCTTGATATCGTGCGTTGCGGATCACTGCCGCGACGCGACTGACACCGCGCGCGGCGTCATAGCCCGGCCTGTAGCCGGCAGGAAGGGCCTTTGCCGTCGCGTTCACGACAAGTCCGGCTCCATTTTCGCCGCCGACGATCGTCAGCGCCGCCGGGCCTGGATGCGCGCAGCCCTTGGCACAGCCGGAAATGTGCAGGGTGAAGTCGAGAATGTCGGCGTTTTCGGCTGCAATCGTCTCGGCGATGTCGCGCGTGGCGATGTGGCCGGAGGCGCAGGCCGGAGCGCCGGGGCAGGCCGCGATGCGCGTGCGCGGGTCGGCAGGGTCGGTGACGAAGCCGAGGGTGGCGGCGGTGTGCTGGAGGGGCTGGTTTGTGTCCGCCGGCTGGCCGAGGAAAAGCAGGGCGCGGCTTGGTGCGAGGCGGATTTCGGTCGTGCCGAGGGCGAGGGCGCTTTGGGCGAGGGCGATGATGTTGTCGGCCGGCATGCTGCCGTAAGGGAGGCCGATGCCGAGGGTGAAAATGTCGCCGGCTAAGGAGAAAAGGCCGATAGGTTTGCGGGAGGCGCCCCCCTCTGTCCTGCCGGACATCTCCCCCTCAAGGGGGGAGATCGGCAGCTTCGACGCCGGCTTTCCCCTAACAACATCGGAGATTGGCGAGACCGTTAGGGACAGCGTAATCTCCCCCCTTGAGGGGGAGATGTCCGGCAGGACAGAGGGGGGCGCCTGGGGCAGGCTCGTCAAGCACAGCCAACCTGCCAGAGAAACCAACTGCCGCTCCGACAAATCCCTCGCATGTGCCTCACGGCCTTTTTCAGCAACCATCCTGAGTGCGGCGACGGCAATGTCTCTCGCGGCATCCGCGTCTACCTTTGCCAGTACCTTCGCGTTTGGGCCGTCGCCGGCAACCGATACGCTCCAAACGATGCCGTTGTCGGCTCGCATCGCCTCCAGCCGCACATCCGCCGTCACCGCATCCAGCGTCAGTTGCCCGCCACCATCGACAACCAACGAAACCTTCGGCCCGAGCCGCTGTGTCAGCCCGGCTTCCTCGATCGCCACCCTGATCCGCTCAGCCAGCGGCCGGGGATCGGCGATCTCCTGCGGGTCGATGCCCGCCAGTGGACCGGTCTCGACCAGCACGCCGGTGCGCACGGCAATGCCCAACGCATCGACCTCCGCCGCCAGCAGTGCAGCGCTTTCCGCCGTCAGTCCGCGTATCTGCAGGCTGCCGCGCGCCGTGACTTCCATGATGCCGTTGCCATGCCGCAAGGCGGATTCGGCCAGCCCGATCAACAGCTTCGGCGACAGCCCCCCAGCGACCGGGTTCAGCCGCACCAACAGGCCATCGCCGGTCTGCATCGGCGCCGACAAAGCCGGGCAGGCGCCGCGTCGCGAGAAGGCGTTCATGCCGCGACCCCGAGCGCCTCGGCCTCGACAATCAGCGCTGCAAGATCGTCGTCGATGGAATTGCGCAGGGGATGCCAGAGGCCGCGTCGGCGCGCCGACAGGAAACGCTCGGCAATGATTTTCGCGGCTGCAGGATTCTCGCGCAGGATGAAAGCGCGGACCAAGGGATCGCCGACATAGGCGTCGTGCACGGCCTCGATCAGTGAACCCGATATGGCATGGGTGGTTTCGGCGAAGCCGACCAGCCGGTCGACCGTCTCGGCGAATTCGGAGGCGCCGCGCGGGCCGTGGCGCATCTGGCCAGCGATGAATCGGGCATTGACCGCGCGCGCCCGCACCACCCGCGATACGGCTTCGCCGACCGAACGGGGCTTGGGCTTTTGCGGATCCGTCGTGTCGAGCACGATGACGTCGGCATTCCGGCCCAGCGCCGCAAGAGCGGCCGAAAAGCCGCCGATGAAAGCGACGTCGGCAGAGCCTTCCAGGATATCGCGGCCAGGATCGTCGCCGGTGTGGACGAGAAGGTCGGCCTCGGCGATGCGGGTTTCAAAGGCGCCGGGGGAGGCGATGCCTTCGCCCTCGGCGCCGCCATAGGCATGCGAGGTGGCGTCGAGATAGGTGCGGCCGATCTCTTCGCGCGCGCCCCAGTCGCCGCTCGACAACAGATCCTCGACGCCGGCGCCATAGGTGCCGGGCGAGGTGCCGAAAATGCGCGGGCTGATCTTGCCGTCCGCGCGGGTTTTGGCGGCGAGCGGGTTTTCCGAATCCTCTTCGTCGCGTGCGGAAACGGCGTTGGCGGCGGCATCGATCAGCGCGATCTGGGTCGGGAACATGTCGCGGAACAGGCCCGATATGCGCCAGGTGACGTCAATGCGCGGGCGGCCGAGGGTGGCCGGCGGCAGCACCTCGATGCCGGTGATGCGGCCGGTGGCGGCATCCCATTGCGGCCGGCATCCCATCAGCGCCAGGCCTTGAGCGATCTCCTCGCCGCCGGTGCGCAGCGAGGCCGAGCCCCAGAGGTCGATGACCAGCGAGCGTGGCCAGTCGCCATGCGATTGCATATAGCCGCGCACCACTTCTTCCGCCGCTGCCTTGCCCAGATCATAGGCGGTGGGCGTCGGCATGGTGCGCGGGTCCGAGGTGAACAAGTTGCGGCCGGTGGGCAGGACATCGGAGCGGCCACGTGCCGGGGCGCCTGCCGGACCGGCCTTGACGTGACGTCCATCGAGCGCGGCCAGCAGCGCGGTCTTTTCGGCCTCGGCGCTTTGGACGCGCATGGCGTCGGGTTCGCCCTCGGGCGCGCGGCCATAGATGTGCAGCCCGTCCTTGATGGCGAAATCCTTGAGGTCGCAGAGCCAGGCGTCGATGCGGCGCAGCGCCTCGTCGGGTGCGTCGGTCCTGGCGACGCCGGCTTCAGAAGCGAGGCCCGTCTTTTGCGCAGTCTCGACAATCAGTTTCGCCAGACGGTCGCGGCGACGGCGGTCGAGGCCGTCGGCCTGGGCGTATTCGTCGACCAGGCGTTCAAGTCTGTGCTGGTTTTCGTCGAGCCCAGCGCCGGTCAGCGGCGGCGGCAGATGGCCAAGCGTAACGGCGGCGATGCGCCGCTTGGCCTGCGCGGCCTCGCCGGGGTTGGAGACGATGAAGGGATAGATGACGGGTAATCCACCGGTGACGATCTCGGGAAAGCAGTTTTGCGAGAGTGCAACCGTCTTGCCGGGCAGCCATTCCAGCGTGCCGTGGGCGCCGACATGGACCAGGGCGTGGATGCCGAGCGATTTGCGCAACCACAGGCCAAAGGCGAGCAGGGCGTGGCGCGGGGGGAGCGTCGGATCGTGGTAGTCGGCGCGGCGATCGGCGGAGCGGCCACGGTCGGGGGCGAGGGCGACGGTAATGTTGCCGAAGGTGGCGGCGCGGAAGGGGAAGTGCCTTTTGCTTGATAGCGAAGGCTGGCGCGAGGCGCGCCCCTCTGTCCTGCCGGACATCTCCCCCACAAGGGGGGAGATTGCGCCCTTATCTCCGCTTTCGCCAATCTCCAACGATGCGAGAGGGGGCGAAGCGCTGAAGCTGCCAATCTCCCCACCTGTGGGGGAGATGTCCGGCAGGACAGAGGGGGGCGCCTCGCGCAACCCTGTCTCGTCTTCTGCCTTGCCCCAAGCTGCTTCGACCACAGCGACTGCCGCAGTCGGCAACTCTGTCGAGAAGGCAATATAGTTGTCTAAAGTCAGTCCACTATCGCTCCGCTCCAGCAAATCCAGTAGCGCACGCGGCGATTGCGGAATCCCCTCAACGCCATAGCCCTGTTCCTTCAGGTCATGCAGCATCGCCAGCACGCTGGACGGCACATCGAGGCCGACCGCATAGCCGGTGCGGCCAGGCGCGCTCGGATAATCCGGGATCAGGATGGCTAGTTTCCGCTCGGTGCGGTGGGTCTCCTGCAGCTTGATGAACGCCGCCAAACGATCCGCCACCTGCGCCACGCGATCCGGTTCCGGCCGGTTGGCGAAAGCGCGGTGGCCAAGCGCCGGATCAACCTCGCTTTCACCCTTGAAGGAAATGGCGCCGGCGAGGATGCGGCCGTCGAGTTCGGGCAGCACGACATGCATGGCGAGGTCGGCGGGCGCCAGGCCGCGCTGGTTGTTTTCCCAGACGTCGCGGCGGGTGGTGGCGACGATGACCTGGAAGACGGGCACGCCGGCGCGGTCGAACAGGGTTTCGACGCCCGGTTCGGCACCGGAGGCGAAAGCGGTCGCGGTGATGATGGCGGCGGGGTTGAGCGCGGCCAGCGCGGTCTCGACGAAGGCCAGCGAGGTTGGGTCCTTGAGGCTGGAGACGAAGATGGGGACCGGAAGCATGCCGCGCAGCTTCATTGCTTCAACGAGCGCGTCGATGGGGGCGACATCGGCGGCGAGCAGCATGGAACGATAGAACAGGATTGGCACAACCTTTCCTTCCCCCTCGAGGGGAAGGGCGACGCCGCCGCGTGTGGGCTCGTAGTAGCCTGCTTTTGGCACGCTGACCGGCTCGGTCGCCGCTCCGTCGGACCCCGACAACCCGGCCAGTCTCTGCACCAGCGCGCTCATATTCGCCGGGCCGCCCTGGCGGAAATAGCCGAGCAGGCCGTCCAATTCCTCGCGCGGCAGCGTCGAGGCTTCGATCAGGCGGAGATCCTCGTCGCGGCATTCGCCGGGCAGCAGCGCCAGCTTTATGCCGCGTTCACGGGCGACCGAGGCAAGCTGGTCGCAGCCGTAGCGCCACCAGTCATAGCCGCCGAGGATGCGGACCATTATGATTTTGGCGTGGCGCGCCACACTGTCGATCCAGAGGTCGACCGACATGGGATGGCGCAGGTCGCGCAATGCCGACAGCCGCATCGAGGGCAGGCGGGCGGCATCCGCCTTCCATGCGGCCGCAAGGCCGGCGAGGTCGCTGTCGGTAAAGGACAGGGCCACGATATCCGCCGGCGTCTGCCGCAGATCGACCGGCTCGGCGAGATCGTCGAGCGAGGCGGACGTGGTGGCGAGTATGTGCATTGCGGCTCGTGGTTGGCTTCAGCCGGCGAGTATAGCTTCGATTGCCGGCCGGTTCAGCCCCTTGAGGCCAATGACGACGAGACGCGAGCGGCGATCGTCCTCGGCCGTCCAGGCGCGGTCATAATAATGATTGACGCGCGGCCCGACGGCCTGCAGCAAAAGCCGCATCGGCTTGCCGCCGACTTCGACGAAACCCTTCACACGCAGCACGTTTTCCTGTTCGGCGGCGGTGGCGACGCGCTTTGCCAGATCATCGGGATTAGCGATCGAGGGAATGTCGACGATGAAGGTGTCGAAGTCGTCATGCTCGTGGTCGAAGGCGCCGTCATGGTGGGACTTGCGGTTCTCGATGTCGTCCTCGACGGCGAGCCCGAGCCCGAGCAGCACGGAGGGATCGACCTTGCCATGCGACGTCGGCACGATTTTTACTGCGCGTGCGGAATGTTCATTGATAATGGCGTTGGCGCGGGCCGAACCGGCGGCGTCCATCAGGTCGCTCTTCGAGAGGATGATCAGGTCGGCACAGGCGATCTGGTCTTCAAACACCTCTTCGACCGGGTCGTCATGGTCGAGTGAGTCGTCGGCAGTCCTCTGCGCCTGCAGGGCGTCCATGTCGTTGGCGACGCGGCCTTCGGCCAGCGCCGGGCCGTCGACCACGGCGATGACGCCGTCGACGGTCACGCGGCTCTTCACGCTTGGCCACTGGAAAGCCTGGACCAGCGGCTTGGGCAAAGCGAGGCCCGAGGTTTCGATCAGGATGTGGTCGACTTTCGGCGTCAGCGACAGGATCTTGTCCAGCGCCGGCACGAAATCGTCGGCCACGGTGCAGCAGATGCAGCCATTGGCCAGTTCGACGATGTTTTCCTCCGGACAGGTGTCGATGCCGCAGCCTTTGAGGATTTCGCCGTCAATGCCGATGTCGCCAAACTCGTTGACGATGATCGCAATGCGCTTGCCGCCGGCGTTTTCGAGGAGATGGCGGACCAGCGTCGTCTTGCCGGCGCCGAGGAAGCCGGTGACAACGGTGCAGGGTACACGGGAGAGATTGCCGGCCGGATTTGGAGCGCTCATGGTTGGTCCTTCAGCATGTCGAGAGGTGGAATACGCGCCACGAGGCCGCGCTTGAGGGAATCCGGCCGGCCGCGCCATGGAATGAGGCCATCGGTCGAGGTGGCGAAGAGTTTTGCGCCGGTGATGAGGTCGGGGCCGCTGGTCAAGGTCAGGTCGCCGAAGACATAGCTCCAGCAGCCGTCGCGCAGGATCGCGGCGCTGAGGCGGCGCTTGCAATTGCCGAGACATTCGACCGTGCGGACGCGGATATTGTCGGCCGCTGCGGCGCGGCGCGTATCTTCGGCCAAAAGTTCGCCGGCGCGGGGATGCGCGTCGGAGCCGGCCTCATTGCGGCAGGAGGCGCAGACGATCACGGTGACGCCGGCCAAGGCATCGCGGTCCTCAGACGCATTGTCCGCTGTGCCAGCCGAAAAACTGCTGTTCTGGTCCAAAAAACCGGGCTCCTTGCCCGGAAACCCGCCGGGCGATCGGATTCTTCTGTCGCAGACGGCAGGTCTCCTGGCTCGCGGGTCATCGCCTTGGATAGCCGCCTTCCCGGGAACCTCCCAGTGGCTTTCGGCCTTGGCTCTTCGCTTACAGTTGCGGGGACAGCCGCGGATTTGAGATCGAAATCCCGCACCGCATTCCCTCTTAGCCCTTGCCGTTGTGGGCAGGGGACCGTCTGGACCGGATTTAGGCTTTTGCGGGTGGCGGTGTCAACGCGGGGTCACGACACCGCGATGTCGGCCAGCGCCGGACCCAAACCACCGGCAGGCGTCACTTCCATGCGTTCAAGGCCGAGCCAGCCCTGCATCTGCTTCAATTCCTCGAAGAGCTGAGCCGCCGTTTCAGGCGGTGCGCCGGGTTCGGGGTAAGCGGCATGGACGCGCAGGACGCTTGCCGGCCGGTCGGCCCTCAGGTCGACGCGCGCCACGATCTTGTCGCCGAGCAGGAAGGGCAGGACGTAATAGCCATATTGGCGCTTTTCGGCGGGGGTGTAGATTTCGATGCGGTAGTGGAACTTGAAGAGCCGTTCCGACCGCGACCGTTCGAAGACGACCGGGTCAAAGGGCACCAGCAACGCACGGGCCTCGATTTTCCGGGGCAGGCGGGCGTCTTTGTGAAGGTAAGCCGGCTTGTCCCAGCCCTCGACACGCACCGGGAGCAGCTCGCCCGACTCGACAAGTTCCTCCAGCCGGCCTTTCATGTCGGCCGGCGACAGGCGGAAATAGTCGCGCAGATCGCCTGATGTCGCGATGCCGTGGGCACGGGCCGAGATGCGCAGCAATTCGCGATGCGCGTCCTCGGCAGCCGGCACCGGCAGATCGAGGATCGCCTGCGGCAGCACGCGCTCGGGCAGGTCATAGAAGCGCTCGAAGCCACGACGGTGCGCGGTGGTGATGCGACCGGCCCAGAACAGCCATTCGAAGGCGTGCTTGGCGTGGCTCCAGCCCCACCAGCCGCCCGAACCCTTCTGGCCTTCCAGCGCCGAAGCGGCAATCGGGCCGCGTGCGACGACCTCGCGATAGATCTCTTCTATATAGGCGGTGTGCTCGCGACCCCATTTGGCCAGGCCGAGATACATTTCATCGCCTTGTTCGGCGCGCTGCATGCGCCAGCGCATCAGCGGGTAGGTCTCGACCGGCAGGAACGAAGCCTCATGCGCCCAATATTCAAAGACCGTGCGCTTGCGGGTGACGGCGGCATTGTCGAGCAGAGCGAGCGGGTAGGGGCCAAGCCGCGAATAGAGCGGCATGTAATGTGCGCGCACCACAGCGCTGACGGAATCGATCTGCAGCAGGCCGGTGCGCGAGAGCACCCGGGCGAAGTGGCGTCGATCGGGCGTGCTGGCGGGGCGGGGATCGAGAAACCCTTGAGCGGCGAGCGCGATGCGCCGGGCCATGGGGAGCGAGATCTTTTCCTTCATTCGGATGCGACTCTAGGGAGGTTCTGATGGGTGATTCCAGGCCATGCTAGCAGGGTTTTGGCGGCAACCATGTCAGGAGACAAAAGTGGAGTAAAAAGCGAAGGAAATCAAACAGGAGCCGATCGGACCAGTTTGACGCGACATGCCGTCCAGGCTGCTGTTTTGAACAAGGTTTGACTTGCTTCGCTGGAAGTGCTGCGCTAACCCTCGCCGCGTTGCAGCATAGGCTCCTAAAACGGTTCAGCGGTTAAACTGTCACGCTTCCGCATTAAGGTCCGGTGCTGTAATCAAAGTGGATTGGCTCCAACGGAAAGCCGAGCATGAACGCACTTCTCAGTTCGTACCTGCCCATCGTCCTGTTCATCGGCGTGGCGCTGGTCGTTGGCCTGGCGCTGCTGGCCGCACCCTTTCTGGTGGCGTACCGCAACCCCGATCCCGAAAAGCTTTCCGCCTACGAGTGCGGTTTCAACTCGTTCGACGACGCCCGCATGAAATTCGACATCCGCTTCTATCTGGTGTCGATCCTGTTCATCATCTTCGATCTGGAAGTGGCCTTCCTGTTTCCCTGGGCCGTGTCCTTCTCGAAGATCGGTATGCTTGGCTTCTGGTCGATGATGGTGTTTTTGGCAGTGCTGACCATCGGCTTTGCCTATGAATGGAAAAAAGGAGCGCTGGAATGGGATTGAACGACAGTTCAGGTACCCTCGTCGCGCCGAAGCCCAAGGGCCTCATCGATCCCAACACCGGCCGGCCGGTGGGGGAGGACGATCCCTTCTTCCTCGAAATCAACAATGAGCTTGCCGACAAGGGCTTTCTCGTCACCTCGACGGAAGCGCTGATCACCTGGGCACGCAGCGGCTCGCTGATGTTCATGACCTTTGGTCTGGCCTGCTGCGCGGTCGAGATGATCCACACCTCGATGCCGCGCTACGATTCGGAGCGGTTCGGTGTCGCGCCGCGCGCGTCTCCGCGCCAGTCCGACATCATGATTGTCGCCGGCACGCTGACCAACAAGATGGCGCCAGCGCTGCGCAAGGTCTACGACCAGATGCCGGAGCCGCGCTACGTCATCTCGATGGGCTCGTGCGCCAATGGCGGCGGCTACTACCACTATTCCTATTCGGTGGTGCGCGGTTGCGACCGTGTGGTGCCGGTCGATATCTATGTGCCCGGCTGCCCGCCGAGCGCCGAAGCCCTGCTCTACGGCATTCTTCTCTTGCAGAAGAAGATCCGCCGCACCGGCACGATCGAACGGTAAAGCCATGGCCGCATCCCTTAGCGAACTGTCGACCTATCTCGGCGAGAAGCTGATCGGCCGCGTCAACGACGCGGCGATCGCCTTTGGCGAGCTCACCATCCATGTCGAGCCGCGCGACCTCATCGAAGTGGTGACCTTCCTGCGCGACGATGCGCGTTGCCAGTTCATTTCGATCATCGATGTCTGCGGCGCCGACTATCCGTCACGGGCCAAGCGCTTCGACGTCGTCTATCACCTGCTTTCGCCGAAACAGAATGTGCGCATCCGCGTCAAGGTTCTGGCCGACGAGGAGACGATGGTGCCGTCCATCACCGGCGTGTTCCCCGGCGCCGACTGGTTCGAGCGCGAGACCTACGATCTCTATGGCGTGCTGTTTTCGGGCCATCCCGATCTGCGCCGCCTGCTGACCGATTACGGTTTCGAAGGCCATCCGCTGCGTAAGGATTTCCCGCTGACCGGCTTTGTCGAGGTGCGCTACGACGACGAAGCCAAGCGTGTCATCTACGAGCCGGTGGAATTGAAGCAGGAATTCCGCAATTTCGATTTTCTTTCCCCTTGGGAAGGCACTGACTACGTGCTGCCCGGGGACGAAAAAGCCAAGACGAATTGAGGCGCCACAATGGCTGAAACCTCCGTCCGCAATTTCAACATCAATTTCGGGCCGCAGCACCCTGCGGCGCATGGTGTTTTGCGCCTCGTGCTGGAGCTGGACGGCGAGGTTGTCGATCGTGTCGATCCGCATATCGGGCTTTTGCATCGCGGCACGGAAAAGCTGATCGAGGCAAAAACCTATCTGCAGGCTGTGCCTTATCTCGACCGGCTCGACTATTGCGCGCCGATGAATCAGGAACACGCCTTTGCGCTGGCTGTCGAGCGGCTGCTCGGCATCGAGGTGCCGAGGCGCGGCCAGCTGATCCGCGTGCTTTATTGCGAGATCGGCCGTATCATGTCGCACATCCTCAATGTGACTACGCAGGCCATGGACGTCGGCGCGCTGACGCCGCCGCTGTGGGGCTTCGTCGAACGCGAAAAGCTGATGGTGTTCTATGAGCGTGCCTCCGGTTCGCGCATGCATGCCGCCTATTTCCGCCCCGGCGGCGTCCACCAGGACCTGCCGCGCCAGCTGGTCGAGGACATCGGCAAGTGGATCGACCCGTTCCTGAAGTCGATCGATGACCTCGATCGCCTGCTGACCGGCAACCGCATCTTCAAGCAGCGCAATGTCGATATCGGCATTGTTTCGCTGGCCGATGCCTGGGCCTGGGGTTTTTCCGGCGTCATGGTGCGCGGTTCGGGCGCGCCGTGGGACCTGCGCAAGTCGCAGCCCTATGAATGCTATTCGGAAATGGATTTCGACATTCCGATCGGCAAGAACGGCGACTGCTACGACCGTTACCTCGTGCGCATGGAAGAAATGCGCCAGTCGGCGCGGATCATGCGCCAGTGCATCGATCTGCTGCTCGGCAAGGAAAGCACCGGCCCGGTGTCGAACCTCGACGGCAAAATCGTGCCGCCGAAGCGCCAGGCGATGAAGCGCTCGATGGAAGCGCTGATCCATCACTTCAAGCTCTACACCGAAGGCTACCGCGTGCCGGCCGGAGAGGTCTATGCCGCCGTCGAGGCGCCGAAGGGCGAGTTCGGCGTCTATCTCGTCTCCGACGGCTCCAACAAGCCCTATCGCTGCAAGCTCCGGGCGCCCGGCTTCGCGCATCTGCAGGCGATGGATTTCCTCTGCCGCGGCCACATGCTGGCCGACGTCACCGCCGTTCTCGGCTCCCTCGACATCGTGTTTGGGGAGGTCGATCGATGAAACGCATTGCAATCGCAGCCCTGCTTACGGTTTCAGCCCTTTCGTCAGCCCACGCCGAGGGCACCACCGTCGATGCCTTGCTCAAGCAGGGTTTTGAGGTGAAGGCCGCAATCCCAAGCAATGCCGGCCCGGGCCTTGTCTTGCAAAAGGGTGATGCCGTGTTCATGTGCTTTGTCGCGGAGACCAAGACCTCCGGCGATATCGCCACGCAATATTGCAAGCCTGTTCACTAGGTTGTCCTGAATGTCAGTCCGCCGTCTCGCAGAAGCCAGCGTCCAGCCAGCCTCCTTCGCCTTCAGCCGGGCGAACGCGGCAGCTGCGAAGCAATGGATCAAGAAATACCCGAAAGGCCGTGAGCAGTCGGCGATTATCCCGCTTCTGATGATTGCGCAGGAGCAGGAAGGCTGGGTCACCAAGGCGGCGATCGAGACGATTTCGGACATGCTGGGCATGCCGCGTATCCGCGGGCTCGAAGTCGCGACCTTCTACACACAGTACCAGCTCAATCCGGTCGGCACCCGTGCGCATATCCAGGTCTGCGGCACCACGCCGTGCATGCTGCGCGGCTCTGAAGCGCTGATGGATGTCTGCCGGTCGAAAATCCACCACGACCAGTTCCACACCAACGACAAGGGCACCTTGTCGTGGGAAGAGGTCGAGTGCCTCGGCGCCTGCGTCAACGCGCCGATGGTCATGGTCTTCAAGGATACGTTCGAGGATTTGACGCCGGAACGGCTGGCCGAGATCATCGATCTCTATGACGCCGGCAAGGGCGCTTCGGTGGCGCCTGGACCGCAGAATGGCCGCACCGGCTCGGAGCCGGCCTCCGGCCTGACGACGCTGAAGAGCGAAAAGGCGATCCTCAAGACCACGCGCGACAAGGAAGCCAAGGCGGCGACCAAGGCCGCCCAGAATGCGGCGCCGGCGGCCGCGGCCGCGCCAGTCGCAGCCGCGCCGGCCGCTCCTACGGCGCAAGCGCCGGCGGCCGCACCAGTGGCGCCGTCCAATGCCGGCAAGCCGAAGACCGACGCGCCGGAGACCAGCCCGGCGTTGAAGACGCCTTCGGCGACCAAAGTGGCGCCGGCGGCGGAGAAGGCGGAGAGCGTTTCGGCACCGCTGCATTCGGCCGCCAACGCCAACACGGCAGCGCCCGAGGTCGAGAAGGTCGCCAAGCAGCGCAATGGGCCGACGGCCAAGGCCGAACCGGCAGCTGCCGTGAAGGCGCCGGAAGCCAGGGCGCCGGAAGCCAAGGCTCCAGCCGCAAAGCCGGCAAAACCGTCGCTGGAGGACAAGAACCGTCCGGCCGGTATCGACAGGCCGGCTGCGGTCGACGATCTCAAGCTGATCTCCGGCGTCGGCCCGAAGATCGAGGGCATCCTGCACACGCTGGGCATTTTCACCTTCGCGCAGGTCGCTTCGTGGAAGAAGGCCGAGCGCGAGTGGGTGGACGGCTATCTCTCCTTCCACGGCCGCATCGACCGCGACGACTGGGTCAAGCAGGCCAAGGCGCTCGCCAAGGGCGGGGTCGCCGAATACATCCGCGTTTTCGGCAAGAAGCCGGTCTGAGGGACGAACAATGCTTCAGGACAAAGACCGCATCTTCAACAACATCTACGGCCTCTTCGACAAGTCGCTGGCCGGCGCGATATCGCGCGGCGCCTGGGACAACACGCCCGGCCTCGTCGCCAAGGGGCGCGACTGGATCGTCAACGAAATGAAGGCGTCGGGCTTGCGCGGCCGTGGCGGCGCCGGCTTCCCGACCGGTCTCAAATGGTCGTTCATGCCCAAGCAGAGCGACGGCCGGCCGAGCTACCTCGTCATCAACGCCGACGAATCCGAGCCTGGCACCTGCAAGGACCGGGACATCCTGCGCAACGACCCGCACACGCTGGTCGAGGGCGCGCTGCTCGCCGGCTTCGCCATGGGCGCGACTGCCGCCTACATCTATGTGCGCGGCGAGTTCATCCGCGAGCGCGAGGCGCTGCAGCGGGCCATCGAGGAGGCCTATGAGGCCAAGCTGATCGGCAAGGGCAACACGTCAGGCTACGATTTCGACGTCTACATGCACCACGGCGCCGGCGCCTATATTTGTGGCGAGGAGACCGCGCTGCTCGAAAGCCTGGAGGGCAAGAAGGGCCAGCCGAGGCTGAAGCCGCCATTCCCGGCCAATGTCGGCTTGTACGGTTGTCCGACAACGGTCAACAATGTCGAGTCCATCGCGGTGGCGCCGACCATCCTGCGCCGGGGCGCGGCTTGGTTCTCGTCCTTCGGCCGGCCCAACAATGTCGGCACCAAGCTGTTTTGCATTTCCGGCCACGTCAACAATCCGTGCACCGTCGAAGAGGCGATGTCGATCCCGTTCCGCGAGCTGATCGAGACGCATTGCGGCGGTATTCGCGGCGGCTGGGACAATCTGCTGGCGGTCATTCCAGGTGGCGCCTCGGTGCCCCTGGTACCGGCTGAGCAGATCATCGACGCACCAATGGATTTCGACGCGCTGCGCGATCTCAAGTCGGGCCTCGGCACGGCGGCAGTCATCGTCATGGACAAGTCGACCGATGTCGTGAAGGCGATCGCGCGGCTGTCTTATTTCTACAAGCATGAGAGCTGCGGCCAGTGCACGCCCTGCCGCGAAGGCACCGGCTGGATGTGGCGGGTGATGGAGCGGCTGGTGCGCGGCGAGGCGCAGAAGCGCGAGATCGACATGCTGCTCGACGTCACCAAGCAGATCGAGGGCCACACGATCTGCGCGCTTGGCGATGCTGCGGCATGGCCGATCCAGGGCCTGATGCGGCACTTCCGCGGCGAGGTGGAGCGGCGCATCGACGAATTTTCGCGCAACGCGCACCGTGCCGAACCGGTGATGGTGGCGGCGGAGTAGAAGAAGTTGTGAATGCGGGCGAAAGCCCGAAGCGAGAAGAACGGGGCGGGATAACGAAGAAACGACCAGGAGAACTCTATGGCGCCGTATTCGACACCCTACCCAATGATGCCCAATTTGGACCAGCTCGAGAAGATGAACCAGGACCTGACCAGGATGATGCCGAAGGAGATGGCCAGCGCCGTCAACCTTTTCGTGCACCCTGTCGCGGGTGCGGCGGCGATGTCGGCGCTCGGCATCGGGCTCGCCAACCATGCGTTCGGCGTCTGGCTTGGCGCGCTTTCGGGGGCGGCCGAGGCCTCGCAACGGCTGATGCAGCCTATCGTCGATGATTTCGAGGCGCGGGTCGGGACCTTCGGAGACACGAGCGTCTCCGCCACCAAGGCGCGGGCGACAGCCAAAACCATGATCGCCGAGGCGCAGTCCTTTGCGCAGGAAGTCACCGATATTGCAGCCCGGGAAGCCGCCACCATCGTGCCGGCGGCAAATGCTGCCCCGGCAACAAGCGAGGCGGCCGATGTGCTGCTGCCCGAAGACTTCAGGCAGCCCAAGGCGATGGACAGGCCGGCGAAACCGTCCGACCTCAAGGCGATATCGGGTATCGGCCCGAAACTGGAAAAGGTTCTCAACGGCCTGGGCATCTGGACCTATGCCCAGATTTCCGCATGGTCGCCGCAAGAGATCGCCTGGGTCGACGATTATCTGTCGTTCAAGGGCCGCATCGGCCGTGACGACTGGACTGCCCAGGCGACGGCGTTGGCCGCGAAGACGTGAATGAAATGTCGGGCGCGGCTTAAGTCGCGCCCGGGAAATGAGATTGCGGGAAATCCGCAGAGGTTTGAGGCGAATGGCAAAGCTCAAGGTCGACGGGAAAGAGATCACTGTACCCGACCACTACACGCTGCTGCAGGCGGCGGAAGACGCGGGCGCGGAAGTGCCGCGCTTCTGCTTCCATGAGCGGCTGTCGATCGCCGGCAATTGCCGCATGTGCCTGATCGAGGTGAAGGGAGGACCGCCCAAGCCGCAGGCCTCCTGCGCCATGAATGTGCGTGATCTTCGCCCGGGCCCCAATGGCGAGGCGCCGGAAATCTTCACCAACACGCCGATGGTCAAGAAGGCGCGGGAAGGCGTGATGGAATTCCTGCTCATCAACCATCCGTTGGACTGCCCGATCTGCGACCAGGGCGGTGAATGCGACCTGCAGGACCAGGCGATGGCCTTCGGTGTCGATTCCTCGCGCTATCACGAGAACAAGCGCGCCGTCGAAGACAAGTATATCGGCCCGCTGGTCAAGACGGTGATGAACCGCTGCATCCACTGCACGCGTTGCGTCCGCTTCACCACGGAAGTCGCCGGCATTTCCGAACTCGGCCTGATCGGCCGTGGCGAGGATGCCGAGATCACCACCTATCTCGAAAGCGCCATGACCTCGGAGCTGCAGGGCAATGTCATCGACCTGTGCCCGGTCGGCGCGCTGACCTCCAAGCCCTTCGCCTTCCAGGCACGGCCGTGGGAGCTGACCAAGACCGAATCGATCGACGTGATGGACGCCGTCGGCTCGGCGATCCGCGTCGATAGCCGTGGCCGCGAGGTGATGCGCATCCTGCCGCGCGTCAACGAGCAGGTGAACGAGGAGTGGATCTCCGACAAGACCCGCTTCATCTGGGACGGCCTGCGCACGCAGCGCCTCGATCGCCCCTATGTGCGCAAGGACGGCAAGCTGGTTCCAGCAAGCTGGGCCGAAGCATTCGCCGCGATCAAGGACGCGGTGTCGAAGGCGGCGCCCGAGAAGATCGGCGCCATTGCGGGCGATCTCGCCGCTGTCGAGGAAATCTACGCGCTGAAGCAGCTGATGGCGTCACTCGGTTCGAAGAACACCGACTGCCGCCAGGACGGTGCCGCTCTCGATCCGGCGCTCGGCCGCGCCAGCTACATCTTCAACCCGACCATCGAAGGTATCGAGCAGGCCGACGCGGTGCTGATCATCGGCGCCAATCCTCGCTACGAGGCCTCGGTGCTCAACGCCCGCATCCGCAAGCGCTGGCGGGTCGGCAATCTGCCGGTCGGTGTCATCGGCGATGTCGGCGACACGCGCTATGACTACGAACAACTGGGCGCCGGCCCGGACTCACTGAAGGATCTGGCCGACGGCAAGGGCAAGTTCTTCCAGGTGCTCAAGAACGCGACGCACCCGCTGATCATCGTTGGCCAGGGCGCGCTGGCGCGGGCCGATGGCGCGGCCGTGCTTGGCCAGGCGGCGAAGCTTGCGGCTGCCGTCAATGCTTCCCGTGCGGACTGGAACGGTTTTGCGGTGTTGCACACTGCAGCCGGCCGCGTCGGTGGCCTCGATGTCGGCTTCGTGCCGGGCGAGGGCGGCAAGGATGTTGCCGGCATGCTTGGTGAGACGGACGTGCTGTTCCTGCTCGGCGCCGACGAGATCGACATGGGCAAGACCGGCGGCGCCTTCGTCGTCTATATCGGCACCCATGGCGACCAGGGCGCGCACCGCGCCAATGTCATCCTGCCGGCGGCCGCCTACACCGAAAAGTCGGCCACCTATGTCAACACCGAAGGCCGCGTGCAGCAGACCAACCGCGCCGGCTTCGCGCCGGGCGATGCCCGCGAAGACTGGGCGATCCTGCGGGCGCTGTCCGACGTGCTGGGCAAGAAGCTGCCGTTCGACTCGCTGCCGCAACTGCGTGCCAAACTCTATGGCGAATACCCGCATCTGGCCCGCATCGACCACGTCGAGCCGGGCAATGCCGAGGATATCGCCAATGTGGCGAAGCTCGGCGGGCAGCTCAACAAAGGCACCTTCACCTCGCCGGTTCACGATTTCTACCTGACCAACCCGATCGCGCGGGCGTCCGCCGTGATGGCGGAATGCTCGGCACTGGCCAAGAGCGGCTTCAAGCAGGCGGCGGAATAAGCATGGAAACCTTCTTCTCCTTCTACGTGCTGCCGGCGCTGATCATTCTGCTGAAATCGGTCGTGCTGATCGTTATCCTGCTGATTTTCGTGGCCTATATCCTCTATGCCGACCGCAAGATCTGGGCGGCGGTGCAGTTGCGCCGTGGCCCGAACGTGGTCGGCCCGTGGGGCACGCTGCAGGCCTTCGCCGATCTATTGAAGTTCGTCTTCAAGGAGCCGGTGATCCCGTCAGGCGCCAACAAGGGCGTGTTCCTTTTGGCGCCGCTGGTGTCGGCCGTGCTGGCGATCTCGGCCTGGGCGGTCATTCCGGTCAATGAGGGCTGGGCCGTCGCCAACGTCAATGTCGGCATCCTCTATGTCTTCGCCATCTCCTCGCTCGAGGTCTATGGCGTGATCATGGGCGGCTGGGCGTCCAACTCGAAATATCCGTTCCTCGGCGCATTGCGTTCGGCGGCGCAGATGGTGTCCTACGAAGTCTCGATCGGTTTCGTCATCGTCACGGTGCTGCTCACCGCTGGGTCGCTCAACCTGACCGACATCGTGCTGTCGCAGCATGACGGGATTGGCACGCGGCTTGGCCTGCCCAACACCTTCCTCGACTGGAACTGGCTGTGCCTGTTCCCGATGTTCATCATCTTCTTCATCTCGGCGCTGGCCGAGACTAACCGTCCACCCTTCGACCTGGTCGAGGCCGAATCGGAACTGGTCGCCGGCCACATGGTCGAATATTCGTCGACGCCGTTCCTTTTGTTCTTCCTCGGCGAGTATGTCGCCATCGTGCTGATGTGCGCGCTGGCCACTATCCTGTTCCTCGGCGGCTGGCTGCCACCCTTCGACTTCGCCCCCTTCACCTGGGTGCCGGGCGTCATCTGGTTCGTGCTGAAGGTCTGCTTAGTGTTCTTCGGCATCTCCATGGTGAAGGCCTTCGTGCCGCGCTATCGCTACGACCAGCTGATGCGGCTTGGCTGGAAAGTGTTCCTGCCGATCTCGCTTTTCATGGTCGTCGCCACCGCGGCCTTCCTCAAGATCACGGGGTTTGCGTGATGTCCGCTCTTGGCCAAGCCGCAAAATCGCTGCTGCTGCAGGATTTCGTCAGTGCCTTCCTCCTGTCGATGCGCCAGTTCTTCGCGCCGAAGGAGACGATCAACTATCCGCACGAGAAGGGGCCGACCAGCCCGCGCTTCCGTGGCGAGCACGCGCTGCGCCGCTATCCCAATGGCGAGGAACGCTGCATCGCCTGCAAACTGTGCGAGGCGATCTGCCCGGCGCAGGCGATCACCATCGAGGCCGGCCCGCGCCGCAATGACGGCACGCGCCGCACGGTGCGTTATGACATCGACATGGTGAAGTGCATCTATTGCGGCTTCTGCCAGGAAGCCTGCCCGGTCGATGCCATCGTCGAGGGGCCGAATTTCGAGTTCGCGACGGAGACGCGCGAGGAACTCTACTACGACAAGGACAGGCTGTTGGCGAATGGCGACCGGTGGGAGCGCGAACTGGCGCGCAACATCTCGCTGGACTCGCCCTACCGCTGATATTTGACGCATGGACGGGGCGAGGGGCCTCGTCTAAGGACACAACGAAACTTGCCGACCGGAGGCGGTGGCAAGCAAGATCGGGCAAGACGCAGGCGTCGTGTCCGGACAGGAACCCGGGGGATCCCCAATGTTGAGTGGACTAGAGGCGGCCTTTTTCTACCTCTTCGCCTTTGTCGCGGTGGCGTCGGCGTTCATGGTCATTTCGTCGCGCAACCCCGTGCATTCGGTGCTGTTCCTGATCCTGACCTTCTTCAACGCCGCCGGCCTGTTCATGCTGACCGGCGCCGAGTTCCTGGCGATGATCCTGCTCGTCGTCTATGTCGGCGCGGTCATGGTGCTGTTCCTGTTCGTCGTCATGATGCTCGACGTCGATTTCGCCGAACTGAAGAGTGGCGCCCTGCAATATGCGCCGATCGGCGCGCTGGTCGGGCTGATCCTGGCGGCGGAGCTGATCGTCGTGCTGGGCGGCTATACTTTCGCGCCGAAACTGGCCGCGACGGTCTCGAAGCCTATTCCCGATCTCGCGACGCGCTCCAACACGGCCGCCCTCGGCGACATCCTCTATACCGACTACCTCTACTACTTCCAGATTTCGGGCCTCATCCTGCTGGTTGCCATGATCGGCGCCATCGTTTTGACGCTGCGCCACAAGGAAGGGGTCAAGCGGCAGTCGATCGCAGCCCAGGTCGGCCGCACGCCGGCGACAGGCATGGAAATACGCAAGGTCAAGTCGGGCGAAGGAGTCTGAGATGGTCGTCGGCATCGCACATTATCTGACCGTATCGGCAATCCTGTTCACGCTCGGCGTGTTCGGCATCTTCCTGAATCGCAAGAACGTCATCGTCATCCTGATGTCGGTCGAGCTGATCCTGCTGGCGGTCAACATCAATTTCGTCGCCTTTTCGGCCGCACTTGGCGATCTGGTCGGCCAGGTGTTCGCGCTGTTCGTGCTGACGGTCGCGGCGGCCGAGGCTGCCATCGGACTTGCCATTCTCGTCGTCTTCTTCCGCAACCGCGGCTCGATCGCGGTCGAAGACGTGAACATGATGAAGGGTTGACGGAACCACCATGTATCAGGCCATCGTCTTCCTTCCACTGCTCGGCTTCCTGATCGTCGGCCTGTTCGGCAATTCGCTTGGAGCCAAGGCATCCGAATACATCACCTCAGGTTTCCTGGTGATTTCGGCTGTTCTGTCGTGGGTTGCCTTCTTCAGCGTCGGCTTCGGCCATGGCGAGGTGTTCGTCGTGCCGGTGCTGCACTGGATCCAGTCGGGTGGCCTCGACGTCTCCTGGGCGCTGCGCATCGATACGCTGACGGTGGTGATGCTGGTGGTGGTCAACACCGTGTCGGCGCTGGTTCACATCTATTCGATCGGCTACATGCACCACGATCCGAACCGGCCGCGTTTCTTCGCCTATCTGTCGCTGTTCACCTTCGCCATGCTGATGCTGGTGACGGCCGACAATCTGGTGCAGATGTTCTTTGGCTGGGAAGGGGTGGGCCTCGCGTCCTACCTGCTGATCGGCTTCTGGTACAAGAAGCCGTCGGCCAATGCCGCGGCCATCAAGGCCTTCGTCGTCAACCGCGTCGGCGATTTCGGCTTCGCACTCGGCATCTTCGGCTTGTTCGTGCTGTTCGGCTCGGTCAATCTCGGCACCATCTTCACCAACGCAGCAACGTTCATTCCGGCTGAAGGCGCGCCGCAAGGTGCGGCCGTGCTGACCTTCCTCGGTCATGCGCTGGACAAGCAGTCGGCGATGACCATCGTCTGCCTGCTGCTCTTCATGGGCGCCATGGGCAAGTCGGCGCAGGTGCCGCTGCACACCTGGCTGCCGGATGCCATGGAAGGCCCGACGCCTGTCTCGGCACTCATCCATGCCGCCACCATGGTGACGGCCGGCGTGTTCATGCTGGCACGGCTTTCGCCGCTGTTCGAACTGTCGCATTCGGCGCTGACGGTGGTCACCTTCATCGGCGCCTTCACCGCCTTCTTCGCGGCGACCGTCGGTCTCGTGCAGAACGACATCAAGCGCGTCATCGCCTATTCTACCTGCTCGCAGCTCGGCTACATGTTCGTCGCGCTCGGCGTCGGCGCCTATGGCGCGGCGATCTTCCATCTGTTCACGCACGCCTTCTTCAAGGCGCTGCTGTTCCTCGGTTCTGGCTCGGTCATCCATGCCGTTTCCGACGAGCAGGATATGCGCAAGATGGGCGGCCTGCGGAAGCTGATCCCGACCACCTACTGGATGATGGTGATCGGCACGCTGGCGCTGACCGGCGTCGGCATTCCCGTGACCGTCATCGGCACCGCCGGCTTCTTCTCCAAGGATGCCATCATCGAGAGCGCCTTTGCCGGGCACAATTCGGTCGCTGGCCTAGCCTTCGTGCTTTTGGTCATCGCCGCCTGCTTCACCTCCTTCTACTCGTGGCGCCTGATCTTCATGACCTTCCACGGCAAGCCGCGGGCGAGCCATGAGGTGATGCACCACGTCCATGAATCGCCACCGGTTATGCTGGTGCCGCTGTTCATCCTGGCCGCCGGCGCGCTGTTTGCCGGCATCATCTTCCACAGCTCCTTCATCGGCGAAGGCTATGCCGAGTTCTGGAAGGCATCGCTGTTCACGCTGCCGGACAACCACATTCTGCACCAGATCGAAGAACTGCCGCTGTGGGTCGAGCTGTCGCCCTTCATCGCCATGCTGATCGGATTTGCGTTGGCCTGGAAATTCTACATCCGCTCGCCGGAAATGCCGGTGAACCTGGCCAAGCAGAATCGCGGGCTCTACGCCTTCCTGCTCAACAAGTGGTATTTCGACGAGCTCTACGACTTCCTGTTCGTGCGGCCGGCCAAGCGCCTCGGCTACTTCCTGTGGAAGACCGGTGATGGCACCATCATCGACGGGCTCGGACCGGATGGCATTTCGGCGCGCGTCGTCGACGTCACCAACCGCGTCGTCAAGCTGCAGACCGGCTACCTCTACCATTATGCCTTCGCCATGCTGATCGGCGTTGCCGCACTCGTCACCTGGATGATGCTCTGATGACCGCCTGGCCAATCCTCTCGCTGGTCACCTTCCTGCCGCTGGTTGGTGTGCTGCTGATCCTGTTCATCAACGATGACAGCGAAAACGCACGCCGTAACATCCGCGCCATCGCGCTGCTAACGACGACGTTCACCTTCATCATCTCGCTGTTCATCTGGACCGGCTTCGACAATTCGCAGGCCGGCTTCCAGTTCGTCGAAAAGGTCGCCTGGCTCGACTCCGGCATCTCCTACCACATGGGCGTCGACGGCATTTCCATGCTGTTCGTCATCCTGACGACCTTCCTGATGCCGCTCTGCATCCTGGCTTCGTGGGAATCGATCGAGAAGCGCGTCAAGGCCTACATGATCGCCTTCCTGCTGCTCGAGACACTGATGATCGGCGTGTTCTGCGCGCTGGACATCGTGCTCTTCTACGTCTTCTTCGAGGCCGGCCTGATCCCGATGTTCATCATCATCGGCGTCTGGGGCGGCAAGCGGCGCGTCTACGCCTCGTTCAAGTTCTTCCTCTATACGCTCGCCGGCTCGGTGCTGATGCTTCTTGCCATCATGGCGATGTTCTATCAGTCCGGCACGACCGACATCCCGACGCTGTTGACCCACAGCTTCCCGGCCAACATGCAGACTTGGCTATTCCTCGCCTTCTTCGCCTCTTTCGCGGTGAAGATGCCGATGTGGCCGGTGCACACCTGGCTCCCCGATGCTCACGTCGAAGCGCCAACGGCCGGCTCGGTCATCCTGGCCGGCATTCTCCTGAAGATGGGCGGGTACGGCTTCCTGCGCTTCTCCTTGCCGATGTTCCCGCTGGCATCCGAAATGTTCGCGCCGCTGGTGTTCACGCTCTCGGTCGTCGCCATCATCTACACCTCGCTGGTGGCGCTGATGCAGCAGGACATGAAGAAGCTGATCGCCTATTCGTCGGTCGCCCATATGGGCTTCGTCACCATGGGCATCTTCGCCATGAACCAGGAAGGCGTACAGGGCGCGATCTTCCAGATGCTCAGCCACGGTCTGGTCTCGGGCGCGCTGTTCCTGTGTGTCGGCGTCATCTACGACCGCATGCACACGCGTGAGATCGACGCCTATGGTGGCCTGGTCAACAACATGCCGAAATACGCCACCGTGTTCCTGATCTTCACCATGGCCAATGTCGGCCTTCCGGGTACATCAGGTTTCATCGGCGAATTCCTGACCATGCTCGGCGTGTTCCGGGTCAACACCTGGGTGGCATTCTTCGCCGCCACCGGCGTCATCCTGTCAGCTGCCTACGCGCTCTGGCTCTATCGCCGGGTGATCTTCGGCGCGCTGACCAAGGACAGCCTGAAGGGGCTGCTCGATCTTTCGGCGCGCGAGAAGGTCATCATCTACCCGCTGGTGGTGCTGGTCATCTTCTTCGGCGTCTATCCCGCTCCCGTCTTCGACGCGACGGCCCAATCGGTCAAGTCACTCGTCACCAATGTCACCGCATCCATCGGCGCCGCGCAGACCGCGGCGGCGAACTGACCAGAGGTTTTGCGAACCATGACGCCGGACCTACTCTCCAGCCTGTCGCTCTCGACGCCCGAGCTGATCCTTGCCATCGGCGCGCTGGCGCTGCTCATGGTCGGCGCCTATTCGCGCGCCAACACCAGCACACTGGTGACCGGCCTTGCCGTGGCCGTGCTGGTCATCGCTGGTGCCTGGCTGATCTTCCGGACCGGGGACGGCAACGCCTATGGGCACGCCTTCGTCCAGGATTCGTTTTCCCGCTTCATGAAGGTGCTGGCACTGGTCGGCTCGGCGGTGACGCTGATCATGTCGGGGCGCTTCGCCAAGGCGGAGCATTTCGACAAGTTCGAATATCCGGTGCTGATCCTGCTTTGCACGCTGGGCATGATGCTGATGATCTCCGCCAACAGCATGATCGGGCTCTATCTCGGTCTCGAACTGCAATCGCTGGCGATCTACGTGCTGGCGGCGATCAACCGCGATAACCTGCGTTCGACGGAAGCCGGCCTCAAATACTTCGTCCTCGGCGCGCTGTCTTCGGGCATGCTGCTCTATGGTATCAGCCTGGTCTATGGCTACACCGGCAATACCGGCTTCCAGGAGATCGCGACGGCGCTCGGCAGCGGCGAGCGCCAGCTTGGGCTGGTCTTCGGCCTGGTCTTCGTGCTGGCCGGCCTGGCCTTCAAGATCTCGGCGGTGCCGTTCCACATGTGGACGCCCGACGTCTATGAAGGCGCACCGACGCCGGTGACCGCCTTCCTGGCGGCGGCCCCGAAGATGGCGGCGATGGCGCTGATCGTGCGCGTGACCATGGGCGCGTTCAAGCCGATCGCCGCCGACTGGCAGCAGATCATCGTCTTCATCTCGATCGCCTCGATGGCGCTTGGCGCTTTCGCCGCGATCGGCCAGACCAACATCAAGCGCCTGATGGCTTATTCCTCGATCGGCCACATGGGCTACGCACTGGTCGGCCTTGCGGCCAACAGCCAGGCCGGCGTGCGCGGCGTTGCCATCTACATGCTGATCTATCTGGTGATGACGCTCGGCACGTTTGCCTTCATCCTCGCCATGCGGCGCAAGGAAGGCAATGTCGAGCAGATCAGCGATCTGGCCGGTCTCTCATCGACCAACCCGATCATGGCGACGATCCTGACCATCTTGATGTTCTCGCTGGCCGGCATCCCGCCGCTCGCCGGCTTCTGGGGGAAGTGGTACGTCTTCCTGGCCGCCATCAACGCGCACCTCTACGCGCTGGCGATCATCGGCGTGCTGGCCTCCGTGGTGGGCGCCTATTACTACCTGCGCATCATCAAGATCATGTGGTTCGACGAACCGGTCGGTGGCTTCGTGCCGATGGCCAGCGAATTGCGTGTCGTGCTCGGCGTCAGCGGCGCCTTCGTGCTGTTCTATGTGCTGATCGGCGGCCCGATCGGCACCTATGCCGAAGCCGCCGCCAAGACGTTTTTCTAGACGGAATGGCATTTCGGCTGGCCCCAACCTCGGCGTCGGAAGGGTTCCGGCTCGAGGCCCATGACAGCGTCGGTTCCACCAATACGGTGGCGCTGGACCACGCAAGGGCAGGCGACCCTGGTAAATTGTGGGTCGTTTCCAAGAAGCAGGAAAGCGGGCGTGGCCGGCGCGGCCGCGCCTGGGTATCGCCCGAAGGCAATCTGGCGGCGACCTTGCTCGTCCTCACCGGCGGTGAGCTTCGCCTTGCCGCAACACTGGGTTTCGTCGCCGGCCTCTCGCTTGCCGACGCGCTCGATGCGGTGGTGCCGAAGGGCCGCATCGCCATCGGGCTCGATGGTGCAAGCCAGGGTCAAAACCGTTTCGAGTTGAAATGGCCGAACGACGTGCTTGCTTCCGGGGTGAAGCTCGCCGGCATTCTGCTGGAGTCGGCAATACTGGATGGCGGCCGCTTCGCGGTCGCCGTCGGCATCGGCGTCAATGTGGTGGCGCATCCCCCGGATTTGCCGTATCCCGCGACATCGCTGCAGGCTCTCGGCGCGACATGCGACGCGGAAACGCTGTTCCTGGCGCTGTCGGATGCCTGGAGCGAGAATGCCCGCCTGTGGGATGAAGGGCGCGGTCTTGGCGCCGTCAGGCGGCGCTGGCTGGCGCGCGCGGCGGGGCTTGGCGGCGAGGTTGCTGTCAGAATTGACGGTAATGTGGTGCGTGGGGTGTTCGAGACCATTGACGAAGACTGTCGTTTCGTGATCCGCGACGATGAGGGATCTGTTGTGACGGTCGCAGCCGGCGACGTGCATTTCGGCGCGGTTGCATCCGCGCGGGTCTAGAGCGGCTCATTGTTCGATACGAACAATGACGGCTATAACTGTTTGTTTATGCGCAATTCCTGTGGGGAAGCCATTACACGCTTTTCCTGGAATTGCTCCAACGGCTTGGCCTGAGGGCCAGGAAGGATAAAATCATGGCGAAAGCCGAAAACGCTGAACTCGTCTTCGTGCCGCTTGGCGGCGTGGGCGAGATCGGCATGAACTTCGCTCTCTATGGCTACGGTCCGCCGAGCGCGCGCGAATGGATCGTCATCGATGTCGGTGTCACCTTTCCAGATGCCAGCCTGCCCGGCGTCGACCTGGTGCTGCCCGATACGCGCTTCATCGAGGAGAACCTCGCCAATCTGCGCGGCATCATCATCACCCACGCGCATGAGGACCATTATGGCGCGCTGCTCGACACCTGGCCGAAGCTGAAAGCACCGGTCTGGATGACGCCGTTCAGCGCCGGCTTGCTGGACGCCAAGCGGCAGGGCGAACAAGGCGCGCCGAAAATCCCGGTGACGATCTATCGGGCCGGCGAAAAATTCACGGTCGGTCCATTCGAGATCGAAGCCATTCCGGTGGCGCATTCCATTCCCGAGCCGATGTCGCTGGCCATCACCACGCCGGCCGGCACCGTCATCCACACCGGAGACTGGAAGATCGATCCCGAGCCGACGATCGGGCCCAAGACCGACGAGGCGCGTTTCCGCGCCTATGGCGACAAGGGCGTGCTGGCGCTGATCTGCGATTCGACCAACGCGCTGCGTGAAGGCGAATCGCCTTCGGAAGTCGCCGTGGGCGAGGGCCTAAGGGGCGTCATCCAGAGTGCTGTCGGCCGCGTCGCCGTCACCACCTTCTCCTCCAATGTCGGGCGCATCGTCTCCATCGCCAGGGCGGCACGCGATGCCGGCCGCCAGTGCCTGGTGCTGGGACGCTCGCTGAAGCGCGTCATCGATGTCGCCGGCGAACTCGGCTACATGGACGGCCTGCCGGAATTCATCGCCGAGGAGGACTTCGGCTTCATCCCGCGCGAAAACCTCGTCATCATCTGCACCGGCAGCCAGGGCGAGCCGCTGGCGGCACTGGCGAAACTGTCGCGCGACGAGATGAAATCGGTGTCGCTGACGGCCGGCGACACGGTGGTGTTTTCCTCGCGCACCATTCCCGGCAACGAGAAGGCGATTCTCGAGATCAAGAATCGTCTCATCGATCTCGGCATAAAGATCATCGAGGACGGCGATGCGCTGGTGCATGTCTCCGGCCATCCCCGCCGCAGCGAATTGCGCAAGATGTATGAATGGGTGCGCCCGCAGATCGGCGTTCCCGTGCATGGCGAGGCGGCGCATCTGGTGGCGCAGGGATCGCTGATGTCGACCTCCGGCATCGGGCAGGTGGCGCAGGTGCGGGACGGTGACATGTTGCGGCTCGCGCCCGGTCCCGCCACCATCATCGACCAGGTGCCGTTCGGCCGCATCTACAAGGACGGCAGGCTGATCGGCACCGACCAGGCGATGGGCATTCGCGACCGGCGCAAATTGTCCTTTGCCGGCCATGTCGCGGTCAATGTCGTGCTCGACGACAAATATGAGCTGGCCGGCGACCCCGACCTGGTCGCCATCGGTGTCGCCGAGGCCGATGCCAGCGGCGAGGCGCTGGAAGATTTGATGATCGACGCGGCCGTTGGCGCCGTGGACTCGATTCCCCGCCAGCGCCGCAAAGACCTCGACCTGGTGCAGGAAGCGGTGCGTCGCGCGGTGCGCGGTGCGGCCAACGAAGCCTGGGGCAAGAAGCCACTGGTGACGGTGTTCGTCACACGATGACGAACAGAGGAATAACGGCAGTAGGGCAGTAGGGAAACCAAGTCGTGTAGTACTCGGCCTTCAGGCCGTTTTCCCTACTGTCTTATTGCCCTACTCCCTCCCTTTATACGGAGCACTTCATGCTCGGACGATTGAACCATGTCGCGCTTGCGGTGCCGGATCTTGCCGCCGCCGTTGCTGCTTACCGCAACACGCTCGGCGCCGAGGTGACGGAGCCGCAGGCTTTGCCGGAGCATGGTGTCACCGTGGTGTTCGTCAATGTCGGCAACACCAAGATCGAATTGCTGGAGCCTTTGGGTGAGGGCTCGCCGATCGCAGCGTTCCTTGCGAAAAACCCGTCCGGCGGCATGCATCACCTCTGCTATGAGGTCGACGACATCCTCGCCGCGCGCGATCAGCTCAAGGCGGCCGGCGCCCGCGTGCTGGGCGACGGCAACCCGAAGATCGGCGCCCATGGCAAGCCGGTGCTGTTCCTGCACCCGAAGGATTTCTTCGGCACGCTGATCGAACTGGAACAATCATGAGCTGGATTTCGTTCACCGCCCTGTTTTTTGCGACCTGGTGGGTGGTGCTGTTTGTCGTGCTGCCGTTCAGCGTCAGGACGCAGGATGACGATCATGACGTGACGCTGGGCACGGTTGCGAGTGCGCCGCGTGGGCCGCACATGCTGCGCGCCGTGATCCGCACCACCATCGTTACGGCGATCGTGATGGGCATTTTCTATGGCCTGACGCACGGGCTGGGATACAGCGTCGACGACCTCGCGCGCATCATGCCGGATTTCGGCGAGACCCCGGCGAAATAGACCTCTCGGTAAGGGCGCTCCGACGCCATCGGTGCAATGCGGGTGGGGATCGCGATGCCGTCAGGTTGCGCGGCCGTAAGCTTGCTGACGCAAGGTCACGTAGTCTGGTAACTCGCCGCGCTAACCAAGTGATTGCACAAAAAAAATGCAAGGCACAAGGCCTTGCAATTAAACGCGTCCGATCTGTTTCCGGCTTCCGGCGGCAGCGAGTAACCGCGCCTAGATCGCATCCTCCCAAGACTTTGACCGCGTAGGAGAGCTGATTTTTCTCAACCCTCTCGGTTATCGCGGCACACTAGCCTAAGCCGAATGAAAATGTCACGAAGAATTTTGCCTCGAAACAGGCATTCTCGTGCTGCACTGCACAATAGAATGGCATGCTTTGCTTTCGAAACAACCAGCAGGCTTTTGCGGCATGTCCTGAATTGACGCGCGCAAAGAATTCGCGGCCAAATCAGAAGACATTCGGCCTCCTCCACACAATCGGCTGAATGCTATTTGGCGACGCCGGCCTCCGCCATTGCCTTTTCGACCATGCCGACCCAGACCTCGTTGGCCCCCGGCAGCCGTCCTTGCGATTTCAGGTCCGTCAACGCGGCCAGCGCGGCCTTGAAATTTGTCGAAGGGTCAACGCCAGCCACGGCAAGCTTGTAGCGGCTGAAGGCGGCATCGACCGTGCGCTGCGCATTGCCCGGGTCGGCTTGCAACTGCGTGCTGGCGATCACGAAACCGGCCTGGTACTCGGCAGCCGCGCCGGTCTTGTCGCCCTTGCTCATCAGCATATCGCCGATGCGGTTGTGGCCGACCGAAAGGTCGCGCTGCCATTCGGCATTGTCGTGGTCGAGCTCGGCCAAATATTCCGCAATGGCTTGCGCCGAACGGCGGTCGGCGAGCGCTCCATCAACATCTCCGGCCTCGGCGCGGGCGTCGGATATCTTGCCCAGCGCAAGTTCGAGGTCACGCCGCCATAGTGTGTTGCCGGGATCCCGCGCCACCAGCTTTTGCGCGATATCGACGCTGCGCTGGTAGGGTTCGAAAGCCTTTTCGTTGTGCCCCGTCAGCCGCTGCAGGTCGCCGATAGCGGTGAGGCTGACGGTGATGTCACGCTGCAGTTCGGTGTCATCAGGCAGCTTCTTTGCCAGCGCCTCGGTGATCTGCAAGGATACGTCATATTCGGCTATCGAGCCTTCCAGGTCGTTGGTCAGCCGGAGCGCCAGTCCGACCTTTGAATGGCTGACCGAAAGGTCGCGCCGAAAGCCGTCATTGTCAGGCGCTTGTTCGACCAGGAACTCGGCCACCTTGAGCGCAGAGCGGTAATTCGCCAGCGCGCCGGGTCCGTCGCCCGCAACCCGCATGGCGTCGCCGATGCGGTTGAAACAGACAGCGTAGTCGCGCAGATAGCCAAACGTGGGCTCCTTTTTGAGGATCGCCTTCATCGTGGCGAGAGCCTGCTGGTAAAGCGCGATCGCGCCGGCGGTATCGCCCATCGCCTTCTTGACGTCGGCCACCTTGTTTTGCGCCACGGCAAGGTCGCGCTGGTGGTCGATCTTGTCAGGCTCGGCGGCCGCGCGTTTCTCAGCGGACCGGACCATCGAATCATAGGCTTTGCCGGCTTCCTGCAAATGGCCGACGGTCGTTTCCAGCGTGCCGATCAGTTCCCAGGACAATGTCTGCTGGTAGCGCGCGTCGTCCGGTATCTGGAAACTCTCGACGTCAGCATAGAGCGCCACAGCCTTGCGGTAGTCCTCGATGGCGAGGTCGTAGCGCAATTGCGCCTGCGAGGCGCCGCCGGCTAAATAGTGCGTCGTTGCCTCCGACAGCGTGCGCTCGATGAAGCGGCTTTTCAGATCGTCGCGCGACTTGCCGTCGATATTAGCCGCCTTGCCAAGCAGTGCGCGTGCCTCGTCGAACGAGCCGAGTGCCAATTGCGCCTCGGCCTGTTGGCGCAGCGCCGTCACCTGCGGGTCGGAGGAGGCGAAGTTGCGCAGATCGGCCTGCACCTTGATGAAAGCGTCGGCCGCTTCCTGGAGTTTCTGCCGGCGCTGCCCTGGCGCCATCGCCTTGCCATCGGAGGTGATGAGCGCGGCGTATAGCGGCGCCAGCGGCATGTCGGCGTGGGCCGCCACCGTCTCGACCTCGACGCGCAGGTCCGGCGTGACATCGGCCATGGCGAGCAGCAGCCGATCGCGCTCGGGCAGGTCATCCTTGCTGGCCTGCGCGGCGAAGAAAAGCCGGGGCAACCCGCTCTCGACATAGGGAAGCTGCTTGCCGCGCGACAGATCGTAGACCTGCTGCTGCACCAGGGTCAGCACGGAGCGTATTTCCAGCCCGTCCGTGGGCAGGAACCTGGCCAATGCGGCTGAGAATTCGGAGTTGCCGGATGTGCCGTCAGACGCCGTCTGTCCGAGCGCCGCGGAGAAGGCGAACAGCACGTTTTCGGCAGCACCCATGCGTCCGAGCCCCGGCTTGGCCTGGGCTTTCACCTCCGGCGCGATGGATACCACGCCGCGTCCTTCGCCAGATTCGCCGTCTCCAGACTGGCTTCCCCCGGATTGGCCAAAAGGATCGTTGCGGCAAGCGTCGAGCACCACGAGGCCGATCTTGCCGACCGCGGTCACCGTCTCGCGCACCTCTTCGAGTGGAAGGGTTGTGGCCTTCAATCGGTCCAGCGAAGACGGATCGGCATCGACCGGCAGAAGGCGGTTGTCGCCCGCGATCTCGACGCCATGGCCGGAAAAATAGACCAGCGCGACATCGGCGCCGGCGGCATCGTTGCGAAAATCCTCCAGGGCGCGGCGCATGCGTTTCAGGTCGCGGTTCGCTTCGGTGGTGACGTCGAAGCCGAGTTTTTGCAGCGCGGCTTCGATCGTGCGGCTGTCGTTCACCGCGTTCTTCAGGGGACGCACATTGCGATACTCGTCGGCCGCGATAATCAGCGCGACCCGCCGCTCGGCGTGTGCCGCCGAGACGAAAAACACCGTCAGGATGACTGCCAGGAAAAACCGCAATGCCCCAATCCACCCCAAGCCGACAGCGTCCCACGGCTTTTCGGTGCAAGCAAGCCGGCTCGATATGATCCGGGAACTCAGGGATTGCGGGCATGACGGCGTCAATGTGCCGCCATGGCCGGGTTCCCATTGCGCCATGAAATGGCTATGAAGCCGGGTCAAGCAAGCCTGTGTCGCGCCGATTCTGGCGTGGCCGTTCCTCATTCACGGACCAGTCCATGCGTTTGTCGCGCTATTTCCTGCCCATCCTCAAAGAAAATCCGCGCGAGGCCGAGATCGTCTCGCACCGGCTGATGCTGCGTGCCGGCATGATCCGCCAGCAGGGGCAGGGCAGTTTCTCCTGGCTGCCACTCGGCAAGCGCGTGCTCGACAAGGTCTGCCAGATCATCCGCGAGGAGCAGAACCGCGCCGGCGCGCTGGAAATCCTGATGCCGACCATCCAATCGGCCGATCTGTGGCGCGAAAGCGGCCGCTATGACGACTATGGCAAGGAGATGCTGCGCATCAAGGATCGCCAGGATCGCGACATGCTCTACGGTCCGACCAATGAGGAAGTGGTCACCGAAATCGTCCGCGCTTACGTCAAATCCTACAAGGATCTGCCGCTCAACCTCTACCACATCCAGTGGAAATTCCGTGACGAGGTTCGGCCGCGCTTCGGCGTGATGCGCAGCCGAGAATTCCTGATGAAGGACGCCTATTCCTTCGACCTCGATTTCGAAGGCGCGAGAGCCGCCTATAACAGGATGTTCGTGTCCTATCTCAGGACTTTCACGCGCATGGGCCTGCAGGCGATCCCGATGCGGGCCGACACCGGGCCGATCGGCGGCGATCTCAGCCATGAATTCATCATCCTGGCCGACACCGGCGAAAGCCAAGTCTATTGTAATCGCGATTATCTGTCGCTCCAGGTGCCCGGTGAAAACACCGACTTCGCCAATGACGCCGAGATATCGGACATCGTCAAGACGTGGACGACGCCTTACGCCGCCACCGACGAAATGCATGACGAGGCGGCGTGGGACAAGCTCGGCGAAGCGGACCGTGTCTCGGCGCGGGGCATCGAGGTTGGCCACATCTTCCATTTCGGTGACAAATATTCCAAGCCCATGGGCGCCAAGGTGACCGGGCCCGACGGCAAGGATCATTTCGTCTCCGGTGGTTCCTACGGCATCGGCCCGTCGCGGCTTGTCGCGGCGATCATCGAAGCCAGCCATGACGAGAACGGCATCATCTGGCCGGACAGCGTGGCGCCGTTCGACATCGGCCTGATCAACATGAAGGTGGGCGACGCCGATTGCGACCGCGTCTGTGACGAACTCTATGCCGCCTTCACTGCTGCCGGCAAGGATGTGCTTTACGACGACACCGATCAGCGGCCGGGTGGCAAGTTCGCCACCGCCGACCTGATCGGCCTGCCCTGGCAAGTGATCGTGGGGCCGCGCGGTGTTGCGGCCGGCGAAATCGAGATCAAGAATCGCAAGACCGGCGAGCGCGAAACGCTGCCGCTGGCCGACGCGAAAAAGCGCTTCGGTGCTGCCGCATGATCGACGCGGCTGCGACAAGATCGGCGGGCGCCGGCCCGTTCTCCATCTTCGAACGCATGGTGGCGTGGCGCTATCTGCGCTCGCGGCGCAAGGAGACGGTAATTTCCGTCATCGCCTCGATCTCCTTCCTCGGCATCATGCTGGGGGTGGCGACGCTGATCGTGGTCATGGCCGTGATGAACGGGTTCCGCGCCGAGCTTTTGACGCGCATCCTCGGCGTCAACGGCCATTTGATCGTGCAGCCGCTCGATTCGCCGCTTGAGGACTACGCCCAGGTTGCCGGCCGCATCAACGGCGTGCCCGGCGTCAAATACGCCATTCCGCTGATCGACGGCCAAGTGCTGGCGCAAGGCAATGTCGGCGGCGGCACAGGCGCGCTGGTGCGCGGCATCAGGGGCGATGATCTCGGCAAGATCGCCATTGTCGCCAGCAACATCAAGCAAGGCACGCTCGCCGATTTCGATACGGGCGAGGGCGTCGCCATCGGCAAGCGCATGGCGGAGAATCTCGGCCTGACGCTCGGCGACACCATCACGCTGATCTCGCCCGACGGCGACGTGACGCCGATCGGTACGACGCCGCGCATGAAGGGCTACAAGATCGCGGCGATCTTCGAAGTCGGCATGTCGGAATATGACACTTCTATCGTCTACATGCCGTTCTCCGAGGCGCAGCTCTATTTCAACATGGATGGCCGCGCGCAGACGATCGAGATCTATGTCGACAATCCCGACGATGTCGACGCGCTGAAACCGAAGGTCGAAGAGGCAGCTCAGCGGCCGATCGACATGGTCGACTGGCGCCAGCGCAACGAGACCTTCTTTTCGGCTCTCCAGGTCGAGCGCAACGTCATGTTCATGATCCTGACGCTGATCGTGCTGGTGGCGGCGCTCAACATCATTTCCGGACTGATCATGCTGGTGAAGGACAAGGGGCACGACATCGCCATCCTGCGCACCATGGGCGCCTCACGCGGCGCCATCCTGCGCATCTTCCTGATGACGGGTGCTGCGATCGGCGTCACCGGCACGCTGGCCGGCGTGCTGCTCGGCGTCGTCATCTGCACCAACATCGAATCGATCCGCCAGTTCTTCTCGTGGATGACCGGCAAGGTGCTGTTTAACCCGGAACTCTATTTCCTCAGCCAGTTGCCGGCGAAGATGGATCCGCGCGAGACCACCTATGTCGTCATCATGGCGCTCGGCCTGTCCTTCCTGGCGACAGTGTTTCCGGCATGGCGGGCCGCCCGCCTCGATCCTGTCGAAGCCTTGAGGTACGAGTAGTGGCCGAGGTCATTATCGAACTGAAGAGCGTCGAGCGGCACTATGTCCAGGGGCCACGCAAGCTCACTATTCTCAACGGCGCCGATTTTGCGCTGAAGCGCGGCGAGATGGTGGCGCTGGTGGCGCCGTCTGGTACCGGCAAGTCGACGCTGCTGCATACCGCCGGCCTGCTCGAACGCCCCGACGCCGGCGATGTGATCCTGTCGGGCCGGGCCTGCGGGCGGCTGTCCGACGACGAGCGTACGTCAATCCGCCGCAACGATGTCGGCTTCGTCTACCAGTTCCATCATCTGCTGCCGGAGTTTTCCGCGCTGGAAAACATCATGATGCCGCAGCTGATCAAGGGGTTGAGCCGCAAGGAAGCGTCCGAGCGGGCGGCGCAATTGCTCGACTACATGCAGATCGGCAAGCGCGCGTCGCACCGGCCGTCCGAACTCTCCGGCGGCGAACAGCAGCGTGTCGCCATTGCACGCGCGGTCGCCAATGCGCCGCTGGTGCTTCTGGCCGACGAGCCAACCGGCAATCTCGACCCGGTCACCGCTTCCTATGTCTTCGACGCGCTGAGCGCGTTGGTCAAGCAATCGGGACTCGCCGCGCTGATCGCCACCCACAATCACGACCTGGCATCGCGCATGGACCGGCGTGTCACGCTCGCCGACGGCAAGGTTGTGCCGCTGTAGGGGTTCTGGTCTCTCCGAGAGTCACTCAGGGTTAGAACCGCCAATGGGCCTTAAGTGCGATCAGGGTGGAAGAGATCGCGATCAGCACAAGGATGAGCAGCCAGGTTACAAAGTTGCGCGATAGGCGCCACCGGCGGCCTTGCCTCATGCGCTTTCGCCAGCGATCGGCCTGATTGGCGCCTTGGTGTTGCCCCACGTCCATCACTCGGTAGTCGTACAGCTTGCCCACTATTGTCTCGGCTGAGATCGAGTGTAAGCAGGCGTTAATATGGCTTCCACTGGTGAAGAACCCGTAACGCTTGAAGCGCGCCAGGGACCGCGAAAGGCTCATCCGTAATGCTCCGGGACGATAGCCTGGCCCGACATGTTCCCTGACTTGTTGATAGGTGTCGGGCCGTCAACCTTTTCTTAACCCTGCCGATTTGATCGCCCGGAGATTCCGTCCTCAGGCGGATTTCGCTCGTTGACTTTGAAACAAAATTAGAACAAATTAAGAACATATCAACAACAGGAGAGAGTTATGACCGATCTGGTTCAGGATGTCATCTCGCTGGTTTGCATGAGCACATTCCTCATTTCCATGGCGATCTGGATCGGCGCCATGTGATTTGGCGGCTCTCGCCGCCTTCGCTTCCGGCGGACAAAGAGACCGTATTGCCGTTAAGCCTTTCTTGCCGCAGCGACGCTAGGGTGCGTCTCCAAGGCAGGGAGCAACGTCCAGGTGTCGCCCATCGTCACGGCCATTCTGGTGGCCAGCAATCTCGGGCTGATCTTTCTCTTGATGACCGTGCCGCTCGGTTTGCGCACGGTCAGCTCCAGCCGCGTGATCACCGCAGACCGCCAGCGCCTCTGGCAGACGCTGTGGCCGCTTGGCAGCGATGCCGGCTGGGCCGGTGAGATCCTGTCGGCGCAGCCGCTGGACGGGCAAAGCGAGGCCCGCATCATGCTGTCGTGGGAAGGCCGCGACGGCAAGCCGATCGAGCGCCGGGCGCGGTTCGAAGACATTGTCGAGGGCAGCCGATTCGCGATGCGCGTCATCGAGGACACCGCGCTCGATGCCTCGTTCTGGAAAGACTATCGCGAAACCACCGAACTCGTCTCCGAAGGCAATGGCACGCGGGTGACGCTCAGCCGGACGGACCGCTATCGTGGCGTTGCCTTCCTGGTGTTCCGGTACTTCGCCATGCGCCGTGAGTTGTCCAAGCTGCAGCGTTGGGCTGTGACAGGGCAGTACCGCAAGGGCGGCTGGTTCGAGCATCCGCTGAGCCAGGTTGGCTTTGCCGCGCTGTCGGCATTGATCCTGTGGCCGTTCTTCGGCCTCCATCTCGGCGGGCTGGCACTGGCCTCGATCCTGACCTCGGTCGTGGCCCTGCACGAGCTTGGCCACATGGCGGCTTTCCGCTTGATGGGCCACCGCAAGGCGCGGATGATCTTCATTCCGCTGCTTGGCGGCATCGCCATTGGCGGCCGGCCCTACAACAGCCGTTTCGAAGTGGCCTTCGTGGCGCTGATGGGGGCAGGTTTCTCCGCCTTCCTGGTGCCGATCGCCATCGCCGCCAGCACGTTTGCAGGCGCGGAGGGACACCGGCTGGCGGCGGTGCTGCTGGCGACGCTGGCAGGCTTTGTCGCCCTGTTCAACATCGCCAATCTGGTGCCGGTGTGGAAGTTCGACGGCGGCCAGGTGCTGCGCCAGATCTGCCCGGGGCCGATCGCGTTGGCGCTGGCCTCATTCTTCCTGCTCTCGGCTTTCCTGGCGGTGGGCTGGCAGGCCGGCTTCTCCTCCGGCTTTCTGCTCGCGACAGGAGCGGTCTTTTCAATCCTCAGCCTGCTGACCATGGGCAGCGGGGTAAAGCCGCGTTACGAGCTGAAGCCGATCCGCACCGTCGACCGCTTCGCCATGGCTGGCGCGTTGCTGGCGGTGTTCGCCATCCATGGCTGCGGTGTCCTGTGGGCGGCATCGCAGTTGATTTGAGTTGCTTCCAAGGGTTCAACCGGCCTTGCGCGCTGCTTCGGCAGGCAAAGCCGTGGCTGGGCCGAAAACATCCTCGAAGGCGGATTTCAGCGCCAGATCAAGGTCGGCCATGCCGACGGGAAGGCCAAGGTCGACGAGGCTGGTGATGCCGTGGTCCTGCACGCCGCAGGGCACGATACCGCTGAAATGCGCGAGCTCCGGCTCGACGTTGATGGCGATGCCGTGAAAGCTCACCCAGCGCCGCAGCCTGATGCCTATTGCGGCGATCTTGTCCTCCGCCGGCGAGCCGTCCAGCAAGGCAGGGCGATCGGGCCGCACCACCCAGACGCCAACCCGGTCCTCGCGGCGCTCGCCATGGACGTTGAAGGCAGCAAGCGTGCCGATGATCCACTGTTCGAGCGCGGCGACGAAAGCGCGCACGTCCTCGCGCCGCCGCTTCAGGTCGAGCATGACGTAGGCAACCCGCTGGCCCGGCCCATGATAGGTGTATTCGCCGCCGCGTCCGGCCGCGAAGACCGGAAACCGGTCAGGCTCGATCAAATCCTCGATGCGGGCACTGGTGCCGGCGGTGTAGAGCGGGGGATGTTCGACCAGCCAGACCATTTCGCCGGCGGCCCCGCTGCGGATCGCCTCGGCGCGCGTCTCCATGAAGGCGATCGCATCGGGATAGGCGGTGAGATCAGGCTCGATCCGCCATTCGACCGGTGCCGAACCGGGGAGCGGCAGGAACGACGTGGCAATCTGGCTGCGTTCTGGCATGGCTTTTCGTTTTTCGCTTATGCCGCCGCGATCCGCTTGCACTTTCGGGCGACATGCATCTGCCTCCCATATGGCGTCAATCGCTCAAAACGTCCAGTTCCTGCGCCGTATTCCAATCCTGTGGACCGTTATGCCAATCGGTTGAGATTATTGCTTGCCGCGCACTTGTTTCGCCGGAAACGATTTGCTACACGCCGCGAGCCGGTCGGTTCCGGCTCCTACCACGTGCGGTCGTGGCGGAATTGGTAGACGCGCAGCGTTGAGGTCGCTGTGGGGCAACCCGTGGAAGTTCGAGTCTTCTCGACCGCACCATTTAGTTTTCGGGCTATTGAAATCATTGCTAATTTTATGAATTTCCCCGCACCAGCTCTATTTGGTGCGGGCGTTGGGCGTTCTCGATCTTTTCTGAAGCCTGTTTCGCGAGCCGCTTCCGGTCGGCTGTCTTGGTATAGAGCGAAGCCATTGTCCCTCCCGTCCAACCGAATAAAGCTTCGAGTTCACGCATGGTCACGCCTGCTTCGGCAGCCCTAACGGCTCCGATCTTACGAACTCCATGCGCTGACTTCTTCACGCGAGCCGCATTGCAAGCTGCCCGGAACATGTTTCCGAACGATTCTTTGGTGAGCGGTCGTCCATTCTCTCCAACGATGAATGCCAGATCCCCAGTAGGACCTTCCGCCAGTGTTTGGGCTAAGGCCGGCAGGATTGGAATATTGACCTCAGTGTTAGTTTTCTCGGTCGTCAGTGTGGCCACGCCGTTGCGAACATGCTGACGTCCAACTGTCACAGCGTCGCCCCGACGCAATCCGGTGTAAAGGAGGACGTGCAACCAGACGCGTTCCTTTGTTCCGGAAGGCCACCGCTCCTCATATGCAGAAACGTCGTCTTCGGTCCACGCTTCGAAGCCGCCACCCTTTGGCCGGCTCGGGTTCATAACGCCAACCGTCGGATCGAGAGAAATGATCTCTGCATCCAAAGCCCAGCGGAATAAACCACGCATAGCGTCAAGAAAGTTCCTCGCCTGTGCTGGTGTATTCGACCGATCCTCTCGACCGTTGATGATCGCCTTTCGCGTTATCGCCCGATATGAGTGGTGGCCAGCCTTCTCCACAACTCCTTTGAATATGTTATCACGTTGGCGCCGCGTCGCTTCGGAGAGGCACCTGTAGGCGTTTGTCTCTCGGTAGCGCGTGACAAGCCATTTAAGGGTGTTGACGCCCGCTACGGCCCGCTTTTGCGGAGCTGTGCCCGCAAGTGCGTCCGAGTATGCCTGATGGAAGTCGGAATGACCGAGCATTGGCAGCCGGATGCGCGACCCCTTATCCCTCCGAAAATAGAAAACGAGCTTGCCGTGTCGAGTGCGCTCGCGCGATACGAAGGGTGGGAGTTTTTTCGGCATGACGTCGTTCAAAGCCTAATTTCGTCTATTTCGCGTGGAGACGTGACTGGTTCCGCATGACATTTAGGAATCAATCTGAAACGTGTGCCGCCGATCTCGACCTCGACCACGCCATGCTCAGCATCGGCAGCTCGCAATAATGCCCTCGCCTGACGCTGGGAGATCGCGAGTGAGCGCGTCACCCTACATTCCAATTGGGCAAGAAACACTGGGAAATGGCGTGTCTTTCGAGAGAGGGGCGTATACCGCACATAGCGTCACCTTGGGATCCAATTAAAACTCTACCTCAGATATGTCGTGGGCTAGAGCTTCTAAGAGGCGGTGAGGGGTAGTCTATTAGGGACAGGTTTTTAGCCCGCTTTGAGAAAGCTGTAACTTGGCGCTTCGCTTGTGGGGGAGCTGAAATAGGTTGCGCTTCGTCGTTAAACAATAGTCGCCGCGCCGGCAAAATGACCAATGTCCGGGATTTGCATATTCGTATGAGCTGCAAGTGGACCCGCCGCACTGAGTTCTAACTATTCCCGTTCTAAAAGCGAGTGTTCGAAGTGGTGAAGCCCGCGGCGTCAAGAGCATGCAGCACCGTCCAGTCGACGGACTTGGCCAAGTCGCCGCCGAATACGATCGGTGCGCTGTATGATAACGGTGCGATATTCTGGCGGATGAACGACAGCCCAAACGGGTTGCCACCGTCGTCGGACGGCTCGCAGAGATACAGCTCGCGAAAGACGGCATCGGGCAGGGCGCGGCGGGCGTCATCAAGCTCCTCTTGGGGGAAGACGCCGGCGGCGACGGCATCTAGAGCCGTGATTTTGCGGAAGATGTGCCCCTGTTCACCAGCCTCTGCCTTGCGGCGGCCGATGTAGAACCAGTTCTTGCGGCCTTTGACGTTCCCGATGAGGCGAAGCTTGCCGCGAGTGGCGGTGAGCGTTGAGCGGATGGCATAGAAAGCCTCCACCCGCATCCGGCTGGCTTCGTCCATCACCGCCGCCCAGACATTCTCCCCATAGAGGCTGTCCGCGTTCTCGCCTGACTTGAAGCGAATGACGGCGCCATTAATGAGAACGATATGCTCATCGCCCTTGCTGGAGATGATCCGACGGACAAAGTAGGGATCAATGCCACGCTTGATGCGGTTGAAAGCGATGGCCGCCACGGAGGAGATTGGCGCAATCCACCAGAACTCGCGCCCCTCTTTGCCTAGAAAGATTGCCTGCTCGACAATCCATGCCATACACGACACGGTTTTGCCGGACTTGGTGGAGCCTTCGATCCATGCGTAGCGGAAGTCGTTGAAAAACGCCTCAGATTGAAGCTTGTAGAGCTTGGGACGCTGGTAAACGTAGGCTGCCACGCATGGCGACTAACGGTTATCGATTTTGAGCAGGAATGTCGGAGGAGCCTTCTGATCAGCGGAATGCTCGACTTCCTGTTTGTCGCGCCAGTTCAGGAATCGGTTTTTCATGCTGAAGATGTAGGTGGTGGCGTTAAAGTCCTTGCCCATGAAGATGCCGCGCTTGCGAGCCTGAGCCCACCAAGCTTCAGCAAGCTGGCGACCTTCCTTTACGGCTTCCGAAAATATGGGCTCGCGCTCTTGCAAATCGTCCCATAACCCATTGCTCATGGCGCGGGCTGGCTCAATGGCGAGTGCAACCTTCACCTCAGCATCACATCCACCCTCACCATAGATGGAGTGCATGATGTCGCGCCAATTAGGGGCTAAATCTTCGAGCGTGACGAGAGGGCGGCCAACAGAGGTATTCACCCTTATACCCCTACGGCATAAGCAGCCACCCGCCAACAATTACGTTTGACACCAATAAGGAATAGCGAGACGCTAAACCACTTAATCAATCGCAAGAGAATACTATGGTTTTTATCGCAAACGTCGGAGACTTGATTTTTGGCGTCGCAAACATGGGCTACAACCAAGCCAAGGCCAACCGGACGCCGAGCACTTCCTCAATTCGAAGTCCGCCCTCCAATAAGCGCTATACCTGATAGAAAAGAGGCCCCAAGCGGGGCCTTCTTCATGATCTGTAACCGTTGCGCCGACCTAGGTTAGGCGGAGGGTGCCATCGTCCGCCGAGATATGTTTCCGAATGATGGAGGCAACATCAAGGTTCCCCTGAGCTTCAAAATCTTTGGCAATTGAGGGCAACAAGCGAGCGTAGCCGATATCTTTTATAACCTTGATCCAAGCCAGGACTGCTTCATCACTCTGGTCGATACCCAGCGGCGGCACTGGAAACATCTCGGTTTCAGCCTGCGCTTCGTCCGTCGGTGGCGCAATTTGGGCGGCCCGAGTTGATGTAATCCTGCGCAGGGCGGTCGAATCCTTCCGCATCTCCCGCTGCAACTTTATGTTTTCCCTAATCACTGAAGCTTGGCCGGGCTGGAGGTTTATCTCGATGCTCTCTCCCTTATCATCGCGACTGTATTTCAGTCCGAAGGCAGCCCCTTGCTCCGCTGATATCTTGACCATCCTCTCGGCCGATTTCATCACCGGCGATTGGTGCTGGTGCGCATCTCCTTCAGTTGGTGGCAGTTTCGAGGAATTGAGAAAATTCTTCACCTGCTTTGCGAATGAGGACAGCTTCTCCCCTGCCGCAAGCACAGATGAAACCGCCTCTGCACCACCTCCCAAGGCACTAAGCGCGTCCTGCAGGTGCATCCAGGTCGATCCTGTCTCAAGACGGGCAATAACTAATTCGCCCCCGGTAGCCCGACGGTAATCGGCACCAAGTTCTTCAAGAAGTTTTCCCAACTCGGACACTGGCAATGGTCGATGATTCTGAAAGAAGATCACTAAGGTATCGTCCGCCATGGATTTCCACCGCCCGATCGTAAAGCCAGCCCCCCATCGGACTTGGCACCAGTCGTTTACTCGAAAAAATGAGCATGTTCGAGACTAAAGGCGCTTCCCAACACGATTTTCCTGAAGGTCTACTGAACGTCGCCGGCCGCTCGCTGGTCGACAGAAATTCCACGAAGTTCAGCGCTCCAATGATCGTTATGGCGCTCTGAACATATTCGGCGTCTGTCCGACGGGTTTCCAATATTCCGGCACCTAGCGGGGGATCCCTTCAATCTGGCGAAGGAGGGCGGCTTTCGCTTGATCCCTTCTCATGGCATCCTCCGCGGTCATTTGCAGAGGGGGAACGGGCAATGGCGGTCTACCAGCAGGAACCAGCATCAGGCAGTGGCCAGCTCGCCAGGTCGCTGTTGATTTTAGGATTAGGCCTGGCGCTGACATTCCTGGGAGCATATCAGGTTTCGCAAGTGCCCCAGACACGGAGCGAATTGATTGCCGACCTCAGGGACAATCAGGCGGTTATCGAAGATCTGAGTGGCCAAGTTGAGGAAGCTAATAGGCAGGCCGAGGCTGTGATAGCGAGTTTGACCAATGTGCGAACCGGTATTGAGGCGCTGACGGTAAATCAGACCGTTGATGAGAAAACAAAGTTCATGCTTCTGGGAACGCTTACGGACGCTTCGGCGAAGCTGGAGGCCCTTAAGTCTGGTTCGCAGGAAATGCTGAAAACCCACGAGCAAACCTTCCTGCCTGATACGTTATCCCTAATATCCAAGGCCGAAGCTGCGACCAAGAAGCGGCTGCCGCCAGCGACGCAGCCAGACCCATGGTATCTGAGACCGGCGAACAGACTTTATGTCTTCGGCATTATTGGGCTAGCCATTGGCGGCATCCTACTGGCGTTGCATGCGATGACTTCTGACGACGCCAAGCGCAAATGGTACGAAAAGGCCATGGCTAACGTCGGCACATTTCTGTCAGGCCTGTGGACTGGCAGTGTTTTGCTTTCGTAATTATAGCCGGCCACGGACAACCGCCCGCCGTTCGCCGGGCTTCTTGCCTGTCCAGTAATGCATCCGGTAGTGACCGCGCCCGGAATGGTTCGGCACCTTGAAATGCCCGCGAAGATTGTCGGCGCGGTAGAGATACCCCTGACGTCGTAGCCGCGTGAACATCTTGTGCGCGTCGGTCGTGCCCATGTGAAGCACGGTGCGGGCGTCGATTACCCCGTGCTTGACCAGGTGAGCGATGACACGGGCCTGCACGCCCATCTGATGTTCGGTAGGCGGGAGAGGGCGCTTGCCCAGCATGAAGCCGGGGAGAGCGAAGAATTGCCCGAGGTTCATGACCGGCCTCCTTCGCAGAAATGGGAGTCGGAGAAGCTAATCGCCAATGCAACGCCGATAATGGTCAGACTCACCATTGCCGAGACAATGAACAAGATCGATAGAACGTGTCTCATCGGCCTGCCTCCCCTTGGAGACGCACCTTGGTGCCCGCAGCGATGAGGCCCATAAACTCATCAATCCACTCAACAACCAGCTTTGCGGGCTGGCTATTGGTCGGCGTATCCCCCTTACGAATAGCCAGGAAGAAGCGCTCGGCTAGGGAGTCTGAGTTGGGTTGGATTCCGCCCATGTCGCGGTATTTGCAGCCGCGCACATTAGCGATAGTGCCACACAGGCACGCGCAAGGACCGTGGTAGGTCGAACCATCCACGTTGCCTTCAATAAGCGATTTGCGGAGCGCCGGCACTTCGGGGATGGCGTTGAGCAGGATTCCCCAGATGTCGTGTTTGATGTAGCGCAGGTCCGCCTTCGACAGGTCCGCCCACGACAGGTCCGCCTTCGACAGGTTCGCCTTCGCGGCTAGCGCCGCGCGGACTGCCATCCCTAGCTTGAGGGAATAGCTGGCATCGTCTCCGCAATTAATCTCTGCTGCAAAAACCACCGCGCCATTGAAGCGGTGCATAATATCAAATTTCACGTCTCCGTCTTTGTGTTGATTGAACTGGTTTAACTAAATCGCCAACGCGGCCAGCAGCAGGCCAGCGCAGGTTGCCCAGGCATAATCCGCCAAGCGGTCGCGCCACGTATCGGGTAGTTTGATAGGGTTATAGGTCATGTCTTTATTCCTTATTGGTTGGTAGTAATAGGATGCTGACCCGTATTTATAATAGTGTAAATAGGTTTCGCGAAATATATTTTAAGTATTGCTTGCCATAGTGTCGAATATACCTCACCATGCTTATACCCAATAACCAATAGGAGGGAATAAGGCATGCAGACACAAGGGATGCCATCACTGGTGACAATCATGCAGGAGGCTAAAGCCCGTGCAAACGAAAGGCGCTGGAACGAGAATGTGGGAGAGCTGGTCGACCTGATTGACCGGCTGTCCGCCGAACGCAGCCCGGCAGCACTGGTCGAGGCCGTCCGCAAGCGCGGCTACAATATCGAAGCCGACACCGGGATGCTTGAGCGTCGCGGGATGAACATCAACTAAGAGGAAGAGCCGCAAATGGCTAAAATGAAAATGACCAGCAGCGGCGGGAGCTTCCAAGACCCGCAAGCTGGAACCTTCGCGGGTGTGTGTGTCCGCGTAATAGACCTAGGAACCCAAGAGCAGGAGTGGGAGGGCATTAAGTCCAACAAGCGCCAGCTTATGCTCGGCTGCGAGCTTCACGGCGACAGCGTGGACAGTGACGCTTCCGGTTTCATGACTGACGAGCTGGGCCAGATCGACCCTAGCAAGCCGTTCCTTGTGTCTGCGTGGCTCACCGCCTCATTCCATGAGGAAGCGACGCTTCGGAAGTATATGGAGAGCTGTTGTGGAACACCCTACACCGAGCAGCAGATTGCCGAGTTCGAGGCTGATGGTTTTGATTGGGCTCTAATGCTCGGGGTGCCCTGCATGGTCAAGATGGGTTTGAACAAGAAGGGCAAGGTGAAGATTCAGGGCATCAACCGTCTGCAAAAGAATCTGACGGCACCGGTGCCGGTGAACAAGCCTATCGCGTTCTCGCTCGATGAGTACGACCAGGCGACGTTCGACGCCCTGCCGCATGGTATCCGTGACATCATCGCGAAGTCGCCGGAGTGGAAGGCATTAAATGGCGTCCCGGTCGCAGGAGCGGCACCCGTCGCTAAGCAGGCGGCCGAAGGCGCGCCATTCGATGATGAAATCCCTTTCTAGGGATGGAAGATCCGCGTCATAATGTGGGTGGTTCACCGCCACCCACGAAAGCGGACGAGCTACAACGCCGCAGAGACGAGTGGCTATTCGCCGAAAACGTCCGCACAGAGTCCTACCGCGCCTTTATGGATGCCAACAAGAATTCCCCGTTCCGGCACGAGCTGAATGCCGCCGAAGTGCGGGAGAAGGCAGCGCATGACCGCTACAAGCGCGCGCTGCAAACCAACAATGAAAGCCTGAATAATGACCATCACTAAAATCAAACCCGACGGGTCGAAGCCGCAGCGCCGCATCGTTCTGGACCTAATGATCCGGCCGCAACTGCGCGAAGTGGTTGCGCGCCTTCGCCGGAAGACCGGGATGCTTCACGACGTGGACATCATCATGATTGCTCTAAAGCAGTTCGATACGGCATTCCCGGAGGCGACTGCGCAAGGCACTACAGCAACGCCGGTGCGGTAAGATGCACGGCGCGGAATATCGACGCTTGCAAGATATCGGGACGGAGCAGGGGACACTTATTGCGCGCCTGGTCGAGTTGAAGGCCGAGGAGGATGCGATACATGCCCGCAATCGTGGCACTTGGCTGAGAGAGCGCCCTGTACGCGAATCCTTACCGATGGCTCCGGCGCTACCAGCCGCTCCAGAAACAGTAGAGCCGTCCCAACGGCGGAAGTCCGCCCCGTGGCCTGCTGCCGGTTTCGTGGACACCGAGATAAGGTGTTTAACGGAACTGGAGAGTGGAAATGCAGAGAAGGAAGTTTAGCCGCGAGTTCAAGCTTGAGGCAGTGAGGCTAGTGAAGGATCGGGGCGTAGCGGTGGCGCAGGCGGCCCGTGATCTTGATCTCCATGAGAATGTACTGCGCAAATGGATCCGCGAGACCAGCGTTGATCCGCAGCATGCCTTCCCCGGTCATGGGCAGATGAAGCCGGAGCAGCAGGAGATCGACCGGCTGCGCAAGGAAGTGGCCAAGCTCAAGGCGGAGCGCGACATCCTAAAAAAGGCCGCAGCCTACTTTGCGAGAGAAGTGACATGAGGTTCGCTTTCATCGCGAGGCACCGGAACATCTGGCCGGTGGCATGGCTATGCGACGCGCTGGATGTGTCCCGCTCAGGCTTTCATGCCTGGCTCAACCGCAGTCCCAGCGCTCGTTCCCGGCATGACGAGATACTCGTTTCCCGCATCGACCGAAGCTTCAAGAGCAGCGACCGCACCTATGGCGCGCGTCGTGTGTGGCACGATGTTCTGGCCGAGGGTCTTTCCTGCGGGCTGCATCGTGTCGAGCGGCTGATGCGGGAGAATGGTCTGCGGGCCCGGCCTCGTCGCCGTGGACTGCCGAAGGACACCGGGCAGCGAGCCGCAGTGTCGGACAATCTCCTCGACCGCGCATTCGAGGCATCGGCGCCGAACCAGAAGTGGGTCGCGGACTTCACCTACATCTGGACCGCGGAAGGTTGGCTCTACGTTGCCGCTGTCGTCGACCTGTTCTCTCGGCGTGTCGTCGGCTGGGCAATGAAGGCCGAGATGACGGCGCAGCTCGTCACTGACGCCCTGATCATGGCGATCTGGCGCAGGGGCAAGCCTGACAGCCTGCTGCATCACTCAGACCAGGGATCGCAATACACGAGCGAGCAGTTCCAGCGGCTCATGGCCGATCACGGCATCACCTGCTCAATGAGCAGGTCGGGCAATGTCTGGGATAATGCTGCGATGGAGAGCTTCTTCTCGTCGCTTAAGACCGAGCGCACGGCGCGCAAGGTCTACAGGACGAGGGATGACGCCAGGGCGGATGTGTTCGATTACATCGAGCGCTTCTATAACCCTCGGCGAAGGCACTCGA